>NZ_JACRVU010000035.1 GCF_018811945.1 Gluconobacter sp. P1C6_b
AGATGTGTATAAGAGACAGGCGGTAGATCACACCGTTCTGCGCGCCGACGCGTACGGTGCCTTTGCCCGAGCGCACCATCGGTCCCGAAACCGCTTCGATATTGACCTCGCCCGTCCCGTTGGCCGCGACGGTCGCAACAGTCGCATGACCCAGAATGGTCGCGCTGGCCTGATCGGCCGTCACCAGCGTCAGGGCATCAATGCTGCTGCCGGAAAGCGTCATGGCCGCATTCTGTGTCAACTGCGCCGAAAGGGCTGTGAGCTGGACGGTGTCGGCCGTCAGGGTCGAGGTTCCCGACGCCACGATCTGGGCCGCGCGTTCAAGGGATTTGATATGGACGCTGGAAGCGCCCTGCATGTTCAGGTCCAGCGACTGCGTGTCCTCGATGTCCATCGTCGTGGAATCGAGGCTGGCATCCAGCGAGGCGAGCTTTCCGGTGATGGTGAAATGCGTGTCGTGGCTGTCGTGGATGGTCAGGCCGGTATTCGGGGAAATGCTGATCGTCAGCTTTCCGTTCGGCGCGCAGGCTTTTGTGGCGATGGAAATGCGGCTCTGCGCCTCTTCCTTGCCGGTGTGCATCGCGACCTGGGCCAGGCTGCTCGAATCAAGGGTCGCTCCGTCCTTCATGGTGGGATCGACCACGACCCTGACCTGTCCGGTGCAGGGGACGGACAGATCCAGATCCTCTCCGGACAGGGTCATGCGCGCGGCGTGGGCTGCGGGCGCCAGCAGGACGGTACCCGCCAGCAGGGCCAGAAGCGCCGGGCAGCGGCCGGAAAAGGGGACGGGGCGGCGTGTCATCGTGCGTTCCTTGCTCTCCAGCCCGGGATATCCTCATCGAGGATGCGTTCGAGCTGGTCGATCCTTTCTTCCAGACGCGTAGCATGGGCTTCGGCCTGTGTCAGGGCGGCCTGCAGCATGGGATCAGGTTGCCCGGGCGGATCGGCCTGTCGCGTCGTATGCTTGACCATGCTGGTTACCGCCCAGGCAATGATGGCGACGATGGGGATGAGAAGCGCCAGATTGTCCGGACTCATGCGGGGGCCCTTTCCTGTCTGGTACGGGGATCAGACTGCATTTTTCTTTTCGGCAACACGGCGCTTGAGAGCCTCGAACTCGTTTTCCACGACAGCATCGGTTTCAAGGGCCGCGAGTTCCTCCTGAAGCGACGGCCGGCCGGTGCGACGTCCCAGATCATAGGCCTCGGCCTTGCCTTCGAGCTCATCAAGAGCGCGTTCCACCTGATCGAAGCGGTTCAGCGTGTCGTCGATGCGGGTGTCGTACAGCTTTTCGCGGGTCTTGAGGCGGCCCTGCGCGGTGCGGGCGCGGATGGAGAGTGCCTTTTCGCGGGATTTGGCATCCGCGAGCTTGGCCTGAAGCTTGGAGATGTCGTCGTTCTGCTGGTCCAGCCCATCCGAGATCTGGGCGATCTGCTGTTCCAGCGCCTCGCGGGACTGCTCCACGCTGTGGCGGGCGGCGAGGGCGGCCTTGGCGAGATCGTCACGGTCGCGCTCAATGGCGAGGCTGGCCTTGCGGTGCCACTCGTCTTCTTCATGCATCATGGTGCGGACGCGACGTTCGAGCTGCTTGCGTTCGGCGATCGTGCGGACAGCCTGACTGCGGACCTCGACCAGCGTGTCTTCCATTTCCTGGATAACCAGGCGGATCATTTTCTGCGGATCCTCGGCGGTGGCGAGAATCGCATTGAGATTGGAGTTCACGATATCGGCGAGGCGAGAAAAAATACCCATGATGCTTTCCTTCCTGTTGGAGAGACTTAGGACAGAATGCCTGCCCTTGTCAGCGATGCTGTTTTGAGGGTGTTATGAACTGAAGACCGGAACAGGGGCGTGAGAGACCAGAAAATGGCGAGAAGCACCGATATGGACGAGGTGCCGACCCCGATCGGGCGGGCTCCGGCATTTCTGGGAATGCTGGATCAGGTCTCCCGTCTGGCGCCTCTGAAACGACCGGTTCTCGTGATCGGAGAACGGGGGACCGGCAAGGAACTGGTGGCCGCGCGTCTGGCCCTGCTGTCGGACCGGTGGGACCGGCCGCTGGTGAAGCTCAACTGTGCGGCCCTGCCCGAAGCGCTGCTGGACAGCGAGCTGTTCGGTCATGAGGCCGGTGCCTTTACGGGCGCGCAGAAGCGTCGCCTGTCCCGTTTCGAGCGCGCGGACGGGGGCACGATGTTTCTCGACGAGATCGGCACCGCGTCTCAGGCTGTGCAGGAAAAGCTGCTGCGGGTGATCGAGTATGGCAGTTTCGAGCGTGTTGGCGGCAGCGAGACCATCCGTGTGGACGTGCGGCTGATCGGGGCGACCAATGCCGATCTGCCCGCCATGGCGCGGGAAGGGCGCTTCCGGGCGGATCTGCTGGACCGGCTGGCCTTCGACGTCGTGAATATTCCGCCGCTGCGCGCCCGTCCGGAAGATATCCCGCTTCTCGCCGGGCATTTCGCCACCCGCATGAGCGCGGAGCTGGGGCGGAAGGTTTTCGCGGGATTCACGGACCGGGCACTGGCGCGTCTGCAGGCTTACGACTGGCCCGGCAATGTGCGGGAACTGCGCAACGTGGTTGAACGCAGCGTCTATCGGATGGAGCGTCCGGAAAAGGCCCTGGACGAGATCGTGCTGGACCCGTTCGTGACGCCGGACTGGCAGGACATGGCCGCGCCGGTTGCGGCTCCCCCGGGGACCGTGGGTGGCGGCGAAGCGCTGACGTTCCCTCGGGACTTCGGGGCGGATGTCCGGTCCCATGAACGCAGCCTTCTGGAAGGCGCCCTGCGCGAGGCGCAGTTCAGCCAGCGGCGCGCGGCCGAGCTGCTCGGTCTGACCTACTACCAGTTCCGCCATCATCTGCGGCTGCACGGTCTGGCGGACAAGGAAGCCCGCAAGGCGCTGGGTGCAAAAGGGTGAGAGCATGTCCATGAAATTTCATGATGCATGAATCATGCCAGATTGCGTTCAGAGGGATTTTCAGGCTGTCGAACCGATGTCTCGCAGAGACTATAGTGGCGGATTGTGCTATTATGTGGGGCAGGGCACCATTTCGTCTGAGAGTGCCGGGGCTGTGTCGGCATTGACAGGTTTTTAACCGGCTCCCTATAGCCTTCCAGACGGTCGCATTCCGTATTTTCGGGTCTGTTGCGTCAGGCTTCTGTCCAGATATCGAGGTTCCGTGCCAGAAATTTTCCGCAAACGTCAGGCAGCCCTGCGGCGCGGCATTGATTTCAGTCAGGCCCGCTGCCTGGAAATCGGGGCGCTGACGACGCCGGTCCTGACGCGGGAAGAGTGTCAGGTTCTTTACGCGGACCGGGTCGATACGGAAGGGCTGCTGCGGCAGTTCGCGTGGGATCCGGGCGTGACCCCTGACAGTCTGGCTCCGGTAGATGTTGTCTGGCTCGATCGTCCTTTGAAGGACTGCGTGGACGGATCATTTGATCTGATCGTGGCATCTCATGTGGGCGAGCATGTTCCGGATCTGATCGGCTGGCTGGCGGAGGCGTCCGAAGTGCTGTCGGCGGCGGGCGAAATCCGCCTGATGCTGCCCGATGCCCGTTTTTCTTTCGATGCGCTGCGGCCTCCGACCCGCCTGTCGGACCTGCTGGTTGCCTGGATGCAGAAGCGGCGTACGCCCGATCCGCGTGACATTCTCGACTTCGCCCTGAACAAGGTGCGCGATTCCGAGGTGCGCTGTCAGGATTTTTACGATGGGCTGAGCGCGCCCGATGACATGACGGCTCAGTTTTCCTTTGAAGAGGCGCTGGACTGGGTGCGCCCCGCGCTGGCCGATCCGTCACATTATGTGGATGTGCATTGCTGGGTACTCACGCCGCGCCATCTTGCGGAACTGATGATCCCGCTGGCGCGGAACAATGTTCTGGATCTGGCCTGCGCGGGGTTTGAGGATACGGCGCCGCCGGGGTTTGAATTCGGAGTCTTTTTTCGGGTCGAGCCGGATGTTCGCCTGCGTGTGGAAAGCTGGGAGCGCATGGTGCGTGAGGCGGCGGATCCGCTTCCGGGATCTGCGGCGGCCCGGCAGAGGGAAGCGGGGCCGGCAGAAGAGTCTCGTGTTTTACAGGACGAATTCCTTCTGGACAGTGCGAACTGGCGGGAGCGTCTGCGGGGGCTTCCGGGAATGACGCGGCTGCGGCAGTCCGCGGCCTGGCGATACACTGCGCCTGTGCGGCGGAGATTGCGTTGAAAAGACGTGCGTTCAACGTGATATAAAAACGAAACAAAAAAGTTATATCAAACAAAATAGTTTATTTTTACGGATGATGCGCCTATGTCTCGGGGCGTGCCGCTCAGGCGGCATGACTGATCTGGACACAGGTAGGTGCAGCGCATGCCTCTTTCACGGACGGAATTGGATCATCTTCGCCAGATCCCCGAAGACCGGGTGCTGGGGGAGACTCTGGATCTGCTGCGGGGGCGCGTGGCCGTGATTTCGTCTTTCGGGGCGGAGTCGGCTGTTCTGCTGGATCTTGTGGCGCAGGCTGACCCTTCGGTTCCGGTATTTTTCCTGGATACGAAGCGGCATTTTCCCGAAACGCTGGAATATCGCGACAGGCTGTCCCGCAGGTTGGGGCTTTCGGATGTCCGGACCCTGTCTCCTACGCCGAAAGCGCTGCATGACCGTGATCCACAGGATCAGCTCGCGGATTTCGACCCGGATGCATGCTGTGCGCTGCGCAAGGTCGAGCCGCTGGATCTGGTGCTGCCGGATTTCGATGTCTGGATTACGGGGCGCAAGCGCAGCCAGTCCGCGACGCGGGCGGCGCTTCCGCTGGTTGATCCGCAGCCGGATGGCAGCGTGAAGCTCAACCCGCTGGCGGGCTGGGGCCCGGGTCAGATCGAGGCGCAGATGCAGCGCCGGGATCTGCCACGGCATCCTCTGGTTGCAAAAGGTTACACCTCGATCGGTTGTGCTCCATGCACAAGGGCGGTCAAGGATGGTGAAGATGGACGGGCGGGCCGCTGGGCCGGTCTGGCCAAGACGGAATGCGGCATTCACAGGCCGGCATGACTACGGAGCGGATAATGACGCAAACACGGATCCTGTCCCGGGATCAGTCCACCACCGGTTTGGCACAGCCGCGTATCATGGATGATCTGGACCAGCTCGAGGCCCAGAGCATTTTCATCCTGCGCGAGGCCTATCGCAAGCTGAAGCCCCTGTCCCTGCTGTGGTCGCTGGGCAAGGACAGCAACGTGATGGTCTGGCTGGCGCGCAAGGCGTTCATGGGGCACGTCCCGTTCCCGGTCATGCATGTCGATACCGAGAAGAAATTCCCGGAAATGTATGCCTTCCGCGACGAGTATACGAAGAAGTGGAACCTGGACCTGCTGCTGGGCTATTGCCCGCCGGTTGAGGAAATCGATCCGTCCCTGCCGCCTGCTGCGCGCTCCGCCGCGCGCAAGACGGCCGGTCTGGCCGCGATGATCGACAAGCACAAGTTTCGTGGCGTCATTGCTGGCATCCGTCGTGACGAGCAGGCGACCCGTGCGAAGGAGCGCGTGTTCAGTCCGCGCGGTGCCGGGCATCGCTGGGACGTGCGCAACCAGCCGCCCGAGTTCTGGGACCAGTATGCCACGCCGTATGAAGATGGCATGCATATCCGCGTCCATCCGCTGCTGGCGTGGCGGGAGATCGATATCTGGCGCTATATCGAGCGCGAGGGCATTCCGCTGGTGGACCTGTATTTCGCCAAAGACGGCAAGCGTTACCGCTCGCTGGGTGATCAGGACATCACCAATCCGATCGAGAGTAATGCTTCCACCGTGGCGGAAGTGATTGCCGAACTGGAAACCAGCCGGACCTCCGAGCGCGCGGGGCGTGCGATGGATCATGAGTCCGAGGACGTGTTCGAGCGTCTGCGTGTAGCGGGATATCTGTGAAAATGGGCGACAACATTGTGACCGAGAGCTTTTCGGAAACCCACCGCGCCGCAGCGACACCCATCGTCATCGTCGGGCATGTCGATCACGGCAAGTCCACGCTGATCGGGCGCCTTCTGTACGACACCGACAGTCTGCAGGACGGCAAGCTGGCACAGATCGTCGAGAGCAGCCGCAAGCGTGGTCTGGCGGTGGAGTGGAGCTTCCTGCTCGATTCCCTTCAGATTGAACGCGATCAGGGCGTGACCGTCGACTCCACGCGGATTCCGTTCCGTTTGGGCTCGCGGGAATTCGTGATCGTCGATGCGCCGGGCCATCGCCAGTTCCTGCGCAACATGATCACCGGAGCTGCCGATGCCGAAGCGGCCGTGCTGGTCGTGGATGCCAAGGAAGGCGCGCAGGAGCAGACGCGGCGTCATGCCATGCTGCTGCGGCTGATCGGCATCCGCCATGTAATCGTGCTGCTCAACAAGTCCGACATCCTGGGCTTTGACGAGGCGCAGATCGTCAAGGTCGAGTCCGATGTGCGCCAACTTCTGGGCCGTCTGGAAATCGAGGTTGAGGCCGTTGTGCCTGCCTCTGCCCGCGACGGTGACAATATTGCCAGTCGCTCCGAGCGTTCGCTCTGGTACAAGGGCCCGACGCTGGTCGAGGCGCTGGCCAATGTGCCGCCGCCGGCTTCGCGCGCTGCTCTGCCGTTCCGGATGCCGGTGCAGGATGTCTATCGCTTTGATGGCATCCGCTATGTGGCAGGCCGGATCGAGCGCGGGACGGTCCGTGCGGGCGATCGTCTGAGTATCGGGGCGCAGGGGCAGGTTGCGACCGTGGCAGAGGTCTGCCGTTGGCATGCGCCGGAACGGCCGGTCGCGGGTGCAGGCGAGTCCATCGCGTTGCGTCTGGAGCCGGATCTGGTGCCGGACCGTGGTGATCTGCTGTTCCCGGCCGATGACAAGGCTGCGGCCCCGGAGCGTTCGGCCCGGATTCGCACGCGACTGTTCTGGCTTCGTGGGGAGCCGCTGCGGGTCGGCGAGAGCTTTACGCTGCGCCTGGCGACGGCCGAGCATGATGTGACGGTGGCGTCCATCGACGCCGTGGTCGATCTGGAAGATCTGACCCTGCGTGAAGGCGACAGCGTCCCGCCGGACGGGTTTGCGGAAATTACGCTGGCGGCGTCCCATACCGTGCTGTTCGATCCGTTCTCCCCGGGCTTTGGTGACGGGCGTGGCGTTCTGGTGGATCGCTACCAGCGCATCGTTGGTGGTGCGCCGCTGATTGGTCCGGCTGAACTGGCGGACGGCGAACATGCCATCCATCCGACGGCCAGCCGTGTGTCCGCTGCCCGTCAGGTGCAGGCGCGGGGTCACAAGAGCGGTGTGTTCTGGCTGACGGGTCTGCCGGGTTCGGGCAAGAGCACGGTCGCGCGTGCTGCCGAACTGGCACTGTCCGAGCAGGCGATCAATGCGACGGTTCTGGATGGGGATACCCTGCGGGCCGGGCTGTGCAGCGATCTCGGGTTCTCGCCGGAAGACCGTCACGAGAACATCCGCCGTGCGGCGCATGTGGCGAAGATCCTGGCCGAAAGCGGGCAGGTCGTGATCGTGGCGCTGGTGTCGCCGCTTGAGGCAGATCGTGCGCTGGCGCGGCAGATCCTGGGCGAGAACTTCCATGAAGTCTTCGTCGATACGCCGCTGGAAACCTGCGAAAAGCGGGATCCGAAGGGGCTGTATGCAGCGGCGCGCGCTGGAAAAATCCCGGAATTCACGGGGATCTCCGCGCCTTACGAAGCGCCGGTTTCCCCGGAACTGCGCCTGCCTGCGGACCGTCCGGAGCAGGAGGCCATCAACACCCTGACGGCGTTCATCCTGCGGATCGTTCAGCCGTAAGACGGGATTTCCCGGCGGCAATAACGTCAGACCCCCTTTCCTCGCGGGAAGGGGGTTTTTTCATGTTCGCCGCTTCAGGGATGTGCCTGATTGCACACGAGAAAGTTCACGACATAAAGGAAAACTGTAACTTTTGTGATGTTACTTTCCTGTTGTGGAGCGTTAACGCAGGCAGATTGTCTCACGAATAACGGCCTGCGGCTTCGCGGTGGAAGGTTTCACGATGCAGAACAGGAACGCGCACGGACGGTTGAGCGGACATGCCCTGACGAATTTCATTGCGACCATTTCGGCAACGGGAGGGCTGCTGTTCGGGTATGATACCGGCATCATCTCTTCCGCCCTGCTCCAGCTTCGCAACCAGTTTCATCTGGATACACTTGGGGCGGAAGTCGTGACGTCGGCCATCATTCTGGGGGCGCTGCTCGGCTGTCTCGGTGCTGGAGGCGTTTCCGACCGGATCGGACGCCGGCGGACGGTCATGATTGCCGCCGCGCTGTTCCTTATAGGGACCGTTGTCGTCGCTTCCGCGCAGAGCGTGGCAGTTCTGATCATTGCCCGTCTGATCCTCGGTCTGGCCATTGGTGCGGCATCGCAGATCGTGCCCATCTATATCGCGGAAGTCTCGCCGCCAGAGCGCCGCGGGCGTCTTGTCGTGGGGTTTCAGCTGGCGGTCGTTTCCGGCATCACGGTTTCCTTCATCACCGGTTATTTCCTGCGGGATTCAAGCTGGCGTCTGATGTTCGGGATCGGGATGCTACCAGCGCTGATCCTGTTCATTGGCATGGCATTTCTGCCCAACAGCCCCCGCTGGCTTGCTCTGAACGGTCAGACCGAAGAGGCCCGTATGGTTTTGCGGCGTGTACGTCTGTCCGATGAGGAGGCTGATCGTGAGCTGGAGGAAATCATTGAAAACCACGATGTGCAGGCGCCGTGGTCCGAACTGGCGAAGCCCTGGGTGCGGCCTGCGCTGACGGCGTCGGTGGGGATTGCGCTCCTGTGTCAGTTCACGGGCATCAACGCCGTCATGTATTACGCGCCGACGATCTTTGCCGATGCGGGTTTTGGTCAGGATTCCGCCCTGCTGACCTCAGTAGCCGTTGGCGTGGGCATGGTTCTGGCGACGGTATTCGGAGGCTGGGCCGTTGATACCTGGGGGCGACGCACGTTGCTTCTGCGCCTGCTGCCGGGGGCCGTGGTGGCACTGGTCGTGCTGGGGACGGCGTTTGCCATGCATCTGACCGGCGGCGTTGGGGCGTGGATCACGGTCGCGGCCGTCATGGCCTACACCATTTTCAATACGGGCAGCCTGTCGGTCGCCATCTGGCTGGTGGGTGCGGAAGTCTATCCGCTGTCCTGCCGTGGCAAGGGCATGAGTCTCGTGGCCGGAAGCCACTGGGGGGCGGATCTGCTGATTTCCCTCACCACGCTGTCGCTCGTGCAGATGCTGGGCGCGGGGTGGACGTTTTGGCTGTTTGCGGGCGTCAACGCCTTCGCGTTCTGGTTCGTGCTGCGTTACGTGCCCGAGACCAAAGGGCAGTCGCTTGAGGAGCTGGAGCGGCGCCTGCGCAACGGGACGTTTGCGCCTGTGGATCGTGCCGCAGCCCGAGCTGAAGCCCGGGCGCAGTAACACGTCTCTTCAGGGGCGCCCGATCGAGCGATAGTCGAACCCGGCCTCGCGCATGAGGTCGGGGCTCCAGATGTTGCGCAGATCCGCGATGGCGTTGCCGCGCATAGCGCTCTGCAGACGTGCCGGGTCGAGGGCGCGGAACATGTTCCATTCCGTCAGGACGACCACGATGTCGGCGTCCTGCGCGGCGGACAGCGCGTCCTCGCAATAGCGTACGCCTTCCGGCAGGACTGCGCGGGCCGCGTCCATTCCTTCGGGATCGAAAACCTGCAGGGTGGCGCCAGCTTCATGTAGGCGGGCCAGAATGGGCAGGGAGGCCGCTTCGCGCATGTCGTCCGTATCGGGCTTGAAGGTCAGGCCCAGGATGCCGACGGTCTTGCCCTCAAGGCTTCCGCCAGCCTGCGCAATGATGCGTTCGGCCATGCCCGTTTTGCGGGCTTCGTTAATGGCGACCGTGGCTTCGACGAGCCGTGTGGGGGCGCCGGCGTCCTGTGCGATAGCGGTCAGGGCACGGGTGTCTTTGGGGAAGCAGGAGCCGCCATAGCCCGGGCCGGGGCTGAGGAAGCGGCTGCCGATCCGCTGGTCGAGGCCCATGCCGCGCGCGACGTCGTGGATGTTGCCACCGACTTTCTCGCACAGATCGGCCATCTCGTTGATGAAGGTGACCTTCATCGCAAGGAAGGCATTGGCAGCATATTTGGTCAGTTCCGCCGTTTCCAGATCCGTCAGGACGATCGGGGCCTGAATGGCCATCAGCGGACGGTACAGCTGTTCGATGAGACCCTGCGCGCGGGCGCCTTCATCCGGTCCCGAACGGTCGATCCCGACGATGACGCGGTCCGGACGCATGAAGTCGTCGATCGCGTTACCTTCGCGGAGGAACTCCGGATTGGAGGCTACGTCGAAAGTCAGGTCCGGCCGTGTCTGGCGCAGGATACGGGCGACTTCGCGCCCTGTGCCCACCGGCACCGTGGATTTCGTGACGACCAGAAGATCCGTTCTGGCTGCGCGGGCAATTTCCCCGGCTGCGGCGTAGACATAGGTCAGGTCGGCATGGCCGTCGCCGCGTCGCGTCGGGGTGCCGACGGCGATGAAGACAGCATCAGCATCAGTCATGGCGGCGCCGAGATCATCCCCGAATGTCAGGCGACCGGCATCGACATTGCTGCTGACGAGAGTGTCCAGCCCCGGCTCGTAGATGGGGATGCGACCGGCATTGAGGGCCGCAAGCTTTTTGGGGTCCCGTTCCACGATGGTGACGTCGGCTCCGAACTCGGCGAAGCAGGCGCTTGAGACAAGACCGACATATCCGCCACCGACCATTGCAATACGCATATCTGGACCCTCTTCCTATGGTGCGACGTGCATAGCCGGGGGTAGGATGGGGTGCAAATCCCGGGGACCCAATGGCTAGCGTGTGGGGCGGGCGCAGGCGTTGGAGGCCGCGAAACCCTGCAGGGCAGGGGGAAGGTTCGTGACCTCGTTTGAATCCGCGAGCATGTTCCGGCCTTCCTTCGACCATTTTGCGAGGGAAAGGACCGGTGCATCGAAACGGCCACTGACGCGGACGGGAACATCCAGGGCAAAGAAGCTGGTCGAGAACGGGCGGCTGGCAAAGACGAGATCAAGCCATCTGCGGTTGAGATCGAAATTCGCCTTGGCCGCGATCGTGCCTGCACCCGTGCGCAGACGCAGCGGTACGACGACACCGATGCCCTGATGCATCTGCAGGACGCCGAGCAGGCAGGTGATCGGGGTGACGCCCTTGGCGTGGCGGAAGAGCAGGCGCAGGTCCATCGAGGCGGCCTCGACAATCTCACGCGCGATTTCGCCCTTTTCCATGCTGACGGCTGCGGTGAGGTCGGCGCGGCTCATGGCTTCGTTGAGGGTGTGGATGTTGTTTGCGCTGGCGATAATGCGGAAGCTCAGGCTGCCATTGACCGGAACGGGCGCGAGACCTGCGACGCGGCGCAGGCGGTCGATGTTGCCATGGGTCAGGGCGACTTCGGCAGCGATGCGGGAGGATTTCCCGTCGGCTTCGATATGTCCGTTGGCACTGAGTGAGGCACCGACATAGCCGAGGCGCAGGACAGGAATGTCGATGCGGTTGGGGATCTGGGCCGCCTGGATCTTCAGGTTCGCGAAGTCGAGCTTGTTGTAGATCAGCTGTCTGGCGGCAAGATCGAAATGGACCAGCGGGTCGGGATCGGGCGGCGTCAGGAGCACCAGGTCCGCGTGGAGCGTGGACGGGCTTTTCTTGCTGCCCTTGGCTCCAGGAGGCGCGAGGATCGGCATCAGGCCGTTGATGTCGAGGCGGCCGAAAGCGATTTTGGCCGTCACGTCATCGGGTTTGCCATGGCTGCCTTCAACGAGGGTGAAATCGCCGTCTTCCATCGTGCTGGTCTGAATGGTGCCGTTTGCCTTGCGGAAATGCCAGTCGTCGCCGGAATGACTGAAATCGCCGGACAGGGTCAGTTTGACCGGGGCGTGATCGCCCTTGATGCCGGCGACGCTGAACAGCGTGTCGGATGTGGGTGTGGTGACGGTGGTGTGGCCTTCCACGCCGTCAAAATTTGTCGGGTCCGTCAGGGTGCCGGTGAAGTCCGAGGTCATGTCTCCGGATGTGACATGGGCTTTGGTGCCGTAAGGGCGCTGTGGTGTTTTGCGGAGGTCGCGGATCGGCTCCATTTCGGCGGAAATTGCGATCGGGGTGCCATTATAGGCGCCGCTCAGGGTCATGGTGAGCGGGCTTGTGTCGCTGGTGGAGGCGAGTTCGACCTTCCCGAGGGTAGCCTTGTAAGATGCTCCATTGGCCGAGCGGTAGGTCACGTCGCTGTCGAGGATCGTGACGTTGCGCAGGCCGGGGGCATTGCCCAGATCGGGCGGTGCGTCCGCTTTGGCCTGTTGCTCAGGCGTGAGGGGGGGGCGCGGGTCGTTCTGATGGGGGCCGAAGCGCCAGTTGGGCAGATGCGCCGGCGTGCGTTCGAACAGGCCTGAGAACTTCGAGATGACGATGTTGCGGGTCTCGGGCGGACCCCAGATCAGGGATGTCAGGCGGACCTGCGCGCCCAGATGGCCGAGCGTCATCATCTGCGGACGCGTGCCGCTGGCGATGTTGGCAACGGAGACGTCACCCGCCTCGATCGTCAGCCAGGTTCCGGGATGGACGTGCAGGGCGCCGATATGGACGGGACGGTCCAGTCTCTTTTCCAGCTTCGCGGTGGCGAAGGCAGCGAGGTCCTTGTGGTCGATCCAGATCCATCCCGCGCCGAACAGGGCCAGGAGAAGAACGGTAAGGGAGAGGATGGAAACCAGAAACCAGCGCAGCAAGAGACAGTCTTTCGGGAAGCCTTCAGTGTGGCCGGACAATACCGGCATGATTCACAAAAGGAAACTCTGCTGGAAAGACTGGAATCGATTGAAAGGATCGACAGAAAGAGCCCTGTTCTCAAAACTCCTGTAACTTCCGGATTTCAGTAAGAGAGGCTGTGTTACTGGAAGGTATTCCTGAGTTTTTCGACGGCATGCAGGGCGCAGGCTTCGTCCTTGTCTCCGCCGGGGGCGCCGGATACGCCTAGCCCGCCAAGAATGGCGTGGTCGCTCGTGCGGCGCAGGGTGACGCCACCGGGAACGAACAGGACTTCGGGAATGGTATTCAGGGCGCCGTTCGCGGGGCCGGTGACGCCTGCGGCGATCAGTTCGCTGGTCGTGTTCTTGTTGAAGGCCAGACCATAGGAATAGGCCGTATAGGCCTTGCGGTAGGCGACGGAGAGCGATTGCAGGGGGACGGTGTCGCCCTTGATGACGGCCTGTTCATGACCGCTCGTATCCACGACGGTGGCGGTCACGGAATAGCCCTGTGCGGCGCAGATGCGGACGGCTTCGGACGCCAGGGCCGCGGCGGTGGACCAGTCGAGTTTCTGGCTTGTGACGATGTGGGAACTGGCAGCGGGCTGGGCAAAGGAAGGTCACTGCAATTGCTGCTGCGGGAAGGAGCGTTTTTGCGTCTGGAAGCATCAGCCGGTTCTCTCGTTATGGAACGGGAAGCATGCTGTCTGCGGGGCATGGGCCGCAATCGGGAATGCGGGCATGCACGCAATGGTGTTGGGAAAAAAGGCCTCTCCCGGACTGGATCCGGGAGAGGCTGCTGAAATGTTTTTAGAAAGCTGCCTGGATACGGGCCGCGAAGGAGTTGCCCGAGCGACCGGAAACATTGGTTGCAGAGGCTACACTGCGGGACGTGACGAAGTGGCTGTAGTCCACCATGAAGCGGAAGTGGCGGTTCGGGTACCAGTTCAGGCCACCGGTATAGACATTCTGCATGCCACCCCGGACGTAGCTGACGCCGTTCTGGCTGGTGATCCCTGCCGTTGCCGCGTTGAGGTTGCTGTTCAGGTCCAGGCCGCTGTACTGGGCGACGGCTTCAAGAGCGCCCCAGTGATTGAGGGCCGGGTTGAATTCCTGGTCAGCGCCGACACCGGGTGCACCGAAAGCGCCTTCCTTGATGTTATACATGCGGGGCTTGCCGAAGATCGTATAAGCCGCAGCACCATACCAGCCTTGGAAGTTGAACGCCGGCAGGTTGGCCTGCGAGCGCTGAACGCCCACGTGATAATACTCGCCCTTTACGAGCAGGCGGTCCCAGCGGAAGCCGAGTTCCGGACCTGCGGCCCAGACCTGTGCGGCCTTGGTGATCGTACCCGTGGAGACAAGGCTGGCTTCACCGATATCGAATTCCGGACGCTGTCCGAAGGACGTCGTGCGGGTGCAGTAATTGGCGTTGGTTCCCGTGTTGCAGGCAAGGCGGAAGGCTGCAATCGCCGAGACACCGACATGGAGATCGACATCCTTGGTTGCGATTGGCCGGCCTGCAGCGCGGAGCATGCCGCCCGTCTGACTGTCCAGAGTGGCGCCGCTGCCGCCGCCATAATAGGTGGAGCTGCTGTCAGACGCGTTGCGGTGACCCCATTCCTGTCCCGTGAAGTAGCCGGCAATCCACCAGCGCTTCTCATAATGCAGGCCGCCAACCACGAAGCGGGCATCACCGGCGGCGATGTTACGCACCATATCCGTGATGCTGGGACGTTCCAGCGTCATGAAGTCGTTGGAGCTTTCAGCGTCTTCTTCTGTCACGCGCGGCTGGAAGTAACCGACGGTCAGGATGGTGTTATGAAGACCGGTATAGTTCAGGTTACCTTCATAGAGGCCGACATAACCGTCGTTATGATTGGCTCCGAAATCGGGCGTGACGGCTGCGACCCAGTTCTTGTAGCGGAACATGAACGGAATACGCAGACGGCGCTGGTTGGTCGTGAAGCTGTTGAAGGCGCCACGGGTGTCGCTGCCACGCGGTCCGGAATTGAAGAAGCCGCCGAAGTCTTCATGATAGGCGAGGCCGATCGACAGGGCGTAGGCGCCATCGGAGGACTGGATCGTCGGGCGGCCACCCGGGAAGCCCACCTTGATGCCGCCGACCGTGACTTCCTCGTCCTGCGCGGTGGCGCGCTGGAAGTCGGCCCAGGAGGAGACGTCTGCGCGGTCTGACGGCGGACGGCCATCATCGGCGCCGGCCTTTGCCGGACGGACGCTGATCAGGGGCTGCGCGGCGGGACGCGGCTGACCGATATAGCGGCCACGCTGGGCGTAGGGATTGTTTTCGGCTTCTTCCCGCTGGCGGGCCAGAACGGCGCGCGCGCGTTTGATTTCCTCGGCATGCTCTTTCTTCATGCTGGCGAGCTGTGCCTGCATGGCCTGGATCTGCCGTTCCATGATCTGCATCTGGTCGGCGGCCCGGGCATGGCCACAAAGAGGAAGAAGTGAAACCAGGGTCGTTGTGGCCAGGAGGGCCGTGGTCCGGCGGAAAGAAAAAACCATTGCTGTGGTGCGTCCTTCTGGGGAGGGCGTGTGTTCCGCAGTTCAGGTATCTGATTCGCATTTTGAAATAATGGGAAGGTTTCATGACGGGAACATGACAGTTCCATGACACTGCAAGCTTTCACCCGCAGAAAACTGCGGATTCCGAATTATGTGTGTCAGTTTTGTTGCGAGAGCCGTCTGAACCGTTGGCTTGCTGGAGTGGGGGTGTGACATTTCGGCACTCCCGGTGTCTGGAAGGTGTCATGAAACTATCACGCCTGCCCTACTGTTTCTGTCTGTGAGCTGGGGTTACTAAGGACGCAGTTTTCACGCCCCATAAGGGATTCCCATGATCAAGAGCAGAGCTCCGCTATTCGGTCTTCTCGTTGCCACGGCACTTGGCACGGCTGCCATGACCCCGTTCGTGTCGTCGGCGAAGGCTGCGGACATCACGGGCGCAGGGTCCAGCTTCGCCGCACCGATCTATGGTGCGTGGGGCACGGCGGCCAAGAGCCAGGCCGGTATCGCCGTGAACTATCAGAGCGTGGGCTCCAGCGCGGGTCAGGATCAGGTCATTGCCCGCACGGTTGATTTCGGTGCGTCCGACAAGCCGATGAGCGGTGACCGTCTGGCCAAGGAAAAGCTGTACCAGTTCCCGACTGTCATGAGCGGCATCGTGGTCGTGGCGAATGTACCGGGTATTGCTCCGGGTCAGCTCCGTCTCGACGGCCCGACGCTGGCCGGTCTGTATGACGGCGAGATCACGACCTGGGATGACGACCGCATCAAGGCTCTGAACCCGGGCCTGAAGCTGCCGGACACGGATGTCGCGCCGATTCACCGTGCTGACGGTTCGGGCACCAGCTACGTCTTCACGTCCTATCTGTCGCAGGTTTCCCCGACCTGGAAGCAGAAGCTCGGTGCCGGCACCTCCATCGCCTGGCCGGGCGGTTCGGGCGCGCGTGGCAATGACGGCATCGCCGCCATGGTGCGTCAGACGGAAGGTGGCGTGGGTTACGTCGAGTATTCCTATGCCGCGCAGAACCACCTGAACATCGCCCAGATGAAGAACCACAGCGGTGCCTTCGTTGCACCGACGCTGGCCAGCTTCGCGGAAGCCGCCAAGGCTGCTGACTGGGTGCATGCCGATCACTATGCGGTGAACCTTCTGGACACGGATGGCGCATCGTCCTGGCCGATCGTGACGGCAACGTTCGTTCTGGTGCCGGTCGATGCCGCCCAGAAGGAGTCCGGCAAGGCTGTGCGTAACTTCTTTGCGTGGGGTTTCCAGCATGGTGACGCGGACAATGCCCGCCTCGACTATGTCGGTCTGCCGCAGAACGTGAAGACGGACATTCTGGCCAACTGGCCGAAGTAAGGTCTGCGTCCCTGTCCGGAATGAGGACTGGCGCCTGAATTCGGGGCTGGTCAGTCTGGACAAAAAGGCGTTGAGTATGAAAACGGGCTTCTCCAGCAGGGGAAGCCCGTTTTCGGTTTTCTGCTCTGTCCAGTCATGGTGCCTGCGTGTCCGTTACGTCGCTGTCCGAAGAGACCTCCCTCTCGGGGATGAATGCCCTGACCCGTGTGCTGATCGGCGTGATCTTCATTCTGGGGCCCGTTTCGACAGACATGTATCTGCCGGCGTTTCCGGCCCTGGAGCATGAGCTGGGACATGGGCCAGGATCGGCGCAGTTGACGCTGACGGCGTGGCTGGCGGGGCTGGCGATCGGACAGTTCACCCTGGGGCCGCTTTGTGACCGCTATGGGCGCAAGCTGCCGCTTCTGTGCGGGTTGGTAGTATATGCCCTCGCTTCTGTCGGACTGGCCCTGACGACCAGTTTCCATATGTTCTGTGCGCTGCGTTTCATAGCGGCTCTGGGCGGTGCGATCAGTTCGGTGGCGCCGCGTGCGATGGTGCGCGATGTGGCGACCGGAGCGGCGGGGGTGAAGCTCATGTCGCAGCTGATGCTGATTTTCGGTCTGGGGCCTCTGCTGGCACCTTCGATCGGTAGTTTTCTGCTGGATCTGGGGAACTGGCGGCTGATTTTCTGGGCGAATGTCGTCTTTGGCGTCGTGATGTTCCTCGGCACGCTGTTCCTGCTGCCGGAAACGCTTCCGAGGGAGCGGCGCTTTGCCCTGCCGGTCAGCGGCATGGCGGCGCGTTACCGGGACCTGTTGCGGGAGCCGCTGTTCTGTTCTGCGGTGATGGTCGTGAGCTTCGGGACGTTCACGATGTTTGCCTATCTGTCCAATGCACCGGCGCTGTTCGAGAACATCCTGCATTTCTCGCCGCATCTGTTCGCCATTTTCTTCGGGCTGAACGGGGTCGGCTTTATTCTGGGGTCGCAGGTGAATGCCAGACTGGCCACCCGGTTCCTGTTCACGCGGGTGATGGAAATCGGAATGCTGGCGGTGCTGGTGTTCTGCGTATTGGCCGTGGCGGTGTGTCTGAGTGGGCTGGCAGGGCCAAAGGATCCGTGGATCCTGTGCGCGCTGATCTGGTGCACGACATTTTCACTGGGCTTCATCGGGCCGAACGCGGGCATTCTGGCCCTCACGCATCACGGGCATCAGGCGGGCGCGGCTTCGGCGCTGATGGGAACGATGAACTGGACGATCGCCGGTCTGGCGGGGGTCATGATGTCGTTTCTGCCGACGCACTGGGTCGGGTCGACATCGATCGGCATGCTAGTCGGGATCAGCTGTTGCTGGCTGTGCGATCTGTGGCGCCGCCGGCTGGATCCGGAATCCTATCTCTCTGTCCGGCACTGAGCGCGGTCCGCGTCAGTCGGGAGAGGGAAAAGCGGGACGCCCGGCACGAAGGCCGGGCCTGTCCCGAGATAACTGGGATCAGCTCTCGGAAACGCGGTCGGAAGCAACCGTAGCAATCATCAGCGCGCCGATCATCGGAACGAAGGCAACCATCGAGAACTGTGCGAGCAGGCTGGTGGGAAGGCCGATCAGGTGGATCAGGGTCATGGACGTCATTTGGAAAATCTCCGTGTGGTTCTGTTTGCCGTCTTGCGGCGTGCAGCGGGAGAAACTCCAGAATCGGGGTCTAAAGCAACAAATACAGATGCAGGGTCAGCCCTGCATTCCGTGCATAAATGGCTTTTAAACTTTTGCCTTCTTTGCAGAGACGCCGTTTTTGTTCCCGCCGGGCGATTATTGCGCTTTTGTTAAAGTAAAGCGGGATGCGCTTGCAGAGCGGCATTTATTGCGGGAAAAAGTACCGTTCCGGGTGGATTTTGAAATAAAATTGCGCGGGAGGCTATTCCGCGTCGAGGCTCAGATCGGTGTCACGGCGCAGGCCGTGCCAGCTCAGCAGGGTGTCGGCGAGGAAAAACATCAGCGATCCAACCGTGCAGGCGAGAGCTATGCCGAAAAGTGCGAGCAGCCATGCTGACGTTGAAGCGTCCCGGATCGAGCCGACAAACAGCGCCATGGCCGCGCCGCAGGTCGAGGCGCCGCCGATGGCGTTGAGGAGAATCGCGGCATCCAGCACAAAGACGCGGCGGTGCAGGCGGGTCTGCTGGTTGCGGAGGCGCTCGGGAGTGTTGAGCGGGTCTGCCGGTGTATCATCCGTAGCGGGTGTGCTGAGCTTTTTGCGAACGTCTTCGAGATGGTCGGCAACACGGGCCAGGCGTGTGTTGAAGACGTTGATGAGCGTGCCGATACCGGACAGCATGAAAACGGGCGTAAGCGCGACCTGAATGAGGTGAGCGGCGCTGTCGACGGGATCGGGATCGTAGGAAATCGGGAAAGCCATAGTGTCTTATACTGCATGATCCGGTCGCGGAAAGACGCAGGATCCGGAAAAGGCGCCTCTGGCAAAAGGGGGGGCAGATGGAGTAGGGAAAGGCAGCCATTACAAGAGATGCCCCGGCCCTGATGCTGTTTCTCCGTCGCCTGTCCTGTCGTGTTGCGCTGTTATGCGTAGGAATGGGGCTGTCTGTCCCGGCGGTCCGGGCGCAGGGCGTGCTGGAAGCGCCGCCGCATTGCAGCGGTCTGGCGCTTCAGGCCGAGTTCGCCTGCCGGAGCTGGACCGAGGTGGCGCAGGATGTGAAGGTGGGGACGGATACCGTCATCATTCCCGTGGGCGGGACCGAGCAGAGCGGCCCGTATATGGCGGTCGGCAAGCATAATGTGCGGGCGCAGGTTCTGGCGGATGCGATTGCGGTTCAGGCCGGGCATACGCTGGTGGCGCCTGTCGTGGCGTATGTGCCGGAGGGGGCGACGAGTCCGCGCACGTCCCACATGAAGTTTCCGGGCACGATTTCCGTGCCCCCGGCTGTGTTCGAAGGACTGCTCAAAGGCGCTGCGGAGAGTTTCCGCGTTCAGGGTTTCCGTCGGATCGTGCTGCTGGGCGATCATGGCGGATACCAGTCTTTCATGGCGCAGGTGGCGCAGGAGCTGAACCGGGCCTGGAAAGGGCAGGCGGCCGTGCTTTATCTGCGTGATTACTATGAAGTTGTTCCGCACCAGTATGCCGAGGCCCTGCGCGCGCAGGGCCATGCGGCCGAGGTGGGGCTTCATGCGGAGCTGAGCGATACGTCGCTGATGCTGGCGGTCGATCCGTCGCTTGTGCGTCAGGATGCGTTGCGCGCAGCTCCGAAACCGGGTGCGGCCGATGGCGTCTATGGTGGCGATCCGCGGCGCGCATCGGCCGGGCTCGGCCGGATCGGCACGGAGATGCAGATCCGGACCGCGGTTGCGGCAATCCAGTCTTTCCAAAGGAGCCATCCATGACATTCAAGACTCCTCTTCTGGTGGCGATGACGCTGCTGGGAGCTGCCGCGGCCCATGCGCAGGAATACTCCCCGAGTGCGCCGATGGTGCCGGTTCCGGCCGATGCGTCCGCGCCTGTTGCGGCTCCGGTTGCGCCGTCGGGTATCCAGACGATCCCGGGCATGCCGCCCGTCATTGATCCGAAGAACATCTACAGCGAGACGACGCCGTCTCACATCTCACCGGCGATCGCGCATGATCCGGCCCGCGTCTATGTGCCGAACCTGCGCGGAGACAGTGTTTCCGTCATTGATCCGGCGTCTTTTCAGGTCGTGGATACGTTTCGGGTCGGACATTCGCCGCAGCATGTGGTGCCGTCCTGGGATCTGCGGATGCTGTGGGTGACGAATAACAGCGAAGGCCGCCCGGACGGGTCGCTGACCCCGATCAATCCGGCGACGGCCAAGCCGGGTCCGTCCATTGCTGTCGATGATCCGTACAACATGTATTTCACGCCGGACGGGAAATACGCGATCACGGTGGCCGAGGCGCACAAGCGTCTGGACTTCCGCGATCCGCATACGATGGAGCTGAAGGGCTCGGTCGAGACGCCGGAATGCAAGGGCGTCAATCACGCCGATTTCTCCATCGACGGCAAGTATGCGATCTTCACCTGCGAGTTCGGTGGTTATGTCGCCAAGGTCGATACGGTGAACCTGAAGATGATCGGGATGCTGAAGCTGTCGAAGGGCGGCATGCCGCAGGACATCCTGACGGCGCCGGATGGTCACAAATTCTATGTGGCGGACATGATGGCGGATGGCGTGTTCGTCGTGGACGGGGATTCCTTCACGGAGACCGGGTTCATTCCGACGGGTATCGGCACGCATGGCCTGTATCCGAGCCGTGACGGCAAGCTGATGTATGTTGCCAATCGTGGGTCACATCGCATTCATGGTCCGAAGCATGGTCCGGGTGGCGTGTCGATCATTGATTTCGCGACGGACAAGGTCATCAAGACCTGGATGATCCCCGGTGGAGGCAGCCCGGACATGGGCAATGTCAGCGCGGACGGCAAGCTCCTGTGGCTTTCGGGCCGGTTCGACGATGTGGTCTATGCGATCGACACCGATACGGGTGCGATGCGCAAGATCCCGGTCGGCGCAGAGCCGCATGGCCTGACGGTCTGGCCGCAGCCGGGACGCTACAGCGTCGGGCATACGGGCATTCTGCGGTAAGGTCTGCGGGATTTATGGATTGAAAAAGGGAGGCAGATGTTCTGTCTCCCTTTTTTATTGGGCGCGGCTTTACAGGTAGTTGGGACGGCAGACATCAAGGGCCTGTATGGCAACCTCACCGAATTCCCGGTTGCTGGCAGTGATCGAAGCGTGGAAGACTTTTCCTTCGTTTTCGTTTGAATACCAGGCTGAATGGCTGGCTCCTCGTCCCTTTGAGGCGGCAAACCGCACCTGATCTGTCTGTTCGCACTCCCAGTTTACAAAGACCAGGGCCGACTTGGTCTGCGCATCCCGCCAGTCCTTGAAGCCATATTTTTCCCGAACCTGCCCCCAGAACTCCATGTAGAGTGGGCCGGATTTCTTGCTTTCCGCAGCCATTTTGTCTCGCGGAAGAGGATCTTCGTTCCATTCCATGACAAAATCACGACTTGTTTCGAGGGCTTTGCGGAGATTTTCTCCGATCCATTCCGGCGTGGCGTCCTTGCGGTCAATGAAGGTTGACCATCCGGTGACCGAGAAGAAACTTCCTCCCCGCCTGTCCATCGAAATCACCGCAATATACTTTCGGGTCCGGATTAACTCCGCCCGCGCCTCCCGTACATCCAGTTTCGGATCGGCCATACTCATCCTCCTGAAGTTGGTAACTTTCCGGGCTCAGAAACAGAGCTGTCTGAACAGCCGCTCCGGCCCTGTGTGCTTTACGCTCTGTTGGCGCTGGAGGATTTTCTGGAAAAAAAGCGATCGATCGCGGGGCCGATGAAGTAGCCGATGATTCCGGTGATCAGGACGGAGGGCCAGGCCCAGCCGGCGTAATCCCTGAAGAAATCCTGATTTTCCAGATAGGTCATGACGGCGATGTCGATCAGGACGAGGGTCCACAATGTTGTGGACAGGAAAGGCTGGAGCCAGGCGTGGCGGACGGTACGGGTCATGGAGCCTCTCCTGATTACGAGATCGAGACGTGGAAGACGAAGATCATCCCGCAGATGAAGGCCCCGAGCAGGGGAAGCCAGCATGTGTGCAGGTGGTTGTGGTCGTCCATGTAGGAATAGGCGAGCGCGAGTGCCACATAGACATGCGCGAACACGAGGCCGAGGACCATGCCGATGAAGCGCTTTTTCAGAACCTTCTCTTCCTGACGGTTCTTCTCGGCCAGGGCGGCGGGGTCGGGAGGGGTCATCGGGGTGTCGG
>NZ_JACRVU010000036.1 GCF_018811945.1 Gluconobacter sp. P1C6_b
TCATGCATGTCACGCCAGGGACAGCCGGTCCGCAGAACATGCAGCATGCCATTGAGAAACAGGCGGTTGTCTCCGGCTGGACGGGCCCAACGTCCACGCTCAGAAGGCAGAAGCGGGCCAATCACCGCCCATTCATGATCCGTCAGATCGCCTCGTGCCATGCCTGTTCTCTCTGCTCCTGACCCCACAGGCAGGAAGTGAATCAGATCTCAGGCAGATCGTATAGATCTTTTGTCAACTCGACCTAGGCGGGCAAGGCTGTCGTGGTCACACCGTGGCCGGCGGCGTAAAGTAAAGATCAATGCGCTGCCCGGAATGAACATGGGACAGGTCGATGTCCGGGCTCTGTGTGACGGGGAGGGACCTGCCATCCAGACGGCTTTCCACGATCCGTGCCGCATAGGCCGAACCGGGTGTCAGGACACCCTGCTGCCCGTCAGCGGCATGGATGCGGCAGCTCAGAAGACCCTCGCTGATCGTGAGTTCTGTCAGTCGGCCTGTTCCCGTCCAGGACAGGATCTCTTCCTGTCCGCGGCAGAGGGTCATGCGACCATGTGCAACGGTCATGATGACCTGCCCGACCGGAGTATGGATCGGGCCCAGCGTGACGTCCGCGCCCGTGTTGTGCAGTTCCCAGCCTGCCCAGGGATTGATGTCCATGACGTCTGCGACACCCAGCATCGGCAGCATTGCACCCCAGGACAGGAACAGATCGGTATCCGGCTGGTCGTCGGCTTCGCCGGTCGTGGCGGAATAGTTTTCCGCTGCGATCCTGCGCTCCGTCCATGACTGGTTGAACAGGGCCATGCTGCGTTCGGCGAGTGTCGATGCCTCGGCAAGGAAGCCATACCGGCGCAGGCCGTGCCAGACGAAGTAGTTCACGTTCGGCCAGATCCGTCCGCGCCAGTAGACGTTGTCCGAAAAAGCCGGATCATCCCGGCTGACATTCGGGATCATGTATGGGCCACCAAAACGGGTGGGATCGAAGAGTTGTCCGATCAGGGACTGCGCCTGTTCCGGTGTGGCGGCACCGCAGATCAGCGGGAAGAAGCTCGTTGGGCCGACACTGCGCACGAACCCGCCATGACGCTGGCGATTGGCGAAAATGCCGCGTTCACTGTCCCACAGATTCCCGCGAATTTTGCTCCGGGTCTCTTCCGCCAGAGTATCGAAAGTCAGCGCGTCTTCGGTGCGTCCCAGTGCGCGCGCCATATGGGCCAGACATTCCGCATCGAGCGCCAGAGAACAGTTGAGCCCGACATCAAGCAGGGACAGCGTGCGTGTTTGTGGATCATAGACCGCTTCGTCATGGGTCGGGGAATTATCCATGCCCGTTTCGTTGCGGGCTCCGAAATGTGTGCCTTTGTACAGGGCCTCTCCGACATCAGATGTACCGCAGGAGACAAGTCCCATGCCGTCCGGATCCCGTTCGCGCCGCCACCAGAACTGGTTGCGGGACAGGGCGTCGTAATGACATTCGAGGAATGATCTGTCGCGATGGCGCAGGTAGATCATCCACGTCATGAATGCGCCGTTGGGAGCTTGCGTCCGGTCCACCCAACTGTCGTTCGATGTGGCGATACAGGCGAAATTGCCCTGTGGCGTGGCGCTTGCCGTTGCGACGGCCATGTTCTCGCGCGCTACCTGCCCGTCGAGCAGGCCGGTCATCAGGGCTGCATAAGTCTGGTCATTGTACCAGACTGCGAATTTCCCGAGATTCCAGATCCGGCTGACGGAGGTATAGGGGCGGCGGTTGATGCCGTCATACATGGTGTTCCAGGCCATGACGTCGCGTACGGCATCGAGCGCTCCGGCGTGACGTCCGGTCTGGGCAGGCAGCGTGGCTGGGAGACTTGGCTCGGATGACGTGTCTAGGGTAGCCCGGGCTTTCGCGACAGCCAGCTCTTCGCTGTCCGCGACAGCTGCGGCAAACCGTCCTTTGCGCATCATTTCCAGATTGAACCGCAATGCGATGACGGGGGCGGATGTCCCTCTGCTGGCCGTATGGAAGTAGCCGTTATCATTGAAATCTTTTGCTGCGGCTTCCAGTGTTTCATGTGCCGTGACCTGAACGGGGGCCATGTCGCCCATCAGGGCCACATACCGATAGCCCAGCCGGATGACGGCGGCCGCCCCGTTATAGGTCACGGTGGTGCCGCACTCGGCAGACAGGCACAATGTCAGCCAGTAACGCAGCCCCCATTCCGCGAGGATTTTTCCGTCCCATGCGCCTTGGAGGCAGTAGGGATCATCTTTCTCGTAGCGGAATGCGATCTCCGTCCCGCCATGCCGGGTCTCGAACTCCACCAGTCGTCCGTTCATGTCATGGCGGCCGAACAGTAGGTCCTTGCCCGGCGGAAGCAGCGTCGCGCGCCGCTGGCTGGTGGAATAAAGCAGGGGTGTCACATGGACGCCAAGTGGCAGGAATGTCATTGCCGCCGGGCGGTCGGACCAGGTGTTCCATGCGCGGGCCGGGGGCACGGTGCTTTCAACAATCATGACGGATCCAGTTCGCTGCGATATGCGGGTTTTCCTGCGCCACTGCGTCTGTTGGCGTCGTCAAGGATCTGTGTCAGCCGTGTTTCGTTCAGCTCAAGACCGAATGACCAGCACAGCGTGTCGTAAATGCCGAGGAAGGAACGGCGGCACGGGGCAAGCCGTGTTTCGGTCTCGGCGATGCTCTGGCCCGTCACATCGGCAAGCCATGTGACTAGATCGTCCTGCACGCCCGCAACCTCCAGCGCCTGCCCGGGCGGGGTATGCAGGTTGAGCCATCGTGCTGGAGTAGCGTCTCCCGCGACATGGAGTTCCGTGGCAAGGCGGATATCGCGGGATGAGGTCCCGATTTCGATGCTGACCGTTCCGGTGGGGACGGTCCATTCCTCACGCACGGTGTCGAAATAGGCAAGATCGCGGCGGTCCAGCGTCATGTCCACGACGCGGCTTTCTCCCGGCTCCAGACAAACCGTCGCAAACCCTTTCAGGGCCCGGAGCGGATGGTGGGGGAGCGCCCGGTTTGGGAAGGTTGGACTCCGCCCGAGGTAAAGCTGACAGACTTCCCAACCAGCCCGGACGCCAGTGTTGGACAGCGTGAAGCGAACGGTCACGTCATCCGCTCCGGTCGTCAGTTCCAGTGCGTCGTAGGTGAAGGACGTGTAGGACAGTCCGTGCCCGAATGGGAAAAGCGGTTGTATGTGGCGGATGTCGAAAAACCGGTATCCGACGAAAATGCCTTCCCGATACAGATGTGTTCCCTGTTCACCGGGATATCCCAGAAAGGCAGGGCAGTCTTCCGGTCGCACAGGCCATGTGACGGATGTTTTGCCCGATGGGTTGGCATGCCCGAGCAGGATATCGGCGACGGACTGCCCCAACCCGGCCCCTGCATAGCCCGCCGAGAGGATGGCCTGTACGTTATCGGCCCATGGGAGCACGACAGCGTCCGGATGCGTTAGAACCACTACAATCCGATCGTGGATCTTCGTCAGCTCGGTGATCAGGTGATCATGCGCCGGGCAGAGATTCAGATCGGGCCGGTCAGCGTTTTCGCCACTCACGCAGGGCGGTGTTGAGGCGAAGAGGATAACGGTTTCAGCCCTGCCTGCGGCGGCAAGGGCAGCGTCCAGACGGTGTGCGTCATGATTGCCATCCGCGCTCCAGCCGGGTTCCCAGTGGATGGATACGCCTTCAGGTGCAGTCGCCTGCAGGCACTCCAGCGGAATATCGCATTGGATGGGCCGCACGGCGGCGCTGCCTGCGCCCTGAATTTCTGGAGAGACCGCACCTGTGCCAATGACCAGCAGGCGTTCGCCGGGTTTAAGGGCAAGAGGCAGGACGTCGTTCCGGTTGCTTAGCAGAACGCAGGCCCGGGAGGCAGCCTTGCGGGCGAGGTCGTGATGGGCCGCGAAATCCGGGCGTGAGACAGGCACTCTGCGCTGGGCCTCCACAATTCGCAGGGTCAGGGCTGCGATATGGGTGCAGGCCTCATCCAGCACAGCCTCGGGCACGCTCCCGTTCAGGGCTGCGTTTTCAAGTCGTCGCCGGCGGGCGGCGTTGAATGGCATGTCCAGGTCGTTTCCGGCTTTTATGGCGGCGGGAAGATCCTGAATTCCGTGCCAGTCGGATATGACTGCACCGTTATACTGCCACCGGTCCCGCAGGATATGGCGCAGGAGCCAGGGGCTCTGGGATGTCTGGACCCCGTTGAGCCGGTTGTAGGACGTCATGACCGTCCACGGACTGCTTCTGGCAATCGCACGCTCGAACCCCAGAAGATACAGTTCGTGCAGTGCGCGGGGTTCGACGACGGAATCCATGCTGATGCGCTCAACTTCGGAGTTGTTGCACGCAAAATGCTTGAGCGACGCTCCCACGCCTTTGTCCTGAAGGCCGCGGATGACGCCCGCTGCCATTTCTCCTGTCAGGATCGGGTCTTCGCTGAAATACTCAAATCCCCGACCGGCCAGCGGTGAGCGGCGCAGGTTGATTCCCGGCCCGAGCAGGATCTGGGCGCCCGCAGCACGGCATTCGATTGCCAGTGCCGTCCCGACCTCCTGGGCCAGCGCGATGTCCCAGCTGTTGGCCAGAACCGAAAGTGCTGGAAAGCATGTGGCCGGCACGCTCTTGCCGAGCAGGACATTGCTGTCCCGGTTTTCCGGATCATCTGCTGTATCAACGGCGTCAAGGAATGCCCCGAGATCGGCGTTCTGCGTATCCGTGGAAATCTGGTCCGGCACGATGCGCAGGCCGTTGGATCCATCGACCATCAACAGTGAGGGCAGCCCCAGACGGGGCACGCCTGTCGTGCGCCACAGGCCGTTGCCACAGACGAGGTCGAGCTTTTCCGTAATCGTCATCTGCGCGACGATTGTGGCGGCCTCCCTGCCGAATGCGTGCGTC
This sequence comes from Gluconobacter sp. P1C6_b, assembly GCF_018811945.1. Lineage (GTDB taxonomy): Bacteria > Pseudomonadota > Alphaproteobacteria > Acetobacterales > Acetobacteraceae > Gluconobacter. The sequence continues at coordinate 4,900 of NZ_JACRVU010000036.1, forward strand.
ATGTCAGATGCTCTGTGGTTCAACGGGGGTTTCCGGCTGGAGGATGCGCGTCATCTCGGCCTCGGAAGGGTAAAGCAGGATGATCAGGACGGAGAGCAGGGCGACGCAGGCGGGCACGCCCAGAAAACCGAACGTGATGAAGACGCGGGCAGTGTGAGTCTGGGCGGCGGCATGGGGGACATAGCCGCCCCAGCCCAGAATTGCCGCGGAAAGCGAACCGCCGATGGCCCAGGCAACCTTTCCCGCAAAACTGTTTACGGAATAGGCGATACCGGATGCCGTCACACCAGTGACTGCGGTGCCGTAATCAATGGAATCCGCGACCATCGCGTAGAAAACAGGCAGTGTCATGCCCTGGAAAAAGCAGATCGTGCCGAAGACGGCGACCAGATAGACGGCACTGTTCGGGCCATAGGCAAACAGGGCCAGACCCATGGCAGACAGGATATAGGGCAGAACAATCGTCAGCTTCTGCCCGACGTGTCGCGCAAGCCAGGGCGAGCATGCCACGCCGAGAACCTTGCTGGCCCCCATCATCGAGATGAGCAGCCCCCCGAAATACTGCGGGCGATGCAGGACTTCCGTCGCGTAATAGATCGACAGGCCGTAGAATGCCGTCAGGTTGATATAGAACAGGCTCAGCACGATTGTGATGATTACCCATGCCCGGTTGCGGAACAGGGAGCCGAGCAGCACCCGGACGGGACTGTCATTCGCTTCCAGTTTGTAGCGCTCACGGCAGGTGAAGAAGGGAATGAGCGCCAGCCCTCCGCCGACCGCACCCGCAACGGCCATCGCCAGCGGATATCCCAGCTTCTCGTTGCCCCCGCCAAACAGGTGCACCATGGGCAGGATGGACGATCCGACCAGAAACGTCGCAAGCGTTGCGCCCATCATGCGGAAAGTGGACAGGGAGAGACGGTCTTCCCGGTTACGCGTCATGACATTGGGCAGGAGCCCGTAAGGCACGATGACGAGCGAGAAAAGCACGCCCATCACAAGATAGGTGGCATAGGCCCAGGCGAGACGTCCGCCAGCCCCAAGCGGCAGGGGCAGAAAGCAGCAGAATGTCAGGAAGCCGAGTGGCAGGGAAAACCATTTCAGGTAGGGCCGGACGCGCCCACCGAACAGGATGCGATGGTCGATCAGATATCCGATGACCGGGTCCACCACGCTGTCGATCACACGCGCCAGAAGCATCAGCAGAGCCACGGAAGATGCGGAAATGCCGTAAACATTGGTGTAATAATAGATGAGATAGGCCCCGGTAATTCCAAACAGGGCATTCCCTGCCAGATCGCCGAAGCCGAAGCTCATTCGCTCCCACAGGGCAGGGCGCTGGTTGTTCGTCATACCGTTCATGCAGCCATCCGGTTGGGGGCGTGGCTGCCTTTCCATTAACCCGGAGAGGCAGTGCTGGGAGGATGTCCGATCCGGACAGGGTTACATCAGAAGTCTGCCTTCACTCCACCGAAGAACTGGCGGGGCGCGCCCACGACCAGCGACTGGTAATCGCCCGAAAGCGGATTGCCGCCGTCGTCGCCCGTCATGATCAGGTAGCGCGACCCTGTCAGGTTGGTGACGTTAAACGATGCCGTCAGATTTTCCAGACGTCCGATGCGGCCGAAATTGTAGCGCGCTCCGAAATTGACCAGCCAGTAGGACGGGAGCGACGTGTCGTTCGTGTAGCTGAACGGACGGCTGCTGGTGTAGAGGGCGTCGATGTTGAAGCTGGCTTTCTTATAGGTGTATTCCGCCGTCGCCTTGTACATCAGGTCCGGGTAGTTCACGACATGCTTGCCCTTGGTGGCATAGGTCGTGCCCTGCTGGGTGATGTTGTTGTCGTATGTCGAATGGTTGTAGCTGATCGAGTTGAAGATCGAGAGGCCACGCAGCGGTCGCAGGGTCAGGCCTGCATCCACGCCGTTCATGGTTACGCCGCCGAGGTTCAGCACCGTCGTCTGCGGGTTGGTCTGACTGCCCTGGACCAGCGCGCCCAGACGGTTCGAGAAGTTCACACGATAGGCACTGACCGAGAAATCCACACGACGCTGCGTGAAGCGATAGCCGACCGAATAGGCCCAGCTGGTTTCGGGTTTGACCGAACTGCGTGACAGGTCGAAGGCCTCCTGCGAGACGGCAAATGGTGATGCCGACAGGTGATAGCCGCTTTCCGGATAGGCGCGCATGTTTTTGGCGATATCGAAATACAGCTCATGATGCGTCAGGAAGTGCCAGTCCCCGCTGAAATGCGGCAGGAACGCCCCGAATGTCGTCAGGCCCACCCCGCCAGCAAGGGCATTGGTGCCAGTATAGGGTTCGTAATTTCCGGTCTGTCCGACATGAGTGGTGCTCAGCATGGACTTGAAACCGGCATGGAGCGACAGGTTTTTGACCGGGCGCCAGGTGTCCTCGATATAGGTCTGCATTGTGTTGGTATTGTAGGTCTGGCCCCAGAGCTTCGCGAAAGGGTCGGACCATTTGCGGAAAGGATTGGGCGTCAGTGTCTGCCCATCTGCAAGAAGCGGATCGTTATAGGCATACATGTTCGAGACGTATTTGTTGTTTTCGTACCAGATGCCGCCATGAATTTCGTGTTTGCCGATATCATACGTCATGCTTGATGTGAGGCCGAAGCGCTGGATATCGGGCTGCTTGACGATTTCGGAGAGGGGCGCGCCGTTCGCCGAAGCCATCCACGGATCGGACCACTGGGTGTTGGCTTTCTGGTTGTGGCCGTACACAACGGAATCCCATCGCAGGTGATCCGCCAGTTTCAGATGAAAATTCAGCCCGCCCAGCAGGTCGCGTGACGCTGTCGTTCCGGCATAGTAGGACACATCCTTCGGGTCGCTGGTTTTGTCTTCACCGTGCGAGTAGATGCCCTGCGCGGCATTATAGGCCAGTCGGTAATTCGGATAATAATTGGAGATGCCGTAGCCCAGCTTCTGGACCGTTTCCAGTGTTTCGGACTGGTAATTGAACTGCTGGACATCCGCCCAGTCGAACAGGAGCGAGACGCTGCTTTCATTATGGATCGGCTGCACCAGTTTCAGGTTGGCCTGCTGGAAGAACTGGGTGCCGTATCCTTTCCACAGCTTGGTGTCATTGCGCATGTAGGACACGTAGAACTTGGTCCCGGTGGAGTTCAGCTTGCCACTGTCTATGCGGATGAAGGCATGCGTGGTGGCGTTGCTGCCCCCGGTTGCAGCAAGGGTGCCGCCGAACTTGTCCTTGGGATCAGACGACGAAATCATGATCGCGCCGCCGAGCACATTGGTGCTGGGCATGTCCACGGCGCCGGCACCCTGCGACATCTCCATATGGCCGACATTCTCGGATGACAGCGCGGCAACGGCGTTCAGACCGTTATAGTTGCGGTAGACGGACTCACCGAGTGGAATGCCATCCAGTGAAAAGCCGATCTGGTTCTGCGAAAATCCGTGGATATAGAGTTTGACGCCACCCGTATCGACGCCCTGCGCATCGTCCGACTGAAACAGGACACCGGGCACGTTTTGCAACGCTTTCATGACGGAAGTTCCGGCAACGGCGTTCGTAAAAACGTGTTGGGAAATGACGGTCTGCGCACCATGCGAAACGCGTCGTCCCTGAACCTGCATGAGTTCGGGTTGTATAGCGCGGGCCGGAGCGTGGCGTGCGGCAGCTGCCCTGGACGCAGAGGCCGTGTGAAGCGGATGCGCTTTTCCTTTACGAACATGCTGCGATTTTTCTGCCGTCCATCCGTATGAAGGAATGACGGCCAGCACTGTGGAAAGCAGAGCCATGTGGCGTAACGCGAGTTTGTTTGGGGTGACGATACGCATTGAGATCAATCCTTGCTCTCACACAGGTCGGACAGGGTGGCAATCTGGATGGCCGGGAAACGTCACGTTGCGATCTTATAACGTACAAACGACACTATGAATGACAATTCGATTCTGCAACAAAAAAAGAGCCCATGGAAAACGTTGCCTGACAGCCATTGTTTTTATTTTTTCGTATATCCCCCTTCAGGGGCTGTAAGCCTTTTATTAATGTATACGTTATTAATCAGAAGCGAGGTCGCCGGGCCGTGCATGGGCAGAGGAACTGGCTGAGACATTGTGAAATGCGACATGGTGTTTGGATCTGCTTTCTGAAGGAGGGATATCCGGAGTATCCGTTGCGCGCTGTGAAGGGAATACGATCGGGAAATTGGGATATACAATCCCCCGAGAGGCTGTAAAAATCTTTTGGGGTTTCAATGGAGAAAAATCCGATGTCGCATGATGCAGATTACGAACTTTGCAATCAGATCGGATATCTCCTCCGGCGTGCCTATCAACGACACACGATCATCTTTCAGCGTGAAATTCCCGATGACCGGCTGACCTCTGCCCAGTTTGCGGCCATGGTTACAGTCTATCGCCTGAAGGAGGCGCCTCTCGTACAGATCAGTGCGGCGACCGGCATTGATCATGCAACTCTGCGTGACATCGTCATGCGTCTTCGCAAGAGAGGGTTGTTGAGCATTGTCCAGGATCGCAACGATCGCAGGCAGCGTATCGTGTCCCTGACAGCGGAAGGGGTTGCTCTGGTCGAGAGTACGATTCCCAGTGCCGCGGATGTGACAGCCCGTACCCTGGCGCCGCTTGATGAGTGCGAAAGGATTGCAGCGCTGCATATCCTGAAAAAACTGGCGTTTTTCGAAGACTGAAAATTCCGAAAATATATCCTTTTTAGGAAACGAAACGGAATCGTCATAATTCTCTTGACGCATCCAGAAGGACTATGAATTATCCATATATCGTGTGTACGTCATTATTGTTGAGCTCTCTTGCTCCGTGATGGCCAGCAGCAGAAGGGCAATCAGATGTCGGGTGGTGTTCGGGTCGGTATTGTGGGGGCTGGTCTTGGTGGCGTTGCTGCAGCAGGACTTTTGCAGCGTCAGGGTTTCGACGTAACGCTTTATGATCAGGCTCCCGGTTTTTCCCGACTGGGGGCAGGCATCCAGTTTGGCCCTAACGTCCTGAAAATCCTTGCTCATCTTGATGGTTTGGACAGAAAACTCGAGGAGATTTCCTGTCTCCCGGACTACTGGGTCAGCCGGAACGGAACAGATGGTGCAGTTCTCGCAAAAATTCCGCTGAATGCGGAGCGTGCGCGTTATGGCGCGCCTTACATCACCATTCATCGTGGTGACCTGCATCAGGCAATGCTGGACTGCATTGAGCCTGCCCGCATCAAGTGGGGGCACAAACTGGTCGATTTCACGGATAACGGCGGGACCGTCTCGCTGGAATTCGAGAACGGGTCCAGGGAAACGGTGGATATTCTGGTTGCGGCAGACGGGATTAACTCGCGTGTACGTGAAAAAATCTTCGGTCTGGAAGAAGCTCTTTATACCGGCTGGATTGCGCACCGGGCGATTATCCCCGGTGCGGCCGCAAAGGCTCTGGGCGCGGATGTCAACGCCAAGTGGTGGACTGCGGACCGCCATATCGTCTGCTACTATCTCGATCGCAAGGAAGACGAGTTCTATCTGGTAACGGGAGAGCCGGCGGAATGGACCAGCCGGGCCGGTCAGCTTCCGTCCACGCGCGAAGAGTTCAAAGCAGCGTTCGCGGATTACCATCCGATGGTTCAGGGCTATATCGATGCGGCGGAAACCGTGACGAAATGGCCGCTCAAGACGCGTGAGCCGCTATCGAAATGGCATGAAGGCCGCGTGGTGCTTCTGGGGGATTCCTGCCATCCGATGAAGCCTCACATGGCGCAGGGTGCAGCCATGGCGGTCGAGGATGCAGCGGTTCTGACGCGCTGTCTGAGCGAACTGGGCGTTGCCGATCTGGAAGTGACGTTCGCGGCCTATTACCGCGCCCGCAAGGAGCGCGCGACTAAGGTCCAGACGATTTCCAACGCCAACACCTGGCTGCGTCAGCCGGAAGATCCGTACTGGTGCTACGGCGACAATATTTATGACCTGACGCTGACGTCCTGACGTGAAGGAGAGGGGCGCTATGGCGAACAGCGTCTTTCTGATGGTGAACGGGGAACGTCGTGAGGTTCACGCGGCCCCCGGGACACCACTTCTGACAGTGCTGCGCAATGATCTTGGTCTGAATGGCCCGAAATTCGGCTGCGGACTGGGAGAATGCGGGGCCTGTACCGTATTGCTGGATGGCAGGGCCGCGCGAAGCTGTGTGGTCCGGGTCGAGACTGCGGCCGCGGGTCAGTCCATCGTGACGCTGGAGGGGCTTTCCCCTGATGGGTCCGATCCGGTCCAGCAGGCCTTCATCAAGGCACAGGCCGCGCAATGCGGATATTGTCTTAACGGAATGGTCATGACGGTAAAGGCGTTTCTGGACGCCATGCCCGATCCTGACGAAGCGGCGCTGAAAGAGGCGCTGCGATATAATCTGTGTCGCTGTGGCACCCATGTCGAAATCATGAAGGCGGCCTGCATTGCGGCAGGTCTGGTGAAGGGAGAGCCCTGATGGCGCAGACGTCGCTCCCCACTGGTTCTCTCAGCATTTTCCGTCCCGCGCAGCCACCGAAAGGGCTGGCGGCACGGGGCGGGTTTATTCCCAAAGACGAGATTTTCCTGCGCATCACGGCTGATGATCAGGTCGTGGCGTTCTGCGGGCATGTGGATCTGGGAACGGGGATTGCGACGTCTCTGGCGCAGATCGTGGCGGAAGAACTTGATGCACGTCCGGCACGGGTGCGGATGGTGTTGGGTCATACCGAGGACACGCCGGATCAGGGTGCGACGATTGCGAGCGAGACCATTCAGGTCACGGCCGTTCCGCTGCGCCGGGCTGCAGCGCAGGCGCGGCGTCTCCTGCTGGAACGTGCAGCGGAACTGACAGGCCGAGTGATCGGGACCATGACGCTGCGGGATGGCGAACTGGTCTGTGAACCGCCTTTGCCGAACCAGGTCTATCGCATCGGGGATCTGGTCGAGGGCGTGGAATTACGGGTTCTGCTGGATGATGCGGCGGCAGTGAAGAGCACGTCCGAATATCGTCTGGTCGGGCGCGACATGCCACGCGTGGATATTCCGGACAAGGTGACGGGCCGGGCAGTCTATGTGCATGACGTGCGTGTGGACGGGATGCTGCATGGGCGTGTCGTGCGGCCGCCTTATGAAGGCTATGATCACGGACCCTATGTCGGTCGCGCACTGCTTTGGGTCGATCGGGAGTCCGTGGCGCATCTGCCGGGTGTGGTGGATGTGGTCGTGGTTGGCGATTTCGTGGGGGTTGTGGCCGAACGTGAAGAACAGGCGGCAGCGGCCGCACAGGCATTGCGGGTAGAGTGGGCGCCTGTTGCGCTTCCGGACCTGTCCGACCCGGCGGAGGCCGTGCGGGACAATCCTGCAACGCCGCGTGTGGTGCTGGATCGCGGCATGCTCGAAGACGGTCTGGCTGGTGCGAAGACCGTTCTGGAGCGGGAATATTTCTGGCCGTACCAGATGCATGGCTCCATCGGTCCGTCCTGCTCGGTGGCGGACTGGCAGGATGGCAAGCTGAAAGTCTGGTCCGGGACTCAGAACCCGCACATGCTGCGCGCGGATCTGGCATTACTGATGGGACTGTCCACGGCGGACATTCAGGTCATCCGGCATGAGGCGGCCGGGTGTTACGGGCGCAACTGCGCGGATGACGTGGGCGGCGATGCGGCCCTGCTGTCGCGCGCGGTGGGGCGTCCGGTGCGGGTGCAGCTTTCACGCGAGCAGGAGCATGTCTGGGAGCCGAAGGGCGCGGCCCAGCTCGTGCGGATCCGGGGCGGAATTGATGCGTCCGGGCAGCCTGTCGCGTATGATCTCGACACCAGTTACCCCTCCAATGTCTCGCCGTTGCTGGCGCTGGTTCTGACGGGTGTGGTTCCGGCGGAAGTCCCGGCCGTGGCGCAGATGGGGGACCGGACGTCTGTTCCGCCCTATGATTATCCCAACGCGCGGGTAACGGTTCAGGACATGCCGCCGATTGCGCGGGCGTCCTGGTTCCGGGGGGTTTCGGCACTTCCGAACAGCTTTGCGCATGACAGCTATATCGACGAACTGGCGGCGGAGGCCGGGGCCGATCCGCTGGAATACCGTCTGGAGCATCTGCCGGACCAGCGGGCCTGCGAGCTTCTGAAGGCGACGGCGGATCGGGCCGGGTGGACGTATCGGGCTGGGGCGGTCGAGGCTGATCCGAAGGCGCGCGTGCTGAAGGGCCGCGGGATGGCCTATGCGCAGTATGTGCACGGAACGTTTCCCGGCACGGCGGCGGCGTGGTCGGCCTGGGTTGCGGATGTCGAGGTGGATCGTCAGTCCGGCGTAGTGAGTGTCACGCGGGCAGTGGTCGGGCAGGATGCGGGCATGATGGTGAACCCGGCCGGGGTGCGTCATCAGCTTCAGGGCAATGTCATCCAGTCCACGAGCCGCATCCTGCGCGAAGAGGTCCAGTTCGACGAAAAGGGCGTGGAGAGCAGGGACTGGGGCGGCTACCCGATCCTGACCTTCCCGGAGCTTCCGGCGATCGCGCCCGTGCTGATGGACCGGCAGGACCAGCCGCCTCTGGGGGCAGGAGAGTCTGCATCCGTGCCGAGTGCGGCGGCGATTGCCAATGCGCTTTATGCCGCAACGGGCGTGCGCTTTCGGGATGTGCCGTTCACGCCGGAAAAGGTGAAGGCGCGGCTGGATGAGGCACTGGGTCCGCTGACTGCGGAAGCGGTGCGACCACTGGCGGCGCTGGGAGTGGCGGGTCCGGAAGTGCGTCCGGCGATGGCGCGGACGACGCTGGGCGCGACGCTGCGTCGCGGGGCGTTTGCGGCGGCTTTTGCGACGGTGGGCGGCCTGATGGCGACCGTCATGCCATGGCGCTCGGCGATTGCGCCGGTTTCGCCGCCGGAGGCCGGGCTGTTTTCCGATGCCGCGATTGCGCGGGGCGAGAAAGTGGCGGCTGCGGGGGATTGTGCGGTCTGCCATACGGCGCCGGGTGGAGTGACGAATGCGGGGGCGTTCCCGCTGGAGACGCCGTTCGGGATCATCTATTCCACTAACCTGACGCCGGACGTGGACACCGGGCTTGGGGCCTGGTCCTACGAAGCGTTCGAGCGCGCGATGCGTCATGGCATCAGCCGGGACGGGCGTCATCTCTATCCGGCGTTCCCCTATACGGCATTTGCGAAGACGAGCGATGCGGATCTGCGGGGTCTGTATGCCTATCTGATGTCGCAGAAACCGGTGCGGAATGCGGTGCCGAAGACGGCGCTGAAGTTTCCGTACAACATGCGCTTCTCGATGGCCGGGTGGAATATGCTGTTCCATGACCCCGCGCCGTTCACGCCCGATCCGGCACAGTCCGAACAGTGGAACCGTGGCGCCTATCTGGCGGAAGGGTTGGGGCACTGCTCGGCCTGTCATACGCCGCGCAATGCGTTGGGGGCCGAGCGCTGGAAGAGTGCGTATCTGGCCGGGGGAGAGGCCGAAGGATGGTCGGCACCTGCGCTGAGCACGCTGTCGCAGTCTCCGCTGCCCTGGAGCGAAGACGATCTGTACGCCTATCTGCGGACGGGATTCAGCCCGGCGCATGGTCCGGCGGGAGGGCCGATGGCGCCGGTCGTTCATTCCATGGCGGCCCTGCCGGATGCGGATGTACGGGCGATTGCGCATTACATCGCGTCCTTTGATCGCAGGAATGCTGTTGAAGGCGTGGCGGCGCGTCGGGATGCGGTGCTGGAGCAGGCGCGCGGGTTGCAGGCGCTGGACCGGGGCGAGGGCTCACGGATCTATAACGGAAGCTGTGCGAGTTGCCATGAAGGCGAGGGCGCGCATCTGTTCGGTGCGCGTCCGCAGCTTGCGCTCAACAGCAATATTCAGGCGGACAGCCCGGATAATCTTGTTCATGTCATCCTCAGGGGTGTGTCGGAGCCGGCCTATGCGCAGGCGACCACCATGCCGGCATTCGGGGACATCCTGTCTGACCGGCAGATTGCGGAACTTGTTGCGTATCTGCGGCGGACAATGGCACCGGGTCGGCCCGAATGGACGGATCTGGAAGCGCATGTGGCCCGGATCCGCGCGCAGATCCGTTTGCAGGGAGGACATTGAGAATGGCTGAACGCTGGTTTCCGGTATGGCGCCGGGCACAACGGACGGACATGATTGCGCCTGATGAGCATCCGGGCGTGGGGCAGACCATTCTCCTTGGCGGCCAGCATGTTCTGGCGATGACGGGATCGACCGTGGTGGGGCCGCTGCTGATGGGGTTTGATCCCAATGTGGCGATCCTGTGCTCGGGGCTGGGAACGATCCTGTTCTTCTTCATCACCGGCGGACGCATTCCGAGCTATCTGGGGTCGAGCTTTTCCTTCATTGCGCTCGTCGTGGCGCTGACCGGATATTCCGGGCATGGCCCGAACCCCGATATTGCTCTGGCCTGTGGCGGAATTTTCGTGGCGGGCGTGCTGTATGCGCTGATCGGGCTGCTGGTCCGGATTACGGGATCAGGGTGGATCGAGCGTCTCATGCCGCCTTCCGTGACCGGGGCGATCGGGGCGGCGATCGGGCTCAATCTGGCGCCCGTGGCGTCCCGTGGGCTCGGGCATGGCGGGGCGGGCACGGCCTGCGGCCTCTTCGCGCTGCTGTGTACGGCATTGCTGGCAGTTTATGGCGGGCCGTATCTGCGGCGTCTGTCGATCCTGCTGTCCCTGATTGCGTCCACGCTTTTGTATGTCGTGGTGGCGAATGTGCTGCATCTGGCACCGGCGATGGATTTCTCCGAAGTTCTGGCCGCGCCGCTGATCGGGATGCCGCATCTGACGGCACCGCGCTTTACCAGTCATGCGGCCATTCTGCTGGCCCCTGTGGCGCTGGTTCTGGTGGCGGAGAACCTCGGGCATCTCAAGGCGATCGGGGCCATGACGGGGCGGCCGCTGGATCATCTGACGGGGCGCGCGTTCCTCGGGGACGGGCTGGCGACGATGCTGGCGGCCAGTCTCGGTGGCACAGGTGTGACGACCTATGTTGAGAATATTGGCGTCATGGCGCTGTCGCGGGTCTATTCGACGCTGACTTTCGGGATGGCCGGAATTTTCGCCATTCTGCTTGGGTTTTCGCCATTTTTCGGGGCGCTGCTGCGGGCCATTCCGGAGCCTGTGCTCAGTGGTCTGTCGGTCGGGCTGTTTGGTCTGATCGCGGCGACGATGGTGCGCGTCTGGGTGGATAACCGCGTGGATTTCTCCCGTGCCTCAACGCTGTTTCCCGTTGGCGTGGCCCTCGTGGCCGGGGCGGGAGACCTCACTTTCACAATCGGCAGTGTGACGCTGGGCGGTATTGCGACCGCCACGATCGCTGCCATCGGCCTCAACCAGATCCTCAGCGCAGGATCGGAGTCCAAGGAGCCACCTTCATGCCCGTAAGTGATTTTGAACTGCTGCAGGCCTGGCGACAGGTGCTGACGCTGTGCCGTCTGGAAGCGGGGCAGACCGTGACGCTGCTGACATCGCTGGGGAGCAATGAGCAGACCCTGCGCTGTGCGGTTCTCGCAGTGCGGGAAAAGGGGGCGATTGCGAACCGGCTGGATCTTCAGCCGACGAACGGGGCGCTGTCCTTTTCGCGCGATCCGCTGGCTTTTGTCGGGACGACGCCGCTGACGAACAACCGGGCGGCGGTCGAGATGCTCAAGGCCAGCGATCTGGTGCTGGACCTGATGACGCTGCTGTTCTCGGCCGAACAGCATGAAATCCTTGCAGCGGGTGGCCGCATTCTGCTGGCGGTGGAGCCGCCGGAGGTTCTGGTGCGGATGACGCCCACGATGGAAGACCGCGAGCGCGTTCTGGCAGCGTCGAAAAAGCTTCAGGCGGCGAAGGTCATGCGCGTGACGTCGGCAGCGGGAACGGATGCGTCCTTTGCGCTGGGTGATTATCCGATGCTCGAAGAATATGGCTTTGTGGACGCGCCGGGACGCTGGGATCACTGGCCGAGCGGGTTTCTGGCCACATGGTCCAATGAAGGCTCGGCGGAAGGGAAGATCGTTCTTGCGCCGGGAGACATTCTCCTGCCGCAGAAATCCTATGTGACGGCACCCATCACCTGCCACCTTGAAAAAGGGTTCGTCCGGGCGATCGAGGGTGGTTACGAGGCCGACCATCTGCGGGACTACATGGAAAGTTTCAACGATCCGGAAGTCTACGCGGTGTCGCATATCGGCTGGGGGATGCAGGATCGGGCGCACTGGTCGGTCATGGGGTTCTATGACCGCGAGGCCAGTATCGGCATGGATCCGCGCGCCTGTTCCGGGAACTTTCTGTGGTCCACGGGGCCGAACAATGAGGCCGGCGGTACGCGCGATACGGCGTGTCATATCGATATTCCGATGCGGGGCTGCACGGTCGCGCTTGATGATGTGCCGGTCGTGAAAGACGGCAGGCTTGTGGAGAACGCATGATGAGCACGCAGGATAACCGCGACGAGGACCGCTACAAAAAGCAGGGTTTCGGAAACGAAATGGGCATGACGGGGCGCATCGCGCTGCTGATTGTCGATTTCGTCAACGGATTTGCCGATCCGGAAGCTTTTGGTGGTGGCAATATTCCCGAAGCGATCGAGCGGACGAAAACGCTGCTGGCAACGGCACGGCGTCTGGGCTGGAAGGTGGCGCATACGCGGATCGTGTTCGCGGATGATGGCGCGGATGCGAACATTTTCTCGCTGAAAGTGCCGACGATGCTGGGGCTGACGGAAACCAATCCCGCCTCTGCCATCGTGGACGAACTGGCGCCGGAGTCCGGCGAGTATGTGGTCCGCAAGACGGTGCCGTCGGCGTTCGCGGGCACTCCGCTGGCCTCCTGGCTGGTGACGCACGGGGTGCAGACCGTTGTTGTGGCCGGCTGTGTGACGTCCGGCTGTGTGCGGGCGAGCGTGCTGGATGCGATGCAGTACGGATTCCGTCCGGTGATCGTCTCCGACTGCGTGGGCGACCGGGCCATCGGACCGCATGAGGCTAACCTGTTCGATATGGCGCAGAAATGCGGGGACGTCATGGACCTCGACGCCCTGCTGTCCCGTCTTCCCAACACCTGACATCACGATTTTTCAGAAGGATCATTTCATGACCCAGACACGTCTGCTTTACGGGGCGAATGTCCATGCCAACGGCATCCGGCAGCATTATCTGCGCTACGGCGGCAAGGGGGCGCCGCTGGTGCTGGTGCCCGGCATTACGAGCCCGGCCATCACCTGGGGGTTTGTGGCGGACCGCCTGGCCGAAACGCATGATGTCTATGTGCTGGATGTGCGCGGGCGTGGCCTGTCTTCGACGGGGCCGGATCTGGATTATGATCTCGATACCTATGCGGCGGATGTTCGCGGGTTCATCAATGCGCTGGGCCTGAAGGACGTGGTCCTGATGGGGCATTCCATGGGCGCACGCATTGCGATCCGCACGGCGCGGCAGAATGACGCGGGACTGGCGCATCTGGCGCTGATCGACCCTCCCGTCAGCGGTCCCGGACGTCGGGCCTATCCTGCCAGGCTGGACTGGTACACGGAATCCATCCGTCTGGCGCGCAGGGGCATGAGCGGTGCGGACATGAAGCGCTTCTGTCCGACATGGACGGACGAGCAGTGCACGCTGCGGGCGCAGTGGCTCCATACCTGCGATGAGCTGGCGACCCGGATCACGTTTGAGAAGTTCCATACGGAAGACATCCATCAGGATCTGCCTCATCTCAAAACCCCTGCCACTCTTGTTGTGGCAACGCGGGGAGGTGTGATCCAGAAGGAAGATGTTGAAGAAATCCTGCAGCTCAATCCTGCGATAGCCATCGCATATGTTCCGGATGCGGGACATATGATTCCCTGGGACAATTTCGACGGTTTCTTCGAGGCGCTTCAGGCCCGCTACTGATTTTCAGGACTGAATTTCCGCCCCGCTACAGGACCTGCCTGTAAGCCAGATGAGGTAGACTGCAATGTGTAAACGACCCGGCTCCCTGCACCTCGCCCTCTCCGTGACGACGATGCTGTCGGCTGCTTTTTCTTCGTCCGCCATGGCGGCCACCAGACATGCGCCCGTGGTGCACAGAGCGGCTCCCGCTGCACATAAAAACACGCCCCGTGTGGCGACGCCGAAGCGTCGGCATACCGGGCCATATATGAGCAAAAGCGCGGAAAGCATGGCAGTTGTGGCCCGTCATCCGCCGCGCGGGACAGTCGAGACTGTCAGCCAGAAAATGCTGGCAGAAGCACCGGCCGGTACCAACCCGATGAAGGTGATCTCGCAGCTTCCTGGCATTGTGTTCCAGTCTGGCGATGCGCAGGGGCTCGACACATGGAGTGCGCAGATCTTCATGCATGGTTTCCAGCAGCAGGAAATCGGCATGACGCTGGACGGGATGCCGCTCGGGGAGATGACGTACCGCAACTATAACGGCCTGAACCCGATCATGGCGATCTCGTCGGAGAACGTGGCGCGCATTGACGTATCGCAGTCTGCCGGTGCGGAAAGCATGGCGGCGAGCAACAATCTGGGTGGCGGTCTGAGCTACGTTTCGATGACGCCATCGGACAAGATGGGTGGCACGGCTGCGGCCGGTTTCGGCAGCTACAGCACCTATCACACGTTCCTGCGCTTCGAGAGCGGCAAGCTCAATTCTAGCGGCACGAAGTTCTATACGTCCTACATGCGTAACGACAGCGGGATGTGGAAGGGCTATGGCGAGCAGTTCATGCAGCAGGTGAACGCCAAGCTCGTGCAGCCGATCGGCCATGACAGCTCGATCTCGGCATTCTTCGACTGGAGCGATCTGCACCAGAATACCTATCCGGACATCTCGCCGCAAATCATCAACCGGGTGGGCTACGGTCTGTCGAGCTACGAGAACGGCAGTAATTCCGGCTATATCGCAGCCGTAAACGCGGCGAACGGGATCTACTCGGGGAAGGTCGGCACGCTCGATGATCCCGCAGACGCGGCGTATTATGATGGCAGTACGAACACGGTCGATACGTTTGGTGGCATCAAGGCCGACCTGCGCCTGACGGATCGTCTGACCTGGAACACTACGGCCTACGGGCATGGCGAGCGCAACCAGACCTCCTGGGCGACGCCCTATTATCCGTCGCCTACGGGGTCGCCGGTCAGCGAACTGATGAAGGAGCCGGAAATCCGGCGTTTCGGCATTGTCTCGGCACTGCATTACGACATTGCACACAATCACATCGGTGCGGGTGTCTGGTACGAGAACAACAGCTATATGTCGCCCATGAACGCCTATGCGCAGCCAGCGGTGGTGAATGGCGTGGTTCAGGGAAAAGTGCATGATCCGCTGACCCAGTGGCGCGATCCGTTCGCACAGATCTTCAACCAGAACTACAACACCAACACGTTCACGGCCTTTGTGCAGGACACGTATAACGTGCTGCCGAACCTGGCCCTGCATTTCGGTTTCAAGTCTCTGCTGAGCACGACACGCGTTGGCGACGGCTATCTGAACCAGGACTATTACGGCGCTGGCGCTGCGGTCACGAGCGGGGAGAGCCTGACGGTGGCCAAGCCATTCCTGCCGCATATCAGCGCGGACTGGCACTTCCTGAAGGATCATGAGCTGTATTTCGATATTTCGGAAAATGCCCGGACCTACGCAGAATCCGGCTACAAACTCTCGAACTCGCCGTTTGCCGTCTCCCAGACCGCGTACGACGATACGAAATCCACGATCCGTCCCGAGACAGCGTGGACCTACGCGATTGGCTATCGCTACACAGGCAAACTGGTCGCTGCGACGGTTTATGCGTATCGGACGAACTACAACAACCGTCTGCAGCAGATTACGGAAGGGCCGGTCGTCAACCCGATCTCAGCCGTCTCGAACGTGGGTGGCGTGACGATGAACGGTGTGGATGCCGGGCTGACACTGATGCCGTTCCGCGGTTTCGCATTGACCAACTCCGTTAGCTACAATCATGGCGTTTATGACCAGAACCTTGTCAGCGGCTCCACGGTTTATGCGACGAAAGGCCAGCAGATCGTCAATTATCCGCGCTTCATGTACAAGGGGCGCGTGTCTTACGAATGGCACGGCATGACGGCCTATGCCGATGGAAGCTATACCGGCACGCGCAATTACAGCTACACGGGAGACGTCAAAAGCCCCGGCTACTGGCTGACGAATGTGGGCGTGCAGTACAGCTTCGGAAATATGAGGAAGTACAACCGCTATCTGGGCGCCATCAAAAACCTGACGGTCGCATTCAACGGCTCCAACCTGACGAACAAGCGCTATATTTCCACGATGGGTCAGAACGGTAATCCGGCGGATATCGCCTCGGGCGCGCTGACGGATCAGTCCATGCAGATCGGAGCACCCCGGATGTTCTTTGGCAGCGTGCGCGCGGACTTCTAGGACAAAAAGCCCGTGGCATAGCCGCGGGCTTTCTTGCTGTCAGGCGGGTTCCTCAGGCGCGGATGATACCCAGTCCAGCCACATGGAAGGCCGGACGAAGGTCTCGACCCAGTCGGAGTAAAAAGACATCAGCCCCCAGCACAGGCTGCCTCGCATCAAGGAACCTGCCCTTCATGATCAGGGCTCACGGCGGAACGCGGTCCGGATCATTGCCGAATACGCCGCTGTTCCGGCCAATCTTCTTCAATATGCTATGGACTACACTCGTCTGTACGTCGATCGTTCATTGGAGGGTTTGAGAGAGATTGTTCAGACCCATGTCGATGTGACCCTGTTTGGCCTGAAGGTGTGTTTCTATTTGATCTGCACGATAACCAGACGGATTCAAAATCGGCTGCCTTTGTCCAATCAAGGCCTGAGAAATATAGACACGGCGTAACGCTCATATCTGCAAATTTTTTAAACTCGCAATCATTGAGATAAGACATTAAGGGTCGGTAAGTGAGAGGCTTCCAAGCATGTCCTTTTACGCATTTTCGCGTTTATAAGGCGCCGTGAGAGTGTTCTGGGTGAAACATTCAGGGAGCGGGCGATATCAGTCAGGCCCTCACGTCCTTCTTCCAGACGAGATAGCGCAATATCCAGATCCTCTTCTGAAAGAAGGCGCGGACGTCCCAATGTCTTGCCGCGTATCTTCGCCGCTTCCAGGCCGGCTCGCGTTCTCTCGGCGATGATAGACCGTTCGAATTCAGCGAGTGCCGCCATCATATGGAACATCAGTCTGCCCCCGGAAGACGCAGTATCAATATGCTCTGTTAGTGAACGAAAATGAACGCCTCGCTTGCTTAGGCTTTCCATGAGTTGGACCAATCCGGACAAGGAGCGTCCAAGCCGGTCGAGCCGCCAGACAACCAGCGTGGAGCCTTCACGAAGGGTTTGCGTGGCCGCTTCCAGGCCCGAGCGGGAAAAATTACCACCTGATTCCCCATGATCGGTAAAAATACGCCTACAGCCAGCAGTCCGGAGCGCTTGGATCTGCAAGTCCAGTCTCTGTTCTTCTGTAGAAACCCGAGCGTAGCCGATAAACATTTAACCCCCTCAAATACATCAAATAAAAGGCCCTCCAAACTGAACTTTTGGTTGAAGATCCCTATGGTTTCCTTCAAGATTGGTGAAGGTGTGAGGTTGACAAAAACGGTCGTTT
>NZ_JACRVU010000037.1 GCF_018811945.1 Gluconobacter sp. P1C6_b
ACCAAAGAAAACTGCTGCTTGTCAGCGGGTTCGTTGAACGTCTGGCAGCTTAGCTAAACGACTGAAAAATGAAAAGCTTTTTTGGTCGACTGCAATGTGACCCTTCACAACCCCAGATCCGAAAGGCCCGGATGGTCGTCCGGTCGCCTCCCCTGCGACCAATGAAAAAGCCGGGCACCGATATCGATCGGCAAGTCATTGATCGAGGGAAGCCGCGCGCGAGCACGTGGAGCATTCCGCTATTCCTATCGAGGCGATCACCGCCAACTCCGGCTTCCGTGATCGCGAGCGTATGCACCGGGCCGTTCCCGGAGCGTTTAGCCAAGCGCCGAAATGCCAGCGCCACATGACATCACGTCGTTTATAGACAGCTAGTTGTTTGGTCCCGTGGTTTGATGGTGTGATATTTTCACGAGAGTGGAAGGAAGCCTTATGGGACAGATACGTCATGGGAGCGCCACGACCACGCACGCCGTGCGAGCAGCACTACAGCGATCGCAGGCTTCGCTCGCGTCGCTGAGCGAGGAATTCGGGATCAACCCGAAAACAATGGCGAAATGGCGCAAGCGTCAAACGGTTGAGGATCAGAAGACAGGTCCTAAAGAGCCGCGCTCAACGGTCCTTTCCGAGAGGGACGAAGCGATGATCGTGGCTTTTCACCGGCATACGTTGCTGCCGCTGGATGACTGCCTTTATGCCCTGCAGGCCAGCATTCCTCATCTGACACGTTCGGCCCTGCATCGCTGCTTTCAGCGTCACGAGATCTCAAGACTTCCGGACATGGAGGGAGACAAGCCAAAACGACAGCGCTTCAAACGCTATCCCATCGGCTTTTTCCACATCGATATTGCCGAAGTCCAGACTGCTGAGGGTAAGCGGCACCTCTTCGTTGCTATCGACCGGACAAGCAAATTCGCTGTCACACAACTGGTCGGGAAAGCCGATCGGAAGACAGCCTGGGAATTCCTCGAACATCTCCTGAGCCTCATTCCATACCGGATCCAGTTCGCTGACCAACCTCGTAATCGCAATATGGCCTGGTCGCGTCCCATGCGCTTCGACATGATCTGCGAAGCCCACGGGATCGAACATCGTCTCACGAAACCAAACCATCCCTGGACGAACGGTCAGGTTGAACGGATGAACCGGACGATCAAGGACGCAACCGTCAAACGCTTTCATTACGACAGTCATGAGCAGTTGAGGACACACCTCAGCGACTTCAGGGCAGCCTATCATTTCGGGCGAAGGCTCAAGACGCTGAGTGGCCTCACCCCTTACGAATACGTCTGCAAAATATGGACTTCAGATCCAGAACGATTCATCATCAATCCAAACCATCAAAACACGGGACTAAACACCTAGCCGGCGGGTTGTTTAGCGTTGCAAATAGTTAGTTTTTGGCTTTCCCGGACATTGCCGCTCCGCCATAGGAGCGGCATATATTGGTCGGCAGGCCTCTGAGCAAAAGCGCAGGGAATGGCTGCTTTCGATTATCGCTTCCCCATAACCGACATTCTACTCCCCCCTGAATTGCCTGTCCGTTCTGGCTTGTGAAAGACAGGCGGCAGCCCTTTCCGTCCTGGACCTTCGGCCCTCTTGATCGGCATCCAGATTCGAGAATTCTTACAAATGAATGACCGTCGTTGCACCGGGAATTATCCGCACGGTGCCAGGGTCTCGATAATCCGGCAGTCGGCGATCGTGCCGTGGTCGCAACTGGAAATCATGGCGGCCAGTTCCTTTCGCAGCTCGCGCAGGTCACGCAGCTTGCGATCGATTTCCGCCAGATGGCCGCGTGCTACGATATCCACCGCCTCGCAGGACTGATCCTTCCGGTCAGCAAGAGCGAGGAGCGTGGCGACCTGTTCCATCGAAATCCCGAGATCGCGTGCCCGGCGGATGAAGCTCAGGCGGCCGAGATGCTCTGCACCGTAGGCCCGGTAATTCCCGGCCGTGCGGGGCGGTGCCGGCAGAAGCCCGGACTTCTCGTAGAAACGGATCGTTTCGACCTTCGTGCCCGTGGCGCGCGCCAGATCGCCGATGCTCCAGACTTCCGTTTCCATAGACTTGACCCTGTAGTAGCTACAGGGTGCATGATGGTCATTTCCGCCGTTATTGTCGAGGCATCGTCATGGCCTGCTCCTGTTGTCCCGCTTCCTCCGCTGCCCAGAACAATGCCGCCCCACGCTGGTGCCGTGCGCTCTGGATCGCCCTGATGATCAATGCCGGGTTCTTCGCGGCCGAGATCGTCATGGGCATGATGGCCGGGTCGGCAGCCCTTCAGGCCGACGCGCTGGATTTCTTCGGCGATGCGGCGAATTACGCGATCAGTCTATCCGTCGCCGGCATGGCGCTGGGGTGGCGTAGTCGGGCGGCCATGCTGAAAGGCGTGACGATGCTGGTTTTTGCCTGTTGGGTGCTGGGCAATACGGCCTGGCACGCCTGGGCCGGCACGTTGCCGCAGGCGCAAACGATGGGCGTTGTCGGTGCGCTGGCGTTGGCCGCCAATGCCAGCGTGGCAGGGATGTTCTGGCGCTTCCGGGACGGTGACGCGAACATGCGCTCCGTGTGGATCTGCGCCCGTAACGACGCCATCGGCAATCTTGCGGTGCTGCTGGCGGCCCTGGGTGTGTTCGGGACGGGAACCGGTTGGCCCGATGTCGCGGTCGCCGCGATCATGGGCGGTCTCGGCCTACATGGCGGGTGGCAAATCGTCCGCCACGCCTGGCGCGAGGAGAGAGGATACGGCCCGCGTCTGGCCGAACAGGTATAGCACCACATCCTGAAACCATAAAGTGGATGCCGGGTTGTTCGAAGATGCTTGAATCGGAAAAGGCGGTCCCGTAGCGTTTTGCCGAAGACGGCAGAATCCGGTTTCAGAATATTAAAAGGCGGCCCAAGATCGTACGCAGGCCGGGGCCGCTTAACCGGGAGGCATCTCCTCGGCTATCCTCATGAGATAGGCGCAGAACATATCAGCCATTGCATCCGCATAGGCTTCGATCTCCGTGACAGTCCGGGACGTCTCGGAAAAATCCTTTCCCACCGTGCTGAAAGTCGTCGCGATCAGATCACCCGCCAGATCGCGTGTCGCGTCCGATGCGTCGGGGAGAATCTCCTGCATGAAGTGCTGGAAGACGTGCTCTCCCGCTTCTCGCGCCTCGGCAGCCTCCGGCGCATCCCGATAGAGCGGCGCCGCGTCGTTGAGCGCCACGCGGACGGATGCCTCTTCGCATTCCGAGCGGAGGAAAGCATGGACCAGCGAACGCAGACGTTCGAGCGGTGGCCGCCCGCCATCCTGGAGAATGTGGCGGAGCAGATCGGTCGTCCGCCGCCATTCGTCGGTCTGGAGGCGGAACAGGATCGCCGCCTTGTTGGGAAAATACTGATAGAGCGAACCGACGCTGACGCCAGCTTTCTCGGCGACGCGCGCCGTGGTGAAGCGCGGGGCGCCTTCCTCCGCCAGAACCTGAGCCGCCGCCTCCAGGATCGTGCTGACGAGCTCTGCGGAACGGACCTGGCTTGGCAGTTTTCGGACTGAAATCCGAAGGTTGCGACGTTCGCTCATTTCTTCCCGCCAATGCGAATGGCCGGATTAGTCGTATTTTCTAACTCACGCAAGGCAGCATCGATTGTGACATTGCTCCCGGACCGGACCGCGATGTCGCTTCCGGACCTGCTCTGCTTTCTGCTCTTCTTCTGCACCGGTTTCGCCGACGGCGCACTCGTCCCGTATTTCCCACTCTGGGCACGCGGCGAGGCGGGTATCCCCGCCACGGCGATGGCTGTCATCGCGGATTCGACATCCCAATCCGGGCGGCGGCGCTGCTTCAGTCTCGCCTATGCGGCAACTGGGTCGAGACCGTTCTGCCGCTTTACGCGCACGATAGCGGACTGCTTTCGCCAGCCGGGGTCGGGATGCTGTTCGCTTATGCCAGCGGCCTGACAGGGATCCTGCAAGTGCTGGTTGCCCGGAGAAGCGAGGCGTGGTCCGCCCAGCGCCTGACGGCGACGGCGGGGAGCGCTTTCGTCCTCGGACTGGGTGTGTTGCTGACCTTTTCTTCCCAGATCGCGCTGGTCGTTGCTATCAACCTCTGCGCGTTCGCGCGAATGCTGACCGGCCCACTCGTCGCCGCAACCGTGGAGGCACTTGCCCCGCCGACGCGGCGGACGTCCTATCTGGCAGCACTGTCGATGGCGACCGATCTCAAGGATTCTCTGGGGCCGTCATTGGGCACGCTTCTCTACGCGCAGGGTGCGCGCCTGCCGTGGATTGTCGGAGTTCCCCTCGTGACCGCTGCCACGTTGAGGCTGGGAGCCAGGATCAGGCGCGTAACTGGCTGATATCGAGGCGAGTGGGGTGGGGAGGATTAAGAAGCGGGGCGGGAATCATCGTTGTCATCTTCAAGGCCGGCCAATCGTTTCGCCATATGTCAGCTCTTTTCAGACAAAACGTTGGTTCATCCTCGCGGGTATGGGCTCCCGGCAGAAGCCGGGCGTTCCAAGATGTCAGAAAAAAGACATGTCCTGGCGATGCCTGGAAATATGAACCCTCCGTCGGGAGAGAGGGGACCGATCACGATTCGTCAGTCTTTCGGCAATCCTTTTCGCAGGAAAATCCGCATCATCCCGAAGACGGGGACGTCACGCAGTCAATGCGAATAGTGGAGGCGACGAATTCGTCGTATTTTCGTGAGGCGCCGGAAAAGCGCGGACATAAGCCCCGAAATCCCGAGCGGAGACTGCCCCCATGACACTCTCGGTAATCCACGACAAGACCACCACCCTGACCGGCGCACCGGTGGCTGCCCTGCTGGAGCGGCTGTTCGCCGAAGCAGAGACGGCGACGAACCCCGCCATCGCCGACATCCCGCGCGAGGAATTCCAGCGCCTCGCCGGAAGCAGGACCGAGTATCGGAAATTCTACGGTCTAGCGAAACACCTGTGGCTCCCTGTCTCGCGTGAGACGGGCACGCTGCTTTACATGCTGGCGCGCGCTACCTGGGCGAAAAATATCGTCGAATTCGGAACGTCCTTCGGCATTTCCACCATCCATCTCGCCGCCGCCTTGCGCGATAATGGCGGCGGAAAGGTCATCACCACCGAGTTCGAGCCTTCCAAGGTCGCGCGCGCCAGGGCGCATCTTGAGGAAGCCGGTCTAGCTGACCTCGTGGAGTTCCGCGAGGGCGACGCCCTGCAGACGCTGGCGGCCGGTCTTCCCGAGAGCATTGACATCGTGCTGCTCGACGGCGCCAAACCGCTCTATCCCGATATTCTCGATCTTCTGGAGGACAGGCTGCAGGCCGGCGCGCTGATCGTCGCGGATAATGCCGATCACAGTCCTGAGTATCTGGCGCGCGTCCGTTCTCCTGCCGCCGGGTATCTCTCCCTGCCGTTTGCCGAAGATGTTGAACTGTCGGTCAGACTCCACTGAACGACCATTCCAATTTTTCAAGAGGATAAAACCATGCATGTCTTCGTAACAGGTGCCACCGGCTGGGTGGGTTCCGCTGTGGTGAAGGATCTCCTCGCAGCGGGCCATCAGGTGACCGGTCTGGCCCGTAATGATGAAAAAGCGGCTCGCCTGGCCGCATCCGGTGCGACGGTCTTACGCGCTACACTCGATGATCTGGACGCGCTGAAAAACGCCGCCTCGGCAGCAGATGCGGTCATTCATACGGCGTTCAACCATGATTTCTCGAAATTCCTCGAAAGTGCGGCGCAGGATCGGCGTGTGATCGAGGCTTTGGGCAGTGCGCTCGAAGGATCGGAGCGTCCGCTTCTGGTCACGTCCGGTCTGTCAGGCCTGCCTGCCGGCGCAACGGAGGCGGACCTGCCGGATCCGGCCTCTCCGCGCAGGTCGGAGGCCGCCGCGCGGGCGCTGAAGGAACGCGGTGTCCGTGCTGCCACGGTACGGCTCGCACCGTCGGTACATGGCATCGGCGATCACGGGTTCATTCCGATCGTCATTCGCCTGGCACGCGAAAAGGGCGTGTCGGCGTATGTCGGTGACGGCCAGAACACATGGTCCGGCGTCTATCGACTGGACGCGGCAAAAGTCTATCGGCTGGCGCTCGAACAGGGCGTGACCGAGCCCGTCTACCATGCTGTTGCCGATGAAGCCGTGTCGTTTGGGGACATCGCCGGCGTCATCGGCCGTGGTCTCGGCCTGCCCGTCGAGCCCAGAGAGCGGGAGCATTTCGGCTGGTTCGCCAACATGGCGGCCGCGAACATGGCCGCATCCAGTGCGCGAACGCGTGCGCTTCTCGGCTGGACCCCGACCGGCCCTTCGCTGCTCGCTGATCTCGAACAGCCGGCTTACTACGCCTGACTCCGATAAGGCGGGCCGCGCATGGCCCGCCCTCCCGGCAAATTCCCGATTAAAGAGAGAACTCTCATGACCGATATCGATTCACAATACGACCTTGCGACGAATCCTATGACCATCTTCTGGCTTATCAAAACGACGCCCGAATGGCTGGTGCTTCCGCCACGTGGCGATAACGGGCGTTTTGCTTTCGGCAAGAATGTCCTTGACCCGCTCCTGGCACGCTATCCGGGCGCCGCGATGACCTTTTACGATTCCGAGGCGTTCACGGCCGATTGTACGGACGTCATGGTGTGGACCGTTACCAGCCTCAAGGACTATAATGGCGTGGTCAATGATCTGCGGGAAACGAAGTTCTGGAGCCATTACTTCACGATCGAGAAGATCATTCCCGCGATCGAAAACGAATACGCCAAGCACTATGACACGGCCATTCTGGGCCGGTCGACGCTTTCCGCGACCTGAGCTGGGAGTCCGCTGTCATGCCAGAGCCTGTGTCGTCCGATCCGGCATATCGCCGCGTCGTCGTCCTGACGGGGGCGCTGTTCCTGTCCTATCTGACGGTCGCGATGTCGCTTCCGGCCGTCCCGGTCTACGTCGTGCAGCAGCTCGGCTTTGGCAATGCCCTCGGTGGCCTGGCAGTCGGGATCGCCTTCCTCTCGACGATCCTGACACGGCATTATGCCGGGCTGCGTGCCGACCGTCTGGGCGGCAAGATCTGCATGCAGCAGGGGCTGGTCCTCTACGCGGCAGCCGCGCTGATCTGTCTGGCGGCCAGTTGGCCCCGGCTCCCTGCGGCTGGCGCTTATGCCGTGCTGATTGCGGGGCGATTGTTGCTGGGCCTCGCGGAGAGCCTCGGCATGATCGGCATGATCAGTTGGGCCATAGGCCTCATGGGGCACCATCGATCGGGCCGGGTGATGTCTCTGGTCGGAATTGGCATGTATGGCTCGTTTGCCGTTGGCGGGCCGCTGGCGCTGGCCCTGCTGCACCGGCTTGGCTTCTCCGGGCTGATGGGGATTTGCGCGGCCCTCCCCGTGCTGGGGATGCTCGTCATCAGCTGGCTTCCCTCCGTGGCGCCTCACGCGGGCCAGCGTGAGTCGTTCTGGCGGATCATCGGCCAGATCTGGCGACCCGGCTCCGTCGTAGGGTTGCAGGGCGTTGGATTCGCGGCGCTCGGCGCTTTCTTTTCCCTCTATTTTCTCAATCGCGGCTGGCCTCATGCCGGCATGGGGCTGACGTTCTTCGGTGTGGGCTTCGTCCTGGTCCGGATGGCGTTCGGCCACCTGCCGGACCGGATCGGCGGCCGCCCCGTTGCCATCGCCTCCCTGGTCGTCGAAGCCTGCGGGCAATATCTTCTCTGGCTGTCGCCCGGTCCGTGGCCAGCGCTGCTGGGTGCCCTGCTGACCGGACTCGGCTGTTCGATGGTATTCCCCTCCATGGGGGCGGAAGTCGTCAAGAAGGTGCCGCCACATTTGCGAGGGACCGCTGTCGGCGGCTTCGCGGCCTTTCAAGATCTTGCCTACGGCGCCACCGGCCCGCTGGTCGGCGTCATTGCCGACCACTCGGGATACGCGACGGTCTTCCTGATCGGTGGTCTGGCCGCGACACTTGGTGCATGGGTGGCGACCGGACGCGAGGGGATCCGCGCAAAGACATGATATGACGTACGAAACCGCAAGGGGAGAGGCTCTCATGGGCAAGACCTGGTTCATCACGGGTGCATCCTCCGGCCTCGGCCGAATTATGACGGAAGATCTTCTGGAACGTGGCGACAGGGTGGTCGCGACGATCCGGCGCAAGGATGCTCTCGCCGATTTGGAAAGCAGATATTGCGACCGGCTCGCGGTGATGACACTCGACGTCACGGATACGGCGGGCATCCGCGCCGTCGTCGCTGACGCATTCCGACGCTTCGGGCGGATCGACGTGGTAGTGAGCAATGCGGGCTATGGCCTGTTCGGCGCGGCGGAAGAGGCGACGGATGCCGAAATCGACCGTCAGATCGCCACCAACCTGACAGGTTCCATCCAGTTGATCCGTGCGGTTCTTCCATATCTGCGTGGACAGGGGGGTGGACGGATCATGCAGGTCTCGTCAGAGGGTGGACAGATCGCCTATCCGAATTTCAGCCTGTATCACGCCACCAAATGGGGCATCGAAGGCTTCATCGAGAGCGTTGCGCAGGAGGTGGCTTCTTTCGGTATTGATTTCATCATCGCCGAACCCGGCCCGACAGCGACGAATTTCGCGGCAGGCATGGTCCGTGCGACGCCAATGGCGATCTATGACGATACGCCAGCAGGAGCGGTGCGGAAGGCGATCGATGCCGGGGCATTTCCGATCAGGGGAGACGCGAAGCGCACGATTGCGGCGATGATTGCCGCTGCCGACAGCAAAAAGCCGCCGTTCCGTCTCCCATTGGGAAGCACGGCCTATGACGATATCACCCGCGAACTGGCCAGACGCCTCTCTTCGATCGAAACGCAGCATGAGGTTGCATATTCCGCAGACCACAAACATGGCGGGTGACGGCTGGAATACCGGATAGCCCTTTTCGGGCGGGATGTTCAGTCCAGGCCCGTTTTGCCGGGCGCCCAATAGGCCTTGGTCACGAGGCGTGCGGGCGGAACGCCTTGGCTCTTCAGGGTCCGGCGAAGACGCTGGATGGTGGTGGCATCTCCGGTCAGCACGAACGTGACGTCCCTGGTGATGAGCGCGGGAAGTTCTGCTTCCATCCCGTCGAGATGCGCGCCGTTGTCATGCCTGCCGAACAGCGCGGCGCCTTCGAGCCCGAGACGGGCCAGAACACGGCTGCCGGCTTCGATGTTGCCGACCTCAAAAAGACAGGTATCCGCGCGTGTCCGGCCCTGTCGCAGGAACGCACAGGCAAGCCCGATCGAGGTTTCGTCGCCAAGGACGGCAACTGGTCCAGGCAAGGCGTTTACATCCAGCGAGCGGCGCGGTCCGAATATGTCGCACGTATCGCCCTGTCTGGCTCCGCTGATCCACGCGCTGCCCGGCCCGTCGCCGTGCGCGTATCCCAGCAAACGGGTGCGACCGGCTGCGGCGTTCCACTCGATTGGCGTATAGGTTCGTGAGACGAAGGCCGAGCCCATCGCGATCTGGATCTTCTGCCCGGGTATCCAGGCAACGCCTCGGAGAGTAGGGCCTTCCAGCGTAATGAGCCGGAAATGCTCGGCAATGTCGTCGCATGCCGTAACGCTTGCGTGCTTCATGAAGAGTCGCAACAGGGTGCGGCTGATACGGCCTGGCCGTATTGGGTCCGAAGAGGGTGAAGCATTCATCGGCATCGTCTTACGCAGTCCTGATGGTGAATTCGTTCCCGCGCCCGTCATCGATCGGCAGAGACTGGGAAAGATAGCCATTCGCGGGGTTGCGAACGTAATCCAGATAAGCCGGGTCGAAGGCGTTTTCCCCCAGTATCGCAGCCCCCTGCGTCAGGAAGGGCTCGACCAGCCTGAGCACCGGAAGATAAAGAGAGAAAGCGCCGTCAAGCAGCAGCAGATCCACCTCTCCTCCGACATCCCGCAGCGTATCGAGCGCGTCGCCCTCGCGGATCTCCACCAGGTCGGCCAGGCCGGCCACTTCGAGACTGGAGCGTGCCCGCGCCGCCTTGGCGGGCTCAAGCTCGCTGCCGATGAGCTTGCCGCCGCCATTGTCGCGCAACGCCGCGGCGAGATAGATCGTCGAGATTCCCATCGACGTCCCGAATTCCACGATGCGTTTCGCCCAGCAGGTCCGCGCGATCATGTAGAGGAAGCGACCATAGGCTTGCGAGACAGAAAGGAAATTGTCCGCATAGCCATGATGGATGGTAAGATAGTCAGCCCGCTCCTCGGCAAGCCAGCGCGGAATCGCCTGAGCGAAGTTTCCACCCGCTTCCTCGATCTGTGCGATGCGCGCGGCGATATGCGCGCGGTCGGCGACCTCGGCCTCCTCATGCAATACGTTGAGCGTCTCAGCGACGCGCGAAGTGGCCAGCGTATTCATGGAGACTTTCTTTCCTGTTCGGCGCTTCGTCAGGCGGGGACTCGACGGGTCGGTACAATGAGGATAAGAGAGGCGGAGAATGACGTCATTACGATGTTCTGACAGATTGTTATCGGATTGCGACAATGCCGATCCTGAGGTACCCCCATAAAGAGAACGAGTGGATCGAACCGGACGAGATTGATCGCCCCGTCGTGACCTTCGGGGCGATAACGGAAATCGGCAGCTTCGAACTTGATGTTCACCGTCACCGCAAAGGGCAGATCCTGCTGGTGCAGCGTGGTGCGCTGAGTTGCGAGATGGACGGGGGCTTATGGATCGTTCCGCCGCGCAGCGCCATGTGGATCCCGGGTGACACGTTGCACGCGATCAAGGCGACTGGCGCCTTGGAAGGGTATTGCGCCTTTGTCGATCCGGGCGCCGATCACCGTTTGCCGCAACGAAGCTGTGCCGTTTCAGTGACGCCTCTGCTCCGGGAATTGTTGATCCGGGCCGCGCATCTGCCGCTCCTCTATCAGGAAGGCGGTGCGGCGTCACGTCTGCTGGCGGTCCTTCTCGACGAGTTTGTCTCGGCTGAGAACGATGATCTTCATCTGCCGATGCCCG
The DNA here is from genome assembly GCF_018811945.1 of Gluconobacter sp. P1C6_b. Lineage (GTDB taxonomy): Bacteria > Pseudomonadota > Alphaproteobacteria > Acetobacterales > Acetobacteraceae > Gluconobacter. Next base: position 10,952 of record NZ_JACRVU010000037.1, read on the forward strand.
AAAATTCCCGTCTGCGCCAGATCGTCAATCTCATGATGGTTTCACCAGATGAGCGCGCGACGCTGGACGTCTGGGCAAAGCGGATAGGAATGAGCGCGCGCAGTCTGGAGCGGCTAACGAGCCGGGAAACAGGCATGAGTTTCGGTCGCTGGCGCCAGCAACTCGCTGTCATGCTGGCCGTGAGGTGGCTGGCGGAAGGGGCTTCGATCCAGCAGGTCGCCGCCAGCCTTGGCTATGAGAGCGTACCCAGTTTCGTGACCATGTTCCGCAAGGCGCTTGGTATCTCGCCCGGGCGCTACATGGCAGCGCGTCAGGCAGAGCCATCATAAGCTTCGTGCCTCATGCACGGGATCGTCAATGGGCTCCGGATGCCAGCAGCAGGCGATTGCCTGTATGGATCATCCACTCCGCCCCTGCGAGATGGGATTTCCAGCATCGCTTCTGCCGCCCACAAGGGGCTGGAACTACCAACGCATGAGGGCACATCACATCAATGAAGTAGGCTCATCTCGACGCACCAGTGGCAGGAAGATGCCGTCGACAATCTCGCGGATGGCGTCATCAGACAGGGGCTGAAATGTCATTATCATCTCATGCCGGGCGAGGTCGAGCGGAAGCGATACGATCCGGGGCGTAAGACGGGCCGGATCGATCTCGCCCCGTTCAATGGCCCGTCCGATGACGGCATGAAACTGGCTGCCGTCCACAATGCGCGCCCGTATGTCGGCGAAACTCGACCGTTCGGCCACGAGATCCTTCTGCATGTCGAAGAACAGTTGCAGGTCCTTGGACCGCGCACGTTCTGACATACAACTGAGAAGATAACGGAGTTCTTCGCGCAAGCTGCCCATATCTGGAATGACGATATCTATTTCCAACGCACCAAGAGTGTTGAGTAAGGCATGGGTATGCGCTTGGAAGTCGATCAGGCGACAGGCGCGATAGTCACACCCGTTCCTGCGCACTGACCTCGATCAGCAGGTCGTCACCTGCAGGGTGATAGAACAGGGTCCAGCGGTCACGCCCACGCGTCATGACTTCCACCGGTCCCGGCAGATAGCCGTCGACGCACAGGCTGGCATGTCGGGCACGCACCTCCTGCGGATCATCGAGAATGAACCCGATATGGAAATTGCGCGGGTAGGGCTGGGGCATTTTGCTCATGTCCATCAGGACCAGCGTCATGCCATCCGTGCCCGTAAGCTGGGCAAAAGCGTGCTGTCCGCGTGTTTCTTCAAGAATAAACCCGAAGTGCTTTTCAAGCAGGGAAGAGAGTGCCAGCACATTGCTGGTGCAGAGGTTGATATGATTCAGCTTCATCCGAAAAGCCCTGTATCATGCGTTGCAGGCAGATCTGTGAACGGTTGATACATCCTGTCTCCGTGAAGACAGGATATGCGACAGCCGTCACATCATGGCGTCTGAACCATGTGATCCGGCCGCGGGATCTGCTCTGGCAGGAGAGCATGATCAGAACCATGTTCAGGGCGTCGGGCTTACCAAACCGACATACGTCTTTTTCGGCGCTCTCTTTCTGCCAGACTGCATTCTGGCCGTAAAGCTGGAAGCTGGAGCAAAGACGTGGGCCACTTTCAGGTCTGTATATGTGCCTCGGCTGAAAAGGCGGCTCGCCTGGCCGCGTCCGGTGCGACGGTCTGAATATCATCAGACTGAGCGAAAAGACGCCGCCGAGTGGTATGGTCTACAAACCGTCGCTCTGCATCACCCTTCAGGGCGCGAAGGCGGTAGAGTTTGGTGATGCCATTTTCGAGTATGGCGCCATGGCGTTCCTGCTGGTCAGCATTGAAATACCCGCTCTTGGTCGTGTGACGGAGGCGAGCCCTGAATGTCCCTATATCGGCATCACTCTGGATCTGGACGCAGGGATCCTGCGTGAGGTCATGTCGGAACTCGCTCAGCTGCCTGTTCCGTCGAATGATCAGGGTATCGGGGTCTTCGTCGTCGACCTGTCTGAAGATCTGGCGGATTGCATCCGACGACTTATACGACCGAAAAGGCCTTTCCGATGCGCTTACCGCGAACGTTCTTCCAACGATAGCGGCCTAATTCATCCCCGAAACAGCCCCAGCCAGCTCAAAACACGGAACAAATTATGTCCTTGGAAACTCAGTGTGATCATGAAAAAGAGGGTGAGCGGCCCGAGTATACCCTGCAGCGCATGGGCTCTTGCCACAGGCAGATGTGTGCGCCATCCACAAGCAGACAAAAGCTCGTACCGCAAAATAAGCGGCCCAGCCCCATGTATACGCCCGAAAAAACGTCTGCAGATCATGCCGGTCTGTCGGGAATGGTTTAGCCTGTCCGTTCTCTCAAAATCCCGGCCTGACAAAGCTGACTGATCGCCGTGTTGACCGCGGGCGGCGTAATCGATAACAAGGCTCCAAGCCTTGGGGCCGTCAGAACCGGATAATCCCCAAGGATATCAAGCGCTCGTAGAGCTGCTGATCTCTTTCGAAATGAACGACAGGTCAACCATGCAGCATTCAGGGTTCTGAGAGCTTCACGGGTGATGCGTAACTCCTTAACCGTTTGAACAATGGCATTCGATACAAAGCCGATCAGAAGAAGCCACTTTCGTTTCTGCTGTGCTTGTTTGAGAGCTGCATAATAAGCCTGTTTGCGTAGCTCCATCTACGGTGAGAGGTAGAGCGGAACTTATTCCTCAGCTGCCATTATCAAGGGCAGCAAGAGCCGACCCACGCGACCATTTTTGTTTCGGAACGGATGAATAGCTTCGAAATGGGCATGGGCTAACGCCATCCGGGTAATCAAGGATTGGGTCATCATCTGCATCCCATCCTCCTGCATGTAATCCAGGGTCTCTTCCAGAAAATGAAGGACTTCAGCCGGTGGTGGAGAATTATAGACGGAATAGGCAATATGCCCATTGCCGCCAATCCATACGACCTTCTGCCAGAGCTCTCCTGGAGTATCTCGGTAGGACGAATCATGCCTGAGCACGCTACGGTACAAATCCCGGATCAGATCAACCCGAAAGATTTGACGGCCCTGTATGACCGCCAATGGTACAAACCGCTCCAGAGCTAACGCGTAATCGTGAGCCTGTCGAACCGCCTGCCCTGCCCGATCGCCATCTGGAGGGTCTCAAAGCCAAGAGGTTTTTCGAACCCTCCATTTTCCAAATAGGCTCTAATGGTGTTTTGGGTCAGGTGGAAATTACGATTACTTTTATTTGATTGCTCCCCAAAACACTCAATTGTGATAATGGACCATTAAGTTACAGAAACCTATGTCATTAAATTTCTGCGTTTTTTTTGAGAAAATAACCAAATGGCCGATTTTTTTATTTAAATTGATATTGGATATTTAGAAATAAAAATCATAAAGGCTGTGACCTGTATCTTTCTCGGCTCAGCACATTGGACCGAGATCGGTTTGCTGTTCTTGAAAATCGGGAAAAAAGAACATGGTCGAAAAAAGTAAGGCATTTGGCTCACTATTTAGGGGGCGAAGTTCCCTATGGGGGACGTCTCTTGTCATCGTCATGTTGGCCATTGGTGTTTATTTCCTTCTGGGTGGAATATGGCTGACTGTTCTGGGCGGTTCGCCATTCTATGTCCTGTCTGGCGGTTTTCTTCTCGGAACTGCATGGTTGCTATACAAAAAATCCGCATATGCGCTTTTAGTCTATGCTACCTTGCTTCTCGTGACACTTGTGTGGGCCCTATTTGAAAGAGGGCTGGATTTTTGGTCCCTAGTCCCCAGGCTGGATATTCTAGGACCTCTGGGCCTTGTGCTGTTGCTTTATGTAGCCACGGGTAGCCTCCGCGCACCGGTGCGTGTTCCAATGATGTTTCTTAGCGGGACCGTGGTTGTTGGGCTTGCGGTGCTCATGGTGTCGACACTGCATGATCCATATGACGTAGCAGGTACGATCGATCGTCCTCCTGTGGAGAGCGTTGGGCCTGTTGCGTCCAAGGACTGGACTGCGTGGGGCGGTAGTGGTCTTGGGAATCATTATTCAGCGCTGACGCAGATCACGGCGGAGAATGTGAAACATCTCAAGCTAGCCTGGGAGTTTCGGACTGGTGATTTTCGGGTGGCCTCCGATTCAGGCGAAACAACAAACGAAGCCACACCACTCAAGATCGGGAATGTATTGTATACCTGTTCGGCGCATCAGATTGTCTTCGCTCTCGATGCGGCAACGGGCAGGTTGAAATGGAAATATGATCCGCACATCGTTAGCCGGCCGGAGTTTCAGCATCTAACCTGTCGTGGTGTCTCGTATCATGAGACTAAGCCGGGTGCGACAACGATTGATGGTGTGCCTGCACCGCAGGATTGTCCAGAACGCATTTTCCTGCCGACTAATGATGCCCGGATGATTGCACTGGACGCTGAAACCGGAAAGCCGTGTGAAAGTTTCGGCCAACATGGAGAAATTAGCCTGAAAGAGTATGAGGATGTAACCATTCCCGGCTTTTACGAAGGAACGTCACCGCCTGTTGTAACGGATCAGGTCTTGATTATGGGCGGATGCGTTATCGACAACTGGTCTACACACGAACCTTCTGGCGCCATTCGTGGGTTTGACATCTATACGGGAAAGCTGCTCTGGGCGTTCGACGCATCAAATCCGGACCCCAACGAGATGCCTTCGGCGACGCATCACTTTACTCCAAGTTCGCCTAATTCATGGGCCGTCTCGGCTGTCGATGAAAATTTAGGTCTCGTTTATGTTCCGTTAGGGACGCAGGACCCGGATATCTGGGGAGGTAATCGGACGGTTGCTTCCGAACGGTATGATTCTTCGCTGGTGGCTCTTGACGTGAAGACTGGCAAGTTACGCTGGTCCTATCAAAATGTGCATCATGACCTTTGGGATATGGATCTGCCCTCTCAGCCAGCTCTGGTCGATGTGACGACGGCGGCTGGAAAGGTTCCAGCTATTTATATTCCTGCCAAGACAGGAAATATCTTTGTTCTGGACCGCCGCAATGGCCACCTGATCGTGCCTGCACCGGAAACGAAAGTGCCACAAGGAGCAGCGCCTGGTGATCATTTGTCCCCAACTCAGCCATTTTCGGATCTCAGTTTTCGTCCGCGCGCAATTCTGACAGATGCGGATATGTGGGGTGCTACCAGCTTCGATCAGTTGATGTGCCGCATTATTTTTAAGCGCTTACGATACGAAGGACCGTTTACACCCCCCTCGACTCAAGGAACCTTGGCCTATCCTGGTGATGTTGGCATGTTTGAATGGGGCGGTGTTGGGATCGATCCGGGTCGTCAGATCATGATTGCGAATCCGACATCCATTCCTTTCGTGCAGCGGCTGGTTCCACGTGGTCCCAATAATCCGGCACAGCCTGGTGCTACTTTGCCTGCTGGCAGTGAAACTGGTGTGCAACCGATGTTTGGGACACCTTTTGGTGTGAACCTGAATGTGTTCCTTTCTCCCTTGGGCTTGCCCTGTATGGCCCCGCCGTGGGGGACGATCGCGGCAGTCGATCTGAAGACGCACAAGATAGTCTGGCAACATCGTATAGGCACAATTCAGGACAGTAGCCCCGTTCCGCTGCCAATTAAAGTTGGCACGCCAATGCTTGGTGGACCACTCGTTACGGCTGGTGGCCTGGCATTTCTGAGTTCGACGCTGGATGATTATATCAGAGCATTCGACGTCAGGACGGGAAAGATGGTCTGGCAAGATCGGCTACCGGCTGGGGGTCAGTCAGATCCGATGAGCTATGAGGCAGATGGCCGTCAGTTCATTGTCACTACTGATGGTGGCCACCAGACGTTTGGAACCAAGATGGGCGATTACATCCGCGCCTATACGCTGCAGTAAAGAAACAAAAAAATCCTGCCCATGCATTAGATTAGTGTGTCGGGCAGGATGTCGCTCAAAAAATCACATCCTCCTCCAGAATGATATGGCATCCATGAATAGGCTTTACCTCGTTTTTGCGGTTATGTTTGTCCTATGGTCCCCGCATGGACTTGCCGCGTCCCTTACTCCCACGAGTAACTCGTTTTCTTCTGTGGCAATGGTGGCGCAGCCAGATACGGCAAAGCAATCGGCCCAGGGGACCGAGAAAGCTGAAGCATTGTTTGAAAGCTCATCCGGACAGGTAGACTCGATTGAGCCTCCTCGTCCCATGATCCCCGGATTTTTACAGTCACCTTATGGGCCGCCATCTTTCGGGGCCCCGTATGGCACGACGCATGCGCTGGGGGACTGGTGGGGTGCACAGCCTTGGTTGCAAAAGCACGGTCTTTATGTGGCCATAGATGATTATGAAAGTCTGTCCGGAAATCCAATTGGTGGGAAGCGGCAAAGCGAAACTGATACTGGCCAGACGGCGGTCACATTGGATGTTGATTTTCAACGGTTACTGGAAATGGGGACATGGTCGAAGAATTTCTGGCTGCACATGCTTGTTCTTAATGGGCATGGACGAAACCTCAGTCAGATCTTTGGTGATAACGGTAATCAGGTACAACAGATTTATGGCGCGCGCGGCAATGTCGTAGCCCATCTTGTTTGGGCTTATTTCGAGAAATCATGGTTGCAGAACCGGATTGACTGGTCTGTGGGCTGGATTCCGACGGGAACATTCTTCAACAACTCCCCCTGGGTATGCAGCTTTATGAACGTCTGGATGTGCGGAAATATTACTCCAACAAAATATCTTACCGGTGGAAGGGACTGGCCGTCTGGGAATATTGGCACGGTATTACGTCTGATGCCAACTTCACATTTCTACATCATGGGAGGTTTGTTCGCGGTATCACCCCATTCCTACAATGGCGGTATTTCTGGGTGGGCCTGGGGGCAGGATGGTTTAGGAAAGCTCTCAACTGAGGCTGAATTGGGGTGGATTCCGGAATTCGGGAAAGATCACCTTATCGGTCATTATAAGGTCGGTGCCATGTACGACAATTCGAAGTATGACGACCTTTATGATGACAGATATGGGCATGCATGGATTGTTTCTGGACTTGCCCCACGTAAGCAGAGCGGGCAGATTTCCGCGTGGGTTCTTGCCGATCAAATGCTTCTCCGACATGGCGAAGGCGCTACGAACGGACTGATTCTTGCTGGAGCATACTCCTATGCTCAGGGGCAGACCTCGGCAATGAATCATCATCTGATTGCCGCTCTGATGGATACCGGCCATATGTGGGGACGGTCACTAGATTCCATTGGTATTGCATTTCAATGGGCAAATTTCAGCCGATCAGCCACTTTGGCACAGGAAGCTGCGTTGACTGCTGGGCAGCCGTTTCAGAGTAGCAATTTTGGTACACCTTATGGCATACAAGGGCATGAAAATATTTATGAGTTTTTTTATACCTATCATGTGATGACCGGAATGACACTCCAGCCGGACTTTCAATATATAAACCATATCGGAGGCACTACGGTCTTCAAGGATGCCGTTGTTTTCAGTCTCGCATTTAATGTTTCTCTTTGATTATTCAAGAAAACCACACTGTAAGTATTGATAAATCCACTCAAGATTAGCAGGAAAAAGAAAAAATGTTAGTGGCGTCTCTCTGAGACGACTTATCCCGTAAAAAGGGCCGTATCGCAAATGCTCATTATGTATTCTGAAATGTGTTTCTCTTCATCTGAATGAAGGTGTGTTGTTATGCCATTTCCGTCACGGCATCTTATGCCGTTTTGGTTTAAAGAAAAACGACTGAAGATTCGTCATCTTTATCTAATGAAGACACTAAGTGAGTATTCTACGCTACACAATGCGGCCCGATATCTCGGGATTTCACAACCGATGGCATCAAAGACGCTCACCGAACTTGAAGACGCTATGGGTGTTCAACTCTTTGATCGAAATGGTAGAAATTTGGCTCTCAATCTTTTTGGGCAGACAATCGTTCGACGTGCCTGCAATATCATGGGCGAATTGGACCTTCTTCGTGAAGATTTCAATGCTTTGATAGATGGCCGTGAAGGACGTGTATCGATAGGTGCGGTGGACGGAGCGATCATCAATATTGTTTCTAATTTTATTGTGGAATTAAAAAATAAATTCCCCGATATAGATATAAATATTCATTCAGCAACATCTCGTGAACTTTTTGCCAAATTGCTGGGTGGAAATATCGATATCATGATTGGTCACAACATTGATGCAATCGACAGCGTAAGATTTTCTTATGAGGAAATAGGGGTAGAGACCCTCTCGATTGTCGGGCGTAAGGGCCATCCTCTTTCTCAAAAAGATAAAGTCACCTTAAGCGAGACAATAAATTTTCCGTGGATTTTGCAGGAGCGATCAACCGTTTCCCGACGCAAGGTCGATCAGGTATTTGAGTCTTTCAAGACTTCCTATCCATGTGACATCATAAACAGTAATTCTCTAGTGGTGACCCTATCTTATATTGCAAAAACAGATGCCCTCACGGCATTGCCCAGCATTCTAACCCATACTCCAGGAGTTGGTGAACAGCTATCAATTATACCGGTCGAAGCGGCATTAAAACTTTGCGATTATGGGCTGATTTTACCTATAGACAGGCGTCCTTCTCCTGCTGTTCAGATAGCGGTGGACATCCTGAGACGATCGAGTATCTGGTAACTTACCGTCACAGCATCAACATCCCGGATAAGGTGGAGGGTTCGAAGAATCGTTGATTGAAGACCTTTCTGCATGATTTTGAGCTCGCAGGCTGGTATTGAAGGCTCTGGATGGCGATTTTCGTTCTGCGTTTTGAGAGCAGAGAGATGGTTGCATGCTCTGGATTGCTACGCGGCGGCGTTAATCCGCTCGAGGAGAAGAAAGCGGCGCATATTTATAGACGATATTGGCCAGCCCGATCCTCATGGTGGCTCGAGCGATGCCTACATCCGGACGAACAGCCCCGTCTGTGATTTCTGATCGGCAAAGACATGCTCGACACGCGACCGAATAACGGACTTTCCGGCGTTGGATCTCTGGATATGCCGGGGCATGGGTTTTAGATGCGGCTTCTTGCGATGGATTTTTGAGACAAAGCCCTGCTTTTCCATGAAGTCCTCATTGGCTTTTGAACGGTAGGCTGTGTCTGCCCAGACCGTTGAGGCTATATTGGTTTTATCAAGCAAGCCCTCTCTCAATCGCGCGCCATCACTGGCGGCGGCATCTGTCGTCTTCCATTTGCGGATCAGCCGAAACTTCCGGTCGATGGAAATATGCGACTTGTAGCCAAAGAACGGGATGGCCAGATCCGTGGAAGGGATCGTCCCGTCCTCCTGCCGTCTCCCCTTGGTGAACTTCAACGTCCAGCGCGCATGACGATCCTTGTGGGACAGCTTGGACGGCTTGTCCTGCCAGTCCTGTGGGACCCGTCCTTCCCGCAGATCCGTCTTTTCATCGTTGGTATTGCCCTGCTTTGGGGCTGCTACCAATGTCGCATCCAGAATTTGGCCTGACATTGGCAGATAGCCGGCGTTACGCAGCGTCGCGTCAAACTGCTCAAACAGTCTTTCAATCGCACCAGCCGGGGTCAGACGCTCACGAAACAGCCAGACCGTTTTGGCATCAGGCACACAATCCGACAGCCCAAGCCCCAGAAAGCGCATGAAGGAGAGACGGTCGTTGATCAGGTATTCTGTCCGCTCATCGGACAGGTTGTTCAACGTCTGGATCACCAGGATTTTGAACATCAGAACTAGGTCACGTTGACAAAAGAGTTGATCCAGAGCCTTGCTGCGGCGATATTGAGGAAACTCATGAAGGACAGGGCGGTCTTGTCGTAGCGGGTCGCGCTGCGGCGCATCTGCTTGAGGTGGTTGAACATCCGCTCGATGCGGTTGCGGTCCCTGTAACGTCGCCAGTCTGTTTTTTTGTGGAACACTGCGGTCTTTTCGTGAGGGCATAACCGGCAGGATCCCGTGGATCAGCAGGTTCTGGCGGAAAT
>NZ_JACRVU010000038.1 GCF_018811945.1 Gluconobacter sp. P1C6_b
AAACGACCGTTTTTGGCATCCGGCAATTCTCTGTTGCAAAAGGAAGGTCATACTGCCTCGTCAGTGGCGGGAGGGGTCTCGGAAGAGAACAGTCGTTTGCCAGGTGTGCCGGGCGGGATGTCTTTTCGTTTCAATGGGAAAGATCTGATCAACGATACCATGACGTATGAAGTGGTTGATCGGCATGTGGCAGACGATTTGGTAATCGAGTTTGGGAAGCTGAGTTTTACGGAAGGGCCTTCGTCCCCAGTAATGGTTGATGGGGAATGAAAACGAGTTTCCCTGAAGGTGCTCAGCCGGTTGAGCGACATGAGAGAGGCTTCGATCTGGCGCAGGCTGGCCATGAGGGCTGGACCATAGAGTACAATTACGGCACGGGCGCTCGGCTGCGCGGGATAGGGCAAAGCGATCTGGGTGCGTGGTGGCACGTTGCTCGGGCTGCTGCGCATGGCTCCCGGTATCATTGCGCGGCTTTGGCAGAGCTTGCTCATGAAGAACGTCTGGCAATCGAGGTCCAGTGCGGCCCGACTGGAATACCGTTGCTGTGACGCATCTATGAAATTGCAGCAGGGCTTAATGCAGGCAAGGGACGGACAGCACGGCGACGCATGCGTCGCCGCTTCTTTCTTTGTTCAGTTCGGATTTCGATAGAAAATGGTAGTGTCCTCTCTTGCCGCGTGGCGTTCCATAAGAGCGCGTCACCTTGCGTTTGCGACGGTAGGCGGAACGCTCCTTTTTGGAGGGGCCGCAACCATTCCTCTATCTGTGGAAAATCAGGCTGTTCTTGCTGTTGCGGGTGTTCTTGCTTTTTTTGTCGTAGATAGAGTGCGCAATGAAAATGCGGCGATTATTCTCAAACTATTATCGCTATTTGTTTCTCTAAGATATTTTGTCTGGCGTCTCACAGAAACGGTTGAATTCGAGGATTTTGCTCAGGCTGCCTTAAGTGGAGCTCTTATATTCGCGGAATTTTTCGCGGGGATCATGCTTGTCTTAAGCTACTTTCAGACATTGCACACGCTTGAACGCAAACCAGCCGCCTTGCCAGACAGGATCGAGACGTGGCCTTCTGTAGACGTCTATATTCCAACTTATAATGAGGACCTGCAGATAGTTCGTATGGCAGTTCTGGCCTGTCTGGGGCTGGATTGGCCGGCAGATCGACTGAACGTTTACATTCTGGATGATGGGCATCGAAGTGAGTTTTTCGAATTCGCGCAAGCCTGTGGCGCGGGTTATATCGCGCGTGCCGATAATGCTCATGCAAAGGCTGGCAACCTAAATCATGCTCTTTCTCTTACCTCTGGTGAATACATCGCAATTTTCGATTGCGACCATATTCCCGTGCGCGCTTTTCTACAGTCTACAATGGGATGGATGATCGCTGACCGCCGTATAGGTCTGATTCAGACCCCTCATTACTTTTATTCTCCTGATCCCTTTGAACGAAATCTTTCAGAAGGTCTTTCCGTTCCTCCGGAAGGCAATCTGTTTTACGGGCTACTGCAACCGGGGAATGATTTCTGGAATAGCGCATTTTTCTGCGGTTCGTGCGCGGTACTGCGGCGGACGGCTCTGGAGGAGATTGGCGGGGTCGCGACTGATACCGTGACAGAGGACTGCCATACGGCATTAAGGATGCAAAGGGCAGGCTGGTCCAGCGCCTATCTGCGTCTCCCCCTGGCCGCCGGACTGGCAACGGAACGTCTTATCCTTCATATCGGTCAGCGCGCACGATGGGCGCGAGGCATGACGCAGATTTTTCGTGTGGATAATCCGTTGTTCGGACCAGGTCTGACGTTTGCTCAACGGCTCTGTTACCTGTCCGCGACGATGAGTTTTCTCTTCGCGATACCGCGTCTCATCTTCCTTCTGGCGCCGCTTGCATATCTCTTTTTTGGAGAAACGCTGATAGCAGCCTCTCCCATGGCTCTCGCTGTCTATGTACTGCCCCATTTTTTCCATTCCGTCGCAACAGCGTCTCACGTCCAGAGAAACTGGCGATATTCCTTCTGGAGCGAAGTCTATGACATCGCGCTTGCGCCATTTATTGCCCCAATTACTCTCATGACGCTGATTTTCCCACGACGGGGCCGCTTCAATGTGACCGACAAGGGCGGGCTGGTGAAGCAGGAATATACGGATATGCGTGCCATTTGGCCGCAGATCGTCATTCTGATTCTGCTCTGTGCAGCGGTTATTTCCGGGGTGTGGAGAATTTTTTTCAGACAGCATGATGTTATGGTTTTGAATGCGTTATGGACGACATGCTTCTGGGCCGCACTGAATGCTCTTTTGGTTTTTGGGGCCATTCTTGTCGGGCGGGAAACGCGTCAGATCAGGCACAGTCCCAGACTTGCTGCTATATTCCCGCTGACGCTGGATTTGCAGAATGGCCTTCTCGTCGAAGGCATCACGATCGATGTCTCACGAGGTGGGTGCAGAATTCACGTTCCGCCTGAATACGCTAGCCAGCTCAGGCCAGATATGACAGTGCGCCTCTGCCTGCAGCTAGATGAGCCGGAAGTACTCGCAAGAATTGTACTTGTTGAAGAAGATGAGGTCAGCCTGCGCTGGACTCCTGTTTCCCCGCGGGAAGAAGCGGTGATTGTACGGTTCATGTTTGGCCGGGCAGACGCTTGGCTTGGCTGGGACAACTATGCGCCGGACCGTCCGCTACGGAGCGCATGGCTGCTTCTGCGCTGTTTCGGGAGCCTTTTGAAACGGGATGAGCCTGCTGCCTATGCAGAGCGCGACAAACGAATTCTGAATGCCGAACAGCAGGCGAAAGATTTTGCCGCTGCCCGCAGGAAAAAACGTGAGAGAATAGTGCTGCGCCCTCTAAAACAAGGTTCGACGGCCCTTCTCCTGATCATCGGTCTGATGACGGGTATTGCGATGAGCGGGGAGGTTTACGCTCAGGCGCTGCCTTCTTCGCCCGTGGATGCTGGAGACAGTGTTCCTTTACCCGATATCGGTACTAATACGAATGCACCGGCGCCGGTCATTTCTTCGATCGCAGGCGCAACGCCGCAAACCTTTTCGCTCATGTATTTCGGAACTCCCTCGGTTCTGCGGATGTTGCCCTGGGCTTCCATTCAGGGGGTCAATATCTCCGTCCCCTCGTCTCGTCTTGTTACAGGGGCACATCTCGTCCTGAGTGGAGCTTTTTCACCCCAGCTCGTCGCCATGGGCGGAGCCATTACGATACGCTTCAATGATCAGTATGTCGGAACGATCACCATGGATCGCTCTCGTACTGTGTTCGATGCGATCAGTTTCGACATTGATCCTGTGCTTTTTACGAAAAAGAATACCCTGACCTTCTCTTTGGGAAGTGGCCCGTCGGATCACGAGACGCCGGCTCTGTCTCAAAAAACGGTCGATATATGGGCTGAAATAAGAGGCATGTCCTCTCTGACGCTGACGACCGTACCCCTGCCGCCGCAGCGTCACCTTAACCGTCTTCCCGCCCCCTTTCTTGATGTCCATGCTGTTGATCCCGTCGTGCTGCCATTTGTGCTTCCCGATCATCAGTCTCCGGCCGATCTGCGCGGCGCTGCGATCATGGCAGGCTGGTTCGGGAAGATCACTGATGTTCGACATGTCTCGTTTCCTGTCAGCAGATATCTCCCGGCAAGTGGCAATGCGGTGGCTATTGCTCCAGTAAGTCTGCTGCCGTCGGGACTTCTTCTTCCGGCATCTGTCAACGGGCCATTTGTAGCCGAAGTTGCCAATCCCAAAGATAGTAACGGAACTGTACTGGTTATCACGGGGCGTACCACAGAAGAGGTTCAGGAAGCGGCGCGTGCAGTCGCCTTTCTGCCAGAAGCACTTTCCGAGAATGCGTCACAGGCTGTGAGCGCGCCAGAAGCCCTGGCCAGAAGCCCTTATGACGCACCGGCGTTCATACCGACAAGCCGGGTAGTACGTTTTGGGGAACTGGTCAGTGATGCTGCGCTCACTGGCCATGGGTACGTTCCTGGTACACTCAGTATCCCCTTCCGTGTCCTGCCTGATCTCTATACTTGGCGGGATAAGCCATTTCTCGCCGAAGTCGGGATCAATGGGCCTCTGGAAGCAATGGTCGATCTGGATCGCTCCCATGTGGATGTGAGTCTCAATGGTCTGTATCTGCGGAGCTACTCCTGGAGAGCCCCCACCCTTCTGCCCCTGTGGGTCTCCCGCTATTTCCCGTCGATTTCCGCCTTGCAGCAGGACCGGATCAAACTCCCGGTCTGGGGCGTCTATGCGCAGAACCAGCTGGATTTCTATTTCAGTGGTCGTCCGGCTGAAAATACACAGATTGCTGCGTCCGGGCAGGACATCACGGTCAGTATTGATCCGGACTCTACGCTTGATTTCAGGCGGGCATATCACTTTGCCGTCCTTCCCAATCTCGCAATGTTTGCAAACAGCGCTTTCCCCTTCACGCGCCTTGCCGACCTTTCCGAAACGGTCATCTGCCTGCCGGACCAGCCCGATACGGCGGTAACAACGGCCTTTCTGGACCTGATGGGCACCATAGGTTCCTATACGTGGTATCCGGCAGACAAGATGACCCTGATCGGCGAGAGCGCACTGGCCTCTGCCAAGACCTTTCCCGATCAGGACGTTCTGGTGCTCGGAACACTTGGCCTGGGCAGGTCATACGCATCACTTTTAGCTGCAACGCCTTATACTCTTGAAAATGGCAAGCTCCATTTCCGGCAGAGAACAATGCTGGATGGTGTTCGATATTTCTTCACCGATCTCGCAGGAAACGCCGTTTCTGACACCGGCACGGTAAAGCTTCAGGGCGCACTCAGTCTTCAGAGCGGCGGAGCGCTCATTGCGGCACAATCGCCTTATGCGTCGCATCGCTCGCTTGTCATGATGCTGGCGGGGACACCGCAGGGGCTGGACGAACTGGTCCATGCCATGCGTGATCCGGAAAAGCAGCGGGGAATTCAAGGGGACCTGACAGTTGTTAATGGCAGTCATGTCGTCGCATCCCGCAATGGCATCTCCTACACCGTGGGTAGCCTCCCTTTCTGGGTGAATATCGAGCGTATCTTCCGTGAGCATCCATTCCGTATCATTGTCGCGGCTGCCGTCGCCATTCTCCTGATCGGACGTAGCCTCCATAAGGCTGTCATATATCAGGCTATGCTGCGCAAACGTGTCATGGATGCGGTTCAATTCTCGGATCAGGGCGTCTAGGCACGATGAAAGTCCCTTTTCTGTCGCCTCGGCATAAGTCTGTCCTGTTTCTGTCCAGTCTGTCGCAATGTGCACTCTGCTGGTGGCCAGGAGAGGTACAGGCCCAGAAGGCCACGGCTCTCCCGGCAACACAGGATGGCCAGGGAAGCGTTGTCGCGCTTTTGTTGAAACAGACACGATACTGGCTCGACCGGAACCAGTATGACTGGGCGGCTGAAACACTGGCGCAGGCACGCCAGATAGCGCCTCAAAATCCGGACGTTCTGGAAATCGAAGGGGAGTGGGCGGCTCAGAAAGGGGATGTTGAAGCCTCGGGAAAAATTCTGAAAACTCTTCAGGGAAGCAATCCGGAGACGGCACAAAAGCTGGATTCCGTCATGAGAGGCAGTCTTGTCTCCGGCCCTCTTCTGGATGAGGCACGAACGCTGGCCCGTTCAGGGAAAGCGACAGAAGCCGTGCGTATATACAAGCGTCTGTTTCCAAACGGGCCGCCTGATGGATACGCGCTGGAATACTATCAGGTGATGGCCGCAGCCAAGCCATTGCGAAACGAAGGCATTGCCGGACTGCGCTCACTTATCCGTACCAACCGGAACAATATTGCTGCCCAGATTGGTTATGCTGAATCGCTGACCTGGAGTGAGGAGACACGCTCTGAGGGAATGGAGCGGTTGCAACGACTGGCAGGTGTTTCAGCTCTTTCGGGCGAACAGCGAGCTTCCGTTAGACGGGCGTGGCGCACAGCGCTTTACTGGCTTCCTGCAACACCTCGCAGCATGCCGTTCTACGATGCCTTTCTGTCGGTATTTCCACAGGACCGTGGCGTACTGGAACAGCGCAGCCGGGCGGAGCATGCACCGAGTGAAGAGTTGGCCCAGATCCGTACCGAGGGATTCCAGGCTCTGGATCATGCCAATCTTCAGCAGGCGGAGCGTGACTTCAATAATGTGCTCCTAACCCATCCGGACGACGCTGACGCCGTAGGAGGCCTCGGGCTCGTTCGTCTGCGACAGGGACGTTCCGACGAAGCCACGACACTTCTGAACCGTGCATCGCAGCTGAATCCGGCTGAGGCCGCACGCTGGACGCAGGCTCTCGCTGGCTCGAAACTGGCTGGTACTTATCACAGGATAGACAGTCTGATTGCCGCGGGGCGTTATGCCGAGGCACGACAGCTTGCTGTCGATACGCTGGAACTGGCACCCGATCAGACGGCGCTTAAAGTCAAACTCGCAGATATGGATCGCAGGCAAGGGCGAATGGCTGAAGCCGAGCGGGGCTATCGGAGTGTGCTCGCTTCAGAACCTGGCAATATTGCCGCGCTTCAGGGGCTGAGTGGACTTCTGGCATCGGATGGCCGGGTGACCGAGGCTCAGGCACTCGCGCGACGTATCCCGGGTATGGGAAACCGTTTCCTGC
Source organism: Gluconobacter sp. P1C6_b (assembly GCF_018811945.1). GTDB lineage: Bacteria > Pseudomonadota > Alphaproteobacteria > Acetobacterales > Acetobacteraceae > Gluconobacter. Next base: position 6,622 of record NZ_JACRVU010000038.1, read on the forward strand.
ACGACATGCGTGCGGCAGATCTTCAGGCAGAGGCGAGCAGGGCGGATAACGCCGGAGAAAGGGTCACTCTGCTGACCTCTGCCCTGTCGGAAAAACCGGATGATCCGTGGATCAGACTTCATCTGGCTCAGGCTCTTTTGCAGTCTTCCCGGCCGCAGGAAGCGCAGGAGGTCATGGAGCCTCTCCTGTCGACTGCGGGTCATCTGACTGTGGAACAGTTACAGGCCGCCTTGTTCTTCAGCAGTCAGGTTAATGATTTTGACAGGATCAGGCAGCTTCTTCGAACATTACCTTCCCAGGCCCACACGCCTTCCATCAGGGAGGTCGAAATGCGTCTCGAAGATCATGATCGCATCGCTACTCTGCCGTCGGATGACACTGATGCCCGCTTCTATGTCCGCAGACTGGCTGACACCATGAGCGATCCCACCGGGGTGAGAGGCACGGGCGTTGCAAACCAGTTGATTGGTGCCGGCAAGTCAGCTCTTGCCGTATTCTTTCTTCGAAGTCTCATGTCTTCTTCCTCCCATCTGACGCCACAGCAGAGGCTGTCATATGCGGGCAGTTTCCTGAGCCTTCGCAAAACAGATGAAGCGCGGCATCTGATGGAAGGTCTTGTCGGTGCGCACCTGACTGCCGAAGAGGAGCGCGAGCGCCAGGACATTACAACAGGCCTGGCTGTAACGCGATCGGATCAGCTGAATGCAAAGGGCGATCAGGTCGAGGCTTATGAAGCCCTCAGGCCTGTTCTTGCGGAAAATCCGTCTGACACGTCAGCCCGTATGGCCCTTGTTCGCCTGTATGAAGCCCGCCAGGAGACCGCAAAGGCGGACGAAATCATACGCGCCGTTGTCAATCGTGATCCGGACGATCTGGAAGCCAGGCTTGCACTGGTCAGGCTGGAAGCTCAGGCTGGTCAGAAAGACGAAGCCAGAGCCAATGCCGACACTCTTAAGCAACAGGCGCCTTCTGATCCCCGTGCATGGATTGCAGCCGCCCGTGTGGCTGAGATGGATGGGAACTGGCAGGAAAGTCTTGAAGACCTCGTGCAGGCAAGAGAACTCCGAAGCGCGCAGGTTCGACGGACGGATGGATACCTGGCTGAGGACGTTAATCCGTTCCGACAGCAGGAGCATGGCAAATCCGAGATGGAGCAGGATCCGATGCTGAGCGGCATTCAGGAAGATGAAAGCCGCGTCAGCCAGACCTATGCTCCGACTGTGGATCTTACCCCCGAGTTTCTGGGGCGTTCCGGAACCGGCCTGACCAAACTTTCCCGTGCCGATCTGAAAATGGAAGGTGCCATGACGGTTGGTTCAGGACGGCTGGGTATTATTCTTGATCCAACAGTACTCGCGTCCGGCACTGGAAATCTCGATTATCGCGAGGGACTGTGGCAGACCGGAACGACAGCCGTAAACTGTGCGCCTTATCCCGTCACGAGTTCCTCCTGCTACAGTGATGCGATACGTCGTCGCTCGGCTTATGGCGTGGGTACGAACCTTTATTATTCCCTTGGCTGGTTCAAGGGAGATATTGGCACGTCGCCGCTTGGCTTTGCCGTGACCAATATTCTGGGTGGTATTGAACTGACCCCCCGGATCGCCCCGAACCTGACATTCCATACGACGCTGGAACGGCGTGCCATCACTGATAGCGTCCTGTCATACGCTGGAATGCGAGGGGAGGGCACATGGGGCGGTGTGATCAGAAACAGAGCTCATGCACAGTTCGAATATGGAGATGATGCCTTCTCTCTCTATGCCGGCGGCGGCGGTGCTTACATCTATGGTCGTAATACCCAGTCCAATGTCAGTTATGAGGCAGGGGGCGGGGGCAGCCTCCGTATCTATGACGATGGCATGAACAAGGTTCATGTTGGCGCGGACGTTGACTGGTTCGGGTATAATAATAACCAGTTCCTCTATACTCCGGGAAACGGTGGCTATTTCTCTCCTCAGTCTTTCTTCTCCCTGACCATACCCGTGCGTTATGCCGGGCATAAGGGATTGTGGGACTGGGCTGCATCCGGCTTTGGCGGCTTTCAGGCCTATCACCAGCGCAGCACGCTGCTTTTCCCGCTCAACAGCAGCTATCAGCAGCAGGCGGCAGCCTATTACGCCGCCGCGCAATCCTGTGCCCTACAGCAGACGCTGGCTGCGGCAGATGGATCAACGACGACGCCCTGTGCCGGTGTTTCTACCAGTGTGCTGAACCAGTACAGCGATCGCGATCCCGCGAAATCCTCGTCTGGAATTTCAGGCGGCATAGAAGCGCTTTTCTATTATCACATTACCCCTGACCTGAAGGTCGGTGGTCATTTTCTCTATCAGAAGTCGGGTCCCTGGAATCAGACAGATGTGAACCTGTCGGTTCACTACGACTTTTCCGGAGTGCATTGAGTGACCGTTGATTTTACGCTGCTGCTTACAGAGCTTGCCCGCGAATTTGATCAGCAGGCCGGGTCTGAGGCCCGGGACAGCTTCCTCCACAAGGTTGGGCGCCGGATTGGCCGCCGGGCAACTTTGCCGCCATGTGGGACGCTGCTCGACCTCGAGTTGGAAATGAACGTCCAGCTTGCAACGCTGGGCTGGGGGCAGACGCGCCTTTCCCTTGACGAAGCGCAGGCGAGCCTTCGGCTCACCCATGAGGGGCTGCCATCACTGGGCAGTACGGGCACTCCGCCAGGAAGCTGGCTGACAGCGTGCCAGGCAGGTCTCTACGAACAGTGGCTGATGGACCAGCCCGATGCAGCTGAAGACTGCCGGATAAAATGGGATCCACAGGCCCCTTCCAGCGCTCCCGGAAGTCTACTTTTCGAGTACGGAAAATGAACAGAGCCACTATCGCCCGCTCAATGCGTCGGAAAGGTTGAGCGCATGTCACAAATTCCATCCGACATCGCTTCGCTGAGCAACGCAATGGGAAAGCCGGATTTCAGATACCATTCGTTCGATAATGTCGCTCTCATTCCACAGACACCTTACGTGACACCGGCTGAGAACGAAGCAGAACATGCTGAACCATTGGGACAGTCCCCAGATCTGGCAACGGCTTTACCTCATGCCGTGACCAGCAAGGCAGACGCAGTTCTGACGAAAGAGAATTCACTCACGGACGTCGGTAGCATTCAGCTCTCCAGAGTATTCGCGATTTTGGATCGGAACGGGAGCACAGGCGTCACACCCGCAAAAAAACTCAACGAGATTTTTCGCTGAATTCCCCAAGCGAGACAGTACCTGACAGGATATATGCAGTGAAAAACAGAATGTGTGACCCCGCCGTACCAGCCGCTTCATTCAACAGGCGTACGGTGATGAAAGGAGTTTTTTATACTTCGCTTCTGGCCGCGACCGAATCATATGCTTTTGCAGCGACGGCAGATGCGTTGTGGGAAGAGTACAAGCGGCGTTTTATGACCTCCGACGGGCGTATCATCGACGCTCATGATGGTGTCGCATCCCATAGTGAGGGGCAGGGATATGGAATGCTCTTTGCGGTTGCGTTCGATGATCAGCCTTCTTTCGACAAACTCTGGAACTGGACTGCCACCACGCTCCGCAGGCCACAGGATGCACTTTTCTCCTGGCGGTATATCAGTAATGCCGTTCCTCATGTGCCTGACCATAATAATGCTACGGACGGTGATCTTCTGATTGCCTTTGCCCTGACTCTGGCCGCACAGAAATGGCATCGGTCATATCTTCTGACGCAGGCGAAGAAAATCTATTCTAGTGTCCGGGAAAAACTTCTCGTTAATTTTAACGGTCGTCTTGTTCTTCTTCCAGGTCTTGCGGGCTTTCTGCTGCCCGGCAAGGTTACGCTGAACCTGTCCTATTATATTATTCCGTCAATGCGGGCAGCACGGGACCTTGACGATGCAGAGGCATGGTCGCAGGCCATTGATGACGGAATGGATCTGCTCAGGCAGGCACGTTTTGGTAAATGGGGCCTGCCGCCTGACTGGATCACGCTTGGTAAGGACCAGGACACGCCAGAGATCGCTTCGGGCTGGCCCCCCCGGTTTTCTTACGACGCAATCCGGATACCTTTATACCTTCAGTGGGGGGGCATGCTGGATCCGGAGCTTGCGAACCCGTTCGTAAGCTACTGGCACGCTTACATTTCAGGCGTGTTGCCCGCCTGGATAGATCTGAAGACAGATGAAACAGCGCCTTATGGGGCTCCCGAAGGATTTCACGCCATTGGTGGGGCTTGCGGGTTCGAGAACGGTTTCGTTTCCGTATTGAGGGGAAATATTGATTATTACTCTGCTTCCCTCGTCCTGCTCTCGAATATCGTTGCGACACGAAGGCTGCGCTAAGGCGGCACGCCACGGGATCACCATCACATCTGAAAACTCATGCGGATGCTGCTGTTGCAGTTTCTATCCCGCAGGTCAGACCATAATTTTACGGAAAATCATTTTATGACAATTGCTTCCGGTGAAGTACAAGAGCCGCCTATTGCCCAGAAGGAGTGGGAAAACCTGATAGCACAGACGCCTGAACATGTGCGCGAGACCGTAGCCGAAGTGATCGACAGGCATGCGAAGGACTGTGTGCAGCGGTTTTATGAAGTCCTCCTGGGCAACGCTGATGCAGCACCCTTCCTTTCAAACGAAATCGTCGACACGCGCCTTCGGGTGGCACTGGTGCGTTGGCTGAAGGAGCTTTTCTCTCATGATGCGCCTGACGCAGCTAACCTTGTACAGACTCAACAGCGGATTGGTGCGGCGCATGCGCGTATTCAGATCCCGATTCATGTGGTGATGCACGGAGCACGTCTCCTGAAAAGAAAACTGCGCATGTTCATTCAGTCGCTTGGACTGAATGGATCGGAGTATTCCATGAGCACCGCATATGCTGAAGACATGATCGATATCGCAATCGAGGTGATGAGCCTCGAGTTCGTAAAGGGAACGCGAAAGGAAGTGGAGGTCAACGAGGCGTTTCGGCTTATGTCATTAGGAAAAGACATAAGCCTTGAACGAGAGACACAGCGTGCCGCATTGCTGGAATGGGGGCAGTCTTTTCTTCTTGATATTTGTTACGGGGGAGATTCATCCAGCACTCTTTCAGACTCTGCGTTCGGTCTCTGGCTGAGACATAAGGGGAGTGTCCTGTTTCAGGGAGCGCCAGAAATCGACGTCGTCTCGAAGGCCGTGGAACACGTTGATAACGAGCTTGTTCCTACGCTGGTATCCAAACGGCCTGTGTCGCCAAAGGCCATCAAGGCTCTCCAGGGTGCGCTGGAAGAAATCCATTACATGATGGACCAGCTTTTCAAGACGGCCGAAGCTGTGGAGAATGGTCGTGATCCGCTCACCCAAACACTAAGCCGACGCTTTCTGCCTACCATTCTGGGTCGAGAAGTCTCTCTTTCTTTAAGGCGGAACGTCCCTTTCAGTGTCCTTATGGTGGACATTGATCATTTCAAATCCATCAATGATCAACTCGGGCATGTCGCTGGTGATTCCGTATTGCGATCTGTCGCTAAAATCCTGCTCGCGCAGTGCAGGATGAGTGATTTTGTTTTCCGGTATGGGGGAGAGGAATTCCTTGTTCTGTTGACAGAAACAGCAGAGGAAAAAGCAATTCAGATTGCTGAACGTATTCGCGAAGCGATTGAGCGGAGCTCTGCCTTGGCGGTTAATGGAAACGATATTCACGTGACGGCATCATTCGGCATCGCCACATTTGATGGCCACCCTGATTATCGTTACCTGATTGAAGACGCGGATCGAGCCCTTTACCTTGCCAAGGCTGCAGGTCGAAACCGATGGCATGTCAGCAAAGGAAAACATCCTCAGTGAAATGGATTGCCAGGGCAGGTGGGCAAAAGATCTGATCCATGCCCTTGTGGCGGAAGATTGAAGAAACTCCTGAATGACAGGAGGCTCCCGTTATATCTCCCGGTCGCTCGGTGAACTGTTGCGTGAGCCGCCCCTTACATTCAGGAGATCTACACGATGTAACGTAATTATTCCTGCGGCCGGTGTGAGGCCGCAGGAACGAACGTTATTGTTTATCCAATGCAAAAGCGATGACGTCGTCTCCACGATCGGGAGACTGTCGTGCACCGCCAACCGAGATGACGATGTATTGGCGATGCGTCGAGGGCGAGACATAAGACATTGGACCGCCCTGGCTACCAACGGGCAGACGGGCTTTCCAGACCTCTTTTCCTGTCGCGCTGTCAAAAGCACGTAGATAATAATCCTGTGTTCCCGCGATGAAGACGAGGCCACCTTTCGTCGCGAGTGTTCCCCCCAGCGTTGGCATGCCGATTGGCATTTTGGCATGCATCTTGATTCCGAAGGGACCCGTATCCTGCACTGTGCCAACCGGGACTTGCCAAACGATTTTGTGCGTCCTCATATCGATTGCAGAAAGCGTCCCGAAGGGCGGTTTCTGACAGGGGATCTGCAGCGGCGACATAAAGCGGTTCTTCACGACAGAATACGGCGTGCCTCCAAGCGGCACAGCACCCATCCCGGCATTGATCGCTTCGCCGCCACTGGCCGATCCGGTTTTGCCTGTTTCGACCTTCTCACTTTGTCCCGCTGAGGGTGTGGGGGCTGGGGCCGATGTCTTGACCATCCGCACCCACAGACCGAGGCGCATGTCATTGACGAAAATATAGTGGTGATCGGGATCAGTGGAGATGCCGCCCCAGTTCATGCCACCCAGTGAGCCGGGAAAGCTTAGCGAAGTATCCGTGCCTGGAGCCGTGAACAGACCCGTGTAGCGCATGGAGCGGAAGCTGATCCGACAGGCAAGTTGATCGAATGGCGTCGCGCCCCACATATCCGCCTCGCTCAGCGGGCCAGCGCCGATCTGTGGCATGCCGACCGAGACGGGCTGGGTGGGGGAATAGTGTTCATTCGGAATATCGGCTTTGGGCACGGGGACTTCCTTGACGTCCGTCAATGGTTGGCCCGTTGCCCGATCGAGAACGAAGATTTGCCCGGATTTGGTGCCGAAGACAACCGCTGGGCTAGTGCCATGGGCCGTCGGCACATCAATCAACGTGGGTTGCATCGGGATGTCAAAATCCCACAGATCATTATGCACGGTCTGGTAGACCCAGCGTATACGGCCTGTCGTTGCATCCAAGGCGAGGATGGAAGTGGCGTATTTATGGTCTTCCGGTGTGCGATTGGCACCCCATAGATCCACGGATGAACTACCCATCGGTATAAAGACCGTATTCATTGCCGCATCATAGGACATCGGCGCCCAGGAATTTGCGGAGCTCCGCCGGTAGGTCTCTCCTTCGGCTAGTTTGTGGTTCGGATCAGGATTGCGAGCGTCAAAAGCCCACCGAAGGGTGCCGCTGATGACATCATAACCGCGAATTACACCACCGGGCATATCGGTTTTGACGTTGTCAGCAATGCGACCGCCAACGATGACAGTCGTACCGGCAATGGTGGGGGGTGAAGTAACCTGATATTGCGGATCCGGAGCGGTGCCGAGCCCTTCGAGCAGATTTACGGTACCATGGGTTCCGAATTCTTGACAGTACTCGCCCGTCTGGGCGTCGATAGCGATCAGTCGGCCATCGGGAGTATTGGTGAAAAGACGCTTGTCGCACGGAGCCGTCGGATCGTGAGAGATCGGTGCAGGTGCGGAAAGAGCGTTGGTTGTAACCGGGAGAGAGGCAGAGGCATCGAAATAGCCAAGCCCTCGGCAACGCTGCCATATCTTCGACTGGGAATTGACATGTGCTTCCCAGCGCTTGCTACCGCTATCCGCATCGACGGCGATGACATTGTTATGCGGTGTGCAGAGAAAGAGCGTGTTGCCGATCTGCAGGGGCGTTTCCTGGTCTTCCGCACCATTTCCTCCGGGACTGATTGGAATATCTCCCGTGTGGATGGTCCAAGCCTGATGGAGACGGGAAATGGTATCGCGGTTGATTTCCGAAAAAGGAGCGAAGCGCGTGCCAGCCGCCGTGCGTCCATACGCACTCCAGTCTCCAGTGCCGTCTCTGGTGCTGGCGAGTGGCGCTTCTTGCGTCGGGCCCGCGACAGGGGCATGTGGAATGAACATCTCGGCGAAAGCCCCAATCAGACCGATGCACGTCAAAAAGCATAGTCCATAAGACGGACCACGGAGTGGCGTCTTACCGCTGATTTGGCGCAGATAGGGCAGAAGAGCAAAGAAAACGAGCAGGAAGACGGACGGCACAAACAGTCGGGAGATCAAGGGCCAGAAATCAATGCCCGTTTCGCCGAATGCCCACAGTACTGTCGTAATGTAAAAAATCATGAAAAGAAGAAAAGCGAGCGATTGCCTCCGCATTAAAAACCAGGCAGAGGTGAGAAGCAGGATGCTTTCCAGGGCGAAATAAGGACTGCCGCCAAGGACTAGCAGCCAGATACCACCACTGAAAAAGTAGAGCCCTGTGACGAATAGGGCGATTGCCAAAAGCCAGGCTAGGAGAAGGGCTGGCCGACTGGAGGGTTGGTCGATCGAATGCAAGACATTTCTCCTGTTCTGCGGCAAAGGAATCCGGCCGCCTTAGATCGTTCAGACTAACTAGATAGTCAGCAAGCGAACGCATAGGACACCCAACCAGCCAAACCAAACACTACTCACGCTTTGAGACCCTCAATTCACCGTGATAGAATAATGGGGTATTTTTCCTATATGAACGAAACCTCCCTAAGCAATTGAAGGTACGAGAGAATTAACGAATGAGTGATGATCCTCCCTTTCTGCGGGATGCAGACCAGACACGGAAAAATATTCTGGAAGTCGCATTGAAAGAATTCGCTGAATACGGTCTGGCGGGCGCGCGGGTAGATCGGATCGCCAGGGGAACCCGTACAACGAAAGGTATGATCTATTACCACTTCGGAGATAAGGATGGCTTGTATAAGGCCGTTTTGGAGAAGGTTTATCCTAGTCTTCGTTCAGATGAGGAGCATCTTGACGTACGCAATACTGACCCGGTTGAAGCATTGGAGCGTATTATCGATTTTACTCTCGACTATCACGAAAAACACGAAGATTTTGTTAGAATCGTGATGATCGAAAACATAAATAAAGGTGAACATCTGCGAAAAACGGGAATTGATAGCACTGTAAGCTATAGGATTATGATGGTAATAGCTGATATTCTGAATCGTGGAATGGCTTTGGGTCTATTTAAAAGAGAAATAACCCCTGTGGACTTGCATATTTTCTATACGTCTTTTTGTTTTTATCGCGTCGGCAACCATCACACTGTGTCTTCTGTTCTCGGAATCAACATGCTTAGTGCGCAGAGCTGTGCACGACACCGCCGTATGGTGAAAGACGCCGTCATCGCTTATCTGGCGTCGTCAGACTGAATTTGCCCCTAAATGAGTGGTTGAAGCAGACATAATTTCCCAAAAGTGTGATTTTTCCGGCCGGTATTTTTAAACTATTCGCTCGATTTCCGAGCTGACTGTCTAGTCAGTCAGAACTGAAATGCCATGAGAGGAATAGTGGATGTTTCATTCTTGTGGTTCTGCTGCCGCTAAAAATGCTTTTTCGGTCGCATGTCTGCTTGGCCTGTTGGCGGTGTCCGCACACGCGGTGCCTCAATCCGTCACGGGGAGCGATCCTGTTCAAGAGCCCGTACAGGCGGCTCCGGGGGATGTGCAACTGGAAGCAAAAGGTAAGGCTAGTCGCCCTTCAGGGGGCGTAACGCCTTTTAGCAATAAAGCTTTAGGAGACCCTTTTGGCGCTCGGAGCTGGTTATTCGATCACGGAATTGATCTGACGCTGACCTATCTTACCGAAACGCTGGCCAATGTAGCCGGCGGCCGGCGTTCGGGGATCGCCTACGATCATCAGATTACGATGGGAGTCGATGTAAATCTGCAAAAGCTGATTGGAGCGAAGGGATTGAGCTTTCGCATGCTGGGCGTTCAGCGTGCCGGGCGAGATGTGGCGAAAAATTACGTTGGCAATCTGACACTGAGAGGTGGTCCCCATTTTTCGGACAGGGCGATAAGCTATCATCTGGCCTGAACGAGGACGGGTTTTATGGGCAAGGTTACGCGGAAACGGTATGCGGCAGAGTTCAAGTCACGGGTTGCGCTGGAGGCGATCCGTGGGGAACTGACGCTGGCGGAACTGGCTTCGAAACATGGGGTACATCAGACGATGATCGCCCAGTGGAAACGGCAGGCGATCGAGGGGATGGCGGCGACCTTTTCCGGGAAGA
>NZ_JACRVU010000039.1 GCF_018811945.1 Gluconobacter sp. P1C6_b
CCCGCCCCCAGGACGTTCCTGCCGTACCCCCTGCATCCCGACACGACGGCCAAGAACACGGTACAGCCTCACCCCCAGCGCCACGGCGAGCACGAACAGGACCACAAGGTCCCAGGGAAAATAATGACCCGCGTGAGCCATGAGGCCGGCGGGGAGATGGATGTCGTCAGAAGACATGAAGGCCTGTGTTTCGCAGTGTTCGGTTAAAGATCCGTTGACCTGTAGATAGGGTGCAATCCGTCCGATCTCAACCATCTGTCCGCCAGAACCGTGTCTTGGCGGACAGCGGACATCATGCTACCGCCGAGGGATCGCAATCGTTCCAATCGATGTCCGCCACGGGCCCAGCCCCTGCGGAACCGGAGACTGTATGTCAGAGACCACCCCCGACAACGCTGCCCTGGGTCAGGAAAACGTGCCGGCCATGCCGCTGGCCATCAACCTGCAGTACACGAAGGACCTGTCCTTCGAAGTACCGGCTGGCGCCTCGATCTTCGCAACCCTGCGCTCTGCCCCGCAGATTTCCGTCAACATCGACGTCCAGGCCAACCGTCTGGAAGAAGACCAGGCCGTCTATGAAGTCGCCCTGGCCGTCCGCGCCGAAGCTGCCGAGCCGCCGGCACAGGAAGGTGGACAGGCCGGTCGCACGGTGTTCATCGCCGAGCTGACCTACGCCGCCGTCGTAACGCTGAACAACCCGCCGCAGGAACTCATCGAGCCGATCCTGCTGGTCGAAGTGCCGCGCCTGATCTTCCCGTATGTCCGCTCCATCGTCAGCGATGTCACGCGTGACGGCGGCTTCCCGCCCGTCGTGCTGCAGCCGATCGACTTCGTTGCCCTGTGGCAGGCCAAGCGTGCCCAGCAGTTCCCGGAACCCGCCGGCGAAGCCTGATCAGACGACTGGCCCGAGCTGCTCCAGCGGATCGGGCCACATCACCGCGCGCCATTCCTCCGGATTCAGGCGCGCGGCAATGGCCTCTGACAGACAGAGCGCCCGCACGGCAGACAGCGCCGTCACCTCTTCGGCCCCAAGCGCTCTCCTGAACGCCTCGGCCGTCTTTCCCGAATACAGCAGCACCGCCTCGACGCGCCCGCTCCGAAGCGCATCCCGCGCCGTCTCCGGCAGAGCCTCACACATGGCCGCCGCATAGACCTCGACACGCTGCACGCCCAGATCCCGCGCCAGATCCACGCCATAGCCCTCGCCACTGGCCAGCAGCACATCCGCGCCCATAATGCCGCGCGCCCGGCAGAACGCCGCCAGAGCCCGCGCATCCCCATCCGCGGCCTCGACATTCACGAACCCGTCCCGCCGCGCCCGCGCCGCCGTCCGCGCCCCCACCGCCACAACCAGCCGGTCCCGAGGCCAGTCCCGCAGCGCAGGCAGCGCATTCGCACTCGTCACAAGCACGGCCCGAAATTCGCCTGGCGCGACAGGGTCAAATGTCGTGATGTCCAGCATCGGACACGCCACAGCCTCCCAGCCGAGCGCCCGGACCTCCGCCATCGTAGCGGACAGTCCGGGTTCCGGCCGGGTCACCAGAACAGTACGCCCTGGTTCAGGACGGCAAAGCGTCAGGGACGCCTCATTTCATCAAAAATATGGGCCGGCGTAGCGCGGCGAAGCTCGTCCGCAAGCTCAGTGCCCATCCGGGCCGCCTCAAGCGGCGCGCCCTCAATTTCGCGACGGAGCAGGAAGGTCCCATCCTCGCTCGCAATCATGCCACTCAGCTTGAGAACACCGTTCTCAATCCGGGCATAGCCGCCAATCGGCGTCCGGCACGATCCGTCCAGTTCCGCCAGAAGCGCACGCTCGGCCGTCGAAACCGCCCGAGCCTCCGGATCCTCGATCGCGGACAGCAGTTCGCGCAGCTCCAGATCGCTCGCACGAACCGTCACACCCACAATGCCCTGCCCCGAAGCCGGCAGCATCTGGTCCGGCTCCAGCACGACATCCACACGGTCTTCCATGCCCAGACGCCGCAGCCCGGCCAGCGCCAAAAGCGTCGCATCGCATGCCCCAGCCCGCAGCTTGTCCAGCCGCGTCTGCACATTCCCGCGCAGCAGGCAGAACCGCAGATCCGGCCGCACATGCAGCATCTGCGCCTGACGCCGCACCGACGCACAACCGACCAGCGCCCCTTCGGGCAGACAGTCATAGGGACGCTGCGGATCAACCGTCACAGTCCGGTCCCGCAGGATCAGCGCATCGCGCGCATCCTCGCGCTTGAGCGTGCACGCCAGCACCAGACCCGGTGGCAGATTGGTTTCCAGGTCCTTGAGGCTGTGCACCGCAAAGTCGATGCGCCCGGCCGCCAGCGCCTCATGAATTTCCTTGGCAAAGAGCCCCTTGCCGCCGATTTCTGCCAGACGCTGCACCAGATTGCGGTCGCCTTCGGTACTGATCTGGTATTCCTGAAACGCGCCCATGTCGCGCAGGACGGGGCAGAACCGCGTCAGCCGCGTGAGAAAGTTCCGCGTCTGGACCAGCGCCAGCGGAGACGCCCGCGACCCGACACGAAGAGGGAGCTTGCGGCCGGTAGGCGGCTCAGCGGCATGGGAGCGGCGGACGGCTTCCGCGGCGACTCTCTGGAGCGCCTCGGAAGGCAGGACGGGAGCATTCATGAACGGCAGCTTTAGCCCATTCACACGGGACTGTCATGATATGACAGACTCGGCCATAATAAGCCCCATGTCAGCCCCCGCCACTTCTCCATCCGCCCCCATGCGCGCCCTTCTGGCCATCGAAACCTCCTGCGACGATACGGCCTGCGCCATCCTCGCCTATGACGGCACGATCCTGGCCGAAGGCGTCCTGTCCCAGACCGACCACGCCATTCTCGGCGGCGTCGTCCCGGAAATCGCGGCCCGCGCCCATCTGGACGCCCTGCCCACACTGGTGGCGGAAGTCCTGAAAAAAGCCTCCCTGACGCTGGCCGACATCGACACTTTCGCAGGCACAACCGGCCCCGGCCTGATCGGCGGCCTGATTGTCGGCAGTTCCTACGCCAAGGGACTGGCCATGGCACTGCACCGCTCCTTCGTGGCCGTGAACCATATCGAGGCTCACATCCTCACCCCGCGCCTGCCCAGCCTCGGCGCGGATCTGCACTTCCCCTACCTGACGATGCTGGTCTCGGGCGGCCACTGCCAGTGCGTCTCGGTCGAGGAAACCGGCCGCTACATCCGCCTTGGCGGCACGATCGACGACGCTGCCGGAGAAGCCTTCGACAAGGTCGCCAAAATGCTCGGTCTCGGCTGGCCCGGCGGCCCGGCCCTTGAGAAACTCGCAACTGAAGGCCGCGACGACGCCTACCCGCTGCCCCGCCCCCTCAAGGGCCGCGAAGGCTGCGATTTCTCGTTCTCCGGCCTGAAAACCGCCGTCAGCCGCCTGATCGACACGCAGGACCCGACCGGAACGCGCGAAGCCCTGCCCCGACAGTTCGCCGCCGACGTCGCCGCCTCCTTCCAGCGCGCGGTCGCGGACGTCATGGCCGACCGTGCCGAACACGCCCTGGCCCTCAGCCCGAACGCCACGGCCCTGGTCGTCGCAGGCGGCGTGGCAGCCAACAAAACCCTGCGCCACGCCCTCGAACAGGTCGCCGCAAACCACGGTATCCCCTTCTTCGCCCCGCCCCTGCGCCTGTGCACGGACAACGCGGTCATGGTCGCCTGGGCCGCCCTCGAACGCCTTCACGCGGGCGAGACCCCCAACGAAATCGACACCGCCGCCCGGCCCCGCTGGCCCCTCTCTGAACGCACACCCGCTCACGCCTGAACAGGAAGCCGCATGACCGCCATCCTCATCCGCGACGAGACCGGAACCGGCATCAGCAGGGCCGCCCTGCGCTTTGACTGGAAAACCCGCAGACATCTGCGCGTGCGGGACCTGATCGCCGAGCGCGTCCGTCTCGAATGGGACAGCAACGGTGTATCCTCTCCAGACAGTGAGGAAACGGCCCTCATCCCGCAGGACGCGCCCTGTATCGAAACCGTGGAAGCCGCCATCGACCATGCCCTGAAGGCCTTTGAACGCCGCGCCTATCTGGTCATCGTCAATGACCATCAGATCCCGCATCTGGATGACGACATCACCCTCAACCCGGACATGACCATCACCTTTATGCGCCTCATCCCCCTGGTCGGAGGCTGACATGCAACAGCGTGATCCGGTTCTGGTCGCCTCCCTGCCCGGCGGTGCACTCTATCGCCTCCTGTCGAAAGTCGGTGACATGGAACAGTCTTTCATGGACTGGCATGCCCGGATGTGCGCCCGCTGGCCCACCGCCTTTGAAAATGCGCGCAGAAGATGGGCCAAACTCTACGCGCGGCGTATGTGTGACTACAAAGGTTACACCTTCCGCAAGGACGCCAATCACTATCTGGATGATAAAGTGCCTTTGGCTGCCTACTTCCGGACAGAAACAATCGGTCCCGGCCCATACCTTCCGGCCCCGATCTGGCTGAACCGTCTCGCCCGCGAGACCCTTGATCCAGCCGCGCCCATTCCGATGACGAAGCGAAGTTCATACTGGACCCGTTTCAGAACATTCTGCCCCGATCCCAACCGCTCTACGCCCGCTGAAGCCCATTGCATCATGGATAGGGCCTGGCTCGCCCAGGCCCGGACAGATTATCTCCGGATACCCCTCGAACGGCCCGGTACTTTTCGTCTCGTCCGCCAGCACATCATTCGCCTGACCTTGCACCCAAGCAAGGCGGACGATCCCGTCTTTGACCGCCTTGTCACTCCTGACAGTATTACTCCCTCAACGCGGACCCTGCGCGACCGCGCCGCCATTCTTGCAGCCTCCGATGGACAGGATGTTCTAAATCTGGCCCGTGCCATCCTGCGCGATTTTGATACGGCACAGGGACGCTGGATCGACGGTCCACTCTATCGTGCCGCCATTCTTCCCATCCTCGTCATGCACGCAAACAATCGCATCAAGGCCACAGGCTCCGTCCGCGAAGCCGCTTACGAACTCATCGCCAGACCAGAATCCTTCATACCGGAAAAAGAGACCCTCTGGCGGATGGACACGGCAGAGTTTGGCCTGCGGGATCTCCGCAAAAGACCTCCCCTGACGCTGATCAACTTCAACAGGATCCTGTGTGGATGCCTCTGGCTCGTCGCCGTCAGCGGCACACCGGAAGACGTGCAACTCCTCAGCACACTGGCAAAAAACTTCCAGCGGGACGACAGGATCTTCGAGTTCAATCGCATCATCCGGGCCCTCGGCCTCACCGCCGACCGTGATGCCATCAACGAACAGATCGCCCTGCGCCAGAAAACCCGTCATTCCCTGATGCTCGGCCAGATCAACGCCGCCCTGGCCGACTCCGCCCGAAAATCCGGCATCAGCATCACGGAACTCGAAGAACGCTCCGCCTATACCCATGGCCTCGACAGCCATCATGAACGGGCCGTCCCGCTTCCCAACGGCCTGACCGCAACCCTGTCCCTCAAGCCCAATGGCTCCGGCACCGTCACACTGTTCTCTGCCGATGGCACAGAACTGCGCCCGGTCCCTCCCGCGATCCGCACAGAACTCAAGACCATCCGCGCCTATGAAAAACTCAGGGAAGAAGCCCGCGCGCTGACAAAGGAAATGCAGGCCCACCGCCTGCGCCTCGAACGCTCCTGGATCACTCAGGAACGTTGGACTGCCGAACGCTTCCGTACGAACTATCTGGCCCATCCCGTCCTGTCCTGGCTCGCCCACCGCCAGATCTGGACCCTCACCGCGCCCGACGGCACACAGCGCACTATCCTCTTCCCAAACGGCACACCCGTCGCCCCAGACGGCACTTCGACCGCTCCCCTGCGCGACGACGAAACCATTACCCTATGGCACCCGCTGGACGCCGATATGGCCCTCGTCAACCAGTGGCGCGACATGCTGGAAACCATTGCCCTCATCCAGCCCATCCGTCAGGCCTGGCGTGAAACCTATGTCCTGACCGACGCCGAACGCGCCACTTCCCCGGCCTCCCTGCGCTACGCAAAGCAGGTCCTGCGTCAGGCGCAGTCCGTCGAACTCGGCCGTCAGCGTGGCTGGCGCGTGCGCACCCTGAGCATGCACATGCCCTCAAGCGAGGGGGACCCCACCAGCCTGACCATTCCCTCCGCCGGTCTGCACGCCGAAATCTGGACTGCCGGCGTCGATGGCCAGGCCGCTTTCCATCACGGAACATTCCCCCATATCCTCACCGACCGCGTCCAGTTCCGCA
Source organism: Gluconobacter sp. P1C6_b (assembly GCF_018811945.1). GTDB lineage: Bacteria > Pseudomonadota > Alphaproteobacteria > Acetobacterales > Acetobacteraceae > Gluconobacter. The sequence continues at coordinate 6,235 of NZ_JACRVU010000039.1, forward strand.
CTGTCACGGACAAGGGCTCCTGGCGCCACGACGGCGGCAAAAAACTCACCATCGGCAAGGAAACCGTTCCCCTCGAAGACGTCCCACCCCTGATCTTTTCGGAAGTCATGCGGGATCTGGATCTCTTCGTGAGCGTGGCCTCCATCGGTCTCGAAGTCACCTATCTCGACGGAGCGGAAGGCCGTTCCATCGGCGAATGGCGCCGCCTGAGTGATCTCGCCATGTGGAAGCAGGACGAAACCACGTCCCTCAATGGCCGCGCCCGCATCCGCTACGAGACGCTCGAACGGCTCCTCCCCCGCCTCACCATCGCGGACCGCCTCGAACTCACCGACACACATGTCCTTGTCCGCGGCGTCCTGCACAGCTACCGGATCCATATCGGAACGGGAAACATCTTCCTCGATCCCGACCGGCGCTATATCTGCATCGTTCCAGACGCCCGCAAAAAGAAATCCGGCATCGCCCTGCCTTTCGACGACGACCAGACCCTCTCGGTCATCCTGTCGAAACTCTTCCTGCTTGCCGCCGATGACAAGATCACCGATCCCGTCATCCTCAGCCAGTTCCCCGCCTCCACCCCGGAAAACGTCTCTTGAACTACCGCCACATCTACCACGCCGGAAACTTCGCCGACTGCATGAAGCACGCCCTGCTTCTCGCACTGATCAAGGCCCTGAAGCGCAAACCCGCAGGCTTCGTCGTCCTCGACACCCATGCCGGATGTGGCCGCTACGACCTGACGTCCGAAGAAGCCGAAAAGACCGGCGAATGGCGCGCCGGCATCGGCCGCCTGCTTGACGGTCCGGCAGCCCCCGCACTCGCGGATTATCTCGACGCCGTCCGCCCCAACGTGCTGGACCGGCACCGCTATCCCGGCTCCCCGGCCTTCGCCCGCGCCGAACTCCGCCCGCAGGACCAGCTCATTGCCTGCGAGTTACACCCCGAAGACGTCCGCCCCCTGCGCCGCCTTTTCCACGCCGACCCACAGGCCGCAATCCATCACCGTGACGGCTACGAAGCCCTCCGCGCCCTGCTTCCGCCGAAGGACTTCAAGCGCGGCCTCGTCCTCATCGACCCGCCCTTCGAGAAGCCGGACGATTTCGCCCGCTGCGCCGACGCCATTGCCCTGATCCGCACCCGCTTCCGCGCCGGGATCGTCGCCGTGTGGTACCCGATCAAACACCGCACACCCGTCCGCGCCTTCTACACAGCCCTTCAGGACGCCGGCATCCGGGACATGCTCGCCTGCGAGTTCCTGCTCCGCCCCCCCGTCGATCCGTCCCGCCTGAATGGCTGCGGCCTGCTGGTCGTTAACGCCCCCTTCGGTTTCGAAGAGGATGCCCGCAACATTCTCGAAGCCCTCGCCACCGGCCTGCGTTCTCCCGAGGCCGAAGACATCCAGATCAACATCGAACGACTGGCAGAAGAATAACCATGACCACACGTCCGCATATCGCCGTCATCGGCGCCGGAGCCTGGGGAACGGCGCTGGCCTGCGCCACAGCAGCCACCGGCGCGGACGTCACACTCTGGATGCGCAACCCCGTTCCACCCGGAACCCGCACCCTCCCGCGCCTGCCGGACATCACCCTGCCCGACAACGTCACCATCACCGGCGACTTCCCCCGCACCGCCGACATCGCCTTGCTCGTCACCCCGGTCCAGACCGCCCGCGACGTCTCCACGCGCCTTCAGACCGTGCTCGACCCCGCAGTCCCCGTTGTGACCTGCTGCAAGGGACTGGAACAGGCCACATCCCTCCTGCCGCTCGACGTCCTCGCCGAAACCATGCCCGGCCGCCCGACCGGTGTCCTCTCCGGTCCCAACTTCGCCATCGAAGTCGCAAAAGGCCTCCCCGCCGCCGCAACGCTGGCCTGCACAGACCTCGCTCTCGCGCAGAAACTCACAGCACTCCTCAACACATCCAGCTTCCGCCTCTATGCCAGCGATGACGCTGCTGGCGTCCAGCTTGCAGGGGCCGCGAAGAACGTCATCGCCATCGGCGCAGGCATCACCATCGGCGCGGGCCTGGGCGAAAACGCCCGTGCTGCCCTCATCACCCGCGCCGTCGCCGAAATCGGCCGCCTCGCCGAGGCCACGGGCGGTCGCGCCAGCACGCTCGCGGGCCTCGCAGGCATGGGCGACCTCATCCTGACCTGCACGGGACGCGGATCGCGCAACTACAGCGTGGGTCTGGAACTCGGCGAAGGCCGCCCGCTCACAGACATCCTCGCCTCACGCACAACAGTCGCTGAAGGGGTCCTGACGGCCCCGGCCATGCTCACCCTGGCCCGGCAGCACAACGTGCGGGTGCCGATCATCGAAACCGTCACCCGCCTCCTCAATGACGGCGTCTCGATCGAGGAAGCGCGCCACCTTCTACTGGACCGTCCCCCGACCCGGGAATAACAGCGTGGTTCAGTGCAGAACGGCGCAGGCCACCCGGTCTCCCGAACCGCCAATCGGCTGGGTCTGATAATCATCCGGTCTGGCATGGATCACCACGGACGCCCCGTCCGCATCCATCAGCGCCGGCACACCATTCCCGCCCCTCAGCGAGACCAGCGTGGAATAAAGCTCCACCGTCGCCGTCCCGTCCGCTGCGACATACAGGTTTGGCAGATCCCCGGCATCATTTGCATCCGCCCTCAGCAGACCATGCACAACCGGCGTCACCGCATGAACATGCGCACCCGCACTGGTGAATTTCGGAGCCGCACAACTGCCCTTTTCATGAAAATGAATCCCGTGCCAGCCCGGCGTCAGCCCCTGAACCTGAAGACGCAGCAGCACCCCCCTGGGCGCTCCCGTCACATCCACGATCCCGTGCGTGGCCCCATCCGTCCCCTTCAGTTCCCCGCTCACATGCTCTTCCGCAGAAGCCAGAGCGGGAACAGCCATCACAGAGGCCAGAAGAAGGGTCAGGAATCCGGAACGGCGCATGGAGAAACTCACAGTCTGATCAGAGAAAGATAATAACTGTTCGCATCCTACCCGCATCCAGCCATCCCATGGATCAGAGATTCGTGAACGCCATTGCGGCTCAGACGAACAGCCCCGCAATCACTGCGCTCATCGCATTGGACAGCGTCCCCGCCGCCACAGCCCGCACGGCCAATGATGCCACATCCGTCCGCCGACGCGGCTCCGCACTCCCAAACGCCCCGATCAGGATCCCGATCGTCGAGATGTTCGCAAACCCGCACAGCGCAAAGGACAGGATCGTGATCGTCCGCTGAGACAGGGCATGAGCATGGATCAGCGGAGACAGGTTCACATAAGCCACGAACTCATTGAACGCGATCTTCTGCCCCAACAGCCCTCCCGCCACGACACACTCGCTCCACGGCACCCCGAGCAGCCAGGCAAACGGCGCAAACACCGTCCCCAGAATCTGCGCCAGAGACAGACCCACCGCGCTCAGAATCCCGTTCGCCAATGCAATCAGTCCCACGAACGCAATCAGGACCGAGCCCACCGCCACCGCGATCTTCGCGCCATTCATCGCACCGTCTGCAATGGCCTCAAACATGCTGTGATGCCCGTGATCCGCCCCGGCAATCTGCGCATCGGACCGCCGCGGCCCCGGAAACAGGATGCGCGAGAACAGCAGCCCCCCCGGGATCGCCATGAAAGACGCCGCCAGCAGGTTCTCCATTGGCACGCCCAGCGACGCATATCCCGCGAGCACGGACCCCGCGATGGAGGACGTCCCACTACACAGAACCGTCGCCAGCTCCCCTTCCGACATTTCCGCCAGACAGGTCTGAAGCGCGATCGGCATCTCGCTCTGCCCCAGAAAGATCGTCAGCACCGCCGAGAACGATTCGAGCCCCGTCGTCCCCAGCACCCGAGACAGGGCCCCACCAATCAGCTTCGAGAGAAACTGCAACACGCCCCAGTGCTGCAACAGCCCCAGAAGCGCCGCGACATAGACGATCTCAGGCAGAACCTTGAGCGCGAAGACGAAACTGTCATTGCCAAACAGCCCGTTCATCTTCGGCCCCACAAGCCCACCGAACAGGAATGCACTCCCCACATCGCCGAAAGACAGAACCTTCGTCACCGCATCCGACACCACGTGCAGCCCATGAGCGCCCGCTGGCACCCACAGTACGACCGCCGCAATCAGCACCTGCAACAGCAGCGCCCGTCCCACAAGTGACCAGTCAATGGCCCGGCGGTTGGTGGACAAAAGCGCACCCAGAATCAGAAGACCGGCCATGCCGACAAGGACGCGCAGGATCACGCAGGCAAACTCCTCACCCAAAAACAGAACGACGCACCCGCAACCGGACCCGAAACGACCTGAACCTGTCCGTCATGTCACGTTCTGTCCACCCCTCCTCTCTCGCCTGAACGCCCCCGAACCGCTAGGATGCCGCCGACTGATAGGGAGAAGCCCCATGACCTGTGCCTATGATTTCAGCCTTCCCGGCCTGTCCGGCGACACGATCGACCTCTCGGCGTATCGCGGACGACCGCTGCTGATCGTCAACACGGCATCAAAATGCGGCTTCACACCCCAGTATGAGGATCTGCAACACCTCTGGTCCCGCTATGGCCGCGACTATCCCGAAGGCCTGATGATCGTCGGAGTACCATCAAACGATTTTGGCCAGCAGGAACCCGGCTCCTCGGAAGACATCAAGAATTTCTGCCATCGCAATTACGGCGTGAGCTTCCCCATGACCGCGCGCCAGCATGTGCGCGGCCCGGAGACCACACCGCTGTTCCGCTGGCTGGACAAGCAGGGCGGCTTCCTCGCCCGCCCGCGCTGGAATTTCTACAAATATCTGACCGACCGCGACGGCAATCTGGCCAACTGGTTCACGCCGCTGGCCAAACCCGCCTCAAACCGCGTCGAGGAAGCAGTCCGCAAGGTCCTGCTGGATCACTGAACCCCAAGCCGCCCCGCCAGCGCGGCTTCGATCAGCGCGATATTCCGCAGATCGGCCTTGAACACCGTATCAAACAGATCTCCCGCCAGCGGTACGAGGCCCACCACGGCCTCGATCGCCACATTCCCCAGCATCCGCTGCACGGTCTGGCGGTCCACACCCATCCGGCGCCCTTCCCAGACGATATAAAGCGACAGCGCTGTCCCGATCAGCGCACCGCCTCCGGGCAGAAGCCCCAGCAGCGTATCCAGCCCCGCCCGCAGCCGCAGCCCCGGAATCCGCGCGACAGAGTTCAGAAGCCAGGCCAGACGCCGGATCCGATCCAGCCTCACGCGAAGCTCGGCGACACTCACAGGCGGGGAAATCGTTGAAAAATCAGTCATGGCACCCCCAATCACGCAACAGCGACAGGGAAGTTCGTCTTTTTTCCTTGAATAACCGTATCGAAACCCGCCAGAGTTCACGTCAGAAATGTGACAGGAGACATTTATGAAGGACTCACCGCTCCGCCCGATCCTGCCCCTTCTGGTCGTCGCCGCCCTCGGCGCCCTGACCCCGGCCGTCGCCCATCACGTCACGACCTTCCTTGGCCTGTCCGGCATCTTCTGGGCCAGCGCCATGCTGATGCTGGAAGTCACGCTGCTCTGCATCGGCCTCGCCGCGATCCGCCCCACGATCCAGCAGCCCGCCAGAGCCGAAACGACCCTGCACAACCGCGAAACGGTCCTGCGCTGAAGCCCATCCGTCACACTGCGCTTTTCCTGTAACGGGGGATATGTCGCGGCGCTGAATGATCGGCTAGGATCAGGAAATGCTTCGCAATTTCCTGACAGTCGGCTGCTGGACCATGCTTTCGCGTGTCCTCGGCCTCGTTCGTGACCAGCTTCTCGCCGCGTTCCTTGGTGCCGGCCCCGTTCAGGACGCCTACCTGATCGCGCTTCGGCTACCCAACATGTTCCGGCGCCTCTTCGGCGAAGGGGCGTTCAACGCCGCCTTCGTGCCGATGTTCACCGAGCGCTACGAAACGAAGGGCCACCAGTCCGCCCTGCGTTTCGCAGGTCAGGCCCTGTCCGGACTGATGCTCTGGCTCGCCCTGCTGACGATTCTGGCCGAAATCTTCATGCCGCTGGTCGTGGAATGCATCGGCTCGGGCCTCACCGGCACCCGCTTTGAAACCGCGGTGCACCTGTCGCGAATCACGTTCCCCTACATGCTGCTGATCTGCGGCGCGGCACTGGTGTCAGGCGTGCTGAACGGCCTCAGCAAATTCACCGCAGCGGCCGCCGCCTACGTCACCTTCAACATCATCGGCATCGCCGCCATCCTTCTCGGCGCACTGGTCTGGCACAACACCGCCGTCGTCAGCGCCTGGGGCGTGACACTCTCCGGCGTCGTCCAGCTCGGCGCCCTCTACTGGGCCGCCCGACGCGCCGGCATGGCGCCTCACCTGACATGGCCCAGCCTGTCGCCCGACATGCGCGCTCTCCTGCGCCGCATGGGCCCCGGCCTCGTTGGCTCCGGCGTCACCCAGATCAACCTGACCGTCGACACCATCATCGCCACACATCTACCCGTCGGCACGCCCTCGATCCTGTATTTCGCCGACCGCATCAACCAGCTCCCGCTCGGCGTTCTCGGTTCGGCAGCTGGCACGGCCCTTCTGCCGCTCCTGACGCGCCACATCGCCAATAAAGACCGCGCCGCCGTCCATTCGAGCCTCAACCGCGCCATCGACTACACGCTGCTCCTGACTCTCCCTGCCATGATCGGCATGATCGTCCTGGCCTCCCCCATCATGGCCGCGCTCTTCGGCTACGGCCATTTCACCGTCCACGACGCCATCCTCTCCGGACAGTGTCTTCAGGCCTACGCTCTCGGCCTGCCCGCCTTCGTCCTCATCAAGGTCCTCTCCCCGGCCTTTTTCGCGGAAGGCGATACCGTCACTCCCGTCCGCATCGGCTTCTTCACACTGGCGCTGAACCTCGTCCTCAACCTTCTGCTCTATCGTCCGCTCGGCCATATCGGCCCACCGCTGGCCAGCACGATTGCCGCCTTCGTCAACTGCACGCTGCTCGCCGTCATCCTGCACCGCCGCGGCCTCTTCATCGCCGACCCGCTCCTGAAAGGACGCGCCCTGCGTATTGCAGGTGCCGCCATCATGATGGCCCTGTGGGTCGCGGCCGCCGAAAAGCTTGCGGCTCCCGGTCTACCCACCTGGCACGGCGTCTGGCGTCTGGGCATGCTGACAGCCCTGATCCTCTTCGGAATGGCTGTTTACGCCGTGATGCTCGACGCCCTCAAAGTGGTGCGCCTGCGCGACGTCACCGTGGCTTTCCAGTCACGCCTGAACCGCCGACGCGCCCACTGACCCCATCCCGCCGGTTCACACACCGGCGGTGAGGCGTTATTTTCCCATCCCCTTCCCGAAGTGACAGCCCGGAGACCGGACCCATCGGCACCTTCATGCCCCTGCCTACCGCCGAAAACGCCAGCCCCGCGATGGCCCAGTGGTTCGACCTCAAACATCAGGAACCCGACGCCCTGCTGTTCTTCCGCATGGGCGATTTCTACGAGCTGTTCTTCTCCGACGCGCAGGCCGCCGCCATGGCGCTCGATATCGCACTCACCGCCCGCGGCACCCATCAGGGCGAACCGATCCCCATGTGCGGCGTCCCCGTCGCCGCTGCCCCGGCCTATCTCTCGCGCCTGATCCGTCGCGGCTTCCGCGTCGCCGTCGCCGAACAGACACAGGCCCCACCGAAAAAAGGCGAAAAACCCCAGAAAGGCCCGCTCGCCCGCGCCATCGTCCGCGTCGTCACCCCCGGCACCCTGACCGAAGACGAACTGCTCGAAGCCGGACGCGCCAACCTGCTCCTCGCCATCGCCCGCAGCCCGGAAAAACGCACAAAAACAATCGGCGCGGCCTGGATCGACATTTCCACCGGCGCCTTCGAAACCGCCTCGGTCCCCGAACCCGCCCTGCCCGAACTGATGGCCCGGCTCGACGCCGCCGAAATCCTGTCCGAACCCGATCTCATCCCCCCCGATTACGCCTCCCGTCTGGCCCCCGTCGCCGTCCCGCCCACGCTCGACAGCGCTCGAACCCTCGTCGCCCGCGCCTATGGCGTCGCCCAGATCGACGCGCTCGGAGACTTCCCGCCCGAACAGGCCATCGCCTGCGCCATGGCCCTGAATTACGTCCAGCGCAGTCAGGCCGGAGCGCTCCCGCGCCTTTCCCGCCCCATCCCGCAGGGCACGGACGGTGTGCTGGGCATCGACCCCGCCACCCGCGCCAGCCTCGACATCCTGCGCACCCGCGATGGCGAGACGAAACACAGCCTCCTCGGCGCCGTCACCCGCACCGCCACGGCCGCAGGCTCCCGCCTCCTCGCCCAGTGGCTCGCCTCCCCCCTGACCGACGCCATCGCGATCACGGACCGCCAGAACGGCTGGCTCTGGCTGCAATCCGTCCCCGGCCTGTCCAGCGCCCTCGGCGACATCCTGCGCCGCACGCCCGACCCCGCCCGCGCTTTGGGTCGCATCTCCGCCGGACGCGGACAGCCGCGCGATCTCGCCGCCATCCGCGACACCCTGATCGCCGCCAACGACATCACCGCCATGCTCCAGCCCGCCTGCGACCAGAACACACCCACGCTGATCCGCACCCTCACCGCTGGTCTGTACGGCCGCGCTGACACCCTGCTGGAACAGCTTCAGGCCGCCGTCGCCGAAACGCTGCCCGCCCGGATCGAGGACGGCGGCTTCATCGCCCCCGGCTACAACACGGAGCTGGACCGCTATCGCGGCCTGCGGGACGAAAGCCGCCGCATCATCGCCGCCATGCAGGGCGAACTGTCCGAAAAATTCGGCGTCTCAAACCTCAAGATCAAACACCATGCCCAACTCGGCTACGTGATCGAAGTCCCGTCCGCCGCTGGCACGAAACTGCGCGACAACCCCGAACTCTCCTTCCGTCAGGGCACCGCCAGTCTTGCCCGCTTTTCCACGGAAGAACTCGCCGGTCTGGACCGCGCCATCCTCGAAGCCGCCGACAAGGCCGCCGCGCTGGAACGCCGCATTTTCGCCGAGCTCTGCGCCCGCATCCTGCAAACCCCGGCCCTCGATGAAGTCGCCGAGTTTCTGGCCCTCGCCGACGTCCTGCGCTCCTGCGGCCTGCTCGCGGAAGGCGGCTCATGGTGCCGACCCACCGTCACGGACGGCACGGAGTTCAGCCTCGTCGCCTGCCGACACCCCGTCGTCGAAGCCGCACTGGCCGAGTCGGGAAGCGCGGATGCCCGTTTCATCCCCAATGACTGCGCCCTGCCACCTGAACACCGCGCCATGCTGCTGACGGGTCCGAACATGGCGGGCAAATCCACCTTCCTGCGCCAGACCGCCCTCGCCGTGATCCTCGCGCAGGCCGGCCTCCCCGTTCCCGCGAAAGAAGCCCATATCGGCGTGGTGGACCGCCTGTTCTCCCGCGTCGGCGGCGCGGACGACCTCGCCCGGGGCCGTTCGACCTTCATGGTCGAAATGACCGAGACGGCGGCGATTCTCAATCAGGCCGGACCGAAGTCCCTCGTCGTCGTGGACGAGATCGGACGCGGCACCGCAACCCTCGACGGCCTGTCCATCGCCTGGGCCACACTCGAGGCCCTGCACACCCAGCTCGGCTCGCGGACAATCTTTGCAACACATTTCCATGAGCTCGGCGCCCTGACCGAATTCCTCCCCCGCCTCGCCCCCTACACGATGGCCGTGAAGGAGTGGCGCGGCGAGGTGATCTTCCAGCACGAGGTCCGCCCCGGTGCCGCCCGCAAGAGCTGGGGCCTGCATGTCGCAAAACTGGCGGGAATCCCCCAATCCGTAGTCAATCGGGCCAGTCGTCTCCTGTCCCAGTTCGAGCGCGAACAGGCCGAAGCCCGCTCCTCGCTCCCGCTTTTCGAAGCCGTAGCGGAACCGGAATCACCGCCATCGCATGCCCCCGAAACGCCCCCCATCCC
>NZ_JACRVU010000004.1 GCF_018811945.1 Gluconobacter sp. P1C6_b
GGAGGATATGGGGGTGCAGACCGAGGACTGGCAGCGGCACATCGCCTGGGATATCGGCATCGTGGGGGTGGGGCGCGTCCTGCATGAACTGCTGGGGGCGGCGCTGATCGAGCAGGTTTATTCCCGCCTCGTGATCGACTGCAACCGCGCGCCGGGCCATCCGACGTCCATGCCGCTTGTGAGTGACGGGACGCCGGTTCCGGCCAATCAGGCAGCGCAGGAAACGTGCCGGGCGAAGCGGGAGCGGGAAATCCTGCATCCCTATCATGACACGATTGCCGAGGTTCTGGTTGAGCGCGGGCCGCGTCCGACCGCACTGATCGCGCTGCACAGTTTTACGCCGCAGATGAACGGCAGGGACCGCCCCTGGCAGATCGGCATCCTTCACAATCAGGACAGCCGCATGGCCTCGATTGCACTGGACCTTCTGCGCGAGGACACGACGCTGTGTGTGGGCGATAATGAGCCTTACGTTCTGACGGATACGTCCGACTATACGGTGCCCCGGCATGCGGAAGCGGCGGGGCTGCCGTATCTTGAAATCGAGATCCGGCAGGACCTGATTGCCGAAAAAACCGGACAGAGGGAGTGGGCCCGGCGTCTGGCGGCGCTGCTGCCGAAGGTCTGGGAGAAGTTGGTAGAAGGGCGGGGTGCATGATTGACGGTCACACGAAACTGGCAGGCGTCATGGGATGGCCGGTGGAGCATTCCCGTTCTCCGCTGATGCACAATCACTGGTGCCGGGTGAATGGCGTGAACGGCGCTTATGTGCCGCTGCCGACCCACCCGGACGGCTTCGATCAGGCTCTGCGCGGACTGGCAGCGGCCGGTTTTCAGGGCGTGAATGTCACCATCCCGCACAAGGAAGCGGCGATGCTGGCCTGTGATGAACTGACCCCGACTGCGAAACGGGCGGGAGCGGTAAACACCATCTGTTTCGTGGCGGGACGGATCATCGGTGACTGCACGGATGGTACGGGGTTCTGCGACAATCTGAGTGCGCATGATGTGGCGATTGCCGGTCGGGCCATGGTTCTGGGCGCAGGTGGTGCGGCGCGGGCTGTTGCGGCAGCGCTTCTGGACCGGGGCTGCGAGGTCGTGATCGCCAACCGGACACTGGAGCGGGCGGAAGCACTGGTCGAGGCGCTGGGTGGTGGCGAGGCCGTGGCCTGGTACGAATGGCCATCGCTGCTGTCGGGCTGCTCGCTGCTGGTGAATGCCACATCGATGGGCATGGGCGGCAAAGCTGGTCTGGACTGGGATGCGGCGCTTCGTGAGGCCGCGCCGGGCCTGTGCGTGACGGATATCGTCTATACGCCGCGCGAGACGCCGCTGTTGTTGGCGGCTCAGGCGCGTGGACTGCGGACGGTGGATGGTCTGGGGATGCTGGTTCATCAGGCGCGGGCCGGGTTTCGGGCATGGTTTGGCGTTGATCCGCAGGCCGATCAGACGACGTTCGATCTGCTGGCGGCGAGCCTGCGCACTGACGCGTGAAGATCATTGGTCTGACCGGAGGCATGGCAGCCGGGAAAAGTACGGTCGCCGGGCTTTTCCGTCGGGAAGGTGTGCCGGTTTTTGATGCGGATGCATGTGTCCGGGCGCTTCAGGGCGAACGGGGAAAAGCTCTGTCCCTGATCGGGCAGGCATTTCCCGGAACCGTGGTCGAGGGCCGTCTGGATCGTGCGGCGCTTCGTGAAGCCGTGCGGGGACGTCCCGAGGCGCTGAAGCGTCTGGAAGCCATCATGCATCCTCTGGTTCGGGCCGAGCGTGAGCGGTTTCTGAAGCAGTGCCGGGCGCGACATGAACCGTTCTGTGTGCTGGATATTCCGTTACTGATGGAAATTGGCGAGGACCGCCGTTGCGATGTGGTGGTGGTGGCTGAAGCTCCGATGGGGACGCGCCTGTCCCGTATCTGGCAGCGCGGTCGCAGTGGGGGGCGTATGAGCGTGGCGGATGCCAAAGGATTGCTGGCGCGGCAGATGAGCGACCATGAGCGCAGACGCCGAGCCGACATCGTGATACGAACCGGCCTGTCGCGTGGGCAGGCCGTCAGGCAGGTCCATGTCCTGTTGCACCGGCTTCGTGAGGCGTCATGAAACGATCCATCCTGTTCGATACGGAAACCACGGGCTTTGATCCGGATATGGGCGACCGCATCATCGAGATCGCGGCCCTCGAACTGATCGACGATCTGCCGACGGGTGAGGCCTATCACGTCCTGATCCATCCCGAGCGCGACATTCCGGCCGAGGCGACGAAGGTGCATGGATTCGGGATCGAGGATCTGGAAGGAAAACCGGTATTTTCCGAGGTGGCGGACGGGTTTTTGGAGTTCATCGGGGACAGCCCGATGATCGCGCATAATGCCCGCTTCGATTTCAAGTTCGTCAATGCGGAGCTGAAAGCCTGCGGTCGCGAGCCTCTCGACTATGCCAGTCGTGCCATCGATACGGTGGAAATGGCGCGGAAGAAATATCCGGGCCTTCCTGCGAGCCTGGATGCGCTGTGCCGGCGCTTTGGCATCGATCTGTCGCAGCGTGGGACCCATAACGCGCTGCTGGACTGCAAGCTTCTGGCGGAAGTGTATGTCGAACTCATGGGCGGCCGTCAGCGCGGACTGGGGCTCGCGGGGCCGGCTCGCAGCCGTAGCATGACGGACGGGATCAATGCACTCGCCAACCGCAAGCCGCGGAAAATGGCGCCTCCGACTGTGGAGGAGCTTCAGGCACATGAGGCGTTTGTCAGCACCATAAAGGATGCGGTGTGGCATCGCGAATGATGCGGATCCTGTTCATCACGTCCAACCGCCTAGGCGATGCGGTTATCTCCACCGGTGTGCTGGGCGCGTTGCAGAAGCGTTATCCGGCGGCCATGTTCACGGTGGTCTGTGGGCCGGTGGCGGCAGGGCTTTTCGAGGCCGATCCGCGTTGCGAGCGCATCATTACCATGGAAAAGCGCCGCCATGACCGGCACTGGATTGATCTGTGGCGCGCCTGCTGTCGGATACGCTGGTTCATGGTCGTGGATCTGCGCGGTTCGCTGATCGGACTGACATTGCGGGCGCGGCGGCGGATTATTGTGCGCGGCGGGCGGCGTCCGGGGCGGCGGGTTGAGCAGCTTGGAGAGGCGCTTGGGTATCGCAGGATGCCCATGCCGCGTGTCTGGATCTCGGAAGCGCAGCGGGCGAAGGCTGTTGCGGCCTTGCCCGAGGGACGCTGGCTGGCACTGGGACCGACGGCGAACTGGGACGGGAAGATCTGGCCGTCCGAGCGGTTCGTGGAACTGGCGCATGCATTGAAGGCGGAAAATCTGCATCCCGTTGTGTTCTACGGTCCCGGCGAGGGGGAGCGCGCGCGGGCGGACCCGGTATTGAAGGCGCTGCCGGATGCTCTGGACCTTGGCGGAAACCGCTCATTAGGCGAGGTGGCTGCTCTGCTTCAGCGCTGTGCGCTGTTCGTTGGTAATGATTCCGGACTGATGCATCTGGCCGCGGCCGCCGGGACGCCAACGCTGGGGCTGTTCGGGCCGTCACGGGCCTCGGAATATGCACCGGCCGGGCGGCTTGCACGGTTCGTGGAGGCGCCGGGGCCGGAGGGGCATGCGCCCATCGAAGGCCTGGGGGTTGCGGCTGTGCTGAAGGCTGCGAAAGAAATCCTGCGTGAAAAAGACGTGTGTGTTTCGAGCGGGCGTTCGGACTGACTTGATGCCCTGTCGGTCATGGCCGATAGAAGAAACATGAAGTCTGCATTGTCCAATGGATACCGGGGTCGTGTGGCCCATGTGATGGCTGGGGCTCCGAGGGGCGGCGCGGAGCTGTTCTTCGAGCGTCTGACAATGGCCCAGATGCGCGACGGTCGCCCCGTTCAGGCGCTGATCCGGCAGGATGAAGGCCGGGTCGCACGGCTTGAGGAAGCGGGCGTTGAGACGCAGTCCTTCCGGTTTGGCGGGCTGCTGGATCTGCGGACCACGCCGGGGCTGCGGCGCAGTCTCAAAGCGTTCAGGCCGGATGTGGTCGTCGCGTGGATGAGCCGGGCTGCACGGCTGGTGCCCTCAGGACCGTGGCAGATCGCCGGGCGTCTGGGCGGGTACTACGACCTGTCGAATTATCGCCGTTGCGACCATTTGATCGGCAATACGCGCGGTCTGGTGGAGTGGATGCGGGGGCAGGGCTGGGCGGCAGACCGTGTGCATCATCTGCCCAATTTCGCGACGGATTTTTCGTCCGTGACGCCGCAGCGGCCGGAGTTTTTGTCTCTTGGTGTGCCGTTCGTTCTCGCCTTGGGACGTTTGCATGAAAACAAGGCCTTCGATGTGCTGATCCGGGCGATGAAGCATCTGCCGGGCGTGCATCTGGTCATTGCGGGCGAGGGGCCGGAGCGTCCTGCGCTTGAGGCGCTGGCGAAGGCGGAAAATGTTGCGGATCGGGTGCATCTTCCCGGCTGGATCGCGCAGAGCGGGCCCTGGTTGCGGGCGTGTGATGTGCTGGTCTGTCCGTCCCGGATCGAGCCGTTGGGTAACGTCGTGATCGAGGCGCTGTCCGCTGGAGTGCCGGTTGTGGCGAGCAATATTCAGGGGCCGCAGGAAATTCTTGAAGGGACACAGGACGGTCTGCTGTCCGAGGTCGAGAACGAGCGCGATCTTGCAGCGCAGATCGGGAACGTTCTGGACGATGAGAGTGTGGCGCAGACTCTTTCCGTAAACGGGCGGGCACGGTTCGAGCGGGAGTTTGCCCAGGACGTTGTCATGGCGCGATGGTCGGCTTTTCTGGACGGAGTGCGGGCCTGATGTGTGGAATTGCGGGTCTTTCCTGCCTGCCGGGGCATCATCCCGATCAGAACGCGCTGGAGCGCATGTCGCAGGCCATTTTCCATCGCGGGCCGGATGGGGAAGGGCGGCTGGATCTGGGTGGGGCGGCGTTGCGTCACCGCCGGCTGTCCATCGTTGATATTGCGGGCGGTGCGCAGCCGTTCAGGCTTGGCGCGGCGGCCCTGATCGCGAACGGAGAAATCTATAACGACCCGGCCATTCGCAGACGCTTTCCCAAAACCTGTTTTCAGACCCACAGCGACTGCGAACCGCCTTTGCATCTGTGGCTGCATGATGGTGCGGGATACACGCATGAACTGCGGGGCATGTATGCCATTGCGATCGTCGAAAACGAGCACGGGCGGCATGAGATGGTGCTGTCGCGCGATCCGTTCGGCATCAAGCCGCTTTATATCGCGGCCTATGAGGGTGGTATCGCGTTTGCCTCCGAGCCGCAGGCGCTGCTGGCGGGGGGTTTTGGTCAGCGCAGCGTTCGGGAAGGTGCGCGCGACGAGTTGATGCAGCTACAGTTTACGACCGGGCAGGACATCATTTTTGAGGGTATCCGCCGACTTCTACCCGGTGAGACGCTTCGGATCGTGGATGGGCGAATCGTGGAATCGCGGCGGCGGCATGTTCTGCATGAAGCGCGGGATACGGTTCCGGCCCGTCTGAGCGATGAGCAGGCGCTGGAGCGGCTGGATACGGCGCTGCTCGACAGCGTGTCGGCGCATCTGCGGGCGGATGTGCCGCTCGGGCTGTTTCTGTCGGGCGGGATCGACAGTTCGGTCATTCTGGCAGCTGCGCATCGTCTCGGACTGCCGCATCCGCGTACATGGACAGCGCGCTTCGATGCCGGAAAAGCGGATGAGTCCGCTGATGCCGCAGCCTTGGCGGCGTCTGTCGGGGCTGAGCATCATGTCCTCACCGTGACGGAAGACATGGTCTGGCGCGAGCTGCCATCCATCGTGGCGTGCATGGATGATCCTGCCGCCGATTATGCCACCATCCCGACATGGTTTCTGGCGCGTGAGGCCCGGAAGGATGTCACTGTCATCCTCAGTGGTGAGGGTGGGGACGAGCTTTTTGCGGGCTATGGCCGCTATCGGCGCGTCATGAAGCCCTGGTGGAAGGGCGGTCGTGCGCCGTACCGGTCCGGAACATTCGGCAGGCGTTTTGCAGAGCACGGGCGGCAGTGGCGGCGCGGGATTGCCATGACGGAACTGGCTCTCGGGGTTTCGGGGCTGGAAGGTGCGCAGGCGCTGGATATTGCGGAATGGCTGCCCAACGACCTGTTGCTTAAGCTGGACCGGTGCCTCATGGCGCATTCGGTCGAGGGCCGTACGCCGCTGCTGGACCCAGTGGTGGCCAAGGCGATCTGGCCACTGCCAGAACACTTCAAGGTGCGGGATGGTTACGGCAAATGGCTTCTGCGGCGCTGGCTTCAGGATGCGCTGCCACAGGCGCGTCCATTCGCGCCGAAGCAGGGCTTTACAGTACCGGTCGGGCCGTGGATCGAGAAGCAGGCGCACCGTCTGGGGCCGCTGGTCGCACGTCAGCCCTGCATCCGGGCGATGATGCCCGCAGTCGACGTGGAGCGTCTTTTTGCCCGGGCCAGTCAGCGCGGTGTGGCGCGGCAGACGTGGACGCTGCTGTTTTTCGCGCTGTGGCACCGTCATCATATCGAAGGGGTTCCCGTGGAAGGGGATACGTTCGAAACTCTCGCACGCGCTTCATGAGCGAAACGATTTTGGGCCTGAGTGTCTTACTGATTTGCAAGGACGGAACATGCATTACGATCTGATCATCCGCGGCGGGCGCTGCGTTTTTCCCTGGGGCGAGGGCGAAGCGGATATCGGTGTGCGCAACGGGAAGGTGGCGTCGCTGTCTGTCGGATCGGCGGATGAAGCAGACCGGGTGATCGATGCGCGTGGCCTGCATGTCCTGCCCGGCCTGATTGATGCGCATGTTCACCTGCGCGATCCCGGCAAGCCCGAGGTCGAGACACTGGAGACCGGGACGCGGGCTGCGGCGTTGGGCGGTATTGCGACGGTTTTCGACATGCCCAACACGTCTCCGAGCGTGACGGACGTGACGATGATCGACTGGAAGCGCGATCATATCCGCAAGACGGCTCATGTGGATGTCGGGATGTATGTCGGTGCGACGCGGGAGAACACGCCGGATCTGGCAACGTTGGAACAGCAGCCGGGCGTGTGTGCGGTGAAGGTTTTTGCGGGGTCGTCCACGGGTAATCTGATGATCGAGGACGATGCGGGGCTCGAAGCGGTCATGCGCTCGGGGCATCGTCGCGTGGCCTATCATTCGGAGGACGAATACCGCCTTCAGGCCCGCAAGCCGATGTTCCATGAGGGGCAGCCTTACGAGACGCATAGTGTGTGGCGGGATGTGGAATGTGCCTTCCTTGGCACCCGCCGCATCATGGCGCTGGCCCGCAAGACCAACCGTCCGGCGCATATCCTGCATGTCTCGACGGCGGAAGAGCTGGACTATCTGGCCGATTATCGCGACATTTCCACCGTCGAGGTTCTGGTGAACCATCTCACGCAGGTGGCACCCGAATGTTACGAGAAGCTTGGTGGTCTGGCCGTCATGAACCCGCCACTGCGGGATCGGTCACACTGGGAAGCCAGCTGGCAGGCCGTGCGGGATGGTCGGGTGGACGTGGTTTCGTCCGATCACGCGCCGCATCCTTTGGAGGCCAAGCAGCTTCCCTGGCCGAAATGCCCGGCTGGTCTGACGGGGACGCAGACGATCGTGCCGGTCATGCTTGATCATGTGAATGCGGGACGTCTGTCGCTGTCGCGTCTGGTGGATCTGATGGCGGCAGGGCCGGCACGGGTTTACGGCTTGCAGACGAAGGGGCGCATGGCTGTCGGATTCGATGCCGACTTTACGCTCGTGGACATGAAGACCGAGCGCGAGATCACGAATGACTGGATCGTCACGCCGGCGGGCTGGACGCCGTTTGACGGAACGCGTGTGACGGGTTGGCCCATGGCGACGATCGTTCGTGGAACGGTCGTGATGCAGGACAATGAGGTTTCCGGTGGTCCGACTGGGCAGCCTGCCAAATTTGCGCCTTGATCTGGGCGTAGGGCGCGCAACGCTTCGAACAGGAAAGGGAGCTGTATGAGACGTTGCGTTGCCGCCATCCGTAAGGCGGCGCTGTTTGGTCTGGTTTTTGCTGGGATCGCCGGTGCCGGGTCGCTCCGTGCGGCTGAGGCGGCATGGACCGCTTCAAAATGTGGTGCCGAACCTCAGGCACCTGCGGTCAAAGCTGCGACAGTCGCGCAGTATAACGAGAGCGTGGATCGCGTGACGGCTTATGAAAAGGCGGCCCGCGTTTACAATGCGTGTGTCTCAGCCCAGGCTAACCGGGAAGAGACGGCGATCAGCCAGGAAGCAAGCGCGCGGATTGCCCATGTCCATGCGGGTAGCGCGGCTGTTCAGTCCCATATCGCGGCGTCCTTTCAGACGCTGTCCAGCAATCTGGCCGCTGCCAGCCGCAAACTGGGCCATCACTGACGCTCTCAAAATAATCCGCGATTCTTACTGCCCCATGCGTTCCTGATTCTGAGCCGGAGTCAGGGATGTCGGGCCGCCATAGGTCTGGCGGGCGACATTGGGCATGAGATCGGGGCGGGCCCAGCAGGTCGTGCCCTCGAAGCTCGTGGTGCAGTAGGGCTGCGGTGGAGGCGGCCCGACCGGCCGGGCGCAGAAACTTTCGTCATCGTACAGATAGGCCGTGTTGCAGTCCTTCCCCGTGACGGCAGAAGCGATGCGATCCGGCGCACAGCCTTCAAGCGCGCAGAACACCAGGGGAAGCAGCAGGAGCGGGACGGGCTTTTTCATGGCCGTGAGGATGCTTCCGGAGCTGTTAAGGAAGTCTGAATGTCGGCCGGATTTTCTGCCGTGATACCGTTTTTCACAGTCATGGGCTGCTTCAGCCAGCCTTCGGATGTGTGAAGCGTTTGCCGCGACGGTGCGGCGCCTGTATGGTCGCGCAAACAGTTTGAAGACCGATCCAGCAGGGGACCAGGTGGCAGACGATTTCATCACGCAGGTGAACGAAGAAATGCAGGCGCAGCGGTTGCGGGCCATGGCACGGCGCATTGGCGCCGTGGTGGGCGTCGTGGCCGTGATTGGAGCCATCGGTGGTGGTGTGTGGGGCTGGAACAGTCACGCGCGCCATGCAGCACAGCAGGCGGCATCGGCACGGTATTTTACCGCCATGACGGCGCTGTCCGATCCCAAGCATGACGCCGCGGCCACCCAGAAGGCCACCGCGACCTTCCAGGATCTGGCGCAGCATGGCCCGGTAGGCGTGCGCTCCTATGCGGCGCTGCGTCTGGCCGATCTGCAGAGCCAGGCCCATCAGACGGACGCGGCCCTGAAGACATGGCAGGGCGTGGCGGATGATAACGCTGCCGATCCAGCCCTGCGGGACATGGCGCGCTACATGAGCCTGAACGCCCGGACCGCGACGGCCGATCCGAAGACGCTCCGTCCGGGCTATGAAGCTCTGGCGCAGGGCGGTGGTGCCTGGGCGCCTCTGGCACAGGAAGGTCTTGCTGCGCTTGACCTGCGTCCCGGTGCGACGGCGGACCAGCAGAAGGAAGCCCGGCGCATCCTGACGCAGATCGTTGGCAGTGAAAACGCGACCGAAGGGGTGCGTGCACGTGCACAGGCCCTGCTCGAGACATTTGGAGACGCCGGTTGATGCGCCGTCCTGTTCTTTCCCGCTCTTCCCTTTCCATGAACCGCTCCATGGGCCGCCGTGGTCTTCTGCGGACGGCCTGCTCGGGCAGTGCTCTGGCCGTTCTGGGCGGGTGCAGCCTGTTCGAAGACGACAAGAAGCCGCCTCTGGCCGGTCATCGCGTGGACGTCCTGTCTACGGGAGCCGGGCTGACGGTCGATCATGACGATCATACGCCGATCAACCTCGGTCCGGTCCAGCCGGTGCGGGAATGGTTGCAGGAAGGGGGCCGCCCGTCCCATGTCGCCGTGAACGCGGCGTGGAATGGTCCGGATCTGGCCTGGAGTCATTCGGTCGGGGCGCAGACCGATCCGTCCAGCTTCCTGTCGATGATCGCGATCATGCCGACCAATCGCGGCGCCATCCAGTCGCCGCCGGTTATCGGCAATGGTCATATCTACACGACGGATGCGCAGGGCGTGGTGAAAGCCTGGACCTGGCCGGAGCGTCGTCATGTCTGGACGCGTCAGCCTGCCACGGCCAGAAGCCGTTCGACCAATATCGGCGGCGGTCTCGCCCTTGAGGGGGATACGCTCTACATCGTGGACGGTGTGGCTCAGGCTCTGGCCGTTGAAGCCCTGACCGGCAAGGTGAAGTGGCGTGTCAGCACCGGGACGCCGGGCCGCTCCGCACCGACGATCGCTGAGGGCCTCATGGTCTTCGGAACGATTGACGAGCGTCTGATCGCGTTGAACGCCAATACCGGTCATCAGGTCTGGACGTATCAGGCCACCGCATCCGACACTGTGATTTTCGGACAGTCAGCCCCGGCTTTCGTGGATGGCGTCATCCTCGCGGGCTTTGGCAGCGGCGATCTGGTGGCCCTGCGTGCGGCGTCGGGCGAGATGGTCTGGAGTGACAGTCTCGGCGGTTCCAACGGCATGGGCGCCATGCTCGACTTCTCCTGCATCCGCGGCGCGCCGGTCATCATGGACGGGACGGCCTACGCTGTGTCCATGTCCCGCGTGCTGGTGGCGATCGACATGCGGTCGGGCCGGCGCCTGTGGGAACGTGAGGTCAGCGGGCAGAGCCCTATGGCGATCTGTGGCGACTGGATGTATGTCCTGTCCACGGATCAGCAGATCGCCTGTCTGGATCGTCTGTCCGGGCATGTGCGCTGGATCACCCAGCTGCGTCGCTTCATCCGCGTTGACGTGGAAAAGGATGCGATTGCCTGGGTGGGGCCGCTTCTCGTGAACGGCAAGCTGATCTGCTTCTCCACCTTTCCGAAAGAAGGCATGGCTGTCCTGAATGCCGTGACCGGGAAACTTGAACTGACCCGTAAGACCCCCGCCCCATGTCAGGTTCAGCCGATCGTCTGTGACGGTCATGTGCTGACCCTGTCCCAGGACGCCGTTCTGCGGGCTTATGGCTGAACGAATGACCTCTGAGAACCTGCCCGTTGTTGTTATCGCCGGGCGCCCGAATGTCGGGAAATCCACTCTGTTCAACCGGCTTGTCGGTCGCCGTCAGGCGATCGTTTCCGACATGCCGGGCGTTACGCGCGACCGCAAGGAGGGCGAAGCCCTTCTGCGCGGGCGCCGGGTCCGGCTGATTGATACGGCCGGACTGGAGGAAGCCGCACCGGATACGTTGTACGGGCGGATGCGGGCTTCGTCCGAGTCTGCTGTCGCGATGGCTGATCTTGTGCTGTTTTGCATCGACGCGCGTTCTGGCATCACGCCTGCGGATGCGCATTTCGCAAGCTGGCTTCGGCGTCAGAACCGCCCCGTTCTGCTGATCGCCAACAAGGCGGAAGGGCAGGCTGGGACGAACGCAGCTCTTGAAGCCTATTCCCTTGGCCTCGGAACGCCGCTGGCGCTGTCAGCCGAACATGGCGAGGGCATTGCCGATCTCATGGGTGAGATTGCCGAGCGTCTGCCGCCTGCGGAAAAGTCCCGACGTCGTGAGGCGCCAAAATCCGAAGGTGAAGACGGGGAAGACGAGCGTCCGGCCGGACCGTTGCGTCTGGCGATCATCGGTCGTCCCAATGCGGGTAAGTCCACGCTGCTGAACTGTCTGCTGGGCGAAGAGCGCATGATCACCGGCCCCGAGGCTGGTCTGACGCGCGATTCCATTGCTGTGACCCTGCATGACGAGCATGGCGAGATCCGCCTGGTCGATACGGCGGGGATGCGCAAGCGTGCCCGCGTCGAGCAGCATCTTGAGAAAATGTCGGTTTCGGCCTCCATCGAAGCCCTGAAGATGGCGGAAGTGGTCGTTCTGGTGATCGATGCGACGCTTGGCGTGCATGAGCAGGATCTCCAGATCGGCCGTCTGATCGAGCGTGAGGGCCGGGCCTGCGTCATCGCGCTGAACAAATGGGATGCGGTCGAGGACCGGAACGCGACCAAGAAGGCGATTCTGGACCGGCTGGAAATCTCGCTGGCCCAGGTTCGTGGCATTCCGGTCGTGACGTTCTCCGCGCTGACGGGAGCGGGCGTGCATCGTCTCCTTCCGGCCGTTCGGGAGGTTTATGAGATCTGGAACTCGCGTGTCTCCACAGGTGAATTGAACCGCTGGTTCGAGGATGCGCTCGAGCGTCATCAGCCGCCGCTCGTGGACGGCCGTCGCCTCAAGCTGCGTTACATGACGCAGGTGAAGGCGCGCCCGCCGACATTCCTGCTGTTCGGCACGCGGGCGGAGCAGCTTCCGGATTCCTACAAGCGCTATCTGGTTAACGGACTGCGTGAAACGTTCCACATGCCGGGGGTTCCGGTGCGTCTGCAGCTGCGCGGAACGAAAAATCCTTACGCGGAAAAGTGATTTTCTGTTCGTTTGGATATAGACCACACCCCTGATCGATCATTAATACAGGACCGGCTGCTTCCGGTTTCGGAACGTTCGGTCCTGTCCCCTTGAAGAAGGGTGTGTTTCGGGGGAGGTGACTACGGATATGGTTGGGATTGCTTCGTCTTCCAGTGAGGGGCCGTCCACGCAACAGCCCCGCAGCACGGCACGGGCGACAACCCTTGGTATTCTGGCAGCTCTGGCCGGACTGATGTTCGGCCTTGATACCGGCGTCGTTGCCGGTGCGCTTCCGTTCATTGCAACCGATTTCCATGCCGGTGATGCCCTTCAGGGCTGGATTGTCTCGTCGATGATGGCCGGGGCGACAGTCGGGTCGCTGTTTGCCGGGCGGATCTCGGTCCGGTTCGGCCGCACGGGCGCCATGCTCGGGGCGGCGATCCTGTTCCTGCTCGGAACACTGCTCTGCGCCCTGGCGCCCGGGGCGGCAGTCATGATCGTCGGGCGGCTTTTCCTTGGGCTTGCAGTCGGTGTGGCTGCCTTTGCCGCCCCGCTCTACATCTCCGAAATCACGGTCGAGTCCGTCCGCGGCGCCATGATTTCGTTCTATCAGCTCATGGTTTCCCTCGGGATTTTTCTCGCGTTTGTCTCTGACAGCCTTCTTGCTTCGGGCGGCCACTGGCGCTGGATGCTCGGTGTCATGGCGGTGCCGGCCAGTTTCTTTCTTGGGATCGTCCTGATCCTGCCGCACAGCCCGCGCTGGCTGATGATGCGGGGGGAAAAGGAGCGTGCACGGCGCGTTTTGCAGAGCCTGCGCTCGGATGAGGAAGTGGCCGAAGCGGAACTGGTCGATATCCAGTCGCGCCTGCAGAAGAGCAGTGATGCCGGTCTGGGGCTTTTCAGGAGCAACCCCAATTTCCGCCGGACCGTCTTCCTGGGCATGCTGCTCCAGATCATGCAGCAGCTCTCGGGAATCAACGCGCTTCTGTATTACGCCCCGCGCGTCTTTCAGGCGGCGCATTTCGGGACGAACGCGTCCATCTGGGCGACCACGCTCGTGGGTCTGACGAATATGGCGCTGACCGGGGTGGCGATTGCCTGCGTCGACCGGTGGGGCCGGCGTCCTCTGCTGATCCTCAGCTGCGGTATCGCGGCATTTTCGCTGGCAGGGGTGGGGACATTGCTGGCCATCGGTGCGCAGAGCTTCGGGCTGCAGCTTCTGCTATGTGGATTCGTTCTCCTGTTCGTCGCGGGTTTTGCCATTGGTGAAGGGCCGCTGGTCTGGACGCTGTGCTCGGAAGTTCAGCCGACGCGGGGGCGGGATTTCGGGATCGGCTGCTCCACAGTGACCAACTGGGCCGCGAACTGGGCCATTTCCAACATGTTTCCGCTGGGTATGGCGATGATGGGAGCCTCCTCGACGTTCCTGATGTTTGCCGTCTTCAATGGTCTTTTCATTATTGTGACCGTATTGTTCGTCCCCGAAACGAAAGGCGTCTCGCTCGAGAGGCTGGAAGCCAATCTTTTTGCAGGCACGCGCCTGCGTGATCTGGGGCGGTAAGAGAATGACGGTGACGACGGAAGACGGTCCTCAAGAAGAGTACGACGCTAGACGCCATGCCGGGCTGTATGGAGCCCAGCGCCTCAAGGCGATGTCGGCCGTGCTTCTGGCGCTCCTTCTGTCGGTTCTCGATTATGCGATCGCCAATGTGGCCCTGCCGCTGATCGCGCAGGACCTGCATGCATCTTCCTCACGGGCCATCTGGGTCGTCAATGCCTATCAGCTGGCCAATCTGTCATGCCTTCTGCCGCTGGCTTCTCTGGGCGCGCGTGTCGGTTTCGCGCGTCTGAGCCAATTCGGGATTTTCCTGTTCCTGATCGCATCCGTCGCCTGTGCGCTGTCACAGAACCTGCTGGAGCTGACGCTCGCGCGGGCGCTGCAGGGTATGGGTGGGGCCTGTATCATGAGTGTGAATATTGCGCTCGTCCGTTTCATCTACCCGCATAAGGAGCTGGGACGCGGGATTGCCCTGAACGGGCTGTTCGTGGGCCTCGGCGTGGCTCTTGGGCCGTCTCTCGGATCGCTCATCCTGTCCGTGGCGAGCTGGCCCTGGATTTTCTGGATCAACCTGCCGCTGGCGGTGGCGGCTCTGGCTCTGGCCCATGCGGCGCTCCCGCAGACACCGAGAAGCGATATTCCGACCGATATGGTCGGCTCGCTTCTGACCGTGGCTTCGTTTGCGCTGACCGGTGTTGGTCTGGACGGGCTGATGCACGCCGATTTCCTGTCGGGCGGCATCGTGACGGTCGCGGGTGTACTCTGCTGGGCGATGCTGCTGCATTACCAGCGCGAGAGGCTGGAGCCGATCGTACCGGTTGATCTGCTCGCGCGAAGGCCCTTCCTGCTGGCCTGTCTGGTTGGATTTCTGGGGTTTGTGGCCTCCAATCTTTATATCGTGGCGATGCCATTCACGTTGGCGACCGCTTTTCACCGCGGGCCCGGGACGATCGGTCTTCTGATTGCGCCCTGGGCTGTCGGGGTGGCGACGATGTCCTTTGTGGTCAGCCGTCTGGCGGACCGTTTCCCGGCGTCGGTGCTGTCCTCGATCGGTCTGCTCATTACGGCGAGTGGATTCTGTCTGCTGTGGTTTCTGCCGACCGATGCCGGCAACTGGGCCATTGCCTGGCGGACGCTGTTTGCCGGATGCGGGTTCGGGCTGTTCCAGCCGCCCAATAACCGCGCGATCATGGTGACCGCGCCTCCGGGCCGTGAGGGCGGGGCGAGCGGTATGCTCTCCGTTGCGCGACTGGGCGGTCAGACAACGGGGGCTCTGCTCGTGGCAGGATTGTTTACGGTTTTTCCCCATCCGGCCTTCATCTGCCTGGGGGCCGCGATGTTGGCGGCACTGACGGGATCCGCGCTCAGCCTGGGGCGGAAATATCTCGCAGGCTGAAGAGCGTGGTGGCGCGCTGGTCCGCGCTTTCCAGCTCCTGCGTGACGGGAACGGTCTGCCGGGTCAGGACTTCGAGCGGCATTGACGGCGCGTAATGCCGCCCCGGATCGCAGAGCCAGACTTCGCAGGTTTTCGAACAGTCCAGTAGCCAGGGTACGATCCGCGCCGCCATGGCCTCGTTGTAACAGACGTCTCCGATGACCAGCAGGTCACAGTCGGGAATTGTTCCGATCAGGTCTCCGGGAACAGGGGCGATGGTGACGCTGTTGAGGCGCGCATTGAGGGCCGTGGCTTCCAGTGCCATGGGATCGATATCGTTGGCTTGCACCTCGGACGCACCGGACAGGGCGGCCGCAATCGCGGCGAGACCGCATCCGCAGGCCACATCAAGAACGCGGCGTCCCCGGACATGCCCGGGATTGTCGAGAATAAAGCGCGCGATGAGCTGGCTGCCGGGCCATGCGAAGGCCCAGAAAGGCGGTTCGATGCCGATCTGTTCGAGATAGGCTTCGCTGGCCTGCCAGATGGGTGTGATTTCGGTCGCCAGATGCAGGGAAATCTCAGGCACCAGTGTGGCGTGAGCGATGGCGGTATTGTCGCGGATGAAGCCTGCGGTATCGCTCAGGGTCGTGCTCATCCGAAAAGTCTTGCGGCGACAAACCCTGCGGCCAGCACAAATCCGATGGGGACGTTACGGCGGAACTCCCTGAGACAGGCCGGGGCATCGTAAGGGTTCAGCACGCGGACCTGCTGGAGCAGCATGGCTGTTGCAAGGGCAAGGAACGGCCAGAAAATCCAGTGCAGATGAGCATGGATGGCGACGAGCGCGAGTGCCAGAAGCATGAGGCTGTAGCAGGTGGCAATGAACGGACGGGCGTTCTTTTCCATCAGGCGGGAGGTGGAACGCACGCCGATGCGGGCGTCGTCGTCCATGTCCTGAAAGCCGTAGATCGTGTCGAATCCGAGCTGCCAGAGAATGACGGCGCCATAGAGCAGCAGGCCGTTGCCATCGAGCGTTCCGGCTGCGGCTGCGTATCCCATCGGTGCGCCGAATCCGAAGGTGAATCCCATGACGAGCTGCGGCCACCATGTGACGCGCTTGGCCGCTGGATACAGGGCAACGAGCAGGAGCGCGAGCGGGGCGAGGGCCCAGCAGACGGGAGGCAGGCAAACGAGCACGCCCAGCCCCATCAGCAGTAGCCCGGCCAGCAGGAGCAGACCCTGTTTCAGGGACAGCGCGCCGCTGGCGAGGGGGCGGCCTGCGGTGCGGGCGACCCTGGCGTCGATGTCCCGATCCCAGATGTCGTTCACGACGCAGCCGGCCGAACGCATGACAAGCGAGCCGAACGCGAACAGCGCCGTGTCGATCAGGCGCGTCTGAAGCGACGCATGGGGTGCGAGGAACAGGCCCCACACGCCGGGCAGGAACAGGAGCCATGTTCCGACCGGCCGGTCGAGACGGGCAAGCAGGGCGTAGGAGCGCCATGGCTCGTGCAGGCGCGCAATGCGGCCGGTCAGCTGGATATCGGTATGGGCGCGGGTCTGGCTCATGGGAGATGTGATGCTGTGCGGACATGCTTCCGTCAATGGGCGAGGCGCGCTATCGGAAAAGGATGAGCCGATCCGACCCCCGTCTTTACGTCCCTGCGTCTGAAACAGCCTTCGCGGAAGGCCAGACTGTCCCGCTTCCTCCCGGGCAGGCGCATTATCTGGGCAACGTCATGCGGCAGGGCGTGGGAAGCGCTGTGCGGGTGTTCAATGAACGCGATGGGGAATGGGTGGCAGAGATCGCGGCTCTGAAAAAAGACAAGGGAAGTGTCCTGCTGCATCGCTGCGAGCGCGCTCCTGCATCAACGCAAGGGGTGGAACTGCTGTTTGCGCCGCTCAAGCGGGATGCGACGGAGCTTGTGATCCGCATGGGGACCGAACTCGGCGTGACGCGCTTTCGTCCGGTTGTGACGGAGCGGACCAATACCCATCGGCTCAATCTGGAGCGACTGTCGGTCATTGCGACCGAAGCGGCCGAGCAGTGCGAGCGGCTGGATGTTCCGGAGATCCTGCCGCCGGAGTCTCTGAAGGCAGTGCTGGCGGCGTGGTCCGAGGACCGGCCACTTTATGCGGCGCTGGAACGGCGACCGGGAGAAGAGGCCCGGCCCGAGGCGGCTGCGCTGCTGATCGGGCCGGAGGGGGGATTTTCGGAAACGGAGGTCCAGACCCTGCGTTCCCATAAGGCCGTTCATTCGCTCAGCCTCGGGCCGCTGGTGCTTCGGGCAGAGACGGCGGTCTGCGCCGGATTGTCCCGTCTGGCGCTTGCCAGCGGCCGGTGAGGGTGACAGGACCGACGGACCTGCTACAGTTCAATCATTGTCGAACAACGAATTCAGACCGAGGCCAAAACGCCATGTCCAATCCCGGCACGTCCAATACTGCGTCGATCGAAAGCCGGGCGCAGCTCGTCGAGGCTATCGCGCGTGGTTGCAAACCGAAATCGGAATGGAAGATCGGCACCGAACACGAGAAATTCGGTTTCGTCCTTCCCCACGCTGATGACGGCCGCGAACCCCTGTCGCCCCCGCCTTACGAGCCGCGCGGAATCGGCGCATTGCTGGAGAAGCTTCAGGGTCCGGACTGGGCGCCGATCATGGATGGCGAGAACCTGATCGGTCTGAAGGGCCAGAACGCACAGGCCGGGCGGGCGATCTCGCTTGAGCCGGCCGGACAGTTCGAACTTTCGGGCGCACCGGTTGTCTCGCTTCAGGAAACGGAAGCGGAGATGCAGGCGCATTTCGATCAGGTTCGTGGTCCGGCTGCGGAACTTGGGCTTGGTTTTCTACCGTTCGGCTTTCAGCCGCTCTGGCCGCGTGATGCGATGCCGTGGATGCCCAAGAGCCGCTATGCGATCATGCGCAACTACATGCCGAAGGTCGGTTCGCTCGGTCTCGACATGATGACGCGGACCTGCACGGTTCAGGTCAATCTCGATTTCAGCGATGAAGCCGACATGGCGCGCAAGATGCGCGTGTCTCTGGCACTTCAGCCTATCGCGACGGCGCTCTTTGCGAATTCTCCGTTTGTCGAGGGCAAGGCCAATGGTCTTCTGTCCAACCGGGCGCGGATCTGGACCGATACGGACAATCAGCGTTCAGGACAGCCTTCCGTATTCTTCGAGGACGGGTTCGGTTTCGAACAGTATGTGGACTGGGCGCTGGACGTGCCGATGTATTTCGTCTCACGGGAGGGGAAGAACCTCGACGTTGCCGGTTGCTCCTTCCGACGCTGGCTGGCGGGCGATGTTCAGGAACCGCTGAAGGGCCTGACGCCGACGGTGGGCGATTTTGAAGACCATCTGACGACGGTGTTCCCGGATGTACGTCTCAAGCAGTTCCTTGAAATGCGTGGTGCGGACGCGGGCAAGCTGGAAATGATGGTGGCACAGTCGGCCCTGTGGGTCGGCCTGCTTTACGATCCTGCCACGCTGGAAGCGGCAGAGAAGCTGGTGCGTGAGCAGCCCTGGAGCGTATATCAGAAGCTTCGGGCCGAGGTGCCGAGTCTGGGGCTGGATGCCGCGTTCCCGGGTGGTCTGAAACCGTTTGCCAAGCGTGTGGTTCAGCTGGCCGAGCAGGGTCTGCGGGCCCGTGTGCGCAATGAGGCCGGTTATCTCGATCCGCTGCATCTGATTGCTGATGGCGGTCCGAATCAGGCACAGTACTGGCTGGATCTGTATAACGGCGCCTGGGGGCAGAGCGTGAAACCGCTCTTTACCGAAGCCGCCATCTGATTTTACGAGACGGGATCTGCTGCCTACGTGACGAAACTTTCCGATCTGACCGAACGCGAAATCCTTGCGCTGGCCATCGCCAGCGAGGAGGAGGATGGTCATATTTACGCGGATTTCGGCCAGATGCTGGCGGAAGATTATCCCGACAGTGCCGCTATTTTTCAGGATATGGCGGAAGAGGAAAACCATCATCGCCGGGCGCTGATCGATCTGTTCGTCCGGCGGTTTGGTAATCATATTCCACTGGTTCGGCGGCAGGATGTGCAGGGATTTCCGTCCCGCAAATCGGCCTGGCAGATGCAGAATCGCGGGATTGAGGCGATCCGGGCGCAGGCCGCCGATATGGAGCGGCAGGCGGCGCGGTTTTACCGTCAGGCCGCCGGACAGACCAATGACGCGGAAATCCGCAAGCTGCTGGGCGATCTGGCGACCGAGGAAGACCGGCATCAGCGCGAGGCGCGTCGCCTCGAAGATGCGCATCTGAACGATAACACCCGTGACCGCGAGGATGAGCACAGTCGCCGGGATTTCGTGCTGCGTGTCGTGCAGCCCGGGCTGGTCGGGCTCATGGATGGCTCGGTCTCGACGCTGGCGCCCGTTTTTGCTGCCGCCTTTGCGACGCACAGCCCGCATGCGGCGTTTCTGGTGGGGCTTGCGGCGTCGCTGGGGGCCGGAATTTCCATGGGGCTGGCTGAGGCTCTGGCGGATGATGGCAAGCTGTCCGGGCGTGGGGCTCCACTACTGCGTGGCCTGATCTGTGGCGCCATGACTTTCGGAGGTGGCATTGGGCATACGCTGCCGTTCCTCGTGCCGGATTTCCATCTTGCCTTTGGTGTCGCGATCATCGCCGTGGCGATCGAGCTTCTGCTGATTTCCTGGGTGCGCTGGCGGTATCAGGACACGCCGTTCGGATCGGCCATGGTGCAGGTCTTCCTTGGCGGGGCTCTTGTTTTTGCAACCGGTGTGCTGATTGGCAGTTCCTGAGACATGATGAACCGTTCTTTTTTCTGCGCTGCCGCTCTGGTGGCCCTGCTGCCTGTTGCTCAGCCATCCGTGGCTTTCGCACAGGCGACTCCTGTCCAGCTTCGTCCTGCGGATCAGGGCTGGATTTCACGGATTGAGGACACTCTTGGGCAGGTCACGACGCTTCAGGCGCGGTTCAGGCAGACGGCGGCGGATGGCAGCACGACGGTTGGGACAGCCACGCTCGACCGGCCGGGCCGCATGCGTTTCGATTACGACAAGCCGAGCCCGCTGCTGCTGGTCGCCAATGACGGGCGCGTGGTGTTTCAGGATCGCAGCGTCGATCAGGTGACGACCATTCCGCTGGATCGCACGCCACTCGGGCTTCTGCTGCGTCCGGAACTCAAGCTGTCAGGCGATGTGACGGTAACGGGCTTCGAACACAGTAACGGGCAGATCCGGGTGCAGCTTGTGCGGACGCAGAGTGCCGGAGAAGGCACCCTGACGCTCGTCCTGTCCGATGCGCCGCTTGGTCTTCTGGGCTGGACGGTCGTGGATGCGCAGGGACGCACGACCACGATTGCCCTGTCCGATGTGCGTCTGGGCGGGGACGTGCCTCAATCCCTGTTCGTACTTCCCAAGGCAGACTGAGGCCTCAGTCCTTCAGTTCACGTGAAAGCTCCAGCGCCCGGGCATAGACCGTGCGTTTGGGCAGCTTGACGATTCCCGCCACCAAGGCGGCGGCGTCTTTGACCGAATGGGTCGTCAGGGCTTCGCGCAGATGCGTGTCCAGATCGGCAGCGCCACTGTCGTCTTCGGCAGATGGTCCGATCAGGAGCGTGATTTCGCCCCGCGGTGCGGTTGTGCGGAAATGTTCCAGAACCTCTGTCAGCGTGCCGCGTACCATTTCCTCGAAGCGTTTGGTGAGTTCTCGGCCGACTGCGGCTTCACGGTCCGGACCAAAAACGTCGATCAGGTCTTCCAGTGTTTCGATCAGGCGGTGCGGAGCTTCGTACCAGATCAGGGTTGAGTGCAGGCCGGCCTGCTCGGCAGCGCGCAGGGTGGCGAAACCGGTCTTGCGGGCTTCGCTTCGGGGCGCGGGGAAACCCAGAAACATGAAGGGCAGGGGCGGCAGGCCAGACAGCGTCAGGGCCGTGACAACGGCGTTCGGGCCGGGAATGGCCGTGACATGGATGCCGGCGGCAATCGCGGCACGGACCAGCCGGTAACCGGGATCGGAAACCAGTGGCGTGCCCGCATCGGAGACAACCGCATAGCGGGCGCCCTGCTGGAGTTTTTCGATCAGGAACGGAGTACGGTCCTGTTCGTTATGGTCGTGCAGTGTTCGGGTCGGTGTGGCAATATTGCGCGAAAGCAGGAGCTTTGCCGTGACGCGCGTGTCCTCGCAGAGGATCGCGTCCACGGTATTCAGCGCCTCGATCGCGCGTTCGCTGATATCGGCCAGGTTGCCGATCGGCGTTGCAACCAATATCAGACATCCACCTTCGGCCTGGCCCTGCGCTGGCAGGGGGGCGGCCGGTAACGTTTCAGCCGCATCGCTCAAGGGAGTTTCAGCGGAACATGACTTTTCGGACATCTGCATCCTCGGTGACAAACTCAGGGGCGCATTGTCGCCCGTTGAGCCGTCTGCGCAAGGGTGTAAGCACCGGCCTTGCCGCGGGAACCTTCCTGACCCTTGCCGCCTGCTCGGGTGGCGGGTCGTCTTCCGTGCCGGGTGTGGGCGGCATTCCGGGTGTTTCGGGAGGTCCGGGCGCACATGATGTCGGGCTGATCCTGCCGCTGACGGGGCGCAATGCCGCTTATGGTCTGCGGATGCGCGATGCGGCGAAGCTGGCCCTTTCGGCCCAGGGATCGCCTGCGCTGGACGTGCATGACACGAATGCGCCGGGTGGGGCCGAGCAGGCGGCCCGGGATGCGCTGTCACGTGGTGATGCCATCCTGCTGGGTCCCCTGACCGCGACGGAAACGTCTGCCTCGGCACCGCTCGCCGTCAATGCGGGCAAGCCGGAGCTGGCGTTCACCAGCGACTCCACACAGGCCCGTCCGGGCGTGTGGGTCATGGGCCTGACGCCGGAGCAGCAGGTGCGCCGGATGGTGGATGCCGCCCGGGCGACGGGACGCAGAACTTTCGCAGCTTTCCTGCCGGACAACGCCTTCGGACATGCGATGGGTGACGGTCTGGCACGGGCCTGCCGCGATGCGGGGCTGAAGGAGCCGCAGATCGTGTTCCATACGATGGACGCGCAGAACATTGATGACGGTCTGAAGACCCTCTCCGCCATCGAGACGCGCCAGCCCGTCGCTCCGGCGCCTGCGCCTGCAGATGTCCCGGCTGGACCATCCGCGATCGATCCGACGGGTGAGACTGCGGCCAACCCGACAGGGGCGGCAGAAACGGGCGCGACGCCGCCAGCCATGCCAGCCGCAACTCCGACGCCGGCACCTCAGGCCGTACCGGTTCCGCCGCCGCCATTCGATGCGCTGGTGCTGGCTGATACGGGGCTGGAACTGGGACGTGTCATTACGGCGCTTCAGGCGGATCATATCGATTCGTCGCAGGTCCAGATCATGGGGCCGGCGTTGTGGAAGGCGTTTGACGGCAAGCTCGGTGCGCTGCACGGCGCTTGGTATGCAGCGCCGGATGCGCATGACCGTATGGGCTATGTCGCGCAGTACCGGGCTCTGTACAAGCAGGCGCCGTCACCCGTCACGGATTTCGCCTATGACGCTGCGGCTCTGGCGGGAAGCCTGATCCGTCAGGGTGGTGTGACGACCGAAGCGCTGACGCGGCCAGATGGTTACATGGGTGTGGACGGGCTGTTCCGCCTGAGGCCGGACGGGCATGTCACTCGGGCACTGGCGATCTATCAGATCCAGCGCGGCGGTGGTGCCCGCATCGTTGTGCCGGCTTCGCGGGATGTGGCGATCCGTCCCAGCTGAGACGATCTTTTTTCAAAAGAAAAGCGCGTCCGTTTTCTGAACGGCGCGCTTTTTTTGTGTCTGGTCGAGGAAATCCGGGCGCAGGGTCAGGCAGCGCAGGTTTCGGCGAGCGGCAGAACCGGGCGGATGACATGCAGGGCGAGCTCGAAGCTGGCGTAGCTTCCGAGTTCGTGGTCACGGATCTGGTCGATCAGCACCCAGCGCATGCCTTGGGGTCGCAGCATATAGGCCGGATCGGGGTTTTCG
The DNA here is from genome assembly GCF_018811945.1 of Gluconobacter sp. P1C6_b. GTDB lineage: Bacteria > Pseudomonadota > Alphaproteobacteria > Acetobacterales > Acetobacteraceae > Gluconobacter. The sequence goes on from NZ_JACRVU010000004.1 coordinate 23,237, forward strand.
CGGACCCAGACCAGAACATGATCGACGGGGGCCGTGCCATCCACATTGACGGTGTCATGGGCGGCCGGAGCAATTTCGGCATCGAAGACACCCATCCGCTGTCCGGCTTCCAGCCAGCGCAGCAGGTACTCGCGGTGACGGGGGAGAAGGCCCTGACGCAGAGGTACGATGTTGCTCGCGTTGCGGCCATGAGAGAGGTCGTGAAGGTGAGCCACCTGCGCCATCAGGAAGTCCTCATCATAAAGCCGGGCAAGGCACCCGGGTCGTGGTGATGAGTTCAGGCTAGGGTCCGCAAGGCACGTTTCACAATCTTTAATAACGTCTGGAGACGGTTTTGCGACATAAACCATCCCTACTGTGACAAATCTGCCATGCTCTCAGTGCATAGCTTAACACTGTGTTGTCATATTCCGGTACAGGGATTTGTCCCAGCGGCGGTGCAGCCAGAGCCAGGAACCCGGAATATCGCGGATCCATGATTCGAGACGGTCATTGAACAACTGCGTGAGGACGAGAACGTCCTTGGCACGGTTGTCCGTTTTCGTCGGCATGAAGGGCGCATCCACGACCAGCACGAGTCTCGCCGGACCATCACGGCGGACATGTCCGGTCACGATCAGGGCGTCATGCCTCAGGGCGAACACGGCTGCGGCGGAGGCCGTCATGGTGGGGCGACCGAAGAGCCTGGCCTCGATCCCGTCATTCATTTTCTGATCGCCCAGCACGCCCAGATTCCCGCCTTTGGACAGATATCTCAGGGCTGCACGCGCGCCTTTCGCGCCTTTGGGGAACATGGGCACATCCTGTCCCATCGCGTCCTGCCGGAGCCTGTGGATCAGACGGTCAACGCCGGGATTGCTGGCCGCGCGGTAGAAGGACGCAAACGGCATGCCGTAACGTGCCACGACGGGCGGCATGAGTTCCCAGTTGCCGATATGGCCCGAGAAAAAAATGACTGGCCGACCCGAGGCTCTGGCCGCTTCGAGATGCTCCGCGCCTTCGACGCTCCATCCTGCACCGGAGGGCGTGTTCTGTTTCAGGCGGCTGATATGGGGGAACTCACCTACCGTGCTCCCCAGATTTTCCCAGCAGTCGCGGACGATGCGACGACGCGCGGAAGCGTCATATTCCGGCAGGGCGAGCTGAAGATTCCGGTCTGCGACTTTCGAGACGGGCAGCAGCGGTCCGACCGTACGCGCTACAAATCCGCCCAGACTGGAAGAGGCTGCGGGCGGGAGGGCGCGGATCGCGGCCAGAAGACCACGGACCAGAAGGGTTTCCGCGCGATACAGGAAAGACGTCACGTGTCGGAAAACAGCAGATCGAGGAGGCGTTCGGGGGATTTCGGGTCGGCCCAGAGCAGCTCTACGCCGATGACCTTCACCTGCGTACGGAATGGGAATGGGAGTTTCACGGCGTCCTTGGCGGTCGTGACCAGCGTGGTCCCCGATTCCCGACTGAGGGCTTCGAGACGCTGGATGTCACGGGGCGTATAGAAATGGTGATCGGGGAAAGGAAGCGAACGGATGGGGGCCACGCCTGCGTCCCGGAGCATGTCGAAGAATTTTTCCGGTCGACCAATGCCTGCAAATGCCACAATACGCCGTCCCTGAAGGGGCCGGATTTCGGGGCCGGGCACCAGTCTGGCCTGCGCGGTCAGGAGATGTGGCGGGAACGTCGGGATCAGGTTGTGCCGGTCATCCCCCATGACGACGACTGCCTGGGCGCGGGCAAAGGCATCGGCCACCGGTTCGCGCAGGGGACCTGCGGGCAGGACGCATCCATTACCGAAGCCCGTGACGCCGTCCACGACAAGAACGGAGACGTCCTGATGCAGTGTCGGGTTCTGGAAACCATCATCCATGACGAGGCAGTCCGCGCCCTGGGAGATGGCGAGGCGGGCGGTTTCGGCACGGTCGGCCCCGATCCAGGTCGGGGCGCTCTGTGCGAGGAGAAGCGGTTCGTCGCCCACGTCGCGGGGCGTGCTGCGGCTCGGATTGACGCCGATCGGGCCACGTTCGCGGCCACCATGGCCCCGGCTCAGGATATGGGGATAATGGCCGCGCTCCCTGAGACGCTGCACGAGATCGAGGGTGAGGGGGGTTTTACCGGTGCCGCCCGTGGTGATGTTGCCGCAGCACAGGACCGGAACGGAGGCATGAAAGGTCGGCTGTCTGAGGCGGCGGCGGGTGAGTGTTGTGGCGATGAAGGAAAACGGCCGCAGGAGACGGGCGGCGATGCTGCGGGTGGGGCGCAGCCAGAAACGGGGTGGGCGACGCGTCATCGTTCAACCGTTTTCAGGATGCGGTCCCGCAGGACGCTCACCACGAAGCGCTGCAATCCCGTTGTCCTGACGGGCGGGAGAGGGGATTCGAGCCATCGTGTCAGACACTCCACATCGTTCACGATATGGATTGTATCAGAAACAGTAGCCATTGCCTCCCGCCAGTTCTCCATTTTCGGCCCCGTAGCTGTGGGAATGCCCAGACGCAGCGGCTCGAACGGGTTGTGGCCGCCGCCCTTTCCGGCAAGGGAATTGCCCAGAAAACAGCGGTCTGCCAGACGGTAGAGCAGCCCCAGTTCGCCCAGTGTGTCGGCCAGCCAGATCGGTGTCTGCGGGGTTGGATCCTGACCGGCCCCCCGGCGGGGCAGGTCAAAGCGGGCTGCCAGCTCCGCACCACGGGCGGGGTGTCGCGGGACGATGATGGTCAGCAGATCGGGCTGGAGCCTGCGGGCTCTTTCAGCGGCCTGAAGGACAAGTTCTTCCTCGCCCGGATGGGTGGACGCGGCGACGAAAACCGGACGGTCGCCGATCAGGCTCTTTAGCCGGGCATATTCCGTCTCGTTATAGGCCAGTGGCGGGGCGTCCTGCTTGAGGTCGCCATCTTCATAGACCGGGAGAGCCCCCAGAGCCCGGAAGCGGGCTGCGTCTTCGGGGCCACGGGCTGCCACCCAGGACAGGCGCTTCATCATGCGGCGCGCCGGGTCTCCCAGACGGGTCCACAGACGGGCCGAACGGTCCGACAGACGCCCGTTGACGAGCATGACCGGGATGTCGCGGCGCGAACAGGCGGCGATGATGCCGGGCCAGAGTTCGCTTTCCACGAATATGGCGCCTTCCGGCTGCCAGAGGTTCAGGAAACGCCTGAGCCAGCGTGGTACGTCATGGGGGATGAAGCGGTGGATGATCCGCTGCCCGTAGAGTGGATGCCGGGCCACGATTTCGCTGCCAGTAACGGTTGCGGTCGTAAAAAGAATGCGCATCTCGGGCCGGGCCTCGAGCAGGGCTTCGGCCAGGGGCAGGGCGCAGAGCGTCTCACCGACGCTGGCGGCATGGATCCACAGAAGCTGCCCCGGGGGGCGGTGGCCCCGTCGTGGTCCCGTGCGTTCCAGTCCCATGCGCTCGCGCAGACGGCCGGGGAGTTCACGTCCGCGATGCAGACGGATGCGCAGCATCACCGTCAGGGCCGGGGCCATGAGGGTTCCGGCCACACGCCACAGACGGTCCGCCAGATTGGACTGCCGGTGCCGCACCACGCTCTCGGCGCGCAGCGAGACGTCGTTCAGGGCATTCTGAAGGAGTGCAGCATCGGGTTGGAACAGGGGTTCGCCCATGATGAGGGCGCCACGTCCGAACGGCAGCGGAAAAACCAGTCCGTCCCATGACGGCAGGCGCAGACTCGTGCTGGCCATCCCGACAGGAACGACCGCACAGCGCGCGAGACGCGACAGGGCGACGGCGCCGGGCTGGACCAGTTCCGCGGGGCCGCGCGGTCCGTCGGGTGTGATTGCGACTATGGAGCCGGCTTCGAGCTCCTTCAGCGCCGTGCGCAGAACGGCCGCGCCACCCTTGTTCTTGCCCTTTTTGCTGGAAGATCCGTGGATGCCGATGATGCCCCACGGGCGGACGACATCGGCGATCAGCATTCCGTCCGGATTGCGGGAAATCAGTACCCGCAGTTCCAGACGGGGTTCCAGTGTCCGCGCCCAGAACCACAGGGCCGGGCTGAGTGTCAGCGAGCGGTGCCAGAAGGCGACGACCGTACCCTGCGCCGGGGTTGTCAGGGTTTCGAGGGCGCGGGGTGAGCCACTGACCTGCCAGCGTGTGGTGCGCAGGCAGGTTCCCAGCCACAGGCGCAGGAGGCGCGGAAACAGGGTCATGCCGTGTCGGGTAGCACGCGGCGTTACAGGCGGCAAAGGTTGGAAAGGCTTTCCCGTAAGGTTCTGCCCGTCACGGCGCCGGATGACGGACTTCCAGGGACGTGAAGGTCACCTGCGCCATGTCGCCGTGGCAGGGCATGTGCCATCCGGTCTGGCCGGCGACGGCTTCGAACCACATGACAGGCGCCGTCGCGGCCGCGGGCATTGCGAGCACGCTGCGACTGCCGTTGACGACAACGACGAGCGTTCCGTTGGGACGCGAGGAGATGGCATAGCTGACATTGCGGTCCGGATAGATCGTCCCGGCGACAATGTTGCGGGTCGAACTGCCATCATGGACGGTGACGGTTACCTGTGAGCGATGGCCGTTTGCGACGAGTTCCACGACGGGGCCATGCGGGCTCTGGATGCGGCCGATGATGACGCGCTGGTCGCTGGGCCAGGTATCGATATGCAGGCTGGCGTTCATGTCGGCCGGGGTCTGCTGGAAATACCAGGCCGTGCCTTCACGCAGGACCGTCGCGGGGGCCGTCTGCCCCCGGATGGCAGGCTGAAGCCCGTCCGTCCGCAGGGTGATGGCGCCTGTTGCCGGGTTCTGCTGATAGAACGGGCTGTGATAGCCGGTTGCGAGCGTGGTGCCCGGAACAAGGCGCAGTTTCAGTCGTGCCTGCGGCTCCTGAAGGGTGAAGCTGCCTGCCTGTGGCGCAGAGCGTGTGTCCATGGCCGATGCTGGGAGCAGCGCGGTACCTGCCATTGCGAGGGTCAGGCAGGTTACGCAGAGGAGGCGGGACAGGGACATGGCGGTTCCTTCAGATCGGCAGGCAGGTGTGAACAAGGCGTTTCAGCGGCTCATGAGAACGGTGAGCTGCGCCTGTTCCAGAATGTGGCGGGTGACACCGCCCAGAATCATCTGGCGCAGACGGGAGTGGGAATAGGCGCCCATGCCGAGCATGTCGGCATTGAACTCCGTGGCCGCCTTCAGGAGCCCCGCGCCGATGTCACGGTTGACGGCCTCGAACTCGCGGGACGTGGCAGAAATGCCGTGCATCCGCAGATAGGTCACGACTTCATCCGCGCCCGGTCCGCGACGCTGGTAATCCTGACAGGTCAGGACCTGCACGCCTTCGGCCTTGTGAGCCCAGGGCAGGATGCAGCGCAGGGCCAGCGAGGCTTCGGGTGTGCCGTTCCAGGCGATGGCGATGCGCTTGCCGACCGTCTTCGGCGGGGCTGGCGGGGCAATCACGAGCGGGCGTCCGCTGTCGAACAGGATGGCATGCAGCGTTTCGGAGGCGCGGGGATCACCGTCCTTGGCGAGGTTCGGGACCAGCGTCATGTCGGCAAGGCGCGAACGCCACGTCAGGGAATCGTGCTCTGTCCCGTTGAGGACATCAAGGCTGGCACTGACGCCATCGCCCGCGGACGAGCCGATTTTCGAGGGCTCGACGCGGCGGATGCCATGCTCGTGGATGAAGGCATCGAAGGCCTTGCGGATTGAGATCGCGCGGCGCTGGGCCTCGGTCGTGGCCGTGTCGATCATTTCATTGACCATGCCGGCCGAGATGCCTTCGCCAGCCAGCGTCGCGACTTCGGACGGGTCCGAGCCGACCACGACAGCGGACAGATGGGCATCGAAACGGCGCGCGAAATCCAGCGCGACCGACATAACGGCTTCGAGGTCACCGGAGCCGTTCAGGGGGAGAAGGATATTCTTGATGTCGATAAGCATGGGTCAGGGCTCCCCGGCCAAAATCTGCAGAACGTCGTTATGATGTATTTACGGATAAAGTCGCGTGACGTTCCATCCGTTTCCGTCACGGGTCCACACGGCTCTGTCATGCAGGCGGTAGGGGCGATCCTGCCAGAATTCGATGGCTTCGGGCAGAACGCGGAAGCCCGACCAGTTGGCGGGACGGGGGATCGGACCGTCGCCGTATTTCCTATCCACGGCCTTCAGGCGTTCCTCGAAGGTGCTGCGGTCATCCAGCGGGCGCGACTGGTCGGACGCGATGGCGCCAAGGCGGGACATGCGCGAGCGGCTTGCGAAATACGCATCAGCCTCGGTGGTGCTGACGGCTTCGACCGGGCCTTCGATCCGGATCTGGCGGCGGAGGGATTTCCAGTGGAACAGCAGGGCGACATGCGGGTTGGACAGCAGTTCGCGTCCCTTGCGGCTTTCCAGATTGGTATAGAAAACGAAGCCACGCTCATCCACACCCTTGAGCAGGAGCATCCGGACGGATGGCCGTCCGTCAGGCGTCGCGGTTGCCACGGCCATGGCGTTGGGATCGTTGGGCTCGGATTTCTCGGCATCCGACATCCAGGCCGCAAACAGGGCGAAGGGATCGGCCTTCAGGTCAATCAGGGGGATGTCGGACATGGGAGTCTCCTTGTAACTGGATTGGCGGAACAGGCATGACGCGGCAGGAGCGACGCAGACCGGCTCGCCAGTGTGAAGATCATAACGCGGATGGCACGTTCCAGCCATCCGGCCCGCTATGGAAACAGTTTAGGTGCTCCGCTCACATCGCGCCTTGATCTGGGACAGCATGCGTCGTCGCAGCAGCCCACTGACGGGGCGGATCACGAGCCAGTAGGGCAGGAAGCACCGCCGGACATGGGAAGTGGGGCACAGAATATGTGTCTGCGTAACAAGACGCGTCCGTCCCCGCGTGGCTGGCCCTGTCATAAAAGACAGGATCAGGGTTGCAACAGAAGCATCCCTGTCGCCGAGAAATTCCATGGATGTGTCAAAACGGCGCAGGCCGTAATTCGTCTGCCAGAAAGCGCCTTTCAGCCCGTAGATCAGACTGCGATTGGTCTGGGAAAGGAGCGTGAAGTCCTGAAGCTCCAGAGGCGGCGGAGAGGGCGCGCGCAGCAGGCGGGCAGGCAGTCCACGCAGGTAAAGAGCGGGGCGGAGGAGCGCATCGTCCCCCAGGCGATAGTGCCGCACGCCGTTCAGGACGGTGGCGGGTCTGGCGCGGATCAGAATGGAGTGTCGTTCGGAAAAATCGAACGCTTCCCTGGTGGCGCAGGCGGATTTCGAACGCATGGGCAGAAAATCCTCAGCGGCGGAGTGATGCCTTAATGCCCTGTCAGGGGGCAAAAAACGGCGCAATCGTCGCAAAGTCTTGTCTGTAACGGGCGCTTGTGCAACCACGGCCCTCAATACGCCAACGCGATTCAGGAAATCACCATGTCTGAAACGGAAGACAACATCCCGGCTCCAGTGACCGGCACGCTCATGAAGGGCAAGCGCGGTGTGATCATGGGTGTTGCCAACAAGCACTCCATTGCCTGGGCCATTGCCAGCGCCTGTGCCGCACAGGGTGCGGAACTTGCTTTCACCTATCAGGGCGAGGCGCTGGGCAAGCGCGTCCGTCCGCTGGCTGAGAGCGTGGGTTCCTCGCTGGTCCTGCCGTGCGATGTGAGCAATGACGACGCCATCAACGCGACGTTCGACGAGATCGAAAAGAGCTGGGGCAAGATCGACTTCGTGCTCCATGCCATCGCTTTCGCCGACAAGCAGTATCTTCGCGGCCGCTATATCGACACGCCGCGTGATGCGTTCCTGCAGGCCATGGACATCTCCTGCTATTCCTTCGTGGCCGTCGCACGCCGTGCGTCCGCAATGATGAATCCGGGTGGGTCGTTCCTGAGCATGACCTATCTCGGTGCCGAGCGCGTCATGCCGCATTATAATGTAATGGGCGTGGCCAAGGCGGCTCTGGAAGCCTCCGTGCGCTATATGGCTGCCGATCTGGGCCGTGACGACATTCGCGTGAACGGGATCTCCGCGGGCCCGATCATGACGCTGGCCGCCAACGGGATCAGCGATTTCCGCTACATCCTGCGCTGGAACCAGCTCAATGCTCCGATGGAGCGCAACGTGACCCTCAAGGATGTCGGCGGTTCGGGCATGTACCTGCTCTCCGACCTGTCCAGCGGTGTGACGGGCGAGATCCATCATGTGGATTGTGGCTACCACACGGTCGGCATGAAGAACCCGGATGCTCCGGATATCGCAGCGGTCGGTTCCGGGAACTGACATGTCGGACAACAGCTTCGGGAAGCTCTTTCGCGTCACCACCTGGGGTGAGAGTCACGGACCGGCCATTGGCTGCGTCATCGATGGCTGTCCGCCCCGCCTGAAGCTGTCCGAAGAGGACATCCAGCCCTGGCTCGACCGTCGTCGTCCGGGGCAGTCCCGCTTTACCACGCAGCGTCGGGAGCCGGATCAGGTCCGGATCCTCTCAGGCGTGTTTGAAGGCCAGACGACCGGCACGCCCATTTCGCTGATGATCGAGAATACTGATCAGCGGTCGAAGGATTACGGCGATATCGCAACCCGCTATCGCCCCGGTCATGCCGATATCGCCTACGACATGAAATACGGCATCCGCGACTATCGCGGGGGCGGACGGTCTTCGGCACGCGAGACGGCCATGCGGGTTGCGGCGGGTGCCGTGGCGCGTGTGCTGCTCAGAACGCTGGTGGGTGAGGGCGTGAAAATCCGTGCCGCCCTGACGGGAATCGGTGGTCAGACCATCGATCCGTCCCGCTGGGACTGGGACGAGGTCGAGCGTAATCCGCTGTGGTGCCCGGATGCGGACTCCGTGGGGCCGTGGGAGGCGCTGCTCGACTCCATTCGCAAGGATGGATCGTCGATCGGGGCGACTGTCGAAGTCGTGGCGGAAGGCCTGCCTGCGGGACTCGGTGCGCCGGTCTATGGCAAGCTCGATGCTGATCTCGCCGGTGCCATGATGGGTATCAATGGCGTGAAGGGCGTCGAAATCGGGGACGGCTTTGCTGTGGCTGCTTTGCGCGGTGAACAGAATGCCGATCCGATTGCGCCGGGACCGCAGTTCGCATCCAACCATGCCGGCGGCATTCTGGGCGGGATCTCGACGGGACAGCCCATTGTGGCCCGTTTTGCGATCAAGCCGACCAGCTCGATCCTCACGCCTGTTCCGAGCATTACGCGCGACGGCGAGTCTGTCGAAGTGATGACGAAGGGGCGGCATGATCCCTGTATCGGCATCCGGGCCGTGCCGGTTGCTGAAGCAATGATGGCCTGTGTGCTGGCCGACCATCTGCTGCGCGATCATGCGCAGTGTGGCTGGGGGCGTTAGGCCCCAGCCTTCGGTACAGACGCCTCAGCTTTCGAATGTGGCATCAAGGGTGATCTTGGCTTTGATGACCTGTGACAACGGGCAGCCTTCCTTGGCCTTGTTGGCAATTTCCAGAAACTGCGATTCCGATGCACCGGGAACCTTGCCACGCAGGGTCAGGTGAGACTGGGTGATGGCGAAGCCTTCGCCGGATTTGTCCAGAGACACCGTGGCTTTCGTTTCCAGGGAGTCGGCCTTGAAGCCAGCCTGCTCGAGCATCATGGACAGCGCCATGGTGAAACAGCCGGCATGGGCCGCGCCGAGCAGCTCTTCGGGATTCGTGCCGGGCTTGTCTTCGAAACGCGTATTGAAGCCGTAGGGCTGATTCTGCAGGGCGCCGCTCTGCGTGGAAATCGTGCCTTTGCCGTCCTTGAGACCGCCGGTCCAGTGGGCTGAGGCTGTCTTCTTGATGGTCATGGGTCAATGCTCCGGAATGTTAGGGTCCTCTCTCAAACGTGGTCCGTTATGGATCGTTGCCCGGACTGGCGATCACGAAATTTCTCCATCCTGTGACCCGGGGCACACACCTGGGCGTGAGGGGAGAGGAGAAGTCTGGGGATAACAGTGAGGTAGCGGCAGTTTTCTGCGATCAGCACTATATATAGGGACATTAACCATTCCGTGCCCTAGATATGGGATAGGTTCAATTCACAGCTCTTCCGATTTTGCAAGCGAACTTCGTGCTTGCGGTCGGGTTCGGAGTGATGGAAATGAGTGCTCAAGAGTTCAAAAATAGATGCCCGGCGGAGAGAGCGATGACCCTTCATGACGTGACGATGGACGTGTCCGAAAAGGCTGATCGCGCGCATGACGTGCGTCCGCCGCTCGACCATCCCATCGGTGAAGCACCGCTTCCGGGTGATGCCGATTCCGCGGACATGTTTGACGATGTCGTGCAGCTTCCGGGCCATCATGCCGTGCGGGTGGATCGTTCGCGCGACTCCCTGTTGACGGATTTTGGCAAGGCGACTCTGAACAACCGCTACCTGCTGCCGGGTGAGGACTATCAGGCGCTTTTTGCGCGTGTGGCCTCCTATTACGGCGCGGATGCTGGCCATGCGCAGCGGATCTATGACTACATTTCCCGGCACTGGTTCATGCCCGCGACGCCTGTGCTGTCCAATGGCGGTACCGAGCGCGGTCTGCCGATCTCCTGCTTCCTGAACGAGGCTGAGGACAGCCTCTCGGGAATCGTGGGGCTGTGGAACGAGAATGTCTGGCTGGCCTCCAAGGGTGGCGGCATTGGCTCTTACTGGGGCAATCTGCGCTCCATCGGCGAGAATATCGGCCGCAATGGCAAGACGTCCGGCGTCATCCCGTTCATCCGCGTCATGGACAGCCTGACGCTGGCCATCTCGCAGGGTTCGCTCCGTCGTGGTTCGGCGGCGGTGTATCTGCCGGTCTGGCATCCGGAAGTGGAAGAATTCGTCGAGATGCGTCGCCCGACGGGTGGTGATCCGAACCGCAAGGCCCTGAATCTGCATCACGGCGTGCTCGTGACGGACGCTTTCATGCGTGCGGTTGAGAATGACGAGGAATGGGCGCTGCTGTCCCCGAAGGATCACAGCACGATCCGCAAGGTTTCGGCGCGTGGTCTGTGGATCCGGATCCTGACGGCGCGGATGGAGCAGGGCGAGCCCTACATCATCTATTCCGACCATGTGAACCGCGCCCGTCCGGAGCATCACAAGCTGGCCGGGCTGGAAGTAAAGACGTCCAATCTCTGCGCCGAAATCACGCTGCCGACCGGAATCGATCATCACGGCAAGAACCGCACGGCCGTCTGCTGCCTGTCCTCGCTCAATCTTGAGACCTGGGACGAGTGGAAGGATGATCCGCAGTTCATCGAGGACGTCATGCTGTTCCTTGACAACGTGCTGCAGGACTTCATCGACCGTGCACCCGACGACATGGCGCGTGCGAAGTATGCCGCCGCGCGTGAGCGTTCGGTTGGCCTGGGCGTGATGGGGTTCCATTCCTTCCTTCAGGCCCGGATGATTCCGTTCGAGTCCGTGATGGCGAAGGTCTGGAACCGGAAGATTTTCGAACACATCCGCAAGCAGGCCGATGCCGCGTCGAAGCATCTGGCGGAAGTGCGGGGTCCGTGCCCCGATGCTGCCGAGTATGGCTTCATGGAGCGCTTCTCACACAAGCTCGCCATTGCACCGACGGCTTCGATTTCCATCATCACGGGCAATGCCAGCCCCGGCATCGAGCCGATCAGCGCGAATGTGTTCCTGCAGAAGACGCTTTCGGGTTCCTTCTCGGTGCGCAACCGCCATCTGAAGAAAATTCTGGAAGAGCGCGGTCATGATACGGACGAAGTCTGGTCGGCGATCACGCTGAACAAGGGCTCCGTGCAGAACCTCGACTTCCTGACGCAGGACGAGAAGGACGTCTTCAAGACGGCGTTCGAACTCGACCAGCGCTGGGTTGTGGAACATGCTGCCGATCGTGCGCCGTTCATCTGCCAGGCGCAGTCGGTGAACCTGTTCCTGCCAGCCGACGTCCACAAGCGGGACCTGCACCAGATCCATTTCCAGGCGTGGAAGAAGGGCCTGAAGTCCCTGTACTACTGCCGCTCCCTGTCCGTGCAGCGCGCGGATGCCGTGTCCAACCTCGCGGTGAAGAGCGACATTCTGGAAGACGAAAAATACGAAGCCACGGCTCAGGCCGCTCCGCGCGGCGAGATGAGCAGCGGCGATTACGAAGAGTGCCTGTCCTGCCAGTAATGGCGGGATGCGAAAGGACGCAATCATGAGCGACACGACCCCGACAACCGGTTCTCAGGGCGAGCAGCATTTCGACCTGATGACTGCCAACCCGGTCTACAAGCCCTTCCGGTATCCCTGGGCCTATGATGCCTGGCTGACCCAGCAGCGCGTCCACTGGCTGCCGGAGGAAGTGCCGCTGGCTGATGACGTGAAGGACTGGCACCGGACGCTGACGGAAGCCGAGCGTCATCTCGTGACGCAGATCTTCCGCTTCTTCACGCAGTCGGACGTGGAAGTGAACTCCGCGTATATGAAGTATTACAGCCAGGTCTTCAAACCGACCGAAGTGCTGATGATGCTGTCGGCGTTCTCGAACATCGAGACGATCCACATCGCCGCGTATTCCCATCTTCTTGATACCATCGGGATGCCCGAGACCGAGTATTCGGCCTTCCTGAAGTACAAGGAGATGAAGGACAAATACGATTTCATGCAGTCGTTCAACATCGACAACAAGCGTGAAATCGCCAAGACGATGGCAGCCTTCGGGGCGTTCATGGAAGGGCTTCAGCTTTTCGCATCTTTCGCGATCCTGCTGAACTTCCCGCGCTTCAACAAGCTCAAGGGCATGGGGCAGATCGTGTCCTGGTCGGTGCGTGACGAGACGCTGCACTGCCTGTCCATGATCCGCCTGTTCCGGACTTTCGTTCGCGAAAACAGCGAAATCTGGACGCCTGATTTCCGTGAGGAACTGACGCAGATCTGCCAGACCACGGTTGAACATGAAGATGCGTTCATCGATCTGTGCTTCGAAATGGGGCCGGTCGAGGGCATGTCCTCCGAGGACGTGAAACGTTACATTCGCTTCATTGCCGATCGTCGCCTGACGCAGCTTGGTCTTGATCCGGTCTATGGGCAGGAAAATAATCCGCTGCCGTGGATCGACGACATGCTCAATGCTGTCGAACATGCCAACTTCTTCGAGAACCGTTCGACCGAATACTCTCGTGCGTCCACGTCCGGGACCTGGGAAGAAGCGTTCGAAGGCAACGTCTTCAGCTAAGACCCGATAGGGGGAAGCCTAATCCTCGGGCAGGGCTTCCCCGTCGCGCAGGACGCGCTCGGCCGCAGGTGTAAAGCGGCCGTCTGCTTCGTGGAGGATCAGCCCGGCTCGCAGTCGGAAAATGCCACGGCCTCCATGCACCGCGCGGACCAGAACCAGCTTCGCTTCACGTCCCGCCTTAGGCCAGAAGGGATAGAACTGGATCGAACCACATCCATTTTCCAGCAGGGTCTGACAGGCCCGGTCCGCAACGGCGGTGGACAGGACAAAGGTCAGTGTCCCGCCCGGCAGGACCCATTTCGTCAGGGCGCGGATCCACTCTTCTGGTGCAGTTGTCTCCGCGCTCAGGGCCAGACGGCGTCGGCTGTCGGGCGACGGTGTCCCTGAAGGGCTGTGCCACGGCGGATTGGCCATGACGTGATGGAAGCGGCCATTCGCAGTGGGTGTGAGAGCACGGAGGCTCTGGGGGATAGCCGGCAGATGGGCCTGAAGGATCCGGAGTTTAGGGATGCCGCCCGAAAGCAGGTTGTTGCGGATATTCTGTTCGGCCAGGGCCTGTGTCTCAGGATCGGACTCCAGCCCGACTCCATGCACATCTGGGATACGGGCCGAGAGGCAGAGCAGGGCAGCTCCTGCGCCGCAGCCGCCTTCCAGGACCGTTTCGCCAGGTCTTGCGGGGATCGAGGCCGCCATGAGGACAGGCTCAAGGCCGGTCCTGTAGCCTTTGGCGAACTGGTCGTAACGCACCCGCCCGCCCATCAGGAAACCCGCTTCCCGGGCGGGGGCAGGAGGGACAGACAGGTTCCCGATAAAGGACTGCGGCGGGGGCAATGGGTTGACCGTCTTCCTGCTGCCGCTCATATGATCTTCCCAACCTGTCGTCCGGCGTTACATGGTCCGTTCGTTCTTCCTGCGACAGGAGAGAAAGAACGGGGCTACGCCACATCATATCGTGCCCGTGCGGTCCTGGGCCAGTCTCCGGGTCCGTTGCGGGAACTGGAGTAATCACCCTTGGATTCTGCCGCACCGGACGTTTCTGCGACCGTTGAGAAAGCTGTGGTCAGGGATGCAGGGGGCGAGAGCGCCCTTTCCGCTCTGTCCGCCTACCTGGAACAGGACATGCAGGCCTGCAACCGTGCCATCATCGCGCGGATGGAGAGCCCGGTCCCGCTCATTCCGCAGCTTGGCGCCCATCTTGTCGCAGCTGGCGGCAAGCGTCTGCGACCCCTGCTGACACTCGCCTCCTCCCGTCTGTGCGGCTACCAGTCGACTCCTGAAAACCAGCGTCATGTCGGCCTCGCCGCCTGCGTGGAGTTCATCCATACCGCCACACTGCTTCACGATGACGTGGTCGATGAGAGCAACCTCCGTCGGGGGCTGGCCTCGGCCAACGCCGTATTCGGCAACAAGGCCTCCGTTCTGGTGGGCGACTTCCTGTTTGCGAGGTCGTTCCAGCTGATGACGGCGGACGGGTCGCTTAAGGTCATGGCGATCCTGTCCGATGCTTCGGCAACCATTGCCGAAGGTGAAGTTCTGCAGATGGTCACGCAGAACGACCTGTCCACGCCGGTTGATCGCTATCTTGAAGTCATCCATGGCAAGACGGCGGCCCTGTTCGCTGCGGCCTGCCGTGTTGGCGCGGTTGTCGCGGATCGGCCGGAAGCGGAAGAGCTCGCACTGGACCGTTTCGGGACCAATCTGGGCATGGCGTTCCAGCTGGTCGATGATGCGCTGGATTATGCGGCCGACCAGCAGGTTCTGGGCAAGACGGTCGGCGATGACATGCGCGAGGGCAAGATCACGCTGCCCGTTCTGGCTGCCTACGAAGCCGGCTCTCCCGAAGATCGCGCTTTCTGGGAGCGGGTCATTGAAAAGGGTGAGCAGACGGAAGCCGATCTGCCGCATGCCCTGGCCCTGATCGAGAAGACCGGTGCCATCGCAACGACGATCGCTCGCGCGCAGGCCTATGCTGCCGAGGCTGTCGATGCGCTGTCGATTTTCCCGGACAGTGAACTGCGTCGTCTTATGACGGAGACGGTCCAGTATACCGTCGATCGCGCACGCTGAGGCGCTCTGAAATGCCCTGTTCCTGAGTGGACAGGGCGTTTTTTTCAGGCTTCCACCATGCTAGGTGCGAGAGCCGCAAACACATCCCATTGCGAAAAACCGAGTCTTTGCGCTGCAGCTTTCAACCTTGCGGCGTCCTGTGGTGCGCAGGTCATCAGAAGCCTGCCGGGTCGGGACGGTGCTGAGGAGCAGGGTGCCTTCTGAAGGACAGTCTGGACCTGCCGTGCGACTGCGGGGGCGGGGTCCAGCCAGGTGATGCCAGGGGGAGACAGGCGCTCGAAAGCATCCATCAGGAATGTGTAATGTGTGCAGCCCAAGCCCACGGTGTCGATCTCGTCGCCATGAGGCTGACTGAAAAGGCAGGTCAGTTCGTGCTGTACGTCTGAATCTGCGATGACCTCACCCAGAAAGGCGCGCTCTGCCAGATCCGCCAGCCGGCGTGCACCATGGGTGATCAGGCGGCAGTCAGGCGCAAAATCGCGATGAAGCTGGAGGATGTAAGGGCGTCTCGCCGTGGCCGACGTCGACAGCAGACCGATGACCCGGCTCTCGGAAACGCGCCCGGCCCAGCGGATCGGTGGTACACAGCCGACTACGGGAATGTTCAGGCGCTGCCGCAGGGCAGGCAGGGCAATCGTGCTGGCGGTGTTGCAGGCAATAACCAGAACGTCGGGCTGAAGACGCTCGCAGGCTGCGACCAGAAGGCTGACAATCCGGGAGGTCAGCAGATCGTCAGGCTGTTCGCCGTACGGGAACAGGGCCGTATCGGCGAGATAATCGATATGCAGGGCGGGGAGGAGGTCGCGCAGGGCCTGCACGACACCCATCCCGCCAATGCCGGAGTCAAAAACCAGACTCCGGCCAGCTGGCACAGATGCGCCAGTGGTCATCAGGCTTCGGCTTTGGCCTTGAGAGCCAGCGCCTCTTCCGCGCTGCTCACGCCGCCATGCTTCCTGGACCAGCCGCATGGGTCTTCCAAGAAGCGGCGGACTTCAGCGCTGTCTTTTTCGGAGAAGTAGTCGCCACCGGCACAGGCTTCCAGAACGTCCCACCAGGTGCAGAGCGAATGCAGCGAGATGTCCATGTCCGCCAGCGTCTTGTGAGCGCCGGGGAACACGCCATAAAAGAACACGACGAAAGTGTGGTTCACAATGGCGCCTGCGTCACGCAGGGCATTGGCGAATCGGATCTTGGACGCACCATCCGTCGTCAGATCCTCGACCAGCAGGGTGCGCATGCCTTCAGGCACATCGCCTTCGATCTGCGCATTGCGGCCGAAGCCCTTGGGCTTTTTGCGGACGTAGGCCATCGGCGTCATCATCCGGTCCGCGATCCAGGCGGCGAACGGAATACCGGCGGTCTCGCCACCCACGACGGCATCGATGCTTTCATAGCCGATGTGACGGCCGATTTTCTCGACGGCCAGTTCCATGATCTTGGTGCGCGCACGCGGGAAGAAAATAATCTTGCGGCAGTCGATATAGACCGGGGACTTCCAGCCGGACGTCAGGGTGTAGGGCTCTTCCGGACGGAAGTTGATGGCCTTGATCTCAAGCAGGATACGGGCCGTGGTGAGGGCCGCGTCACGGTCCCACTGGGTGCGGCCCGCCATCGGGCTTTCGGCGAACTGGGTCATGCTTGTCTCCGCTGACGTCGTTTTCTCGTGGTTTACCGGGCTGTCGTCGGGAAGGGTAGGGGCAATATGTTCCGCCTCCGGGCTGTGTGAACTTTATCGCGCGCCTGTCAGTGTCATCGGTCCCATCGATCTTCGTGCTTGCATGGGAGCGTCCGGAGTTCTAGGGAGAGATATCGATATTCATTCTCATTTACGGCAGGAACAGAAGTGAGCATAGAGACCCGTCGGATCGGCCGGAAATGCGAACGTGCTGTTGTGACGGCCTATCAGGAACTGCGTGAAGTCGGCCAGCCGGACATGCAGGCCTTTGCGGCCTGCACGACGCTGTATCGCATCCACCATCCCGAATCTTCCGTGAAGGAAGCACGCCGCCTCGTGGCCGAATGGATCGACCATCACGTCGTCCGTCAGGCCCGTGGCCAGACCCCGGGCTGCGACTGCTGAACTTTGCGGAGGCGCTTCAGCGCCTCTCGCTCATGGGGACGAAACTCCGTTCTGCCGCACCGATATAAAGCTGCCTCGGGCGGCTGATGCGAACGGACGGTTCCTCGATCATTTCCTTCCACTGACTGACCCATCCGACTGTCCTCGCGACTGCGAACAGTACCGTGAACATGCTCTTGGGAATTCCGAGAGCCTTCAGGATCAGTCCGGAATAGAAATCCACATTCGGATAGAGGCGGCGGCTGACGAAATAATCGTCCTCGGTCGCCACGCGCTCCAGCTCCATCGCCAGATCCAGAAGCGGGTCGCGTTTGAGGCCAAGCTCCTCGATGACTTCGTGGCACGTCGCCTGAAGGATCTTCGCGCGCGGATCGAAATTCTTGTAGACGCGATGGCCAAAGCCCATCAGGCGCACGCCGGAATCGCGGTTCTTGACTTCGTTGAGAAAGGCCGGGATGCCCTCGCGCGTGCCGATGGTTTCCAGCATGCCGAGCGCGGCCTCGTTGGCCCCCCCATGTGCAGGCCCCCACAGGGCGGCAATGCCGGCGGCAATGCAGGCATAGGGATTTGCGCCGGTTGAACCCACAAGGCGGACGGTTGTCGTGGATGCGTTCTGCTCGTGATCGGCATGCAACAGCAGGATGCGGTCCATCGCGCGGGCCAGAACGGGATTGACGCGGTAATGGTTGCCGGGCCGGGCGAACAGCATGTGCAGGAAGTTCTCGGAGAACGACATTTCTTCATCGGGATAGATGAAGGGTTCGCCGATGGAATATTTATAGGCCCAGGCTGCGATGGTCGGGACCTTGGCGATCAGCCGGCGGGCCGAGAGATCCCGGGCTTTTGGCTCCGAAATGTCCAGACCGTCATGATAGAAGGCCGAGAGCGCACCGACCGTTCCGCAGAGGATCGCCATGGGATGCGCATCGCGGCGGAAACCGTTGAAGAAGTTCCGGATCTGCTCGTTCAGCAGCCGGTGTGTATTCATGTCCGTGCGGAACGCCTGATACTGCGCGGCTGTCGGCAGCTCGCCATAAAGCAGCAGATAGGCCGTTTCGGTGAAGCTGGCGTTGAGGGCCAGATCCTCGATCGGATAGCCACGATGCAGAAGGACGCCCTTGTCGCCGTCAATATAGCTGATGGCGCTGGTGCAGGTCGCGGTGCTGCCAAGTCCCGGATCGAAGGAGAAGACGCCCGTTTTCTGGGACAGGGCGCGCATGTCCACGACGTCCGGACCGATCGTTCCTTCCAGAAGTGGAAACTGACGGCTGAGGCCATCGAGACCAAAGGTTGCGGAACGGTTTTCGGACATGCAGCTGATCACCCGCCTGAAATGTAAGAATGTTGTTTTGTTTTATCTCTGAAAGGTTTTTTATGTCCAGAGAGACCCTCTGGACGCTCTTTCAGGGCTGGAGGAGCGTAATGGGCTGGATCGTGGACGGTCGGACATCCAACCACTGCCCCGGAACGCCCAGAACCGTCAGGCCAGCTAGGGGATAAGATCGGTAGAGCGTGGAAAACCGGGCGCTCTGAAGGGCAGGACCGAGAAGATCGCAGGCAAAGTCGCCGATGGTCGGGTTATGGCCGACGATCAGCAGGCTCTCGACGGTTTCCGGCGTGGCGTGAATGAAGCCGTAAAGATCGGCAGCCGTTGCGGAATACAGACTGTCTTCGATTGCGAGTGATGCGGCCGTGTCAGAAGTGGCGAGAACGCCCTGCGCGGTCTGTCGGGTGCGGATGGCTGGGCTGCACAGGATCCGGATGGGGGAAGGCAGGTCCAGCGTGGAAAGCTGTCTGCCAATGCTGGCGGCCTGCTCCTGTCCTTTCGGTGTAAGCGCACGGGCGCGGTCACCCTTCTCCGTCAGGACATGGGGGACGGCCTCGGCGTGGCGCAGAAGCAGGAGGCGGCGCATCAGCCTTCCGATGCCCGGCGGGCATCTGCGGCGATGGCTTCGTGATGGCGGATGACCTCCCGGATGACGAAAGCCAGGAACTTCTCGGCGAAATCCGGATCCAGATGGGCATCGCGGGCAAGCTGGCGCAGGCGTTCGATCTGGCGTGTCTCCCGGGATGGGTCGGCCGGCGGGAGATGGGCGCGGGCCTTGAGCTTCCCCACTTCCTGCGTACAGCGGAAGCGCTCTGCCAACATGTGGATCAGGGCGGCATCGATGTTGTCGATGCTTGCGCGCAGGCGTTCGAGTTCGGCCAGGGCAGGATCGGAGCCAACCGGCTTGGATGTGTGAGGCATGTTGGAGGGCTTAGGGCTCATTCAGATCGATCCATGCAAGATGGCCACCTTTTCCGGCACCGAGATCGGTAAAGACGGCCGTACCACCCAGACGACCCGTCCGGCGCCAGGGGCGTCCGTCGGTCGAGCGGCGGTCATGGCCGACATAGACCGTCATCCCTTCGGGGATGCGGTTGATCCAGGTCAGGCGGCGTTCGGGATAGCCATCCGGCTGCATGCGGCCGGTGGTTTCACCAAAAAGAGCGCGGGACAGCGGCGCGGACATCTCGCCCAGACCCGGCACAGGGGAATGCGAGAGCATGGCCGTATGAAATCCGCCATGCACGAACAGGGAGCGGCCGATCCGCAGCCATGTGGGTGCCTGATCGATGGCCCTGTAGGCGCGTTCGGGAAGCCCCTCATATTCCGGCAGCGAAATCTGGCGGAGCGTTTCCTCAAGCGGCGGATCGCGCCTCAGGCGCCGGCCTTCGAGGGCGCGGCCAAGCTTGCGGTCATGGTTGCCGAGAATGAACAGTCCACGCTGCTGCTCCAGAAGTTCGAGCATCAGTTCCATCACGCCGGCGCTGTCGGGGCCGTGATCAACGAGGTCTCCGAGCTGGATGACAAAGCGGTCGGTTGCGGTGGCATGGCGGAAAGCGTTGAAATCACCATGCACGTCTCCCACCACGCGGATGCCGTGTTCACGGATTCGCATCATGACGGGGTCGGGAAGGGGTGGATCAACAAAGATGGCGCGTGCTTTCCGGTTTTCCTTCTATCAAAGGGCCAGAACGGTCCAACGTCAATTTATCTGTTTGAGAAAATTGACCTCAGCCGTCCACAAGCGCGACGGCGCCCCCCAGATCGACTGACAGGACCCGGCTTACACCACGTTCCTGCATCGTGACACCATAAAGACGATCCATGTGCGCCATGGTCAGCTGATGATGCGTCACGACCAGAAAGCGCGTGCCGGCTTCCTTCGTCATGTCGGACAGCAGGGAGCAGAAACGCTCGACATTCGCATCATCCAGCGGCGCATCGACTTCATCGAGCACGCAGATGGGCGCGGGGTTGCAGCGGAAAGTCGCGAAGATCAGCGAAAGCGCGGTCAGGGCCTGCTCGCCACCGGAAAGCAGGGACAGCGTCGAGAGCTTCTTGCCCGGCGGCTGGGCAAAGATTTCCAGCCCGGCTTCCAGCGGATCGTCGCTGCCGACCATGCCCAGATGCGCGCGTCCGCCGCCGAACATGCGTGCGAACAGGGACTGGAAATGCCGGTCCACTTCCGAGAAGACCGCCTGCAGGCGTTCGCGCCCTTCGCGGTTGATCGTGCCGATCCCGCCGCGCAGCCTGTTGATGGCCGCCGTCAGTTCGGCATGCTCGCGGGCGATGGTCTCGGCTGTTTCGCGCGCTTCCTCGAACTCGGCTTCGGCCCGCAGATTGACCGCACCCAGGTCTTCGCGCTCGCGGGTCAGGCGGGAAAGGCGGCGGCGGGTCGAGGTCTCGGCCTGTTCGGAAAGGTCGGACGGGTAAGCAGCGCCCTGTGCCCCGCCTTCGGGAGGTTCGCTGTCGGCCAGCAGGCGCTCGCGGGCGGCGACGGCCTGCTCGGCGCGTTCGGTCAGGCGTGCGATTGCTTCGCGTCCTGCCGCGAGTGCGAGGTCGGCGTTGCGGCGCTGCTCCTGTGCTTCCAACCCGGCAGCACCTGCCGCTTCATCCCGGGCGCGTGCCGCGTCATAGGCGTTCTGGGCATCTGTCAGGGTCTGGTCATGACCGGAAAGTTTCCGTTCCAGCTCGGCAGGCACTGCGCTGTGCGTCTGAAAGCTGTCCCGCAGCTCGTCCCGTCGGCTCCTCAGATGCGCAAGGCTGGCTTCTTCGCCGGCGATCCGGGTGCCTAGTGCCTCAAGCCGGGCGCGAACCGCGGCCAGCGCGCCCGTCAGACGGACGTCTTCAAGAGAGAGGCGGCCGCTTTCGGTCCGGGCGGCGTCCAGCAGATGGCGGGTTTCGTGAAGGAGCGTCGTGGCGTCCAGAACAGCCTGTTCCAGCATCGCAGGATCGGGCCTCTCGGCCAGTTCGGCCGTTCGTCTGGCATGATCGTCACGCAGGCGGCTGACGAGGGCGTGCAGCTCCCGCTGACGCGGCTCCAGCGCGGAACGCCGGGCGAGGGCCGTTGTGGCGGACTGGTCGAGCGCCTGAAGCTCCCGCGTCAGCCGGGCGGCGTCTTCGCGGCTTTCCCGTGCCGCCTGCGATGCGATCTCGGCAGAGGAACGCGCCTGATCGAAAACCTTCTGCGAGGCCTGGGCAGAGGCTTCCAGTGCGGGGATATCGGGCCGGTTATCCTGCTGCTGGAGCGCAACACGCTGGGCCGTCAGACGCTCATGCTCCTGCTCCAGCCGCGTCAGCCCCTCATCCAGATCCCGCAGGCGGGTAAGCGTGCTGTCATGTCGCAGAAGGGCCTGATCCAGGGCGCGTGCTGCGGTGTCCGCGGCAATCCGCACATCCTGAAGTTTGCTGCTGGCGTCTCGCAGGGCATTGCGGGCGTTTTCAGCGTCCTGAGCGCTGGTCTGCGCCCTGAGCAGCAGGTCGTCGGGAGCGGGATGGGCTTCCAGTTCGGCATCGGCCTGCGTGGCTGCATTCCCGGCGGTTTCCAGTGCGGATTCGGCGTCCTTCAGGCGTTCCGCAGCCTGTTCCCACTGGGTGCGGGCCAAGGCCGCTTTCTGCTCGATCCGCGATGCCACGGTCCGGGCTTCGGTAAGCTGCGGCTCCAGCGCTGTGCGGTCGCGGCGCAGGGCCGCGAGTGCGGTTTCGGCCTGTTCGCGCGCCTCGATGGCTATGGTGCAGGCCTTGCTCAGGCGGGGTTGATCGGCCTGATGGGACTGAAGCAGGGCATGGGCTTCCGTCAGACGGCGTCGCTGCTCCAGCCGGGCGGCTCCGGCATCCGGGGCATCGGCAGAGCGGGTAAATCCATCCCAGCGCCAGAGCGCGCCGCTGCGGCAGACCAGAACCTGTCCCGGGTGAAGGGTTTTCTGCAGGTCCGGTCCGGCGCTGGCATCCTCAAGCAGGAATGCGGCGTCCAGACAGCGTTGCAGCGCCGCAGGGGCCTGAACAAGGTCTGAGAGCGGACGACAGCCCGCCAGTTCAGCGACGGTCAGCCGGTCCAGAGAGCGCCAGCGCCGGTCGGCGGGAACGTTTTCGGGGGCAAGGGACGCGTCCAGCCCGTCCGCCAGTACTGCCGCGACGGCACGGGCCATGTCTGCCGGGAGGTCCAGCGCGTCTTCCAGCGGCTCAGGCTGGGCGGCAACGGCGTTGAGGCTCTGCTCCAGCCCCTCGCATTCGCCCTTTGTGCGCAGGATAAGCGTTTCCAGCGCAGACAGGGCCTGTCGGGCCTGCGTTTCCTGCTCGCGCCTCTCTCCCAGTGTGTCTTCCGCCTCGGTGAGGGCTTTTTGCAGAGCCGTCAGGCGTTCTTCGGCCTGCGTGACGGTATTGCTGGCATCCTGAACGGCCTGTTCGGGCACAAGGCCGGCGCGGGCCGTTGTTTCTGCCGTAGTGGCCAACTGAGCTTTCTGCCGTGCCTGATCCAGGGCCTGCCGAGCCTGTTCGACGGTTCGGAGAAGCGCCTTGCGACGCTGCGTGCCTTCTTCCGCTGCCGCCCGGGCTTCCAGCCAGAGGGCACCGAGCCGCTCCTGCTCCTGCCTGGCGTGATTTTCCCGCGCCTGGGCTTCGGTCAGCGCCTGTGCCGTGCTGTCGCGGGCCGCTTCAAGCTCGGCTCTTGCGTTCCCGGTCAGCAGTGCGGCCTGAGCGGCATCCCGTGTGGCCCGGTCCTGCGTGATCTGAGTCTGTGTTGTCTGAAGGCGTCTGTCCAGATCGGCTTCCGTGGCCTGAAGTGCTTCGAGGCGACTTCTGCCTTCAGCGAGCGCCCGTCCGTCCAGTTCGGCCTTGAGACGCGCGTCCTGCAACGCAGTCGTGCAGTCCTGTTCCCGACGGCGGGCAAGCTGCGACTGTTCCTGCATCGACGCGGCTTTCTGGCGCAGCGTCTCCAGTGTGTCGTGATCGGGTGTCGCCTGATCCAGTGCGGCGATTTCCGCTTCCAGAGCGTCCAGCGCGCCGATTTCCGCATTCAGACGAAGGGTCAGGGCATCCAGCCCTTCCATGACGCCGTCTCTGCGGATGGCTTCGGCATCACGCAGGCGGGTCGCGTTTTCCAGAGCGAGGGCCTGCTCCTTTTCGAGGGCATCAAGACGTTCGCACTCTGCTGTGCAGGATGAGCGCAGGCCGGGCAGGGCGGCCATCTCGGCTTCAAGGCCTGCACGTTCTTCCGTGGCATTCTGCCGGGCTTCCCGGTCCGCCGTCAGACTGGCTTCGCTTCGGGTCAGGTCTCCTTCGGCCTGTTCAAGGCGCAGGCGGGTGTCGGACTCGGTCTGCCGGGCGCGGTCGAGATCCTGCTTCAGGATTTCGGACTGGACCTTCAGCCGCTCCAGAGCGCTGCGAAGACGGTCCGTTTCCTCGCGGGCCTGCGGGGCAGCCTTGCGGGCTTCGAACTCAGCCGTAGCGGCGTCTTCTGCGGCCTGCTCGGCCTTTTTCAGATCCTCGCGGGCCTTTGCCAGATCGTCCCGGCTGCGCTGGACAGCCAGATTGGCGCGGGCATGGAGCAGGGCGTGAAGCTCGGTTTCCGTCTGGCGGATTTTTTCGGAAATCTCGCGGTATTTCCGGGCCTGAACGGTCTGGCCTTCAAGACTTTCGAGGCGTTCCTCAAGCTGAAGGCGCAGGTCTTCGGCGCGGGAGAGGTTCGTCTCGGTCTGGCGCAGCTTGAGTTCGGCGTCATGACGCCGGGCGTGCAGGCCGGTGATGCCCGCGGCCTCTTCGAGCAGCAGGCGCCGTTCCTCAGGTTTGGCCGCGATAAGCTGGCCGACGCGGTTCTGGCTGATGATGGCGGAACTGCGGGCGCCGGATGCCAGATCCGCAAATAGCGTCTGCACATCACGCGCACGCATGACGCGGCCGTTGATGCGGTATTCGCTACCCGATCCACGCTCTGCACGCCGGCTGATTTCCAGTTCGTCCGCGTCCTGAAACGGGGACGGGGCCAGACCGGCCGCATTGCTGAGATGAAGTGTGACCTGAGCGATATTGCGGGCCGAGCGCGCGCCGGTGCCCGCGAAGATCAGGTCATCAAGCTCCCCGCCCCGCAGGGCGCGGGCGGAGGTTTCGCCCATGGCCCAGCGCAGGCCTTCGACGACATTGGATTTGCCGCAGCCGTTCGGCCCGATGATCCCCGTCAGGCCCGGAAGGATATCGAGACGCACCTCATCGGCGAAACTCTTGAAACCGCCAATGCTCAGGCGGTCGATCGTCGTGGCGCGGCTCGACATCAGGGTATGGAAATACTGGTCCTATGTTCTGGGATCAGGATGCCTTGGCGACGAGATCGGCAAACTTTTCGTAGGTTTCCGGATCCTGGTCGTAATGCGTGTTGTTGAAGCGGAAATACGGCGTGCCCTGGATGTTGTAGGTGTCCGAATCCTTCTTCACCTGATCGAACAGGGCTTCGGCGAACACGTTGTCCTTGCTGATGGCGTCGAACTGCGCAGCCGAAACGCCGGCGAGGGCGGACATCTGCTGCAGGCGCTGCATCGGATCGCCCCCGGCAGCGAAGGCCCACTGCATCTGGCTGGAGAACAGGGCTTCGAGGAAGGGGACGTAACGCTCTTCCGGCAGGGAACGGGCCACCATGGCCGCCGTCAGGCCGACGCGATCGCCGCAGAAATCATGGAACTGATAGCGGATCTTGCCGGTATCGATGAGCTGTTCCTTGATCTTGGGGAACTCTTCCGTCGCGAAATGGGCACAGTGCGTGCAGGTCAGGGAGAACCACTCCTGAACCAGGACCTTGGCATCCGGGTTGCCGATGATACGCGGGCTCAGCCGGGCATCGGTCGAGCCTGTACCAGCCGCGCGGGCCGTGCCGGCGGCAGTTCCGGCCACGGCGAGAGCCGGCGCGGCAGAGACGAAAAAGCGGCGGGAAAGGGAAAGACGGGTCATTCAGGAAGCCTTTGCAACTGCTTTGGCGAAATCATCATAGCTCCCCACCACGTCGGGCGCGGGAACATCATTGATGCGGAAATATGGCGTGCCCTGGATCTGGAGGAAAGCGCCGTCACGGTCCTGCCTGTTGATAATGGACTCGCGCAGGGCATTATCGGCATTGATTTTGTCGAATTCGGCAGCACTCACGCCGAACAGCGCTGCGCGCTTCTTCAGCTCCGCCACGGGGTCAATGTTCTGGGCGAAGGCCCACTCGTCCTGATGGACCAGCAGATCCGTCACGAAGGGCTCGTAGCGTTCGGCGGGCAGGGAGCGTGAGACCATGGATGCCAGCAGGGCGACCTGATCGAGCGGGAAGTCATGGAAGCGGTAGCGGATCTTTCCCGTGTCGATCAGGTTCTTGCGGATCTGGGGAAAGATCTCCTGCGCGAAATGGGCGCAGTGCGAACAGGTCAGCGAGAACCACTCGTCCACGATCACCTTTGCATCCGGAGAGCCGATGACCCGCGGCCCCATGCGCGGATCGCTGGCGGGCAGGTCATCCGCCCGTGCAAACGGCACGGCCGAACTGGCCACAAGGGCCATTCCGGAAGCGAGAAGGGTACGGCGGCCGAGAGGCTGGTCGGCAGACATGGGCGGGGCTCCGCTGGAAACGATGTGATACTCGAACGATGAACCGGGGGCTCCGTCAAGAGCCCCGGTCATCTTCCTGCGTCTTGAGAGCGGGAAGAGGCTTGTTTTCCCAGCCTTCCGGAACCCGCATGCGCAGGGAACGGATATGCCGGGCATCCGCGTCCAGTACCCGGAATTCCAGGCCGCTTTCATGGGTCAGCACCTCGTCCTTGGCCGGGACATGCTCGGCCAGACGGAACACCAGCCCACCGACCGTCTCGATCTCGGCCTCGCGTTCGGCATCCGTCAGCACGGCGCCAAGCCGTTCCTCAAGCTGCCGGACGGGCAGGCGGGCATCGATGTCGAACGAGCCATCCGGCCGTTCCACCCACATGGTCGTGACCGGATCGTCATGCTCGTCGGAAATATCGCCCACGATGGTCTCGATCAGATCCTCGATCGTCACCAGACCGTCGATGCTGCCGTATTCGTCGATGACGAGCGCCATGTGCATCTGGCGCTGACGCATCTGGAGGAGCAGGTCCAGTACCGGGATCGTCGGGGCGATCATGAGCGGCTGGCGCAGCAGAGGACGGATGTCGAAGGCTTCCGGATCGCCGACATAGGCGATCAGGTCCTTCACATGGATCATGCCCGCGATGTCATCGAGCTGGTCGCGATAGACCGGAAGGCGGGAATGGTTTTCCCGGCGCATCAGGTCCAGCGCTTCGTTGAAGGGGAGGGCCTCGGGCATGGCGACGATGTCCGCGCGCGGGATCATGACGTCATCCGCCGTGATGTCCCGCAGACGCAGCACGTTCATGATGAGGGCGCGTTCCTGCCGGTCGAGTTCCGGCTCGTCGCCGGCATCCTCGGTCGGTTGTCCGGCTTCCTGAACGAGGGTGGCGATGGACTCGCGCAGGCCCTGATCGCGTCCGCGGCGGTTGAAAAGTCCGAAAAGGCCGCGGGAAGGGCGGCTCTTGCCCGATTCTTCGGTCGGGCGGTCGTGTGAATCGTCACTCATATCCGGACACTCCCAGCCTGCTGCCAGTTTCCCTGGCGCCAAGGATCCCCAAAACCGAGGGACCGCAGGGTACGGGTCTCAATTCCTTCCATTTCCCGGGCCTCGCCGGGATGATGATGATCGTAACCGGCAAGATGCAGTGCCCCATGCACCACAAGATGCGACAGATGCGCCCGCAGCGAGCGCCGGGCAGCCGCGGCTTCGCGGCGCACGGTTTCATAACCCAGCACGATGTCTCCGCCATGCACGGGCGAAAGCGGCTCGAACGTCAGGACGTTCGTGGGCTTGTTCTTGTCCCGGAAGCGCGCATTGAGGCGCTTGACGATCCGGTCTGTCGCCAGAAGGATCGAAGGAGCCGGAGACTGCGTGAAGTCGGGTCCACCCTGACGGGCGACCGCGACGAGGGCGCGCCGGATTGCACGCTCCGTCCCCGGAACCGAGGCGCGCCAGCGCGCGTCCTCGATAATGATGTCAGTACCGGCGTGTCGACTTGGAGGTTCCATTGTTTTCCCGGCGCAGCCTGTTCCGGAAGACGTCCCGGGGGGCTGGCGCTTTCTGTTCATAGGCATCGACGATACGGGCAACCAGCGGATGGCGCACCACATCTTCGGAAGAAAAGCGCGTGATGCCGATTCCCTTGATGCCTTCAAGGGTCTCGACCGCTTCACGCAGACCGGATGATACACCATTCGGCAGATCGATCTGACTCAGATCGCCCGTAATGGCCATGCGTGTGCCTTCGCCCATGCGGGTGAGGAACATCTTCATCTGGGCTGCGGTCGTATTCTGGGCTTCGTCCAGAATGACGTAGGAATGAGCGAGGGTACGGCCGCGCATGAAAGCGAGCGGCGCCACTTCGATCTCACCCGTCCCCATGCGGCGCACCACCTGATCGCCCGGCATCATGTCATGCAGGGCGTCATAGAGCGGACGCAGATAGGGATCGATCTTTTCGCGCATGTCGCCGGGCAGGAAGCCGAGGCGCTCGCCGGCCTCGACGGCCGGACGCGAGAGAATGATCCGGTCGACCTGTCCGGCGAGGAGCATGCCCACGGCCTGTGCCACGGCCAGATAGGTCTTGCCTGTACCGGCCGGGCCGATGCCGAACACCATGTCGGTATTGGCCAGCATTTCCATATAGGCTGCCTGACCATGTGAGCGGGGTGCGATGACGCCGCGCTTGGTCTTGATGGCGGGCAGGTCCCCGAAGGCCGTTGTGGGCATGTTCTGTGGCTTGCCATGACCCTTTTCCGGACGCCGATGACCGTTGTTGCCGCGCGGACGTTCTTCGGGAACAGGGCGGGCCTGCCTTGTGTCGACCGGGCGTTCCGGGCGGCTCGGCAGGGCCGTCAGGCGGATCACGCCATCGACCTGCGAGGCATCGATCGTGCCACCCTGTTCGAGCTGGTTGTACAGCGCGATGATGGCCGCCTGTGCACGGCCGACCGATTCCGTCTCTCCGGAAATGGCGATCTTGTTGCCACGGCAGGACAGTTTGACGTCGAATCCTTCCTCAAGCCGGACGAGATGCCGGTCATGGTCCCCCAGCAGGCGCTGGAGCAGGATGTTGTCGTTGAAGCGAAGGGCAACGGTGCGATTGCCTTCGGAGCCACTGCTGGTGGCGACGGGACGGGTCGGGTGCGTTGTCAGCAAGCGGAGGCTGTCTCCCGGATCAGAGTGCCGCCCAGGGAATTGGTGCGGCGCGTGGTGATGGCGACCTTGACGGTGGACCCGATCAGATGATCCGGTCCGTCGAAATGAACGGGTTGCAGATAAGGCGACCGCCCAGCGATCTGCCCGGGCTTGCGGCCCCGGTTCGTCACGAGGATTTCCTGCACCGTTCCGACCATGTCGGCATTGAAGGCGTCCTGCTGCTCGCGCAGAAGTGCCTGTAGTTCGGCCAGACGGCGATCCTTCACGTCCTCGGGGACCTGCATTGGCTGGCCGGCAGCCGGCGTACCGGGACGGGGGGAATATTTGAAGCTGTAGGCCATGGCGAAACCGATATCGCGCACGAGCTGCATGGTCGCTTCGAAATCCTCTTCCGTCTCGCCGGGATGGCCGACGATGAAATCGGAAGACAGAGCCAGATCCGGACGGGCCTCGCGCAGCTTGCGGACGCTCTCGCGGTATTCGTCCGCCGTGTGGCCGCGGTTCATGGCCTTGAGGATCCGGTCCGAGCCGCTCTGCACGGGCAGATGCAGGAACGGCATGAGCGCCGGGTTGTCCCGGTGCGCGTCGATCAGGCTCTGGTCCACGTCGCGCGGGTGGGACGTCATGTAGCGGATGCGGCCCAGACCGGGGATCTGTGCGAGCTGTTCGACCAGCCCCGCCAGCGTCGCACTTCCGCCCTGGCCATCATCGCCGTGATAGGCATTGACGTTCTGTCCGAGCAGCGTGATCTCGCGCACGCCGCTTTCCGCCATCCGGCGCGCTTCGGCAAGCACCGAAGCGACCGGGCGGCTCGTTTCCGCGCCACGGGTATAGGGCACCACGCAGAACGAACAGAACTTGTCGCAGCCTTCCTGAATGGTGAGGAACGCCGTGAGATTGCCCTGCGTCTGGGGAGCGGCATCTGTGGGCAGGAAGTCAAACTTCTGCTCGACGGGGAAGTCGGTCTCGATCACAGCACCACCGGCGCGTGCCGCACGGGCCACCATTTCGGGCAGCTTGTGATAGGTCTGCGGTCCGAGCACCAGATCCACATAGGGCGCACGGGAGAGGATGACCTCACCCTCGGCCTGGGCCACGCATCCCGCAACAGCGATGATGGTGCGGTCCGCACCATTGTTCATCCGCTCGTCACGGATCTTGCGCAGGCGTCCAAGCTCGGAAAAGACCTTTTCAGTCGCCCGTTCGCGGATATGGCAGGTGTTGAGGATGACCATGTCCGCGTCTTCAGGCCGCTCAACCGGTCCATAGCCCAGCGGGCGCAGGACATCGGCCATGCGTGCGCTGTCATAGACATTCATCTGGCAGCCCCATGTAATGACATGAAGGCCCCGTGGAGCATGTCCGATGGGCGCGGTGTCGGAAGAGGCAGGCACGGCTGGGGAAGTGGAGGCAGTCAAGGTCTCGGTCCGGGAATGGCAGAATCAGGCACACACATCGGGGTAGGCATCCGCGCGGTCAAGCCTGTTCCGGGGAACGGCGTCCCGAATGCGATGGGCCGACGGATGGTCAGACGGGCCTGAATGGGTATCACCACCTCCGGACACGAAAGCCGGATTGCTGTCGTGTCGTGCTCCGAAGGTGACGCGGGGGCAGGCTTCAAGTCAAGATAAACCTGATTGTTCGCCCGGTTCTGGCGCAGATTTTCAGGACCCGGTCACTTTCGGCTCACCGCGACGCAGCTCTGCGGCACCGTTGTTGACGGCTTCGAAGGTGGCGCGGGACAGATCCTTGCGGGAGCGGAAATCATCCGGCGTGATCGGGTCATGCAGCATGAGCGACGCGCCCATGGAGCGCCACTGGCCGAAGGACCACAGATGCGGCGCAAGGTCCATGTCGCCGTACCATGAGAAGACGTTCCGACGGCTCCGACCGACCGGCAGGCCTTCAAGGCTGTCATAGACGACGGAGACGGGCTGGATCAGGACAGGCGGGGCCTTGGGCATGCCGACCTGTTCCAGACGGCCGGGTTTGGCGACGGCAAAGAACGAGGACAGGAACGGCAGGACGCGCGAGCCGTCCGAAGATGTGCCTTCGGGGAACAGCACGATATCGTCGCCATCCCACAGGCGCGCAGCCATGTCATGAAGCTCGCGTCCGGTTTCCTGACGGTTGCGGCTGACGAAAATGGTGCGGCCCAGTCGCGAGGCTGTCCCGATGAGGGGCCATTTGCCGACTTCGCCCTTGGCCACGAACACGACGGGCAGGGTGCTTCCGATGATGGCGATGTCCAGCCAGGAGCAGTGATTGGCCACGAACACGACCGGCCGCTTGCCTTCGCGCACGTCCCGTGCCGTGCGCACGCCTCCGGCACTGTGCCCGATGACCCTGATCCGGATGCCGAGAATCCGGCAGACACCCTTCCAGAAAATGCGGGGCATCATGATTTTGAGGCGCCCGGGCAGACGCACGAGGATCGCCTGCATGCTGCACGCCCAGAACGCCCAGATCAGGACAAGCGACAGGCGCCCGGCACAGCGCAGGCGGCTGTACAGGGTGGTCGACGTTGTCGGCCGGGAGGCCGGAAAGTCGGGTTTTCCCTCCAGGACAGGGCGGTTGTGACCGCGCCGGCCGTTCGGGGTCTTGGCATCACGATGGGACATGGGTGCTGAGTGATACGGTTTTCGCGGGGGGGACACAATCTTGTTTGTTGGCTTGTTTGTCGGCCTGCCTGTCGGGTTGTCTGCTGGGCGCTGCCGGTGCAGGGCAGTTTTCCGGACCGCTCCTGTCCGGGAGGACTTGACAGGGAGCGCCGTGCAAGGTTCCTCGGATGGTAGCAGCCGCCTTGTTCGGTCTGCGCTCTCGTGTTCCGGTTTTCACAAGGCCGGAAATGCCCTCAAGACGGATTTCAGGACGCACGGTGAAGTCAGGCCGCAGCCCAGTTTCTTTTTCTGTGTCAGTTGCTTCGATGTCCTGCATTCTGGGCATCGTGACGGTGTTCTGCGCGCCCTTGCCGGCAGAAGCGAAGGCGTCGAAAGCGGCGGCAAATACAAAGCCGGTGACGGATGGCACGTCCGATCCTGCCATTCCCTATGCCGTAACGCTGACGCCGACGAAACAGGCGGATCTGGACGCAGCGATCGCCGCATCCTCGCAGCTCAAATCCCTTCAGACGTCCCACACCGTCGGAGCGTATGCGCTCGCCGGGCGGATCCGCAGCGATTATGATCGCGTCAACAGCGCGCTTGAATCGCAGGGATATTATGCGGGGTCTGTGAAGATCAGCGTCAAGGCGGGTGCGCGGACCGTGGATGGCAGGGATCCGTCCCTCCCGGATATTCTTAAGGCGCTCGGCAAGAACCAGAAGGTCGCGATTACGATTTCGGCCACGATCGGGCCGAGGTTCAGTCTGGGAAATGTGGCGCTGACCACGCCGCCACAGGAAGCCCCCGCCGCATCCGTTGCAGCACCTGCTCCGACGACACCCACGGTATCCGCCATGTCGCAGCCTGCGCTGAAAGCGCCCGTTGTGAAAACATCCGCTGCAAAAACGTCCGCCAGCGGGACTCCGGACCAGAAAACTGCGTCCCCGACACCCGCGACCACAACAGTTGCCGCGACATCCGAGCAGGCGATTGCCCAGGCGCAACCCGTCACGCTCCTGCCCGAAGAGCGCAAGGCGTTCGGCCTGACTTCGGGGCAGCCTGCCGTTGCGGCGGATGTCCTGGCCGCACAGAACAGCCTGCTCAACCAGC
Source organism: Gluconobacter sp. P1C6_b (assembly GCF_018811945.1). Lineage (GTDB taxonomy): Bacteria > Pseudomonadota > Alphaproteobacteria > Acetobacterales > Acetobacteraceae > Gluconobacter. Next base: position 55,758 of record NZ_JACRVU010000004.1, read on the forward strand.
TTCAGGAAGAAGGCTATGCCACGGCGAGTGTCTCGACCCCTCTGGCCTATCTGAAGCCCCAGACGCATACGCTGGATATCGTGTTCCGGGTGAACCGCGGGCCAAAGGTGGTGATCGGCCCGATCAGCATGACGGGGCTGGTGCATACCAGACAGCGCTATCTCATGAACCGGCTGGAACTGAAGGAAGGCGAGCTTTATCGCCCTTCCCGGATCGAAGCCGCGCGGCAGGATCTGGCGAGTACGGGCGTTTTTGCGTCCGTTCAGGTCCGCAATGCCCCGCCGATCATTACCCTTCCGCCTTCGCGTACCCTCATGCCCGGCATCCTTCAGGCCATGCCGATCGAATTCGGGTTCAAGGAAGCCAAGCGGCGGACCCTGTCTGCCGAAATCGGATACTCGACCGATCTCGGCGGGCGCGTTGGTGTGAGCTGGACGCATCACAACCTTCTGGGCAATGCCGAGCAGCTTCGTCTGACGGCCCTGATCACGGGGCTTGGCGGCTCCGCCCAGCAGGGGCTGGGTTATGACGTCTATGCGGACTTCATGAAGCCGGATTTCCTGTCCAAGGGGCAGAACCTGAGCGTGCGTCTCGAAGGCATCCGCCAGCTTCTCTATTCCTATCACCAGACCGCCATCATCGGCCGCGCGGGGCTGAACCGCCATGTCGGAAAATACTGGAACATCTCGGGCGGCGTGATGGGGGAGCAGGAACAGATCCAGCAGTTCGGCGATACGCGGAGCTACTTCATCATCGCAGCCCCCCTGAACGCCACATTCGACAACACCCAGCTCTCCAACCCGATCGATCCGGCGACGCATGGCGTCCGCGCCTCTTTTTCGGTGACACCTTCGGAATCGCTTGAGAGCGGATCGTCCTTCTTCACGCTGCTGTCAGCGCAGGTCTCGACCTATTTCGATCTGAAGCATCTCGGTATTTCGCGCCCCGGACGCAGCGTGATTGCGGTGCGTGGCATCGTGGGTTCGGTGCAGGGCGCGTCCACCTACCAGATTCCCCCCGATCAGCGGCTCTATGCCGGTGGTCCGGCCACCGTGCGCGGGTTCCGCTATCAGGGTGTCGGGCCGCAATATGGCAAGACGAAATACGGCATCGGTGGCACGTCCATGGATGCAGGCAGCGTCGAGTTCCGTCAGCGCCTGCCCATGAATCTGGGCTTTGCCGGGTTCGTGGATGCCGGTCAGGTCGGCACGGGATCGCGGCCGGGACAGGGCACGCTGCGGGTCGGTTATGGCGGCGGCGTACGGTATTTCACGCCGATCGGGCCGATCCGCGTGGATGTGGCGCTGCCGATGAACCGTCCGGCTTACGGCGATAAATGGGAACTGTATTTCGGCCTCGGGGAGACGTTCTGATGCGTGTTCGCAGGATTCTTCTCCGTGTTGCGGCCGGTCTGGTCATCGTGCCTGCTGGGCTCGTGGCCGTGGCAGTTACGGGTGTTCTGGTCGGGATCAACATCTCGCCCGGACAGCGCCTGATCGAGCGGAAGATCGGCCCGCTGACGGGAGGCATGGTCGAGATTTCCGGGCTTTCGGGCTTCCTGCCGCATCATCTGGCGGTGGCGAAACTGCTGATCAAGGATACGAAAGGCCCCTGGATCGAGCTGGACAATGCCGATCTGCGCTGGTCGCCGCTGTCGCTGCTGCATCTGGATGCGAGGATTACGACTCTGAGCGCTTCGCGGATCGCCGTCCTGCGCAAGATGGTCTCAGCTCCGGATACGACGCCCACAAAGCCCACGACCACCAGCACCGCGCCGTCGAAGCTGCATCTGCGTGTCGATCTGGCGTCGCTGCATGTCGGGCGCCTGGAGATCGGGCCGGACTATACCGTTACGCCGACTGCCTTCTCGCTGGACGGTCATGCGCATATCCATAGCATCGCGCCGTTTCTGGATGGTGTTACGGTGAAGACGCTGCCGGTCATGGACGTGGCGCTGGCCCTGAAACGGCTCGATCAGCCGGGCAGTCTGACACTGAACGTCCAGACGCCGAAGAAGCGCATTGCAGTCGGGGTACGGTTTCAAGAAGGCGATAACGGTTTTACTACGACACTCGGGCAGATGCCGCAGCTCGATCCGATGGATCTGCACCTGAACCTCAACGGGCCGCGTACGGCCGCGGTACTGGATTTCGGGCTGGGTGCAGGTCCGATCAAGGCTTCCGCCAGCGGGACGATGAACCTGCTGACCCTTGTCGGCGATCTGCATGTGAAGGCCAATGCGCCGTCCATGACGCTGCGACCAGGCATTGCGTGGAATACGATCGCGCTGGACACAGATCTGCATGGTCCGCTGACGGCGCCGAACGGGCAGGGCGTTCTGGATATCGATTCCCTGACGGCGGCAGGTGCGGCCATCGGGCATCTGCATGCGCAGTTCGAGGGTGTGGAAGGGGTTCCGGCACAGGATACGACCGGCCATCTGACTGCCACGCTGGATGGCTTACGGATTCCGGGCTCCCAGCCAACACTTCTGGCCGCGGCCCCCCTGACGCTGGATGTTCTGGCGCACCCGCTGGCGCCATCCTCGCCGATCGTGGCGAAGCTGGATCATCCGCTGCTCCATGCTGCGGCCACGGCGGATCTGAAGCCTGCGGCGAAAGGGCATCTGGATCTCGACCTGCCAGACCTGCATCCGCTGGCCGCCATGGGCAGTACGGACCTCAAAGGCAGTGCAGGGCTGCATGCTGATTTTGCCATGCCGGTTGCGAAGCAGGATGACCTGACGCTGAAAAGCACGGGGACGCTCGCGATCACGGGCGGTCAGGCACAGGCCGTGAACCTGATCGGCAAGACGGGTACGTTCTCGCTCGATCTGACGAAATCGCCCGCCAATATCCTGACGCTGAAAAGCTTCGGGCTGGATGGGGCGGCCCTGCATATGCTGGTGTCGTCCGTGATCGATATGGCCCATGGCAACCGGATGCAGACAAAAGCCTCTGTCCAGCTCCCCGATCTTGCAAAAGCCAGTCCCGCCATTCTTGGCAATACGACGCTGACGGCCACGGCGGATGGCCCGACCGATGATCTGGCGGTCAAGGCCGACCTGAACGGGGATTTCGGCACGAAACAGGTTGCGAAGGGGCCGGTGGAGCTTCATGCGGATTTCCAGCATCTGCCGTCCCATCCCGATGGAACACTGACCGCCAAGGGCACGCTGGATCATGCACCGCTTGTGCTCGACACTGCCCTTCAGCAGGACGATGCAGGCGCGTACCATCTGGATCTCAACACGCTGGACTGGAACAGTCTGAGCGGGAAGGGCAAACTTCGCCTGCCCAAGGGGGCAAAGGTGCCACTCGGGGATCTGGACGTCTCGATCCGTAATCTGGGCGATTTCCGGCGTCTGATCGGGCAGGCGATTTCAGGCCATCTGACGCTGGGCCTGCACACGACGGAAGCCGAAGGCGCGCCGCCTGTCGTCAGGCTGGGGCTCGATGGGATGCTGTCGATGGCGCAGGCCGCCGTCCAGTCCCTGAAGGTCAGCGGCACCATCACCAATCCCATTGACGCGCCTGAGCCGTCCCTCGTGCTGGATCTGGCCGGGATGCGCTATCAGGCCATGACGGGCAAGGCGCATGCCACGATCAAGGGCCCGCAGACCGCAATGGCCATTGCCCTGAATGCAGCCTTCCAGAACGTGATGGACGCTCCGGCAAATATCGACACGGCGCTTGTGCTGAACGTTCCCGAAAAGACGGTGCGCCTCGGGCAGCTGACGGCGCTGGCCAAGGGCGAGAGCCTGCGCCTGAGCCGGCCCGCGGTGGTGTCGTTCGGCAAGACGATGGGTGTAGATCATCTTCTGGCAACGGTAGCCCCGCAGGGTGTCGCACCTGCGACGATCGATGTGGCGGGAACGCTAAAACCGGCGCTCGCCCTGACGGCGAGTCTGGACCACATCACGCCTGCGATCGCCAAACCCTTCGCGCCCGATCTGTCGGCCACAGGTGCGATTTCGCTTAACGCCAAACTCGGCGGGACGCTGGCCGCGCCGACGGGCACGGTCTCGCTGAGCGGGCGTGACCTGCGGATGCGGACCGGGCCTGCGGCGTCCCTTCCGGCTGCGCAGATCCTGGCCAATGTGGGTCTCGCCGGCAGCTCCGCGAAGGTCGATGCGACCCTCGGCGCCGGTCCGTCCGTCGCGCTGGCCGTGCGGGGCACAGCGCCGCTTTCCAGCACGGGTGCGATGGCGCTTGCGACCACGGGGCATGTTGATCTGTCCGTGGGCAATGCTGTTCTCGGGGCCAGCGGCATGGGAATGGCCGGCAAGGTCGGCATCAACCTCAATGTCGCCGGAACGGCCGCCCAGCCGCAGGCGACGGGACAGATCACGCTGGAGAATGCCTCCTTCGATCACTACGCGCAGGGCGTGCATCTCAATCACATCGATGGTGCGCTTGTCGCTTCCGGGGACAGCATTGCCGTCAACCACATCGTCGCCCATGCCGGTCCGGGAACGATCGTTCTGGAAGGAACAGTCGGAGCTTTCCGGCCTGATCTTCCGGTCGATCTGCACATTACGTCCGAAAAGGCCCGGCCTGTCTCGAGTGACCTGCTGACCGCGACGATCAATACGGACCTGCATATTCACGGACAGGCTACGACGCGGCTGGATGTGGACGGGAAAGTCAACATTCCCAACGCCACGATCAATATTCCGGACTCCATGCCCGCCTCCGTCCCGCAGCTTGATGTCATCCGTCCGGGACAGAAGCTGGCCGCCAGTTCCGGCTCGAGCCTGATCATCGGGCTTGGCGTGGACGTGATTTCGCCGGGCGAGTTCTTCGTGCGCGGTCATGGCGTCTTCGCGGAAATGCAGGGCCGTCTGCGCGTTCGGGGTACGAGCGCGGAACCTGCGGTCAGCGGTGGCTTCGATCTCAAACGCGGCAATTTCAACCTGGGCGGGATCAACCTCAACTTCACCAACGGGCGCGTAGCGTTCAACGGCTCTGGCGTGAACCACAAGCTTGATCCGACCCTGGATTTCCGGGCCGACCGCAACGCCAGCGGGACGCTCGCCAGCCTTCTGGTGACGGGCTATGCCAGCGCACCCAAGATCGATTTCGCTTCCACGCCCAGCCTGCCACGCGATCAGGTCCTGTCCATTCTGCTGTTCGGTACTGACAGCCATTCTCTATCCACCACGCAGCTTGCTGAGCTTGGTGCGGCTGTGGTGCAGCTTGCGGGTGGCTCGGCCTTCGATCCGCTGAGCAAGGTCCGCAACCTGCTGGGGCTGGACCGTCTGGCCGTGGGCGGTGGCAGCGGCGTGGATAATGGAGGCACCAGTGTCGAGGCCGGCAAATACGTCATGAAAGGCGTTTATGTCGGCGCCAAACAGGCGACATCCGGCTCCGGCACGCAGGCGCAGGTGCAGATCGACCTGACGAAACGGCTGAAGTTCAACACCACGGTCGGCACCGGCGGTCAGGTCACGGGCTTCACGACGCCGGAAAATGATCCGGGATCGAGCATCGGCCTGTCCTACGGCTACAGCTACTGAGCTTTAGTGTGCGGCAACGGCGTCTTCGAGGCGCCGTTTTACGCGCTCCACGACGTCCGACCAGTCCGCAAAACGGGTCTGGCGGATGATCGTCATCTGCGGATACCAAGGGGTATCCTCACGTCCATGCAGCCAGCGCCAGCAGTTGTTGACGCGGTCCATCATAATGACTGGCTTACCCAGTCCGCCCGCCAGATGAACGGCTGACGTATCAACCGAGACGATGATATCGAGGTTCACCATCAGGGCTGCCGTGTCGTCCATGGTGTGACATTCGGGCATGAAATTGATCAGTTTGCCCGGAAAATCGGGGATCTGTTCCGCCGGGCGATCTTTCTGCAGGGAATAGAAGCTCGCGCCCTCAATGTCGGCCAGTGGAGCAAGGGTGGAAAGTGGCATGGAACGCTGGCGGTCCACCATCAAGGCCGCCGTGTCCTCGGGACGAGCCGCTCCGGCCCAGACCAGACCAACCCGCAGTTTGTGATTGTCCTGCAGGCGCTGTCGCCACATCTCGGCTTTCCGCCGGTCCGCGCTGAGATAGGGAACGGGCGCTCCCATCGCATCCGGCGTGCCGGAAAAGGCACGGGGCAGGCTGATGAACGGGCAGTGATAGTCATATTCCGGCGTTTCGCCGCCAAACTGCACTTCCGCAACCCCGGCGACACGTTCGCAGATCGCCGCCAGTGTCTCGGTGCCCCAGATATGGACGATGGCGCCTGTCCGGGCGAGGGGCGGGATGTAGCGCAGATACATCAGCGTATCACCCAGACCCTCCTCCTGCGTGACGAGGACGCGCTTGCCCTTCAGGTCAAGCGATGGGGAGATGTTGGGCAGGAGGCGGTCCAGCGGCATGCTGGTATGGCCCGGCAGCCCGAAGCGCCATTCATGTTCCGCCCAGCCCTGCGCCATGCGTCCGCTCTTGAGCATGGTGATGGAATGATTCAGGCGCAGGCGCGGATCTTTCGGCGCCATCGGGACCGCCTGCCGGTAGAGGTTGGCTGCTTCTTCCATCCGCCCGAGGCTGCTGAGGATGCAGGCCATGTTGCAGATCGGTTCCCAGTCCTGCGGATCGCTCTCGCGCAGGTCGTTCATGACCGCGAGCGCCCCCTCGAAACGGCCCGTTTCCGTCAGGAGAAGGGCGAGCAGGTTGAGCGTGCTGCGGTTGTCAGGACGGCGGTGCAGACTCTGGCGCAGCAGGATTTCCGCCTCGTCAAAGCGTGCGAGCTGGATCAGCACCGTCGCCTCGGCATCCATCAGGCGGGCATCATCGGGTTTGCGTTTTCGGCAGATTTCCAGCAGCGGCAGCAGATCGTCCCGCCGGCGCATGGAAACGGCTTCGTCCAGCAGCAGGGCAATGGCATGGGGGCCGACATTGGCGCTGGCTTTTTCAAGCTCTTCCGCGCATTCGGCATAGCGGTGAAGCTGAAACAGCGCGCGGGCCCGGACATAATGCAGGGCCGGGATTTCAGTCGCGTCGTCTGCGGAGGGGCCTGCGAGGGCCAGTGCTTCTCCGGGGTTCCTGCGTGCGAGGGCATCCTGTGCCCGGGCCAGACGGCTGGCTGATGTAGGCTGATCTTCTCCGGAGGTCAGGGCCGGATCATCAGGGGCTGGTCTGTCCAGACTGGCAGACATGCGGATCTCCTAGTCCGAGGCCCCCAATGTCATGTCCAGAAGGGCCTCCAGAATGCTTGCTAGCGTATAAGGCTTCGAGATGAAACGGTCCCGCGCGGGATCGCCGGAGGTCTCGTCACGCCGCAGGTCGCCATGGCCGCCGATATAGATGACCGGAAGATCGGGCCAGCGTTCACGGGCTGGCTGGACAAGGGTCATGCCATCCCCGTCCGGAAGGGTCATGTCCGCCACGAGGGCGTCGAGCTTCGGCTCCGCGCCGATAATGGCGCGGGCTTCGGCGCAGTTGTCCGCTTCCCTGACCGTCAGGCCGCTGTCGAGCAGGAACTCCGCCAGGCAGGTCCGGATGAGGAAATCATCCTCGATCAGCAGAACGGTAAGGGAAGGGGCCATAAAGGGTTACGAGGACCAGTTGTTTTCGAAATCGCCATACAGGGTCAGACCACCATCGACATACAGGGTCTGACCCGTAATGTAGGTGCTGTCCTCGGCGGCGAGGAAGGTGACGGCGTCCGCGATTTCGCGGCTCTCGCCCGGGCGCTTCATCGGGATGTGGCTTGAAACGGCCTTGTACTGCTCCGGATCATTGACCCAGGACATGTTGATCGGCGTCACGATGGCGCCGGGCGCCACGGCGTTCACCCGGATGCCGCGGCTGGCATATTCCAGCGCCAGCGTGCGGACGATATTGCCGACGGCGCCCTTGGACGCGGAATAGCCCAGATAATGCGGCTTGGGGATGATCTGGTGAACGGAGGAGTTCACGATGATCGTGCCCTTGATGCCGTTTTCCAGCCAGTAGCGGATGACTTCACGACAGGGCAGCATCACGCCCGTGACGTTGACGGCCATCACGCCCTCGAAATCTTCGAGCTTGATGTCTTCGGAGGGGGAGGGGATCTGATAGCCCGCATTGCAGACCAGAACGTCGAGACCGCCCATGGCCTTGATGCTCTCGGCAACCAGGCGTTTAACGTCGTCTTCTTTGGAAATGTCACCCGTGGCGATCGGGTGTTCTCCGCCGGAAACCTTGGGCAGCTTCTCGCGGACGGCGATCAGCTTGTCTTCCTTGCGGCCGTTGAGGGCGACCTGCGCGCCTTCTTCGGCAAAACGAAGCGCAGTGGCCTCTCCAATTCCCTGGGATGCCCCGGTGACGAGGACTTTCTTGCCGGCGAAGCGGTCTTTGTAAGGGGCAGGCATCTGGCCTCACCTCTCCTTGTGAATGCAGGTTTGAAACCGTGACTGAAAACACATCACGGAAGGGGTCTCCTGTGTCGCCAACGCGAGAGACCCCGTCCGGGATGCGAAGAAAACCACAGCCTGATCCATATTGGAGAAGTGCAGCCTTTTCAAACTACGCTCCTGACCGCGCTTCAGGCGGCTTTCATGGTCTTGGTCAGGTTTTCGAGAACCTGTGCAGGATCGACGTTTTCGAGAACGGCGACCTCGGCCACGAAGCGTTCCTGCGCGGCTTCGAACAGCTTGCGCTCGGAGAAGCTGCCATCCAGGCTGTCGACGTTGCGGCGCAGGTCACGCAGCACTTCGGCGATCTGGATCAGGTCACCGGAGTTGATCTTTTCCTGATAGGCCACGGCGCGACGGGCCCACATGCCCTTGCTGACATGCGGCTTGCCCTTAATGACGGTCATCGCCTTGTCGACGATGTCGCGCGTGACGATCTTGCGCAGGCCGGCCTTGCGGGCCTTGGCCAGGGGGATGCGCAGCGTCATCTGGTTGCCGGGGAACGAGATCTGGATCATCTCGATGACGGTATCGGCGACTTCGACCATGCCGATCTTGTCCACGCGTCCGACGCCATGCGCGGCGTAGACAATGGAGTCACCTTCGCGGAACGGGTCCGCGTCGTGTTCCGGATCGGTCTGACGGGCAGTGTTGTTGGCTGCGACACGAGCCATTTCATCGGTCATGCCGCCCTTCTGGGGGCTTTTGAACGTGTTCATAGCCCCGGCTTATAGCAGAAAAACCCCCTGCTGTCTTGTCTGATCGCAAGGGGGGGGGGAACCGGGGCCTCCTGTGTCCGTCAGGGCTGAACGCCGTGAATGGCCTGTATGGGATCGGGCGGGAGATCCCCGATCGGTTGCAGGAGGTCGCGCTCGATCGTGCGGGCCATGGTCAGCATGGGCAGGGCGTGGACGCTCTTCGTGAACGGTTCCTGAAGGTCGCGTCCGCTGCGGTCGAGCATCTGGAACAGCATGCCGATGATGCTCGAGCCCAGTGGCGTGATCCAGCCTAGCGTCTGAACGGCCGAGAGCGGCAGGATGATGCAGAACAGATGGGTCGCGATCTCGGGCAGCAGGGAATACTGTGCGGGAAGCGGCGTGTTCTTGATCCGCTCCAGGCCACCCTGTGCGTTGGCGATGTCGGACAGGATGCGGTCCACGGTGCCATGCACCGCGCCGTCGATTCCCTTGCGTTCGACTTCGTCCCGTACCCCCAGGCCGATCTGGTAGAGCAGCATGTTGGCCGTGTTCGAGCAGGAAAAGACCTTTTCGTACATTTCAGGCGTCAGCAGCCTCTTGGTGTCCTCGTTGGGCGGATCACCCCTGAGGGCAGCACGCAGGACATGTGGATAGGCCGCCATGGCGCGGGCCAGATCCGGACGCCCGCCCAGAAGGGTTGCGGCTTCGCGGCCGAAGGAGCGGCAGTTGTTGGTGATCGCGCCCCACAGGGTCCGGCCTTCCCACCAGCGGTTATAGGCCGCGTTGTTGCGCATGCTGAGGAAGATTGCGAGCGCCGAACCCATCAGGGAAATCGGCAGAGCCGGCTGTTCCATCCAGTCCTGATGGTAGATCTGGAACAGGACCACCACGACGAAGTCCCACAGGGTCAGGATGATCAGGGGGGGAAGGGATTCCCGGAAAAGAATGGCCAGTCCATGTGGACGGTTGACGATCAAACGGCTGTCTCCTCGGATGACGGGATGTGCAGGGAAATTGCGCGGAAGCGTAGCGGCGAAGTCAGTCCCCGGCCAACACCAAAGGGTGTCTGTCACTTTACTTTCTTTTGCAGCACCCTCTTGCCGCCATGCCGTTTAATACGACACCCTGTCCGGACCGTTTCAGAGGAGAGTGATGTTATGGACGTGACCGCCGCCATTGCGTTCGAAGCCGGCAGACCGCTGGAAATCGACACGGTTCAGCTTGAAGGCCCCCGCGACGGGGAAGTGCTGGTCGAGATCATGGCGACCGGGTTGTGCCATACCGACAAGTACACGCTCTCCGGACAGGACCCGGAAGGGCTGTTTCCCGCCATTCTCGGGCACGAGGGTGCGGGCATCGTCCGGGAAGTCGGGGCCGGGGTGAAGCACCTCAAACCCGGCGATCACGTCATTCCGCTTTATACGCCGGAGTGCCGGGAATGTCCGTCCTGCCTGTCGCGCAAGACCAATCTGTGCACGGCCATCCGCAGTACGCAGGGCAAGGGCCTGATGCCGGACGGTACATCCCGTTTCTCTTATAAAGGTCAGCCGATCCATCACTATATGGGCTGCTCGACCTTCGCGAATTTCACCGTCCTGCCGGAAATCGCACTGGCGAAGATCCGCTCCGACGCGCCGTTCGACAAGGTCTGCTATATCGGCTGTGGCGTGACGACCGGCATTGGCGCCGTGCTGTTCACGGCCAAGGTCGAGCCGGGATCGACGGTTGCGGTGTTCGGGCTGGGCGGCATCGGTCTCAACGTCATTCAGGGCGCAAAGATGGTTGGTGCGAACCGGATCATCGGCATCGATATCAATCCGGAGCGCGAGGCGATCGCGCGCAAGTTCGGCATGACGGATTTCGTGAATCCGAAGGATCTCGGGCCGGACGGGGATCTTGTCGGACATCTGATCGAGATGACCGGTGGTGGTCTGGACTACACATTTGAGTGTGTCGGCAATCCGACGCTGATGCGTCAGGCGCTGGAGAGCGCGCATCGTGGCTGGGGCGTGTCCTGCGTCATCGGTGTGGCCGGGGCAGGGCAGGAAATCAGCACGCGGCCGTTCCAGCTTGTGACGGGACGCCGCTGGATCGGCTCTGCTTTTGGTGGCGCGCGCGGCCGCACCGATGTGCCGAAGATCGTGGACTGGTACATGGAAGGCCGGATCGACATCGACGACCTCATCACACACAAGCTCAAGCTCGCTGACATTAATCTGGGTTTCGACATGATGAGCCGGGGTGAGAGCATTCGCACCGTCGTGGAGTACTGAGCGTGTCCGACATTGAGGTTCTGGCGCATCACGCCTGTTTTGACGGCTCCGTGCGGTTCATCCGGCACAATTCCGAGGCTCTGGGCGTTCCGGCGACATTCGGGATCTTCCTGCCGAAAGAGGCTCTGGCAGGGCAGAAGGTCCCCGTCATTCATCTGCTGGCCGGGCTGACCGCGACGCAGGAGACGTTCCTCATCAAGGCCAACGCCATCCGCTTTGCTGCCGAACATGGCATCGCGCTCGTCGCCCCGGATACGTCCCCGCGCCATACGGGCATAAAGGGCGAGGACGACAGTTACGATCTGGGATCGGGGGCCGGCTTCTATATCGACGCTACGTCCGAACCCTGGAGCCATCACTACCGGATGGAGACCTATGTCGGCGAGGAGCTGCCCGCCCTGACCGAGCGGCTCTATCCGCTGGACGGCACCCGGCGCGGCATCATGGGACATTCCATGGGCGGCATGGGGGCGCTGCTTCAGGCTCTGAAATATCCCGATCGCTGGAAGACCATCTCGGCTTTTGCGCCGATCTGCCATCCGAGCATCGTACCTTGGGGGCAGAAGGCGTTTGATGCGTATTTCGGCGGCGATCCGGCGAAATGGCAGAGCTGCGACCCGACGCTGTTGCTGCGCGCGAAGCACACCCATCCGTCCACCATCCTCGTGGATCAGGGGCTGATGGACCAGTATCTGGCGGATCTGTGTCCCGAGGCGCTGGAGGGTGCAGCAAAGGAAGGCGGACAGTCCCTCGAACTCCGCCGCCATGCCGCGTATGACCATTCCTACTGGTTCGTGCAGAGTTTCATCGCGGACCACCTGATCCACCATGCCAAAGGGCTTTCCGCGTGAAGCGTTCCGTTCTTGTCGCTCTTTTCCTGCTGGGAGGCTGTGTCTCGCAGGCTCCGACCGGGCCTTCGATCACGCCCACGGCCCATACCGATTTCCGGCATGACACGCTGGCCCTGACCTGGCAGCCGGGTTTCTGTGCCACGGGCGGCGGATGTGAATGGGACCAGACGCATCGCATCTCGATCGGTCTGCACGGGCTTTGGGCCTCCGAACCGCACAGTCTGGAAGCGCAGGGTGTGCCGGTGCAGGAATGGTGGTCCAAGGGCTGTGATCTCTATGATCACAATGACACGCCGCCGCAGCTCCTGCCGACAACCGTCGAGGCGCTGCGCGGTGTCGTGCCGCATCTGAAGAAGCCGCTTTACGTGCATGAATACACCAAGCACGCCCGCTGCTTTGGCTATGATGCGGATCGCTTCTTCATCACGTCCATGGAAATGCGGGACCGGTTCGCAGCTTCGGCGTTCGGACTGTGGCTGTCGCAGCAGGCCGGATTTCAGGTCAACCGCGATGACATGCTGGCCACCTTCGCACGCCTGATGAATGTCCGGGACAGCCGGGCCCTTCAGGTCCGCTGCGAACCGGCCCATAACGGCCAGATGGTGCTGACGCAGCTCTGGTTCACGCTGGACCCGAAGAAGCTTTCGCGCTTCCCTTATGAAGGGGCCTATCTGTCCTCACCCGATGACCAGAACGGCTGCCCGGCTACGTTCCTTGTGCCGGGCTGGACGGCGCCGTCTGCGGTCGATCAGCGACCGTAAAGCTCTTCGGCGCTGATTTCGGGCTGCGAGGTGTCGCGCAGTCCGTCCGGCGTTACCCCGTGATAGAAACAGCTCCGGCGACCGGTGTGGCAGGCCACGCCGGTCTGGTCGACGATCATGAGAACGGCATCCATATCGCAGTCCAGCCGGGCTTCGATGAGCTTCTGCTGCTGGCCCGAGGTCTCGCCCTTGCGCCACAGCTTCTGGCGGCTGCGGGACCAGTAGCAGACCCGGCCCGTTAGAAGCGTCTCGCGCAGGGCATCCGCGTTCATCCAGGCGAGCATCAGCACCACGCCGTCCGGCGCCTGCGCGAGCGCGGAAATCAGGCCGTTCGCATCGAACTTTGCCTGCGCGATGATGTCATCGACGATGGACGGGGCGGGGGGAACATAGGTCACGCACGCATCTCCTCAGGAAACCAGACGGGCCAGACTACAGAAAGCGGCTGCCCGTTGCATGTCAGGTCCGATGCGGACCATGCGTCACGTCGCAGCATGGCAAGCGCCCGATTGCCGCTGCGGGAGCGGATGTCGCCCACTTCACGCTCACCGGAAACGATGACGCCGCCCTCGGCGCGGAACGTGCCCTCCGACAGCGCGACGGGCAGGAGGCGGCGCCTGACGAGGCCGCGGTAATGGGTGCGGGCGGTGAGTTCCTGCCCCATATAGCAGCCCTTTTTCCAGGACACGCCATGCAGCAGGTCCATATCGGCTTCAAGCGCCAGCGTCTGCTCGCTTTCAAAATCCATAACGTCCGGCAGACCCAGCGTCAGGCGCCGTTCCAGAAATGCTGCGGCCGTCTCACCGCCCTGGGCGGGTTCCGTCAGGACCGCCCGCCATCCGGCCCCCTCGCAGCGCGGATCCGGGGCGCTCGTGAGGACGGTTTCCGGAACTGCACGGTCTTCCGCGCCGGTGATGACCTGAAAGGGTGAGTTCTCGATTTGCACGTCCGCGCGCAGACGGAAGCGGGAGAGGCGCTTGACGAGCATCTCCGCGTGATCGGCTGGACAGTCCATCAGGATTTGGTCGGGCGTGGCATACAGGAAGAATTCGCTCAGCCAGCGTCCCTGCGGTGTGAGCAGCGCGCTCCAGACGGCTGTCGTGTCCGTCAGGTTCTGGACGTCGTTGGTGACAAGCCCCTGAAGAAAGCTGGCGCGGTCCGTTCCCGTAAATGACAGGACGGCGCGGTGAGAAAGATATTCGTGCATGTAAGACACCGCTGTTCCGACGGCTTCCAGCAAAACCACCCTGCTGGAAAAGTGCCCGACCATAGCGGGCAAATCCGTCCTCCGCCATCTCTGCGTCGGGATGGAATGCGCGGAAAACCTCTGAGCGGATTATGTGGAAACAGTAAACTTCGGACGTGCAGCCGTGTTTCAGTTCATGGCTGCGGGTTGCAGTCTGTTAATAGTCGGAGGATATTGGCCTATCGCGGTAGTATGGCCCTGTTCCGCGACCCCGTCTCTGTTCGGAGTGAAAGAACGTTGTCAGCCGCAGAAATCGTGGACCCAACCCAGAGCCCTGCCAGTGACCGGCGAAGGATCTTCCAGATCCTGGGGCCTCTCGTGGGCGTGCTTCTGGTCATCGCCGCGATTACAGGCATCAGCCTTCACAATTACCAGACGACCCGCAAGGGCGCGATTGCGCTGTCCAACGATCTTCTGCGCAGCCAGCAGCGCTATGTGACGCAGGAGGTCAGCGACTATCTGGCCCCGGCCTCCATCGGTGCCCTGATCGCACAGGACATGTTCCGCGATCCGTTGACCAACGCTACGCCTGACACGTTCATGCTCTATGGCCGCTCCATCCTGACGCATACGCCGCAGGTGGACAGCTTCTATATTGCGAATGATCAGGGACAGTTCTGGATGATCACGCGCCACGGTCAGGACGGGTTCGAGCAGACCCATTTCCAGACCGATGATGGCAGGCAGGTCTATCACCACGTCTATACGGACAAGGACGGCAACGTTACGGGCGAGAGTTCGGATCCGGCAGAGGGCTATAATGTCGTCACGCGCCCGTGGTTCGCAAAAGCCGTCAAGCATCAGAATGACCCGGAACGGCAGCTCCACTGGACCGACCCTTACGCCTATATTTCGACGCATCAGTTCATCATCACCGCCTCGCTCGCTTTTGACGGGCATGACGGGCATAAATCGGTTTTTGCGATCAACATTTCGCTGAACCAGCTGACCTCGTTCCTTAATAAACTTCAGGTCGGGCGCAGTGGACAGGCGGTGATCGTGGATATGCACGGCCAGATTATCGCCGGGCACAATGTCGCGGCCGGGCAGGATCCAAAAACCTTCGATCCGGGGAATGTGTTCCTCGATCCCAAGACGCAGCCCGTCTTTATCCACGCTCTCAACCGCTTTCGCATCAAGGGACCGGGCACGGGCGTGGTGCAGGCGCGGGGCAAGAATTACGTCACGATTGCCTCCGAACTGCCGTTTGTGCACCGGCACTGGGTGCTGCTGCTGAATGCGCCGGAAAGCGATTTTGCCGATTTCGCGCAAACGGCGCGGCGGCAGAATATCGGATTTTCTCTGCTGGTGGTCGGACTGGCTTCGGTGCTCGCGCTCGCGCTGGTCGCGCAGGGGCGGCATGTGGAACGTCTGAGAAAGCGGCTTCAGCGGGGGCGGGATCAGGTCAAGGCGGAAAATGCCTCGCTGCTGGAAATTGCCAGCACGCCGGACCTGTTTGATTCCGCGCACGAAGTGCCGATCCTGACCGAGGCCCTGACGGCCCGGACTAGCGCGCGGCGTGCCAGTCTGTGGCGCCTGCTGCCGGACGGGGACCGCCTGCTGTGCGAAGATGCTTTTGATCCGTCGCGCGACGTGCACAGCACGGGCGTCGAGCTCAGCCGGCGGGACAATGGCAAGCTGTTCGAGGCTCTGGACGAGGGACATACACTTTCGATCGCGGATGCCTCGCAGGACGAGCGCACCCAGAACTTCCAGCGTGTCATCATGCGGGCTGTGGGGGCGAATACGCTGCTGTTCCAGCCGGTTCGCAATGCGCACAAGACTGTTGGCGCGATCGTGCTGGAAGATCCGGGGCAGCCGGAGACGATGGAGCACATCATCGCCATCGTGGGGTCCATCGTGGCCCTGCGTTTTGCCAAGCCGTTCGATGCGGCGGGGGGTGAGGGGGCGTCCGGTCTGGCGATACCGACCGAAAAGCACGACACGCGGTTTGACGAGGGCTTTCTTCTGGAGCCTTCTGCCACGGCCGGTGAGCCGGTTGCGGCGGGTGTGTATCCGCAGGTTCCAGTCATGGTCATTTCCTTCGTGGACCCCTATGCGCCGGACCGTGACAGTATCTCGCGCGCCATGAACGTCATCCGTACGCTCAGTCTGGAAATCCAGAAAATCGCGCGTGACAGCGGGCTGTTCTCCGTTCAGGTGGTGAGCAACCGGCTCGTCCTCGTGGGCGGCTGTTCGCAGACGCCGGACCCGTCAGCGGCTGTCCGGCTGGCGGATGCGGCGGTCTCGATCCGTGAGGCGTGCCTGTCCTCGCTGGCCGAGGCGGATCTGGATCCCGTGTTCCGGATCGGCATGGATGTCGGCTCGGTCATGGCTTCGGAACTCGGAGAAGGGCCTTCGGTCTTCAACATCTGGGGCGATGCGCTCAATGGCGCCGAACTTCTGACCGGCAGCGCGCCGGATGCAGGAACGATCCAGGTGTCCGAACAGGCCTACATGATCCTGCGGGAACATTTCCTCTTCCGGGAGAGGGGGATGTTCTACCTGCCCCATAGCGGGATTACCCGCAGCTTTGTTCTGGCGGGGCGCCGATGAAAGGGCTGCGCAATCTCGACCGGATCACGATGGTCCGGAGCATGCTGGTGCATCTGGGGTATTTTTCCCGCACGCAGATGCGTTTTACGCTCATGATGATCGGCGCTGGCTGGGGCATCATGCGCGAGGCGACGCGGCTGACGACCTGGCGGCGGACGGTGCGGATCGAATTCTGGGCCTCCCTGCATCAGGCGGTGGGTGGCGGCATTCTCAGTACGCTGGTGACGGCGGCGCTGACGGGCTTCGGCATTGTGGCGCAGACCGTCTACTGGCTCGGTTTCGCGGGCATGGCACAGATGACCGGCTCCATCCTCTCCACGGTTCTGGTGCGTGAGATCGCGCCGGTTCTGGTGGGCGTGATTCTGCTGGGACGGTCTGGCATGCTGATGCTCACCGAACTCGGCACGCTCACGACGGGGGGGCAGATGCGCGCCATGACCGGGATGGGGATCGACCCGTTCATCTCGTTCCTGCTGCCACGCAGTCTCGCCATGACGATCAGCGGCTTCACGCTTGGCGTCATTTTCAGCATGACGGCCCTTCTGGTCGGCTATGCCGTCTGTCGTGTCGAAGATGCGATCACGATGCCGATCTGGGCCTTTCTGGATCAGGTGGTCAGCAGCGTGAAGCCGATCGACTATTTTGTGATTCCGGCCAAATTCATTTTCAGCGGCTATGCCGTCGGCGTGTGTTCGTGCCTGTCCGGCATGGATGTCACCACCGAGGACGACCTGTCGAGCATGCTACCGCGCGGGTTTGCGCGCGGGATGCTGTCCATCATGGTCATTAACGTCGTTTTCAGCGTGTGCTTCGATGGCTGAGACTGACGATGTTTTCCCGAATACGCTGGATGCCCGGCTTGAGCTGCTGGATGCCAAGCCGCAGTTCGATGAGAGCGGGCTGGTGTCGAGCCGCTACAACCTGCGTCTCAATGCCGGCGAATGCGCCCTGATCGAGTGCCGGGACATGGGGCAGGCGGCGCTTTTCGCCGATATGTGCGTTGGTCTCATTCCGTTGGGCGATGGTCATGTCCGCTGCATGGGGCTGGACTGGGCCGATCTCGATGAACGGCGCAGCAACGCGCTGCGGGGTCGGATCGGACGGGTCGTGATGACGGGCGGATGGGTGGACCTGTACGGGATGCACATGAACATCCTGTGGCCACAACTGCACCATACACGTATCCCGATCGACAGGCTTCAGTCCCAGGCCGTGCATCTTGCCGTCCGGCTCGGCCTGCCTGGCCTTCCGGTGATCCCGCCGAACCGCCTGTCGGCGATGGACCGCCAGCGCGCGGCCTGTGTGCGGGCCATGATGGGGGAGCCGGCGCTTCTGCTGCTGGAGCATCCGATGGAAGGGGCCTCGGCCGGTCTGATGAATGCGTTTCTGTCTCTCGTGACCGATCTGCGGGACCGGGGATGCGCGGTTGTGTGGATGGCTCCGGATGAAAGCGGGTGGGGGGATTATGCGTCCGATGCCACCATCCGCCTGCGCCTTTATGATGACGGACTGTTTTCGATGCGAGGTTCCTGATGTTTCGCGTGCGCCAGACCGAAACCGCCCGTCCGCTCTTTCAGAACCGCTATGCGGATGAATGGGTCGGGCTGCTTGTCCTTGCCGCGATCGTCATGTTCTCGGTCGCCGTTGTGGAGGCCGGTTTCCTGCGCCAGTGGCTGACGCCGGAAAAGAAACTGCATTTCGTGCTGCCCGAGAGCGGCGTGGCCGGGCTTGCGATCGGCAATGATATCGAGGTCATGGGCGTCCATGCGGGCGAAATCCGGCGCCTCAAGCTCAACGAGACGGGCCGGATGTATGCGGAAGGAGATCTGGACCCGCAGTTTGCCAATTTCATTCGGCAGGACAGTACGGCCATCATCCGCCATCGCCTGATCGTGGCGGGCGCAAGCTACATTGAACTGGGCCGGGGCAAGGGCAAGCCGCTCGACTGGGATTACGCGGTCCTTCAGGCGACGGTCGAGGCCAATCCGGCAGATGTGATCACCCAGACCGTCACGGATCTTCGCAACAAGCTCGTACCAGCCATGAACAACGTCCAGCTCATTACGACCCAGGTCAACGACATGCTGACCGACATGCGCAAGGGGCAGGGCACGATCGGCGGACTGCTGGTCAAGGATGACGTGCTCGACAAGGCCAATGCCGCGCTGGCGCATCTCGATACTGTCATCGCGGATCTCAGACCCATTGAAAAACAGGCGGGGGGCGTCATGACGAAGGTTGACGGAACGATGGCCAATGCCAGGGCCGCGACGGCCAGCCTGCGTCAGAGCATGCCGCAGGTTCAGCAGACCGTGGCGCATGCCAATACGGCCATGGCGCAGCTTCCGGCTCTTCTGGCTCAGGCCGAGGCGAGTGCGAGCAGTCTGCGAAAACTGACGGATCAGTTGCGCGGGCTGTGGCTGCTGGGCGGTGGGGGCAGCCGGAAGGAGCCCTCGCGTCGTCTGCCGGCGCAGGCGGTGCGGCCATGAAGCGGGTTTTTCTGGCCTGCACGGCCCTGATGGTCCTGACGCTGGGCGGCTGCTCGTCTTCAACCGCGACGAAGGGGCCAAAGCCCGATCAGCCTTATGAAGATGCCATGGATACCGGCAAGAGTGTCTATGGGATCGGTCAGGCCACACAGGCTGAGGCCCAGTACCGGACCGCGATGGATCGCGCCCTGATGCGGGATGACGCGGCGTCCATTCACGAAGCCGGGTTCAATCTGGCGACGGTCCTGCTGGCGGAAGACGAGCCGCAGAAAGCCCTGCAAAGTCTTAACGAGACCGAAGCCGCGCTCAGCCTGCGCGGTGTATCGGATACGTCCGATCTGGCCGTGATCCGAGCGGCCGCCTTGTACAGGCTTCATGACACGGTGTTCGCGTCGCAGGCTGTGGATCGCGCGCTACAGTCTCCGGATATGGGAATCCGTGAACGGGCGCTTTACCTGTCAGGTCTGATCGCAGCGGATCTGAGGCAGGATACGGTTCTGGCCCAGCGCGTGAATGATCTGGCGGCCTTCCGTAAAACCAGCGCGCAGGTTGACCGGCAGGAACTGACGGCCCGTCTGAACCTGTTGCGCGGCCAGCCTGAACTGGCCGGCAGCGAGGCCCTGTCGGTTGTGAAAAGCCGCCGTGACGCGCTGGATTATCGCGGGATGCGCCGGGCGCTCACTCTGGCGGCCGATGCGGCCGAGGTGGCGGGGCATCAACCACAGGCTGCGGCCCTTCGGCAGCAGGAAAAAATCAGCGAGCAGGTGGCAGAAAAGCAGGCTGGAGACGATGGGGCCGCGCCAAAAGAGACCGCCTCTGACAAGGCGGAACCCGGCAAGGTTACGGTCCAGGTTCATGGAACCCCGGTCGACCAGTCAGGTCTCGGCGCATCCGACTGAACGATCACAGGCTACAGACCTCATAGTTCATGAGGCCTGTAGCCTTTTGGTAACGTCTGTCAGAACTGGCCGCGGGTGTTGCCTGCACGCTTGGCGTCCGCTTCACACATATACGTCCCGTGGGCCGTGGCGCCGTACCAGAAGCTGCCCTGAACGTGATAGACATGCGTCGCGGTGTTGACCCAGACCTGATTGCAGGTCTCGCTGTTCGTGCGGTCTGCCGCCTGTGTGGCCCGGGGCTTCTCGCCTGAAGTGGTGCTGGCGACAGCATTCTCAACCTTGGGCTCCTGCGCGAGAGCCGTGCCGCCCAGAAGTCCAAGAACGAAAAAAGAAGCAAGCATCGTTTTCATGCTGAAAGTCCCTTGGCTGTAATCCTTGTGGGCTTTCAGGTTATGTAAATGGATATTCTGATCCAAATCACGAACGGGTAATTACTATGATGTAGAATAACGTTTCTGTTAAAACTAAAGTAACGTATTTGTTATCCATGACTTAATATTACAGGTTCCCGAGAACCTTGAGGCCCACCAGTGTCGCATTCGGAATAACCGAGGTCTGGCCGGGACGCATCATGTACTCAAACTCGGGCTGCAGCACGAGACCCGGCCGGATGGGGACGCCGTAATAGGCTTCCAGAATGGCGGAATGGGTCTGCGGGCCGTTGACGAAAGCCCCCATGGACATGCCCGCCAGCTGTCTCAGGCGCTGACCGACCGTGATGGCCGGGCTCATCTGATAATAGGAATACATCACGCCGAACCGGTCGAATGGCCGACGGGGGATAATGCCAAGCAGCGATGCGCCGACATAGACCTGATCCGAGAATGTCGAAACGCTGGGCGTGTTGTGTACATAGCCGGCGAGGATGTATCCGCCCGCCATCTGGTGCTGGCCGCCCTTGCGATACACCATCTGGTCCGCTTCGATATAGAACGTATCGCGCGGTTTGGTGGCGTCATGGAAGACCTCCTTCGCGAACATCGCCGGAATGGTCCCGAGGCGATCGGCATAAGGCGATGTGTCATGCGCGAAGCCGAGCTTGTAATGGCCTGGAAGGTTATCTGGACCGATAAAGGGCTCCCAGGTCAGTCGATCGGAAGCATGACACCGGTTGAGTGTTCACTGCCCCAGGCCCAGCCGCTGGGATTTTCCGTCAGCGCGCCGACCCTGTAGACGCCGGTTCGCAGGGTCAGGTCCCGTGTGGGTTTGAAACGCAGCGTGCCGCCCCAGTTGGCTTTCGGATAGACGCTCCAGCCCTCGTCGGCCTTGATGGCGGGTGGTGCGGAGCACTGAACCATGAACGTGCAGAGCAGCACGGACGTCGCATAGGTATGCGTGAGCGTGATGCGGCCGATATTGATGTTGAGACGGTTGTTGAAAAACGATTTTTCGAGATAGATGTCCGCCAGATGGGCCGCCGCATGGCCCGAGAGGCTGTAGACCTCACTCAGCAGGACATGATGTTCCCCGACATGGTCGTAGGACACTTCGCGGCCTGCACGCTCCATCATCACGGCATGCAGGATCCAGCCATCCAGTCCGAGCAGCTTGCCCAGATCCCATCGCGTATTGAAGGTCAGTTCATGGGCGTAGGACATGCCCTTGCTGATACCGCCCCCGACATTCGCCATGGCTTCTCCCTTGTAGGAGAACTCGAAGCTGAAGCCGCGCTCTGCCAGCCAGTTCCGGTAAGGCGAGAGCTGGGGCGCAATATGACCGAAGGCTTCCGCCGGTACGTAATAACCGGCGGTGAGATCGCTGCGTCGCAGGGCGTCATCATTGCGATTGAGCAGCGACGAAATACTCTCCGTATCGAAAATCGCGCCCAGATGGTCGGCGGATGGCGCGGGCGGATGCGGAGGGTGAGCCGGGGTTTTGGGGACGGGTGGCAGGGCGATTGCCGAGCCCGTGGAGGGCAACTGGCGAGGCGTCGGAGGGGGAACGCTCTGTGGAGCGACTGCGGCCTGAGCATGAACGGTGAGTGGAAAAGTGCCAACAGCCGAAAGAATATTAATCTGCAGGAATATTTTTAAAAAATACTTACAAGACATCTTGGTATTCTTTCCTGAGATCATGGTAAATATGACGTATTATTTTAATTATATTGCACGAATATAGAATGACCAATGAACGTGTATGGTGCGTTTGTGGCGTTTCATGGAAAGGTAAAGTCCTTAATGAAGAAAATTCCCAATCACATAATCCGGAATTTTCTTCACTAAATAAAAAAGTATAATTTATTGTCGTGGATTTGCGTCGCCATTCCGTAATTTGCAGGATGGCTGACGCAGATTTTCCGAAGACCGGGCTGGTACGGCTTCAGGGGGAATTTGACTGGATCAGGACCTGTTCAGGCCTGATGGCGGTCGCGCTCGATCAGGGCCAGGCCTTCGGCGACCGAGACGAATTCCGATCCGCCGTCCACACGCTCCGCGCCGAAACGACGGTCGAACAGATCGCGGACAGCGGGCACGAAGGATGTGCCCCCGGTCAGGAAGACCCGGTCGATATCGTCCGGCCCAAGCCTGGCCTGAACCATGGCGTCTTCGATGGCGTCGTCCAGTCGCGCCAGATCAGGCGCGATCCAGTTTTCGAAATCCGCGCGGGTGATGGTCTCTTCGATCTTCAGGTCACGGTGAATGAAGCGCAGGACGGTGCTGTCCTGACGCGACAGGTCGCTCTTGGCCTGTCCGACCGCGCGATAGAGGTTCTGGCCTTCCTGATCCTCGATCAGGCGCAGCAGACTGCGGAGCTTTTCCGGTTCGGATGATGTTTTGGCGACGTCCGCGATGTCCCGCAGGGTCTGGGGCGTGCGCATCAGCGACAGGCGATGCCAGCGGGCGAGGCTTGCGAACCATTCGGCCGGGACGGGCAGGGGCTGGCCGCCCATGACGCGATAGGTCGCATCACGCCCCAGTGCCGGCGCGACAGCATGGCTGATGATGCGGTAGTCGAACTGGTCACCTGCAATGCCGACACCTGAATGTCCGAGTGTGGTGACGCGGGGGCTGCCCTGCGGATCGAAGCGCATGACCGAGAAATCGCTGGTACCGCCGCCGAAATCGCCGACGAGAACCGTGGCGGGCCTGTCGAGGCGCTGCATGAAGCGCCAGCCTGCGCCCTCCGGTTCGAGAACGATATTGGGTTCGGGAAAGCCTGCTTCCAGAAAGCTCGCGCGCAGACGGGCCACACCGAGCGAATCATCGGCCAGTTCGCCCGCAAAGCGTACGGGACGGCCGATCGTAGCACTCACATCGCCCGGGTTCAGCCCGGCCTTGTCCATCAGCGACGTCAGAAAGCGCGCAATCAGGGCTTCAAGCGTCATGACGCTGCTGAAAACCCGCGTCTCACGGAAAGACCCCTGCGCGAGATAGGTCTTCATCGACATGATGAGGCGGCTCTCGGCCGGATCGTCAAGATACGCCTCGATAGCGTCCAGCCCAATCGCATCCTTCATGACGCGGCGTCGTCCGTCCTGATCCATCCACAGGCAGAGCAGCGTGCGGCAGGTTTCGCTGGTCGCATGATCCGTGAAGACGAAGCGGGCAGGGTGCGTGTTGCCGTTTTCATCGGCGATCACGACCACGCTGTTGGTGGTGCCGAAGTCAATTCCGACGCGGATTTTGGTCTGCTTGTGTCCGGGCGTCGTCATTGGTTCTGCTTTCTTCCGGTTTGGGCAAAGGGCGTGGGTTTAGGGAAGAAGGGGGCAAAGGCCAAGCATAAAAAAGGGGAAGCGCCCTTTCGAACGCTTCCCCTTATCACGCGTGGACCGAGGATCAGGAGACGGCCATCTCGCAGACCGTCTCTTCCGTCACGGCTGGGCGAAGCGTGCCCATCTCGGCTTCGGACTGCACCATGGGCGACATGCCAAGCGCGGAGAGGAGCTGCCGGTCCCGGTGTTCGGCCGGGTTCGGCGTGGTCAGAAGCTTCTCGCCACAGAAGATCGAGTTCGCACCCGCTAGGAAGCACAGGGCATGCGCTTCGTCCGTCATGTTTTCGCGGCCTGCGGCGAGGCGGACATGGCTCTCCGGCATCATGATGCGGGCCGTGGCGATAATGCGGACGAAGGTGATTGGATCGACGGCTTCGGCCTCACCCAGCGGGGTGCCTTCGACCCGGACGAGCAGGTTGATCGGAACGCTCTCGGGGTGCTTGGGCAGGTTGGCGAGCGTCATGAGCAGGCCCGCACGGTCGGACAGGTCCTCGCCCATGCCCACGATTCCGCCGCAGCAGACATTGATGCCCGCGTCGCGCACGTTCGAGAGCGTATCGAGGCGCTGCTGGTAGGTGCGGGTGGAAATGATGGAGCCGTAGAACTCCTCGGACGTGTCGAGGTTGTGGTTATAGTAGTCCAGCCCCGCATTCTTCAGGCGCTCGGTCTGCTGGGTGTCGAGCATCCCGAGTGTCACGCAGGTTTCCAGCCCCAGGGACTTCACGCCCTCGATCATCTCGCAGACGGTGTCGAGGTCATGATCCTTCGGCGTGCGCCAGGCGGCTCCCATGCAGAATCGGCCCGCACCCGCCTTCTTGGCAGCGCGTGCTTCCTTCATGACGGACTCCACGGCCATCAGGCGCTCGGCCTTGACGCTTTTTTCGTGCAGCGCGCTCTGCGGACAATAGGCGCAGTCTTCCGGGCAGCCCCCCGTCTTGATCGAAAGAAGCGTGGAAATCTGCACTTTTGTGGGGTCAAAGTACCGGCGGTGCAGGGTTTGTGCGCGGTACATCAGCTCCGGAAAAGGCAGGCTGATAAGGGCTTCGACTTCGTCGCGGGTCCAGTCGTGGCGGACGTCTGGCTTGGTCGTGGTGGTGGCCGTCACGGATCAATCTCCAAGGGTTGCTGCATCACACCTACCCAAAATTGTCCCATCGTGTCATCTCATCGTCACTCTTGATGAGCCGGAAAACGGACGAGGTCGCAGAATGAAACACTGGCATATCGATCAGATGGACTGGAACTCCTTTGATCCATCCCGCGTCGATCCCGAGATCATCCCCCTCGTGAAGGCAGCTTCCGTGGTGGAAAAGAACGGTCTCGATTACGCCCAGTATCTCCGTCGCGTCTTCGTGGGCGATCCGGATTTCAGCAAGGCCGCCGAGAACTGGGCCGTCGAGGAAGTGCAGCACGGGGACGCGCTCGGCCGCTGGGCCATGCTGGCTGATCCGTCCTGGGATTATGAAAAGGCGTTCGACCGCTATCGTGCGTCCTACAAGATAGACGCGGATGTGGATGCGTCTATCCGTGGCTCCCGTACGGGTGAGCTGATTGCGCGCTGTATGGTCGAGACGGGCACGTCGTCGTTCTACACGGCGCTGGCCGATGCGACGGACGAACCGCTGCTCAAGGCCATCTGCAAGCAGATCGCAGCCGACGAATACCGGCATTTCAAGCTGTTCTACGATCACATGCACCGCTACCTGAAGCGCGAGAAGCTCGGCGTCTGGGCCCGGACCCGCATTGCTCTGGGCCGCGTGACCGAGAGCGAGGACGACGAGCTGGCATCCGCCTACCATACCACCAACGAGCCGCCGGGCATGGCTTACGATCACCAGCGCTGCATCGCGGCCTACATGTCCAAGGCCATGGGGTTCTACCAGCCCAAGCATATCGACCGGGTGACGGCGATGATCTTCAAGACCATCGGTTTCACGCCGCATTCGCGCTGGCAGAAGCTGGCCGCGAACCTGGTCTATCGTCTGATGCAGTGGCGCCGGAAGGTCTTCCAGAAGGCCGTGGAGGCCTGAGTCCGGACACGAAACATTGGGATACTGAAAAAAGAAGACGAAACAGGGCGGTTGTGCCATGAAAGGCAGCAGTTTTCCCACCCTGCGTCCGGAGATCGAGATGACCGTTTCCGCCCTTTTCTCCCGTCGTGCCGTCTATGGGGCCACTCTGGCGCTCTGTACCGTCGGACTGTATCAGTTTCCGGCCGCAAAAGCGGATCCGTATTCGCTTCCAATCGCCTCATCCGGACCGGTCAAGACCGACATGCTCAGCCCCGCCACCCTGTCCGCCCAGCAGCTTGCCAAGCAGGTCGGCTACGCACAGTTCACGGCGCCGGACTGGCATGTCGGTCCGGTCCGGCACATGGTGATGTTCCGCTACACCAAGGACTCAACGACCGCCCAGCGTGCCGAAGTCTCGGGCCGTTTCCTGCATCTGGTGCAGGACAGCCGCCGTATGGACGGAAAGCAGGTCGTCGCCAGCATCGAAACCGGCTTTCAGAGCAGCGGGGAAGGGGCGGACGCCGGCCTGCAGCAGGCGTTCCTCGTGACGTTCCGCTCGGAAGGCGACCGCAACTACTATGTCGGTAAACCTGTTGTAACGGATCCTGCATTCTTTGACCCGGCCCATGAAGCCTTCAAGGAATTTGCAGCCCCCTATCTCGAGAAGGTTGTCGTGTTCGACTACACGGTTGCGGCTGAAGTCACTCCTGCCGGGACGGGCGCAAAGGCGAAGAAAGCCACGCATAACCGCTGATCTCGCGGTTTACGTTCCGTCCTTTTGACGAAATGATATTTTATACCTCATTCTAGGGGGCACCACTCTGGAATGAGGTTTAATGTGAAACGATTCCTTACGTCACGACACGCTCTGAAACACGGAGCCAGCCTGTTTGCCCTGGCAGCAGGACTGATGGTCTCTGGCGCGCAGGCTGCAGGATACAATGCGGGCTGGGGCTTTGACGAAGCCGGAATGAACCGCGCTGTCCAGCCGGGCGACAATTTCTTCGAGTATGCCAACGGCACCTATCTCAAGAACCTCAAGATCCCCGGCGACATGAGCAGCTACGGCCCGTTCCGTATTCTCTACGAGCTGTCCCTGTCGCGTCAGAAGACCATTCTTGACGAAGCCTCAAAGAAGTCCGTTGACCAGCCGACGGATGACATGGGCAAGATCGGCACCTATTATGCCAGCTTCCTGGACCAGAAGGCCGTGGATCGCCTGGGTGCCAAGCCGCTCGCTGCCGATCTGGAAAAGATCCGCAACGTCAATGACGGCAAGGGTCTGGCCGCGGGATTCGGTTCCTCGCTCAAATCCATGGCTTTCACGACATTCCAGATCGGTGTGGAGCAGGACCAGAAGGACCCCGAGCATTACATGCTGATGCTTGATCAGGGCATGAGCATCGGTGTCGGTGGCGGTCTCGGCCTGCCCGATACGAGCTACTACACAAACCCCAAGCTGGCGGACAAGAAGAAGGCCTATCAGGCCTATATCGCCAGGATGCTGACGCTTGAGGGCTGGTCGGACGCCGAGAAGAACGCTCAGGCTGTCGTCGATCTCGAAACGGCACTGGCCAAGGTCGAAGTCCCGCGTGACCAGACCCGTGATCCGATCAAGACCTACAATCCGATGCCGGTTTCCGAGCTTCAGAAGCTTGCTCCGGACTTCGACTGGGCCACGTTCCTGATCAGTGCCGGTCTGCCGGCCGAAGGGCTGGAAAACCGCAAGATCGACGTGCGTGAGCCGGCCGGGATCAAGGCCATGGCCACGGTGTTGAAGAATGCGGATATCGGAACGCTGCGTGCCTGGCTCGCCTTCCACCTCGGCGACAATGCTGCTGCCTATCTGTCCAGCACGTTCTATGATGCGTCGTTCGAGTTCAACAGCCATACGCTGTCGGGCGTGGCGCAGCAGTCTCCGCGCTGGAAGCGCGCCGTGCGCGTGACAAACGGTGCTCTGGGCTGGGCTCTGGGCCATGAATATGTCGCGCGCTACTTCCCGCCTTCCGCACAGGCGCAGATCACGGATCTGGTGCAGAAAGTAAAGGCCTCCTTCCACGAGCGCCTCGAGCACAACAGCTGGATGGATGAGCCGACGCGCAAGGCCGCGCTGAACAAGCTTGACCATTTCGCCATTCAGGTCGGTTATCCGAAGAAATGGTGGGACTACAGCAAGCTCGAGATCCGCAAGGGCGATGTCTACGGCAATGCCGTGCGTGGCGTAGCGTTCAACTGGCAGCACGATCTGGACAAGCTCGACAAACCGGTTGACCGTGACGAATGGGGTATGACGCCGCAGACGGTGAACGCCTACAACGATCCGACGATGAATGAGATCGTGTTTCCGGCCGCGATCCTTCAGCCGCCGTTCTTCGATCCGAAGGGCGACGTTGCCGTCAATTACGGTGCCATCGGTGGTGTGATCGGTCACGAAATGAGCCATGGTTTCGACGATCAGGGGCGTCATTACGACGAGCATGGTCGCCTGAGCGACTGGTGGACCAAGGCCTCTACGGATGCCTTCCAGAAGCTGGCCGATCGTCTGGGTGCGCAGTACGACGCACAGGAAGTCCTTCCGGGCGCGCATGTGAACGGCAAGATGACCATGGGCGAGAATATCGCGGATTCCGGCGGGCTGAACCTCGGCCTGCAGGCCTATCATGACTCGCTGCACGGCAAGCCCGCGCCCGTCGTGCACGGTCTGACGGGTGATCAGCGCGTGTTCCTCGGCTGGGCCCAGGTCTGGCGTGAGAAGGACCGTCCGGATGCGCTGCGTCAGCAGATGCTGTCGAACGAGCACGCCCCGGCCATCACGCGCGTCAACATTCCGGCTCACAACATCGATGCCTGGTATGATGCGTTCGACGTGAAGCCCGGCCAGAAGCTCTATCTGGCACCGGATCAGCGCGTAAAGATCTGGTAAGGTCGTGACAAATCGGAACGTGGGGCCTAATCACGGTCTCACGTTTCACTTTTTCTACCTGGCGGACCCATTCTCATGACGCAAATGACGATCGGCCATCTGTACACCTCGTTGCATGCGGGCTGTGCCAGCGCGGTCGCGCGCGTTCTTGAGGCTTATGAGGTCGAGGTCGAATATGTCGATCTGGACCCCGATGACATCGAGGACGCTCTCGAAGGGGCGGAAGTCGATCTTCTCGTCTCCGCATGGTTTCCGCGGGACGAAAAGTTTGCCGGTCCGGGGCGTCGGGTTCTGGGCGATCTGTACCAGCCTGTCGTCAGTTTTGCGGCCCTCTCGCCGCTGGCTGCCGTCGGGACGCTGACATCCGCGGATGTGGACCGCATCATCGTCAGCGATGACAGCCGTCAGGCGCTGGAAGACGCCCTCAAGCAGCTTCCGGCCCTCTCGGTACTGCCGATCGAAAGCATCGGGGAAGGGGCGCTGATCGAGCGTCTGGAAAAGGCCCGCGATGCCGGGGAGAAGCCGCTGGTCGTGGCGACACAGCCTCATGCGGTCTTCCATACGGATCTGCTGACCGTGATCGAGGATCCGGCCCATCTGCTGGGCGGGGAAATGTCGGCCCGGATGATCATGCGTGAAGACGTGGCCCGTCAGGCGGACAGCGATCTGCTCGACGAGCTTTCGGAGATGATGCTCGGCAACAGGGTCATGAGCGCCCTGGATTATGTCATTTCCGTTGAAGGGCAGGACCCGGAAGGGGCTGCCGAAGCCTGGCAGCGCGGCCGTCTGATCGGTCGCTGATAAAAAAGGGGGCGCGGGAAACCGGCCCCCTTTTTTATGATCTCAGCGGAAAACGAGACCACCGTCGATCAGGACGGACTGACCCGTCATGTAATCGGCGTCGCTGCTGGACAGATAGGCGACGAAGCCCGCCACATCGTCCGCCGTCTCCACGCGGCCAAGAGCGATTCCTTCGACATATTTCTTGTAGGTCGCGCCGATTTCCGTGCCGGTGATTTCGGCCATGCGCTTGTCGATCGTGACCCACATGTCGGTTCCGACAATGCCGGGACAATAGGAATTGACGGTAATACCCGAGGACGCGAGTTCCTTGGCGGCCGACTGCGTCAGGGCTCGGACAGCAAACTTGGTTGCAGAATAGGCGCCCAGAAGGGGATAGCCTTCATGCCCGGCGATCGAGCAGGCATTGATGATCTTGCCCTTGGTGCCCTTCTCCTTGAAAATCCCGGCAGCGGCCTGCATGCCCCAGAGCACGCCCTGAACGTTAATGCTGAAGATCTTCTCGATTTCCGCAGGCTCAATGTCCAGAACCGGTTTGACCTGACAGATTCCCGCATTGTTGACCATGATGTCCAGGCCGCCGAGCGTTTTTGCGGCATCGGCCAGTGTGCTGCGGAACTGGTCGCGGTTGCTGATATCGGCCGTCAGGGCCACAGCGCGCCGGCCGAGGGCTTCAACTTCCTTTGCGGTTTCGGCAAGCGTGTCCTGCTTGACGTCGAGCAGGATGACATCCGCGCCGTCCTTGGCCAGACGAAGTGCAATGGCCTTGCCGATACCCTGGGCTGCACCCGTGACGGCGGCGATTTTTCCAGAAAGGGACATTGAAAAAAGATCCTTCGATTGTCCGTCATCGGCATCTGACTGCCATGACGGCGGGAACCATCGGCTCTTTGCTTTCCGTATTCCACAAAAAATCGCCTGCTCGGCAGGCCTGACACAGGATTGTGTCAAAGGGGACGGGGGCTGTCCTGGGTAAGGATAATTTTCATAAACCTGCTCTGGTCATCTGTGTCCGTGCCTGCGAGGATGCGTTAAATAAACGTTACGAAGAAGCCTCGGCAGGACTTGATGAACCACCCGGACAGCATTGGCGCCGTTTTTGAGACCTTTGGTGGCATCAGCGACGAGGAATGGCTTCAGGTTCTGGTGTCGTCCGTCCATATCCCCGAAATCCAGGGCGTGACGATGCCCTCATTTCCGCCGGATGATCTTCAGCGGGAAATTCATGGGCATCATGGGGAAATTTCCATCCATGAGGCGCACGTCTTTTTTCGGGAAATCAAGGCGTACTGCGCCTATGCCGGGCGGCCGGTTCGCCCCGAGACGACGCTGCTGGATTTTGGCTGTGGCTGGGGACGCATCGCGCGGCTGTTCATGAAGGATATCCGGCCGGCCAATCTGTACGGTGCGGAAACCACGGACCGTTTCCTCATGGCGGCGCGGCGGGCCAATCCTGCGCTCAATTTCCTGGGAAGCGGTCTGGTTCCGCCGATGCTCCTGACGTCCGAAAGCTTTGACCTGATCACGTCATGGTCCGTGTTTTCGCATCTGGACGAATTTCTGGCTGGACACTGGGTTCGGGAGTTCCATCGTCTGCTCAAGCCGGGGGGTATGCTGGTCATGACGACGCAGAGCCGCAGGTTCATCGCCTTCTGCGCCGAGCAGAGGCTCAAGCGGGCGTCGGGCATCCGGCTTGAACACCCCTGGCATGAAGTCTGCGCGGACAGCTTCATCGACGAGGCCCGCGCCAATGCGGAATTCGAAGCCGGGCGCTTCCTCCATGCGGCGTCCTCGAAACCGCCGCAGCCCCAGTCGCATTATGGCGAGGCGATCATTCCGCGCAATTACATCATCAAGGCCTGGGGCAGTCTGTTCCGTTTGATCGAATACATGGACAACCCCGTGCGGTTGCCACAGGTCCTGATCGTGATGCAGAAGATCGGGTAGTCATTATTTGTCATGAAGCGGCGGGACGTGAGGAGAAAGGTTTGAGAAAAGCCAACATCGGTGGAGCCCTGTTCGCAGCTCTTGTGCTCATGTCTTTCTCCGCTGCACCTGCCCAGACGACAGAGACCGTGACTGTCACCGGGCAGCATGCGATGCGTGTCGGCAGCTACAAGGGTATCCACTGGGTCTATGATCGGTTCGATCGCCTGCCCGAACGTGCACGAAAGGATCTGTCGCTGCATTTTCTGGGTGACATCCTGCCCGATCATGCCGTGCCGTCCGAAGCGCATGTCGTGCTCCATACCAAAGGCGGTGATATTCCGCTCTTCGCAGGGCAGGACCGGGACATGCATTTTCCCCGCTCCGATGCGCTTCTGGCCGAAAATCCGCCCGTTCTGCTAACCCTGCCGCCGGGCCGGAAAGTCCAGCTTGAACTGGCGATCGAGGTTGCCCCCCTGTCGACACCGTCTTTCACGAAGGCGCAGGCTGAAGGCTGGCTTGGCGAAATCAATGCTTCCATCCGGGACTTCTTTGGTGTGATCCTCGCCTTTCTGGCTCCGGACGCCCATCGCCTGAAGGTCGACGTCGCTCCGGGGGCGCGTTTTGAAGCGGTGGAGAACGGGACGGCGCGGCTTCTGGTCGATAATCAGGGAGCCGTGCCCTACACTTTCATTCTCCGGCCGCAGGACTATCAGGACGGCACGGTATTCCGCTCCGACCGGCCATTTTCCATGATCCGCGTGAAGGTGCCGACGAACGAGTTCTTTACGCTCAAACGTAAAAAATGACGCGGGATTTGACAGATGGCCCGCAAGGACGCATCACGCGGAACCTTAAATTCACTGCCAACAGGGGGATCCATGTCGGTTCACGCGTTCGTCTTTCCGGGACAGGGGAGCCAGTCCGTCGGGATGGGTCAGGCCCTGAATGAGGTTTTTGCATCCTCCCGCGCCGTTTTTCAGGAAGTGGACGAGGCCCTCGGCGATCATCTCTCACGCCTGATGTTCTCCGGCGATGCGGATGAACTGACGCGGACCGAAAACGCCCAGCCGGCGCTGTTCGCAGTCTCGCTTGCCGCTGTGCGCGCTCTGGAAAGCGAAGGTGGCTTCAAACTGGCGGACAAGGCGGCTCTGGTGGCCGGTCATTCGCTGGGTGAGTATTCCGCTCTGGCTGCTGCGGGCACGCTGGGCATTGCCGAAGGTGCGCGTCTGCTGCGCCTGCGGGGACAGGCCATGCAGCGTGCGGTTCCGGCAGGAGAGGGCGGCATGGCCGCTCTTCTGGGCGTTGATGCCGCACAGGCCCGTTCGATCTGCGATGAAGCCTCCCAGGGTGAGACGCTGGAAATCGCCAACGACAATGGTGGTGGCCAGATCGTGGTCTCCGGTGTGATGAGCGCCATTGACCGTGCCATCGTCGTCGCCAAGGAGCATGGCATCAAGCGTGCCGTGAAACTCCCGGTCTCCGCGCCGTTCCATTCGTCGCTGATGGCTCCGGCGGCCCGTGAAATGGAAGAGGCGCTGGCGACTGCGACCCTCAATGCACCGTCCGTTCCTGTTATCGCCAATGTCACGGCCGCCAAGGTCACTGACCCTGCCGTGATCCGCGATCTGCTGGTCAAACAGGTGACGGGCACCGTACGCTGGCGCGAAAGTGTGCAGACGATGGTGGCCATGGGTGTGACGAACATGCACGAGCTTGGCGCAGGCAAGGTCCTGTGTGGTCTGGCGCGTCGCATTGCTCCGGAACTGGCGACCAGCAATGCCGGGACGCCCGCTGAAATCGAAGCCCTGCTCAAGACCCTGTAAGGACAACCGATCATGTTCTCTCTTTCCGGCAAGACTGCTCTCGTCACGGGTGCATCCGGCGGCATTGGCGCTGCGATTGCCCGTCAGCTTCATGCGCAGGGTGCGATGGTCGTGCTCAGCGGTACGCGCGAAGCCGCTCTTCAGGAACTGGCTGACAGCCTGGGCGAGCGCGCCCATATCGCCGTCGCCAACCTGTCCGACCCGGCCGAGGCTGATGGCCTCGTTGCCAAGGCCGAGGCCGTTGCTGGTGCGCCGCTGGACATTCTGGTCAACAATGCGGGTCTGACGCGTGATACGCTCGCTATCCGCATGAAGGACAGCGACTGGTCGCAGGTGCTGACCGTGGATCTGGAAAGCCCGTTCCGTCTGGCCCGCGCTGCGCTCAAGGGCATGCTGCGCCGTCGGGCGGGGCGGATCATTTCCATTGCGTCCGTGGTGGGAACGACGGGCAATGCCGGTCAGGCCAACTATGCCGCTGCCAAGGCCGGCATCGTGGGCATGAGCAAGTCGCTCGCGCAGGAAGCCGGTCCGCGTGGCGTCACGGTCAACGTCGTGGCGCCCGGTTTCATCGAAACGCCGATGACGGATGTGCTGCCGGAAACCGTGCGCGAGAAGCTGGTTGGCTCCATTCCGCTCGGTCGGATGGGGAATACTGGTGACGTGGCGTCCGCAGTAGTATATCTGGCTTCCGATGAGGCAGCATGGGTCACGGGTACGACCCTGCACGTCAATGGTGGCATGGCGATGGTCTGAATGCTTGGCCTTTTTGGTTAAAGCATGCTAATCGCGCGCTGCTTTGCCCGGCCTGCTGAAGGCTGATGTCCGGTTCTTCCGGCGGCAACGCCTCCCCTGCGAAGGGGGCGGTCCTGCGCTGGAGGAACCTCCGGGCTTCCGGACTGGCAGATGGCAGTACGAGTTTTGATGTAACGCACCGGACGGGCAAAGACCCCGGATGGGCATAAGGAACGAACAGATGAGCGATATTGCTGACAAGGTAAAGAAGATCGTTGTCGAGCACCTCGGTGTGGACGAAAGCAAGGTAACGCCGGACGCGTCGTTCATCGACGATCTGGGCGCTGACAGCCTCGACACGGTCGAGCTGGTCATGGCTTTCGAAGAAGCCTTCTCCGTCGAGATCCCGGAAGATGCAGCTGAGAAGATCGCAACCGTCAAGGATGCCATCGACTACATCGAGAAGCAGAAGGCAGCCTGAGGCTGACTGGAGCCGGTTTTCCGGCTCCGGATTCCCGTCTCGTCATACGAGGCGGAAGACCAGCCGGGTCTTTTCCTGAGGCCCGGCTGCAAGACCCGGACATAACGTGAGACAAGAGGCATCGATGAGCGGGACTGCAACTAACGGGCGGCGTGTCGTCGTAACCGGTATCGGTGTTGTCAGCCCACTGGCTGTGGGCGCGGAACTGACATGGAAGCGGCTGATCGAAGGACAGTCCGGCATTGGCCGGATCACGCATTTCGATGCCTCCGAACTTCCTGCCCAGGTCGCCGGACAGGTTCCGGACGGCCCGACGGCGGAAGGCGGTCTCACGTTGTCCGACTGGGTGCCGGTCAAGGACCAGAAGAAGATGGACCGCTTCATCCATCTGGGCCTTGCCGCAGCCATTCAGGCTGTCGAGGATTCAGGCTGGAAGCCTGAGGACGAGGACGGTCGCTGCGCCACTGGCGTGATGATCGGCTCGGGTATCGGCGGTCTCCAGACGATTTATGACGGCTCCCTGACGGTTTCGAGCGGCAAGGCCCGCCGTCTGTCGCCGTTCTTCATTCCCTCCGCCCTGATCAACCTGATTTCCGGTCACCTTTCGATCCGCTACGGGTTCAAGGGACCGAACCATGCTGTTGTGACGGCCTGCGCGACCGGCGTTCACGCCATCGGTGATGCCTCGCGCCTCATCCAGTATGGCGACGCGGACGTGATGGTGGCGGGTGGCGCGGAAGCCGCGATCTGCTCGCTCGGTATTGCCGGGTTCTGCTCGGCCCGTGCGCTCTCCACCGGCTCCAACGATGATCCGACGAAAGCCTCGCGCCCGTGGGACAAGGACCGCGACGGCTTCATCATGGGTGAGGGTGCCGGTGTGGTCGTGCTTGAGGAACTCGAGCACGCAAAGCGCCGTGGTGCGAAGATCTATGGTGAAATTGGCGGCTACGGCATGTCCGGTGACGCCCATCACATCACGGCCCCGGCCGAAGGCCATGAAGGTGCGTTCCGCGCCATGAAGGCTGCCCTGCGCAACAGCGGTGGCCTGACCACGGCCGACATCGACTACGTCAACGCCCACGGCACCTCCACCATGGCCGATGATCTTGAGCTTGATGCGGTCGAGCGCTTCTTCGGCGATGACGCCAAGCGTCTGGCCATGTCGTCCACGAAGTCGGCCATTGGGCATCTTCTGGGTGCGGCCGGTGCGGTTGAAGCGATTTTCTGCCTTCAGGCCATCCGTGACGGCATCGTGCCGCCCACGTTGAACCTGGACAATCCGGCGCGTGAAAGCGTCATCGACCGCGTGGCGCATGTGGCCCAGCAGCGCAAGATCGACGTTGCCCTGTCCAACAGCTTCGGTTTTGGCGGCACGAATGCGAGCATCATCCTCAAGCGCTTCAAGGACTGAGGAAGGGTTCGTTTTCAATGTCTGAAGGTCAGCCGGACGGCGAGGAACCGCGGAAGCTTGTTCTTCCGCCAAAGGCTGGCCGCAAGCTGGCGCTCTTCGGAGCGCCACTGCTCATCGTCGCAGGACTGGCCGCAGGTTACGGTCATTACACCGATCCCGGTCCTCTTCAGGACGAAAAGATTTTCGTCATTCCGCACGGCAACAATGCCCGTGTGACAAAGGCGCTTCAGGACGACGGGATCCTCTCCCCGACCTGGGCATCGGGCACGTTTTTCCGGATTGCCGCGTTCCTGACGCATCGCGATGGTCAGATCCACGCGGCTGAACTCCAGTTTCCGGCCCGCGTTTCGGTCGCGCATACCCTTGAGATCCTGCGTCACGGAAAGCCCGTGTCCCATCAGCTTACGGTGCCCGAGGGACTGACGGCCCTCAGGATCGCGGCCATTCTGAACAAGGCTCCGGCGCTGAGCGGCGATCTGCCCACACTTGCCGAAGGCAGCGTTTTTCCCCAGACGGTCTCTTACGTCTGGGGGACGTCGCGGCAGGCTCTGGCCGAAAAACTGCAGAAAATGATGGCGGTCAAGCTCGCCGCAGCCTGGGACGGTCGCAATGTCGAAGCGCTGGACGGGCTGATCCAGTCTCCACAGGAACTGCTGGTTCTCGCATCGCTGATCGAGCGTGAGACGGCCGTGCCGTCCGAGCGGCCGATGGTGGCTCGCGTGTTCCTGAACCGCCTGAAACTGGGTATGCGGCTTCAGACGGATCCGAGCGTCATTTACGGGCTCAGCAATGGAGCCGGAACACTGGACGCACCGCTGACCCATGAGGATCTGCAGACCCCCGGGCCTTACAACACCTATCTTCAGGCGGGACTGCCGCCCGGTCCCATCTGCTCGCCGGGGCCGACCTCACTGGACGCCGCAGCGCATCCGGCTGATGGGAAGATGCTGTATTTCGTGGCGACGGGGACGGGTGGGCATAATTTTGCCGAGACGCTCGCCGATCAGGATAAAAACATCCGGGCCTACCACGCACATCTGTCAGCGACACCTCAGAACCAGAACTGAACTCCCGTCCTCCGCAGAGGACGGGCGCAATGCTCTCAGTGCTTCAGCGGAGCGAGAGTCTGGCTCTGCACGCTGGACGCCTGTGCCGAATACGGCCGAGTGGCGTCATAGGTCGCCGGGTAGGGGTTGTTGCCGACGACGTCCTGCGTGGCGGACGTGCGTGCGGCGGTGGCCGCCTGTGACACGCGGGACGTCGCTGTGGCTGCGCTGCTGGTGGGCAGCTTCGCCACGGACATCAGAGCGCGACGCAGCGGGTCGGCGGACGGGTTGTTGACGCGCATCGTCACGATGATGTCCTCGGGGCCGACGGTCTGGTTGTAATAGGCCCGGTTGGCGCCACTATCGACGGTCAGCTTGGAACCACCCAGCGCAGCTCCGGCATACAGACCCTCGTTCTTCTGAGCGGCGTAGATGTCGGTGTTGTGCGCGCCAGCCGTGCTGTCTTCGAGCCCCGAGCCGATGCTGGCGAAGGAGGCGGACGCAGAGGCATCAAACTTGAACTGGCTGTCCAGAATGGCCTGGATGCCGC
Organism: Gluconobacter sp. P1C6_b; assembly: GCF_018811945.1. GTDB lineage: Bacteria > Pseudomonadota > Alphaproteobacteria > Acetobacterales > Acetobacteraceae > Gluconobacter. The sequence continues at coordinate 93,340 of NZ_JACRVU010000004.1, forward strand.
GCTGGGACATGATGAACAGGATCGTTTCCGTGCTCTGCACGCCAAGCTGAAGTCCCATCGACGCTGTGCCCAGACGGTAAAATGCCGGGTCGGACCATGAGCCGCGGGCGTCGCGGCTCAGAAGCACGCAGCGTCCCCCGGAACCGCCGATCCCGAAGGACATGTTCAGCACGGACGGGCAGACCATGACGGCCTTGGCTTCTGCCAGCAGCTTCTGGGAGCGGGACTGTGCTGTTGTTCCCGTGAAGAGATCCTGAACCGCCAGCGTGGCGCGATCGACAATGATCTGCTGTTGGCTGGCCGTGGTCTGAGGCGCATCGGAACAGGCGGACAGGGCGGTGCAACCCGAAGCGACGAGCACTGTCGTACGCAGGAGACCTGACAGGGTCATGGAGGATACCTTCTGCAGTCATCGTAGGAATGTTCCCGCACTATGCGCCAAATGCGGCCAAATCACGAGTGCGGGGGGAGGGAATGTCAGATTTCCACGTCAACAGCCGCAGAGAGCGCCTTCGCAATGCCGGGCGCGGCGGCAAGAATGGTCGCCCCGCCCGTCAGGCCACCGGTCTGAAGGAAAGGCGAGACCGCAGCCCCTGCTTCCGAAAGGATGATCAGAGCCGCCGCCACATCCCAGAGCTGGATGACGATTTCCAGATAGCCGTCGGAACGGCCACAGGCCACATCAGCCAGTGCGAGCGCACCGGACCCGCCGGAGCGCGGCATCGCGCCGAGCGCCATGATGGCGGCAATCTTCTCGTTGAAGGTCTCGGTCGTCACGCGCGCGGACCAGCCCATCTCGATCATGGCTTCCTGCGTGTTGGTGATGGGGGACGCCTTGATCGGCTTGCCGTTCAGGAACGCGCCCTTGCCCTTCTGGGCCGTGAAGACTTCGCCAAGCGCCGGAGCATCGATCACGCCGGCAACGGGTTCGTCTCCGTCCAGCAGGCCGAGCGAGACGCACCAGCGGTCACGTCCACGGGCATAATTCGATGTGCCGTCAATCGGGTCCACGACCCAGCGGAAGCCGCCCTGACGCGTCGCACCATTTTCCTCACCCTGAAAGCCATCCTCGGGGAAAAGCTCCTGGATGCGGCGGCTGACAAAGGCTTCGACGGCGCCATCCGTCTCGGTCAGGTAGTCCTGCCGGCCCTTGAGGGTTCCGGTCGGGCCACCGGGAGCGGGACGCAGGGCGAGGGCCAGCTGGGCTGCGTCCCGCACGACTGAGCGGGCGGCTTCGAGGCGGACGGCAATCGGATCGAAGGTCATGGAACTGTCCTAGTCTGTGCGCCGTGCAGCGCGGAGGGATGCCGTAATGGCGGGGTCTTCAAGGCTCATGAGACGGCTTGCGGCCGTAGTTGCAAACAGATGCAGCAGCGTGCGCCGCCGTGCGGGAGCCAGCTTATGGAGCGCGGGCTCCCGAATGATCGTGCACTCTGCCAGAATACTGTCGCGCAGGGCAGCGGGGACGGTGCTGACGCTGACGACGATCAGGCCCACATCCGGCGGAATGAGGTCCAGCGGAAAACCGTCATCCACCGCAAAAAACAGCCGGTCGGACCAGTCCCGGTATTCGGGCCATTTCTGATCGGTCTGGAAATCGCGCAGGCCGGACTTGATCTCGATGCAGGTCAGGGAATGATCGGGCAGAAGCGCCATGATGTCCGCGCGGCGTCCTGCGGCGGGAAGGGCGAATTCATTGATGGCGGCCCAGTTCATTGTCCGGCACAATCCGAGGACGGCGCGCCGGATGGTCAGCTGCATTTCCGGCAGGCCACAGGATGTTGCAGCGGGATTTTCGGCAAGAACCGTACTCATGGTTCCATCCTGCCCCGATCTGCGCTCTACGTCTGCCCCGGCAGGTTTTTTTTGAAGCTGTATTTTTACGGGAGAGTGCCTCATGCCATTTTTGCGAACGGATCACTGGCGATGCGCCATCGTTCACGCGCCTCTGGCTGAGGTGGTCGAAGCGGCCAGTCTGAACGGCTTTCCCATCACGACTCTGCCCGATATCGGGGATCACTGTTTCCTGGCCGATCCGTTCGGATTCTGGCGCGACGGAAAGCTGCATGTCTTTGCCGAGGCCTTCGATTACCGCAAACCCACGGGAACGATCGAGGTCCTGATCTATGACGGGACGGGCCGGCTACTGTCGCGCGAAACCGTTCTGCAGGAGCCCTGGCATCTCTCCTACCCGTTCGTGTTCGCGCATGAGGGCGAGGTCTACATGCTGCCCGAGGCCAGCGCTTCGGGCCGTCTTTCGCTCTATCGGGCAAAATCGTTTCCGCGTGAGTGGGAGCGGGTCGAGGCGTTCGATTTCCCCGAAGCCGCGATCGATGCCACGCCATTTCATTATGCCGATCGCTGGTGGATGTTCTGGACGCCTGCGGGCAACAGGGACGAACGGCAGAGCCTTCTGAACATTTCCGTGGCCGATACCCTGATGGGACCATGGAAAAACCTCGGGCTTTTCCTGAACGACCGGGCAGGGGCCCGTCCCGGGGGCACGCCGGTTCTTGTGGATGGAAAGATCTTCCTGCCTACGCAGGACTGTCGTGGAACCTATGGTCGCGGGATCCGGCTGCTGGAAATCGAAGGGCTGGAGCGGGGTCTGCCAAAAGTCACACCCGGCCTGTCGATTTCCATCCCGGCGTCTCTGCGGAAGCGGTATCCGGACGGCATGCATACCCTGTCCGCAGCCGGGCAGGTGACGCTGATTGACGTCAAGAAAATCGGGATCGGGCCGAAACGGGACCTGCTCAACCTGAAGCGACGGATCTTCGGCGCCTGAGAAGCGCGTATCCCGGGCGTTCAGAAACCCGGAATGCGATTCAGCACGGCATTGCCATTCCTGACGAACGCTTCAGGCCCGAAGCGTTCCAGTACCCGTTGGCGGGAACGGGCGCCCATCGCCGCAAGATCGGCCGGTCTGCCGATCAGGTCTGCCAGAGCTGCCGCAAGGGCAGGGGCATTGTCGAAGGGCACGATACGTCCCGTCTCACCGTCGAGAATGCTCGATGGCAGTTCTCCGGCAGGGGTGGCGACAACCGGAAGGCCACAGGACATGGCTTCATGCCCCGCGACACACATGCCCTCCCAGTGCGACGACTGAACGTAAAGATGCAGCGTCTTCAGGAAATCAAACGGTTTTGACTCGTAGCCCAGCAGGTCGATCGGCAGGTTGCCGGCCGTGATGCGATCCTGAAGCGCTGCGTGTTCGGGACCATCGCCTGCGATCTGAAGACGGAACGGCGGCAGGTCGGGGTGGTCTTTCAGAAGAGCCACGGCCTCGCACAGAATGTCATACGCCTTGACCGGGTTCAGGCGTCCCAGTGACCCGACGCGCACGACCTCCTCCTCTTTCCATGGCGTAGCCACAGGAGCGTCCGGATCGGCGCGGAAAATGGGCCAGGCGACGAAATTGTCACTGATGCCGAGTTCTTTGCCGGCAAAGGTGATGACAGACTGGGAGTCGGCAACCCACAGCGTCGTGTAGGGGCGACACAGGCGCAGCAGGAAGGCATTGACCGTCTTCAGGCGCCCGCAATGCTGCCAGTGTACTGTCGGAGTCTTGTGACGCAGCGCAACCAGCTGTCCCAGAAGCGTGGCACGGCTCAGCGACGTCCAGATCAGGTCCGGCTGAAACGCCTCCATCTCGTCGCGCAGCCAGCGATAGGCAGCGATATGATCCCGCGTCGTGCCTTCCCGGACGCGCACGGGGATGCCGGCGGCTTCGATCAGCGGAATGGCGAGGCCGTCCTTGCGGGCCAGGGCGAAGACGGTCACATCCCCGCCGCGGGCCTTCAGAACGGATACGATGTCCGGAATGGGAAGCTGCGCGCCGCCACATTCGAGGGAATTGATGATGTAGGCGATTTTCATGGTGTCGTCTGGGCCAGGATTTTTTCAGCTAGCGTCAGGTCCGAGGGTTTGTCCACGTCCACGGCCGCGCGCCCGTCCGAAAGTGTTACCAGACGTACATTTGCGCCCGTCAGCGTCCGGATGCGTCGATACAGGGCCGTGGGATCGAGCGTACGGGTCACGGCCCGCAGCAGGGTGCCGATCCCAAGCGTCAGGGCCATGCGGAGCGGGCGTTTGCGGTTCTGTTGAAGGCGCTTCCACAGTTCGATGACATTCCGCCCCTTCGGCGTGCCGATCAGAAACAGGTTGCAGCCGGAAAAGCTCATGTCCGACAGGTGGATATAGGTCCGTTTCGTGCCGGGCACGTCGCGCTCGACCGTTGCACGCAGTGCTACAGCCGCTGCAAGGTCGCATCCCTGTGCTTTTGCAAGAAATTCCTGAATCCATTCCGGCCGTAGAAGTGCGTGATCTGCCGTTGTGACCAGGCAGGGCGTGCCGATCCGGGCAATGGCTTCGGCAACGCTCTCGCTGGGAGAGGGGGCGGAACGCAGAATTGTGGCGTCACCGGCAAGATCCCTGATGCAGTCGGGATTTTCGATGCTGATCGTGACGGGGCCAAGGCCGGGGGTGCGGGCAATTGTATCGAGCACGCGGGCCAGCATGGGCTGACCGGCAACGGGAAGCAGCGCCTTGTGGGAAACCTGACCGAGTTTCGCAAGGACATCGTTCTCGCCGTCCCGGGACCCGGCGAGAACCAGAACCGGAAGCGTCATGCCGCGCGGTTACGGTCTGCTGCGGCGCGGGCGGATGCCGGACGTGCGCCGTCGGGACGGTCACGCGGGGGGGAGCCCGTCAGATCCATAACCCACGGATAGCGATGGGCTTCCTCGATATCGTAACCGAGGTTGAAGACATGCTTGCTGCGGGGCCGGTCGCGGGCTTCGCGGTAAAAGCTGCTGAACAGACGGTCCGGCACGTAGTTCGTGATGCCGTAATTGCCGTCCTCATCGTGAAAATGGTGCAGGACGTGAAGCTGCTTGATGTCCGCCACCCATTTCCAGCGCGGCTTGTAGGCCAGATGCTGGATGCAATGGAAGAATTCGTAGATGCAGGTCATGACCAGTGCTGTCGAAAGCGCGCAGAACGCCCCGCTCCAGCCGGCAATCAGCCCGCCGATGGGCATTGTGATGATCGCCATGGTGGGCACCGTGTTCAGCGGGGAGCCGAACAGGACGTCCAGCAGATGCGGGTCCTGATGATGGTCGAAATGGATGCGCTTCCACAGCGAAGCGGTCCAGTGGTTGCGGTACAGCCAGCGCCCGTGAAGGATGAAGCGGTGGATCGCATACCAGGCCAGCGGATAGACCACGATCACGACGGGAACGGGGATGAGCGTGACCCAGAGCGCGGTCGAGAAATGCAGGGCGGCCCAGGCGGACACTGCGATCAGCGCGAAATAGAGCAGGATCGTCGGATAGGTCAGATAGGCGAACCACAGCTGCTGGAGGTTCATCTTTCCCAGATCGAAGCTGCGACCCGTCCTGATGGCGGACATGTTGCGCCAGGGCGCCTTGAAGTTGCTCATCGTTCCTCCATCCGCAAAAGCCAGGTCAGCCCGAGAAGGGTACCCAGGAGCGGTCCGACGCTGACGGCCAGCGGAGCTGGCAGCGTCCCCGCGTTTCCAAGTGCGGAAATCATTCCCTGCAGGATGACGAAACCCATTCCAGCGGCCAGAACATACACCGGCAGCGGATTTCGAAGTCCTGCACGGGGAGGGATATAGATCACCGGGAGCGTCAATAGAAGCATTACTGCAATTTCGACAGGTAAAATCATTCCGCTGAAGAGGGCCATACGATACGTGGCCCGGGGTAGACTTGCAGGTGCGCCCTTGTGAAGAATGGCGCTGACCTGCCCCGGCGTGACGGTCGCTCCGTTCTGCGAGAGCGTCATGATGACCGAGGGAGTGGCCGGGATGACGAAGGTGCTGTCGCCCTTTGTAACATTCACGTACGACTTGTCATCGGACAGGGAAAGATCCTGCGCCCCATCGGGATGCCACTGTCCATTGCGGTATGTCAGGACGTTCGTGTGCTCGGTGCCGGTCAGCAGGCCCGTGCTGTCACGGTGATAGATCGTCACGTCCCGCAGGAACGTGCCGCCCTGGGCGATCTGCCCGATCCGGACCAGCGTGGGGCCCGCCCGAAACCACAGGATATTGTCTTCGGGCTGCCCGTCCTGCCCCGCGAGCGGATCTGTGCGGTTCCACCATGTCGTGAGGGCGTTCTCGCAGGCCGGGACAAGCCAGTACTGGGCGCAGGTTCCCCCGATCCCCGCGATCAGCACCGCGGGCAGGAGAAGACGGTACAGCGCGGGCGTAGAAAGCCCGGCCGCCCGCAGGGCCGAGATTTCGCTCGACAGGGTCATCTGCGTGAGCAGGAACAGCGTGCCCACCATGAAGGCGAGTGGCAGGATGTCGATGCTCAGGGCAGGCAGGTGCAGGAAGGCGAAGGTCAGGATGCCCCGAACGCCGAGATGCCGGTTCAGGATCGGCGTCGTCTTTTCAAGAAGCGCCAGAATTTCCAGCAGCGAGACGAGGACGGCCCCGCACAGCAAAAAGCGTCCCAGGAGGGCACGGTTGAGCGCCTTGATGAGGACATGGCGCGGCATGGAAGGTGTGGAGTCGTTCATGCCGGCGCCCTTGTGAACTTGCGCCGCCGCCAGGACCCACGGGAACGGCGCAGAAGGGCCGCCAGACAGCCGACGCAGAACACGACTTCCGGTACCCAGATCGCCAGCCAGATGGGAAGGCGTCCGGTCGAGGCAAGGCTGTGGCCGAACATGAGTGTCTGGTCGAAGCCGATCAGGATCACGGCTACCGCAATCAGCCCCCAGACGGATTTTCTTCGCCGGGCGCTGATGGCCAGCGCAACAGCCAGGGGCGGAATGAACGGAATGGCGATGGCGCGGGCCATACGGAAATCCATTTCGGCCCGGAGTGTGCGGTATTCGATGCCGGGCAGGCCATAACGCAGGTCATGCGCCAGTTCGAACAGGGTCAGCTCGCGCTCGTCGGCCCCGCGGGAGCGGAAGGAGGTTTCCTTGTTGGGCCGATCGATAACGCGGACGACGTGTTCGAAATGGGTCACGGTCGGTTTGTGGGGTTTGGTGGCCTGGAACGGATCATCCACAATTTCCCCATTCCACAGGTCGAGGCGGGTGCTGCGGGTCTTTTCCGAAATGGTCAGCGCGCCCGTCCGGGCCGTGATGATGTGGGCCACGCCATTGGCATTCACTTCCCGGATGAAGACCCGTCTGAGGCGGGTGCCGGCATGGCTGACACTGTCTGCCGTCATGACGGCCTTGCTGGACGTGGAGGCAAACATTCCCGCCTGAAGATGCGGGGCCCAGCCGGTATGCTCGGCAAAATAGAAGCCCGCGCGATAGTCATAGCGGGCCACGGGCTGGATATAGCCGTACAGAAATACGCTGGCCGCCCCGAGAAGCAGGCCTACGATCATGAAAGGGCGACTGATTCGCATCAGCGAGACGCGCCCGGCCTGAAGCGCGTCGATTTCGTTGTTGTCGCTCATGCTCCGGATGGTGAGGAACACCGCGATACACAGCGCCGCGGGCAGGGCGATACCAAAATAATGGGGCAGAAGATCCGTCAGGAGCGCGATACATGTTCCGAGCGAACTTCCTGCCGAGGCCAGATAGTCGAAGAGCGACAGCAGCCGTTCCAGCAGCAGCGCGACCAGCATCGCCAGAAGAGCGATCGCAAATGGCGGTGCCATCTGTGTCAGCAGATACCGGTCCAGAATATGGGCCCGCTGTTTCACGCCTCTGTCCTTCCCGAGCGGTTCCATGACGCCCGTTCACTGACGGAGCCATCGAGCCGGTGACGTGCCAGAGTGATTGTCCAGCCCTTCCTATATGGGTGGATGCTCAGGCGATTCCAGCAGGCCTGACGGTGCGGGCGTTCATCCGTCAGCGAGGCGGACGCCACACCAAGCAGCGGAATGTCCGTGCCGGCGATATGGGTCAGCGTTGCGTCGTGGGAGTGTCCATGCAGCACGATCTCCGCTCCGGCCCGCCTGAAAACGGCGGCTACCTCGCGGTGATCGAGCAGGGACTTCCGCCAGGGCACGAGCCCGCGCCGGGGGGGGTGATGGATCATTACGACCCGGCACAGCCCCTCCCGGCCAAGCTCTTCCAGCAGTGCCTCAAGCCGCGCACGCTGCCGGTATCCGACGCGCCCGCAGGCCATGAACGGCGCTGTGGGGATGCCGGAATTGACGCCGACGATCGCAACCCCGTTCTGGATGCGGACATATGGATACTGCTGGTCCGACCAGCGCTCCCACTGGTGCAGACCGGCCGAGGCCGGCTGACGGACCATGCAGTCATGATTGCCGGGAATCACGAGCGCGGGAGCCGGCAGGGCATCGAGCCAGCGGGCGGCCGCGGCAAATTCGTCGGGCGTTCCGAAATTGGTCAGGTCCCCGCTGACGAGGATGGTGTCCACGTCCGAGTGCCCGATATCTTTCACCAGCGCTGCGCAGGTCTGTTCGAGATGGACGTACCGGCGGTGCTTCTTCCATGACAGAAGGCTCAGGGCGCGCTTGTTAAGCGCCTCACGCCAGTGGACCGGGGGCGGGGGCAGGTGCGGGTCCGAAATATGGGCCAGGGTGACAGTGGGGGTGACAGCGGGCGTAGGCGTGATGACAGGGGACGTTTGCCGCGACGAGATGGGATCTGCGGGCAGGTCAGGGGTCATGATCAGAAAAGGGCCTTGTCAGTATCCACGTCAGAAGCTGGCATCCAGACGCGCCGGGATGCCATGTTCTGGCAGTTCCATCATAGCCGTGCTAGACCCGCCCGCATAGCCGAACGCCATACGAAGATTGCCTCACCTAGTGCGCATTGCCTTGATCCATAATGCCCGTAGCCGGAAAAACCGCCGGAACGGTTCCAGTTTTGCTGTCGAGGCCCAGGCCCTTCTGGGGAAGGATTTCGTGCCTTCCGATACTCGGGAGGGGACAACCGAACATGTCCGCCAGCTTTATGAGCGTGGGATCGACACCATTCTCATCGATGGCGGCGACGGGACGGTCAGCACGGCCCTGACCGCCATTGCACGCGCTTACCCTGCGGACAGGCTTCCGGATATCGTGGTCCTTGCGTCTGGCAACACGAACCTCATTGCCGGGGACGTCGGTTTTGGCCTGCGCGGGATGGAGGCGATCCAGCGTCTGCGGCAGGGTGACCTGCGTTCCAGCGTGCGAACGCCCATCCGTCTGTCCTGGCCCGGAACTGACCGGATGCCAGTGCTTGGCCTGTTCGGAGGATGTGCGGGATATGCGCGTGCCGTCCGGATAGCCCATTCACCGACCGTCCTGCGTTTCGCGCCCCATGATCTTGCGGTGGGCATCACGCTGCTGTCGACATTCGTCAGCCTCATGTTCCGCAAAAGCCGCGAGGAATGGCTCAGGGGCGATCCGCTGCGGATCGAGACCGGTGGCCATGTCTATGACGGACAGAGCTTCATGTTCCTGACGACAGGGCTTTCGCACCTGTCGCGCGGGATCTGGCCTTTCTGGGATGCAGAGCCCAATGTCGAAGGACTGCGCTATCTGGATGTCAGCGCCTGGCCCGACAGTCTGCTCCGGGCGACGGCTGCCCTTCTGTGTGGACGCGCACCTCGCTGGCTGCGTCGTCACCCGGATTATGTCAGTGGGCGGACGGACGACATGACGCTGGTGACGGAAAGCGATTTCGTGCTCGATGGCGAGGTCTTCAGCGCGGCACCGGGCGGTGTGCTGCGTCTGGAGCGTGCGTCCCGCTTCCGGTTCCTGCATGCCTGATGTGCTCGAACAGCGCCTGATCGGCGAACTGACGACACCAGTCGATCCGGGCGTGGTTGCCTTTGCCGACGCGCTGGCCCGTGCCTGTCCCGTCATGCCGCTGGGCGTACTGTTCTATGGCTCGCTTCTGCGCAAAGCTGATCCGGACGGTATTCTCGATTTCTATATCATTACCGAAAACGCAGCAGGTTTTGCGGGGGGACTGGTGGCCCGGACCGGCAATCTCGTCCTGCCGCCCAATGTCCGTTATTCCGAATTCCGTCATGACGGCCGGGTTCTGAGAGCAAAGATCGCGGTGCTGTCACGGGCGCAGTTCGAAGCCCGCACGGGCCTCGGCGCGCTCGACACGACAATCTGGGCGCGGTTCTGCCAGCCGGTACGGCTGGTCTGGGTTCGGGATCCGCAAAGCGCGGATGTCATTCTGTCCCTGATCGCAGGCTGTGTGACGACGGCGGCCTGCTGGGCGGCTCTTCTGGGCGATGTGTCCATGACGGCACTGGAGTTCTGGCAGACCCTTTTTGCCCATACCTATGCGTCCGAACTGCGGGTCGAGAAGAAGGGACGGGGCAACAGCATTCTTGAAGGGCAGGAGGCGCGTTACGCTGCCCTGTTGACCCTGGGGTGGACGCGGGGACGTCTTCAGTTCTCGGCTCATGGGGACAGGCTTGAACCCGTCATTGACGCGGCACTTCGCCGGAAAGCGGCCCGTCGCTGGGCGCTGATCCAGATATCCGGACGCCCACGCAATGTGACCAGGCTGCTGAAGGCCGCCTTCACGTTTGAAAACGGCGCGTCCTATCTGGCCTGGAAGATCCAGCGCCATACGGGTTTTGACATGCAACTGTCGCCCTTCGAGAGCCGGCACCCACTTGTGATGCTGCCCCGGCTTCTGTGGCGTGCGCGGGACCTTCTGGCGCGTTCGAAAGCCTGAATCAAAAAGGGGGGATCCGGTGGATCCCCCCTTTTTTTATGGATTACAGCCCGAAATGTCTGGCGACTTCGCCGAAGACGGCAACGGCGCGGTCGATTTCCTCAGGCGAATGGGCCGCCATGACCGAGCAGCGCAGGAGCGGCCGGTTGTCAGGCGTCGCCGGCGGGAGCGAGAGGTTCACATAGACCCCGTTTTCCAGCAGTGCGTTCCAGAAACCCACGGCCTGATCCACGGTCTCCAGCGTCACGGCGACGACCGGGGAGACGTGCTCGCCCGTTCTGAGGCCGACCTTCTGGAGCCCTGCATGCAGACGGGCAGCGTTTTCCTGAAGCTTTGTCCGCAGTTCCGGGCGGGCCTGCATGTCTTCAAGCGCCGCCATGGTGGCTGCGATGATTTCCGGAGGCAGGGACGCCGTGAACATGTAGGGACGCGAGCACAGGCGCATCAGGTCCACGCCATCATGGTTCGTGACGCAGTAGCCGCCCACAGTCCCGAGAGACTTGGAGAAGGTCCCGACCACGAAGTCGATCCCGTCCTCGCAGCCCTGCATTTCGGCAACGCCACGGCCATGCGTACCAAGAACACCGAACGAATGGGCTTCGTCAGCCATCAGATACGCGCCGTGGCGTGTCTTGATGTCGACGAACTTGTCCAGCGGGGCGACATTGCCCGTCATGGAATAGATGCCCTCGGCCACGATCAGCTTGGCGCCCGGATGGTCCTTCAGGCGTGCCAGACGCTTTTCCAGATCGACCGGATCGTTGTGGCGAAAGCGGATGACCTGCGCGCCCGACAGCTTGGCGCCGTCATAGATGCTGGCATGGCTGTCCGCATCGAGCAGCAGGACGTCGTCCTTGTTCACCAGAGCTGAGATCGTGCCCAGATTGGCCTGATATCCGGTCGAGAACACCATGCAGTGCTTGCGGCGGAAGAACTCGGCGAGCTTTGCCTCCAGCTTGCGGTGCAGACCGAAGGTCCCGTTCGCAATGCGGGAGCCCGTCGTACCAACGCCCATCGTCTCGGCCGTTTCCACGGCTGCTTCGATGGCTTTCTTCGACTGGCTGAGACCAAGATAGTTGTTGGTCCCGAAGAGCAGCGTCTCGCGGCCTTCGATGATCCCGACGCTTGCGGAGATCGGACGCTCGATCACGACCTCGAACGGGTTGCGCGGGGAGGCGGCCGTAAGGCCTTCATAGGCCTCGCGCAGGCCGTGGTGCTTGGCGAAAATATCCGTCACGCGTGGGCGACCTTCAGCGTGTGCAGGCAGCCGGCAAGGTCGTTGATGGTGCGGATATCGGCCAGCTTGTCGAGCGGTACGGAGACGTCGAGCTCGTCTTCGATTTCCATGACGAAGTTCATGACGGCCAGACTGTCAAAGGCCAGGTCTTCGACAATCTTGCTGTTGCCATCGATGTCCCGGGGAACTTTCGGATTGGCAAGCAGTTTCTCAATGATCATTCCGGAAATACCGGCGACGCTGTCAGTCATGGACTTCAACTCTCGATGTCTGTGTACGCTTGGGTCTGTGCAATCTTGGGCAAGCCTTATGCTCCAAACCGGCCCCGTTCGCCACCCCTTTGCCTTTTCAGGCGCTCGGGCAGCCGGGGCCGGTGGAGTATCACGCGACCGAAGACGTGGTTTCGGGCTGCTGCTCGAACTGACCGGAGAGCAGCATGGTCTTGGCCTTCGCGCGGGTCAGCTTGCCCGACGAGGTCTGGGGAAGTGTGCGGGGCGGCACAAGAATGACGTCGACATCCACGCCGTGCTGGCGGCGGAACAGACTCGTGACCTCGTCGCGAAGCTGGTTGCGGCTCTCATCCTCGGTCGCGCGGCACTGGACGAGTGCGACGATCTTCTCGCCTTCGTCGCCATCCACGGAGAAGACGGCAACATCACGCGAACGCAAGGAAGGGACTTCGCTTTCGGCGGACCATTCCAGATCCTGCGGCCAGATATTGCGGCCGTTGATGATGATCAGGTCCTTGGCGCGGCCGGTGACGACGATCTGGCCATTGAGGTGATAGCCAAGATCGCCCGTGTTCAGCCAGCCATCTGCATCGAGGACGGCTTCGGTCTCGTCGGGACGGCGGAAATAGCCGCACATGAGACTCGGTCCACGGACATAGACGGTGCCGACCTGTCGGTCTGCCAGATCATGTCCTGCAGCGTCGCGGACCTCGATCTGATGATCGGGAAGGGCCTCGCCACACAGGACGAAGGTCCGCAGCGGATGGGACGGATCATTGGACGGCTCGGCAATACCGTCTTTCTCAAGGCGGCGCAGATCGATTGTGTCGGTCTGGATGCCGGTGTCGAGCGGGGCGAAGCTGATGGCAAGCGTCGCCTCGGCCATGCCGTAGCTCGCGACGAAGGACGTGGCCCGAAAACCGTTCGATGCGAAACGCTCGGCAAAGCCTTCGAGGATATGATGGCGGATCATGTCACCGCCAATGCCGGCAATGCGCCAGCACGACAGGTCCAGATCGGCCTGACCGCTGCGGCGGGCGCAGAGTTCGTAGCCGAAGGAGGGGCTGTAGGCGATTGTGCCGCGGTTGCGGGAAATCAGGTCCAGCCAGACATGCGGGCGACGCGCGAATTCGCGGGTGGGCAGCAGATCGACGGAAAGCTGGCAGGTCAGGGGCGTCAGGAAGAAGCCGACCAGCCCCATGTCATGATAGAGCGGCAGCCAGGAGACGCAGCGGTCATCGCGTGGGTCTTCGGCCGGGTAGACGTGAAGACCGTCACGGGCGATGGCGCGGGCATTGGCCATGCCGGCCGCCTGCGTGACCGAAACACCCATCGGAAAGCGTGTGCTGCCCGACGAAAACTGCAGATAGGACAGGGCTGTCGGGGAGATTTCCGGCAGTTCTACGCGGGCTTCGGCGTGACGGTACAGATCGGCCGGCGAGCCGCCGAAGACCAGATCGAGACCATCCACGATATCCGCCGTCCAGCTTCCGATCACGTCGGGCACCACAACGGCGCGGGCCGCGGCGCTCTGGATCATGCCGCGCAGCGTCGTCACATAGCCCTCGCGTCCGCCGAAAGCGACCGGCAGAGGGAGCGGCGCCGGGACCAGACCGGCATACTGGCAGCCGAAGAAGATCCGGGCGAAGTCGCCATCGCTTTCCGCCACGATCGCAACGCGATCGCCTGGGACCAGACCAAGACCCAGCAGGCGGCAGGCCATGGAACGGGCCTGCTCGCGCAGCAGGCGGTATGGCAATGCCTCGAGAAGCTGCCCCCGGCCGGAATAGATGTTGAATCCGCTCTCACCCTGGGCCGCATAATCAAGGGCGGCCGCAAAGCTGGGGAAATCTCCGTAACGTCTTTCCAGGCCGGAGCGGCTTGGCGTCGGAACGGGATTGGCGGTTGGGTTCTGGTTGGCCTCGGTCAAACCTGGACTAGCTCCGTTTGGATTACCTGACATCAGGCAGCCCTTTTCAGAAAATCGACAATTGCATCCGCGGCAGCGGGGGCAGTGGGCTCATCGCCCAGTGTTTCGAATGTCTCTAATACATATTGGCGCTGCGCCTCAAGAAAACGAGGATGCGTTTCGAAAGCATTCTCTATCTTGGAGCCCAGATCCGATACATTTTCCGTCACTGGCCCCAGCGTCCAGAACTGGTAGTCCGGATTTCCATGCCATTTGACATGGTGGGCGTTGAGAAAGAGACAAGGGCGCGGGCGGATCATGAACTCGGCCACCTGGCTGCTGACATCACCCAGATAGAGGTCTGCCCCCATCGTGTAGGTCATGTCGATGCTCCGGTGGCTGCCCGGGTCGATCAGCATGTGCGGCAGATGTCCATACTGGCGCCTCAGGGCTTCCCCCTCTTCGCGGTGATTGTCGAAGAGACGGAAATGTGGTGCGAAAACAAGGTTGTAGCGATCCTGCGTGGCAAAGAACTGCAGGACCTGATGTCCCATTTCCGGCCATGAGGACAGGCGGCGCAGGAAATGCGGATTATACAGGATCGTCGGCCGGTTGTTGTTGAAGAGTTTCGGCCGTTTCGCATCCATGCGCCGCACGAGATCAAACTTGGCGTAGGTGCCGCGATGGTAGGCGCCGGGGCGGATGATGCCCTTTTCCAGCATGCGCTGTTCCACCTTGCGTCCGGGAACCAGCAGGAAATCGAACTTTCCGAGATGCCGGGCAAAACCGATCGCCCGGTCACCGGCGCCATGGCCCGTCCAGATCATCTTCGGCCGCCCTACGCCCATGCGGCGGAGCTGCAGGGACGTTGCTTCCGGCACGATGATCGCATCGAAGGTCCGGAAATAATGCCGGGAGGCGAAAAGCCCGATCAGGCGGTCCACCACCCGAAGCCCGTGCAGTTCGATCCGGCGACGGAGCTTGGGAGAGATCGGGAGGAGGTCGAACTGCACCCGGGCTTCCGGATAGAGCGTGGCCAGCGAGCGTGCCAGTTCCAGATGGCTCACGGTCAGGCACGAGACATGGACCGCAACGTCCGGATGACGCGCGGAGACTTCCAGCGCGATCGGCAGGGCGTGCAGGGTCTGGTGACGCTGGCCGATGAGGGGAAAAGCCACCTTCATGCCGCAAGCCCCTGCGGACTGCGGGCCGTGCGGATCACGAAGACAAGCTGGATCGTGATCAGAAGGGTGACGCCACATAATGTCGCCGGCCCGACGCCGCTCAGACCGTAATGGCGAACCATCATCACCAGGGCCGGGAGGAAGAAGGTACATTCCAGAATACGGGCTCCGATCGCGGCGCCGGAGCGGTTGGTCGTGAACAGGAGCGGCTCCAGCGGCAGGCCCCAGACGGTGACCACCTCAGCGGCCAGCAGCCACAGCGTGACGGGAAGGGCTTCTGTTGCGCCCTTGTGGCCGATATAGAGCTGAAGGAGCGGGCGTCCGGCAAACAGTGTCAGCAGAAGCAGGGCCGTTCCGATTCCGCCAGCCATCAGGGCAATCTGGCCTGTCAGGCGATAGAGCCGGTTCATGGCCCTGTCGCGCCACAGCCGGGCCATTTCGGGATAGACGGTTGTCTGGATCAGGGTTGCGGGCTTGGCGATCCCTGCCGCGATCTGGCTTGCGATCCGGTAATAGCCGGCGCTCGTCGGGCCGACAAAGGCGCCGACCACGAGGGTGCCGATATGCCCGAAAGCGAGGGCGAGCGTGGAATTGAGGTTCGTATTGAGCGCGAAACGCCAGATCCCCGGATAGGTGCGGAAAAACTGTCCGTTCAGGATCTCGGGAAGGATAGCGCGCATTTCATGGAAGAGGCCGCGGATCAGGTCCCGGCGATACATCTCGCGGGCCGCCATGAAAAAGATCGTGCCCCAGGCTGCCACTTCCGCTGCGATCCAGACACTGGCAAGTGCCGTCACGGACGCCCAGCCCAGAGCCATCGAGGCCGTACCGATCACGCGGACGATGGTGGCCACGGTGCCCTGTACGGCCAGCAGGTCGTATCGGTCGAAAACCCTCAGCAGGCCCGTTGCGGTGGCAGATGCCATGAAAAGGATGGAGATGCAGTAGACGACGCCGATGACGTGGATCTCAGGCGGCCAGCCCAGAAGATTCATGGCCAGAAGGCTGATGAGGACGCCCCCGCCAAAACCCAGCAGACCGCCGACGCTGTCCAGCAGCAGACTGAAGGAGACGATTTTCTGGAAACCGCGACGATCACCCTGCGTTAGGGGGCGCAGACCATAATGCAGAACGGTCTGCCAAGACTGGAAATCCACGATGTCGCCCATCGTCCGCGCGAAGGCATACATCATCGCGACGAGTCCGAAGCTGTAGCTCCCCAGCAGATGGGTCGCCATCCAGATATGGATGAGGCTCAGCGGAGCGTTGACTGCGCGCCCTCCCAGAAGGACGCCCAGATTGCTTATGACGCGCTGGACACCGCCGGGTCTTGCAGCCTGAGAAGACGATGAGTCGTCTGACATCAATTTATGGAAACTTTCGTGACAGTCTTGCCGTTAACTCAGTTGGGCACCAGAAATAGGCGTTTCCCCGGAAATCTGAACTCACTTTTTGTGACCGAAGATTGCATTCGCATGCAGCGCATGGCGTCTTGTTGCGCAGAATTCCCGATGTGAAAAGTCCGGTGTGAAAAGAGGGGCATGACATTGCTTCGTGGGACTGGAGTGCCATAAGAAAGCATTGCAGTCTTTTGGGCAGCCTCATGCAAACAGTTTTCCAGGATGCAGCATCGGCACGGGCCGGAGCCTGGCTGGGTGTCAGCCTGCGGGCCATCGCAGAAAATTACGATTTCGTTGCCGCTCTTGGCGTCGGCGCGGAATGTGCGGCCGTCGTCAAGGCCGATGCCTATGGGCTGGGCGCGGATCGTGTGGCGCCCGTTCTGGCCGCACGCGGGGCGGGAACATTCTTCGTGGCGCATCTCGACGAGGGGATCGCCTTGCGGGCCACGCTTCCTGAAGTCCGCATTTTCGTGCTGCACGGTTTCATGCCGGGCTGTGAGGACAGCATGCAGGCCCATGGCCTGAGTCCCGTTCTCAACGATCTCGAACAGGTTCACAGCTGGCAGCGGCTTTGCAGCGAAAAGGGCTGTGCCTTTCCTGCGGCACTCCAGTTCGATACCGGGATGTCCCGGTTTGGTCTGAGTGATCAGGACCTTCAGGACCGTTCGGTTTTCGAAGGGCTGAACCTGCAACTGGTGATGAGCCATCTGGCCTGCGCGGATACGCCGGACAATCCTGCCAACGCGATGCAACGGAAGCGCTTTGTGGAAATGGCCGCTGGCTTTCCGGGCGTGCCGCGGTCTCTGGCGGCGTCTTCGGGGATTTTTCTTGGCCCGGACTATCATTTCGAGCTGATCCGTCCTGGGGCTGCCCTGTATGGGATCGCGCCTTTCGAAGGGAACCGTGTCCTGAAGCCGGTTGTCTCGCTCGATGCGCGGATCGTGCAGATCCGGACGGTGCAGGCCGGAAACCGTGTGGGATACGGGCTGGGCTGGACAGCCACGAAACCCACACGGATCGCTACCCTGGGGCTTGGTTATGCGGACGGCTTCTTCCGCGCTCAGGCCGGGCACGGGGCTGTCTGGTACGGCCAGACCCGGCTTCCGGTCATTGGGCGCGTTTCTATGGACAGCATTTCCGTGGATCTGAGCGATGCTCCTGCCGGTCTGAAAGCGGGGGACGTGCTGTCGGTGCTGGGGCCGGCGCAGGATGTGGATGCGCTGGCGCGTTCGGCAGGGACAATCGGTTATGAGGTCCTGACGGCGCTGGGAAGCCGTTTCCACCGCGTCTATGTGTCGGATGACTGAGCCCGGTCAGACCGATTTGCGGATGGAAAACGAGATGGTCCGTCCGAGCGGGTCGAGAAAGGCTGGTTCATAGCCGGCGGGTGTGATGCCCGAGCCGTTGCGGGCGCGGATGCGGCTGTTGAACAGGTTGCTGACCGAGACCATGATCCGGAAATTCTTGGCCCAGTTCCGGTTCTGCCAGCGGGGGATTTCTCCCAGATCGGCGAAGGCCGTCATATCCACGGTCGCCAGATCGCTGAAGAACAGGCTGTTGGCGTGGGTGCTGGCGAGGGTGGAGGTTGCCGACTGCCATTTGGTAACCAGACGGAAGCCCAGACCGTTCTTGAACACGCCCCCCTGAAGCTCGACTTCATGGCGTGGCTGACCTCCGGTGCCGCCGATCGTCCCGCCATTGAGCAGGTCGATTGGCGCCAGGCCCGACCGGAGCTGTACCGTGTCCTTGAGGCGCCAGACCTGCGTCAGAACGATGTAATAGCGGCCGCCAGCGCCATGTTTGCCGCCTTTTCCTTCGGGTTTCTTCCCGAGTGGTCTGGAAAACGAGAAGGTCGCATTCCATTCATTGCGCTTTTCCATAAGCGCATTGACCGGACGGATATCGACGACATCCAGGATCCCGTCCGAATTGCGCTGGTAACGGTCCGGGAAGGCTTCCTCAATGGCGGCCGTTGCAGTCGGCAGGCTTATGACCGGGTTGTGGTTGCGGTCCCGGACATAATTTACGTGCAGCCGGGCTCCTTCCAGAAAGGTCGGGGAAAGGATCGTGCCGATGCTGATCTCGTGCCGGTCCGCCGCGCGCAGGTTCCGGTTGCCCCCCGAGATGGTCGTCACCTGTACGGAGCGCCCCGTGACATAATCATACGTCGTGACGTTGGGGGTCTCGATCTGCGGGGCGACCAGACTGGTGGCGCTGGGCGCTTCTGTCCGGTCCGTCACGGAGAAGGGGAACTGGACCCAGGGGACGGGCTCCCACGTCACGCCTCCGCCAATCGTCCCGAGTGTTCCGAAATGGGATACCTGACTGACGGCACCGTTGACGTTCGCATCCAGCTTTCCCAGGAATGACAGGACATGCTTTTTCGCACTGGCAATGGGAATGTCGCCGTTGATCTGAAGGGTGCCGACATCACGGCTGATATGGGTGCGCTGCAGCTTGCCCTGGCTGATGGAGGTCGCGTTCTGTTCGGTCAGGGTGCCGGTGGGTGCAATACTGGTCGAGACATCTCCGGCGGGGAGGGAGAAAAGTGAGCCGGAGACCAGGCCGCTGATCTTGCCGGTCGTGCCGGTGGTATGGCCCTGATTGACCAGCCGGCTGTTCAGCCAGTTGCGGTCCACTTCCGAGAACGGGTCGAAGCCGACCAGCCCCTCCGTCAGCGCCGTCTGGGCCGCGCTCAGATCAAGGCCGGTCTGGCTGTTGGTCACGGTGGTGGAGCGGTCGAAACTCCCGGTGCTGTTCCACTTCCAGTTCCCCACGTCGCCATTGAAATTCAGCCCGGCATGAACGGAATCCGTATGGGACCTCTGCTGAAGCGCAGAGACGTTGGTGTAGTCCCGGTACAGAAGCGTGTCCTGCGAGAACGGCGAGTAAAGGCTGCCGGACGGGAGGGTCAGGATGCCACGCGCCGGTCCCTGAAGGCTTTCGGAATTGCTGTGGGTGTAGCTGGCGTTGAAGGAGGCCGAGACGCTCTTGAAGATCTGGTCCGCATAGACACCGTTCAGGTTCAGTTCATGCGTTCTGGGCTGAAGGCTGTAATCCGAGGCGTCTGAACTGGCATGTGGTGCATTGGCATATGTCGTGAAATCCTGAAGGGTCGGGATCTGACCCGATGCGAGCGATGGCACACCCGCGGATGTCACGCTCTGCCCGACGAGCGCATCAAGCGCCGGATCGAGACTGCCGCCATCCGTGGATGTGACGTTGCCGGCATTGGAATAGAGGCTGCTGGCGGAAGGGGGCGTGACGCCGCGGTCGCTGTCCAGAAGACGCGCCTGTGCTTCATAGCGCGCGCTCAGATTGATCCGCCGGTCTCCGGAGAGCTTTGTGAAGCTGGCGCCCAGAACGCCATCATCGCCGCCGCCATCCGTGGATGTGCTGCCATAGGCCCGCATCCGCACGGCCCGGAAATTCTTCACGGTGATGATGTTCACCACGCGCTCGTCGGCCGGATAGCCGTAGCGCAGGGCCTCTTCCTCGGTGAAGATTTCGACCCGCGCGATGGCTTCGAAGGGAAGGTCATTGACTTCCTGCATCCCCGAAATGCGCTTGCCGTTCAGCAGGACGACCGGCGTGTTGCCGGTCGCGCCGCGCCCTGAACGGGTTTCCGGCGCAATGGCCGTCAGCAGATCCGCTGCGGTATCGACGCCATAAGAGCGGATTTCATCGGCCTGGATCTGCATGATCGGCTTGGCATCCCCCAGCACGGCGCTGGCGGGTTTATGGGCTTTGACCTCGATTTGCTCGCCGCCATTGATGGACGTCGTGGACGTGGTCACGGTTGCCGCGCTGTTCTGGGTGGTGGACGGCGTGGCGAGGGTGTTCGCAGCGGTCTGCGCGAGCGCGGAAGGGGCGGAGAGGAGGCTGCCGAGGCCCCAGACAAGACCGAGAGCCGGACGCAGCCCCGGCCGTGCCGGTGCCGCTGGGGTTTTCAGGTCATGATCTGGCATGCGCGCGTCTGCCGGCTCCTGTGTCTGGTGCGGGCCTGGAACGTCTGCATCCGATGCAGAATGTCACGAATCTGCAAAGATAGCGTAACAGTGGAAGGCCATTTGGAGCCGTTTCTGGCGGATTTATGTTACGATGTCGAGCATAAAGGGCCGTTCAGCCCGGAACCATGTTCCGGCTTCGCATCATGTTCCGTCGCGTTTCCTCATCGAGAATGGCACGGATCCGGCGCGTCAGTTCCGTGGCATCGGTATATTTGCGGCCATAGGTCAGATTGAACGTATGGTCGAAATCATCCGGATTGAGACCGGCATTGTGCTGGCTGATGGTCTCGATCTTGTCGAAGGCCTTGGCCAGCCGGGCTTCGGGAGAGGCTGCATTTTCATATTCGTCCCACAGCGCCAGAAACTCGGCCTGAAGCTCGTCAGGCAGCGGTGCCATGATTGTCAGCAGATCCTCGCGCTCCTGCGCGGCTTTGTTGGCTGAGGCGTGTACCGAAATCGCGGGCACATCACCGTGAATGGCTTCCCCGAGATCATGCAGGATGCAGATTTTCAGCAGCTTCAGAAGGTCGATGCCCTCAAGCTGGTCGGCGAAGGTCATGACCAGCAGGCAGAGCGCCCATGTATGCTCCGCCGTGCTCTCGGTCTGGCCACCATGGGTGTAGGTCCGCCTCAGGATGTCCTTGAGGCGCGACGCTTCCCGGAGAAAGTCGAGACGCTTTTCAAGATCGCCTTTTGTCATGCTGGGGTCCTGTCTGTGGCGATGCGCATCGCGGCGGTGGCGAAGGCCTTATCCGACCAGCGCATGCAGGACTTCATATCCCACAAAGACCGCAGCGACCAGAAGCCCGAGCAACACAAGAAAACCGGGCCCCTCCTGAATGGACTTGAAGATTTTCACCATCAACTGAGCCATGAAACCTCTTTCCTGAAAAGAAGTGCAGTCCGGGAGCGCCAGTCAACAGGACTTCTGTTCGCGAACGGTTATAGCATTTCCAAGCATCCGTCTGCCGGAATATCCCCGCAAAATCCGGCGCTGTCATTGTCCGTTACGTTCCTGTCCTTGAGAATACCACATTTCATCGGTCATCCTCGGCACCGAAGCATTGCTGATGGAGCATCTCATGAAAAAGATTCTTGCTCTGGCTCTCGGAGCCGGTCTGACCCTGTCGCTGACCGCCTGTTACGGCCCTTATGATGACCGCCGCGGTGGGCATCACCATCATCGTGGCGACGACCGCGGTTATGGTCAGGGTGGCATGGGCGGCCAGGGTATGGGTGGTCAGGGAATGGGCGGCGGTCAGGGGCGGCAGGGCGGCTGGTAACAGCGTCCTCCGGGACGTGCCGGGCAAAGGCACGTCCCCGCACCTGAAGGCATGGAACTGCCGGATTTGACCTTCCGGCCGGCCTGTCGCTGAATGCGGCACGCAAGCGTCTCCCCCGATCCGGAAAATCCGTGCCTCGATGAACACCCAGCCTCACCATTCCAGCCCGGATTCCCCTCAGGACGGCGGCTGGTTTCCCATTTCCATCCGTCTTTCAGGCGCTCGGGTCCTGCTCGTGGGCGGCGGGGAAATTGCCGTCAACAAGGGGCGGCTGCTGCTCGATCACGGAGCGCGGATCGACGTTCTGGCTGAAAAGCTGCACCCGGTCGTGCAGGGCTGGGTTAAGAATGGCAGGGTCCGCCAAGTTGGCGAACGCGCGGATGATGCGGTGTTGCGCTGCCTGCTTCCGGGCTGCCGGCTGGTCTATGCCGCGACCGACAGCCGGGACATCAACCGTCAGGTTGCGGCCCTGGCTGACGAACTGAATATCCCCGTCTGCGCGGTGGACGACCTAGGCCCTTCCAGCTTCATCACGCCTGCTCAGGTGCGCCGGGGCATGGTGCGCGTGGCTGTCTCCACCGGAGGCGCGGCGCCCGTTCTGGCGCGCCGCCTGCGCGAACAGATCGAGACGCTGCTGCCCGAAGGCACAGGCCGTCTGGCGGCCTATATGCAGTCGCGCCGGGCCCTCGTTTCGGGGCGCTATCCCAATGTTCAGGACCGCAAACGCATCTGGGAGGATTTTCTGGATGGTCCTGCTGCGGAAGCCGCGCGTTCCGGGGATGAAAGCCGGGCGGACGCGCGACTGGAGGCGCTTCTGGACGGGGATCGCAAGCCGGGAGAAGTCTGGCTGGTCGGGGCCGGTCCCGGCGATCCGGATCTGCTGACCCTCAAGGCGCTGCACCTGATGCAGAATGCGGATTCCGTTCTTTATGACAATCTGGTCTCGCCAGCTCTGCTGGATATGGTGCGGCGGGATGCCGAACTCGTCTTCGTCGGCAAGCAGCGGGACCGTCATGCCCTGCCGCAGGACGAGATCAACCGCGAGATGGTCCGCCGTGCACAGGCCGGCGAGCGTGTCCTGCGTCTCAAGGGCGGGGACCCGTTCATTTTTGGGCGTGGCGGTGAGGAAATCGAAGCTCTGGTCGCCGCCGGGGTCGCGTTCCGGCTGGTTCCGGGCATTTCCGCGGCCAATGGATGCGCAGCCTATTCCGGCATTCCGCTGACGCATCGGGACTGCGCGCAGGCCTGCCTGTTCGTGACCGGACATGCAAAGGCGGATGGCATTCTGGATCTGCCCTGGGACGACATGGCCGATCGCCGCCAGACGGTCGTGATCTATATGGGCATTTCGACCCTGCCGCAGCTTGCCGCCGGACTTCTAGGAAAAGGACTGCCGGCTGACTGGCCGGTAGCGATCGTGGAGCGGGGCACGCAGCCGGGGCAGCGGGTCTTTACCGGAACGCTGTCCACCATCGCGCAGCAAGCAGCCGAAGCGCAGGTGAAATCGCCTGCGCTGGTGATCGTCGGACAGGTGGTTCGCCATCGGGTCGTCTCGCCCTGACGTGAGTGGATCTGCAGGGCAGGCAGATGCAGTCTTTCAGCCATGCTTTGAGTGCATATCGCTCCGTATGATCCTGCGGGTTGCTCACGGGCTCACCTGCCTGTGAAACTCCTGTTCTTTCAGTCACATCGCGTTTCACAGTCCGGGGCCCCATGAGCACAGTTGCGTCCATTATCGTCTCGATCGCAGAGGAAATGCGCACGGCCTCCGAGCGGGGCACGGTCGCCAACTACATTCCCCCGCTCGCACGGGTGGATCTGAACCGGTTCGGCATGGCCGTTGTCGGCATGGACGGGGAGACGCATACGGTCGGGGATGCGGAAGTCCCCTTCTCGGTCCAGAGCGTGTCCAAGGTCTTCAGCCTGAGCATGGCGCTCAATGCGATGGGTGACGAGCTGTGGGGACGGGTGCGTCAGGAGCCGTCAGGCAGCGCGTTCAATTCCATCGTCCAGCTTGAAAACGAGCACGGCATCCCCCGCAATCCGTTCATTAATGCGGGCGCCATCGTCATCGCTGATATTCTGGTCTCGCGTTATGGCCGCGAGAATGCCCAGACGCGCCTTCTGGATTTCCTGCGTCCGCTGGTTAGTGATCCGTCCTCGATTGACATTGATACCGATGTCGCCCGGCAGGAGCGTGAGACCGGTTTTCGCAACATGGCGCTGGCGAACTACATGCGGACCTTCGGGAATATCCGCAACGTGGTCGAGGACACGCTGGATTTCTATTTCCATCAGTGCGCACTCACCATGAGCTGTCACCAGCTGGCGCAGGTCGGGACCTGTCTGATGACGGGCGGCCGGAACCCACTTACGGGCGAGCGCGTCATGTCCGAGCGCAATGCGCAGACAATCCTCGCGCTGATGATGATGTGCGGCCATTATGACGGCTCCGGCGCTTTCGCCATCCGTGTCGGTCTGCCGGGAAAATCCGGTGTCGGGGGCGGGATCCTCGCCATTGCGCCGGGCGTGGCGTCCATTGCCGTCTGGTCGCCGGGACTGAATGCTCAAGGCAATTCCCTGCTGGGCACACGTGCGCTGGAACGGCTGGTGCAGCATACGGGATGGTCAGTTTTCCGCGCCAGCCCCTGGGTTGCCAACCCGGCCTAATGAGTCTCAGCCCGCCAGCGTGTCGTAAAGCAGCTTGAAGTTCAGCAGCAGGATCAGTCCCGCAACGCCCCAGGACAGGACGCGGACGGGTGCCGAGATCACGAATTCGCCCATTTTCCGATGGTCCGAGACGAACATGACCAGCGGTATGACGGCAAACGGCAGTTGCAGCGACAGGATGACCTGACTGGCCATCAGCAGATCGCCTACGCCCCGGTTGCCATAGATCAGCGTGACGATTGCCACGGGAACGATGGCCAGTCCGCGTGTCAGAAGTCGTCTGGCCCAGTGAGGGATGCGGAGGTGCAGAAAGCCTTCCATGATGATCTGTCCGGCCAGCGTGCCGGTGATCGTCGAATTCGTCCCTGCTGCCAGAAGGGCAAGCGCGAACAGCGTGGACGCCATGCCAAGCCCGAGGATCGGGGAAAGCAGCCTGTAGGCATCCTGGATTTCCGCTACGTCCTGATGGCCGGAAGTGTGGAACGCGGCGGCCGCTACGATCAGGATCGCCGCATTGATGAACAGCGCCAGTGTCAGGGCAATCGTGCTGTCCCAGGTTGTCCAGCGGATCGCATCCCGCCGCCCGGCTGGTGTGCGGTCATAGGCGCGGGTCTGCACGATCGAGGAATGCAGATACAGGTTATGCGGCATGACCGTGGCACCAATGATGCCGATGGCGACATAGAGCATCCCCGGCGTCGTCACGATCTTCGGATCGGGGAGGAGCCCGGCCAGAATGCTGTGTACGGGCGGAGCTGCAGCGACAAGCTGGATCCCGAAGCACAGCGCGATCACTCCCAGAAGCGCGATCACGAATGCTTCCAGATAGCGGAAGCCCTGATTCATCAACAGCAGCACGATCAGCGCATCCAGAATGGAGAGGAGTGCGCCGCCCAGAAGCGGCAGTCCGAACAGAAGCTGAAGCGCCACTGCCGTACCAATCACTTCTGCCAGATCGCAGGCAATGATGGCCAGTTCACACGCCAGCCACAGCACGATGTTCACGCTCGGCGAGAAATGATCCCGGCACGCCTGCGCCAGATCGCGTCCCGTCGCGATCCCGAGGCGGGCGGAAAGGGCCTGAAGCAGAATCGCCATCAGGTTTGACAGCATGATGACGCAGAGCAGCGTATAGCCGTAGCGCGACCCGCCCTGCAGGTCGGTGGCCCAGTTGCCGGGGTCCATATAACCGACCGAAACCATGAACCCCGGCCCCACAAAAGCCAGGAAGCGCCGGAACCAGGACGCATCCGCTCCCGGAACCCGGATGCTGGAAAAGGCATCGGGCAGGCTCGGGCGCATCTCCGGGGACGGTGTGTGGGGCGAGGGGGTGTCTGACATCAGGAGTGTATTCAATCCCATCGGGAATGAATATTCAACATGCTATATTGATGAGCCTCATGAAAAACCGGGATATCGGGAAAACGTGATGGATCCTACTGGCACACATGTCGGGAATGTTTTATTCCGCCGTGAATAATGTTTTCTGCATGGAGGCACAGGGCGGGGCATGGAACGGAAAAGACGTCTCAGGGATATCGCGCCCAAGGAGACGCTGCCTGACGTCGAAACCCATTCCGAAGGGTTCCGCGCCAATCGCGAGGCGCGGCGTAATGTGCTGGTCGAGGATTATGTGGAACTGATCTCGGATCTGCTGTCCGAAGGGCAGGAGGCCCGGCAGGTCGATATCGCCGGGCGTCTGGGCGTGTCGCAGCCGACGGTGGCGAAGATGCTCGCCCGCCTTGCAACGGAAGGCTACGTAACACAGAAGCCCTATCGGGGTGTTTTCCTCACGCCTGCTGGACAGGACATGGCGGACAGGGCGCGGCATCGGCACCGGATCGTGGAAGCGTTCCTGCTGGCCCTGGGCGTGAGCGAGGAAAATGCCCGCGTCGATGCCGAAGGCGTGGAGCATTACGTCGGGAGCGAAACCCTGACCCTGTTCGAAAAGGCGCTTCGCGGAAATCTGAAACAGTTCATGCAGGCGCTGCCCGACGCCTGAGAACGGGAGTCAGGTGCAGATTTCGAGCTTCACGTCGTCCTGCGCCAGAGCCTTGGCGATGGACGGCTTGAGATGTGAGTCCGTCAGAACCCGGTCGAATTCCGACAGGGATGCCAGACGGTGCAGGCCGCCCTTGCGGAATTTCGTGCTGTCCACCAGCAGGACGCACTGATCCGCAATGTCCATCATGGCCCGCTTGACCTTCACCACGTCCTGATCGTTCTGGAACGCGGTTCCGTTGTGGATGATGGATGTCGAGAGGAACATCATGTTTGCCCGCAGCGACTGTGCCGCCTGTTCGCAGACCAGGCCGAAAAATGCGTTGCGCGGTGGATTGTAGTCGCCGCCAAGGCAGATCAGCTTCAGATTGGGATAGGGCGAGAGTGCCTGGATCACGCCGACGGCGTTCGTAATGATCGTCAGTGGCGCCAGGGCCGGGAGCAGGGGCAGCATCGCCGCGACGGTCGTGGAATCGTCCAGGACCAGAACCTGCTCGGGCTGGATCAGCGAGATAGCCCGCTGGATGATGGCGTCCTTGAGATCCGTAGCCCGGGAGCGGCGGAAATTGACGGTTTTCTGCGTTGTAACCTTGTTGCGCAGAACGATGCTGCCATGCAGCTTGTCAATCAGACCCTGCTGGACCAGCGCATGCGCATCGCGATGGATCGTCATGCGGCTGACATCGAAACGCTCGGCCAGACCTTCGATCGTGGCGCTGCCGGTTTCGAGAAGAACGTCGAGGATCTGTTTCTGGCGGGCCGAATTATCCCGTCGTTTTGAACTCTGCGGCAAGGCGGTGGGGATCACGGAGCCCGAACCATCAGTCATGTCTCAAATCGATTCCTGAGCGTGAAAGCAAACAGATGAATGTAAAATCACATCCACCATATCAGGCCGGAACAGGTCTGTAACGCCTCATGGACACAATCCGGCCTTAAAAAGGTGATCATCCGGCCTCTTCCGCAATTCCCAGGACCTTTGCCGTGTCGCGGCGCAGCGTTGCGCAGGCTGCTGCATCCTGCGTCAGATCCACGCCATAGGCGGGAAAAACCTGACGCAGACGGGGCAGCCAGTCACCCTCGACAAGCCGTTCGGGGAAGCAGCCCTGTACGACCTGCAGCGCCACGGATGCTGCAATAGAGGCGCCGGGAGAGGCGCCCAGCACCGCGACGAGAGAGCGGTCGGCGTTTTTGACAAGTTCAGTGCCGAAGCGGAGTTTTCCGTGCAGGCCTCTGTCCGGCCGGATAATCTGCACCCGCTGCCCGGCCACGACCTTGCTCCAGTCTTCGGGCCGCGCGGTCGGATAAAAGTCCAAAAGCGCCCGGAAACGTGCCTCGTTCGTCTGGAGGACTTGCTTTGCGAGATAGTCCAGCAGGCCAAGATTGTCTTTTCCGGCCGTCAGGGCCGGGATGATGTTTTTTGGCGTGAGGGAGCGGAAATAATCCGTCCACGACCCGCTCTTGAGAAACTTCGTGGAGAAACCGGCATACGGCCCGAAGAGCAGGCAGGATTTCCCGTCGATCACGCGCGTATCGAGATGCGGGACCGACATGGGCGGGGAACCGACAGGGGCCTTGCCGTAAACCTTGGCGTGGTGCTGGCGCGTGATGGCCGGGTCGGTGCAGCGCAGCCAAAGCCCGCTGACCGGGAAGCCCGCGTAATGCGTCGCCTCGGGGATGCCGGATTTCTGAAGCAGCGGCAGGGCATTGCCGCCGGCGCCGATGAAGACGAAGCGCGTCAGGACCGTTGTGGCATAACCGCTTTCGGTATCCGTTGCCGTAACGCGCCAGCGGCCGTCTTCGGTTCGGGTCAGATCCGTGACGCGATGGTTGTAGTGGATGGAGACGTTACGGTCTGTCCTGAGCGATGCGGTCAGGGCATGCGTCAGGGCGCCGAAATTGACGTCCGTTCCTTCCTTGATGCGCGTGGCCGCGACGGGCTGTGTCGTATCGCGACCCGCCATGGCGAGCAGGGCCCATTGCGCGATGATGGCAGGATCATCGGTGTATTCCATGTCGGCAAAGCAGTGATGAGCGACCATGGCCTCATAGCGGGCCCTGAGGAACGCCACATTCTCCGCACCCCAGACCAGACTGATATGCGGGCAGGGCTGCACGAACGAGGCCGGATCGGCAATGCGGCCTTCACGGACCCAATGGGCCCAGAGCTGCCGGGAGAGGTCGAACTCCGTATTGACGGCCAACGCTTTGGAAATATCGACGCTGCCATCCGCGCGCTGGGGTGTGTAGTTCAGTTCGCAGTTGCCCGCATGTCCGGTCCCGGCATTGTTCCAGGCATAGGAGCTTTCCTGCCCGCAGTCGGAAAGGGTCTCGAACATCACCATCGAGAGCGACGGATCCAGCTCGCGCAGCAGGGCGGCAAGCGTGGAACTCATGATCCCGGCACCGATCAGGACGATATCGGGGCAGAGGCTGGAGAGTGACGGCATGATGCTGAAATCCGGCAGGGACTGGAAAGAAAGGCGGCTGAAAGATCCCCGAAAGCTCAGCCCGTGTAAACAGGGCCGGCCAGCAGGAGCTTGCCGGGGTTGAGGATATGGTGCGGATCCATCGTATTCTTCAGGGCACGCATGACGCTAAGGCTTCCCGCACCATGCTCGGTTTCCAGAAACTCCAGCTTGCCCATGCCCACGCCATGTTCCCCGCTGCATGATCCATTCAGGGACAGCGCACGGGCGACGATCTTGCGGTCCAGATCAAGGGCGAGCTGATGTCCTTCGGGAGTATCGTCCGTGATGATGAGCGTATGGAAATTGCCGTCGCCCACATGGCCCAGAAGGGGCGCGCGCAGGCCGGACGCCTCGATGTCGCGGTGCACGCCCTCGATCAGCTCGCCCAGACGGGAAATCGGGACGATGCAGTCCGTGGAAATAACACGTGCGCTGGGAACGATGGCCTTCGCGGCCCAGTAGGCGTCATGCCGCGCTTTCCACAGGCGCGTGCGCTCTTCGGGGCTTTCGGCCCAGGCAAAGCCCAGTCCGTTATTGCCGGAGGCGATGGCTTCGGTCGTCTCGACCTGTTCCCGTACGGCTGCGGGCGAGCCCGTGAACTCGAAGAACAGCGTGGTCAGGGGCTGATATTCGCTCAGGCCGGAATACTGGATGGAAGCCGCCATCTGCATGCTGTCCATCAGTTCCACGCGGGTGATGGGGATGCCGCACTGGATGATTTCCATGGCGGTCTGGATCGCGTCATGCAGACTTTCGAACTGGCAGATTGCAGCCGAAACACTGTCCGGGCGCCCGTGCAGACGGAGCTGGACTTCCGTAATGATCCCGAGCGTACCTTCCGAGCCGACGAACAGGGATGTCAGGTCATAGCCGGTGGACGACTTGCGCACGCGGCCGCCCGTGCGGATGATTTCGCCAGTTGCGAGAACGACCGTCAGCCCCAGCACATTCTCCTTCATCGTGCCGTAGCGCACGGCGGCCGTGCCAGAGGCGCGTGTGGCGCACATGCCGCCGATCGTGGCTTCCCCGCCCGGATCGACCGGAAAGAACAGGCCCGTATCGCGGATTTCCACGTTCAGGGTCTGGCGCGTGATGCCCGCTTGCACCCGGCAGTCCAGATCCTCGGCATTCAGTTCCACGATGGCGGTCATGCGGGACAGATCAAGGCTGATGGCCTGTTCGGGCGGCACGACATGGCCTTCGACCGAGGTTCCGGCGCCGAACGCCACGACCGGAACGCGCCATTCATGGCAGTGCCGCAGGACGGTTGCGACATCCTGCGTGCTTTCCGCAAACACTACCGCCTCGGGCAGGCGGGAGGCATTCATGGCCTCGCCGTGGCTGTGTTCTTCGCGCACGGAGGGTGCCGTGCTGATCCGCTTGCCCATGACAGGCTGGAGGGCTTTGAGAACGGCCTGAAGGCGGTCCGGAGCGGAGGCGGAAGAGACGGTCATGACTGGTTCCGGCATGAAGAAAGGATGCCCTTCATAAGCCGGATCGGAGCCCCGGGAAATATCTTCGGATCAATATGGGGGAAGAAAATGGAATAATCTGTCGGCAAATGAATGTACGATGCAAGATCAGATATTATCCGTGACTATCTCAGGAAAATATTGCTCGCCCGGCTGACAAAGATATAGGTCCGGTAATCGTCCTTGTTGTTCACGATGATCCCCTGTTCGAGATCAGCGCCAACCTTCATGGCAGACCCGATCACAAGGATCTTGCGGTTCAGAACCATCTTGCGGAAATCGCCACCGAAACGGATATCGGCATTATAGGCTACGGCTGACGTGATCTGCACGGCGACATTGGCCCGGTCCAGATAGGTCTCTTCCGAATTGAGGAAGACCATCTTGTTGAAGACATTTACGCTTTTCACGGTCATGACGAACGTGCCGGGCACGACGGTCCGGTTCGTGGTCTCGCGCAGGGTATCCGCAGGTGTCAGCCGTTTCTCGAGAACCACATCACCGGAACATGCTGCCTGTGTGAGGAGAGTGGTGAACAGGGCAAGCGAGAGAAGGGCTTTACGGACGGTCATCTGAATAGTGCTGCCGGCTATGAACTGATAAAGCCGAGCCTAGGAGAGAATATTCCGGGTGTCGTGCGAAATTTTCATGTCCGGCAGAAGGACAGAAACCTTCAGGGCGTGAAGACGACTGTCCTGTTGCCGTTGATGATGGTCCGGCGTTCAATGTGATACCGCACGGCACGCGCCAGAACGCGGCGCTCGATATCGCGTCCTTTGCGGATCAGGTCATCGGGTGTGTCGGCATGGGAAATGCGCTCCACGTCCTGTTCGATGATCGGGCCTTCATCCAGATCGCGCGTGACGTAATGGGCTGTCGCGCCGATCAGCTTCACGCCACGCGCAAAGGCCTGATGATAAGGACGCGCGCCCTTGAATCCCGGCAGGAAGGAATGGTGAATGTTGATGCAATGCCCTGACAGGCTGGCGGCCATTTCGTTGGACAGGACCTGCATGTAGCGTGCGAGAATGACCAGTTCGGCTCCCGTTGAGGCAAGCAGGTCCAGAATTTGTGCTTCCTGCGCTGGCTTGGTATCTTTCGTGACGGGAAAGTGGTGGAACGGAATGCCGTAGAAGTCGAGATCCGCAAAAACCTCACGCGGATGGTTTGATACGATCCCGACCGGCTTGATCGGCAGTTCCCCAATCCGCCAGCGATACAGCAGATCCACCAGGCAGTGATCGAAACGCGAGACCATCAGCAGAACCTTCGGCTTCACGCTCCGGTCATGCAGCGCCCAGTCCATGCTGAACGTCTCACCCAGAACAGCCAGCGCCTCGCGAAGCTGCTGCATGCTGGTCTGGCCATCCGTGATCTCGAAAACGATCCGCATGAAGAAGACCGTGCTGTCGCGGTCATCGAACTGCTGGGCTTCGGTGATGTTGGCGTTCAGTTCCGCAAGCCTGCCGCTGATTGCCGCCACGATGCCCGGGCGGTTGGGGCAGGAGAGCGTCAGGACATAGGTGGTCTGCGGAACTGAAATGGCCGTCATGGAATGTCTTTTCTTGTCTTTTTTTAAACCTGCCGTCCTCAGACGGTGAAGTATTTTGCCCGCGGGTTCAGCATCACGAGGGCCGATGTCGACTGCTCGGGGTGAAGCTGATAGCCGTCCGAAAGCGAGACGCCGATGCGTTCGGCATCGAGCATTTTCAGGATCGGTTCCTGATCCTCAAGCCGCGGGCAGGCGGGATAGCCGAAGGAATAGCGCGAGCCGCGATAGGACTGTGACAGCAGCTTCTCCATGTCGCGGTCGTCCTCGCCGGCAAAACCCAGTTCGGCGCGGATGCGCTTGTGGGTGTATTCCGCCATGGCTTCCGCCATCTCGACCGACAGGCCATGCAGGTACAGATAGTCCTGATAACGGTTTTCCTCGAACCACACCCGGGCCAGATCGGACGCCTTCTGCCCGACGGTCACGACCTGAAGCCCGACCACATCGCGGACGTCATCGCTGATGTCCCGGACGAAATCGGCGATGCACTCGCCGTCATCCTTGGGCTGGCGCGGCATGGTGAAACGCGCGGCTTCCGTCGTGCCGTCCTCTTCAAACAGCACGAGATCGTTCCCGTCGCCTGCGGCTTTCCAGTACCCATAGATCGCCTGCGGCCGGATGATGTCCTGCTCCGCACTCAGCGCCAGCATGCGTTTCAGCACGGGGCGGAGTTCGGTCTTGGCGTATTCCATGAACTCGTCGAGTGAACGGCCCTGTTTCCGGAAGCCCCACTGGAACTGGTACAGAGAGCGTTCATTGAGGAACGGCAGAACCGCATTGGGCGTCGCCTCGAGAACACGTCCGCCCCAGAAAGGCGGCGTGATGACCGGCTCGGAGCCTGAAATCCGTTCACGCCGGGCTTTGGCAGCCTCGCGATCCACCACGCCGAAGCCGCGTGTTTCCGCGATTTCCGGAGCACGGGCCGTCTTGCGGCTTGCCTGGCTGGCGCGGCGTGTCTGGATTGCGCCCAGATAGGAATCGAGTTCCTTGTTGGCGATCTTGTCCATCAGGCCCAGACCGTCGAACGCGTCACGCGCGTAGGCCACGCGCCCCGGCTCACCGGCACCATAGGAGCGGGCACATTCTTCCTCGACATAATTCCGGGTGAGGGCCGCGCCGCCGAGAATGACCGGAACATCAAAGCCCTGACGGTGCATTTCTTCAAGGTTCTCGCGCATGATGACCGTGGACTTCACCAGAAGCCCGGACATGCCGAGCGCATCCGCCTTGTGTTCCTTCACGGCCGCGATCATGTCCGCAAGCGGCACCTTGATGCCCAGATTGATGACCTGATAGCCGTTATTGGTCAGGATGATGTCCACGAGGTTCTTGCCGATGTCGTGCACGTCGCCCTTGACGGTGGCGAGCACCATCGTGCCGCGATGCTGGCCTTCCACGCGCTCCATGTGCGGCTCAAGCCAGGCGACGGCGGTCTTCATCGTCTCGGCGGATTGCAGCACGAACGGAAGCTGCATCTTGCCCGAGCCGAACAGCTCGCCCACGACCTTCATGCCATCGAGCAGGACATTGTTGATGATGTCGAGCGGCGGCATTTCCGCCATCGCGTCTTCCAGATCCTGTTCGATGCCCTTGCGGTCGCCATCGACGATCCGGTCCTTCAGACGCTCCGCCGGCGTCTCCGCCCGACGCTTCTTGACGGCGTCGGCGGCTTTACGTCCCGCAAACAGCTCCAGCAGCTTCTGGAGCGGATCGTAGTCCTCGGTACGGCGGTCGAAGATCAGGTCTTCCGCGACCTTGACCTCTTCGGGGGCAATCAGATGCAGCGGGCGGATCTTGGAGACATGCACGATCGCACCCGTCATGCCGGCCTTGACCGCATGGTCGAGGAACACCGAGTTCAGTACCGCACGCGCAGCCGGGTTCAGGCCAAAGGAGATGTTCGACAGGCCAAGGATAATCTGGATATCTGGGAACCTGTCGCGGATTAGCTTGATGCCCTCAAGCGTCCACTGGCCGAGCTTCCGGTCATCTTCCACACCCGTGGCGATGGTGAAGGTCAGCGGATCGATCATTAGGTCGGACTGCGGCAGCCCGTACTGGTTGCATGCGAAATCGACCAGACGTTCGGCAATGCGCAGCTTGTCCTGCGGCTCTTTCGCCATGCCGACTTCGTCGATCGTGAGCGCAATCATGGCCGCGCCGAACTTGCGGGCCAGCTTCATGCGGTCATGGGCCTGCTGCTCGCCATCCTCGAAGTTGATCGAGTTGATGATAGGCTTGCCGCCATGCAGCTTCAGCGCGGCTTCGATGACGGGTGTCTCTGTCGAGTCAATCACCAGCGGCGCATTCACGGACGACGTAAAGCGCGTGACGACTTCGTTCATTTCGCGGACTTCATCCCGTCCGACGAAAGCCGTGCAGATATCGAGCGCGTTGGAACCTTCGGCCGCCTGTTCACGCCCGATGGCGACGCATCCGTCCCAGTCGTTCGCTTCCTGAAGCTCGCGCCATTTCTTGGATCCATTGGCGTTGCAGCGCTCGCCGATGGAGAAGTAGCTGTTTTCCTGACGCAGCGGCGTCTGGGTGTAGAGGCTGGAGACCGACGGCATCCAGACCGTGCTGCGCTTGACCGGGGCAGGGCGCAACTTCGTGCCACCAAGGCGACGCAGCATGCCGTCGAGCGCCTGAATATGCGGTGTGGACGTGCCACAGCAGCCGCCGATCAGGTTCAGCCCGTCTTCCTTGACGAAACGTTCCATCCAGACGGCCATTTCCTCGGGGCTGAGCGGATAGACGGTCTTGCCGTCCACAAGCTCGGGCAGACCGGCATTGGGCTGCATGGAAATGAGACCCGGCCAGTTTTCCGACAGCCAGCGGACATGCTCGCCCATTTCCTGCGGACCGGTGGCGCAGTTCAGTCCAAGGGAAGGGACGTCCAGCGCCTGCACGGTCGTGGCAGCGGCGGCGATATCGGGACCGACCAGCAGTGTGCCCGTGGTTTCAACCGTGACCTGCACGAAAATCGGCGCATCCGAGCCGAGTTCGATCCGGGCAATCTTGGCGGCATTCACGGCAGCCTTGATCTGAAGCGTGTCCTGACACGTTTCGATCAGGAACCCGTCCACACCACCGTCGATCAGCCCGCGGCACTGTTCGACCAGACCGGCTTCCAGATCGTCATAGGCAATGTTGCCCAGCGTCGGCAGTTTCGTGCCTGGACCGATGGAGCCCATGACATAGCGGTGGCGCCCGTCCGAAAACGTCTCGGCGGCCTCGCGGGCCAGTGTCGCGGCCGTGCGGTTGATTTCGCGCGTGCGGTCCTGAAGCCCGAATTCCGCCAGCGTGACAATGGAGCCGCCGAACGTGTTCGTCTCGACCATGTCCGCACCGGCTTCGAAATAGCCGCGATGGATTTCACGGACGAGTTCCGGGCGCGAAAGGTTCAGGATTTCCGTGCAGTTTTCCTGTCCCCAGTAATCGCGCTCGACTTCCAGATCCAGCATCTGCACGCGCGATCCCATGCCGCCGTCACACAGCAGGACCTGATCGGCGAGGGCGTCAAGCAGATGGGGACGTGAGGACATGGGCAGAACGCTCTGTAGCTGTGGATGACCGGGAATGGATATGGGAGCCGCGATCGGGCTTGCGCTCTATACACGGTCAGGGACAGGAGGGTGTAGCAAAACGGTTCCCCTCCGGCAAAGAGGCAACACCATGAAAATGCTGCCCGCTCTGCGCAGGGCTGCTACAGAAGATCGCATGACGTCTTCCGGTACCGCACTGATCCCGCTGACCCTCCTGTCTGATCCGGCGGAATGGCCCGAAGAACGCAGGCGAGACGCCCTGCTCATCGGTGATGCGGGAGCGGATGGCGGGTGGGGGGATGTGGCCGCTATTCCGGCAGCCTCGCCCTTCATGAACCGCCATGCGGCGGGATGTCTGTGCTGTACGCGTGATCCCGTGGTCATGGTTCTGGCTCAGGTTTTTCAGGATCGTGTGGTTGGCAGGCGCCCGTTTTTCCGCGAAGTCGCAGTCATGACAGGGGCGCAGGATCCTGTGGCGGTCCGGCAACAGCTTGAAAATGACGTTCTGGTCCGCGCCCGTTACAGGCTTGTGCCCTGAAGGGTTTTTCAGATGGGGTCTATGCTCCTTGGGGACTTCGGGATAACTGGACGGCATGACGACTGACGCAGAACAGGACGGGCCGCTCCGGCAGCGCAAGAAGGACCGCACCCACGCCGCGCTGGTGCGTGAGGCCATGCGCCTGTTCTCGACCCATGGTTATGAAGAAACTTCGGTCGACGAAATCGCCGAAGCCGCACAGATTTCGCGGCGGACGCTGTTCCGGTACTTCCCCGGGAAGGCGGACATC
The DNA here is from genome assembly GCF_018811945.1 of Gluconobacter sp. P1C6_b. Lineage (GTDB taxonomy): Bacteria > Pseudomonadota > Alphaproteobacteria > Acetobacterales > Acetobacteraceae > Gluconobacter. The sequence goes on from NZ_JACRVU010000004.1 coordinate 129,748, forward strand.
ATTCTGGCCTGGACCGGCAGCGTGACCACGATCCTGACCGAGGCCATTCGTGACGTGCCGCTGGATGTCCCGCTGCAGGATGCCGTTCTGGCCGGACTGGTGCCGGTCGTGGCGTGTTATTCGTCCGACAGGATGGACGCTTATGCCGTTGTCAGGCTCGTGGAAAGGACGCCGGCCCTGAGGGACATGGCCCTGCGCCGATATTCCGAATGGGAAGAGACGCTGGCCAGTGCCCTGATCGCCCGGTTGCCGGCGACCGAAATGCCGTCTCTCGTGGCCCGTCTGCTGGCCCGGACGGCGATTGCGACGTTCCGGACAGCGCTGGACGAATGGATGAAGACCGAGGGAAAATCCGATCTGGAAGCCATCCTGCGTCAGACGTTCACGCTCCAGCCCCTGCTGTGGCAGGACGACTTCCCCCTGAGTTCAGGCTGAGAGTTCGAACTGAACCTCCTCAGAGGTCCAGTTCGATGCTGAAGTGGTAGGTGCGCGGCAGACCAGCCACGGCCGAGTTCGTGGCTGTGCTCACACCATTGATGCTCGACGGATAGACGGAGGCCCAGTAGCTCTGGTTCGTCACGTTGTTCACCCCGAAACGGAACACCAGCGGCTGTCCGTAAGCATGGGTCGCGTAACGTGCCCCCAGATCCAGCGTGACATAGGACGGTGCGAAGGTCGTGTTGTACACGTTGGCAGCACGGCGGCCCATGTAATGGACATTCGCATTGACGGCAGCGCCCTTGAGGAACGGCAGGCGATAATCCAGCAGCGCGTTCGCCATCAGCGGCGGCACGCCCACGACCTGCTTGTTGGCCGTCAGCGATGATCCCGTACCCAGCATCTGCGCATCCAGCCAGGTCATGCCGCCGAGGAACGTCAGATCGTCGGTGATGTTGCCGGAAGCCTGGAACTCCACACCGTAGTTCCGCTGCAGACCGTAATTGGCATAGACCTTGGTGACGGGGTCCGTGAAGCCGTAGGGACGCGCCATGCGGAAGCCGGCGATGTTCAGCTGCATGCGCTTGGCAATGAGGATCTTGTAGCCGACTTCATATTCTTCCGAACGCAGCGGCGCCGTCACTTCATTGACGTTGACCGATCCGGCAGGTGCGATGGTACCGGCCTGCAGCGACTTGCCCCAGGTAAAATAGACGGTCTGGTTCTCGGTCGGCTTGTACAGCAGGCTCGTCATCGGGCTGAATGCGGCCGATCGGCTGTAGCTGGACGTCTTGGTTCCCGTCTTGGCGTAGTTGTTCGTGCTCAGCCAACTCCAGGCGAGGGAGCCCATGATCGACCAGTGCTTCCCGAGCGAGATGGTGTCACCTGCGAGAAGCGACTGGTTCATCGTATCGGCGGATTTGTAACGGCCGGAATAGTAGGGCTGCGCGCTGGCGAAGCTCTTGGGATGGCCGATCGTGGCCTCACCCAGCGTTAGGGTGCCGGTGGAGGAGGTGGGGTTGTAGTTCCCCATCACGTAGCCGTTCGTGCCGAGCTCGATCTGGTGACGCAGGGGGCCGGTGCGGAACTTGCCGTTCAGGTAGGCCATGTTGCTGCCGGCCACGAAGTCGTTGGCCGTGAGAGCCGCGGAGATCGTCTGCTTGTACAGGCCTGCGGAGTTGAGAAGCTGGTTGGACGTGCTGAAGACGTTACGGGCCGCATTCTGCCACAGACCACCGAGCTTGAGGCTCCAGTTGTCGTTGAAGTTATGGATGATCTTGGCCATGGCCGTATCGGTTTCCATGTTATAGCCCGCCTGTGGCTGGCCATAACCCTTCTGGCTCAGATCCGGGGCCTGAGGCAGCTGGATCGCGGTGCTGTAAGCGAAGCCACCCGGAAATCCGCGCTCCGCATAGGTGTACTGGCTGGCGTCGAGCTGGATGACCGTATTGGGCGAGAGATGGATGTCAAAATCGCCGCTGACGAGATCACGCCGCAGATGTGAGCCCTCGACATAGCCTTCACCGTTCTGGTTCAGCAGGTTCAGGCGATAGCCGAACCAGCCGTTCCGGCCCACGCGGCCAGAAACATCCGCACTTTCCAGCGGGGCACCAATGGAATCCGTACCCACGACCAGTCGCTCGGTCATGCGATCCGTCGGGCGCTTGAGCGTGAAGTCGAACGTGCCAGCTGGATTCTGGGGCCCGTAAAGTGCGCCTGCCAGACCATTCAGGACCTGCATGCTGTCGAACTGCTCGGCCGCATACGGCGTGGTGATGACCATGTTCAGCCCGTCCATGCGGGTGTTGGCAATCACGTCACCTTCAAAACCACGGGACTGCGGGCGGCTGGTGTTCGGATCGCCGCGCATCTCAAGCTGTGCAGAGGGCACATAAGCCACAAGATCGTTGATATTACGCGCCTGCTGGTTCACCAGAACATCATGCGGCACGACCATGATGGACATGGGCGTATCGAGGACGGAGCGTGTCCCAAGCGGGCCGAGCGCCACGTCCTTGGTCCGGTAATCGGCGGCCGTACCGGTGCCGTTGCGGCTGTGAACCGTGATGTTTTCAGCTTTCGGTGCGGCAGGGGAGGCCTTGGCCGGCGCCGCGGGATTTGCCGCTTTCTGCTTGGAAGCCGGTTGTGTCTCCGCTGCAAATGCTGGCATACTGCTCAGTACAGATCCGGAGAAGAGACAAAGCAGCAGGCGTGCGGATTTCATGGGTGGTCGGTCCTGATCGGTCGATATCGTAAAGCTGGAATTCCCTCTCTACTTTATGGCACTCAGTGTCAAAATGATTCGCCTGATTCAGCGACCCATCTGGTCCGCTTTGTCCGTGGCTGTTTCCTGAAAGACACAGATGTGGCCGATTTTACCGGTCCCCATCAATCTGATCCACGATCGTCAGCACATCCTGCCAGTTATCCGCGCGCGGACTCCAGGTTTCCAGAGCGTTGTGAGGGGCCGTGAAAAGCACGCCCTGACCCTGAAAGCGCCGGAAATGCCGCAGGTTGTCATCGATCATCACATCGGCGGCCAGAATGCTCTTGTCGCCGCAGAAAACGACGTTCAGCGGCGAGATGCAGGGGAAATGTTCCCGGAGCCAGGCGAATTTGGGCGCGCAGGACGCCGGATATTCCATGGCGGCCGTCGTGATGAAAACTTCGCAGGTCTCGCACAGGGCCGAAATGGCATCCTGTGCGCCGGGCATGACGGCGAGTGAGGCAAAGAAGTCGCCCTGGTGCAGCATGGCTTCCATGGCTGCATGGTCTTCAGGAGACACAAGATCCCGGAAGCGGCGTCCGCGCAGTTCTGCATCGGTCCACTCATAGCCGCAGGTTTTGCGGAACCAGACGCGTTGCGCAGAGAACGCATCGGCCAGGACTTCATCCATATCGACGGCCAGACGCAGGCGGAAGGGGGTCATGGGATGCTCCGGAGCTGAGAGAGGAGCAGACTGTCGGCCTGCTCGAGAGCCAAGGCAAGGGGGTGGCTATCGGGGCTGATAAAAATAAGTGAATACTTTAGGTGAGGCAGTTGTTTGTTGATGAATAAGTATTTCAAATATGTCATTCCGAACAAAAAAATCTTTACTTAAAGTAAACTATTCTTGTTCTGTATTTCAGCAACTGTAAGCATGGGGTTCTGTTGTCGGGTGGTCCGGTTCAGAACTTCTTTTTTCAGAAGAGGACGAACCGGCACCCGTAGAAGGAAAACCATCATGTTTCGTAAATATGAAGAGAATTTCCGTATCGTTTCCGCAGCTCAGGGCGCCGGAAGCGGCAATTCCGGCAATCCGGGCAATTTTTCGCAGGATCGCGAAAAGGCCTCGGAAGCCGGACGCAAGGGCGGCCACAACAGTCACTCTACCAAGGGAGCATCCTCTTCCACAGGTGAGAGTGAGCACTCAGGCCGCGGCTTCGCCCGAGACTCGCAGAAGGCGTCCGAGGCCGGGCGAAAAGGTGGACAGGCGTCTCATAAATCCTGATCCCTCTCCAGCCTCTGTCGCAAAGCCTGCCGTGGGGTCATCCCCGGCAGGCTTTGTGCTGAGTGGATCATTCCTGACTGAGTGATCCCGTCCCGAAGGCCAGTCCGGCCGCTGCAATCAGCGCGGCGTAATAGGCATCCGAATGGCTGAGGGTCGCGTCCAGATAGCCGTACTGGGCAATGCTGGTCTGGGTCAGGGAGCCTACGCCGCTGCGATAGGCGGCGGACGAAGCCTCGAAACTGGTGCGCGCGGCCGTCTCCAGTCTGCCGGATGCGGCATAGGCGCTCAGGCTGGTCCGCAGGGCATTTTCCGCCGTGACGATCTGTTTGACTGAACTGTCCACAGTCTGCCGCAGGGTCGCATCCGCACTGTCAGACTGGTCCTGTGCCTGTTTCAGAAGAGCCGCACGGGTTCCTCCATCAAAGATCGGCACCGTGATGCCACCGAGGATCAGGCTGCTGAAGGCATTGCTGGACAGGTTGAGCGTCGGCGGTGCCTCACTTCCCACACCGGGAATGGAAGACAGTGCCAGGCGTCCGGTGGTGTAGGCCACGTTGCCCGTCATGAAGATCTTGGGCAGGAACTCGCTGCGCGCCGCCTGAACCCTGCTTTTTGCGGCCCTGGCACTGGCATAGGCGGCCAGGACGTCCGGTCTGCGCGAGACAGCCTGCTGTACGAACGCATCTGTCAGGCGCATGTCATCCAGAGCGAGGGGGCGGCCGGAAATATCCAGTGTTTCCAGCTTCGTGGCAGGGGAAATGCCGATGGCGTTGAGCAGTTCCAGCCGGGTGTTTTCCTCGTCACCCTCAGCCTGGACGAGCCGTAGTTCCGTCTGGGCTGTCGCCTGCCGGGCCTGTGTGACATCGACGATCGTGCCCTGACCCTGATGGAGCCGGGCTTCCGCGGCCGCTTCCACAAAGCGCGCATTGTCCCGCGCCTGACGCAGCAGACGCACCCGGCTCGCGGCGGCGGCATGCGTGTAATAGGCCGTCGTCACGCCATAGATGATCTTCTGATGCGCGGCGGTGAACAGCACGTTGCTGGCGATCTGGGCCTGTTTCGTGGCCTCGATTACGGCTTCGCGCTTACCGAAATCGAACAGGAGCCATTCCATGCCCAGCGTCTGGACTTCACCCGCGCCCGAATTGTTGTTGCGCACGCCGCCCAGTGCGTTTTCCAGCCCGCTCAGACCCGAATTGACGATGCCTTCGGCTGCGCCCGCATTGCTGATCGTGGGGTTCGCGCCGTCATTGCGACTGTGATTATAGCCCCCCACCACGGTTGCGGTGAGGCGGGGCAGATAGGCGCTGCGGGCAATGCCGACCGCCAGAGCAGAATCGCGGGCGAGGTTCCAGGCCCGGCGTGTTTCCGGATTGGCGGACTGCGCAATATCGATCAGTTCCGCCAGCGAATAGGCATGCCCGTTCTGCACCGCAACTTCCGGGGCTGGGGGACGCACGTGGATCTGCGTGTTCGAAGGCAGGGTGTATCCGGCCGGCAGGTTCAGGGCGTGCGGGTCGTGTCTGCCGGGCAGGATTTCGCCATTGGCCGCGATATTGGGCTGCCAGGGTCGGTCAGGTGATGCGGGAGCGCTGTCCAGAGCCTGCGTGGCGCAGGCCGAAAGCAGAAGCGGAGCCGAACAGAGCGTGACCGGGATCAGGCGCGGAAAAGGACGGGCAGGGCGGGTCATCAGGCAATCTGTTCCAGTCGTGCCATGCGGTCAGAAAAGTCCGGTCGGCCAGGCGTGACGAGCAGCTCTTCCGAAAGTTCTGCCGCGTCGTCGAGCGCCTTTTGCGTTGCTTCGAGCTGGGGCAGATCGGTGCGCATATGGGCAGGTTCTGACATGGCATATTCCAGTGTGCGTTCGCTTTCCAGCAGGGCGGACTGGGTGCGGGCGATGGCCTCCGAGCTGGCCTGCTGCGTTGAGGCATTTGCCTGACCCTTCAGGGCGTTCGCCAGCTTGTGCAGTCCGTCTCCAATCCTGTCGAAGGCGCTGGCAGGCCAGAAACTCGTGAACATGGCGTAGGTGATGAAATTGCCCAGCATGATCCCCACGATCCTGTCCCGGGCGGTCGCCATGTCGGCTGTGGGGCCGTAGCCTTTCAGATCCGTCAGGTAAAAGGCCAGCCCGATCTGGAAGCCAGCATAGGCAATGCGATCATCGCCGGTCTTGACCCAGGCCGCGATCAGGGAAACCACGAAGACCAGCACCAGAAAGCCGGTGATGTCGTTCAGATGCGGCATCACGAAAACGATGGCGGCAATCCCGAGCGTCCCACCCACGAGGGCACCTGAAATGCGAAGGGTCAGCTTCGATACCATTTCCCCCATCGTCGGAAGGGCGACGATGAAGCAGGTGATGATGCAGGTATGAATGCCCGGCCAGTTCAGGACCTTGAATGTCAGATAGCTCAGCATGACCGCCGCCGTGCCTTTGACGGCAAAGCGGACATGATCGGGATTGCTGAAGGCATCATCGGCCAGGAAGCCGGATTTTTTATCCTGTGAGGGTGCTTTCGCATCATCCGCAGAGGGCGTCGCAAAATCAGGCAACAGATCCGCCAGAGCGCAGGCGGTGGCGGATGCCGGGCTGACAGCGGGCCGTTCGATGGCGGCCGGATAATCGCCATCCGCGAAAAGGGCGGCCATGTCTTCAAGTGTCTGGATCAGGCCGGCGGTGTCAGCCTGTGATAGCCCGCTTCGGCTGGCCTCGTCGGCCAGGGCGAGGACGGCCACGCTGCTGCTTGCGGCCTGTCTGAGGCACGCCAGATCGCGGGGAGACCAGATTTTTTCCAGCCCTGCCATTTTCGCCGACTTCATCATGTCAGTCGTGCCGGTGCGCAGCATGTCCGTGGCCTGTTCGCGGATGCGCTCATCCGGATCGCGCAGGAGACGGCATGCCATGCGAAGTCGCGCGGCAATGTCATCGGTCAGGATCCGGCGCGGGGACGGGCAGATCAAAAGGCCAAGTGCGACCATGACCGCGCCGGGAACCGCAAGAAACAGGTCCGTATAGAGGAGTGCGCGCGTCACGACTTCGCCGACCGGGATCTCGTCGATCGCGATCAGGCCGTACACCGTGACCAGCCCAAGCATATAGGCCACGGGCTTGAGCTTGCTGGCCGAGCCCAGAAAGAAAAATATGAAGGAAAGCAGGGCGATGACGATCACCAGTCCCATCGGCTGATCCAGCGTCAGGCGGATCAGTCCGTAAATGATGGTCAGCAGGATCAGAATCGCGATATTTACCCCCACGCCGGCAAGCGCATTGGTAACGCGGTCTTTCTGCCACAGCGCCATTGTCACAAGCGCGGGAACGGCCAGATCCGGCACCTGCCAGATTTCCCCGACCAGAACCGTCGCCGTGCATCCGGCCGCCATGCGAAGCGCATAGCCCATTCGTCCCGGAGCGGGAGTGCACACCAGACGCCAGATCCGGGACAACCCCAGTCCCGGACGCATCAGGCCCGGCCGTGGGCCGTCCAGTGAGCGGATGGTTTCAGGGACAGGCAGCGCCATGCCGGATCTCGACCGTCGCGGTGGCCCCAAGCCGCAGCAGAAGGGGGTTCGCCTTTTCCAGCCGGATGCGGACCGGGAAACGCTGGGCGACATGCACCCAGTCCATCTGCCGGGGCACGATCGGCAGGGAGCGCGCAATTCCGGCGGACTCCGCCGAGAGCACACCCCAGCCAATGCTCTCGACATGCCCCCGAAGCGGCGTACGCCGGTCGATCATGGAATGGACCGTCACGCAGTCCCCGATCTGCACGGCGCCGAGATTGATCTCCCGGATATTGGCTGTTGCGTACCATTCATCATCCGCAATCAGCGTGAACAGGACCTGCGACGGCGCCAGAACTTCGCCCGGTTTGACCCGCAGGCTGGTGACATAGCCGTCAACCGGGGCGATCACCGTGGTCTGTCGCAGTTCATAACGCGCATGGTCGAGTGCCGCCTGACTGGCATCGCGCGCGGCGATCGAGCTTTTCAGATCCCCGATTGCGGTGGTCGCCGCAGCGGACTGGTTACGGGACTGGGCCAAAGAAACTTCGGCATCATGCAGGGCGACGCGGGCCTGATCGTATTGCTGCCAGGGGATGTAGGATTTTCCCGCCAGAGGCTGAAGCCGCTGGACGGTGCGCGCCGCAAGATCACGGTTGGTCCGGGCCCGGACGACCTGATCGTCGGCGGTGGCGGCATTGGATGTCTTGATGCTCAGCAGACGCGTCTGGTTTTCGACTTCCGCGCTGGCCAGATCCAGATTGGCCTGCGCCTGCCGGACGGTGAGTTCGTAGGGCTCGGGATCCAGCCGGTACAGCACGTCGCCCTTATGGACATGCTGGTTGACCGAAACGTCCAGTTCCCTGAGCCGCCCGCCTACGGTCGAGGCGACATGCACCATTTCCGCATCGATGCTTCCGCTGTCGGAGGAGGGGTGGGTGCTGTCTTCGTGGGAGACATGAACGCCGAACATGACGGCCGCTCCCACACAGACAACCGCGATGACAATGCCGATCGGCTTTTTGGCGGAGACGGGAATGCGCTGCACGGTCAGGGTCCGAATACCAGAGTCCACACGCTCAGTGCGGCGATGACGCCCAGGGCGACATAGGTGAAAAGGCGGAAACTGAGCAGGGCGTCGAGACCCGTCAGCAGAAAGAGGACCCGCAGTCCAACAGCTGTGGCGACACCCACGAGCCCGCAGACCATCCAGTCCGGAAAATAGGCGCCCACAATGGGAAAGGACGGAGCGCCACGAAGAGAACATCCCCCTGTCGCCAGAAGGGCGAGGCCGGAAAGGCAGGGGCTGAGGCGGGCAGGTCGCATGAGGGGAATGGAACTTTCGCGCGGCCATAACAGGGACTCGGAGCCTATCACATCCTTTTCTGAAAGCCACAGTCCAGCGGGAAGGAGGAGAGGTCGGGAAAGAAAACCGGAGCGCCCTGCGGAAGTTTCAGTAGACAGGAAATTTGAGGACGATGGTGTGAAGCAATGACGGACAGATTTTTCCCTGCAATGTTTCTTCTGGGTCTGCTGGCAAGTGGGCAGGCCTTCGCCGCCCGGCAGGACCTTGTCCTGTCACCCGTCAATACTCAGGCTCTTCTGCATGCGCGCTCGGCCCTGACGGATATTGACGGAAATTTCGGAGATGTGTCCGGAGCACTGACTTACGATCTGGACCGGCAGAGCTGTCACGTGGATATGACCATGAATGTCAGCTCCCTCAAAGTCGGGAGTGCCGTCCTGAAACAGGTCATGCTCTCGGGTATCATGCTCGATAGCGACACCCACCCCGTCATGAAATATGTGGGGGACTGCCGGCCCCGGATCGTCAAGGGGCAACTCCGTATGGAACTTGCGGGAAAACTGACCATGCGTGGACAGACGCATCCGCTCGTTCTTACGACGGAGCTTCAGTTCCAGGGCAACACCCTGATGCGCATCGTCAGCCATGGCAGCTTTGACCAGCGGCAATGGGGTATGAGCACGCTTCTTCATTCGGTGGACCCCATGGTCCGTGTCGAGACCGTGATCCTCATGAAGTAATCTCCGTCATGCTTGAAGGGCGGCGGGCCATCCGATAAGCAGATTCGGAAAAATCCCTGTTTCTCCAGCTTCTGGCCCTTTGGACATGACCTTGCGGACGCCCCTGATCCTCTCCTTCGGCAGCATCAACATTGATCTGACGGCCCGCAGCCAGCGGCTTCCGCGCCCGGGCGAGACCGTTCATGCCGAGAGCTATGTGATCGGTCTGGGCGGCAAGGGCAGCAATCAGGCCGCCGCGGCCGCGAGACTGGCGCAGGCATTCGACGTGGATGTCGCACTGGCGGGACGGGTAGGTTGCGATGCGTTCGGGGCTCAGGCCCGGGCCAGTCTTGCCGGGTTCGGGGTGGATCTGTCGCCCCTGCGGGATGATGCGGACAACCCGACCGGGATTGCCCTGATCGGGATCGATGCCGCCGCTGAAAACTGCATCACCGTCGCGGGTGGGGCGAACATGGCGGTGGATAAAACGGATATCGTGGCCGCGGCGCCCTGGCTGGATCGGGCGAAGGTCCTGCTGCTTCAGCTTGAAGTCCCCCAGTCTGCCGTTCTGGCTGCGGCGCGTCGAGCCCGGAGCGCGGGTGGCTTTGTCGTGTTGGATCCTGCTCCCGCGCCGGAGCATGGACTGCCCGAAGCGCTGTGGTCCGAGATCGACATTCTCACGCCCAATGAAAGCGAAACCTTCAGCCTGACCGGTATTCGGCCCACAACAGTTGAAGAGGCGCGCAAGGCCGCGGAAATCCTTCTGGCGAAAGGTGTCCGGGCGGTTCTCGTGAAGATGGGCGCGAAGGGCGTGTTCTGGCATGACGGGACAGGATCGGGTCATCTGCCGCCATTCCGGGTGGTTCCGATCGATACCGTAGCAGCCGGAGACTGCTTCAACGCAGGTCTGGCCGTGGCACTGGCCTGTGGGGAAAGCCTGCCTGATGCGGCACGGATTGCGTCCGCCTGCGGGGCTCTCGCCACGACCCGTCATGGCGCTGCCGATGCTGCCCCGGAATGGAATGAGGTCGAAGCTCTGATCCGGGTCTGAAAAAACCCTGCTTGCGCCATCAGTTTTTTGGGTTCAGGGTCCCCGGCACAAAATTTCAGAATGGACCTGTGGGAAAATGACCAGAAAACGCATTATCTGGATGGTTCTGTCCGGCGCTCTCATGACGGCGTTTTTTCTTGTCGCCTGCATGACGACGACAATGGATGCCGCGGGGCATATTCATGCCAGTTATTTCTGGATGACCGGCTTCGTCATTTTCGCCATCGTGCATGTTTACTGTACCTGCATGTCGAAATGATCCCCGGATCACTTCCGTTTTGCGCAGGCACGAAAAAAAGGCAGGACTCCATGGGAGCCCTGCCTTTCCGGTCTGGAACGGGGCGTGATCAGTACGGTCCGGGGCCATATCCCGGAGCCACGGTACCCGGAGGGGGCGGCGGGGGAGCCACGGGAACGCCCGGCTGCATCACTCCGCTGTTCGCCGTAACGACGCCGGCGATGAGGCCGGTCGCCAGGGCCGTCAGCAGGAACTGGTTACCGTAGCGCATCCAGTAATAGCCGCGCGGCGGTGCATAGAGGCCGCGATAGTTGCGCCAGTTGTTCACGGCCCAGCGGCTGCCACGGGGACCGTCGTAACGGTCGCCACGACGCCAGATGCGGTTCTGTCCGCCGCCATGACCGCCACCGCGGAAGTCCCCGTGACCGCCGCCGGGGCCACCCGGACCGCCAGGGCCGCCGCCACGCGGATCAGCAGAGGCGAGAGGAGCTGCGGCGAGGAAGCAGGCAGCCATCAGTCCTGCAAAAAGTCTTGTCTTCATAACGCACCTTCAAACCCAGTCATGACCTCCCGGCTGAAACGGCCGGGGCATGCTCTGAACTGTCATAAAGCCCTTCAAGCATGGCTGGAATATGGCTTTATGGACCGCGCGATGTAACGGCCCGGAAGAGCCCCGGTTTCTTTTGGTGTGATGGAAAGGGCGGGGAGGGTCTTCAGCGGCTTTTTGTGTGATACAATGTGCGCTTATGTTCGTTTTCTTACATTCGCTGTCCGGATCGTACCATGCCTCATGAGACCCCTCAGATCAGCCCCCGGCAGGACCAGATCGTGCGTCTGGTCCGCAGTCAGGGCTATATGGCCAATGAGGAGATGGCCCAGCATTTCGGCGTTGCGGTCCAGACCATTCGCCGGGATGTGACATATCTCGCCGGGCTCGGTCTGCTGTGTCGGCATCATGGTGGCGCGACACCGGTATCAACGGTCGAGAACCTGGATTATGACGCGCGTCAGATTCTCAATTCCGCGTCAAAGACCGCGATCGGGCGTTATGCGGCGGCATTGATTCCAGACCGATCTTCGCTGTTCATCAATATCGGCACCACGACGGAAGCCTTCGCCCGTGCGCTGACAGACCACAGGGATCTGCGGATTGTGACGAACAACCTGCATGTCGCGTCTCTGGTTTCGGGGCGTGCGGATTTTCATACCGTCTTGGCTGGTGGACAGTTGCGACCGCGGGACGGGGCCATTCTTGGCGCGACCGCCATTGAGACTCTGTCGTCCTTTCGCACGGAATTCGGCGTGATCGGAATCAGCGGAATCGAGGAAGACGGAACCCTGCTGGATTTCGATCTGAGCGAGATCCAGTGCGCGCGGACCATCATCCGCAATTCACGTCGCGTCCTGCTTCTGGCCGATCACACCAAGTTCAGTCGTCACCCCATGGGGCGGGTCGGCAATCTTGAGGATATTGATGATCTGATTACTGACCGGCCGGTCTCCGAGGCGTTTCAGCGTCATCTGGACGCGGCCGGCGTCACGCTCCATGTGGCTGAAAATAACGCCTGATCCCTCATAGCACCACACTATTGCGTTACGAATCACATAAAACACTTCCTTTATCGCTAAACATGCTCCAAAACGAACATCGACCGCTCGTTTTGGAGCGTGATGACAGGAGAGTGTGATGTCATCGATTCACGAGGTTTCATCCCCGGCCGGCGCATCCGCGCCTTATGACCTGCTGGTTGTGGGTGGCGGGGTCAACGGCTGTGGAATTGCGAGGGATGCCGCGGGCAGGGGGGCAAGCGTGCTTCTCGTCGAGCAGGATGACCTTGCAAGCCATACGTCGTCCGCGAGCACCAAGCTGATTCACGGTGGCCTGCGCTATCTCGAATATTATGAATTCCGGCTGGTCCGCGAGGCTCTGATGGAGCGCGAGCGTCTGCTGAAGATCGCACCGCACATCATCTGGCCGATGCGCTTCGTACTGCCGCATTCGAAAATGCTGCGCCCCGCCTGGCTGCTGCGGACCGGACTGTTCCTTTACGATCATCTCTGCCCGAACATGACGCTGCCGCGAACGAAGGCTCTGAACCTGCGGACGGCTCCGGCAGGGAAGCCGCTGCGTTCGGAATATGTGCGCGGTTTCGAATATTCGGATGGCTGGGTGCAGGACAGCCGGCTCGTGGTTCTCAATGCCATGGACGCCGTGCGCGTTGGTGCGAAGATCGAAACGCGGACCCGTCTCGTCAAAGCCGTGCGTGGAGCACAGGGCTGGACCGCCACGCTTGAAAATACCCGCACGGGTGAGCATAGCACGGTTCAGGCGAAGGCCGTCGTCAATGCGGCAGGTCCGTGGGTTGCCGAACTGCTGAAGGATCGCCTGAACGTGCCGAGCCGCAATCGCGTGCGTCTGGTCAAAGGGAGCCACATCGTGGTTCCGCGCGTTTTCGAAGGTTCGCAGGCTTACATTTTCCAGAACCCGGACAAGCGGATCGTTTTCGCCATTCCCTACGAGCAGGATTTCACCCTGATCGGCACCACGGATGTTCCATGGGAGCAGGATCCGGGTCATGTCGAGATCTCGCCCGACGAAATCACCTATCTGTGCGAGAGCGTGAACCGCTACTTCACGAAGACCGTCCGTCCCGAGGACGTTGTCTGGACCTATGCGGGCGTGCGCCCGCTTTATGACGACAATTCGGGCAACGCTTCGGCTGTCACGCGCGATTACGTCCTGGATGTGGATGCGACTGCCGCGCCGATCCTGTCGGTTTTCGGTGGCAAGATCACGACCTTCCGCAAGCTGGCCGAGCACGCTGTCGAGAAGCTCGCGCCCCATCTTCCGGTTCTGCGCAAGCCGGGCTGGACGGACGGCACGCCGCTTCCGGGCGGAGAGTTCGCGCCGAAGGATTTTGACGCCCAGCTCAGCCGTTTCCGGGCCCATGCGCCGCATCTGTCCGAGCGTACCTCCTGGCGCCTGATGCGCAATTACGGCCTGCGCGCCTATAGCATCGCTACGTCCACGCCCGAGGGGATGGGGCAGATGTTCGGCGACACGCTCAGCGCCCGTGAAGTGGACTACCTCATCGACAATGAATGGGCCCGTACCGCCGAGGACATCCTGTGGCGTCGCTCGCGGCTTGGCCTGTTTGTCAGCGATGCCGATCGCGCGGCCCTTCAGACCTATGTCGAAGGCCGTCTGCAGGGGGGTGTCACTCCTCTTTCCAATCCAGGCCAGGTCGCACGTCAGAACGTCGCCTGAGTCTTATCGCTTCCTTTTTCATGGCGGATGCCAGTCATGTCAGAAAACAGGCGTTACCTTGGTGAACTCCTCTCGGAGTTCTTCGCTGTCGCAATCATCATCCTCTTCGGAGATGGGGTTGCGGCCATGTACTCGCTCTACGATCCCAGTCCGTACAAATCGGCCTACTGGGGCGTGTGCATCGTCTGGGGTCTGGGCGTGACGGTGGCGATCTATGCCACCGGCGCGATCAGCGGCACGCATGCAAACCCGGCGGTCACCCTTTCCCTGGCCATGTTCCGTGGCTTCTCGTGGAAGAAAGTGATTCCTTACATGAGCGCTCAAGTACTCGGCGGCTTTGCCGGTGCGGCGCTAGTGTACTCGCTTTACGTGCCGGTCATCGACCATTTCAACATGGCGCATAACCTGACGCGTGCCGTCGATGGTGGCTCGGCGGGCGTGTTCTTCACCCATCCCGGTGACTTCGTGACGGTGGCGCATGCGTTCTGGGACGAGCTGGTCCTGACCGCAGCTCTGGTCTTCGGGATTTTCGCGATCACCTGCCAGTACAACACGCAGGCGCCGCAGGCGAACTCCAGCGCGCTGATCATCGGTCTGCTGGTCGCCATCATCGGTGCGTCCTGTGGCTATCTGGATGCCTGGGCCATCAATCCGGCTCGTGATCTCGGCCCGCGCCTGTTCTGCTTCTTCGCAGGATGGGGACAGAGCGCACTGCCGGCTCCGGGCAATTACTTCTGGGTTCCTGTGGTGGCGCCGCTCGTCGGTGGTCCGATCGGGGCGGCCCTGTACCAGTTCGGCCTGCGTCCCTTCATGCCGCGTTATCTGGAACAGACCATCACCGTGGCGCCGGACGGGATCAATCCCGCCGAGCCGGTCCTGGTCGTGTCCAACCCGAACGACCCCGCGTTTCCCGCGGTCAACCGGGTCTCCTGAAATCCGTCTGAAACCCTTCGAACTTCCAAGACCTTTCACCGGAGAACACATCATGAGCAAGAAAGACTGCATCCTCGCCATTGATCAGGGCACGACCTCGACCCGCAGCATCATCTTCGGAAAGGATGCGCAGGCTCTGGCCATTTCCCGCCGCGAGTTCCCCCAGCATTATCCCGAACTGGGCTGGGTTGAGCACGATGTCGAAGACATCTGGCGTGATGTGCTCGCCACCGCCCGCGAGACGATCGATGAGGTCGGAGGGCCGGAGCGCATCGCGGCCCTGGGCATCACCAACCAGCGCGAAACCATCGTGATCTGGGACCGCGAGACGGGCCGTGCCATCCATCGGGCTCTCGTCTGGCAGGACCGCCGGACGGCGCATGAATGCAACCTTCTGCGCCAGCAGGGCAAGGAAGCCATGGTCCGTGAAAAGACGGGCCTGCTGCTGGACCCCTATTTCTCGGCGAGCAAGATCGCCTGGCTGCTTGATCATGTCCCCGATGCCCGTCGCCGTGCGGAAGCGGGTGAACTGGCGGCTGGCACGATCGACAGCTTTCTGCTGTGGCGTCTGACCGGGGGCAAGCGTCATGCGACGGATATCACCAATGCCTGCCGCACGTCGCTGTTCAACATCCACACGCAGGAATGGGACGAGGAGCTTTTGAAGCTCTTTAATGTGCCGCGCGCCCTTCTGCCGGAAGTCTGCGACAACAGCAGCGATTTCGGCGAGACGGAAGCCAAGCTGTTCGGCGAGAAGATCGCCATCGGCGGCATGGCGGGCGATCAGCACGCCGCTGTCATCGGACAGGCCTGCTTCCACGAGGGAATGGCCAAGGCGACTTACGGCACAGGCTGCTTCATGCTGCTCAACACCGGCGAGAAGCCGATCATGTCCAACAACCGGCTTCTGACCACGATCGCCTATCGCATTGGTGGCAAGACCTTCTACGCGCTGGAAGGTTCCATCTTCGTGGCGGGTGCTGGAATCAAGTGGCTGCGTGACGGTCTGCATCTGATTACCCATGCTTCGCAGACTGACGACATGGCGACCCGTATCCCCGACAGCCATGGTGTCTATATGGTTCCGGCCTTTGTGGGCCTTGGGGCGCCGCACTGGGATCCGGATGCACGCGGTCTGATCTGCGGTCTGACCCTTGGTTCCACGCAGGCGCATATCGCGCGTGCCATGCTGGAATCCGTGGCTTACCAGACCTATGACCTGATCCGCGCCATGCGGGAGGATGGGGCCATGCGCACCAGCATCCTGCGCATCGACGGGGGCATGGCCGTCAATGACTGGTTCGCCCAGTTCCTGTCTTCCATGCTCAAGGCTGAGGTCGAGCGTCCGGTCAACATCGAGACCACCGCATTGGGAGCAGCCTTCCTCGCGGGCTTGCAGGTCGGACTGTGGAAGAGCCTGGACGAAGTCGCGGCGACCTGGAAGCAGGAGCGCGTCTTTGCTCCGAAGATGGACCCGGCACAGCGCCGGATCATGATCGATGGCTGGCACGATGCAGTGCGTCGCACGCTGACGCCACCCGTTCAGCCTGCCGCAGAGGTCACGTCGATCCGTGCGGCTTGAGCGTTAAACTTAATTTGACTGACCGGCGTTCTGAAAGGAGCGCCGGTTTTTTGTTGATAGTCACGATATAAAAACAGAATTACAAAATAAAACGGAAATAAATATATCTGAAATACACGATATAGATGAAGTTTTCGTGTAAAAAAAAATCCGATTTTCCTTTGAGGCGTCAAGCTTCGACTTAAACAAAGACGTGCCCCGGCATTGAAGCGCCCGGAACAGACGTCTCTGAAAAGGAAAGCACGGCATGAAACCAACGGAAAAACGCACCTTCGGGCGGAGCGGAGTTGATGTTACGGCCTTTGCGTTCGGGACTGCCCCATTAGGCAATTTTCTTCATGAAGTTGGGGAAGACGCGGCCCAGACCATGATCGACCATGCCTGGGACAGCGGGATCAGGCTGTTTGATACGGCGCCTATGTACGGCCACGGACTGGCGGAGCTTCGGCTGGGACATGCCCTGCGCTGGAAGAACCGGGATGACTATGTTCTGACGTCGAAGGTTGGCCGTGTTCTTCAGCCGGCGCCCCGTTCCAGCATTGATTTTGCGCCCTGGAGCAATGCCGCCGCCAATACCATGGCGTTCGATTATAGCTATGACGGCACGATGCGCGCTTTCGAGGATTCCCTTCAGCGGCTGGCACTGGAACGCATCGACTTTGTATTCATTCACGATATTGACCGCTTCACTCATGGTGATGCACAGCCCGAGCATTTCAAAGCGGCCATGAATGGAAGCTGGCGTGCGCTGGAAAAACTGCGCTCTGAAGGCGTGGTGAAGGGGATCGGGGTCGGGGTCAATGAATGGCAGGTCTGCTACGAAGCTCTGCAACAGCGTGACTTCGACTGCTTTCTGCTGGCAGGGCGCTATACATTGCTGGAGCAGGACGCGCTTGAGAGTTTTCTTCCACTTTGCGAAGAGCGCGGAGTCACCCTTCTGGTGGGTGGGGGCTTCAATTCCGGTATCCTCGCGACAGGAGCCGTCTCTGGCGCAAAATACAATTACACGCCCGCACCGGCCGACATCCTCGAACGTGTCTCACGGATTGAAGCCGTCTGCCGGGAATACGACGTGCCATTGCCCGCGGCAGCATTGCAGTTTGTTGTGGCCCATCCGGCTATCAGGGCCTTTTGTGCCGGAACCCGGACGGTTGAACAGCTTGAGCAGAATTTGGACTGGTTCAGTTTCCCGATTCCGTCCGGTTTCTGGAGTGCCTTGAAACAGCGCAGTCTTCTGGCGGAAAATGCTCCCGTTCCCTCCGATCTGAAGGCACGGGAGCTGGAAACAAACTGAAAAGTCGCCCCGGCCTGCTACCTCGCACGCTCAGTGCGGGGCAGGGACCATATCCTCAGGCGGTGAAGAACTGGCTGAAACCCATTCCGCGCAGGGCCCGGCGATAGGCGATCGAGCTGCGATCCGCCATGACATGCGCTTCCAGCGTAGGATCGAGCGGCAGGTTTTCGGGCTTTTGCGCCTCTACCAGGGCGCGGTCTTCCTCAAAGACCTTCCGGTTGAAATCATAGACTGCCTGAAGCGGGATATGCTTGTCGAAATTCCGGCAGATAGGCGAGAACATGCGCGTCATCCGGGCGGAAACAGGCGAGGCGGCATTCATGATGACCAGCCGTCCGTCATCCGGGAAATGGATTTCCAGCGTGGCCACGAAAGGCACGTGGACGCGGAAATGCCGCAGCCATTCAAATCCCGGCTTCTCCCAGTCCTCATGCCCGACCGGGAAATTGCTGACCGTGCTGCGATATTCCGCCTCGAACCCGTCTTTCGTCATTCTGGGCATGTAGGAGGGAACGATAGGGTTGTCGGGATCAGCGAAGGTCTCGGTATGGACGAAAGCGAAATGCGCCACGTCGATGAAGCCTTCGAACTGCCGTCCTGCAAAGCCCGCGATGTCGATCCAGGGGCAGTTGATCTGCTGATAATCCGTCTCGTCCCAGTGGGGCATTGGCGGGATCGTCACGGTCCCGTCGGAATTCAGGCACGTCCAGATCAGACCGTATCGCTCGATGGCCGGATAGGTGCGCAGGTTCAGCTTTGAGGGAATGGCGCTGTCAGGATGCGCCGGCACACGCACACACTTTCCGCCATTGCCGAAGCGGAAGCCGTGATAGGCGCAGGCAATCGTCTCCCCATTGCCCGTGCCCATGCTGAGCGGGACGCCACGATGCGGGCACAGGTCATCGGCAATCACGATCGTCCCACCCGCGCGATAAAGCACGAGAGGGACGTCGAGAAGCGTCACGCCCAGCGGCTTTTCTTCCAGTTCGCGCACCAGCGCCACCGGATGCCAGCAGCGGGAGAGAAGATCCCAGTCCGCCGCTTCGAACGTGCAGTTGCGGGGCAGGGGCGCGGCGGCGGTCTGTGCGATCATGGGAAGCTCCTGAACATGAGAAGACATCATTCATGATCTGACCGTTCGCGGATATATCAAATTATATCATAAGCTGTTCTCGAAAAGAGATCGCCTAAGTGAAATCAGGCGCTTTTTATGGAGTTCCGGCTTTGATCTTGCGGGAGGTGGCAGTATCCTTTCCCCCAGTCCGGAAAATGAGCGAACGCGACTGGCGTGTTTGTCCCATCCTCTGCCGGCAAACAGGAAGTATGTCCGCATGACCGTCTCGCAGCAGTCCAGCCCTTTTTTCCAGCAGCTGCGTCAGATCAACGGCGATCGTGGATTTCTTGCAAATCTGGGCGGTTTCTTCTGCGTCAGCTGCATGATGGGACTGGGCAACCTGTTCAGCCAGTCCCTGTTTCATGAAAACATGGCATGGCTTCTTGGGCCACTCATGGTCATGATCGCGCTCTATTTCTTCCTGCCGTATTTCATCCTGCTGCTGACGAACAGGCGCTCCAGCGAAGGCTGACTCCGGACAGTTCCGTAAAAAAGGGGAGATGGACCCGGTCCATCTCCCCCTTTTTGCTGCGCGGAACGGGCAGGCGTCAGTGCTGCGTATGCTCCTTGCGGACCTGAGCAACCTGATCTGTTGTTACCTGATAGGCGCCGCTGCCGAAGGTCTTGCTGACATAGTTCACGAGGCTTGCGACCTCCTCGTCATCCAGTCGCTGCACATCCGACGTGCTGCCGAAGGCCGGCATGCTGGCATGGCCATCCGCCGTCTTGCGGTTCACGCCGGTCAGGATCGTCATGATCAGATTGTCCGGGCGACCGGCGCCAACGACGGAGTTTTTGTACAGGGACGGCGCATACTGATCGGCCGTGCCCGCACCATTCTGCCCGTGACAGGCAGCGCAGTTGGCGTCGAACAGGTTTTCCGGGCTCTTGTGGGACAGGTTGTCGATCCGGGTCAGCTCGCCTGAGCGCAGATCAGGAATATCGTTCGCTTTGCCGAAAGCATCACGCGGCTGATGATCGGCTGTGTCGTCGATCGGCTTGACCTGAAGCACGAAGGCCGCAAGCGCATGCAGATCCGCATCCGTCAGATGGCTCGTGCTGTGTTCGACAGCCTCGCCCATCGGGCCGGCCGCCTGGCTCTTGCTCTTGACCCGGCCGGTGCGCAGATACTGGACGACGTCGTCTTCGTTCCAGTCTCCGATGCCGCCGGTCCTGCTCGGAGTGATGTTCGGCGCATACCAGCCGGAAAGCGGGCTTCCCGCCAGAAACTCGTCGGATTTCTCCATGAGCATCACGTTGCGGGGTGTGTGGCATGTCCCGCAATGTTCGAGAGCCGTGGCCAGATACTTGCCGCGCCGCAGCTTGTCATAGGTGGCGGAATCCCCGGTCTCCTGCTTCTCGCTGCCTGCCAGCATGTTCCAGCCCGACAGGGTCAGGCGGATGTTGCTGGGAAAGCTCAATTGCGTGGCGGGGGGTGTTTCCGCAACAGGTTTGATCCCGTTCATGAACCAGACATACAGCGCGTTAATGTCCTGATCCGTCATGCCGGCATAGGAGACATACGGCATCACGGGATACAGGTTCTCGCCATCGCGACGCTTGCCGCGACGCAGGGCCTGCTCGAAATCATGCTCCGAGTATTTCCCGATGCCATGATCGGCGTCAGGCGTGATGTTCGTGGAAATGATGTCGCCCATGGGCGTTGCGATCTTCAGACCGCCTGCGAACGGCGTGCCGCCCGGCTTGGTGTGACAGGCGATGCAGTCTGCTGCCGTGGCGAGATAGGCGCCACGGTTCATGACATCCTGATCCACATCCGCCGCCCGCGCAGCATGACCGGACAGTCCGCTCAGAACCGTTCCGCCAACGAGGAAAGACCAGAAAACGGGTTTGAAATCAGGCATGGAGCAGTTCTTTTTTCAGCGTATCGGCAACACGAAGCGCAAGGGCTGCGACGGTGAGGGTGATGTTCCCGGTCCCGACCGTGGAGAACACGGACGAACTCGCGATGAACAGGTTCTCGTGGTCATGTGTCCGGCAATGGCCGTCCACCACGGAATCCTTGGGGTCCACACCCATGATGGTGCTGCCCGAGGGATGATCCTGCGGGAAGTAACCGGGTGTCCATTGCTCGTCCGTGCCATGCATCAGGCCGATGAGGTTCTTGAACAGCCCGCGCGTGTGCTCGCAACTACGGACTGTATATTCCGGCAGCTTGTAATAGACATCCGGATGCGGAATCCCGAGCGCATCCTTGTGTGTCGTGCTCAGCGTCAGGCGGTTGTCCGGATCGGGCAGGGCCTCGTTATGGCTGAACAGGCGGACCGTGTGGGAGGCCAGATAGCGGATCTGCTCTTCCAGATCCTTGCCGACATAACCCTTTGAAATTGCAAGCTGCGTTGCGAAATCGACCTGATTGTCATCAACCATGTGCACGAGATATGCGCCACGATCGCCACGCCAGGCGCCGTCACGGAAATTGTCGATCACGTTCGTCTCGAGCGGTCCACGTCCCGGCCACAGGGCCTTGTCGCCACTGATGAATGTCACCTGCACGCCGGTATGATCCATCATGTTCCGGCCGACATGGCCCGAACTGTTGGCAATACCATCGGGGCTCTGCTCGTCTGCCGAAACCAAGAGCAGCTTGGCCGTCTCGATGCAGTGTGCGGCGATGACGAAATACTTGCCGGTCACACGGTGCGAACCCTTGTCCGGGTCGTAGTAGTGAACGGCCGTCACCTTCTTGTTCGCGCTGTCCCGCTCGATCTTGTAGACGACCGCGTTCGGGACGAACTTCGCGCCCGCGGCCTCGGCGTGATAAACGGAATATCCGCCGTTATACATCGCCCCGATCGGGCAGATCGGCATGCAGTTGTTGTGCCCTTCGCAGGTCGGGCGGCCGTCATAGGGCTTCGTGTTCCGGGCCTGCGGCTCATGCACGACGCGATAGGGCGTCTTTTCGCTGATGAGCTTGCGGAACTGCTGCGCCGCATAGGAAATCGGCAGGGCTTCCATCGGGTAGGGCTGCCTGCGGGGGGAGCCCAGATCCTCGACTTTCGGGTCCGGACCGCACACGCCCATCATGACTTCGGCCTGATAATAGAACGGCTCGAGATCGTCATATTTCAGCGCCCAGTCACGACCCTGACCATAGCGGGTCTTGAGCTCGAAATCGGACGGAAGATAACGCCACGCACAACCGGCCCAGTGCCAGGTCGTGCCACCCATCATCCGCAGATAGACCTGCTGATAGGCTTCGGCATTCGGACCGCTCGTATGCAGGTACTGGTTCGGCGTCATCTGGTTCGGCGGATGCACGGCCCAGGGTGTGGACGGGAAAGGCCCCTGATAGGAGGGTTTGTTTTCCAGATTGCGGAAATTGTCCACGAAATGCTGCCGGTCCACACGTGGTCCGGCTTCGAGGACGATGACGGAAATGCCCGCGCGCGCCAGTTCGTTCGCAATGGAACTGCCCGCAACACCGGATCCGACGATGACGACATCGGCGGAAAGATTCTGCTCAGAAGACATAGGAGATGCTGTTCCCGCTCTCAGGTAGGTTCCACGTCGAACTTCGATGGCGACAGCGCAGGCGCGCCGGTCGGTTTGTCGACTTCAGGTGGCTGCGTCGTCCAGTAGAACGGGCCGCCTGCGGCATAGGTCTTGGGGTAGATGGCGTCCTTGGTGACGTCGAACATCAGGGCGGAGCGATAGACCACGACCTTGCCGTCCGCGACACCGCGATACCAGCCGGTCATGATGTCATGAATGACATCCTTGAACGCCGGATCGGCCTGTTCGGCCGCTTTGGCGAAGGCGGAGGCGTTCTCGTAGGTTCCGCCGTCCAGCAGATCAGCCAGTTTTGACAGCTGGGCCTTGCGCTCGGGCCCTGACTGGAGAATGCGCTCGTAAAGCGCCTTTCCGATCCGCGGGTCGAGAGAGGGCCGGTCCGTCAGACGTGTCGAGACCTTCATGAAGCGTTCAAGTTCAGGATTGGCGCCGGTTCCAGCCTCTGCGGCCACGACATTTCCAGCGGCCAGAACACCCATGCCGGCCATGCCTGTCATCAGCGTATCACGACGTGACATCCGCATCAGCCGGTTCAGGCGCATGGCATTGGGAGAGGAAACATGGAGGTCAACAAGAGGGCAGTGACGATCTTTCGTCATGTAAAATCACTCTTCGCATACACTCGAGACTGATGACAGGACCGTGATCCGTGTCACCTTCAGAGGTCCGCAGCCTACAGCGACAGCATGATCATGCAACCGTGAACGGCCAATTATCCGGAAATAATCCCACCAAAGGGCAAGTCTGGAAGAGGGGGCGGGGAAGGATAACTAACGGAAACGTCCGTTGTCTTATTGTGGTTTCCAAGGATTTCCGAAGATCTGCAGGAGGATTTATTACCTCTGTCTTTCGTGAATTGGGCAGAGTCGGTCCCAGGGTCTCATCTGGGGTGTTTTCTAAGTTGCGAATGTTTCGCAACTTGGCGCCTTGTTGAAGAAATAGGGTACTTTTACGGTCCTGTAAAAGAAAAGGGGCGCAGATGTGATCCTGCGCCCCCTCGATATTGCTGTCAGAAGGAGTGGCTATGTGCCCGCCCCCATGAAGACCAGCACCGTTGTCATCAGCCCGACCAGAATGGCCAGAACGATACTGCATTTGAGCGTGAACTGGAGCAGGGCGCCTTCCTGTCCCACCAGCCCTACGGCGGCTGAAGCCACGGCGATGGATTGTGGAGAGATCATCTTGCCCACGGCACCTCCAACCGTATTGGCCGCGACCAGAAGCTCCCCGCTGACTCCGATCTGACGGCCGGTCGCCGCCTGAAGCCCGCCAAACAGGGCATTTGAGGACGTATCGGAGCCTGTCAGGAAAACACCCAGCCACCCGAGAAGGGGTGCGAAGAAGGTGAACGCGCCCTTGGTCATCGCCAGAACGAGGGCCAGCGTTGTGGAAAGGCCCGAATAGTTGGCCAGAAACGCGAAGGCCAGCACCATGCCGATGGCATAGATGGGCGTTCTCAGTTCCCGAAGCGTATCCGTGAAGGTCGCGACAGCGTCCTTGGGACGCATTTTCAGGAACAGGACGGACATGACTCCTGCCAGCAGGATGGCCGTCCCCACGGAAGATATGAAATCCACTTTGAAGATCGCGGCATAAGGCGTCGGGCTGGGAACGATGGGCGCCATTTTCAGAACGAGGTTGTGCAGCCCCGGGAAGCGGATGACGAGCACCGTCCAGTCCAGCGGTCCACCGGCTGCGAAGAGGGCCTTGAAGGGTTTGATGCTCCAGACAGCCACGAAAGCCGTCAGGATGATGAAAGGAGACCAGGCCCGCAGGATCTGCGGTGCCGTATAGGTTGCCTTCTCGACGATGGCGTCGGCAGGGGGCTCTCCGGTTTCGAAGCGGAAAATCCGGCTCGGCTTCCAGATCCGAAGGAAGACGGGGATTGCCACCATCGTGACCAGTGGGGCTATGATGTCCGGAAGTTCGGGACCGATCACGAGGGCCGTCAGGGTCTGCGTAATGGCGAAGGTGGCACCTGTGACGAGAATGACGGGCCATGTCTCACGGATGCCCCGCAGCCCGTCAACCACGCCGACGAGCCAGAAGGGGATGACGACGCCGATCACGATCAGCTGCATCACGACCAGCCGGCCGACCATGTATGGTTCCGCCCCGATCACCTGGGCCCCCACGATCACGGGGATGCCCATCGCTCCGAACGCACCAGGTGCCGCATTGGCGATCAGGCACAGCCCGGCGGCGTAGATCGGCGGAAAGCCGAGGCCGACGAGCAGGGCTGTCGTGATGGCAACCGGTGCGCCGAAACCGGCAGCGCCTTCCAGAAACGCCCCGAACGCGAAGGCGACGAGAAGAAGCTGGATGCGCTGGTCTTCCGAGACCGTCGAAATCGAATGACGGATGATATCGAACTGACCCGTCCGGACGGAGATTTTATAGAGAAAGACCGCCCCGATGATGATCCATGAAATGGGCCATAAGCCGTAGGCAAAACCGTAGAGACACGCTGCCAGGGCCATGAAAACGGGCATGCCGTAGAATGCGACAGCCAGTGCAAAGGTAATTCCGACAGTAATCGTACAGGCAATATGCCCTTTCATGTGCAGGTACAGCAGGGCAAAGAAGAAAAACAGGATCGGAAGGAGAGCGACCGCGCCGGAAATCCAGATATTTCCTATGGGATCGTAGACTTGTGCCCAAGATGACATTCAGGGGAACTCCAAAATAAAAATTAAGTGATAATTGGAAAATTGATCTCTTTTTCTCGTGTTATTTTGTGGAGCGTATTTTTCTAAAATAACAAGTGCAATAAGGGATGAATATAATCCCGGGTAAACTTTATGACATACTGTTTTAATTAGTTAGTTTATTGCGTTTCTTGCTTTGTAAAAGTTTCACCCCTGATGTGTGCAGAGTGGTAAAAACGCTTTTCTCTTGGGGTAATATTTTTGAAAAGTTTAGGCTTTGAGTAGGAAAAAATGACAGGAAGTGACGCCTGGACCGGAGCATTCTCTAAATACTTGCCGCGAGTGGCGGCAGTGGTTTCGTGACTATTGGCAGATGAAATGAAAAACGGAGGCAGAGAGGAAAGATTTTCTGGACTGTCGGGCTTATGGAGCAGGAGGTTCTGTTTTCCGTAGCTCTGGCAACCGGGGCGGGAGTGTTCCCGGAACACGGAAATATGTGCAGTCACGACGCCGTGGTCCGTGCCGCGGCATGCCTTGTCGTGCTCTCGAAACGGTGAGAAACTGGGGCAGCATCACTTTCAGAGTTGAACAGTCAGGTTTCCATGCATTTTCGTCTTCTTTGTGCGTCCCTGATGGGGGCGGGCTCTCTTGTCTTTTCTTCCAGCGCATTTGCGTGGGGGCCTTACGGTCATGCGATCGTGGCGGATATCGCGCAGGAGCGTCTGACGCCGCAGGCCCAGAAGGCCACTACGGCCCTGCTGGCCCTTGAGAACCATCACACTCTCGATCAGGTCGCCTCCTGGCCCGACACGATCGGTCATGTTCCCAAGAAGAAGGGCGGCGCGCCGGAGACCCTGAAATGGCATTACGTTGATATCGACGTATCCCATCCGGCCTATGATCAGGCCCGCGACTGTCCCGATCATGCCTGCGTTGTCGAGAAGCTGCCCGAGGAGATCAAAATCCTCGCCGATACGCATGCTGCGGCTCAGGACCGGCTGGTCGCCCTGAAATGGGTGGTACATCTGATGGGCGACATCCATCAGCCGCTGCATGCTGCCGAGCGTAACAAGGATATGGGTGGGAACGCCATCCGCCTGACCTATTTCGGTAACAATGCCAACGGCCACATGAACCTGCATTCCCTGTGGGATGAGGGCGTGAGCGACCATGAGGCAGATCTGCATGTCGGCCCGTTCTACAGTATCGATGCGTCACGCGCGAAGAAGGAAGCCGATCGTCTCGGCGCCCTGATCACGCCGGATGAGACAAAATACTGGGTGCAGGATCTGGACGGCGGCGATGTTTACAGCGCCACCGTCAACTGGGCCGACGAGAGCCATTCTCTGGCCCGCAGCGTGGCCTATGGTGCACTTCCGGCCAATAAGGGCGCCGATATCGGCAAGGACTACACCGCATTGACCTGGCCGATCATGGAACTGCGTCTGGAGCAGGCGGGTGTGCGTCTGGCCGCCGTTCTCAACACGGCCCTGAACGGCGGCTGAGAACGGTTTCTGTGTGGATGGACGTCAGGATTTCTGCGTCCATCCTCCACCCAGTGCCCGGTACAGATGGGCGACCGAGATCGACACGCCTGCGCTCGACTCTGCCAGGGCGCTCCGGCTCGCCAGAAGAGCATTCTGCGTCGTCAGGACGTTGAGGAAGTCTCCCGCACCCTGACTGTACTGAAGCTGCGCGATATGCACGGCGGTCTCGTCTTCCGAAACCGTTTCTTCCAGCCGGTTGCGACGCTCCTGCGCGGCGCTCAGATCCGCCATGGAATCATCGACCTCTTCCCAGGCTTTCAGGAGCGTGCGCTGCAACGCAATCGCCGCTTCCTTCTGCTGGGCCCGACGCAGATGAAGCTGTCCGGTCAGGCGGCCACCCTCGAACAGCGGCAGTGTCATGGTGGGGCCGAACCCATACTGACGGGACGCCCATGAGCCCAGCCCGCTGAACTGCAATGCCTGAATATCCAGACTGCCCGAGAGCGTCACGCGCGGGAAAAAGTCCGCAATCGCCACGCCGATGCTGGCTGTTGCGGCATGGAGATGATCTTCGGCGGCCCGCACATCCGGACGGCGCTCCGCCAGTTCGGAGGGTAGCCCGACTGGAATATCAGTAGGAACGGGCGGGATCGCCTGAGACGATCCAAGCCTGGCCTTCAGCGCGCCCGGCTCCCGCGCCGTCAGGAAGCTCAGGGCGTTCACGAGATGCACTTCCTGGCTTTTCAGGACCGGAAGGCGTGCCTCAAAGCCATGCATCTGCCCGCGGGAATAGGCGACGTCGAGCTTCGTCGCCGTACCTTGTGCAAAGCGCAGTTCCGTCAGTTTCACGCTGTGCCGGGCGATGTCGATGCTCTGCTGGGTAATGCCGATCTGCGTCTGGATATTGCGCAGGTTCAGATAGTCCTGCGCCGTCTCGGCCATAAGCGAGACCAGCACATCGCGGCGCAGTTCATCCGTTTCATGCATCGCCGCCGTCGCAGCTTCGACCTGCCTGCGGACATGCCCCCAGAAATCGACTTCCCAGGAGGCGCTCAACCCGTATTGCGGCAGGTTGAACGACGGATTGCCTTTTGCACCGTCCGCTGCAGCCGGGCCGAAACCCTGCTGTCCGCTGGCAATCTCACCGGGTCCGGCCTGCTCCATGGTTCCCAGAAGGCCGAGAATACCGTTCGTGCTGGCACGCTCCCGGGCATAGGACGCGGCACCTTCCATATGCGGCATCTGCGCTGCGCTGGCGATCTTCCGTTCAGCCTGACTTTCGGTGAAATGCAGGGCGGCCTCGCGCAGGTCGAGGTTGCTGCGCGCCACGTCCTCTTCGAGCGCCGTCAGTGTCGGGTCACGATAGATTTTCCACCATTGCGCATTGATGGCGGATGTTTCCTGCGGATGGCTGGCGGCTGGTGTCAGGCTCTGGTGCCAGTGGGCCGGTGCATGCGGATCGGGACGATGATAGTCCGGTCCTACCGTGCAGGCGGACAGTGCGGTCAGGGCCAGAAGAAGGTAGCGGGAGGGCTGGAACATGGAAGGTCTCATTTCCAGAGATACCGCTCGTCATGGGCATGGATGCCCTCAGGCGTGGAGGACGTGTCGATCCGTGCTTCGACCGACATGCCCACGCGGACCTTCTCCGCCAGAGGCTGGCCGGGATCGAAGGTCAGCTTGACCGGGACGCGCTGGACGACCTTGGTGAAGTTGCCCGTTGCGTTGTCCGGCTGGATGGCGGCAAAAGCCACACCCGTTGCAGGGGCCAGACTGTCTACGTGTGCCTTGAGCGGATGGCCGGGGAACGTATCGACCCAGACCGTCGCACTCTGGCCGGTCTGGACCTTCGTCAGCTGCGTTTCCTGAAAATTCGCCAGCACATAGGCCTTGCGGACCGGCACGACCGCCAGCAGCCCGGTGCCCGGATGGACATACGCACCAACGCGCACGCCACGTTCGCCGACCACACCGTCCACGGGGGCGGGGATGGTGCAGTAGGACAGGTTCAGTTCGGCCTGATGTTCCGCGCTCTGGGCTTTCAGGAGCGCGCCCTGTGCCTTTTCGAGCTGCGCCTTCAGCACCGCGACCTGCTGTTCGGCCGTGCTGGTTTCGGCCTTGTCGCGGGCGAGGGCGGCGACGGCTTCAAGCTGCCGGGCTTCAGCGCCCTGCTGCTGCTCGATCGTGCTGGCCCCACCGGCGGAGAGATTGCGATACCGTGCCGCATTCTGCCGAGCGAAGACCAGTGCGGCCTCGTCGGACTGCACGGTATATTTCGCCGCATCGACGATGGAACCCTGACGGTCCAGCAAAGCCTGAAGGTTGTCCACATCGCCCTGCGCTGCAGCGGTATCGCCCCGGGCGGCTCCCAAAGCCGCACGGTAATCGTCATCTTCGATATGGGCGAGTTCTTCTCCGGCATGGACGTATTCGTTGTCTTCTGCCAGCACCCGGTCGATACGGCCGGAAACTTTCGGGGCCACGGTCGTGAAATCGGCCGTGACATAGGCGTCGTTGGTTTCCTGACGGATGCCGTCACCCACGAAGAAGCGGTCAGCCGTCCAGGCCAGACCCGTCAGGACAATGACCGCACATCCGGCCAGAAGAAGGGGTTTTCCATAAATCATGTTGAGGCAGGTCCGTCAGTGCGCGGTGGCGGGAATGGAGGAGGGGGCCGGTTCGGGATCCGGTTCGCGGGCTGCGGCAGGCATGGCCGGAGCAGGCCCCTTGCCGGGCGGATAGACCCGTTTCGGAAGCACGGCGGTCAGCGCGACGTAGAAGATGCAGATGCACATTACGACGAAATAGATGTCCACCAGCGCCAGCGTGATCGACTGTTCGTGCAGATAGGTGTGGAAAATCTGAAGCGCATTGCGCGCCACATGATCGCTGTCAGGAGAGGTGTTGCTGATTGCTGCATGGATCGGATCGCCCATGCCGGACAGCGACGTGGCGTTGTTGCCCGCCCGGTCCAGCAGCATCGTGGAATGATACTGTTCCCGGCGGCGCAGCAGGATTTCAAAAATGGCGGCGGCGAACGCATTGGCCATGCCCTTGAGCATGTTGACCATGCCCGAGATGAACGGCCCGTCCGCCGGGCCAAGGGACATGGTGGCCAGCATCAGCACCGGGATCACGACCATCGGCTGGCCGAGGATCTGAAGCCCCTGCAGGACATAGAAATTGTCCCGCACCCAGTCCGGTGTCAGCCAGGTTCCAAGGAACGCCGCCAGCGCCAGACACGACATGCCAAACGCCAGCACATACCGGCAGTCCACGCGCGCGGAGTTGCAGAGCGCGGCCGTCAGCGGCAGCATGATGAGCTGGGGCAGCGCGACCGTCAGTGCGACCGGGGTCGCCTGGATCGGCCGGTATCCGCGCACCGCTTCCAGATACGTCATCGGCACTTCCATCATCAGTCCGCAGATGATGAGCACCGCCACGAGTGTGAGGAGCGCCATCGTGATGTTGCGGTTCTTCCAGTACTGAAGCCGGAAGAATGGGCTGTGGTGATGCCACTCATGGAACAGGAACCCCACGAACAGCGCCCCGCCCCAGAATGTCAGATGGGAAATGATGGGTGAGCGGAACCAGTCCAGCCGGTCTCCCTGGTACAGCACCGTCACCACACACAGGATGGACGGCACGCCAATGAAGAACCCGCGCCAGTTGAACTTCCTGAACCGTTCGAGATGCACCGGATCACGTGGCAACCCGTAGGCCATCATGGCAATGGCGATGATGCTGAAGGGAATGACCTCCCAGTACAGCCAGCGCCAGCCCACATGTTCGAACCACATCGCCTCGAGCGGTCCACCCAGATTGGGGCCGAAAGTGGCGCTCATCGCATAGCCACCAATACCGAAGACCTTGATGGGGGGCGGCAGGTATTTGAGCATGACCGTCATCAGGACGGGCGGCAGACATCCCGCACTCAGTCCCTGCGCCGCGCGGAGAAAACACAGCGAGATCATGTCCGGCATGAAGGGCAGGGGGATCGACAGCATGGCGAGCACGGCCGTCATGAAGATCGAGAACCTGTAAATCGAGAACGTCATGTAGAACCAGGGCGTGAACGCCATGGCCGCGATGTTGAAGGCCTCGTAGATCGAGGTGAACCACGTCCCCTCGTCATGCCCGATATGCATTGCGCCCCGGATGTCGGCGAGGCCGATTTCCGTGATGTGTTCGTTGAAGCCGGCCACATGGACGGCCAGCAGCATCCCCAGACAGCCGACAATGGTCCGCATGCCGAAAGGCGGAATATAGGAGGGCTGCGCGGGTGGTGCGGCAGATGGCGACGAAGCTGCTGGTTCCATGGATCTCTTCCGTTACCAGACAGCCACTATCCGGAGTGTATGAGTCCGAAAACCCACGTTTCCGGCAAGTGATGTTTCCACTTTCCGCAAGGGTTGCAGAAATCCCTTCCATTTTTCACACGAAGGCGTGAAAATGTGCCTGAAACCCGCGGGAAACGGAGTGTGCGATGGCGAGGCGGACCGACAGCCAAAGGCGCTATGATCTCGATCTTCTGCGCTATCTTCAGGTTCTCGTGGAAGAAGAGAGCGTCTCACAGGCGGCCCGGCGCCTGAAGGTGAGCGATGCCGCCATGAGCCGCCATCTTGCCACGCTGCGGACCGTGTTCGGAGATCCGATTCTGGTCCTGTCGGGCCGGCGCATGGTGGCCACGACTTTCGCCAACCGGATCCGCGACCGGGTTCAGAGCATCGTGCGGGATGCTGACGCACTGGTGAATGACAGCGAAACGCTGAACCTGAGGCATCTCTCGCCGCGTTTCACGATCCGCGCCAATGACCTGATCGTCGGGGCGTTCGGTCATGCAATCCTGATGGCTCTCAAGCAGGACTGCCCGGAGTGCAGCATCGTGTTCTCGCCCGAGGCGGAAGAACCGGCCAGCGAAGCCCTGCGCAACAGCCGGATCGACCTCTATGTGGGCGCCACGGACGATCTGCGTCCCGAAATCATGCGTCAGACCCTGTTCCTGACGTCATTCCGCGCCATGGTGCGCGAAGGGCACCCCATTTTCGCGCGCGGCATCACGCCGCAGACGCTGGTCGATTACGATCATATCAGTGTCTCCCGCAAAGGACGCCCTTATGGGCCGATCGACACTATTCTCAAGGAACGCTACGGCTTGACCCGCCCCATCGCGATGATCGTACCGACTTACCATTCCATGATCGAGACCATGCGCGAGACGGATATGATCCTGCCGCTGCCCGATATCGTGATTGACCGCCTGCCACTCTCCCAGATCCAGCTTGAGGCTTTCGATTTCCCGTTCGATCTGCCGCCTGTCACGTCCTTTCAGGCCTGGCATCCCCGTGTGGATACGGACGGAGTTCACCGCTGGCTGCGCGATACGGTCTTTCAGGTTATCCGACGCGAACTTGTCCGGTTCAGGGGAGAAGGCGGGGCTGCCTTAAGGACCCCCTGAGCCAGGATCTGGGAATTGCGTTCATAGATTTTCTGCAAGCGGTATGAGGCTGGCCTGAAGGCGCGGGACGACAAAATCCAGAAAGCCGCGGATGCGCTGGGGTACCTGTTTTCCGCCGTGGTAGAGTGCGTGGATCTCTTCTTCGTCCCGCGTGCCGCTTTCCGCCAGAACTTCCACCAGGCGTCCGGCCGCCAGATCCTCACGCACGTGATATTCTGCAAGCCGCGCCAGTCCTGCCCCGCGGAGCGCGGCCCGGCGGACGGTCTCACCATTATTGGCGAGCAAGGGGCCCTGAACGATCCGGTCCACGATCCTGCCCCGCTCCTGCAGCGGCCAGACCGGCGCCGCCCGGCGGAAATTGAAACCCAGACACCGATGATGCTCCAGATCGTCCACAGTTTCAGGCCGTCCGAACCGCTCCAGATAGCCGGGCGCACCGACGATCAGCCGTGGCACGCTTCCCAGATGCCTGGTGGTCAGGCTGGAATCCTGCAGTTTTCCAACGCGGAAGGCGATATCTGTCCGGTCCAGATACAGGTCCGTCATCTCATCGGAGAGCGACAGATCGACCACGATATCCGGATAGGCGTCCCAGAATGCGGGGAGCAGCGGCTCCAGCGCCAGCGTCCCGAATGCCACGGACGCATTGATCCGCACTGTCCCCGTGAGCTGGACGGTTTTCTTGGACAGGAACCCTTCCATGTCATCCAGTTCCGCGATCAGAGCCTGTGCGCGGTCGTAATAGGCCAGACCTTCGGGCGTGACTGACAGTCTGCGGGTCGAGCGCTCTACGAGCCGGACCCCCAGACGGTTTTCCACCCGCCCGATTAGCTTGCTGACGGTGGACGGTGTAGTCATGGAAAGGCGGGCGGCCTCGGAAAAGCTGCCGCTCTCCACGACACGGAGAAAGATCTTCATCTCCCCGAAACGGTTATCCATCTGTTTTCCGATCTATGAAACTGCTTCACAGGTTTTGTGGAGATCGAAACAATTATCAAGAGGGAGTTATCGGTTCATCATGGTCTTCGAACAGTCCCATCCCCGATGCCTGACAGAACGGATACGCGATCATGACGAAAATTCTTCTCCTTAATGGCGGCAAGGTCTTCGCCCATTCCCACGGACGGCTGAACGACACGCTTCAGGCGCTGGCGGCGGACATCCTGTCCAGGAACGGCCATGAGATCCGCCAGACGAAGATCGATGACGGCTATGACGTGGAGCAGGAAGTCGAGAGTTTCATCTGGGCCGATCTGATCATCTATCAGTGCCCGGGCTGGTGGATGGGGCTGCCCTGGATCGTCAAGAAGTATATCGACGAAGTCATGACGGCCGGTCACGGCAAGCTCTATGCCAATGATGGTCGCAGCCGGGCCCATCCGGAGCGCAAATATGGCTCGGGTGGTCTGGCACAGGGCAAGCGCTATATGCTGTCAACGACTTGGAATGCGCCGGCAGAGGCCTTCACGGATCCGAACCAGTTCTTTGAAGGGCGGGGTATCGACGGGGTGTATTTCCCATTCCACAAGGCTCACGAGTTCCTGGGTATGTCCGCGCTCCCGACCTTTCTTGCGACGGACGTGATGAAAGCGCCGGATGTGGAGGCAACACTCGCAGCCTACCGCCAGCATCTGCAGGACGTCATCGGTACGACGTTCTGACTGGAACGGGGGGCAGCCTGCGCTGCCCCCCGTCTTTATTACAGGCTCATCTGCAGGACGCGGCGGCTCACGTCCGGCGTAATGTCGGCATGCTCACCCAGTGCCGTCATGCCATGGGCCTCAAGCTGCCCGATCAGAGGCTCGATGGCGTCCTCCCCGATGTCGTAAGCTGACAGGCGCGTGGGGATGTCCAGACTTTCGAAAAACTCTTCGGTCCGTATGATGGCCGCTTCGATCAGTTCGTCTTCCGTGCCCTCGTGCAGGTTCCACACGCGGGCTGCGTACTGAAGCAGCTTGCCGCGCTTGGCCTCTTTCCGTGTGCGCAGCATGGAGGGAAGAACGATTGCAAGCGTCCGGGCATGGTCGATGTCATACCGTGCCGTCAGTTCATGGCCGATGCTGTGCGTGGACCAGTCTTCCGGCATGCCAACACCGATGATTCCGTTAAGTGCCAGCGTTGCGATCCACATGAAATTGGCGCGGAGGGAATAGTTTTCCGGCTCGCTCAGCACTTTCGGTCCGATCTCGATCAGGCTGAGCAGAAGCCCCTCGGCAAAACGGTCCTGCGCCAGCCCGTCTGCGGGATAGGTCAGATACTGTTCCATGATGTGCACGAAGGAATCCACAACGCCATTCGCAACCTGCCGGACGGGCAGGGAATAGGTGCGGGTGGGGTCCAGGACCGAGAAGCGCGGGAAGACATGCGGGCTGCCGAAAGCCAGCTTTTCATGTGTGGCCTGGCGGCTGATGACGCTGAAGCTGTTCATTTCCGAACCCGTGGCCGGCAGCGTCAGGACGGTGCCAAGCGGCATCGCGGCTTTGACGTTTGCGCCATGCGTCGTGAGGATGCTCCACGGATCGCCTTCGAAATCCACGGCTGCGGCCACGAACTTGGTTCCGTCAATGACGGACCCGCCGCCGACGGCCAGCAGGAAATCCAGTTTTTCCTCCCGGATGAGTTCCACGGCCTTCATCAGGGTCTCGAATGTCGGATTGGCTTCGATGCCGCCGAATTCCCGTGTGAAGCGGCCTTCAAGCGCCTTGCGGACGGCCGGCAGTGTTCCGTTGCGTTCCGCGCTCGACCCGCCGAACAGGATCAGGACGCGCGCCTCGGTAGGGATGTGATCGGCCAGTTTCGGGATGGTGTTCTCGCCGAAGATGATGCGTGTGGGATTGTAGAATTCAAAATTCTGCATGGGTCCTGCCTTCAGAGGGATCTTCTGATTGAGCCGCCATCGACGCGGAGTCTGCGTCCCCGAGGATGCGGCTGCGTGGTCCTGCTTGCGGATATCCTACCGGTTTTCCGGCATCCGGCACAGACAGGAAGATGGCCCGGCTGCGGGTGGGTGCCTTGTGTACGCTGCGTCGGGGTTCCATCTCAGAAGAATGGGTGATCAATCCAGGCGAAACTGCAGGGGTGACCTGCCCGTTAAAATGCCCCGCAGACTCAGGTCATGCAGGGTGAGAAAATGGGGATGCCGCGATGTATATTGCCATGAACCGATTCAGGGTCCGGCCGGACAGCGAAGAGGCTTTTCGCAAAAAATGGCTGGACCGTGATGTTCTGCTCAGAACCGTGCCCGGATTTGTCAGCTTCCAGTTTCTTCGCGGGCCGGCGATGGAAGATTACGTCCTTTATGCCTCTCATACCGTCTGGGCGTCTTACGATGCCTTCATCGGCTGGACCCGATCGGAAGAATTCCGGGCCGCGCATGCGGGTGCCGGGCAGGGACCGGTGCTGACGCTGGGGCCTCCCGTATTCGAGGGCTTTCAGGTCCTGCAGGATATCCAGGCCTGAGTTTCGGTCCATAAAGCGTTCGGAAATGTCTGCTCTGGCTGCGTCATCTTGACGAACCTGTCATAACGGTTTGTGAATAGAACGAACGCGGGACCGGGCCTGAAATGCTTTTCGGTCAGCTTCATGCAGCCTCGGCCGTGTCCCGCGTCCGGTATGAAAGACCCAGGACAGGAAGAACAATGACGGCATCTCTCCGTTGCGAAGTGGCAGCGCTCCTCGACAGCCTTGGCGTGTCGCCTGACCTGTATACGGGGGGCAGCCTGACGGTGAAGTCTCCGCTGACGGGAGAGGTGATTGCCGAGGTCGCGGAAATCAGTGCGGAGCAGGCGACGAAGACGATCGCCAGTTCACTCGACGCGTTCAAAGCCTGGCGCAGGGTTCCGGCGCCGCGGCGCGGTGAACTAGTCCGTCTGCTGGGGGAGGAGCTTCGAGCCAGCAAGGAGGCGCTCGGGCGTCTGGTGACGCTGGAAGTGGGCAAGGTTCCGTCCGAAGGTCTGGGCGAAGTGCAGGAGATGATCGACATCTGCGACTTCGCGGTCGGTCTGTCCCGCCAGCTTTACGGCCTGACGATCCAGTCCGAACGGCCGGATCATCGCCTGACGGAGCAGTGGCATCCTGCCGGGCCGGTAGGGATTATCTCGGCGTTTAATTTCCCGGTGGCCGTCTGGTCCTGGAATGCCGCGCTGGCGCTGGTCTGCGGTGACAGCGTGATCTGGAAACCTTCGGAAAAGACTCCGCTGACAGCGCTGGCCACGCAGGCCCTGTTCCTGAAAGCCGCAGCCCGTTTCGGCAGTGACGCACCGGCCGCGCTCAGCACGCTTCTGGTCGGTGGCCGCGAGATCGGTGAACTGATGGTGGAAGACCGTCGCGTTCCTGTCATCTCGGCGACGGGGTCGACGCGGATGGGGCGTGATGTCGGTGAGCGTGTGGCGCGGCGTTTCGGGCGCTCCATTCTGGAACTCGGCGGCAACAATGCGTCCGTCGTCACGCCATCCGCCGATCTGGATCTGACGCTGCGGGCCGTTGCCTTCGGGGCCATGGGAACCGCCGGCCAGCGCTGCACGACGCTGCGTCGCCTGTTCGTGCATTCCAGCGTCTATGACACGCTCGTGCCGAAGCTGGTCACTGTCTACAAGGCGATTTCGGTCGGCAACCCGGTCGAGGGTGATGCACTCGTTGGTCCGCTTATCGATGCGGCCTCCTTCAGAATGATGCAGGACAGCCTGAAAGCCGCCGCGGACGCAGGTGGCACGGTTCATGGGGGAACGCGCGTCGATGTGAACGGCGAGGCGTCGTTCTATGTCCGTCCGGCGATGGTCGAGATGCCGTCGCAGACGGGGCCGGTGCTGGAAGAAACCTTCGCACCGATCCTGTACGTCATGAAATATGACACGCTCGACGAAGCCATCGCGCTTCAGAACGATGTTGTGCAGGGGTTGTCATCGTCCATTTTTGCGACCGATATCCGCGAGGTCGAGCAGTTCCTGTCTGCCCAGGGCTCCGATTGCGGTATTGCGAACGTCAATATGGGGCCGTCCGGCGCGGAAATCGGCGGGGCCTTCGGGGGAGAGAAGGAAACGGGCGGCGGACGTGAGTCCGGCTCGGATGCGTGGAAAGCCTATATGCGCCGGCAGACCAACGCCATCAATTACGGGCGGACGCTGCCGCTTGCGCAGGGTGTGAAATTCGATGTGGATGGCGGCTCGACGGACGCCTGATCACGGATTTTCGGCGGGGTGGGGCGCAGGTGTCGTCCCCTGCTCCTGTTGGGGTGGTGCCTGCTTTTCCTCGCTGGCATGCGTGATGCTGAGCCGGTCATGGGTCGGCGACCAGGGGAGAGCCTTCTCCTCGACATAGTCTGGCGGGGGCTTGAAGTCCTCAAGCCAGAGCCTGCCCCTCATGGGATTGATCAGGACGTTGAAGTGCTTGAGGACATCCATTCCAAGAATATTGAATTCCGCATCCGGGACGACGTCCAGCGTGATGTCATGCAGCGTGTGCGAGCCGAGTTGCAGCGTGCTGAAATGATGCCTGTGCCCCAGCAGGACGTCGCCCGCGCCGACGCGGATCTCGTCATCCTGAGCAAGCATGCGCCGTGAAATGCCCATTTTCCGGGCCACCCATTGCTGGATGATGGAGCGGTTGGCGCTGGTATTGATCTGCATGTCCACCTTGTGCCCGTCCAGCACGGCCGTCATCTGATTGAGCTGGGGGGACTCATCATCGAACGACACCAGGGGAATGAAGGGCCCCGGATCTTTCATGAGGGTTCCGATATCCGGGCAGTCGGCTGCCGTGTCGTAGGTAAAGATGGCCATTTTCTGGGAATAACGGTCGATCAGGACATGATAGTTCCCGAGGATGTCCCACCCGATATCCACCATCAGGAGCAGCCCGTCGGGCGCTTTCGGGGGGCGTTCGCCGACCAGCAGGGCGGTCATGTCCTTGAGAACGGCCTGACCGATCTGAAGGCTGTGGACGGTGGTGGAATAGTTGCCGCCCGTGCCCGTGACGGAAATGGTCCTGATGGGATCTTCGCGGTAAAAATCAAATCCCTTCGCGTCCCAGACGCTCGTGCGCGTGGTGAAGGTCGAGAAAAAGGCGCCGACGTCATGGTCATTCACCCGGACATGGATCACGGGCGCGCCGGCGGGGTTCAGGAAAGGCACGACTTCACTCGTCACGACGCAGTCATGAATGGATCGGGCCTGTGCGGAGGGGATGAGGGTGAGCAGAGCAAAAAAGGCAGAGGGAATATTCCGCCTGAAAGACAGTCTGCCCATCACTGATCCTAACTCAAGGGCGAGGTAATCCTGTCAGAACCTTGTCCCGTTTCCCCGCAAAAGCCAAATGCTTTCACGGGGATGCAGCCCCGTGCCTTATCGGGTGAATGCTCTGACGAAGGCGTTCTGCTGTTTGACTTCGACGGGGAGTCTGGTGTCGGTGAGGGCTTTGCCCTGCCATCCGGCGCCGAGTGCGATGTAGAGGGCGACGGCGTTGCGGACGCGGGCGAGGCGGCCGACGACGGCTTGGTCCTCGGCGGACAGGGCGGTCTGTTCGGTCGTCAGCACGTTCAGATATCCGGTCAGACCGGCCGTGAACAGCTTCTGCGCGCGGTCGCGGGCGAGGCCGGCATCGACGGAGGCCTGGTTCAGCTCCTCGACCAGCTCGGCATTATGCCGCCAGTCGCCCATCGCG
>NZ_JACRVU010000040.1 GCF_018811945.1 Gluconobacter sp. P1C6_b
GTCTGTGGGGTCAGGAGCAGAGAGAACAGGCATGGCACGAGGCGATCTGACGGATCATGAATGGGCGGTGATTGGCCCGCTTCTGCCTTCTGAGCGTGGACGTTGGGCCCGTCCAGCCGGAGACAACCGCCTGTTTCTCAATGGCATGCTGCATGTTCTGCGGACCGGCTGTCCCTGGCGTGACATGCATGAACGCTACGGCAAGTGGAACTCCGTTTATGTCCGGTTTCGCCGTTGGGCCGAACAGGGCGTGTGGGATGCCCTACTGCAAACCCTGGTAGAGCTGGGGCTGACCGATGACTGGCAGCATATGCTCGACAGCACCGTAGTCCGTGCCCATTCGCAGGCCACTGGGGCAAAAGGGGGGCTCATGCGGAAGCTTCTGGTCGGTCACGCGGCGGCTTTACGAGCARAATCCACACCCGATGCGACAATCAGGGACGTCCTCCTGGCTTTGTCCTCACAGGCGGGCAGGTCTCGGATTACAGAACAACAGAAGCCTTGATGGCATTACCGGTTCCAAACCCCAGGGCCATGCTGGCTGATCGGGGCTATGACAGCGACGGTTTCCGCCAGAACCTGCTGATCCACGGGATCCTGCCGGTTATTTCCTCACGAAAAGGCCGCAGTGTTCCACAAAAAAAAACAGACTGGCGACGTTACAGGGACCGCAACCGCATCGAGCGGATGTTCAACCACCTCAAGCAGATGCGCCGCAGCGCGACCCGCTACGACAAGACCGCC
Organism: Gluconobacter sp. P1C6_b; assembly: GCF_018811945.1. GTDB lineage: Bacteria > Pseudomonadota > Alphaproteobacteria > Acetobacterales > Acetobacteraceae > Gluconobacter. Next base: position 745 of record NZ_JACRVU010000040.1, read on the forward strand.
CTGTCCTTCATGAGTTTCCTCAATATCGCCGCAGCAAGGCTCTGGATCAACTCTTTTGTCAACGTGGCCTAGGATCAGATGGTTAGTAGCGTAGAACAATGTCTATGGTTTCAAGCGATAGAGCATAGAGGTTCCTTATAGGCGTAGGGCACGCCTGAGCTCCGTATGCTCAAAAGCACTGGCCATTCGATTGATTTCGCTTCCTCGCGCGCCCGCGGCTTTGGCCACGTTACGCCAGGTGGCAGTGACCGTGGCTACGTCTCGGATGAGGCTGCGAGCTTGGTCTAAAGACAGTTCAAAATAGCCAGAGGCGGCTTCCAGAAGATCCAAAGAGCAGGTGCCGTCGTCCAGATCGATATGGGTGCTCAGGATCCGTGCCTTGATGTCGGAAGGGACAGGGTTGAGGTCATAAGCTGGAGAGAGATGCTAACCCCTGTCTTCGGACCACAGGAAGCCGTGATTGCGCAGATGGTCATCCACATTCGAAATCAGGACATTGAAGACCATGCGCCGATAGAGTGCCTGAGCTTCTGCTTTGCCTTGTGAGTCGTGGAGAAAAAGCATCTCTGCGATTTCGGGATAACTGACGCTTTCGCCGTCCTGACGCCCCAGCATCGCCATGACAGACAGGAAAGGGATGCGCTGTTCTCTTATCCGATCAAAACGCTGCATCAGCAGGGCACGCTTTCCTGAGACTTCGATCAGTCGGTGTGCGGCAGTAGGGATTCCTGTCTGATCTGCAAGCCTTAAGGCAATCGCTTCCCAGGTCTCGATGCAATAGTCGTCTGTTTCCTTTGGGAATTTTGCAATGGCCGGATGTCCGTCCTGATCTTGAATGGAGACCTTGGGCTTTGCTCCTCCCAGACACGTGGCGACTGGAAGAAGGGACGGCAATTCGTCTTCGGTCTCCTCGGCGCTAAAAAAGCGGTCGGAGTTTTGTAGTAATCGGTTGCTTCCAGCACGTCCCGGTCAGTCAGTCCGTTCGCATGTGCCGCTTCCGCACTGGGGAGAAGCAGTTCGTTCACCTGCTCCTTGCCGCCTCGTGCCTCCTTCGTCCGTTGCGTCGCCATAGCGCCAAGTGGATCGTAGCCACTGAACCCTTCCCGGAACAGACGACCGAGATTGACCGGCGTGATACCGACGACGGCACGGATCCGCTTTTTCGTCAGTGTGGCGTTGAGGACATATCTGTCTTGATGCCAACTCCAGATCCGGACCACAGTCATCCGTGTCGCAAGCTAATCCGCAGGTTCTGCATGAGGGCGGTTATTTTCTCCTTAATCCTTTGTTGATTTTCAGATAAAACGTAAAGAATGGAGAAGCCGATAGAGCGAAGAAAGCTGTCCGACGAAATCTTTGATCGTCTCAAAACGAAGATTTTTGACGGAACGCTTTCGAATGACGGCCTTGTTCCCTCGGAGCGGGAACTGATGGCTGTTTTCGGCGTCGGGAGGCCCGCGATACGCGAGGCCCTCCAGCGGCTGGAACATCATGGACTGATCACAATCGTACACGGCGAGAGAGCGAGGATTGCTCATCCAGATGAAACGTCGATTTTTCGGCAGATTGATCTCCCGACGCGTATTTTGCTGGCCTCTTCCGAAACGTCTCTTCAGCATCTCATTGAGGCCCGCAAACTCTTCGAGCGTGGATTGATACGGGTAGCGGCGGAGCGAGCGACAAAAAGCGATATCGACAGCCTTGCCGCCAAGATTGCGGATCAACGGGCCACGCTGACCGACATCCCGCAGTTCATTCAATGCGACATGAGCTTTCACATTGAGATTGCGCGTATTGCCGGAAATCCCCTGCTTTATAGCGTCGCAAAGAATATGTTGGGCTGGCTGGAGACGTTTCATGTTGAAATGCTGCATTGGTCTGGAAAGGAGAATGTCACCATCGTTGAGCACGAGGACATTCTCGAGGCTCTGGCTCAACGGGATCCTGATGCTGCCGAGCAGGCGATGGTTCGCCACCTTGACCGCAGTGCCGATCTGTTTGTGCATCCCCATCGTCTCTGACAGCGGGACAAAGTTCGAAGTTTAGAGTCCCAGAACGACCAGCATGGTGGCATAGGGCGAGAGTGTCACATATCCATCGCGGAGGGGCCTTTCTGAAAAGTCATCGCCTTCATCATCAAGACGCATGATGATCCTCGCTTCTCTGTGGTCATCGATGATAAGCTCCTGTGGCTCGTCCGTCAGGTTCGAAAGTAACAAATGCGGGCAGGAAACGCCGTCTGCGCGTCGGGCTCCATACGGCTTCTCGAATGCAAGTGCTGAAAAAATATGCGAGTTGTCCAGTTGGCATGCATATGACGTCCTTCCAGACGCTTCAGACAAAACGCGCGACGTATGATGGATGGGAAAGATCGTTTCCCTGTCCCAAAGACTCATCGGCGTATCGACGATACCGACCGTCACACTTTCAACGGTTTCCGACGCTATTCCCGCGAAATAGCCGACTTGCCATGCCGCAGCGAACGTCCCTGCCTGACGGGGGTCACGATCCGTCATGGGCTGCCGATGACGGGCGGGATTAGGAATCAGTCGCGCGCCATAGGGGTTCTGACGCATGGCTATGGATGCGGGTGCGATATGATAAGGCATGGACACGCCGATGATTTGCCGCGTGGAGCGGGTAATATCCGGCAGTGTTTGCAAGGTCTGCATGACAGAGAGGTCATCAGCCGCATGCACGATCGCGCTCGTGCCGTGGGCCACAAAGTCTAGAAGTTCTCTTGGCGGCCTTTTGCGGTTCAGTTCGGTAAAATAACTCATCATGCCGCCGCCCAGTAACAGGTCCGGAAAGATCGTCCTCGCGGCTGCATAGATCGTTTCCAGTGAAGGACATGCGGGCCAGGCGCTTCCCGGCGGCGTTGATTGTCGATCTACATCCGGGCAAAGCATAAGTGAGTCGATCTTGAGGCCTGTTGCATCGAGATCCGCGCGCAGTCTGGTTATGACGATCTGCGGGGCCTCGTCGATGGGGACCGCGAATTCCAGCCTCTTGTGAAAGGAAAGGTCGTCTCCCAGGTGGTCTGTGAGGGTTTTGAGACGCTGGAGCGCGGCGCGATCATGCCCTGCGGCGGGATCGTAATGCAGCAGAAGAAGGCGCGGATTGATTTCGCGAATTCGTTCTCTCGTCATCTGTTGTGATAATGCGACCTCTGGCGTGAGTATGAGGCCAATATCCGGCATCCGGCCAATGGGTGGGCCCAGCTTCAGGGTGGCAGGGGATAAGGACTGATCCTCGCCTTCCTTTATACCATTTCTCTCGTCACGAATACGTAGCCTGACGGATTGTTTGAACGGCTTTTTCTCTGGCAGAATATAAGGCCAAGGCAATGCCAGAGGGCGCACATATGTCTTGAATGATGCGTCTGACCACGCACGCTGATCCTCCGTCTCGAAGACATCGCCTTCCATGCGACACGAAACGCATAGGCCGTCCTTGGGGTAATGAGTGATCGCTCTGACATTTTTGAAGGGCTGCCATGGTTCGATGAGGTCAGAGAAATATGTCTTTTCTTCGCTCCCGTCTGCATGATTGACGAGAGCCGGCTGCCCAACAGTTCCGTTGAGGGGATGCAGGATCGTAAAACCGCAACGTGCGGTTACGAAGTCCTTCACGGGGCAAGCCGTCACTTCAAATATAAGATCATGCTCATTGAAGCACTCTATGCGCACGGAGAGGTTGATCGCTTGTTCGCTGTTCTCCGTATCGACGCAGGACGCCTCGTAACGGACAAAAAAACCGCCACGTGTTTCTGTGACGTGCAGTTCGCTGCTATTAAGCGTGTAAGAACCCCAGTCCTTGTCGCGAATGACATAGCTGATCCCCCGGATAATCTCGATGCCGCCGTATCGTATGCTGCGCAACTGACCGTCTGCGAGATCCGCTTCAAGACGTCCGGCACAAAGGCGGCGCGCTTCAACTGGAGGTTCCGTAGTGCCGAAGCGTCGGACCAACAGACTTTCCGGAGTGCGTGGCATGATCAGGAGACCTCGATAATTCGCCCGGCAGAGGCGCTTTCATAGGCGGCTTCGACGAGGGCGAAAGTTTTCAGGTTGTCTCGTCCGTTCGTGAATGGCTCCGCCTCGGTTTGGAGGCATTTGACCCAATGTCGCTGAATATTGAGTACGCTTTCCTGAATATTGAACCAGGGTTTCTGCGCCCAGTCGAGCAGGAGCGGCGTGACGTCGAGCGTGCGGTCTGAGGATTTGTTCATGACGAGCAGCTTGTAATCCTGTGTCAGGCGCAGGGACCCGGAGGTGCCGTCGATTTCGATGAGGGTCTGCGGGAACGGGTCGCGTTCGAAGGTGCTGGCATAGGAACAATCGATCACAGAGGTGGTGCCGTTCACATGCCCAAGCATGATGGTCGCCACATCCTCACCCTTGATCGTCTCGTTCACACGTTGAGTCCGTGCCCAAAGCGATGCGACATCCCCCATCAGGAAGCGAGCCACATCCAGTAGATGGATGCCGAGGTCCTCGATGATGAAACGTTCGCCTTTGGCGAGATAGGGCTGTTGAGCGTAGACATCATATCCGGACCGGAAGCTGATGCGGCACCAGAATGGCAGCCCGACGGCCCCTTCCGCGATCTGCGCCTTGAGGGCGAGAACGGGTGTCTGCCAGCGGAAGTTCTCATGGATCATGAAGGGCCTGCCGGAGGTCGCCATCGCTTCGACCATCGCACGCGCGTCGGCCAGAGACGGCGCGATCGGCTTCTGGCAGATCGCCGCCACCCCGCGCCGGGCCGCAGCCTCCACGAGAATCCTGTGAGAGGGTGGAGTGGTGGCGATATCAAGAAAGTCGATGGCTTCGTCGTCCAGCAAAGCCTCGATATCCGTATAGAGTCGCGTTATTCCGAAGCGGGCACCAGTTTCGGCCAGACGCGTTTCATTGGTGTCGCAGAGGGCGACGATTTCGACACCGTCGAGCGCACGCCATGCTTCAAGTTGATTGAGAGCGAAAAAACCACACCCTACAACAGCGCCATGCAAAATCTTCGGCGATGAACCCGTATTTGTCATGATAGGCTTCTCCATGGGCGAAAAACGAGGTACGGGGGCTAATGGCGGATGCGACGATTGGAAAAAGCGCTCCTGTCTGGCCAATGGTTACGTCATGAAACAATGGCTTCGAGTTCCTGCCCCGGCGAAATGGGCCGGAGCAGCGCAGTGACGAGCATGCCAAGTGATCCAAGTACGGCAACGACGACCCACGTCAGTGTCGGATTGTGCTGGCCTGCGACTGCTGTCCAGAGGACGCTTCCGGAAACGAACCCCAGCACCAGCATGGCAGCGAGAAAACCGACGGCGGTTCCGCGAATGCGTGTGGGGAAGCTCTCGCTCTGGTAGGCGTATCCTGCAGCCGACCAAACGCCGTTTGTGATCTGATACAGGAAGAAGTAGTCGAGAACGATGAGCCAGTAAGCCTGAGCGTAGAGAAAAATGAGGCTCAGCGGTGCCACAAGGGTGGCAGAAAGGACGATGACAGTCTTGCGCCCTATCCGTTCGCCGAGCCATCCACCACCGACATAGAAGAAAAAACCGGCGCCTCCCGACAGAAGCATCAGGAAGCTCGCCTGATGGCTTGTGAAGTTCTTGTGCTCCGTCAGCCAGTAGGTGATGTAGAAATTCGTGGCCACGTAACTTGCGCCGTATGAAATCCACCCGATCGACAAAATCACGAGTTGACGCCGAATATCGCCCGGCATGAGGAAAAGTTCCCGGAGCGTGGGCTTCGTTCCCTCAATCGACTGGCGTATTTTTTCTTCCTCAAACCGTTCCGATTCCTTTATGAAAACGCGGCCGAGCATCACAGCGAGGATGGGTAATACCCCTAGAAGGAACACGAAGCGCCAACCCATTCTGTCGAAAATCAGGTAGACTCCAGAGGCAAGAAAAACTCCCAGCGGCCATCCACCCTGCACGATCGAGTAGAGAAGGCCGCGATTGCGTGCAGGCAACTGCTCGTTGACAATCGTGATGGAGACGGCAAGTTCTGAGTAGGCAAGGCCCGATGCCAGTGCTCTGACCGTGGCAAGTTCCCAGAAATTATGCACAAGGCAGGTCATTCCAGTGAAGATGGCCGTGCCGCTCATGCAGATCATCCACATCCGCTTGCGGCCGTAGCGGTCCATACCGTAGCCCACGAAGAGGGTGACGATAAATTGTGCGCCGTAGACAACGAAGCCGAGAATGCCGAGCTCATATTCGCTGATGCCAAGGTTCTGGGCGATTTCTGGCAGGGCAAGAACTAGAAGATTGACATCGTATGAAGCCAGCGCCCACCCGGCGCATGCCACCACGATAAGATAGAAAATATATTTCGGGCTTGAGGACAGGCTCCGATACGCGATTTTCGAATCCATGAGCGTTCTCTTCGGTTCCGGTTCGCCTGTCTTCAGGCCAGACCTTGCAGGATGTTGGAAAAATAGACGTCGTTCCCGACCTGACCGCCTTTGAGGGCGATCTGGAGACCGTCCAGATCAGGGTCATCCGAATGTGCCGTGCACAGCGGCGAGCCGGGCGTCTGCGGAAGTGGAAGACACAGGGTTAGCGCGTAAATCCCCATTTCCTTCAAAGCATGACTGGAGGTATCGCCACCAGCGATGATGGCGCGTCTTAATCCTGCTTGTCGGACCAACTGGGCAAGGAGCTGGCCGAGGCCGCGTCCGATAGCATGACGTCCATCCATGGCAGAGGCGGCGAGCTCGGCGCCTAAATCGGTATCGGGGCCGAGCGCAGTATGGACGATCACGCTTTGTCCCTTATCTAGGGCGTCCAGCGCTGCCTGTGTAACGTCGATCAGGGCATCCCTGGCGCCATGGTCTAGAAATACCCGCGGGTCCAGAGAAAGACGGACGAAGCCTTGACTGACCGCGTGCTCGATCTGACGGGCCGTTGTCGGGGAGACACTGCCCGAGACGACGGCGATTTTTTCCACTGCACCCGGAGCCTCGAAAGAAAGCGGGGGCAGATCGAAATTGTGCACGTTCCAAGCATGCGCGAGTGCATATTCGACGCCCGACGAACCGATCACGAAGCGACTACCGTTATGCTGCAGCCGCACGAGTTGACGCCCGACGGCCGTCTGACTGGCTGTGTCGAGCACATCGAAGAGGAGGGCTTCCGCATCAGCAGCGATCCGATCAACGGCTGCGTCGGAACGTGAAGTCGGAAAATCGACTAGCACAATACGGGCGGCTGTCTGTTTTGAGAGATGGGCTATCAGATCCGAGTCTGCCATTGGCGTCACAGGGTGGCGCGCCATCACGGGATGGCGGTCAATGCGGTAAGTCCGATCCTGGAAGGCTGCGAACAGATGACCGAACGCCGTGTAGCGACGCAGTTGAGGTGCTCCCACGACGATCGGAACGGGCGTATGACCAAAAATCTCGCGGCCGATGTCCAACGCAGTGCCAATATTGCCGACCTCTGGTGAGGAATCAAAGGTCGAGCACACTTTGTAATGGGTTATTTCCGCATCCAGAGAATGCAGCCAGTGAAAGGCGGCCTGCAAATGCACGCGCATCCATTCAGGTGTTTCGCTTCGGCTTGTGCCAGCGAGTCCGATGGCGCGCACGTCTGCGAAAACGGCGCGCTGTTTTTCCGTCGGGGGTTCGATGAAGAGCACGGTTGGTACGCCAACGAGACTGAGAGCCTCCATGACATCCGTTGATCCTGTCAGATCATCGCCGTAATAGGCTATCATGAGTTTCATGGCCATTTTCCGATCGTTTGCACTATGCAAGGTCGAGTTGCCCGAATGTCTCCAGGGCATGGCGAAGTTCGGAGTGAGTATTTGCGTGGACTGCGAGCGGAATTTCGCGTGCCGCCGCGTCCCAAGCCTGTCGGACCGCACGCACGCCGGCGGCCGGACCGTCGGGATGACTGACGATGCCGCCGCCACAGAGATAAAGAAGGTCGAGCGTCTTGCCCGTGCGTTGCCATGTCTCCGGGGCCTGACCACCCCACTGTCCTGAACACACGACCGGCATGCATGTGTCGGAGGGAGCGAAGATCGGCGTCGTACAGTCGGAAAAAGCCTGAACGAAAGATTCGTCCGGCTCCCAGTATTTCGCGCGAATACCATTGATCTGCATCTGATCGACGCCCAGAAGACGCCAGAATTTGCAATATACCTTGAAATCCATCCCCAGACCCGGATGGCGCGTCAGAATGTCCCATCCATTGCGATGGGCGTGCAGGACAAGACGGCTGCGCTTGCGCAGAAAGGCCATTCCGCCGAAGCCGACCGACTGGATATTGATGACGGCCGCGTTGCCGCCCGCATTGGCGACGATGTCGTGATTTCGCATCATCACGTCCGGATCGGTCGCGGAAATTCCAAATGCATACATGACCTTGCGACCGGTCTTCTGCTCATGGTCCAAGATGACGGGCATTACGGCCTTCACACGCTCCTCGAGCGGCGAGTAGGCGGGGGACATGAGTTTTTCATCGTCCTTGATGAAATCGACCCCGGCGTCGACAAGATCGCGCACGAGGTCTGCCGTCTCGTGGGGGCGCAAGCCCAGCGCGGGCTTGATGATTGTTCCGATAACGGGACGTCCTTCCACGCCTGTCAGCATGCGGGTTCCCGATGTGCCGAATTGTGGACCGGGGTAAGCGTTCCGGAACGATTTGGGCAGCGCGATATCGCGAATTCGAATGCCACTGAAGCCACGTATCGAAAATACGCCTCCCATAGTTATCGTCATGATGGCCGCTAGATCGGGGCCCACGGCTGCAACGGGGTAAGCGATATCGGCCTCAATGCGACGATACTCTCGCGCTCCGGCTTCCTGAGGGAATGAGGGTGTTCCAACCGACGAAAGATGGCGGATGCCCACCACCTGGGCGGCGACGCGCGCCTTGAGTTCTGGTGTTTCACCCGCCAGTGGCACGAATGTGCCTGTCGACTGATCGTGCGCGATCTTGTACGCGAGCGCTTCGGGATCGCCCGCGCTTTCGATGTGGTAGGTCACAACGACCATGTCAGTCAGACAGGACATGCTCAAATACTCTTTGATCGTGAAATGAGGTCAGGAACCTGGCGGGACAGGAATACTGCTCGTCAGGTAATGCGTTCGATGCTGGCGGCGATTTCCTCTGGCTCAAAAACGCGGCGCCAGTCGTCACGCATCAGCATGGGTTTTCCGAACTGGATCGCCTTGTTACAGGCGTCGGAGAACACGCCTGGAGTTTCCTCGAAAATGACGGAGCCAAGCACGTTTAAATGGCCCAGCAGGAAATCGCGCGCGGCGACCTTGTCGACACCTCGCGCAATCACCTCGTCCATCGCCTCCCGCATGACGACCAGTAAAGTTGCTGCCACGGTTTCCGAGAGACCAGGCTCAAGAAGCGCCATCTGCTCGACCGTAACGCGATGCGAGCGCATCACGGGGGCCCAGATGACCTTTGCGATTTCTTCGCCCAGTGCGAATGCTTCTTCGGGACCCTGCATCAGGGCGCTGACGATATGCTGCTTGGCGTGAACGCCACCGAAAAAATCCCGCTTGGCCTCCATGCCGGTCTCATCGTTGAAAATGGGCGGATGGCAAGGATGCGTGACAAAATAGGTTAGATCGTCCCGCTGCGGGAGATGCCCGGCGAAGGGTGCAGCGGCGTCCAGAGCGATCACCATCGTGCCGGGCGAGAGCCGATCGGCCAATGATGCGGATACACGCCCGATCAAGGTGTCGGGTACAGCGAGAATCACGACATCTGCTTGGGTGAGAGCGTCATCCTCGGAGACGCATTCAACTCCCAGGGTCGTTTGGAGGCGCTCCCTCCCGGGTGCTGCGGGTTCGACATGCGCCACTTGAAACGCCGAATGTCGTAGATTGGACGCCAGCCGGAAACCCATTTTTCCGCCAGCACCGAACAGTGCAATTTTTGTCATGCCACGTCTGCTTCACCAAAGTTGGGAACACTAAACTGGTATGATGATCATATGATGTGATCAACTAGCAATTTAATGTCTCTCGAATTTGTTATGAACAAACCATATCTGTGTTATTTTTGTGTTTTAAATTTCATCGGTTTGGCGGAAGCGCGCGGCGAGCCGCCCCATTCTTCCATCCTGCTGCTCAAGGCAGTAGGGCGAAAAACCTATCAGAGCTATTACCCGCTCCGGCTGGCAGGGAAACACCGTGGTCGACCCTCTGTTCTGACGGCACGCGAATGTAGACACGCGCGAACTGAGGGACGTAGGCCGGTCGTTAAGAGAATTTGCAGAAATATTTTGGGTTATACCAACGGCCATCGCCTGGAGAGTTCGAAAAACCCATGGGGTTTGAGCGGGTCTCCGTGATTCTTTCTCCTGCTCCTGGACGGGGAGAAGGGACGAAACAGTCGGGCTTCTTTGATGTTGAAGAGGATATTGCTCGCCTGAGTGGGCTTGGCAATCATCTCGAAGCGTTTTCCTAGATTGTGGATTTTGAGGCGTTCCGTTTAACCGGGATAAGGTTCTGGTCTATGCGGATGGGATCAAAGGCGACCGTCCCTCTTTTGATCCGGTTCTGGTGTTCAAAATCCTCGTCATCCAGAGGATGAATAATCATCTCCGATGAACGGATGGAGTATTTGAACAACGACGGTCCGTTCTTCATGCGTTTTCTCGATCTTGGACGATCGAATATCGCGTGCCTGATACCAAAACGGTCTGGCTGTTTCGCGAACGTCTGACATAGGCTGGTGCCATCGACATGCCGTTCGACCGGTTCAATAACACGCTACGGAACGCCGGTTAACTTCAGGCAGGCGTTAATTGCTGTTCACCATGACTTGGGAAAGACAGAAGCAGGCGAGGTCTGCTTTTGGGTAACCATACAATCGCTTGAATTGTCCGGGATGAGGCGAAAGCGGACCTGCTGCTTACGCCTCATAGCCGCCCCCTATACGAGGGTGACGGCCTGCCGAAAGCTGACATTGTTTTTACCCGAATTGCACATGGGTAAGCTGTTCGGAGATATCCCACAGGCGGGCAGCGTCCTGCCGGTCGAGTGCGGCGGGAGGTATTTTGGCAGCGGTGGGATACCCCCGTGTCTCGCTCAGCCTGTCGGGGCCATAATAACAGCCGCCCTTTGCCTCCGATGACGTCGCGGCGAAAAGTGTCGGGAGTGCGCCCTGGGCGGCTGGCTGGAAGAGAAACCACAACATCCGCCGCGCAAGGCCCAATATGCTCGAAGCCCCAGCCCCGTTCGGAAGCAGATCGGTACGCGAGATGCCGGGATGGGCTGCGATGCTGGTGATCCCCCAGTTTCCCGCGTCGCTGCGACGCTGAAGTTCCAACGCAAACATCAGGCAAGCCAGCTTGGACTGGCTATAGACCGGCATGGGCTTATAACTATGTGCGGCCTGAAGATCGTCAAACGCGATCTGACCGTCACGCGCAGCAATGCTGGAGAGTGTTACAACGCGCGGATGGTTCCCCTTGCGAAGCAGGGGCAGCAGATGCGCGGTGAGTGCGAAATGTCCAAGATAATTGGTTCCGAACTGCAGCTCGAAACCATCCGAGGTCACTTTGCGTGTGGGTGGCATCATCACGCCGGCATTGTTGATAAGCACGTCGAGATGGTCGTGTTGGCTACGCAGACGTTCGCCAAACGCGGCAATTGACGCAAGATCAGCCAGATCAAGAGCTTCAAAGCTGATGGCGGCCTTGGGAATGTCCCTTTTGATCCGGGCAACAGCTTCCGCGCCTTTGCCCGGGTTTCGTCCGGCGAGAATGACCGTTGCCCCGGCGCGCGCGAGCGCCAGCGCATCTTCAAACCCGAGGCCGCCTGTCCCGGTTACGACGAATGAGCGGTCATGTATATCTGGAATGTTTGACGTCGTCCATTTGCTCATGTCCGGCTCCTGTACAGGTAAGAAATTCCCTTATTGGGAAGTGATGGTCGATAGTTAGCTGTGCCTATCGGGAGGACGAATGCCCGAACTGCCAAATTTCTTGCCCGATCCTGCAATGGTCTGGCTCAGGCCATGCGCAGGGCGTAGATTGGAGCAGTTGGAATTTGAGCCGGAGCAAGGCATGTCTTCATCTCTCGCCAGAGCTGTAACCTACTATCTGGACGCGCAGGGTTGTGGCGCGAATGGGCTTTGCACGACGTCGTTCGACGGTCTGAATATCATCAGGCTGAGCGAAAAGACGCCGCCGAGTGGCATGGTCTACAAACCGTCGCTCTGCATCACCCTTCAGGGCGCGAAGGCGGTAGAGTTTGGCGATGCCATTTTCGAGTATGGCGCCATGGCGTTCCTGCTGGTCAGCATTGAAATACCCGCTCTTGGTCGTGTGACGGAGGCGAGCCCTGAATGTCCCTATATCGGCATCACTCTGGATCTGGACGCAGGGATCCTGCGTGAGGTCATGTCGGAACTCGCTCAGCCGCCTGTTCCGTCGAATGATCAGGGTCTCGGGGTCTTCGTCGCCGACCTGTCTGAAGATCTGGCGAATTGCATCCGACGGCTTATACGACTGCTCGATAATCCTGCGGCGCTCCCGATCCTCTGGCCGGCGATCATGCGGGAAATCTGTTTCTGGCTGTTAACAGGGCCTCATGCGGGCGAGGTCTGTAAACTCGTCCTGCCCGACAGTCACATGCAACGGGTTGCAGAGGCCATTCATCTGCTGCGCGCCAACTTTACGAAGCCGGTAAGGATTGAGCATCTTGCTGCTGTCGCACGCATGAGTCTTTCGTCTTTCCATCAGCATTTCAAAATGCTGACCTCCATGACGCCGCTCCAGTATCAAAAGCAACTGCGTCTTCTTGAAGCACGTCGCCTCATGGTGTCAGAGGACGTCAGCGTCTCAAACGCCGCGTTTGAAGTCGGTTATGAAAGCCCGTCGCAGTTCAGTCGGGATTATGTTCGCAGGTTCGGGACCGCACCCAAACGCGACGTGATGGAACTTCGGTCCTTTATCATCTGATCATGCAGGGCCCGTGTGTAAGGCGCTATCCATCGGATTGTGTCGGATTTTGTGGCTCCAGCAATCATCATCGTGGCTGTAGCGTCACCAATTGATACTGCGGCCACGTCGTGAAGGTGAGGCTGGTCTGGTCAAAGTCAACGAGGCCTTTGACCGGGTGATAAAACCTGCGGGCACCGCCCTCTCGCAGCAGTACGCTTTGATTGTGCCAAAGACGCTCAAAATCCGGGCTTTGGGATCGCAGGTCGTGGACAAGCGTTTCAACCTGCTTCCTGTCGCCGTGAATGCTGGCGGCCCGGAATTCTGCAAGTACCCGTCGGGCACTGTTCTCCCAGTCCTCAAGGAAAGTCCGGGCACAGGGAGCAAGAAAGACGTAGCGCAGCAGGTTGTGCTCCCCGCTATCCAGCCATCCGACAAAGAGATCCTGGGCCGGTCTGTTGCAGGCGCAGGCGTTCCACAACGTATCCAGCACATAGCACGGAACGGTCATCTGCTCGGGGAATGTCCGGACGGGTTCGGGAAGACCGGATGCAACAGCGGGCCGGGACGCATCAGGGTCTTTCATCTGCGCCAGTTCGAACAGGTAAACCCGTTCAGCGCGCGAGAGATGCAGGGCAGTAGCGATACGCGCCAGTGTCGCTGCCGAGCACGAGACATCGCGGCCCTGTTCGAGCCACGTATACCAGGTTGTGCTGATGCCACAGAGCTGGGCGGCCTCTTCCCGTCGCAGCCCTTTTGCCCGACGTCGTCCGGGCAGCGGATGCAAGCCCACATCGCCGGGCGAGAGGGCATCGCGGCGCGCGCGCAGGAAGGCTCCAAGGGTGCGGTGCTGTTCAGGGGAAAAACGCATGATAGTGGTTTTTATACCAGTATAAAAGACGACCTTATACCCGTTTTCCATGTCTGGCAGCGTGGGTGCTCACGAGAGATGAGATGACGGAGGCAAAGAAGATGACGGAACCTTACGCGGCAAAGCACTATTCTGCCCGGGCACAGGATTATGTCTCCAGCACGGTCCACAGTCAGGGCAGCGATCTGGATATGATCGAACGCCTGGTGGTGAAAAAGGAGTTGCGACGCGTTCTGGATCTCGGCTGCGGGGGTGGTCACGTCACCTATCGGCTGGCCCCCCATGTTGGAGAGGTCGTCGCGTGCGACGTGACCGGTCCGATGCTGGATGCCGTGACGCAGGAAGCCGCACGACGGGGGTTGTCCAACGTTACGGCAGTGCAGACCTCCGCAGAGGAACTCCCCTTTGAGGATGGGAGCTTTGATGCCGTGTTCTGCCGCTTCACGACCCATCACTGGTCGGATGCCATAGCGGGCTTGCGGGAGGCGAGACGGGTGCTATCCCCATCGGGTACAGCCCTGTTTATTGATGTGACGGCTCCTCCTTCCGCCCTGCTGGATAGCTGGCTGCAGTCGATAGAACTCCTTCGCGATCTCTCGCATGTGCGGGATTATACCGTAGCCGAATGGGCGGACTTACTGGGGCAGGCGGGTTTCGTTCTTCAGACCGTCGGGACCCATCGCCTGCGTATGGACTTCGAAAGCTGGGTGGCGCGAACGAACACACCTCCTGAGCGTGTCGTGGCCATCCGTTCCCTGCAACAGGCCGCACCGGAAGAGGTGAAGCGTTATTTCGGGATTGAGGCGGATGGCAGCTTCATGATCGACGCCAGCAGTTTTCAGGTGATGCCTCTGTGACGGAATTACAGTTGCTGCAGGAAAACGCCTAATGTGTAATTCGTCTGTTTTGAAACAGTCTTTCAGTATCGGGAGGAATAAAGACGTGAGCCGGGAGTCCGTACAGGTCGTTTTTTGAAACGAACACACCAGACATCAGACTTGTGGTGCTGACGGACAGCATGGCAACGGTAACGAAACCTACGGCCGCTTACGCCTCATATCAGTCATCGAGGGTCATTGAAGGATTTCCCAATAGCGGACACTTAATGAGAGCTGTAAGTTCGTGGAATGCCCGAGGCCAAGCACCATACGGATCTTTCTTCAGCGGCCACTATTTATATGTCACGATGGCATCTAGGTCACGTTGACAAAAGAGTTGATCCAGAGCCTTGCTGCGGCGATATTGAGGAAACTCATGAAGGACAGGGCGGTCTTGTCGTAGCGGGTCGCGCTGCGGCGCATCTGCTTGAGGTGGTTGAACATCCGCTCGATGCGGTTGCGGTCCCTGTAACGTCGCCAGTCTGTTTTTTTGTGGAACACTGCGGTCTTTTCGTGAGGGCATAACCGGCAGGATCCCGTGGATCAGCAGGTTCTGGCGGAAAT
>NZ_JACRVU010000041.1 GCF_018811945.1 Gluconobacter sp. P1C6_b
TGTTCTCATCAGTATGGGACTCAATGCCGTCCAGTTGCCTCCAGCACAGATCAAAGCTTTCGCACTCGCCATGGGGAAACGCGCGAAAACCGATCAGATCGATGCGGAATTGATTGCGCGCTTTATGGCTTTTCGTCCAGAAGCAGGACGAACACTGCCGGATGAGAAGCTCCAGTTTCTGCGGGCACTGACGGTGCGCAGAGCTCAGATGGTGGAGGCACGTAAACGGCTTTCTGCCCAGATTTCGGCGCGCCGCAAGCAAGGTGTGAGCGCTGAACTGGAGGAGATGGACAGCAGTCTCAAAGCATTTCTCGAAAGCCAGATCAGCGAGCTTGAACAACGGATTGAAAAGCGTTATCGCAAAGGCAGAAGAACTCTCCGCCATAGCAGAGCCTCTCCGTTTCATTCCTGGTATGGGCCCGGTATCAGTCGCCATGCTTCTCGCAGAAATGCCAAAGCTCGGCCCCATGACAGCGACAGAAGCCGCTGCCATGACCGGACTTGCGCCAATGGCTCATGATAGTGGCGCGATGCGTGGGAAACGGGTCATTTCAGGGGGAAGAAGATCTCTCCGCCACGTGCTGTTCCAGGCAGGATTGGCAGCTGCCTGCCATAATCCAGTTCTGAAAGCTGTTGCCAAGCGCATGAAAGAGCGGGGTAAACCACATAAACTAGTGATCGTCGCTATCGCACGGCGCCTCATCACAATCGCCAACGCTATCCTCAAAACTGGAGTGCCATGGCGCATTAGCTCCGCCGCTTAAACACAGTTGCTAGGCGGCCTTGCCCATTTTACTGGTCTGCCGCTTATCGATCTGCGGGGTGACGTCGCGATTGTCACATCCTACCTCATGATTATTCATCTTGACCATGAAGGTCATCGACGCGAACTGCCAAATCATGGGGCCTCGACGGGATACCGCATTCACCGCGTGGTCGTGAACCGTTGGGAGCTTGAACGGCACAAAGGTCGCTGGATGATTGCCAGGCGCACCCTTCTGCCCGTCGACGGGTCGGCTGAGCAGCAGGAGCTGCTGCGCAGGGGTTTGAATGGGGTGTATCGCAGATCATTGGGATCTGAAGAGAACGAAGACCCGATCGACGGATAGTTGATGGTGTCGCAAAACGCCGCAGGTTGGTCAGTTTCTTACAACGATGGCCGACCAGAGACAGCAACGCCGCCCAAAGCCAGAATAATGGCGGCTATGAAGGCAGAACTTATATTGCCAGGGAGATATTCCAAAAACGATGACAGGAATTGCCCCATAAAAATGGCAACAGACAGGTAGGCAAGTGCTGAGCCGCGTTCGACAGAGTGGGTGCGTTCGATCGTCAGGTGATTGACGAGGGGAACTGTCAGTCCGAAACCGGTCCCGAGCATGATTGCAGCGCCAATCATCGGGACTGCCGTCATCATGGAAGCAAAAAGTGCATGGGCGGCTGCATAGGCCAGAAAGCCCGCCCGCAAAGTGTTTTGCTCCCCGATACGCCGACAGATTTTTGGGAGAAACCACGCTGCTCCTACAGCGACAAGAGAGACGAATGACAGAAAATACCCTGTTTGCGCCTCGGAGAAGTGAATGCCTTCCAGCCGTCTGGGCAAGGAGATGATCGCTGTGAAGAACACGGTCATGGAGAGGAGAGCGGCTATATATATTCGCGCCAGTTTGCCCAGAACAGAACCTCGATCTGCTTCTGTTTGGGGTGACGCAACGGGTTTGACTGGCGGATACGGTACGAACAGTTCGACGAGAACGAGAAAGACCCAACTCATCAGATAGAGCGAAAACGGCCATTGCCATCCCATACTGGCGAGGAGTCCTCCCAGAGACAGGAAGATAACGCCTCCCAGTTCAATGGCCATGCCCTGGAGTGCGATCATCTTGAGCCGCGCGTGTCCCTCAAAAAAATCGGATAAAAGCCCTGTGCCCGAAGCCATCACGATCGCTGTTGCTCCCCCGAGCAAAAGCCGGTCAGAAAAGATCAATACTGCGTTGCTCAGCCATATACATGCCAGCCCGAGCGCTCCGTACAGAGCGAGGCCAATACGCAAGGCCTGGCGAGAGCCAAGGCGTGTAATCAGGTGGCCGGCAAAGGGGCCAAAGATCACTACGCCGAGTGAGGGCAAGGTGACCAGCCAGCTTGCTTCCTGGGAGAGACCGAGAGCCGTCGCGATGCCGGGCAGGCCAGGTACGATAACGCAGCCGACCATGATCGTCAGACATGCGACACAGAGCAGAGCAAAGACGCCCCTTCGCTTTAACATGGACATTTCCTGTTTGGGCAATCTAAATACGAGACCAAGGTATCATAATATATACGAGACCGGCGTACCGCAATGACGAAAATGACAACCTCTACTCGCTCTCCGGGGCGCCCGCGCGATAATAAAGTTGGGCCAAGCCTGTTGGCGGCAGCCCGGCAGCTCGTCCTGCAACACGGATATTGCGGTGTCAGCATCCAGATGATTGCAACAGAGGCTGGTGTTGGCAGGCAGACGCTCTATCGCCGATGGCCGAGTAAGGCTGAACTCGTTCTGGCCGCGTTCCTGGAAAGCGCTGGTGATGCGGACGTTCTATCGGACGGCCGCGCCGAGAAGCGGTTGCTGCATTTTCTGGTCAACGTGTTCAGGAACTTGCAGCAGGATGGACCTGCGATCAGGAACCTGATTGCGTCCGCGCAGGACGATCCCGAATTTCTAAAGAGTTTCCGGGCCGGTTTTGTTGAGCCAAGAGCGGAAATCGTCGCCACCATTTTTCGTGACGGCATTGCAAACGGAGAAATCCTGGAAGATGCCGATGTGGAAATGGCGGTCGCCGCGTTTCATGGTGCATTTTGGTATCACCTTCTTCTGGGAGGCAAACTTGATGCTGAATTCGCGCAGCGCCTTACGAGGCTCATTA
Source organism: Gluconobacter sp. P1C6_b (assembly GCF_018811945.1). Taxonomy (GTDB): domain Bacteria; phylum Pseudomonadota; class Alphaproteobacteria; order Acetobacterales; family Acetobacteraceae; genus Gluconobacter. The sequence goes on from NZ_JACRVU010000041.1 coordinate 2,904, forward strand.
TGAAAAGTATTTCAAAAGAGCCTCGTGAAGAGGAACTATTGAAATAGTTCATTCACCATGTGGACAGCGTCCAGATAAAATTATTTGAATTTATTCATCTATGTTTGACCGTATCGCCTGAATGGGAGCCATCGTGCCGAAGACTCTATCCCGGCGGATGAGCGCGTGGAACAAAGCGGCTGCAATATGAGCGAGGATATCTGCTGAAGTTCTGCGGAAGTCGATCAGACCGTTTGCTGATTCAGTCTCTAGCAACTGTGTTTAAGCGGCGGAGCTAATGCGCCATGGCACTCCAGTTTTGAGGATAGCGTTGGCGATTGTGATATGAAACACCGAAACGCTTCTCAATCACCCGCTTCAGATCAATACTGCGCCAACGGACCACACAGCCTCGGTTACGATCAGGTCCGGCGACGATCAATGCCGAGAGCTCCGCCTGCTGGTCCGCCGTCAGGCGGCAGACAGAGGCATTGCACCATTGATACCGCAGGCCGGCTGGGCCTGCAGCATTGAACCGGAGCACCCAGTCCCGCAGGGTTTGCCGGTCCATGCCACCGATCCGCGCCGCTTCGCCTCGACTGCTACCCTCACGCACCGCAGCCAGAGACAAAAGGCGCCTTGCAACATTCGCATCCCGTGTACGAGCGGCCAGCCACCGAAGCGCATCAGCCGTATAATCCGTCCGTAAAGCAATCGCTCTAGCCATACCCGACCCTCCGTCCAAGGACTGAATCAGAACAGCCTTCGGTATCATTATCAGGTGGACGTGTGGCGCGGGAACTGACGGCCCTGGTGGAAAGATATGGCAAACCCTCATGATTGTCAGTGACAACGGTACGGAGTTCACATCCCATGCCATCCTGAAATGGGCGGATGAGATGAAGGTTGAATGGCATTATATCGCCCCCGGGACACCGCAACAGAGCAGTTTTGTCGAAAGTTTCAACGGCCGGTTGAAGGATGAATGCCACAACGAGACGCTGTTCACGTCTCTCAGCCATGCCCGACAGGCTCTGGCTGACTGGCGGGAAAGACTACAATACGGTGCGCCCCCATTTCCAACTGGGTGGCAGAACACCGGATCAGGTTGCCAGACAAGTATCTCGGGGGCACGCCCACGAGATACTTGTCATCCCATCAACCCAAAGCCATAAAAAACGGGGTACGTCAAAAAGAACCGTCAATCAGAACGTCCAAAGCCGCGAATCAGAAACAAGACACATCAACCCAACGGTTCTTCGGTCCCTCCAGCTTCGTCCCTTAGCGCGTTGCCACTTTGCGGCGAGCTAGAAGAAAAATGATAATCAAAACAAACAATCCTGCAGCAGCTATTCCTGCAACACTCATGCTATGAGCGTAGCGTGCTATAAAGGGCTTGGGGCCGCCACGTTTGAGCAGTTCGACATCGCTAGCGCTGACATGCAAGGCGTCATTCCCAAATCTGGAGAGAACATAGTTTGCAACAGCGGCAACCTGCTCGTTGTTCAACTGGCCTTCGAAGGCTGGCATCGCAACGGTTCCGTTGTTGGTGGCACGGTCCACGCCTTTGAGGATGGCCATAACCAGGTTCTGAGACGTTGGACCACCGACAATGGTGTTCGAGGTCAGTGAAGGATAGAACTGGTCATGTGTCCCCTGCCCGTTCAACTGATGGCACGAGGCGCACGCACCGGTGTACAATTCCGCACCATTGGTGCTTGTTCCCAGTGTCATCGCATCAGGGCTGCGGTCGATCGGTGCGTCAAGCTTTGCGAGGTCTGCGAGCTTTGGCGTGCTGAAGCTGAAGCCCGGAGCTTTCTGGTTCGGGTCCCGAACAGGCTTGACGGTACGCAGGTACTCGACAATCGAGGTCAGGTCAGAATCAGTGAGGTGACGCAGACTGTGTTCGACCGCTTCTGCCATGCCTCCTGCCGCCTGGCTTTTGCCATGAGCACTGCCGTCACGCAGATAGGACTTGATGTCTTCGTCACTCCATCCGCCAATGCCACTGACAGGATCCGAGGTGATATTTGGTGCGTGCCACCCCCCGAGGTCCGCACCGCCGAGAAAGCGGCTCTGGTCTTCAGACATGGCAATGTTACGCGGTGTGTGACAAGTCGAACAATGAGCCAACACGTTGACCAGATACTCACCGCGCTTGGCGCCCCCCTCTTGTGTGGTTGCGGCGGGCATGGGCTTTCCGCTCGCATACAGCACGTTCCATCCCGCCATCAACCAGCGTTGTGAGAACGGAAAGGGAAGATTCGTTTTCTTGACCGGGGCCTCATCGACAGGCGCGGTACCTTGCATAAAATACACATATAACGCGTGAATGTCAGCATCACTGATACCGGAATATGAGGTATAGGGCATCGCCGGGTAAAGATTACCTTCAGGGGCGACGCCTTCACGAACGGCTTGAGCAAACTGGCCTTCGGTCCAGTTGCCAATACCGTAGGTTTTTGAAGGCGAGATGTTGGAGGCAATGATGTCCCCCAGCGGTGAAGAAATGACGTAACCGCCACCATAATCTTTGCCACCCGGATTGGTGTGGCAGGCCATACAATCTGCCGCGCGGGCAATGTAAGCTCCCTTTTTAATGAAATCGTCAGTGCCATCCTGAGCCATCGCGAAATGCGGGATGGCGGCAAGGGTGAGAAGGCCAAGACCAGCGATGAGAGAACGTGTCATGACTCAGACTTCCTTGGCGATAATATCGGCAGCGCGAATGGCGAAGGCTACGCCTGTCAAGGTCGGGTTGACGACACCGCAAGCCGGGATGACGCCAGTTGTCGCCATGAACAGGTTACTATGGTCCCAGGCCCGGCAGTCCTTGTCGACCACCGAGGTCTTGGCATCATTACCCATAATGACGGTCCCCATGATGTGGTCACGGTTCTGCCAGCCGGTATTGTCGTTAATAACTGTACCACCCATCGTCTGAACGAACTTTGCGTAATCTGCCTTGGCTTTGACAGCTCCGCGCTCAATGTAATCATCGGTGTTGTAGTGGACGGTCATGGTCGGAATCCCCAGCGCGTCCTTGCGGGTCGCCGAGGGCTGAATGCGGTTTTCAGGGTTTGGAAGCAGTTCGAACACCGAGGAGATATCCACCCAACGTGCCGCCCAGTCCTTGATTTTTTCATCGAGTTCAGGTCCCACGATACCCTGGGACAGAAGATGCTGTGTGATGGCTCTGTTTGGCACGGTGTTGGTCAAGGCATGTTTGATGGCAGAGTGTTCACGACGAAACTCACCATCACGCCAGTTGAAGATGCCACCTTGCTGAACCTGCCCGCGACCTGGCCACAGCGGTTCGTCTGCCAGGAACTGCAGCCCCATGCCAGTATGGTCCATAATGTTGCGCCCGACCTGGTCGGACGAGTTGGCAACATCAGACATGAGCAAAAGTTTTGGGGTCTCCAGGCCGTTTGCAGCGATGATGAAATACCGTGCAGTCAGGCGGATGTCTTTGTGATCGGACGTTCTGTAGTGCGCTGCGACAATTTTGCCGTCCGAGCCCTTCTCGAGCTTATAGACCGTGGCGTCCTCGATAACTTTGCCGCCCATTTTTACGACGTGCTTAGCATGGACATCGCCGGAATACATGGCCCCGATGGGACAGACGGGCATGCAGTTGTTGTTGCCTGAGCAGCCAGGGCGACCATCCCAGGGCTGATTGGTGCGTGCGTTGGGCTCATGGATGAAGTTGAACCCTTCCGGAGCCAGGCGGGCCTTAATGCGCTGGAAGTAGTAGGTTTCCGCTTCGGGAGGCACTGGATACGGTGTGGAGCGGTGTGGAAACTGGCCTGCTCCGCCCTGCCCGGACTGATCCTGCGTGTCGCTGCCGGCCACACCAAGATTGAACTCGGCGCGTCCGTAATAAGGCTCCAGTTCATCATAGGAAATAGGCCAGTCGCGCCCGACACCATAAAGGGTCCTGAGCTTCATATCGTTGGGCAGGAAGCGCCAGGTGGCCGCTGCCCAGTGCCAGGTTGTACCACCGACCAGGCGGAGCATTCCGGGAAGGAATTTAAAGCTACCTGTGTTCTCAATATAATCGGGTGAGAAAGATGTCGGCGCCCAGGGTTGGTTCGGGTAGGGGTCGTTATGGTTGCCTTTCCGCGGAGACGAACGAAAGTTCTCAACGATTTTCCAACGCGGGATCCACCTGCCGGATTCCAGGACAATGACAGACTTGCCCTGTTTGAGAAGTTCATAGGCTGCGTTGCTGCCAACTGCGCCTGAGCCGACGACAATCACGTCTGCATCGTATTGAGTGGTCATGATTCTACCTACCTGAAATCAGCAATCAACCAGCGCTCTGGCTGGCGGGTGGGTTCACCCAGTAATTGGTGTGACCACGGGAATAACTTGGGATGACGGTTGTGTCGGCTGTCGGCGCGTACATCAGGGCGCCCACATAGGTGACGAAGGTTGCGTCATCGACAGGATGGCCCACGGCGGGCGTGGCGTCCATGAGGGGTGTGCCCGTATAGCCCAGATACCATGCGGAAATGATGCTCATCGCAACAGGAGCCTGATTCGCATTCTGCTCAGCAAACTGCTTGAAATCGGACATGTCCTTCAGACCATAGGTCTTCATGGCGCTGATGAGGCTACCGACCTTCTGGGGGAAGCTGCTGTCCAGGGCCGTCAGGGCTGTGAGGATCCTGTTGGAAATTTCAAGATTGAGTCCTGACTTTCCTGTCAGGGTTCCACACAGGTCATGAAACTGCGAAAGGGTGACGAGACCGGCTGCGCGCGCAAAGCCCGGAAGGCTGCCGAGAGCTGGAAGCGTCAACGAGGTTGCGAGAACCTGCCGGCGGGAGAGACCCTTTTTTGTGAAGCGCATAGAGATAGATCCTCAAGTTCTGAAATACCGTTCTGACAGTGACGCAGGCTTTAACACCCTCAACATCCCGTCTTCCCTAGAAGGCAACATTCAAAGCACTGCTCAGTACAGCAGCGTCGTTAAAAACCGTCGTTCCACCGACATGGTTGACGTACTGGAAGTCGCCCTGAAGGGTGACACCGGTCCGGACATGATAGGTGTAATACGCTTCATAAATGGTCTCATGGCCCTGAATGCCGTATGGCGTTCCGAAATTGGCACCGACCAGCGCCAAACCGTTGGCAAGAGCAGCCTGCTGGGACAAAACCGCACTGCGGGAGAAATGGGCCCACTGGAAAGCGATGCCGATACCGTCCTCCGGGCGGCCCCACAGATGCCCTGTATCCATAAGCGCCGCGACGATATGGTGGTTGATCTGTGAGGTTTTACCGTCTGCGTAGGCGTATTGAGCACCGAAGACGAGGCCGTTGGATGGGCCATCGCCGTGTCGAACCAGCATCTGGTCTGCCATGACCCATACAGACGTCTGACCGCTTTGTTTGCGAGCGGGCAGACCCGTGACAACCCATGGCCGCCCGTTGATGTCCTCATACAGGTTGTTGTAGCGCGAGTTGTCGTACATCACTCCAACCTTGTAGTGACCGATCAGCTTGTCGTGTCCGAATTCAGGAATCCAGCCAATTTCAGCTTCCGTTGAAAGTTTGCCCAGATTGGATTGTCCCTAGGACCAGCCGGAGATACCGCCGTTATATGAATGTGGCGAGACGGCGAAGACACCTCCCATGACATAAACATGAGGATTGGGCATCAGGCGCAGCACCCCACCGATATTGCCAGAAGGCCAGTCCCGCCCGCCTACGAGGTACTTCGTCGGCGTGACGTTTCCGCACATCCAGACGTTCATGAAGTTACACACCCAAGGGGCATTGTTGAAAAACGTCCCGGTCGGGATCCAGCCGGTGGCCAGGTCGATTTTATGGTTGAACCAGGATTTCTCGAAATATGCCCAGACGAGATGGGCAACGACGTTTCCACGCGCACCGTAGATCTGCTGAACCTGATTGCCGTTATCACCAAAGGAGCGGCTGAGATTGGTTCCGTGCCCATTGACGATGAGGGTGTGCAGCCACAAATCATCTGACCACTGACCGGTTCCAAAAAGCTTGCGAAAGTCGATATCGACGGTGCTGCCAACCTGACCTGCAACGGTGTAAGTTTTCTTGCGACCTCCTGATACATTTCCGGAAATCCCTTCGTACAGGGCAAGAGCGACATAAACGCCGTGCTTTTGAAGCCAAGGCTGTATCCCGCCCCAGTCTCCGAGGGCGTGCGTCGTCCCATATGGTGCACCGAATGATGGGGCCCCATAGGGCGATTGCAGAAAACCGGGGATAGTCTGCTGCAGGTTTGTCATTTTCACAGATGCAGGCGAGCTCTGGGTGTTGGTCGCATTATCAGCGTAAGCTGCGGACGAACTCGCAAGCAGTGTTACAGCGGCAGCGAGGCAGCAGCGCCAAAGACGGTTAGAGCTCATACAAAGACAACTCCAGCGCGTCAGAGAGCGTTAGCAGCGGCATGGACGACTGCGAGATCCTTCGAGCCATCGGGAGTGCTTATGGCAATGGAGCCGACGACGGTTTTGCCGACGAAGAGCGGAACACCACCTGGGTTGCTTGAGAGATCCGGCACAGCGAGATTGTGAACCTCTCCTTTGACCAGCCCTTCATAGGACACGTTGGTGTCTGTCTTGAAAATGGCGGCCGACTTGGCTTTTCCTAATGCTGCAGAGAGACAATTGGGAGTAGCATTCACCTGACGCTCGACATAGAGAGGAACGCCATCAGGGTCCGCGATAACGATACAGCCATTAATGTGCTGCTCGGCTAAAGCTTTGCGGGCGGCCGACGCCATCTTCAAAACATCTGCGTCCTCGAGTGCTGGCTTTTGCTCAACAGCCAATACCTGGCTTGCAGAGCCAAGGAACGTAGCGATTAAGATAGATGAGGTAACAAAAAAGTTGTTTTTCATAACATTCCTATGTTCGATTCGCTCTGCATACGACATTGAACATAATACGACGCTTGAAAATTCCGTGATCAGCACACAGTTGCGTTTTTATTTTAATGCCTGAGCCTGATGGGCTCGTCGAAAAACGGACCACCGGAGGATATGCGGGACCCGGATCTGGGCCTGGGTGATTTTCACGACGAGGCGACGGATTTCCTGAATTGACCACTGGATAAGCTTTTGCGCGTTGGAAGCGGTCTTTTTTTGAGCGCAAGGACGTTCGCCTGGGAGCGCACGGCGGCCATCATGGCGTGGGCGAGCATGACCAGAGAGACGTGGCGGTGCCAGCCGTGCCAGGAACGGGTCTCGTTGTGGTCAAGGCCAAATTCGTTCTTGGCGGTCTCAAAGCCTTCCTCGATCCGCCAGCGCGCGCCTTCAACGCGGGCCAGCGTTTCAAGCGGCGTCCCCTGGGGGCACCAGGTTATGAAATAGCGCAGATCGCCATCAGCGGGATTGCGGCGGACCAGCAGGCCTCGGGTCCATGTTCCGGTCAGGGTGTCAGCATATTCCGACGCGTGGAGATCGGCCATCGGGCAATACAACCAGTCATACCATCGCTCGCCCTTGGTACCGTGCCCGGCCGAACACCGGACCCAGGCTTCGTCAGGCAGGGTGTTGATAATCTCGCGGGCCTCGGCGACCCACATCACGTCAGGTCGCCAGGAGTAAAACCAGTGGTTGGCATTCACGCCCAGCACGAAACCTTTGCCCGTGCGGCGTAGAGCCATTTCCAAATCGCCGACACCATACACGCTGTCGCCCGCGACCCAAGCGAACGATATGTCGGCATCCAGCGCACGTCCGATCATCGTAGTTGCCAGCGCCGGTTTGGTGGCAAAGCGGATATCATCAGGAACATGCGCCGCTGGTGGGCATGTCGCGCCCTGCGGGTACTGCGGACACTGGCGGATCGCCTATAACAGCTGCCGCAACCGTCACTGTCCGCGCTGTCAGGTGAACGCCGCGCGGACATGGCTGGCCGAGCGGGAGGCCGATCTGCTGCCGGTCGGGTATTTCCATGTCGTCTTCACCCTGCCGGCACGGATTTCGACCGACGCCCGTCTATAGAGAGAGGAAGGCCCACGACGAAAATGAGAAATGCGGTAGTCCAAGGTTGGGATGCACAGTTTGCCCGACATTACGCAGAATCCATCGCCTGTCAGATCCTAAATTTAGCTGCGTCCGATTTTGGGAAGTTGCAGACACCGTCTGAACGACCGCTTTGAAGGCGTAAGCCGCCTGTCTGCTCCTACATCACTGAGCAGATAGGCAGTTTAATGAAAGTCAGCCTGAGATCAGTTCGTAGAGTCGGGATTGCGAACATATCACCATATCATCACTATTGATCAACTGCCTACGCGCTTCCCTCGATAAGTGAACGTAGGCCGACCGTAGCAACCGCTGCGACCTGCTCCAGACATACACAGCTGACACCATCTCGCGCAGCAGCCGACATGCCGGCCATTGTCACCGTCACGACGTCGGTTGCGATTAATGCTACCGCTGGTGCCCCGCGGGCGATGAAGGCTTGCAGCTTTTCACGACGGATCTGAGCAACGCGCATAGCGATGCGCCTTCCTTCGCCGCTACGATCGGCCCGCAACGCTTCAAGGATCAGGCACCCTGCTTGATCACTGCAGGTCGTGTATGTGCGTGCGGCTTCGCCCAGCAGCTCGGCAATACTGTCGACAATCGGACAGTCATCACGAAAGAAGGCCTCCAGCGGCAGAACTTCGGCCACATACGCTTCTGCAATTCGCTCGAAATAGGCGGCCTTGCTCCCAAACGCAGCATAGAAGCTGGCCGGCCGGATACCGAGTGCCTCGGTAATGGCGGCAATACCAAGCGCTTCATAACCGTGCGTGTGAAATAATGCGCGCCCGGTGATGAGAGCGGCATTTGGATCGAACCGGCGGGGGCGGCCACGCGCTCCTTTTGATAATAAATGATCGGTCACTCAAAAATCCTTGACGTTAGTGCTTAATGAATTATGTAGCGATCAATCAACAAATTCAAGGAGCTCCTAATGTTGGCTTCGGCAACACGCAAAATTCTGGTCATCGGCGGCAGTCGTGGAATTGGGGCGGCGATCGTCGCGCGCTTTGCTGCAGAAGGCGACGACGTGTCATTCACCTGGGCTGGATCGCAGACAGCTGCGGAGGCAGTCGCGGCTCGTACTGGCGCACACGCGATCCGCAGCGACGCTTCAGACCGCGATGCGACGATTGCCCTCCTGCGCGAGATAGGGCCGCTTGATGTTTTGGTCTATAATTCCGCCCTTCTGTTGCCAGGCGACCCGCTAACGCTGGAGCCGGATGCAGTAGACCATCTGATCGACGTCAATATTCGCGGCCCTTATTTCGCATCCGTCGAAGCTGCGCGTCAGATGAGTGAGGGCGGCCGGATTATCCTGATAGGTTCTGTGCATGGAGACAGAATGCCGTTCGAAGGTCTTACGGCTTATGGAATGAGTAAATCGGCATTGAGAGGTGGTCCCCATTTTTCGGACAGGGCGATAAGCTATCATCTGGCCTGAACGAGGACGGGTTTTATGGGCAAGGTTACGCGGAAACGGTATGCGGCAGAGTTCAAGTCACGGGTTGCGCTGGAGGCGATCCGTGGGGAACTGACGCTGGCGGAACTGGCTTCGAAACATGGGGTACATCAGACGATGATCGCCCAGTGGAAACGGCAGGCGATCGAGGGGATGGCGGCGACCTTTKCCGGGAAGA
>NZ_JACRVU010000042.1 GCF_018811945.1 Gluconobacter sp. P1C6_b
TTCGTCCGAACTGTCGGTATCACCCGGGCCACCATGAGGATCGGCCTTGCCAATATTGTCTACAACATGCGCCGCTTCCTCTTCCTCGAAAGATTGAACGCGAGCGCGTAGTCCTCCCACTGGCGATGGACCGCGATCTGCTCAAAACGCAGAGCGAAAGTCACCCCCGAAACCCTCAATCAAAGCGCCAAAAAACTAAAATCATCAGACAATCGCATCAACAAACAGTTCTTCGATCCCTCCATCTATAACGTTACCCATTTCTGGGTATTGATACCAAGTATTGGTTCTTGAAAGAACATGGATGCAGTCAATGCTATTTTTTTGAAAAAAATGTTCTCCGAAACCTGGCCTATCAAGGTGAGGCCTATCGGTATAACTATCAAAACTTATGACTAAATTGTCTTTTGAAAACGCTCCGATCTTTTTTACAAGAATATTTTCCGACCGATAAACGTCCTCGACAGTCATTATTATTTTTCCGTAGTGATAGGGATACCTTAGAAAGGCATATTTCGACACAGTCCAAGAGTTATTGAAACATTTTGTTCCTGTGTGAGCAAGGATTGTCATGCTGCTTGCAAGGCGTTTGTGTGACCTCGAGCATAGTCTTGGTGGCTGGCTTACTTCCCGATCGAGACCGCCAGATGCACAACCCCGGATCCGAGGATCGAGGTCAGCAATGTGATGGCGGCCGTCACGACGGCCCGCGCACCGAACAGGCGATCGAGCTTACCATTGATCTGGCGGTTGCTGCTTTCCATGGACTTTGCCAGGGCCTCGATCTCGCTCCGCAGCGAAGCGATTTCCTGTCGCATTTCCGCCTTGAGATCGGACTGACTGTTCCCGACACTGGAGAGCTGGGTTTCCAGCGTCAGGCATCGGTCTTCGAGGACCCGGATCCGCTCTGCCGCCGTGAGAGCTTCAGGGAGGCTTGCGGCCGAAGCGGCCGTCTGTGTGTCAGGCATCGGTTTTCCATAAAAAAAGCCGCCCGAAGGCGGCTGTCAGAGAAAGCGGTAAGAGGCAGAAACGGCGGTCTGGCTCAGGCCATGATATCGCCCGGCCGCGCCGGCAGAGCCCCGGTTGTGGTGTCTGTGCCCGCAGCGATAGCAGACACGGTCGTCACATAGTCACGCATGGCCTGCGTGAAACTCTGGCCCATGGCGGCCGCAAGGCTGGCCTGCTGGTGGATCCAGCTCATTTCGTTTTGCGCCTGTACCTGGACAGACAGCGGAGCAGAGGGCGGAATATAGGCCACGACCTGCCCGTCCTGCACCCCGGCCCCGAACGGCAGACGGGCCGACCATTGCGCTTCTGCCAGCGCCACCATGTCGGCCGCTGGCGGCACGTTGCTGACATCGGACATGTCCCAGACATCCCACCATCCGGTGACAGGCGTGGGCTGCGGCGCCGTTCGGTCATAGGAGGCATAATACCGTGCCGGCCAGGTCGCACGGGTGGCCTCCGTCGCCAGCAGGGCCTCGGTTGGCACACCGTTGGGGAAAGGAGCATAGGGCGGATTCCTCAGAGGCACGACGCCCGGTCCGGATGCTTCGTTTTCCAGGGCGTCAGAAGACGTCTCGGACATGCTGTTCTCCGTCATGCCGGCCCCATGGCCGTAATCGTCAGATCCGTATCACTGGCGACATCCGACGTGCCGCCCGCCTGCCAGACCACAAACACGCTCAGACCGGAATTATTGACCGAGCCACGATTGATATTGGCGATCACGGAGTTGCCATTGCTGCCAGCATTGGTGGTGCCAAGATTGACCGACGGCGTACCGCTGAAGCCTTTCGGAAACGCGATGGTCCCGGAACTGCCGTTGATATTGCTCACGGTAAACTGCTGGAAGAGGATGTTCCCCACCCGGATCCAGTAACCGCCAGAAAGCGTCCCGAAGCTGGCCTGGGCAAACCGCAGCGCCACCAGGCTGGGTGTGTTGACCATCAGCGAACCGTCCGACAGATCCCGGACCAGATTGTTGACGGGCTCCAGCCCCGAGGCGGCGCCGTTATTGACGACATTGGCCCGGCACCAGTCGATGCTGGTCAGACCGATGATGTTCTGCCCTGGCGGGTTCGTCCCCTTGTCATTGCCATAGAACAGGAAGGCCTGAAGTTTCGCCGTATCGTACAGCAGGCCATATCCCCGCCGGCCGCTGGAACTGTTCGGATCGAGCGCCCAGACCCCGGAGATATACTGCGACAGATCCGTTTTCGTCGGAACCGCCACGCCACCGGCCGTAATGCCGGATCCTACATCCAGCCCGCCTTTGATTGTCAGGCTGCCGTCGTCATCAAGGATCGGGAGACAGGCGGCCGGGATCTCGTTATAGACCTCGATCGTCGCCACGAAATTCAGCAGCGCTGCCGTGCCATAACTATTGCCCAGAACCGTGGTCCGGGCGAGCGTGGAAGGCGTGCCGACCGTCAGGGTGCCAATGCCCCATTCCGCCTGGGTGCCATCATCCGCGAAATAGAAAACCCGCCCCCCGTTCGGAAACGCTGCGGAAAAGGATCTGCGATCCGTCGCAGCACCATTCAGCGTAAAAGCGGCCGTGCCGGGATTGGTGGCGGTCTCCAGAACAAAATCTGCAAGCTGCGGCGCCGTCATGTCACAGTCTCTCTGTCAGTGTGAAGGTCAGGGCACGGCGGTCGGCCGGCCCGAACGGATTGGACAGGTCTCCGCCCGACAGCCGGCCGAACAGCGCGTCCTGCGCGGGGACATCCGAAGCCGGATCCGGCACGAACAGGATATTGCGCCCCATGGTCCCCAGACGGCAGATCTCCCGCAGGGTCTGGACCTCGGCCGTGCCATAGGACTGATGGGCGATCGAGGCCTTGCGCTGGATCCAGCGGGCCTGCGGATACTCTGCTCCCGACAGCGCCGTGGCTTCATCCACGCCACTGGCAAAGCCGGCCGTGCTGTCCGTCGAGAAATTGCGCACCGGCTGCCACAGCGGCCCGATATAGGCGAGCGGCAGGGAAAGGAAGCCGTCCGGATTGCTCGCGTCGTTCAGGGTGATCATCACCGTATCGCCTGTGACAGCCTGGGGAGCGATATAGACCGCCTGCCCGTTGCTCACACCGAGCAGCCCTGCCCACTCATGGACGATCGTGCCGGCATTGCGGACGGTGACGGTTCCCTGCGCAGCGGCGGTCAGGTTGGTCCGGTGGAACGAAAAGACCCGCAGCGGCGCAGGCGTGGGCAGTGTCAGGGTGAGCGTGCCCGTGGTCCCTGGCACGCGCCAGGCGACCGCTGCGGAGCCCTGGGGACTGGCGAGGTTGCCGACAGGCAGCTGATCAGCCTGCGCATCCGCCGACAGCACGCCATCGAGGACCCGGTTCTGATAGCCAAAGCCACAGTTTTCCATCTCAGGGCATCCCGTTCTGTGACAGCGTGCCGGCCAGGGTCATGTTGCCCTGGTCATCGACGGAAAACACGCGCTTGCTGCCGATCGAGTAAACCAGCTTGCTGCCGTCATAGGTCACGCAGCGATCGGAATGATCAAAACAGACCTCCTGACCGGGCGCGGCCGTAAAGGCCAGTTTCGTCTGGGCATTCTCAGCCACAAAGGCTGCATAGCTGTATTTCCCGGACATGTTGGCGCCACTGCTGGCGGTGGACTGGTCCTGATAGCCAGAGCCGGTACTGTGCGTCCCCTGGGCTGAAAACACATTGCCATTCGTCGCGGTGCTGACGATCACATCCCCTACTGACGAGGATCCGTTGATGACGATCTTGGCCGGCGATGCGCTGCTGATGATATTGAGGTTGGAGCTGGTGGACGGCCCCGTCAGCAGAACGTCATGCTTGCCGGCGCTTTCGACAAAGACACCGGCTTCAGAATGCGTGCCGGAAGCGTGATAGCCATAGGCGCCGCCGCCCTGGGACCAGATGTCATTGTCGCTTGCCACATCGGCCGTCCCGCCGTTGGCTTTGCCGCCGATGTAGATGGCGTCGTGATAGGAGGCCACGGTCTGTCCTGAAGACGCACCGAAGAAAATCCCCGCCAGGCTGGTGAAACGCGACGTGGTATTCAGGAACATGTTGACGATGAAACAGCCGCTCTGGCCATTGCAGTCCAGATCGGCATTGTTCAGATCACCTTCCGCCCCGATCGTGGACATGTTGGCCGCCATGGCTCCCGGATCATTCATGGTCCCGGATCCGGGCTGCCCGAACAGCGTCCCCGATCCGGTCGCCGGATGGAAATTGCGGGAGACGTTCCAGTTGATCCCCCAGCCCGGACCGCTGTTGACGTCCTGCATCGCCCCGAAATAGGCCGCCATCTTCGCGCCAGGCGCTGCGATGCCACCCGTGGCCGAGCCCCGGCCCGTATTCATGTAGAGCCCGAAATACCCCTGATATTCCCATTGTGGCCCGAGCGTTGTGGAACCGTAGGACGAAAACGCCGTCACCACCGGACCGCCTGCTGCGGTCGTGGTGGGACACGACGCCACCGGACAGGTCGGGATGGAAGGACTGCCGGCAATCTGGAGATTGACCGCCTTGCCGTTCTTGCTGTCGATTTTCGTCGGGAACCAGGCCGAGACCTGCGGCGCCCTGACGATGTCATTCGGGTTCTTCGACGAGTTCCAGGAAATCCAGTTCGGACCGGCATTGAGAGCGGGCGCTGACGGCGTCTGTGCCTGCGCCGCAGAGAGGCCCAGCAGCAGCGCGCAGGCCGTCATGATCGGATTCAGAAATTTCATGCGGGCACCATGTCTTCGAGGTCGCCACCAAAATCATTGGTCTGGTCGGCCGGGTTCTGAGGATTCCCCAGGATCAGGATCTGGAGTGTGACGGTCGCGTCCGAGGACCGGATATGCTCGGCAACAACGCAGCCCATCGTGGCTTCTGACAGGCCTGGAACCGGAGCCTGAACCGAGACGAAGTCACCCAGATCCACCTGCCATGCGAGAGCTGCCGGAACGGAGACCGCCCACAGTTCACGGAAACTGCCCCACAGATCCCCATGACGTTCAGCGATCAGCTGCGCGTCATAGGCGCTTTGCAGGGCCGTGGTGACAGGTGACGGATCGTTCGGCACCCGCCACCGCGCCTTGACGACAGCGCTGAACCAGACCGAATTGCGGTCCGAGATGGCAATCAGCGCCTGCCGGTCCGTGGGCGCCTGGGGATGCAGCCCGGATCCTGAAGTCTGGATTGTGAAATTATGCTGGCTGCCGATGCGCCAGCGCCATGTCGGGGGATTAAGGGAACTGTCCAGGCCCACGGACGAGATCTCCGTGATCTGGTCAGGCGTCAGGACCAGGACGGGCTGCGTGCCGTAGACGGGCGGTGCGAGCGCGACCGGGCGCATCGTCCCGCTTCGGGTCGGGATCAGGGAAATCCCCAGCCCCGACAGCAGCGTGTTGACAACGTCCGCTCCGGTGACAGTCTCCGAACCGTCCCAGAACCATCCTCCCGCCCAGGGCGCAAGATCGGACGTGGTCGACCAGGATGGATCGAGATAACCGGCCGGAAACGCGAAATCCTCCACGAGCATCTGCCGCAGGATATCGAGGACGTTCTGAGGCGCCGCCCCGGATGCGAAGGATCCGAAGGCATCGACGGTGATGCCGTAAACCGGCTTTGTTCCCAGCCGCAGCCATGTTCCGGTCGGGCTGCGCTGGACCGTATAGGTTCCGGGCGCCGGAGAGGCCGCATACAGATCCGCCACATCTCCGCCATAACCGATCCCACCGCCAAAACCACCCTCGTAAAGCGCGGTGATCGCGGCCGGCCCGTCACTGACCTGATAGACGTAATTCGCGGCATCGATCAGGGTGGGGCTGATATTGCAGACCGTCCCCCGGACCCGAGGCTGGTTTCGGCCGGCCACATTGCTGTCGCCATCCAGCTTTCCGCCGCCGCCATAGGTCCTGACGTCCATATTGACCGACAGCCAGGACGAGACATCGAGCAGCGGAATGGACAGCGCGTTGCGGTCCGGCTGCCAGACCGTGCCCAGACCGCCAAAGATGGGCGTCAGGGCAGAAGGTGGCGGATCAATCCATAACCCCCTGGCATCGTCCCAGCGCTTTTCTCCCCCGAAGATCCTGATCGGCAGATGATCGTTGACCTTCTGGGTGATGACGTCATCGAGCGCACCGTCCGCGTTGATCAGGGTGATCGCGCCATAGCTGGACGATCCCCCGAGAGCCGAAGACGACAGAGACAGCCCCCGGTCCAGATCGAAAGCCTGAGTGACGATCGGGGGATAGGGAACATGATCCGGCGTCACATAGCCCAGATCCGAGAAACGGAGGGTTTCTACGGCTTCAAGACTGGCCGCCTGCCGCGTCAGGGCGCCATGCGGCCGCGTCCCATGGGCCGGGCTGCTGTCACTCCTGACTGCGGACGGCAGGACCAGGTCGATCTCAACCGTCCGGAATAACACCATGTCATGCCGCCTTTGCTGTAGTGGTTTTCAGGTTGGTCATGCGCGCCTCACTCAGCTGCTTGCCGGCCAGATCGACCAGCTGTTGCAGCGTCGTGTTGAGCGTGTCGGTTGAGGTTTTCAGTGCCTCTTTCATGACGGAGGCTGTCAGGTCATCGGTGCTGACGCTGCCAAGACTCTGCAAGGCCTGCATGACGCGGGCATAGTCATCGGCATAGGCCGTCCCGGATCCGTTATAGGTCTTGCTGGTCGACAGCAGCGTCTGCATGTCGCCCTGCATCGCCTGGAGCGCCGTATAATCCCCGCCCTGGGCTGCCGTCAGATCGGTCGTGAAGTTGTCATTCGCGACCTTGTACTGATCGGCAGCCGACAGCGGAGAGGCATCCGACGTCGCCAGACCCGCCCCATAGCTTTCCAGACTGGACATGACGCTTTCAGCGCTTTGCAGCGCCTGGTCATTGTACTGCTGCTGGATCTGAAGACGTTCGGCCGCGAGCGTCTTTTCCAGGTCGGCCGACTGGTTGATGTATTCCTGCTGGGACGCATAGGAATCCCCGAGGAAGCTCTTCCAGCTGTCAGCCAGCTGCTGGCGCTGCTGATCGGCACTGACATCGAAATTCGTCAGCGCCGCCCCTTCATCATCGCCCGTGGCAGCCTGGTATCGCGCCTGGACGGACAGATCACTCTGCCGCAACGTGGTCAGCTGGTCATTGAACCCCTCCTGATACAGGTCATTGAACTTCGAGCTGATGGCGGATCCATCGAGCCCGTAACTGTCCGCCTGCGACGCAGCGGCCGCGTAGGTGGATTGCAGCGCCGCCATCTGCTCGACCCAGGACTGCTGGCCCGAGACGGTGGCATCGAGCAGCCCCGGCATGGTGGTGTTGACGAAGGTGGTGATGGTGGAGATCTGGGTCTGGAGATCCGAAGTCGACAGCGTCTTGCCATCGAGCATGGTATCCAGCGCCGTTTTCAGATCCCCGGTCGCCTGGGTGAAGCTGCCGACCGTGACCGTGCCGTCCGAATTGAACTTCGAGACCGCCACGCCCAGCTGATCGACCGTGTCCGCCATGGTCTTCAGGTTCTCGATCGCCGTCGTGTAATCCGACACGGAGGTCGCGTCACTCGGCAGCCCCTGCTGGAGAGCCTGCTGGAACGTGGCGTCCGACGTGCTGTAGGTCGCCTGTTTCAGCAGATCCGTCAGCGAGACGGACTGAAGGGACTTGTCCTTGTTGTTTGGATCACTCCGGACCGTCCCCAGCAGCCCGCCATCACCGCCACCAATGCTCACTCCCTCAGCAGACAGAACCTTGTTGAAGGACGCGATGTCAGACTTGAGCTGCGCCGTGATCTCGTCGGTCTGTGCCTGATTCCAGGTCTTGCCGAGCGAGAGCGAGCCTCCCGTCGTCATGACCTGATCGATCGTGTACGGGTTTTTCTTGTGCCCGAAGAGGCCACCAATCAAACCGCCCAGACCACCGCCGATCAGACCGCCCAGCATGGTGCCGATCACCGGAATGAACGATCCGGCCGCCGCACCTGCTGCCGCACCGACACCGCTGCCGATCAGCCCGTTGGTTTTGGTCCCGCCGCCGATACCGGACAGCGCCGAGCCGATCCCGAAACCTCCGCCGATGCCGCCGAGGAGGTTGCCCACCGTGGCCGTGCCGAACAGGTTGGTCTTGAGCCCCGAAGACGACCAGGACGTAGAGCCACCAAGACCGCTTGCAGAACTGACCGAGGATCCGGCCGAGCTGACCGGATTCCATCCCCAGCCTCCAGAATAGGTGCTGATCGCATTCGCGCTGGTGACACCCGAAGAGGATGCCCCCGAGAGAATGGACGAGACATCCCCCAGTGTCGTCCGGCTCTTGCCATCGATCGCGCTCAGTAGCGGATTGATCAGCGCCAGCTTGGCGACCAGGGAAATGATCTGGCTTTCGACACCCTGCATGGCGGACTTGAACTTCACCCCGCCATTCGAGGCGTTGACCAGGGCCTGCGTGAAGCTGCTCGACAGCGTGTCAGCCGCTGACGAAATGTCGCTGGTCAGCTCATTCAGCGTGTCCTGCTGCTTCTGGTAGGCGTTCGTGGCCGTCTGGATCGCCGCGACATTATCCAGATCGGCCTGTGAAGCCTTGGACGTGAGATCCGCACCGTTCTCCAGAAGTGCATTGCGTTCCTTCAGGACGGCCATCAGCACCGACACGGCATCGGAATCCTGTCCGATCGCCGCCGTCTCAGCCTTGATGTAGTCGAGATCGAGGCTCTGGCTATACTCCTTGCGAGCGGTCGTGATGTCCGCCTGCGCCTCGGCCTGCCGCTTGAGCGCGTCCGTAAGGACTGCCGTCTGGCGAGCCTGTTCCTGCGTCCCGGCGACCGACGTTGCCTGGACCGTGTCCGAGGCTTCCACCGATCGCAGATAGTCGTCCAGGCTGCCCTTGCTGGCATCATAGGACGACAGCAGTGTGTTCTGGGCCGCTGTCTTGCGGTCCATGGTTTCGATCGAGCTGTTGAACTGGCCCGTCAGAACCTGCTGTTCGTTGGCTTCCGCCTTCAGAAGCTGTGCTGATGTCGCATGAGCGTAACCCAGCTTACGGGCCGCTTCTTCGGTCCGTTGGTCGATCTGGACCATGGCCTTCTGCGCGGCCGTGCCAGCCCAGGCGGCATCCGTTGCCTGCTGCTGCTGATGCGCCAGCTCCTGCATTGGATCCCGCAGATCATTCAGGACGCCCTTATGCGCCATCAGACGCTCAGTCAGATCCTGCGTTTTCGTCGCATAGTCCGCGTCCGTGACCACGCCCGCCTTATGGAGCGTGTCCAGCGCCTCCTGGGCAGAGGTCAGCTGTTTGATGGCGTTGGTCTGTTCTGCATACTTCGCGTTTGTCGAGTCATCTGACGTCTTTGTCGCGTCATCGACCTTGCCCTGCATCGTGGCGATGGTGGTGGCACCATACGTCTGGCCACCCGTGACCTTCTGGGCATAGTCCTGCACGGACTGCGGCACCGCGGCCTGCCCTTGCAGGTATTTGTCGACGTTCCCTTCGCCCCAGTTATAGGCCATGGCGACAAGCTGCTCGTTGCCGCTGTATTTGGAATACAGGCGGACCAGTAGACGTTCGGCCGCCGTGACATTGCCGGTCGGATCCGTCAGGTCATTGCCAGCCGCATTGGACGGCATGACCTGCATGGCGCCGATCGCACCGGCCGAGGATGTCACGACCGCGCCATTGCGGTCATACTGCCCCGTTGCACTTTCGACAGGCTGGATCCGGTGCGCCAGAGAGATGACATCCGAGGTGGCGCCGATCTGCTGCCCGACCGTATCGATCAGGCCGGACACGCCCGAGCTGCTGCCCTGCTGGACCTGCTGCTGCCGGGTTTCATAGGCAACACGCTCCGGCTGGAAGCTGTCCATCCATTTTTTGACGGATTGCAGGCTGGAGCCCATGGACGCCAGGGCATTGATTCCCTTCGTGGCGGCCGAGACGATCCCGTCACCGATAGCGGATGTCAGCTGTCTGGCCCCCTGGATCGGACCGTCCCAGGACTCCTTCAGGTTCCGCAACGCCTGCTGGAACGGCGTCAGACCCTGATCGGTCGCACCCTGCGTCGCGGATCCGAGCTGCTGCATCAGCAGCTGCCAGGCCTGCATCCGGTTGCCGCTGTCCTGAAGATCCTTGACCTGCGTGACCAGCCCCTGATGCACGCCCAGAAGACCCTTGTCGGCAAAGTCCTGCGCCGCCTTGGCAGGGTCCGCATAGGCATCCGCCATTTCCTTGGCAGCTTCCGGCACGGTCTCGCCCATGACTTCCGCGAGATCCCGCGCCTCCTGAGACAGGGATGTCAGGCTGGAGCTGTCGATCGTCGGCACGGCCGCAAAGGTCGTGGTGACGCTGCGGCTGTCATCGAGCGACAGACCACTGCCGGCAGAGAGCTGACGGGCCGCCACCTCGGCCGCGCTCGCCATGGCCGTGTAATCGTCGCGGGTGGTCCGCAGGTGCTGTGACAGCGTCGCCAGCTGTTCCTGCTCGGCCTCGGCCGAGGCTCCGACCTTATAGACGGCCGCAGCGGCCGCCGCTCCCGCCAGAGCCAGACCCGCCGGTCCGACCAGGAAGCCCGTGACGGTCTCGATCGCACTGCCAAACCCGCCCATGACCTGAACCATGTTCGGCACCTGGTAGAAGGCCGCCTGAAATGCGGAGCCGCCTGCCATGACCTGATCGAAGAACTTGTGCGCTTCGTCTGCCAGAATGCCCATCTGCTGGCTGGACATACTGGCTTTCTGGGTGGTTTCAGTTATCGCACCCGAGGCAGAGTTATATGCCTGAACAGCCTTTTCATGCGCCTGAGCCAGCTTTTCGACCTTGGCAGCCTGCCCATCATAAGATCGAGTGGCCTGTTCCGGCGTGATCTCGCCGCGCCGGACACTCTCCGCCAAGGTATCCGCAGATGTGGCTAGGCCGTGTTGACAAAAGATCCAATCCAGAGCCTCGCGGCGGCGAGGTTGAGAAAGCTCATGAAAGACAGGACGGTCTTGTCGTATCGGGTGGCGATGCGGCGCATCTGCTTGAGGTGGCTGAACATCCGCTCGATGCGGTTACGGTCCTGGTAGCGCCGCCAGTCTGTTTTCTGCGGCGCACTTCGGCCTTTGCGTGATGGAATAATCGGCAGGATCCCGTAGAGCAGTAGGTCCTGGCGGAAACTGTCGCTG
>NZ_JACRVU010000043.1 GCF_018811945.1 Gluconobacter sp. P1C6_b
CAGCGACAGTTTCCGCCAGGACCTACTGCTCTACGGGATCCTGCCGATTATTCCATCACGCAAAGGCCGAAGTGCGCCGCAGAAAACAGACTGGCGGCGCTACCAGGACCGTAACCGCATCGAGCGGATGTTCAGCCACCTCAAGCAGATGCGCCGCATCGCCACCCGATACGACAAGACCGTCCTGTCTTTCATGAGCTTTCTCAACCTCGCCGCCGCGAGGCTCTGGATTGGATCTTTTGTCAACACAGCCTAAATCCCCGATGTCAGAGTCTTTCCAGGTGAACAGCGGGGCGCTGTCAGGATTGGGACGCTGAGGCTTTGCGACCGCCTTACTGGATTGCCCGGCACAGAAGCGTTCCCAGGCAAACATCATCTCGGCACGCCTGTTAAAGAGATCCCCCCGGCGATAGGCCGCCTCGACCTTGTCACCGATGGCATGGGCCAACGCCATTTCGGCGACCTCGCGTGGAAAGTCGGTTTCTTCGGCCGCCCAGTCCCGGAAGCTGGAGCGCAAACCATGGATCGTCACATCCTTCGTGCCTGCGGCCTGATGGAGGGCCTTGGAGACCGCGACATCGCTCAACGGTGATCCGACCCGGCCACCGGGAAACACGAAGCTGTCCTCACCGGAACTGGATCTCAGCGTCTGGACTTTATACAGCAGGGCCATCGCTCCGTTCGTCAGGGGCACACGATGCTCCCGCCCGGCTTTCATCCGCTCGGCCGGGATGGTCCAGATCTTTTTCTCCAGATCGATTTCCGACCACAGGGCGTTGCGGACCTCGCCAGACCGGGTTGCGGTCAGGCAGATGAACCGTGCGGCCAGAGCTCCTACCCCATGCTCGGCGCCGAGCCGGCTGTAGACTGGCGGGAGGTCGCGATAGGGCAAGGCGGCATGATGCACCACCTTCGTGACTGCCGTGGGTTTGGGGAGGATGTTGGCCAGATGCCCCCGCCAGCGGGCCGGGTTCTCCCCCTCGCGCCAGTGATGGCTCTGCGCATAGTCCAGAATACGCTCCATTCGTCCACGCAGCCGTGTTGCGGTTTCGGTCGTGTTTTCCCAGATCGGTCGCAGGACAGCGAGCACGTCTTCTGTCTGCACGCTGCCAATCTGTTTCTGACCGAGGACGGGATAGACATGCCGCTCCAGAGAGCTGCGCCACATGGGCGCCGAGCGCGGATCTTTCCAGCCCGGCGCCTGTTCGGTGATGTACTGCTCGGCAACCTGTGCGAAGGTGCGCTCCTGAACGGCAGGTCCCTTCTGCCGGGCTTTCTCTCCCAGCGGGTCGATCCCTTCCAGAAGCAGGCGCCGGTTTTCGGTCGCCCGGAGCCGGGCCTCGGCCAGAGAAATATCCCGGGCGGGACCGAGTCCCATTTCCCGTCTTTTACCGGTCTCAGGGCTTTTGTAGCGGAAGGTCCAGGCCCGGGTGTCACCCCGGACAGTGATCCATAAATTTCCGCCATCACCATAGACCCCGTCTTTGAGGGAGGCGACCTTGCGGACAGTCAGCTGGTTCGGCGGAAGCTTACTCATGGCTTTTCAGTCCCATCTTCCGTCCCACCTTACGGGATGGGTTTCAATGCGTCTATCTGCTTCTTCAGGATGGCATGGATTTCTGTAAAGCTATGAAAAACAACGGTTATTGCGCTGATCTGCTTTTCCGTGACGCCCTACATCGGCGGACACCCTCTCCGCCATATTTCCTGTAAAAAAAACCCGAACATACTACCCCGTTGCGGGAGCATTATCTTGCCGCGCCCTGTCAGTCTGGAATGCAAAAAGCCCGCCCCTGCATTTGCAGAGGCGGGCTTTTCAGTATGCGTTTGAATGAATGAGATCAGCGCGCGCCTGGGCGGGGACCACCACGACCGGGGGCGCCACCACGGCCACCACCTGGACGACCACCCGAGGGCGGTCCCGAGCGGCGGCGTCCACCGCCGCCGCCGCCACGCCCCCCGCCCAGAACCGGCGGGCGTTGCGTAGACAGTCGGGCCTCTTCGGAATGGAAGGGATGATCCGTCACAACGGGAATGGGCTTGCCGATCTTCTTCTCAATATCCTTGAGCCATGCGCGCTGTTCAGCGTCACACAGGGAAACTGCGCAGCCCTCACGCCCTGCCCGGGCCGTACGGCCGATACGGTGGACGTAGGATTCCGGCACATTCGGCAGATCGTAATTGAAGACGTGGCTGACCTCGTCCACGTCGATACCGCGGGCCGCAATGTCGGTTGCCACCAGAGCCTTGATGGCACCACTGCGGAAACCGGCCATAGCGCGCTCGCGAGCACCCTGGGATTTGTTGCCGTGGATGGCTTCAGCGCGGATGCCATTCTTGTTCAGGAATTCGGCAACCTTGTTGGCTTCATGCTTCATCAGCGTGAAAACCACAGCCCGGGCAACGCTCGGGCTTTCCAGCAGCATGAGCGCCGCATCTTTCTTGCTGCCGGAGTCAACAAACATGACAGCCTGATTGATACGATCAACCGTGCTCGACTCAGGCGTAACCTGAACCGTTGCCGGGTTCTTCAGAAGCGAATGGGCCAGATCGCTGATGGATGGCGGCATGGTTGCCGAGAACAGCAGGGTCTGACGCTGCTTGGGAAGCAGGGCCATGATGCGCTGGATGTCGCGCACGAAGCCCATGTCCAGCATCCGGTCAGCCTCATCAAGAACGAGGATTTCCAGAGTTGAAAGATCGATATGCTTCTGCCCGATCAGATCAAGCAGCCGACCGGGCGCTGCCACGAGGACATCCACACCGCGACGGGTAGCCTCGATCTGACGTCCCTGCCCGACCCCACCGAAGACGACGGCATAGGAGAACTTCATGTACCGCGCATAAGCGGCAAAGCTCTCACCGATCTGCGACGCCAGTTCACGCGTGGGTGCAAGAACGAGGGCCCGAACGCCCTTCGGCGGAGCGGGGCGACGATTCGTGAAGATATGGTTCAGGATGGGGAGCGCGAATGCTGCCGTCTTGCCAGTTCCGGTCTGGGCCAGACCGAGAAGATCGCGACCTTCGAGCAGATAAGGGATGGCACCTGCCTGAATCGGGGTCGGCGTGGTGTAGCCTTCTTCCGCGAGAGCCTTCTGAATTGGCTCGGCAAGCTTGAGTTCGGCGAAACTGGTCATGGACCTCTCCTTTGAGACGGCAAGGTCATGCTCAGGCAACCGCACCGTTATATCCCCTGCCTGACCAACCGGTCGCAGGCATTTATGGCAAGCGACCCCATTTCCACCCCGCCTCACCCGTAAAACCGGACCTGGAACAGACCCGGAGAGAGCAGAACCGGCAGGGTTATGAAGTCATCATCACACTTCAGCAGACTGGCCCTGAAGTGCTCGTGGGATGTAGGACAACACTTGTCCCATTGCAAGGAGACAGCGACCCTGTCCTGAAAAAAGCCATTGGTATTTCTTGAGATTTTGTAATCAAGAGAAGCAGTCGTACTGAACCACTGCATCAAGAGGCAAAAACCCGCCACGAGGTTGTGGCGATGATGCCTCACGTCCAAGCGCGACGAACATCACAATTTCATGATCTGCGGGAAGATTGATGATCTCCCCCACCTGAGCGAAGTCGAAACCATCCATGGGGCAGGTCTGAAGGCCATGCGCGGATGCCGCCATCATGAGCGCATAGGCCGCAAGACCACAGGAACGGATCCCCTCGTCCCGCTGCACCTGTTCACGGCCTTCGTAATAGGCGCGGATCATGCCGACATAGCCCTCGCGCACGGACTCGGGCGCGTCTTTCCAGTAGCGGGCTGGATCTTTCTCCCAGGCCTTGATGTCAGCACACATGACAATCAGCGCGGCACAGTCCTCGACCTGCGGCTGATCCCAGGCTGCGGCACGGATACGACGGCGCTGCTCCCGATCCCGCACGACCAGAAAGCGATAATTCTGGATATTGAATGCAGTGGGAGCATGACGGGCAGCTTCCAGGATCGCCGTCAGTTCGGCCTCGGGGATCTGATATTCTGGATCAAAATGCTTGGTCGCGCGCCGGGATGCGATGGCCTGAAGAATTTCGCTCATGAATCGGCAACTCCACTCTGACGGTTATCGAGCCGGATCCTGCGGAAAGCAGACTCCGGCTTCAAGGTTTAACCGTACCGCAGAGCGAAGGTTGCGAAATATGAAAACGAGCCCATCAAAACAGTGCAGTCAGTGTCCCGCACGCTTGAGCAGGAACATGGCCTGTTCACCGAACAGGTTGGCCAGTCGGATGGAACGACGCCACGGAGCCCGGGCACCATCTTCATCAATCGCCAGCCATTGCTGAATGACATAACCCTCTTCCTCGCAGAGCAGGAGAAAGTCCCGGATCGTGCAAGGATGGATATTCGGTGTGGAATACCAGGGCGTATTCCACACGGGCGTCATCGGCATCCGCCCGGTCGTCAGAAGCTGAAGCCTCAGCCGCCAGTGACCGAAATTGGGAAAGGATACAATGGCATGACGTCCGATCCTGAGCATCTGCCTCAGGACCTCACGCGGGCGCTCGACAGCCTGTAGCGTTCTTTGCAGGACGACGTAATCGAACGTGTCATCAGGATAGTCGGCCAGATCGTGATCGGCATCTCCATGCATGACAGGCAGGCCATGCGCGACGGACTGCGTCACGTTCTGCATGTCGATTTCGATCCCCCGCGCATCGCAGGACCGCGTGCGGTACAGATAATCGATCAGGGTGCCATCCCCGCTTCCGACATCGAGGACACGGGCACGGGGTGCAATCATTTCGGCAATAAGCCGCTGGTCCACGCGCATCAGCGTTCTCCCACCTTAAGGGCCGCATGTTCGGCCGCGCCCGCGATGAAGCCGCGGATGGTCCGGTCGAAATCCGGCTCCTCCAGCAGAAAGGCGTCATGCCCGCGGTCGCTCTCGATTTCCACGAAAGAGACGTTCGCCCCTGCCCGGTTGAGTGCCCGCACCAGAAGGCGGGACTGCGACGTCGGGAAGAGCCAGTCCGAACTGAACGACACGACACAGAAACGGGTCTGCGATTTCCGGAACGGGTTGGCCAGATCACCGTCATGTTCTGCGGCCAGATCGAAATAATCCATCGCCCGGGTGATCGTCAGATACGAATTGGCATCAAAGCGCCGCACGAACGATGAGCCCTGATGGCGCAGATAGCTCTCGACTTCGAACATTTCCCCGAACAGCGACGGACTGCTGGATGCCGGCACCGCTGTTGCCGCGTCATGCCGGACCCGCCGTCCGAATTTGCGGCTGAGAGCTTCCTCGGACAGGTAGGTGATATGTGCCATCATGCGCGCCACACCCAGTCCGCGGGCAGGAATGGCACCGAAATCCCTGTAATGGCCGTCATGCCAGTCCGGATCGGCAAAGATGGCCTGCCGGCTGACTTCATTGAATGCAATGTTCTGGGCCGAATGGAAGGGAGACGTTGCAATCGGCATGGCGGCGAACACGCGGTCCGGGAAGTCCGCAGCCCAGGTCAGCGCCTGCATTCCGCCCATCGAGCCGCCGATAACCGCAAAAAGACGATCTATGCCCAGATGGTCGATCAGCTTTGCCTGCGCTGCCACAATGTCATGCATCGTAATTGGCGGAAACTCACTGTCCCATGCTTTTCCCGTCTCAGCACAGATCGACCGCGGCCCCGTCGTGCCCATGCAGCCGCCAAGGACGTTGGAGCACACGACGAAATAACGATCCGTATCAATCGGAAGCCCCGGCCCCACCATCCGGCTCCACCAACCGGGTTTGCCGGTCAGGGGATTACGTTCCGCCAGGTACTGGTCCCCCGTCAGGGCATGACAGACCAGGATCGCATTATCCCGCGCTGGGGAGAGCGTGCCGTAAGTGCAGTAGGCGACCTCCAGCGGCGCCAGATGCACGCCACATTCCAGATCGAGACCGCTGTCCAGCCGCACGGTCTGATGTGTGTAGACCGGCCCATCCGCGATACTCGGTGACGCGCTGATGTCCATCCCAGATACACCCCTGATGCCACGACTGAGGCCTCATGCCTCCCGGGCGCCACGGTATGGCACTGCCGGCCGATACGATCAAATCCCCTTTTGGATTGACGATGAATTAACACCTTGAATAAAGTTAAAAAAACGTAAAAAAGTTATACATGCCGCATCCGTTCTCACATTCCTCTGTTGAAGATTCACGGATATCGCCGTTTCCGGCTGACGCATCTCCCCTAAAGATTCTCGGACATTCCGGCATTTTTGACGCATTTTATTATCTGAAATCCAACCCGGACCTGCACACGCTCGGAACCGCCGTCCTGCGTCATTACCATCAGCATGGATGGCGGGAGGGCCGTAAACCCAATCCCTTCTTTGATCCGCACTGGTATCTCAGCCAGAACCGCGACGTCATCGGCGATCCGTTGCTGCATTATATCCTGCACGGGGAACGCGAGGGACGACGGCCGATCGCGTGGTTCGATCCGCTGTGGTACGCGCGGACCTACCACGTCCCGGAACGGATGCTGGCCCTCGCCCATTACCTGAAGAACCGTCACAACACGCGGCTGCGCCCGATCCCCGAGTTCGACCCGGACTTCTATCTGCGCGCCTATCCCGATGTCGCCAAAGCCGGTCTCGATGCGCTCGAGCATTACATGGTTCAGGGGTTTCGCGAGGCCCGCAAACCTTTCGACGGGTTTGATCCCCTTTATTACAGGCGGAAATACCTTCGGCATTCGCCGGACAGCAATCCGCTGCTGCATTATCTGGAAAACCGCGACCGGCCGGATATCCATCCGTGCAGTCCCGAGACCGAGATATCGGTTTTTGGTGAAATCAAGCGCCGGAGCAAGCCAGGGCCGCTTTTTGAAAAAGCATGCCCGTTACCCCGAAGCGCCATCCGCCGCGCCCGTATTCTGGCCTATTACCTGCCGCAGTTTCATACCATCCCCGAAAACGACGCCTGGTGGGGCGAAGGTTTCACGGAGTGGACCAACCTGGCCCGAGGCATTCCGCGCTTTTCGGACCACTACCAGCCTCGTATTCCACGGGATCTGGGGCATTACACCCTGAACACACCCGAAATCCTCGAGCGACAGGCTGCAATGGCCCAGGCCGCGGGGATCGAAGGTTTCATTTTCTATTTCTACTGGTTCAACCGCAAACGCCTGCTGGACCAGCCTCTTGAAATCCTGCTGGCCAACCCGCAGATCGATCTTCCATTCTGCCTCATGTGGGCAAACGAGAACTGGAGCCGCCGCTGGGATGGATCAGACGATGATCTGCTGATCGCGCAGGATTACCGTTCCGAGGACGACGAAGCCCTCGTGGACTGCTTTGCCCGGTATCTGCGTGATCCACGCTACATCCATTTTGATGGCCGACCGGTGCTTATGGTCTATCGGCCTGGGACCATCCCAGATGCTCCGGCAGCCTTCCTCAGGTGGCGTACGCTGTTCCGCACCCGCCATGGGCTGGATCCGCTTTTTGTCATGGGACAGGCTTTCGGTGACGAAAACCCCGATCTCTTCGGCCTGGATGGCGCCATCGAGTTTCCACCCCACAAGGTTGTCTCGAACTGCAATCTGATCAATGACGAAATCAATCTGTTCGATAACGACTTCAGCGGTCAGGTCTATGACTACGGCGAAGTCGTGGATAAAGCCCTCGCCCACCCCAGAACACCGTTCCCACTGATCAGGACCGCAGCGCCTTCATGGGATAATGATGCACGCCGGCAGGGCAAAGGTCTTGTCCTGCATGGCTCAACGCCGGAACTCTATGAGCGCTGGCTCAGCGGCCTGATCGAACAGGCCCAGTCCCGCACATTCTTCGGAGAACCGGTTGTCTGCATCAACGCCTGGAATGAATGGGCCGAGGGCGCCTATCTGGAGCCGGACCAGCATTTCGGAAGCGCCTATCTCAACGCAACGGCACGCGCCTGTACCGGCGCCGGGAAAAACCGCTCGCGATCCGGAATCCTTCTGATTGGACATGACGCGTTTCCCGCAGGTGCACAGCGCCTTCTGCTCGAAACCGGCCGCACGCTGAAGCACTGCTTTGGCGCTGAAATCCAGTTCCTCCTCCTCGACGGCGGCGCTCTCCTCGACGAATATCGTAACGTGGCGCCCACCGAGATCGTTGCGGTGGACTCAAAAACCACCAAGGCGCGTCTGGAATATCTCCGCAGGCAGGGATTTCAGTCTGCAATCCTTAACAGTGCGGCCAGTTCAGCCCTGGCGCCCCATCTTGAGGAAGCAGATATCGGCTTTCTGTTCCTCATTCATGAGCTTCCCGCGCTCCTGCACAGTCGTAACCTGCACGCCCCCATGGAAAAGGCCTGTACGCTGGCCCGCCATGTCATCGTACCGGCGCAAAGTGTAGCAAAAAGACTTGATCTGGAATCCCTGAACACGCTGAAGATCCTGCCGCAGGGTCTCTACACTGAGACGCCCTTTTCGGTGCAGGCACGACAGACAATCCGCAGGGAAATGGGCCTTGGGGCAACTGACCGGATCATCATCGGTGCCGGCTATGCAGACCTGCGCAAAGGCTTTGACCTTTTCCTTCAGCTCTGGCGCAAAATGCGGGGCGCAGTCCACTGTGTCTGGCTGGGCGATATCGACCCATCCTTGAAAAACAACCTGCATGTCGAACTGACCAGCGCCCTCTCCAGTGGCACATTCCACATGCCTGGCAGGGTCGAAAATGTGCCGGCATGGCTGGCTGCGGCAGACGTCTTTGCTCTCACGTCACGCGAAGATCCGTATCCCTCAGTCGTACTGGAAGCTTTGGCAGCCGGGCTACCCTGTGTCGCGTTCGAGGAAACCGGCGGAATTCCGGATCTGCTACAACAGATCGATTCTAAAACAGACCATCGCAACAGCATTGTTCCCTTTGCGGATGTACCTTCGATAGCGAATGCGGCAAACAAACTGGCGGCATGGTCCGCAGAACGCTCGAACCGCGACCGACAGAAAACCGCTCACGCCGCGGCACAACGCTTCAGCTTCAAACATTATGCCCAGGAACTTCTGAGCCTCGCCCTTCCCGCGATCCCGAAAATCTCCGTTGTCATCCCCTCACACAACTACGCACGCTATATGAGCCGCCGGCTTTCTTCGATTTTTGCGCAGACGGTACCGGTCTTTGAGATCATCGTGCTCGACGATGCCTCAGACGATAACAGCCTCGAAATTGCCCGACAGACGGCAAAAGACTGGGATCGGGAAATCACCTGCATCGAAAATACAGTCGCCTCGGGCTCGGTCTTCAAGCAGTGGCACAAAGCCGTCAGGATCGCACGTGGGGACTGGGTCTGGATTGCCGAGGCGGACGATTTCTGCGAACCGGAATTTCTTGAACGTATTCTGGGTGGGATCAAGAACAAGCCCGCTGTCGTCATGGCATTTACGGACAGCCGGGCTGTCGATGAAGACGGCGCTCCAATTTTTCCATCTTATCGGGCCTATTGCTCTGAGAGCGCAGGATTACTTATGGAAAATGACAGTCATTTTACGGGAGAAAGTTTTCTCCGGGGTTGCCTGTCAGAACGCAATCTTGTCCTCAACGTCAGCAGTGCACTCTTTCGAAAAAAACATTTACTGACAGCGATCAATGGTTGTCAGACAGACCTGAAAACCCTGCGTGTTGCAGGCGACTGGCGCATTTATCTTGAACTGCTGACACAGAAAAACGTCGAGGTCATCTATCTGGCTCAACCACTCAATGTGCACCGGAGACATGGGGACTCAGTCACCCATACACTCAGCCGACGTAATCACATCGACGAGGTCGCCTACATGCATCGCCTTCTGGCAAGTCGACTTGCACTTCCAGAAACACATATCGGACGTCAGAAGGAGTATTGCGCAATGCTGGAACAGCAGTTCGGACTGGCTCCTCACCATACTTCAAAAAAGGTATTACCGCTTTCCTGAGCAGCTTCCCCAAGCGTTCCAAACACAAAAATTCCCCGCTATCTTTATGAGCCAGCGGGGGTTTCAGAAACTGAACCTAGGTTCAGGACTCATTCCTTGAGATAGAAGATGACACTTGCCGCGATATGGATTGCGGACATGAAGGTATGAGAGCACCGGTCATATCTGGTGGCAACACGTCGCCAGTCCTTCAGCTTTGCGAACATGTTTTCGATGAGGTGGCGCTTTTTATACAGATGCCAGTCGTAAGGTGGCTTTGATTTCCGGCTCTTCTTCGGGGGGATGCAGGCGGTAATGTTCTGCTCTGCGAGAGACTGCCTGATTT
>NZ_JACRVU010000044.1 GCF_018811945.1 Gluconobacter sp. P1C6_b
ATCGCTCGGTGGCCCGGATTATCAAGACGGCGGCCGAAGCTGTGGGGCTCGATCCGGAGCGCTTTTCGGGGCATTCGCTGCGGGCGGGCTTCATTACCTCAGGGGCCGAGGCCGGCGTCGATGCGCTGCTGATCGCGGAGACCTCGCGGCATCAGAGCCTTGACGTGCTGCGCACCTATGTCCGGCGCGCCTCGCTACTGAAGGCCCATGCCGGACACTGTTTCCTGTAAGCCCTAGCCAAACGGCCACCACCAACGACGGCGAGCGTACCCCCCGTACGACCGGGTCTGTTCAGGGTGTACGTTCAGGGTGAACACTGGCCTTTGTACAGGGCGAACGTCTGGGGTGTACGTAGGGTGTACGCGTTCACCCTCGATCCGTGAGATCTTCTCCCTGAGCTGGGCATTCTGTTCCTTAAGAACGGCGTTTTCTTCCCGGTAATCTGAGACTTCTTTGCGTCTTTCATTCAGTTCAGTTTGGAGAAGACCCATCATGTCCCGCAGGGTGGACAAAGCCGTATTGTCCGGGGTGAACATCCCATTGTGTTCGGGTGTACGTACAGGGTGTACGTCCGGGGCTACGCGTTCAGTCCGTTCAGGGGTCTTGTTCAGGGCAAAAACGGGAACAGAAACACGGACAGTGCCATGATTGTCCGTGATTTTGAGCCAGCCGCCGCGACGAACGCGCGCACGTGCAGCGTCAAGGGAAAGTCCAAGCCGGTCAGCTAACTGACGATAGGTCAGATTTTCTGTTTGCTCGGCCATAGATCCTCTTACATCTTAAGACTGAGCTTATATCCGGTCGAGCATGAAATGCGAGTAAGGCTGTCACCCTAGCTAGGGTGACATATCTTGCCTGTTAATGTTTTGTCCAAGTCGGGCCGAGATGAATGGATAGTCTTTCCAAGAGCTCCTTCGTCTTGAGCCTTTTGAACGTGCGTCTGAAGGGAAATCCTGGCGCGGGTACGTCAACTCGTCGACGGGGACGGAGACCAGGACGCAATCAGGTCGAGCCAGTCATTCTTGGAGCGTGGCTTTTCAAAGAAAATATCTCTCTGAAAATGAGATCCGCTGTCGTTTTGGCAGTTAGAAGAAAACCTGAGTTTTCGGCGGGCGAGAGCCTCTTTAAGGCGCTGTGTCGCATGAGCTGCGGCGACCTTGGCTTGTTCCAGGCTAACCAGAATTAATCGGTAGCGGTTGGGACCATTCACAATGCGTCCTGAACGCCGCATACGCTGGCGGGTCCGTTCCACCAGACCAAGACTGTAAGCCGTCTCTAACGCCCGGATCACGGTTCTGGTGCTGCACCCTGCACGAGCGGCAATGCTTTCGTGGGAGGGGAAGAGACCGCGATGCCCTTCGAAACTGGCGAGGGCCTGAAGGACAAGATGTGTCTTGGCGGTGATCTGACGGGCTTGGGTCAGGGTCCAGATCTGGGAAGCGAAAGAGGGCATATCCGTCCTTTTCAGACGGCAAGCATTTCCCAAGAAGGAGAACGTTGAACCTTTGAGCGGCTCACGCTATATTCCTTCTATCGGGTGAATAAGCGGGATTAGTCGCTTTTCCACCTGCTCGCCGCGCAACAGCGAGATTTCGAAGGGGGCAGCCTGCCAGGGCTGCCCCCTTCATCATTTCAAAGCATATTGGTCGGTTGAACGCTTATTGTCCAGCGATGCTATGAAACGCTGTTACGTAATACATTCCTCCCTGAATTTAGGATTCAAGATAGTCCGTACTTAAGTCCATGGCAGGAGGAATGATATTAGTTATCAAAAAAAACAATATGCAGTTAACGATATATTAAGTTAATTAAAATTATTTATGATGCACTACTTCTTCTATGTTGAGGCATGTCAACAATTATTATTTCTTGTGTGGCTTCATCATAAGAATAATATATTCTTAGACATCTACTAGGGTCCCTAGTATTACCTCCATTTTTTATATGCCAATCTACTGAAATTTTTCTATCTCTATACTCAAACTCAAATTCATCTGTTCCACAAGGAGCATTGAATAAATTTTCCGAAATTTTTATATTTGCTAAAGATTGGCCTCCGCTTTTCCTTATATTTCGGCATTCTGTAGCTAACCATTTCAAAGCTGCTGCAGCTAAATTATAATTCCTAAATTCCGGTTTTTTTAAATTTTTGCGCGCTAAGCTAGTAAGTACTAAACGTCCAGCAAAAGAGTTATCTACCCATTCTGAAAAGTCATCCCAACTACTAGGATTAGGAATTTTATCATCAAAATCTATTCCTCGATCAGAAAGTTGCTTTTCTAAAAGTTCGATTCTTAATCTAGTAGCATAAAGTTGTCTTTCAGAATTTATTGCTCTTTCTTCTTCAGACAAAGAAACATGATACCAGCTTTGTTGCTCTTCTCGTGCCGATAATATTTCTTTTGTAAGAGAAGATATTCGCTCCTCAGCAATTCTTAATTTTTCTTTTTCTGTAGCACCACCTGAACTTTCTTGTTCCTTTTGGAGGGATAAGCTACGGATTTCATCAAAAGGGTATATTTCCTTCCATAATTGATTACTTCGTACACTACGTTTCGCGATAGCTAATCTAATATTATCAAATGTTTTCTTTGGTTCTTTGATAAAGTCATTTGAAAAGTACAGATAATGACTGAAAGGATCTGAATCATAATCGAAACCGGGGAAATATATTCTTGCAGCTCCATTGAATACAGATCTAGTTTTTCCAAAAGAATCACTTATTAAATAAGTTAGATCACTATCTATTTTAAATATATTGACTAAACCGCTTAGAGACTTCTGCAAACTATCACAGTAGAACTTATTGAAATGTACGGGAAAATCATTTCCAAACCTTTCATCGCCTGATAAAACTATAGCTGGAAACTTTCTACTACTATCAGATAAGTATTCAACTAGAAGTTCTGCCATTTCCTTTGTTTTAACTTCAATTATTCTATTTTCAATATTGAATTTACCATCTTTTATTTTTATTCCTTTATCAATTATTTGCCTTATAACTCCAGGTATATGTGGGCTTATAACTATATTATCTTCTGAAGTATTTACTATAAGTCTTAACGTAAGATTTAAGGATTTATTTAATTCATATAGACTTATTTCAGTTGTCCATGTCCGCTGAGGTATTTTTTTATCTGGATCATCATTTGTAACAGCCCATAAATTTATATCTTCATCTAGTATATTACACCCTAATGTGGTTCTTCCACCACTAAGTAGTTCAAATTTATCAAAATTCCATGCTGTTTTAGGTAAATTAGATCCGGATCTTTTACTTATCCACTTCAATATTTCCCGCTTGATAAGCGATACTTTTTTTGCATCGGATGAATCCACATCTAATTCAGATTTATATCTGAATATTTCATATTTCTTTACGTCACTACCTCTGTTGTTGATTTGGCTTATTTTCATTTTTCACAATCCTATTTTTTAAATGAAAATATTATTCATTTTCGACTCAAGTCAACAAAATAGTTAATCCTTTGATCGCACTAATCCTCTGCGTCCAAAAGGACTTAGATATATTCAAAACATTCCAAAGTGGGATAGGAACCATTGTATGATAGAAAACTTGGATTCAGTTTCTATGAGAAGAGTATCGAATAGACGAAAAAGTGGCCTATCGATCGCTTTTTTCCATAGAGCTGCAGCAAACCTTGAGTCGATAGCCGTCGCATGGCGAGCGAGGTCATCTTCTTCAAAAACGGTCTGCGCTGGCATGATGCACACCGGGAGTATGGTCAGCAGAAGTATGTTTTAACTATAATCTCCAAGGCTAGATTTTTAAAAAAAGCTCTCTGATAGTTTTAAAAAAATTCAACAATAAACAAACCTATGACCAAATTACGCGGCCATTGCCCGCCGCACAGCATCAGGCTCCCGCCAAAGCACGCGAAGCAGAGTTCGCACTGCAGGATCCAGCCTGACCCGGCCCTGCTCCCAGTTCCGCCAGGTAGCAACCGGCACGCCCGCCAGGGCCGCAATGTCTTTCTGGGTCAGCTTCAGGTGACGCCGCACGGTTGCCGGTGACGGAGCGGCCAGCCCCGGAAGCTCCACATCCGTGCCATCTTCCTTGGCCTGTCGGTCAATGTCGCCGTCCGTAATCGCGTTCACCCGGGTCCAGTCAATCATCGAGGGGCGGGCCTTGATCTCTGCCAGTGTCATTCTTGCCATTTGATCCACTCCTTCCGGTGCATTTTCCGGGCTGAGATGATCCGGAAGCAGCCCCCCCCGGACCGTATAGACGACCATGAACGGGACGCCTTCAATCAAGCCTGCGGCCCTGATGCGCGGCTCGCCATAATCTTTCCGATCATCCGGCTTCTGAAGCAGCGGCCCCGCAAAGATGACCCGTACATCCGCAAAACTGAATCCGCGCTCTTCGATGGCGGCCCTGGTCAAACAGAAATCCTCCCAGACGTCTCTCATCGTCTCATGCTGACGCCAAAAGATCGTGCCACCATCGTGTCAGGGGTCGTTGCACGGTCGTGTCACCATCGCGTCAGGATCGTGTCAGTTTTCAGGGTCGCGCGTATATACAAATGCAAACTTTCAGTTGTGCATCCCGCCAAGCACTAGTGCCAATCGTAATCCGTGACAGCCTGATGCCGGACCGTGAGGGTCACGGCCTCCTGCCGGATGGCCTCAAGGGTCTCCTTGGACACCAGACGTTTCCAGACATCCCCGTCCCGGTCATAGACCCATCCGGACGCTTTCATGCTGTTCCGCACGGCGGCCGGAGGCGTCACCGGAAACCGTACCAGGTACGTGAACGGGACAAACTCCAAAGGCTCCTCCCTGGCCTCCTGCTCGATCTGACGGCCCCGGTCGCGGAAAGGCGCGACAGCCTTCTGGAAGTCGTCTTTGTCGTCCTCGTGGATCCAGACATTCATCTGGACCAGACCGAGCGCTTTGCGGCGCTGGCGGACGGCGTGCATGGTCTGTCGGCTCATGAGGGGGCGCTCCAAAATCTGTTTTGAAGCTTTTAGCACTAGTGCTCGATGAGACGCACAACTGAAAGTTTGCATTTGTATATACGCGCGACCCTTCTCCCTGTAGTCGATCTGTAGTCGTTGCGTAGCTCTTCTGTAGTCCTTTGTAGTCGATGGGTCGTCGACCGATCCCGCGCAGCGAACGGTATCAGGCAGGCCGTTCTAGTGTCTGAGAATGGGCATTCTCAGACACCAGAAAGAGCCCTTTCTTCCTGAAGCGCTCCGGCTCATCATGTCGCCATGAGTTACCTCTATCTCGGCATCGCCATCTTTGCAGAAATCATCGCAACCTCACTTCTCAAGGCTTCCGAGGGATTCACACGCTTCGTCCCGACAGTCATTCTCGGCGTCGGATATCTCGTCGCCTTCTACTGCCTTTCGATGGCCCTCAAAGAGATTCCAACCGGCATTGCGTATGCGATCTGGTCGGGAGTGGGCATTGTCCTTGTCGCCCTGATCGCCTGGATCTTCCAGGGTCAGAGACTTGATCTCCCAGCCATGATCGGCATGGGTTTGATCATCGCAGGCGTTCTGGTGATGAACCTCTTTTCAACGACAGCAGGGCATTAACCCTGATTTTGGAGCGCTTCATGAGCAATCGTTTGGCCGTATTGTCTGCCCTGTGCCCTCTTCTCTTTCCGATCTGCGCCTTTGCACAAAGCTCCCCGGACTGGCTGCCAGAGTCTGGTATCAAATCCCCCTACAGCCCGCTTGCCGTTCCGACGGCACTTCATCCGGTCACAGCTTCTCTGAGCAGTCTGCTCAAAACAGGCTACCGGATCACCACAACCACAAATTATGCTGGATCCGGCGCTCTCTTTACGCTGGAGAAGCGTGGTCAGACCATTCTCTGTGTCCTGACCCTTCCCAATCCTCAAACGGACCAGAATGTCCCAACCTCACGCTGCTGGGATTTGTGAAGACCAGAAAGGGCTTTGCATCCCCAATAGCCCTTAGGTCTACAACCCGGCCAAAAATCTATTTGTAGGACGCGATGCCCGATCGACGTGGATGGCTCAAAGAATCTGCCTGATTTTGATGGAAATTAGCCGCCCTTCCCGTTACATGTAACGGAAAGGAGAAAACGCTATGACCCCTGTTGCCATCCGCGTCCAGAAGCGCCGTGACACCCTTCGTAAGGCCGGACTGCGCCCCGTCCAGATCTGGGTGCCCGATACACGGACCCCGGGCTTTGATGCGGAATGCCAGCGTCAGGCGCGTCTGGTAGCCGAGGCAGACCGGCACGATCCCGCGCTGATGTCCTTTCTGGACAGTGCGGCCAGCGATCTCGACGGGTGGGAGGCATGAACCGGGGAGACTTCGTGACCGTTGCTCTCCAGGGAGACCTGGGCAAACCCCGTCCTGCTCTGATCGTCCAGGCTGACCGCTTCGAGACGACGGCCTCCGTGACCGTGCTCCCTGTCACCAGCACCCTCATAGACGCGCCCTTGCTCCGCCTGTCGGTGCCCCCAGACGAGCGGAACGGGCTGCGCAAAACGTCCCAGGTGATGATCGACAAGCCCAGCACGGTCTCAAGAGACAAGATTGGCCCCACCTTCGGGATTGCCAGCGATACCGTCATGCTTTCCGTCAATCGCGCTTTGGCGCTGTTTCTCGGTCTGGCCTGACAGGCTTGTGACCTTACAGCCGCTTTTCCCCGAGACGATTCCGGATGTTCTTCAGAGCGCCTCGGACCGTCTGGTTCTGGCGGCCCGATCTCCCGCGACATTGCGCGCCTATCGCACTGACTGGGGCGCCTTCGTCGCCTGGTGCAGCGCCCAGGGCGTCACGGCACTTCCGGCTCAGCCCGAAACCGTCGCCGCCTGGATCGCGTCGCGTCTGGAGCAGGGCCGCAAAGCCGCGACACTGGCCCGTGGGGTGGCGGCCGTGTCCTGTGCGCATGAGCTGGCGGGGTTCGAGAGCTTCAGCCGCTCCCGCGTCGTCCAGGATGCGCTCCGGGGCATGCGGCGGACGCTTGGCACCGCGCCGACCCGCAAAGCCCCTGCGACCGTGGACCTGCTGCGGCGGATGATCGACGTTCAGCCGGATACCCTAATCGGTCGGCGCAACCGGGCGCTTCTGGCTTTGGGTTTTTCCGGTGCCTTGCGACGGTCTGAACTGGTAACGCTGGACGTTGCGGATCTCGTGTCCCACGAGGGCGGCGCGCTGCTCACACTGCGACGCAGCAAGACCGATCCGGACGGGGCCGGTCAGACAATCGGGATTCTGAACGGCTCCACTATCCGGGCACTGGATCATCTCGCGGCCTGGTACGAGGCGGCCGGGATCACGTCCGGTCGTCTGTTCCGGTCCGTAGACCGGCATGGACGGATCGGCGGGTCACTGTCAGATCGCTCGGTGGCCCGGATTATCAAGACGGCGGCCGAAGCTGTGGGGCTCGATCCGGAGCGCTTTTCGGGGCATTCGCTGCGGGCGGGCTTCATTACCTCAGGGGCCGAGGCCGGCGTCGATGCGCTGCTGATCGCGGAGACCTCGCGGCATCAGAGCCTTGACGTGCTGCGCACCTATGTCCGGCGCGCCTCGCTACTGAAGGCCCATGCCGGACACTGTTTCCTGTAAGCCCTAGCCAAACGGCCAC
>NZ_JACRVU010000045.1 GCF_018811945.1 Gluconobacter sp. P1C6_b
GTCTGTTCGTCCGAACTGTCGGTATCACCCGGGCCACCATGAGGATCGGCCTTGCCAATATCGTCTATAATATGCGCCGCTTCCTTTTCCTCGAAAGATTGAACGCGAGCGCGTAGTCCTCCCACTGGCGATGGACCGTGATCTGCTCAAAACGCAGAGCGAAAGTCACCCCGGAAACCCTCAATCAAAGCGCTAAAAAACTAAAATCATCAGACAAGCGCATCAACAAACAGTTCTTCGATCCCTCCAACTTCGTGCGGCAGAGTGAGATATGTACCCGCCTCCAGCATAGCACTGAGAGCTTCGACGTTTGCCGTAGAGTGCAGTGCAGAGTTTTTGCTACATATCTCACCATCAAGCATCAAAAACGCTCTGTACGGCGAAATACGTTGCCTGCATTAGGCAGATGAGTTACAAAAGCTCCAGAAACGAGAAAAGGGCAGGATTCGGCCCCTGCCCTTTTCAATTCCACAAGCGACTGAACCGCCAGTGGAAATGCCCATTCATGTGTAGCACAGTTATTCTGCGCTATTCAGTCGGCATCGGTCAAGGCGGTTCTTCATTTCTTCATCAGAAAGAAGAAGCGTCATTATGGCCAAAAACAACCGGAAGCCCTCGAAAAAACTGACTGATCTGGACGCGCAAATTATCATCGCGCGACTGGCGACGAAAGAATATCAGAACCGTATTGCGGCTGATTTCGACGTCAATCCTGGACGTATTTCCGAGATTAAGACCGGAAAAGCGTTTCCAGATCTTCAGCGTCCTTGGGGGTGATTTTATCGGGGCGGCCTCAGAGGTCGCCCCTCCAAGTATTTTGAAAACGGGAATTAGTTATCCCACTTCATACTCAGATATAATGCACTGTCCATATCAAATAAATAAACAATTGTATAATTGTATCCTCTATTTGTTTTATATGAATTAAAATTATCATTAAGAAACTCTATTACATCAATATAGCTTCTTCCTTTGGTGTGATTTAATTTTACTGTCTCCATGGAGATTCCTTTTTTTTGTTAGTATTAACTCCGAGCATTCGAAGTCCCGAATTAATTCCCAATTCGGCGGAGCGATGTTAAACAGAAATCATCTGCATGAATATAGAAAGCCGCCCCGAAGGGCGGATCCATAGTCAGACTGCTTGCAGAGACTGGACAGCGCCCTTCCCTGCTCTTGCGGGAGGGGCGCAGGGCACTGGCACATACCGCCCGAGCACCTTCACCTGTAGAAATTCCGGCACTCTGGCGGAGTAGAAACCAGACACATACGGAATGAGCGCGCTGCGTATGCGGGCGAGCCGCGCCCGGTCTTCCGGATGGTTTTCCGCGATGGGCGCGACATAGATCTCGCCTTTCGTCCCGATGACCACGGCTTCTGTGCCGGGCTCCAGATCGTAGTCCGTTGCGTCAAAGCACAGCATCTTACCCTCAACCATGACGGCGCCTGTGATCCGTGCGTCCTGCCGGGCGGCCAACGCGTTCATGACGCCGGTTCCGGCTTCTTGGCGAAAGGGGGCTTACCGACCTTTTCAGCCAGATTGCGAAGGCCGGTCTTGCCTTCGTTCTGGGCCTTCGTCTCGATGATGATTTCCGCCAGTCGCCGCAGACCTTTCTGCGTGATGCGGAATTCGTGCTTCACCATCTCCTCGCCCGTGTACGGGTGCTTGTAGGTCTCCGGCACGAGGCGGACGTATCCCATCTTGAGACCGTAGTGAGCTGGAACGCGCTTTTTGCCTTGAATGCATGACCAGCCGTGACCGTCGATATAGTCCGTCACCCACTTTTGACCGACTTTCAGTTCCCGGCCCGCATTTTGAACGCCAAGCTCTCCGGGCAGGCTGGCAAGGTAGTCATGAGCGGCGGCCTTGGGCGTGATAATCGCAAGCTCCCGTTCCTGTGCCTCAATCTTCTCCTGCTGGTCGGCTGCGAGGAGCAGGGCTTCACGGAAGGAGGTCGGGACTGCCGGCGCCGTGGGGACAGTCTCTAACTCCATCCAGCGACGGACGATCTTGAGGCGGAGGTCCGAGCGGTATCCAGCAACGAGCGTGATGGTCAGGTCTTTGGGGAGAAGATACTCATTTTGATCGCGCCCGTAGGCGTCCTGATAGATGTGTCCAAACTTGGACCCATCTTCCTTTAGGTCCGTCAGCATCTTTTCGATGTCGCGGCGAACGTGCTTGTGCTCCTTTCCCGTCAGTTCCGCGATTTCGCGGGAGGACATGGTGACGGCGATGTTTGCGAGTGACGCGCTCATGCTTCGTCTCCCTTCACCATGATCGGCGTGATCGACATGGAAAACTTCCGGTCGAACAGAAGACGAAAAGTCGCAATTGTGGTATGAATGGCTTTAGCCATGGCCGGGTGTCCTCCGGTTAATGGTTAGGGCCGGTTGGAAGGTGGTGCTTCCCTCCGGCCTGTTTTTACGTTAGACGTAAAAGAATGAATACGTCAACAAAAAACGTAATACGTAAAAAGGGACGTCCGCCAACAGGAACCGATCCAATGTTGGCTGGCCGGGTTCCTGCCGAAATGATCAAGGCTGTTGTTGAATGGGCATCTGCTAAAGGCGTCAGTCGCTCTGAAGCAATTCGCCGGTTGATCCAAAAGGGCTTGGAGGCGGAGAAGTGAATGTTATTCCGACTATAATATGCTGTTCTTTAATATTCATTCCGATTTCGTTTGCAAAATCCGAGGATATAAGTCGGTATTATCCCGGTATGTCATGGCAAGAATTTAAAAAAGAAGTGGCATCAAGGGGGCTTAGTGTAAAAGGCCCGATATTCGGGGATAATTACTTTATAACAAACAACAAGAGTGGGCTTCCCGAAAGCGGGGGGATAGAATTTTGCAATGACAAACTCTCTTCCTACTCCGAAAATATAGGATCAAATAATAATTATATTAATACCGTTCAGTATTTTATAAGTAAATTTGGAAAACCAAAAAATATATCCGTGTCACAGCGCCCTACTGATAAAGCTGGATATTTTGTCGCCGTTGAGAGTATCGAATGGCAAAGAGATGAGGTGAAATACCATATCGATCTATCTGCTTCGGTTGATGGGTACATGTCTGGCGGCGCGGCGGTTGGATTTGATTCATTGGCGCGTTGCCCTAAGCGCCAATAGTTCTAAGTCCCTCCCCTTACCGCTTTTTCTTGGGTTAGATCCGGGGCACGCTCTCCACTTGGGGCAGAACTTCTTAGGCAGGAGTACAGTGGTTATTGAAATCTATCCGGCATCAGGCGGCGTAGAAGTTTCTCGACGCGTACTTTTTCACACTCAGGCCATACAGGTTTAGTGGATGCAGATGTCGGGTAATCGCTATTTGGATCCATTGTGGCAGCCAGATCATCCTGCTTCGATAGTCTTTCTTCTATCTTCGGATTCCGTTTAGCTTCAACGGAAGCGGCGATTTCGATATTGATATTTGTTTTGTAAACCACCCTCCCTTCTTTTCTAAATAATCTCCTTGTTGCGCAATGATTAATTCTAATTTGAGAAAGGTTATTATCATAATTATCAAATTTAAAGTATTTTATTTCTCCGCCAGTTTTTATATCTTTTTCCGATGCAAATTTGATTGATTTAATTGCATCATAGCTTTCTTCCCACTCTTCTTGAGCGAATCTTCTTCCTGTACCAATAAATATGGCATCATTATTTATACTATAATTAATTAATCTCTCATCTCCAAGAATAATTTTACATTCTAATTTATTTAGGTCAATAACGGCAATAATTGCTCCGATATATTCCGAAGTAATTCCATCCACAGTTTTTTTCTTTTTTGGTGGGTATGCAGGAAAACACTCAGTTTCGTTTCGAAGCCACTTTTTCCATGAAATGTCCGTCGGTCCGTGTCCAGCGCAACAAAATATCAAACCATACTTCTTCAAGTAGATAATTTTATCTTCATTTCTGTCATCAATAAATATTAAAAATTCGTCGTTATCACAGCCGTCTGCGGAAGTTCTCGAGTCAGCAGCAATAATTTTGGAATTAAGGTCTATCACGATAGTTGTCATGATTAATCAGTAGCACATATTGAGCGCGGAAATATGGTATCCTGTTACCGGTTTTGCTTGTGCCAAACCCAGCCTGATGATAGGTTGAGCCTATGACAAAAGCCACTGAGAGCAGTGGGGCTCAACGGAAGGGCAATGCCAATCTGAAGCCCTTCAAAAAGGGCCAGAGCGGCAATCCCGGCGGCATTCCAAAAGACCTCCGCGAGGTGATCGCTCTCGCCCGTTCGCACACGGTCACCGCCATTACAGCGCTTGCGGAAATTGCCGGCAGTCCGGCCTCTCCTGAAAGCGCTCGTGTGTCTGCTGCCAATGCCCTGCTCGACCGCGCGTGGGGTAAAGCGAAAGAGACTGTCGAGATCAGCGGACAGGATGGCGCCCCGCTCGGCCTTGTCGTGACCGTGGTTCGACCGAGTGAGTGAGGTCCAGTTCCCTGAGAGCCTCGCCTTCCTGTTCGAGCCTGCGCGCTACAAGGTTGCGTATGGTGGCCGAGGGTCGGGCAAATCTTGGGGCATGGCTCTTGCTCTGCTGATCCAGGGTGCGGAGAAGCCGATC
Organism: Gluconobacter sp. P1C6_b; assembly: GCF_018811945.1. Taxonomy (GTDB): domain Bacteria; phylum Pseudomonadota; class Alphaproteobacteria; order Acetobacterales; family Acetobacteraceae; genus Gluconobacter. The sequence continues at coordinate 4,582 of NZ_JACRVU010000045.1, forward strand.
CGCGTTTTGTGCGCGCGTGAATTTCAGAAGTCCATTTCTGACTCTGTTCACTCGCTGCTGGCTGACCATATTGCGCGAAACCCTGCTCTGGCCAGTTTCTACACGGTCCAAAACACGACGATCATTGGCCGCAATGGAACCGAGTTCATCTTCGCAGGCCTTCGCCATAACATCGCGTCGATCAAGTCGATCGAGGGCATCGACCGCTGCTGGATCGAGGAAGCGCAGACGATCACCAAGGGAAGCCTGGACATTCTGATCCCGACGATTCGTAAGGAAGGCTCGGAGATCTGGCTGGGCTTCAACCCTGAGCTTGCTGAGGATGAGGTCTATCGCCGGTTCGTTCTGAACCCTCCGCGCAATGCGATTGTTCGGAAGGTGAACTGGGATCAGAACCCGTTCTTCCCTACTGTGCTGCGCGAAGAAATGGAGCAGCTCAAGGCCACGGATTACGACGCATGGCTGAACGTCTGGCAGGGCAATCCGAAGCAGGTTCTTGAGGGCGCGATCTATGCCAGCGAGATCCGGCAGGTCACAGACGAGCAGCGAATTTGCCGCGTGGAATATGATCCGTCTGCGCCCGTATTCACGGCGTGGGATTTAGGTTGGTCAGACATGACCAGCATCTGGTTCTGGCAGAAGATCGGCTTCGATATCCGAGTGATCGACTTCTACCAGAACCGGATGGAAGGCCTCGACCATTACGTTGGCGTGCTTGAGCGGCGCGGCTATCGGTACGAGCGCCATTTCCTGCCGCATGATGCCAATCAGGGGCAGCTATCGGCCGCAGGCAAAACCATCGCGGCTCAGCTGCGCGCCCGCTCCATGCCGATCTCGGTTCTGCCTCAGTTGCCGATCATGGCCGGGATCAGCGCAGCCCGTGCCCTGTTCCCTCGCGTGTGGTTTGATGAGCAGGCGACGGCAGACGGCATAAACGCGCTGCGACGTTACCGATATGACGTGGACCAGCAGACCGGGCAGTTCAGCAAGAAGCCGCTGCACGATGACGCCTCACATGGCGCTGATGCATTCCGGCAGTTGGCCGTCGCGATCAATGATCCGAAGCCACGAGCAGAACGCAAGCCAATCCAGCGCCAGACCTTCGCGGTAAGCGGTGCCGGCTGGATGGGCGCTTAATCGGTTCAGCCTGTCTTTTCTGTTGTACTGACAGTTTTCAATGTGGTAACTGATTACCTCATGAAGACACGAATTCGCTTGGCTTACCGCCGATTTTGGTTTGGGGCTGCTCGCTTCTGTTTCCGGCGTTTACGTTTCTCTGCATCTGACGGAACGACCGTCCTTCATGTCTTCATGCGAGATGGTGTTGCAGTCGCTTATGATCCGACAACGGATGACTGGGCGCGGTGGTCGGCATGAGCGATACTATTCCCGGCACAGATTCAGTCATTTCCGAGGTCAAGGAACGGTATGAAGCTGCCCAGTCTTTCGAGGCTGACTGGCGCAGGCGTGCGCTCGATGATCTCCGCTTCTTCCATGCCGATGCGTACAACCACGATCAGTGGGACAGCGCCGTCTATCAGGCGCGTTCTGGTACGTTTGGCGGCTCTCCCCGCCCCTGCCTGACGATCAACAAGGTGGAGGGATCGAAGAACTGTTTGTTGATGCGATTGTCTGATGATTTTAGTTTTTTGGCGCTTTGATTGAGGGTTTCGGGGGTGACTTTCGCTCTGCGTTTTGAGCAGATCGCGGTCCATCGCCAGTGGGAGGACTACGCGCTCGCGTTCAATCTTTCGAGGAAGAGGAAGCGGCGCATGTTGTAGACAATATTGGCAAGGCCGATCCTCATGGTGGCCCGGGTGATACCGACAGTTCGGACGAACAGAC
>NZ_JACRVU010000046.1 GCF_018811945.1 Gluconobacter sp. P1C6_b
CCGCCGGAATCCCCGGAATCCGGCTGGCGAGATCAAGGGCGTTGAGCATTCTGTCAAAACCCACGCTCGAACGGAACAGGGGAGCAAAATCAACGGTGGCTCTCATAGCCATATCCTCCTTTGAGCAACATGGACACAAGATCAAAACTGATAGTTCTGTCTGCCGACCCCTTCGGCGGCCGGCAGATTCAATCTGGGCACTCCGTGCATGGTGTCAAGAGGTATCAAAAATGCAGAAAGGCAGGTTTGGGCGTCCTCAATCGTTCGCGTGTTCAGAGTGGACCAGAACAATGCCTGATAGTATCGGATGGAAGTTGCTGGCCGTGGCATTCGCCGCGACCATGCTGATTGCCGCTCCGGCGGAGGCCTGGCCGTGGATTTATGCTGGACCACCCATTGTCGTTCCACCACCAGTCCTGGTCGCGCCGCTAGCTGTCAGTTGGGGTGGGCGGTCTCCTTCAGAAGGCTTATCAACCGCCGGTATGGCACATCAATGCCGCAAGGAGGCCTTCCACCCCATCTGACATGTCTTGTTCTATGATACGTTCTCAGAAGGGGCTGCTTTTATGCAGCCGAGCGGAGAATGCACTCGGGTGGGAGGAAACTCCATCAGCTCATGGTGATTGCGGACTGTCCGCTTAGGAGCTTGGCGAATGGGGGCTTGTATGTCCGGGATGAGGGCGACTACAGCCCGTCTGCTCTGTTGTTGATGAGCCGACAGGCTGTTTAGGGGGGGAAGCGGCAGGTCGGCTATGCACGCAGATATGACAAAAGCGGACACGAAACTTTGTGCTGCGATCTGGTTGCGCTTAATTTGTCTACCTTAGAATAAATCTCCGTGCTATGAAGTGACTAGTTTAATGGTCAGGAGATTCGATGTGCAAACTGTGAATTTGGTGGACGCAAAAGCCCACCTCAGTCGTTTGGTCGATCAGGCCATGCAGGGCGAACCCGTTCGCATTATGCGTCGGGGGAAAATCGTCGCACAAATCGACAAAGTCACATGCAAGCGCAAGCCTGTTGATTTGAACGCTCTGCGCTCGCTTACAGCCAATATGACAGTCCAGGCTGTGTCCGCGCGAGAAATGGTACGGGATATGCGAGACGAGGCACGATATTGAGCGTTTATATCGATACGTCCGTTCTGGTTGCCGCGCTGACCAACGAGGCAGAGACAGACCGGATGCAATCATGGCTTTCCAGTCAGGATCCAGACGAATTATTTATAAGTGATTGGGTCGCGACTGAGTTTTCTTCCGCACTTTCAATCAAACTACGGAGCGGTCAGATCAACGTTGCTGACCGTGCAAATGCGTTAGCCCTCTTTACTCGTCTGTCCGCTGAAAGCTTTCAGATTTTGCCCATAACGACACAGCAGTTCAGGGCAGCGGCGCGTTTTTCTGATCAGTATGCGTTAGGGCTGCGTGCAGGTGATGCCTTACACCTTGCCGTCTGCGCCGATCACGGAGCAACGTTATGCACTCTTGATAGACGCCTCGCTGAGGCAGGTCCTAATATAGGCTTAAAAACAAAGCTACTATAATTTGTCAGGAATGGGGGGGTAGCCGGTTGTGTTGGGATAAGAAGCGTAACCAAAGCCATCCCATCAGGGCAGACAGAACAGAGCCAGCAAAGATGCCCATCTTAGCTGGTGTCACAAGATCTGATCCGGAAAATGCCAAGTTTGCGATAAACAGACTAATCGTGAACCCAATGCCGCATAGCAACGAAAGCCCAAACAGCATCCCCGTCGGCGTTTCAGCCGGAAGCGTGGCGATCTTCAGGCGGGTCGAAAGCATTGTTATACCAAAGATGCCGACCGGTTTGCCAACAATCAGTCCTAATATAATCCCGAGCGGAGCAGCCTCCAGCATCATGTCCGGATGAACGCCAGCTAGTGAAACACCCACGTTCATGAAACCGAACAGCGGTAGAACGACCCAGGTAACGAAAGGGGTCAACGCAGAAGATGTCCGATCAAGTGGCGTAGCTTGTCTGGCATCCATTCCTGAGGTGACTGCTGGAAGGCATAGGCCGGTGATGACTCCAGCAAGCGTCGGGTGCAGGCCGGCATCCAGAAGCGCCACCCATAACAGGACGCAACCGATGCCGTAGCTCCAGAGAGTTCTGATCCCAATCCTGTTCGCGCCGACCAATGCGGCAGTCACGATCACGACCGCGATAAGCCCCGGCCAATACAGAGCGCTCCCATAAAATAGGGCGATCACCACAATCCCCAGCACATCGTCGAAAATGGCAAGCGCCATCAGCCAGGCCCTGGCTCCCGGCGAGACATGCCTTCCAAGAGCAAGGATGATTGGCAACGTAAACGCGGCATCCGTTGCAACAGGAACGGCCCAGCCGCGTGTCGCTTCCGGATGATCGCATGTTACCAGCAGATACGTAAGGGCCGGCACGATCATTCCCCCCAACGCTCCGATAAGCGGAAGGGCGATGCTGCGTAGTGATGAGAGGTGCCCGGAAACAATTTCCTTTTTGATTTCGAGAATGACCACCAGAAAGAATAGGGTCATGAGTCCGTCAGAGACCCATGCATCAATGTTTTCTGGCCCCCGCTCTCCCAAGATGGGTAATTTCATGGGCGTTGTTATCAGGGTGCCGTAACCCGACGCCCATGACGAATTCGCCAGGACAAGACCCAACAGGGATGCCAGCAGGAGAACAGACGCCCCACCTGCGGGAGAGGCCAGAAAACGTCGGATATGCGTTGTGGACGGAACAGAAAATTCGCTCATTCCTCTTTGTTGAATGAGGCAGGCTCCCACACAAGCCTGTAGCGATGCGCTACCTTGTCATAATGTTTCTATTAATGCCCGCTTTCCGGATGGCCGTTTAACGCGGCTGATGTTCGGCGTGTAGGCGTAAGCGGACCTGCTGCTTACGCCCTCATCTCGGACATGCAAAGCGCCGTAGAGAATTTCCAAAAGCAGACATGCTTTCTGTATGCCGTCTAACTACCGCTCATACGCCTGACTATGCATCCCATAATCTCTCAGGAATTCTTATCTGCCTCACCCAATGTCTGCGCCGCGACGATCGACCAGTCCTTTTCTCCATGCCCAGCATCAATGGCTTCTCCCATCTGTCCGAAGATCGCAGCCAGCATTGGCAGTTCACGACCGGTCGCAGCACCCGCTTCTGTCGCAAGCCTCAGATCCTTGAGGCCGAGAGCCGCACGGAAGCCGGGTTCGTAAACCCGGTTCGTGATATTCTTCGAGTAGACCTGATAAGATCGACTGCCAAACAGCGTATTTAGGATCAGATCAAAAAATACCTCGCGTGCGACACCATTAGCCTCTGTCAGCACAACTGCCTCCGCCATCGCCTCAATCGCCATGGTAATCATCATATTACACGCAATCTTAGCCGCATGAGCTCCCCAAGGTTTGTCCCCCATCGGCCAAATACGTTTGCTCAAAACCTCGAATACGGGCACGAGCCTGGCCAAATGTGTTGGATCGCCACCCGTCAGGATCTGCAACGCGCCGTCTGCCGCAACATCCGGCCTGCCAAGAACAGGGCTTGCCACAAATGCCACCCCGGCTTGGTTGTGCAGCGCCGTCAGCTCGCGCGAAAACGCGACCGAAATCGTGGACATCATCACATGGATCACACCTGATTTTGCGCGTGACAGCAAATCTGGATCGACGATTACGGAGCGAACAGCCGTATCATCTGACAATATTGTCAGTACGACATCGCCCTCGAAGGCCTTATCCGGTATTTCCAGCGTGGTCACACCTGCAAGCGTGCGGCCCGAGCGAGTCCAAGCGGAAACGTCATGGCCGTTGCGGACCAGATTGGTGGCCATAGCACGACCCATCGCACCGAGGCCGATAAAGGCTATCTTCATGCTAACGCCTCTGTGTTCGGCGCAAGCCATGCCAGTACTGGAGCCAGTGCTTCGTCAGAGTTTTTCTCGTAAATCAAGCCATGTCCGTTGCCGTGCACGCCATAATCCGGCAGGTGCATCAACTCGGCTGAAGCCCCCGCATTATTCAAAAATGCAGCAGTGGGCAGGCTTGCGGCGGCAAAGTCGCTAGCCTCGGCGGTCACGATCAGGATCGGCAATCCGACCAGAGACGGCAGGCGATACGTACCTAGCTCTGCAGCTTGCAGGACCGTTGCATCGCTCACAGGCGGTTCGAACGCCAGTGGCGCGGCAGCAGCGCCCCACGTCATCGGTCCGATGTTGGGAATGGTCGCAAAAGGCGGCCCCATTGGCTCGATCGCAACGATACCCCGCACGAGATCAGGTCTCCGATCAGCGACCAGCCAGCCATCCGGGCCGGAGGCAGAATGCGTCAGCAGGATCGCAGGGCCAATTTTATCCAAAAGGGCTGCGGTCCGGTCGGCATCCATCGTCTGGGAGACGCACAAATCAGCGGGCAATGGCCCATAACCCGCGATAAAATCGTCCATTGCCGACTCGTTATCCGCAGCAAACGGCCATTGTGTATGGCGCGGATCGGTACCAGGGAAATAGATCTGACGGCCGCCTTCATAGGAAAACGGCGGTCCCATTGTCCCGGTGATGTCCGTATGCAGGGGCGAACGCCCGTGCCCCGGCCGGTCGATCACTAGCACTGCATAACCTGCTTCAACCAGACGCTGCGCCCATCCCGCTCGGCCATCGGGCGTATCGAACCATTCCGTCCCCTGAAACCCGCCCCCATGCATCAAAACGATCGGGTAAGGACGTGTAACGTGTTCGGGTGCCTCCCACTCCACATACATCGGTGCACGCTGATAGGTGCGGCCAGATTGGACCACGCGCTCGCCTGGTATCCAGAAATGGCCTCGGCGAATACTGCGTAGCGATGCATTCGACCATGGGTGATGAAAATTCATATCAGAACCTCAGAGAGGCAATACGCGCAGGCGCAGTGGTTCAAGATCGGTAAAGCGAGGCACATCCGCCATGACGGCCGCAACTTCCCGACTGCTGAATGCGACCTCGATACTGGCTGAATCGGTAAAGCGGCACTCGCAAATCGCGACAGTTTCGGAAGTGTCCTTCGCTGGGTAGAATGCTGCGAGCGACACAAGCCCATAGGCACCAAAGGCATTCCTCACCAGCGGCAGGTGGCGCTCCACATAGTATACCCGGTCGAAACGATCGGCTGGTGTGCCGCGATAGATCACATATAAGACCGCTTCATTCATGCGCCGAACCCGCCGTCAATCGTGTGCATGGCGCCCGTGATCCCACTCGCATGCGGACCTACGAGATAGGCCACCAAGTGTGCCACATCTTCTGCTGTGCCGTGCCGTTTGAGCGCCATCTCGTCATGCATCGCCTGCACGAGGGGACCGTCATGAGGATTCATGTCGGTGTTCGTCGGACCCGGTTGCACCACGTTAACCGTGATATCACGCGCGCCAAAATCTCGTGCCAGACCACGCGCAAGACCCTGCAATGAGGTGGTCCCGTCCGTTCGGACAGTTTTGCGGGCTTGATAAGCTATACCCGGTTGTTGTTATGCCGCCCTTCTGACGGCGTTGCTGTTGGCCATCTGGTCCGGGGTTAACCCCGGACCAGATGGCGTCGGCACGTCATGATACGCCTCATCGGGCGTACGTCCAGCCAGCGCCGTATGCGGACGCCTTTCGTTATAATGGGCGATCCATCTGCCAAGCCCGGCCCTCAGCTCTGATC
>NZ_JACRVU010000047.1:0-2500 GCF_018811945.1 Gluconobacter sp. P1C6_b
TGGTTGCGGGGGCAGGATTTGAACCTGCGGCCTTCAGGTTATGAGCCTGACGAGCTACCGGGCTGCTCCACCCCGCGGTGGTGTTTGTTGATGTTGGGGGATTGGTGTGGTGAGTTGGGTAGGCTGGGGGACCTGGCGGCGACCGACTTTTCCGCACCTTAAGGTGCAGTATCATAGGCGCTGAGGGATTTCACGGCCGAGTTCGGGATGGGATCGGGTGTAGGGCCCTCGCAATGGCCACCAGGTCTTCCAGCCCACCCTGTCTTTTGAGAGAGGGTGGTAGTTGGTGCGATGTGAAGTAGTGTGGCTGATTTCTGTGCATGTGTTTGTTGTGAGAAGTATGAGCGATTAGGACCGGTTAGCTGCATGCATTACTGCACTTTCACACCCGGCCTATCAACGTGATGGTCTGTCACGGCTCTATGAGACCTCGTTTTGAGGTGGGTTTCCCGCTTAGATGCTTTCAGCGGTTATCCCGTCCATACTTAGCTACCCGGCTGTGCCACTGGCGTGACAACCGGTGCACCAGAGGTATGTTCATCCCGGTCCTCTCGTACTAGGGACAAATCCTCTCAAGTCTCTTACACCCACGGCAGATAGGGACCGAACTGTCTCACGACGTTCTAAACCCAGCTCACGTACCACTTTAATCGGCGAACAGCCGAACCCTTGGGACCTGCTCCAGCCCCAGGATGTGATGAGCCGACATCGAGGTGCCAAACCTCCCCGTCGATGTGGACTCTTGGGGGAGATCAGCCTGTTATCCCTAGAGTACCTTTTATCCGTTGAGCGATGGCCCGTCCACGTGGGACCACCGGATCACTATGGCCGACTTTCGTCTCTGATCGAGCTGTCACTCTCACAGTCAGGCGGGCTTATGCCATTGCACTCGACAGCCGGTTTCCGACCGGCCTGAGCCCACCATCGCGCGCCTCCGTTACACTTTGGGAGGCGACCGCCCCAGTCAAACTGCCCACCATGCAGGGTCCCGGACCAGGCTTACTGGTCTCGGTTAGACATCAGAAAAATTCAGGGTCGTATTTCAAGGATGGCTCCACCCGAGCTGGCGCCCTGGTTTCAAAGCCTCCGACCTATCCTACACAGAATGTCTCTGATGCCACTGCAAAGCTGCAGTAAAGGTTCATAGGGTCTTTCCGTCTGACCGCGGGTACCCCGCATCTTCACGGGGAATTCAATTTCGCTGAGTCGATGCTGGAGACAGTGGGGAAGTCGTTACGCCATTCGTGCAGGTCGGAACTTACCCGACAAGGAATTTCGCTACCTTAGGACCGTTATAGTTACGGCCGCCGTTTACCGGGGCTTCAATTCAGTGCTTGCACACCTCCTCTTAACCTTCCGGCACCGGGCAGGCGTCAGGCCCTATACGTCATCTCACGATTTCGCAGAGCCCTGTGTTTTTACTAAACAGTCGCTACCCCCTGGTCTGTGCCACCCGTCCATGGTTGCCCACGAGCGGGTCTCGTTTATCCCGAAGTTACACGAGCAATTTGCCTAGTTCCTTCAGCATCGTTCTCTCAAGCGCCTTGGTATTCTCTACCAGTCCACCTGTGTCGGTTTCGGGTACGGTCTATACGCCAGAGCTATTTCCTGGAATGATTGAAAAGCCTGTTCAATCCGTTAAGGACAGACAACATCTCTCATTCGTCACTTCTGGCAGGCCCAGTAATATTCAACTGGTTCCCATCGACTACGGCTCTCGCCCTCGCCTTAGGGGCCGGCTCACCCTGCGTGGATTAACCTTGCGCAGGAACCCTTGGACTTTCGGCGACAGTGTTTCTCGCACTGTTTGTCGCTACTCATGTCAGCATTCGCACTTCCGATATCTCCAGAGAGGGTCACCCCGTCTCCTTCGCAGACTTACGGAACGCTCCGCTACCGCGCATTCAAAGAATGCACCCACAGCTTCGGCACGTGGCTTGAGCCCCGTTACATTTTCGGCGCAGGGTTTCTAATAGACCAGTGAGCTATTACGCTTTCTTTAAAGGATGGCTGCTTCTAAGCCAACCTCCTGGTTGTTTTGGAATCCCCACATCCTTTCCCACTTAGCCACGATTTAGGGGCCTTAGCTGGTGGTCTGGGCTGTTTCCCTCTCGACAATGGACCTTAGCACCCACTGTCTGTCTGCCGGGCTATACTCCTGGGTATTCGGAGTTTGGTTAGGTTTGGTAAGGCTTTGGGCCCCCCTAGCCCATCCAGTGCTCTACCCCCCAGGGTAAACACCCGACGATCTACCTCAATAGATTTCGCGGAGAACCAGCTATCTCCGAGTTTGATTGGCCTTTCACCCCTAGCCACAGCTCATCCCCGACTTTTTCAACAGGCGTGGGTTCGGCCCTCCAGTGCGTGTTACCGCACCTTCAGCCTGGCCATGGCTAGATCACTCGGTTTCGGGTCTTCTGCCAGCAACTCATTCGCCCTATTCAGACTCGCTTTCGCTACGCCTACACCTAACGGCTTAAGCTCGCTGCAAACAGAAACT
>NZ_JACRVU010000048.1 GCF_018811945.1 Gluconobacter sp. P1C6_b
TTCGAGACCGGATCAGAGCTGAGGGCCGGGCTTGGCAGATGGATCGCCCATTATAACGAAAGGCGTCCGCATACGGCGCTGGCTGGACGTACGCCCGATGAGGCGTATCATGACGTGCCGACGCCATCTGGTCCGGGGTTAACCCCGGACCAGATGGCCAACAGCAACGCCGTCAGAAGGGCGGCATAACAACAACCGGGTATAGCTTATCAAGCCCGCAAAACTGTCCGAACGGACGGGACCACCTCACTTGGAGCCCAGCGGAACCTCATGAAAGAAGCGTTCGCGGAACTTGGGCTGCCATATGTATTCGTCAGACTTGTTTTTGTCCTTCGAACCCCAGTTGATCGAGAAAGGCGGGTTGGTCAGGATCCGGTCAAACCGGCGAAGCTCGCCGTTCTCGACATGTTGTGGCTCTCCGAGGGTGTCCTCGTTACGCAGGTCGGCGCTGCTCATGCCATGAAGCAGCATGTTCATCTTGGCGATCGACCAGACGGTGCCCGAGTATTCCTGACCGAACAGGTTGGCTTTGCGTCCATCCTGTCCATTTTCGTCGATATAATCTTTTGCGGCGATGAGCATCCCGCCCGAACCGCAGCATGGATCGTAGATGTCGTGTTCAAGGGTCGGCTTCAGCAGACGGACCATCATACGAACGACTGAACGAGGTGTGTAGAATTCGCCGCCTTTCTTGCCGGCGGAATCAGCGAACTCACCAATCAGATATTCATAGGCGGCGCCTAGAAGATCAGGGAACTCGAAATCTGTATTTCGAAGGCGAATTTCTCCGAAATGGTTAATCAGCTGACGAAGCTTCTGATCACTGATTTTGTTTTGACCGACCTTTCTTGTGAAATCGATGTGATCAAGCACCCCTTCAAGGGCAATGTTCTCCGCTTCTATGCCAGCGAGCGCCTTGTTAAGCATGTCGCCGATGTTTTCATGGGCTTCGTCCATCAGATATTGAAAGCGAGCCTGCTTAGGCACCCAGAAAGTACCACTGCGGCCATACCAAACCTTATTCTCGGCGTCTTTTTCGGCTTGCTTACGTGATGCGCCTGCTGCAATGCGTTTTTCAATTACGTTAAGACGTGCTTCTTCAAAAACATCGGAACAACGCTTCAGAAAAAGCATTCCGAAGATATATTCCTTAAATTCGGAGGCATCCATTTTGCCTCGAAGAATATCCGCTGCACTGAACAGGTGTCGCTCAAGTTGAGAAAGGGTAAGTGGCATTGATACTCTCTAGTCTGACTTGCTCACAGTTTGTGGCATGAGACGAATTCTGACGACAGTTTCCGTGTTCATGAACAGCCTATTCGTTTTATCGGATAATGATCCATTTGTCCGTCTTCTGAAAGGAACGTGGCGTGTTCAGCCTGCGCCTGCGCCATCAGGAGATGGTCAAACGGATCACGGTGATGCAGAGGCAAAGACATAAGGATCTGCAGGTGTTCAGGCTGTATTTGTAGGAGAGAGAAACCTTCCGCAGGAATCGCTGCCAGAATATCGTTCATATCCGCATCCAGCTTTCCGATACGGATTTTGATCGCAATCTCCCATAACGACACGATACTCACCAGAATATCATGCGCCGGATCTGCTATGATCTCTCGTGCATTCTCACCCAGCCGATCGGAGTCCGAAAGCCACCAGAGCAACGCATGCGTGTCGAACAGGATCTTCACAGGTCGCGGTCCATACTTTCAAGAAGATCTACCGGTGTCTGATCAAAATCTTCGCTCATTCTGATCCGTCCTCGAAGAGCTCCTGGCTGACGACGAGGGCGATAGGAAGGAGCTGGTGGCCGCAGTTCAGCCACAACCTCATCATGAGACGTCACGAGGATCGTACTGCCCTGTCTGACCTGACGCAGATAAGCTGTCAGGTTTCCCCGGAACTCCCGAACACCGATTTTCTGTGGGGATGCTGCATTATCTGAAAGATGCTCGCTCATAGTCTCCTCCTTATGTGTCATCATATCATGTACACAGAAGGAGGAGGTAGAGAATTCCTGAGGCATATTCGATTTCAGAGATCAGTGGCTTCCGACAGAGCCAAAGCGTCCTCGACATCCACCCCAAGGTATCGAACCGTACTATCCAGTTTTGAATGACCCAGCAGGATCTGCACGGCTCGGATATTACCGGTTCGTTTGTAAATCATGGCAACCTTAGTCCGGCGGAGCGAATGAGTTCCATATTCCCCGGCGATCAGTCCCACCGCCTGAACCCATTGATCCAGAAGCCGAGCGTATTGCCTTGTGCTCAGATGAGCTTTGGCGCTTAGGCGACTTGGAAAAACATACTCATTCAGGCCACCACCGCGATGCTCCAGCCACGTTCGCACACTTTCGCGCGTTGTTTCCGTAATCTCAAACTGCACAGGTCGCCGGGTTTTCTGCTGGACGACCATGGCCCGATGACGCACCTGACCGCTGGTAACGATGTCGCCGATACGAAGGCTGACAAGATCGCAGCCTCTGAGTTTACTATCGAGAGCAAGATCAAACAACGCTCTGTCTCTGACACGCTGTTCGCTCCCGAGCCAGAACCGAATAGCCCAGAGGTGCTTTTCTTTGAGTGCCCGCTTGGCGCCAACCATTTTTCCTACATTCCAAGGCACGGACGCCTTCAACGTAGGTGATGGAAAACGCGTTTTCTTCTCCATGGTATGTTCTCCTGATCAGCTGCACATGCAGCAATCAGAAGTTTGAACGAGAATATCGACGGACAACGAGTACTATTGCGACTGTCCGCTTTCCGAAAGCTTAATCGGCTTTGCTTATGACCGACATGTAGGCGTAAGCGGACCTGCTGCTTCCGCCTACATTCTGGCCATTTAACCGGGATGCGTGACTTTCCGAAAGCGGACATAGTTTGGGATCTGTGCTCTTCACATCCTCGGCCTTGAACTTACGGCTGAACTGCCATCTGACCCTGCAACACCTCTTACCTTAAGTACGGTCGGCACTGATCGTTGACGCATCTGGGAATGATACGAGGATGCGGCACGCCCTCATCGCGCGCCTCGACTGGATCACGAAGATGCCGTCCAGTTTCCGCCAGCCGGCGCTGAGAGGCACCATCTCAGGTGTCCAGAGCCCTTAACTTGAGTGGGGAAGATCGACGCAGGCAGCCATTGCCTCCTGCGTCGGCTCGTCAGATTGGTATGGCGCAGCCCTTCTTCATCTAAGTAACTGGTCACGTAACACCCGACGATCAGCGACAGCGCCCCGTTGTCCCCACGACGTCCTTGAGATCTAACCGTTTAAACGGGCCGTGTGCCGCGTCACATACCGTTAATCTCAACGTTTCTCTGATAAGAGTGCTCACTATCAAGGCGCGCCCGTCGCACTTTGAGGGAATTAAGCTCTTTCCTAACAATGTGGCCATACCTATGTGGGTCTGTATCAACTATCTGCGTTATGATGGCCAACTCACTCCGCATATCCTCTAGGACATCCAGGTTATTGCCGATATCATCTAATGATAGCGGTATAACGTTGATGTTCTGAAGCGTGGATTTTACCGCTGATAGTCGCCTCATAACACCATCCGCTTCGTCAGGCTTCGCCAGCTTCATCAGAAGATTTTGGCCGTTTTGTTTGATTTCGTCCGCCGCGGAAAACGATATCTTCCAGCTCTTCTCAGCTCGTTCTATTGTATGACTGGCGACATGCTTGAGCCATATCTTCTCCTGATCGGGATTTACAACTGCGAACACGACAGGAACTCTATGATCTATCCAATATTCTCGGTGCTGCTCATCAAAATATCGAATAAACTCGTCTTTGTTATCCTCGGCTCTCGTCGTTTTAATCTGAACCGCCACATATGCTCCAGTGGCAGCCCGCTGGCTGTCCACTAGCTCGATAGTGGCATCAATGCCAACGTCCGGTCCGGTATTTAGTCGACAAATATGACCCAGGTCACGTGTTATCCGAAGGCCGAAATAATGGATGCCGATCTGGTCCGTTGTGTTGTTCGCGGTGAATTGCATCTTCTGGCCACTTTCGTATTTTCTGCGGCATGGTAGCAGATCGTTTCTTTTTAGTGCCTGAACCACAAAGGTCCTGCCCGCAATCGCGAGCGCTATCGCCGCGACCAGAAAAAACGGTCTTGGCCCACTCCCGACACGCTCCGTAAAGCCCGAAAGCTAACCTTACATCAAGAACATCGAGACAGGCCACGCAACCACGCTCGCCATCACGACCGGCCCGAGAAACTCCCGCCCGAGCAGCACAAGAGTATCTCCCCGACCCGCGCCCCAAGAACCTTGCGGATGCCGATTTCATGCGTCCACCGCGCTACTGTGAAGACGAAAAGCCCGAACAGCCCGAGATAGGCGACCAGAACCGAAACTCCGGCTCCGGCCCCAATCCGCCGCCAATCGCGCCCGCGCTTCAACCCCATGAACCCGGACCTGCCAACCCGTGTCCTGCGATTGCACATAGGTGGTTATGGATCGCTAGGAAAACCAGCGCCTTGGGAGGATAACCGGCCCCCGTCATTCTTGGATCCGCCGTCACAGCGATCACGGCAAGCTCACGCAACTGATTAAGCACGTGCGCAGGTTCAAGATCCTGCGAACGGTGCATGCGATTGTCAAGAGTTTCGATGTCATACACGCCCCGAAGAAGGGACAGGCCAGATCCTGGCAATAGGAACGACGGAATATGAAAAAAGGAAGTCTGATCGAAAGGCAGTTCGGGGTCTATGATATTCTGAAAATCGTTAGGATGATACTCATCCTAACGGTAGTCTAGGTCACGTTGACAAAAGGTCTATACGATCTGCGTGAGATCTGATTCACTGTTGTCTTCAATGAAGGCAGTACAGTGGAGCAGGCATGGCACGAGGTGATCTGACGGATCAGGAATGGGCGATCATTGGTCCACTTCTGCCGGCTGAACGCGGACGTTGGGCGCGTCCGGCTGGAGACAATCGCCGGTTCCTCAATGGTATGCTGCATGTTCTGCGCACAGGTTGCCCCTGGCGAGACATGCATGAG
>NZ_JACRVU010000049.1 GCF_018811945.1 Gluconobacter sp. P1C6_b
GAACGGTCGCGTGCGTCGGTGTGCTCCGGACGGGCTCTGCCGTAGAGGATGCTCCCGTTGCGGGCGTTGCGCCCACGGGGGGCGGGGCTTTTGCCGCGGGTTTCTGGGCGGCGTGTCCTGCCGGGTGCGTCGTCGGGGCTGGTTTTTTCGCGGAGGGGGCTGTCTTGGCCTGAGGCAGATCATCCAGATTGCTGGTGACCTGCGCCTGAGCGGCGTACAGCGGAAGGCAGGCCAGAAAGGCCGCCAGAGGAAGGGAGAAGGGGATCGGCCTGTACATGTCAGGCCGATCCTAGACGAGGCCTCACGACTCCCGCAATGGGAAGTGAGGGCAGTTTCGTCAGCTCCGGTTCAGGGCCTCGTGCACAAGGGCGCGCAGGGGGCCGTGAAGGTTGGTGTTTCCGGCAACGACATTGACGTCGTCGGGAAGGTCATGGAGTTCGGTTCCGTCCGGATCGGTCGCATAGCCACCGGCTTCGCGGACGAGAAGCAGGCCGGCTGCGCAGTCCCAGGGCTTGATGCCGAATTCCCAGTAACCGTCGTAACGACCGGCTGCGACCCAGGCGAGATCCAGGGCTGCGGCACCGAAGCGGCGAATCCCGGCAACCTGAGGCATCAGGGCGCCGAGGACGCGCGCGAACGGCAGACGGCTGCTGCTCGGGACTTTCGCAAAGGGAATCCCGGTCGCAAACAGGGCCTCATGCATGTTACGGCGACCGGAGACACGAAGGCGGCGTTCGTTGAGGAACGCGCCCACGCCCTTTTCGGCCCAGAACATTTCGTTGGCAGCCGGGTTGTAGACAACCGCGGCAGCCATTTCGATTGTGCCGTCCGGCAGCTTGCGCTGAAGGCCGATGGAAATGGCCCAGTGCGGGATGCCGTGCAGGAAGTTCGTCGTGCCGTCCAGCGGATCGACGATCCAGCGCCAGGTCCAGTTGTCCCCGCCCGAAGCACCGCTTTCTTCCATCAGGAAGGCGTAGCCGGGACGAGCGCGGCTCAGTTCCTCGCGAAGGATGGTTTCGGCGCGCAGGTCTGCCTGGGAAACGAAATCTCCGGGCCCCTTGATGCTGACCTGAAGCTGTTCGACCTCTGCAAAGTCACGGAGCAGACGGCGCGAGGCCTTCTGTGCCGCGCCCTGCATGACGGCCATGTGCGGGGAAAGACGCATGCTGGATCAGTCCTTCGCGCGTTCGACGTAGGATCCGTCTTCCGTGCGGACAACGATGCGCTCACCGGCTTCGATGAACGGCGGGACCAGCGTCTTCACGCCATTGGACAGCATGGCGGGCTTGTAGGACGAGCTGGCCGTCTGGCCCTTGACCACCGGGTCGGCTTCCGTGACTTCCAGCGTCACGTGCGGCGGCAGTTCCACGCCCACCGGGTCGCCTTCGACCAGCTTGACGTTCAGCGCCATGTTGTCCTGCAGGAAGGCGAACTGGTCGCCGAAGATGTCCTTGGCGAGGATCAGCTGCTCGAACGTTTCCGGGTCCATCAGGACGACATTGTCACCGTCCATGTAGGAGTAGGTGTAGTCCTTGTCTTCCGTGAGCAGACGCTCGACGGAATCCGCCGTTCTCCAGCGCTCGTTGGTCTTGTTGCCCGTCTTGAGGTCGCGCATTTCGACCTGGATGAAGGCGCCACCCTTGCCCGGGGTGATGATCTGCTGCTTGAGAACCGTCCAGCGGCGGCCATCGTGCTCGATGACCTGGCCGGCCCGGATAAGGTTGGCTTGCTGTTTCATGCTTGTGTCCTGATGACCCGTGGGTAGGGATTTTCTGTCACGTCTTGTGGGCTTCTAGCGCCGCACGGGGGCTGGAAGCAAGGCCAAGGGGCGCGTGACAGTTTGCAGCTTCAGGAAACTGTGAAGGGCTTGGGGCTTGGGGCATGACGGCGGACAGGTCATGTCAGAGTGTGTGTCTGTCCTGAAGGTCAGGGCGAAACGCAAGGAGAAGCCGCATGTACGATATGAAGAACCTCTCGCGCATTTCCCATCTTGAAGCCAATGCCTCCAAGGGTATGGACGCCTTCTGGCAGTTCGACCGTGCCGCCTTCGAGGAAGGTGAAGTTAGCGCCCTGACCAAGCAGCTCGCCGCCGTGGCCGTCGCACTGACGACGCAGTGCCCTTACTGTATCGAACTTCACGTCAAGGCTGCTCGCGAGGCGGGCGCAACGGATGCGCAGCTCTCCGAGATCGCTCTTGTGGCCGCCGCCATCCGTGCGGGCGGGGCCATCACCCATGCCACTCACATGTTCGACGCCAAATAAGGCGGCTGCATTTTATGAGGCGTGTCAGGTGAAGCTGCACGCCTCTCCGTCGGGTGTTGAGACCGTGCCGGGCGACGCGGGGTCCAGATATTCCGGTCCGATCGGAACTTTGCCCCGACCACCGGGAATGTCGAGGACATAGGTCGGCCAGGCCAGACCCGTGACACGTCCGCGCAGTTGTCTCAGCAGGGCCTGACCTTCCGCGACGGGGACATGGAAATGTCCCGTTCCGGCGGCGGCATCAAGATGATGCAGGTAATAGGGTTTGACCCGCGCTTTCAGGAACGCCCGCAACAGGGCTTCCAGACTTTCAACCGTATCGTTGACCCCGCGCAGCAGGACGGATTGCGAGAGCACCGGAATGGCACGTGACAGAACGGCGCGGATCCCCTTTATGGCCTGTGGAGTCAGCTCATTGGCATGGTTGGCGTGAACGACCAGCCACATGGAGCGGTCCGTTTCCATCGCGTCCAGAAGCTCTTCCGTCATGCGTGTCGGGTCGGCGACCGGGACGCGGGAATGGATGCGGATGGTCTCGATATGGGGGATATCCGACAGGGACTGCACGATATGCTTCAGCCGGCGCGGGGCAAGCATGAGCGGATCGCCGCCTGTGAGGATGATTTCGCGGATATCGGGATGCTGCCGCACCCAGTCGAGTGCGGCTTCAAGCTGCGCATCGCTGAGAAGGCCACCGCCCGGGCCGACATGCTCGCGCCTGAAACAGAACCGACAGTAAAGCGGGCAAACCAGCAGAGGCTTGAGCAGGGCGCGGTCCGCATAGCGGTGCACGATGCCGGGGACGGGGGACAGGGCATCGTCGCCGATCGGGTCCGCGTCCTCATGGGGGAGCGTGACCAGTTCACGGGCGTCGGGAATGACCTGCCGGGCGATGGGGTCGTCCGGATGCGTGATCAGGTCCTGGAAGGCGGGGGGAATGGTCATCGTGAAGCGCTCACCCACCGCTTCGAGCGTTGCGCGGTCGGCTTCGGGGGCCAGTCCCGCGTCGATCAGGTCGGACGGTGTACGAAGCGTGTGACGTTTCGTGGAATGTCGTGGAGCTGTCTTGACCATATCATCCATGTGATGCCTCTAGCGGTGCGGGTCCCGGTTTTGCAACAGGAGCGAGAGACGTCATGACCGTATTGTCTGCTGATCCGGGCCGGATCGCCGAGCGCCTGCCTCTGCTTGAGCGGCGTACGCAGATGGTCAGATCGGTCCGGACTTTCTTTGAAGAGCGCGGATATCTGGAAGTCGAAACACCGTTCGCGGTTCCGGTTCCGGGCGAAGAAGTCCATCTGCGCTGTTTCAGAACGGAGCTTGAGCGGCCGGACGGCTCCCGTGAGGCACGTTTCCTGCATACGAGTCCGGAATTTGCGATGAAGCGGATTGTCGCGGCGACAGGGCAGCCCGTGTTCCAGATGGCGCGTGTCTGGCGCAATGGCGAGGCCAGCAATACGCACGCCCCGGAGTTCACGATGCTCGAATGGTATCGTCCAGGCGCGGATCTGTCGTCTCTCATGGATGAGACCGAAGCTTTTCTGCGCGCGCTTCTGCCGCCCGTGGTGCATCGGGGGATGGATGTCATTGATCTTTCACTCCCTTTCGAGCGGCTGACGATGCAGGCTGCATTTGCACGTTATGTGGGAGCGGATCTGCTGGGAACGGCCGGGAATGCCGAGGCTTTGGCTGCACAGGCTCATGTTGGGCTGCGGAATGGTGAGAACTGGGAAGACCTGTTCTTCCGGCTGCTGCTGGAGCGCATTGAGCCCGTGATCGGGCGTGAACGTCCCACATTCCTGACGCACTGGCCGGCGGAACAGGCAGCACTCGCACGCCGGGACCCGGAAGACGGGCGCGCTGCGCTGCGGTTCGAGCTTTATGTGGGCGGGCTGGAACTGGCGAACGCCTTTGAAGAGCTCACCGATCCGGTGGAACAGCGGGAGCGTTTTGCAACGGATCGTAAGCGTCGTGTGGAACTGTCTCCGGATCAGGACTGGGGCCTGGACGAGGATTTTCTGGCCGCATTGCCGGATCTGCCGCCCTGTTCAGGTATCGCCCTCGGGTTTGACCGGCTGGTCATGCTGGCAACCGGAGCACCGCGGATCAGTGACATTTTGTGGTTGGCCTGATCTTTTAGGAACTTGCAGGAGTTTTAATCCTTCTTTTGCGTCAGAAGGGCTAGAACGTGTCGAAAGAGGAACATGACCGCGTTGCAGCGGCACAGTCTGGAAAGATGATGATGAAAAAAGTTGGATTGCTGTCTGTCCTGGTGCTGCTGGGCCTTTCCGCCTGTGAAGTCCCGACCCTGCAGCAACGCAAGGTGCTGGATTCCATGGTTGGAAAGTCCGAAGTGGACGTGCTGCGCCAGTTCGGTGTTCCGACCCGTAACTATGATGCGCAGGGCCATACGTTCCTCGCCTATATCGATAACGAAACGCAGTATTCTCCCGGCGGTGGCTGGGGCTGGGATGGCTGGGGCGGCGGTATGGGCG
>NZ_JACRVU010000005.1 GCF_018811945.1 Gluconobacter sp. P1C6_b
ACCCAAATATCAAAAAACGTCAGGCTTTTCGAAGCATCTAAAAGATACATCATCCAACGTCCCGATACTCAGACCCAGGAACTTAATCCCAGATCACCAGCACCAAAACGCCGCCAACATATCCCTTCCAATTCCATATTCAATTTTCAAAGACCATCATCCCCGCCGCCCCAGAGCCCCTCAGAAGTGAGCCCCGCCGCGTCGGTGAACGGGCTTATACGGGGAGCTCACCAGAGTGTCAAACAGAATCAGACTCACACTTGTCCACATTCCTAACCCCCTGCAATCCCTCACAAATCACACTTATCCCCATTACCCATTCCAAATACGAAATAATAAAAACCAGAAAAAAGCACCAAAAAGGCGCTTTTCCCTGACGTTTTCTTTGAATTTCCCAGTCTGGCGTTCACTTACCGTCTGTTGGGCAGCCAGAAGCACGCGTTATAGCGCCTAACGCCTTACATAGCGCTCTTTGGGAAAGTCCTCTCCTGCTCCGGGGTAGACACTGGAGCGAAGCCATAAGGCTTCTGAGTATGAGGCAGCAGGCGCCCTCATCTCGCCAAACCTCCTGATCACACCCAGATAATACGCTTGATGGTTAGACATGACGTCATTTCAGGCAACCGCGCATGCCTGCGAATGAAGAGTTTTGGAAAAATGGCAAAGAAAAACCCGCTTCACCTTGCGATGAAGCGGGTTTTTCAAATTTGGTCTGAAAAATCGGATCAGGCCGGACCGTGTTCCTGAACGGCTTCCAGCTCCGCGCGAACCGACTGCAGTTCGCGACTAATCTGGTCGTGCATGTCCACGTCATTCGGACCGATCTCGGCCCAACGACTTTCCAGGTCACGCAGGCGGCTCTTCGCCTCATCCACAGACAGCTCACTCATAAGCTGCGCAGAGTCGGCAAGAATGGTGCAGTGATCCGCGCCCATATCGGCGAAGCCGCCCGTCACGAAGTAACGGTCCACGATCTTGTCACCCTGATAAAGGGCCACAACGCCGCCCCGCAGCTGAAGCATCAGCGGTGCGCGGTCCGGCATGGCTGCAATATCGCCCTCCATGCCCGGGACCACGGCCATGTCGACTTCACGTTCGACAAGGCGCTTTTCCGGGCTGACGATCTCGATGCGAAGCGGCATCGGATCAGGCCTCCTGCTTCATCTTCTCGGCCTTCGCAATGGCCTCGTCGATGTCACCGACCATGTAGAAGGCACCTTCCGGCAGGTGATCGTACTCACCGGCCACGACAGCCTTGAAGGAACGGATGGTGTCTTCCAGCGAGACCAGCTTGCCCGGTGCGCCCGTGAAGACTTCGGCCACATGGAACGGCTGCGACAGGAAGCGCTGGATGCGACGGGCGCGGCCAACGATCTTCTTGTCGTCTTCGGACAGTTCGTCCATGCCGAGGATCGCGATAATGTCCTGCAGGCCCTTGTAGGTCTGGAGCGTCTGCTGGACCTGACGGGCGACCTGGTAGTGCTCTTCACCAACGATCTTCGGATCGAGCGAACGGGACGTGGAATCCAGCGGATCCACAGCCGGATAGATGCCCATTTCAGCGATCGAACGGTTCAGAACCGTCGTAGCATCAAGATGCGCGAAGGTTGCAGCCGGAGCCGGATCGGTCAGATCGTCAGCCGGGACGTACACGGCCTGAACGGACGTGATGGAACCCTTCTTCGTGGAGGTAATACGCTCCTGCAGGGCACCCATCTCGGTGGCCAGCGTCGGCTGATAACCCACTGCAGAGGGGATACGACCCAGAAGCGCGGATACTTCGGAACCAGCCTGTGTGAAGCGGAAGATGTTATCCACGAAGAACAGGACGTCCTGACCTTCTTCGTCACGGAAGTATTCGGCAAGCGACAGACCCGTCAGGGCAACGCGCGAACGGGCTCCCGGCGGCTCGTTCATCTGACCGTAAACCAGCGCAACCTTGGAACCCTCGGTCGAGCCGTCTTCGGCGATCTTGATGACGCCTGCGTCCTGCATTTCGAAATACAGGTCGTTACCTTCACGAGTACGCTCACCGACACCTGCGAAAACGGACACGCCACCGTGGGCCTTCGCGATGTTGTTGATAAGCTCCTGGATGATGACCGTCTTGCCGACACCGGCACCACCGAACAGACCGATCTTACCGCCCTTGAGGTACGGGCAGAGCAGATCAACGACCTTGATGCCGGTCACGAGGATCTCGGATGCAGCCGCCTGCTCTTCGAAGGACGGAGCCGGGCGATGAATCGGGAAGCGCAGTTCGCTGCTGATCGGGCCACGCTCGTCGATGGGCTCGCCCACGACGTTCAGGATACGACCGAGCGTTGCGGGGCCAACCGGCACCATGATCTGCTTGCCCGTATCACGGACTTCAGTGCCGCGAACCAGACCATCGGTCGTGTCCATGGCAATGCAGCGGACCTGACGTTCGCCGATTTCCTGAGCCACTTCCAGAACAAGCGTGTGATCGCCGTTCTGGACGTGCAGGGCGTTCAGGATGAAGGGAAGATCGCCTTCGAACTGCACGTCCACGACCGGTCCGCGCACCTGGGTGACACGACCGACCACGTTGTTGGCAGCTCCGGCAGAAGGGGTAAGGGTTTCAGACATCAAATTCGTCTCCTGCGTGATCTCAAACGGCTTCTGCGCCGGAGATGATTTCGATCAGATCGTTGGTGATGTTGGCCTGACGCGTGCGGTTGTACTTCTGCGACAGACGGTCGATGGCCTTGCTTGCATTGCGGCTGGCATTGTCCATCGCGGTCATCCGCGCACCCTGCTCTCCGGCAGCGCTTTCCAGCATGGCCGAGAAAATCTGGACCTGCAGGTTGCGCGGCAGAAGCTGCGTCAGGAGTGTTGCCTCGTCGGGCTCGAATTCGTACTGCGCCGTATCGGCATCAGGTGCGGCATTGTCGTTCTCGGGAACCGAAAGCGGAACCAGAGGCGCCTGGACCGGAACCTGCGTCATGGCGTTGAGGAAGCGGTTATAGACCAGCGTGCAGCGGTCGATTTCGCCCGCGTCCAGCATGGCAGCGATCCGGCTTCCGATATCGGTGGCCTTGTCGAAACCCACATCCTTGCCCTCACTGCCCGTCAGACGATCAGAGATCATCTCCGGATAGTGACGCACGAGAATGTCGGCACCCTTGCGGCCAACCGGCAGGATGCGGACCGTCTTGCCTTCAGAGACAAGCGTGTCGACCAGCTGACGGGCACTGCGGACGATATTGGCGTTGAAGCCGCCAGCAAGGCCACGGTCAGAAGTCAGCACCACCACGAGATGGGTCTGGTCCTTGCCCGTTCCCGCGAGAAGGCGCGGCAGACTGGCTGCATCCTCACCACGGGTCGCCGTCGCCAGCTCCGCCATCATGCGACGCATGGCGTCGGCATAGGGACGGGCCGCTTCGGCCTGCATCTGGGCACGTCGCAGCTTGGAGGCTGCGACCATTTTCATCGCGTTCGTAATCTTGCGCGTCGACTTGACGCCCGTGATCCGTCCGCGCAGTTCCTTCAGCGAAGCCATGGGCTATCCTCAGGCCGAAAAGCGCTTGCCGAATGCTTCGAGCAGCTCCTTGAGCTTGCCTTCCGTCTCCGGCTTGATCTGGCGGTCATTACGGATGGCCGTCAGGATATCAGAACCCGCACCGCGCAGTTCGGACAGGAGAGCGGCTTCATAGGCCACAACCTTATCCACGGCGATCGGATCCACGTAACCGCGCGTACCGGCATACAGGACAACAACCTGCTCTTCGACGGGCAGCGGCGACGTTTCGGGCTGCTTCAGCAGCTCGACCAGACGGGCACCACGATCCAGCTGCTTGCGGGTGGCTGCGTCCAGGTCGGAAGCGAACTGCGAGAACGCAGCCATTTCACGGTACTGGGCCAGCTCCAGCTTGATCTTGCCGGCAACCTGCTTCATCGCCTTGATCTGGGCTGCGGAGCCTACACGGGACACCGAACCACCCACGTTCACGGCCGGGCGGATACCCTTGTAGAACAGATCCGTCTCAAGGAAGATCTGACCGTCGGTGATGGAGATCACGTTGGTCGGGATGTAAGCTGCGGTATCGCCAGCCTGCGTCTCGATGACCGGCAGGGCCGTCAGAGAGCCGCCGCCATTGGCGTCGGACATCTTGGCCGCACGCTCCAGCAGACGGGAGTGCAGGTAGAACACGTCACCAGGGAATGCTTCACGTGCCGGCGGACGACGCAGCAGCAGGGACATCTGGCGGTAGGCCACGGCCTGCTTGGACAGATCGTCATAGCAGACGAGGGCGTGCATGCCGTTGTCGCGGAAATACTCACCCATTGCGCAGGCCGTATACGGTGCGAGATACTGCATCGGAGCAGCATCGGACGCCGTAGCGGCGACAACAATGGAGTATTCCATTGCGCCATGCTCGGTCAGCGTACGGACCAGGTTTGCGACCGTGGAGCGCTTCTGGCCGATGGCAACGTAGATGCAATACAGGGACTTCTTCGGATCACCTTCAGCATTGACCGGCTTCTGGGCGACGATGGTGTCGATCAGGATGGCGGTCTTGCCCGTCTGGCGGTCACCGATGATCAGCTCACGCTGGCCACGTCCGATAGGAACGAGCGCATCGATGGCCTTGATGCCCGTCTGCATCGGCTCGCTGACCGACTGGCGCGGCATGATCCCCGGAGCCTTCACTTCGGCGCGACGGTATTCGACATCCGCCAGCGGGCCACGGCCGTCGATCGGGTTACCCAGACCGTCAACCACGCGTCCCAGCAGGCCCTTGCCAACCGGAACTTCGACCACGGACTTCGTACGCAGGACGGTGTCGCCCTCGCGGATGCTGTCGCCGTCACCGAACAGAACCACACCGACATTGTCGGCTTCGAGGTTCAGCGCCATGCCCTTGAGGCCTGCGCCTTCGAACTCGACCATTTCACCGGCCATGACGTTCGTCAGGCCGTAGACGCGGGCGATGCCGTCGCCGATGGACAGGACCGTGCCCGTCTCGGAAACGGTCTCGACCTGGTCGAACGACGCGATCTGCTGCTTGAGGATGTCCGAAATCTCAGCGGGACGGATATCCATCACGCGGCTCCCTTCATGGCGTTCTGCAGGCGGGTCAGGCGCCCGGCGATCGAAGTATCAAACAGTGTGGAACCGATCCGTACGGTCATGCCGCCAAGAAGGGCGGCGTCCGTGCGTTCGGTCATGGACACGCGGCTGTAACCGGCTTCGGCCAGACGGGCCTGAAGCTGGCTACGCTGCATGTCGGTCAGAGGCTGTGCGGAGCGGACCTCGGCGACGACTTCACCACGCAGGGCAAAATCAAGCGCCAGAACACCGTCCAGAATGGATGCAAGATCAGGCAGACGGCGATTATCGGCAATGACGCCGACAAAACGGCGCAGGACGTCACCGAAACCGAGCTTCGACATCAGGACGCTCGAAACCGTCCGGCCCTGACGGATATCCATCCGGGCATCAGCCAGGAATTTCCGCAGATCGTCGCTTTCAGCAATGGCGGCACGCAGCGCCTTCACTTCACCCAGAACGTTAGAAAGATTTCCCTGCTCCGAAGCGAGATCATAAAGCGCACGGGCATAGCGCTGGGCCAAGCCCCCTGTATGTCCAACCTGCGGCACCTGTGTCACCGTCACACGCGTGTTCCGTCTCACTAAATCCGCCGCAGAGTGCGGCCGGAACCGGCTTATCCGGTTCCTTGCATCAAAACTGTCCGGACCGGGCATACACGTTCCTGCGCAGGATTCGTCTGAAACCCGGTCCTCCACTTGGCGCCGCCTCTAGCACGCTGTCCGGTTCCTGCGCAACCGAGACGATACGCAAATCCCCTTTCATCCGGCTGCCAGTCGGACGAAGGTTTGCGTTTTCCCCTGCCGGACTGGCATGACGGGGGTTCCACAGTGATTTTTCGGGGGTTCTTTACTCCCGTCCAACACACTCTCTCCAAACAGCCACGGAAACCCGATGACCATCCAGAAGCGCCTCTTTTTCCTGCTGGGCGCCCTGTCCGTCCCCGCCCTTCCTGCCCCGGCCCTGACCACGGCGGCCCAAGCGACCCCTGTCGAGGACAAACCGTCCTTCCCGACCATTTCCTACTGGGACAACTGGACTGATCCGCAGGGTGTCACGCATCTGACCAAGTGCAAGATGTCGACATTCCATGAGGATTTGATCACGCCGGCCGGAGACAAGGTCATGCTCAGCACTCCCCATGACGGACCGGCAACGGTGACGATACGGGTTCAGCCCCCGCACTGGAAAGGCGGATGGAACGAAAGCCATCAGGTTCAGTGGATTGTGCCACTGTCGGGAATCTATTTCGTCAAAGCGATGGACGGGACCAGCGTGGAGCTGAATCCGGGCGATGTCCTGCTTAGTGAGGATGTGGCTCCGGTGGCTCACGGCACCGATCCGAAAGGTCATCAGTCAGGAAATGTCGGCGATGCCGCTGTCGCCCTGCAGATTCTCCAGTTCGGAGAAGCGACGCCATCACACGTACCCTGTCAGGGACAGTAAGGCAGGCAATATCGATTTTAAGGAAATCTGGAGCGGGCGAAGGGAATCGAACCCTCCTAAGAAGCTTGGAAGGCTACTGCATTACCACTATGCTACGCCCGCTCAGATGGGAGTGTCCTTACTCCATCTGCTCCCACACCCGCAAGAGGGGAAAATCCAAAATGGAAATTCCACAACAAAGATGTTCAGGCCCCTTGACTTTTAGTCCTGAACATTCTCTTTTGCGGCCACTGTCGCTGGCATGACGTTTCAAGACGTCCTGCCCGATGATAGGGGTGTAGCTCAATTGGCTAGAGCGCCGGTCTCCAAAACCGGAGGTTGAGAGTTCGAGACCCTCCGCCCCTGCCACTCCTTCTCGCCGGATGTCCTTCCCGACACCGGGAGCGGGTTTTTCACTTGATTCGAGGACGATGGTGTCGGTCAGTACCCCGAAAGACGAGTCGCGGAAAACGGCGCCTCAAAAAAGCGGATCCGGCTTCAATCTGGTGGCCTACGTCCGTGACGTGCGCGCCGAAGCGAAGCGTGTCACGTGGCCGACCCGTCGCAATACCCTGATCACGTCAGGTGCCGTGCTGGTCATGGTTACCGTGACCTGCATCTTCTTCTTCATCGTGGACCAGGTGATCGGCCTAGGCGTCCGCGAACTTTTTGGCGTTGGAGGCTAGGTTCGCACCATGGCGAAGCGTTGGTACGTTGTTCACGTCTATTCCGGTTTCGAGAAGAAGATCGCGAGTCACATTCAGGAACAGGCTGCACAGAAGGGCCTTTCCGACCATTTCGAACAGATCCTTGTTCCCTCCGAAGACGTGACGGAAATGCGCCGCGGCCGTAAGGTCAACGCAGAGCGCAAATTTTTCCCGGGCTACGTTCTCGTCAAGATGGAACTGACGGACGAGGCCTGGCATCTCGTCAAGGATACCCCCAAGGTCACGGGCTTCCTCGGAACCCGCAACCGTCCGACCCCCATTACGGCAGCCGAAGCCGACCGCATCATGAAGCAGGCACAGGAAGGCGTTGAGCGTCCCCGTTCCAGCCTGTCCTTCGAGATCGGCGAGCAGGTCCGTGTGGCCGATGGCCCGTTCACGTCCTTCACCGGCATGATCGAGGATGTCGACGACGAGCGTCAGCGCCTCAAGGTCAGCGTCTCCATCTTCGGCCGCTCCACGCCGGTGGATCTGGACTTCACACAGGTCGAGAAGCTCTAAGTCTTTTTCAGACCCTGCTTCTACCAACAAAAAAGGCTCCCTTTCGGGAGCCTTTTTTGTTGGTGACCCTGATATTTCTCAGTCCTTCAGAGGCGGCGGCAGAACGCGCAGTTTGGCGGCCGCCTGATCCGCAATGCTGGCAACACCCTGACTGAGCGCCGCTGTCAGCTTTGCGGTGCTGGACGCGACGGACTCTGGAGACTGCCACACCACAGGCGTGGTCATCACAGGGCCAATCATCTTTCCGGCCGGATGAACGGACAGCATGCCCGTCACGAGTGCGTGTCCGGCCGAATCGGCTTCGAAATTGCGGATGGTCAATTCCACATAGGCCGCAGGTGTCGTCGTGACCGCATCATCCTGCGCGAAGACGGTCGTACCCGGCAGGCGCTGAGCCAGATCAGTCATCAGCGTATGGCCCAGCATATCGGGAAGCGCCTCACTCCAACTGCTGCCCGAAGCCAGCTTGGTCTGGTAATCCTCACTGGCCTTCACGATCGTGTCGCGATCAAGCCGCGCACTCACAACAGGCGTCCGGACCTCGACCACGGCAGGACCTCCCGCCTGGGACACACCGGGCAGAGGGGCCAGCGTATAGAGCGTAGGATCGCTGCTGCAGGCCGAGAGGAGGCCCGTCAGCCCCAGAGCCCCCACCAGGGACAGGAAACGAAGGCGGGACGTCGAAGACTGTGTCATGGCTCAGTTCCTGCGGCCGGTGATGAGAGCGGAAGGATGGTGATCCAGATAATCCGTGAGGAACCGCAGGGAGCGGGACATCTGGGTCAGCTGGGTGATCATGTTCTGAAGGCTGCGGTGGAAATCCGTATCGCCGCCATAAGCCCCCAGAACCGACTGGGCGTTCGCCAGCGTGCCCTGCAGACCCTTCATCAGCGCCGGCAGGTTCTGGTTGGCGGTTTTCGTCAGCCTGCTCAGATTCTGTAGCGAATCGCGCAGCGCTGCGAGAGACTGCGTGACTTCCGGACTGTTCAGACGGCCATCCGCATGCGCCAGAAGATCGTTCACATGACCACCGATTTCGGTCAGCGGCATTGCCGCAATCTTGTCGGTAATGGTGGAGACGGACTCCATGATTCCGTCCATTCCGCCAGCCTGACTGGGGAGAACAGCAACGTCGCCTTCATAAGTCAGGGTCGTGACAGGGGCGTTCTTGACGAATTGCAGGGCAATCATGGATTCGCCGGTCAGGAAGCTGGCGCTCTGAACCGAGGCGCGCATTCCATCAGCCACAAAGGCCTGGAGATACTTCTCGACGGGCGGCTCCTTGCTGTTCTCGATCCGGTCATCCCAGTTGGACAGCATACGCTCCGGCTCAAGCTCCATGTCCACGCGGACACGGGGAAGCTTCGTGGGGCCTTCGAGAAGGAGACGGACATCGGTGACAGTACCGATCTGCAGGCCGAACATGGTGACCTGACTGCCGTTCGTAAGGCCTTTGACGGAGGAGTTGATGTAGGTCACGACGCGCAGACGCTTATGGTAGCGCGCATTGTCGGCATCGGCTTCGCTGGCATAAAGCTTGAAGACGGAATTGGCTGGCGCATCGGGCAGATCGATGTTGCGGCGGCGCTCCGGCAGACCAAAGGCAATGCCGCCCGAAAACAGGGCCTGAAGCGATTTGAGCTGGACTTTCAGACCACCGGCACCGAGGCCGACCTGAACACCGGAGACGTTCCAGAAACGGCTGTCCGTGCGCAGATAGTGGTCATAAGGTTCCTTGACGAAAGCCTGGATGACGATGGGCCCCTTCCCGCCTGGCGGCATCGTGTAGCCCAGCACCTCACCCACCTGAAGGTCGCGGAAAAAGACCGGCGACCCCGGACCGAGCGAGCCCAGCGACGGAGAGACCAACCAGAACGTCTCACCCGGCTGGTCCGAACGGACACCTGGCGGCGATTCGAGTCCCTTGAAGAACTTCTGGTAGTGGCCGTCGTCGCTTCCCGGATCCAGGGCGATATAGGCGCCGGAGAACAATGTATCGAGGCCGGTGATGCTGGCGCCGTTGATCCGCGGACGCACAACCCAGAACCGGGTATGGTCGGTCAGGATATGCGCGCTGTTGGCGTTCATCTGCACCGTGACGTCGACATGTTTCATGTCATCACTCAGCGTGATGTCCTGCACCGTACCCAGCGTCACAGCCTTGTTCTTCACCTGCGTCTGGCCTGGAGTCAGACCATCCGCCGTTTCGAACGTGATGGTGATGACGGGACCACGCGTGGCAAAATGCTCCCACGCCAGCCATCCGGCGATGAGAATGGCCACCACCGGAATCAGCAGAATGAGGGAGAAGCGGGTGCGGCGCACCGGGGCTTCCTTCGGCGAGACCGTTGGCTCCCCCCGGTTGTTTCGGGAATCGCTCACGCGCGTCCAGGCTCCATATCAGTAGGGTCAGAAGAAGGCAGGTGCGGCACAGGATCGGCCGGAGAAGACGTCTCGGGCTCCCTGGTGTCCGCTGCGGGGCCTGCGACCGCGCCATTGAGGCCGGCTGCATCCCACATGCCGCGGGGATCGAAAAGCTCTGCGGCGAAAATGGTCAGGATCACGACCAGGGCAAAGCAGACCATCCCCGGATCGGCCGTGACATTGGCCAGAAAACCGAAATGCACAACAGCAACGAGGATGGAAATCATGAAGACGTCGATCATGGACCAGCGGCCGATGATGACGACGAGACGGTAGAGTTTCGCCAGATGCCTGAGCTGCCAGCGGCCTCCGAGGCGGGTGCTGATGATCATGATCGTCAGGGCGACGATCTTGAGGACGGGCACCGTGATACTGGCAAACAGCACCAGCAGGGACAGCGGGATCATTCCCGCCTGCCACAGCTCGATCACGCCGCTGATGATGGTGCTGGGCGCACCATGACCGACCTTGGTGTAGGTCATGACCGGCAGCAGGTTGGCCGGCAGGTAGAAGACGACGCTGGCTACGAGAAGAGATGTGGCCGAGGCAAGGCTCTGCGGCTTGCGGCGGCGCAGGATCTGCCCGCAGCGCGGGCAGTCCCCCATATCCTGTTCCTGCGGCACGGTATGGTCGAAGGCCATGACCAGATTGCAGGCGTGGCAGGACAGCATGTTCTCCACTGGGGGAATGACGCCATTACGGGCGTCCAGATGGGCAACATCCAGCAGATGGCCCTGATGGTCGTCGAGCTGGGGGCGGATGTCGCGGCTGCGCCAGATCCGTTCGGCGTCGAAGGTCGAATCCACGGCGGCCATGCTCAGCATCAGGCCACCCAGCAGATAGACGCCGGGCTGAAGGATGACGAGGGCGAGGTCCACGAGCTTGGTGTAGGCCACCAGAACGCCGAGGACATACACCTCCACCATCGACCAGCCACGCAGGCGGTCGTACCAGGTGAGAAGACGCGGAGTCCAGTCAGGCATCTGAGGGCGTGAGGCGCCGTAGAGAATGGCCGCCATCAAACCGATGATGACGCCGGGCATGATGATCGTCACCAGGGCGACGAGAACGCCGATCGCGCCATAGCCCTGATGGCCGAGTTCGATCGGGCCGCTCATCAGTGAGACCGTGTTTTCACGTCCGTACACGTTCAGCGTCATGAGCGAACTGATGAGGAGCGTGACGTAGAGCGCGGCGGACGTAATGCAGAAAGCGGCCGGGGCACCGATCAGGGATGTCCGGCGTCGTCGGGCAAGCTGACAGCCGCAGCGCAGACATTCGGCGAGATGTCCGGGTTTCAGGCGCGGAACGTGCTGGAAGAGACCGCAGGTCGGGCATTCACGCAGACCTTCCACCGCGTGGATGGATGCGTGGGGCTCCTGACTGCGGGAAAAGCTGACGGCGTTGCGCCACAGTCGTTTATGAAAACGGTCAGACATCGGGCTCCTAACCTAACGCAGGGAGCCGTCTTTTGACAGTCCGCCCTCTTCGGGCAGCCCTCCGCATCGGGATATCGGGACTCATCGTAGTCCCATCTCAGCCGGATTGCCCAGAGGAAGCCGGTTTTATCGGCAATATTTTGAAAAATTGTGAAGATCCGGAAATCCGCGTATCAGACAATCTCTCTGCCTGCATGACAGGAGAAAGGCGTCTCTGATCCGGATTTTCGGAAGACCTTGATGGTGCCGGTGAAGAGATTCGAACTCCCGACCCCATCATTACGAATGACGTGCTCTACCAGCTGAGCTACACCGGCGCACCCATCAAGGTGGGCGCGTTCTAACCGAGCCCTTGAGGCTTGGCAAGCCGGAAAATGCACAAACCGTGTCGGTATCTCAATAGCCGCGTCCGGTATCAATCACGCCGCTCATGGGTTCACCGGCTTCATAGCGCCGCAGATTGGCAAGAACGGCCTCGGCTGCAGTGTCAGACTGGGCAGCGCTGGCGATATGCGGGGTCAGGAAAATGCGCGGATGATCCCAGAACGGATGTTCCGGCGGCAGCGGTTCGGGTGTGGCGACGTCGAGGACAGCCTGTGAAAGCTGGCCGCTGTCGAGGGCGGGAATCAGATCATCCTGCACGAGATGGCCACCGCGACCACAGTTGATGAGGCAGGCACCTCTGGGCAGTTTTTCAAACAGGCTGCGATTGAGAATGCCGCGCGTGGCGTCCGTCAGGGGGACGAGACAGACGAGAATGTCGGTTTCCGCGAGGAAATCGTCCAGCTCCCCTGCCCCGGCAAAGGACTTTACGCCCGGAACCTCGCGGCGACTGCGGCTCCAGCCCCGGCATTCATAGCCAAAGGAGACGAGCTTCTCCAGAACCGGACTCCCTAGCTCTCCCATCCCCATGAGGCCGACGCGATAGAGTTTCGCCGGACGGTTATGCGAGCCATCCCAGACATGCTCGCGCTGCTGGCGGGCATAGCGGAACATGTCACGGTGAAAAGACAGCACCGCCCACAGGACATATTCGACCATACCCTCCACCAGACTGCTCTCCACCATACGGATGATCTGCACGCCCGGCGGCACATTGGCGAGATTGAGCTGGTCGATCCCCGCGCCCAGCGAAAACAGGACCTCAAGATTGGGAAAAAGCGTGGCGAGATCGTCCGGCGTCTTCCAGGCCGCGAGATAGCGCACATTCTCTTTCGGACCGGTTTCCGGCCAGATATGGAGCGGGATATCGGGACGAGCCTTCGCGAACTTCTCGCTCCAGACCTTCGCGCGTTCGGGCGTGTGATGGAAGACGATCGACATTCTGCGTGCTCTCCAGCCGGAAATCTATGCCGGAATGCTCGCGCCATGGGGAATTCGGATCAACCCCGCACACCCGTTTGTGTATGGCGAATTGTCGGAAACGCAGATCGGGTTCGGGCGTAGAGGGAGCTGGATCTCATACAGGAGGGCAGGATCATGCCTCGTGGAGACAAGTCAGCCTATACGGACAAGCAGAAGCGTCAGGCCGAGCATATCGAGGCAGGCTACGAAAAACGTGGCGTCCCGGAGAAGGAAGCCGAACGCCGGGCCTGGGCTACTGTCAACAAGGAAGACGGCGGCGGGAAGAAAAGCGGTTCGGGCCGGAAGAATCATCCGAAAGAATAGGTTTCCGGCCCGAAGACCAATCAGGCTGCGTCCCAGGCAGCGCGGGCGGCATCCACGCCTGCGCCGCGGTTGAGTGTTACGCCTTCGCTGGCCAGCACGGAGTCGAGAGCGGCGAGCGTCAGCAGGACCTTGTCCTTGCGGGCATTGACGCCCATTGCGCCGATGCGCCAGATCTTGCCGGTCAGCGGACCGAAGGATGAGACGATCTCGATCCCGAAATCGTCTCGCATGAGCTGTCGGATGCGGGCATTGTCCACACCTTCCGGAACCCAGACGCCCGTGACATTGTTCATGCGGGTTGTGTCGTCGCCATAAACCTTCAGGCCCATGGCGCGCAGGCCGGCGACCATGGCGCGCCCTGCCCTCACATGACGGGCAACACGGGCTTCCACACCCTCTTCCACGACCAGACGCGCCGTTTCACGAGCAGCGTAGAGCATGGACGTGGCTTCGGTATGATGGTTCATCCGCGCCGGAGACCAGTAATTCATCAGCATCGCCAGATCGAAATAGTTCGACTGAATGACCGGGCCATCGCCCTGCTGCTGGCCGGTGGCGATCCCGGCTTCGTCATGGCGGCGCTTGAGAATCGCGGCAACGGCACGGTCTGACAGCGTAATGGGCGCGGAGCCCGGAGGACCATTCAGACATTTCTGAAGACCGGCCGTGGCGACGTCTATGTTCCAGGCATCGGTCTCGAACGTCATGCCGCCGAGCGTGGCTGTGGCATCTACATAGAACAGCACGTCATGTTTGCGGCAGATGCGACCGATCTCTTCCAGAGGCTGGGCCGTGGTGGTGGAGGTATCGCCATGAACACAGGCGACCAGACCGGGCTGGTGCTCGATAATGGCAGCTTCGATAAGCGCCGGATCGACGACCTGCCCCCAGTCCACATCCACCGTGCAGGGGATACCGCCGCAGCGATGGACGATTTCCGTCAGCAGCAGGCCAAAGCGGCCAAAGCGCGGAATGACGACCTTCATGCCCGGCGAGACCAGTGACACCAGCGCGGCTTCAATGGCCGAACGGGCAGAACCGTTCACCAGCAGCGTCCAGTGGTTCTTCGTGCGGAAGACCTCGCGATACAGGGCCATGACCTCATCCATATAGGCGGTCATTTCCGGGTCCATCTGTCCGATCACGTCATAGGACATGGCGCGGAGGATGCGCGGGTGGACGTTGGTCGGCCCCGCCCCCATCAGCAGACGGGACGGCGGATCGAGCTGGGCAAAAGTTGCGGGATGGGTCATGACTGGAACTCCTTGACGAAGGCAAGCAGCGCGCGGTGGGCGAGATCGACATCTCCCACGCGGACGGTTTCATCGGGATGATGGCTCAGGCCGCCGGGACTGCGAATGAACAGCATCCCCATCGGGCACAGATCGACCATGGCCATGGCGTCGTGACCGGCGCCGCTTAGAAGGCGCTGGGCCGGGCGACCGGTGACGCTCGTGACGGCCCGCGCCAGACCTTCCACCAGTTCAGGTGCGCAGGCGGCGGCAGGCAGATGCTGGGGCGGGTCGAACGAGATCCCCAGACCGCGCCGGGCCGCAATGGCCTGCAAATCGGTGCGGATCGCTTCGGCCATGGTATCGCGGGCTTCGTTGGTTTCGGCCCGCATATCCAGTGAGAAACGGACTTCGCCAGGGATGACGTTTGACGTGTTTGGCGCAACGTCGATCTGACCAACGGTAGCGACCTGCGTGGCGCCGCCTGAGGCACCATTCCGTTCGACAGCCAGGATCATTTCGGCCGCTGCCGCCAAGGCGTCCTGACGCATGCTCATGGGAGTCGTGCCAGCATGGTCGGACTGGCCGCTGATGGTGACGCGCTGACGGGTCTGGGCAGCGATGGCGGTGACGACGCCGATCTCGCCATCCATGCTTTCGATGGCGGGCCCCTGCTCGATATGGGGTTCAATATAGGCGATCAGCTCATCCGGGCGGCGGGCGGCATCTGTCAGACAGGCAGGATCGAGACCGTAACGGATCATGGCGTCGGCCATGGTCACACCCGACGCATCCGTCATATTTTCAGGAATGGACTCGATCAGCCCGGCCATGGCACGGGAGCAGATCATGGGTGCCGCAAAACGCGAGCCTTCCTCATCCCCGAAGCCCATGACTTCGATGGCGAATGGCAGGCGCGTGCCTTCTTCATGCAGGGCCGAAACAAGCTCGATTCCCAGCATGACGCCCAGATTCCCGTCGAAGGCACCCCCATTGCGGACAGTATCGAGATGGGAGCCGATCATCAGCGCCGGAGCGCCGGGCATCAGGCCCTCATAGCGTCCAATCAGGCTCCCGGCCGCGTCCAGACGGGTGGTCAGACCGGCTTCTTCCATCCACTGCGCGACCTGTGCGAGGGTCCGCTGATAGGCGGGGCCGAGCCAGAAACGGAACAGACTGCCCGGTGTCTCGCTGAACGGGACATCCGCGAGAATACGGCACCGCTCGACGGCGCGGGCTCCGTGGGCTGTCATGGGGGCTCCTGTCCGGGAGGTGTCAAGGAAGGGAAACTTTGCGCTCATAACGGAAGCAGATCAAGTTGACCTGCCAATAAATATGGTACCACATATTGGCATGAAAGATCAGATGCATCTCGATCCGTTCCATCTGCAATCCTTTCTCGCCGTCGCGGAGACGCTGCATTTCACATCCGCCGCGCAGAGCCAGGGGGTGAGCCAGTCCACCATCAGCCAGCATGTCAGCCGGCTGGAGGAGCAGCTTGGCACGCGCCTTCTGGCCCGCAGCACCAAGAGCGTCCGGCTGACGGAAGATGGCATGGCGCTGATCGGTCTGGCCCGGCAGCTTCTTCAGTGCGAGGACAGTATTCTCTCCCGTTTCCGTCAGGAAACACCCCGCGGAACGATCCGGCTGGGTGTGACGGAAGACCTGCTTCTGACGCGGTTCCCTGAAATTCTCGGAACATTCCGCGCCTCCCATCCGTCGCTTCAGATCACCATGACGGTCGGTCTGTCAGCATATCTGGCCCGGCTGCTGGATCAGGGGGAGCTGGACGTCTGGTGCGGGATGCGGCGCACGACGGAGACTCGCGGACAGAAACTCTGGACCGAGGACATGCGCTGGTACGCGCCCGCGGGAACAAAATTTCCGGCGGAGCAGTCCATTCCGCTCGTGACATTCCCCGATGGCAGCGTCACCCGACGCCTGGCGATCGAGACGCTCAACAAAGCCGGGCGGGCGTGGCATCTGGCCTTTACCAGCGGCAGTCTCGGTGCGCTTCTGGCGGCTGTGCGCGCCGGATATGGTGTGACCCCGCAACCGGCGTTCCTGCGCAATGCGGAACATCTGCCTCATTGTGCCCCGGGATTGCTGCCGGAAATGCCGCAGGTGGAGTTCATCGCCTCAACCCGTCATCAGACCGCGCAGGGCCCGGAAGAACTGCTGATCCGTACGCTCTGCGCCCATATCCCCCGCCTGCAACCCGATCTCCTGCCCCTGTAAGGATGCCCCCGTCATGCTGACTCCCAATGCCTTAGGCGGAATGGTTACGTCTCCGCATCATCTCGCCAGTCAGGCAGGGCTGGATGTTCTGCGTGAGGGGGGAACGGCGATTGAGGCGGTCGTGGCTACAGCCTCTACGCTGGCAGTGGTTTATCCGCACATGACGGGGCTGGGCGGCGATGCGTTCTGGCTGATCTGCTACCCCGATGGCCGGACCGTGGCCATCGACGCCTGCGGAGCACTGGCCATGGGAGCGGAACACGCGTTCTATGCCGAGGCCGGACACACCACCATCCCCTGGCGCGGCGGTCTGGCGGCCAACACGGTGGCAGGAACGGTTTCGGGCTGGGAAACGGCACTGGAACTGAGCAGCGGGATCCGTGATCCCCTGCCACTAGACCGGCTGCTGCGCGACGCCATCCATTATGCGGAAAACGGGCGTGTAGTCTCCGAAAGCGAAGGAGCACTTCTGGCGCAAAAACAGCCGGAGCTGATGTCGGATCCGACGCTGGCGCGGATCTGTTTTCCCGACGGCAAGCCTTGGACAGCGGGCAGTATCCGCAAATCGCCCGAACTGGCCCAGACGCTGAGGATGCTGAACCGGGACGGGTTGCGGAGTTTTTATAACGGGCCGCTGGCGCGCAGTCTGGCCGCCGATCTTGCCGCGGCAGGCAGTCCGGTCCGGTCTCTGGATCTTCTGGCGCATCGGGCTGAGGTCAAGGAACCGCTGCACGTCCAGACGAGCGATGGCTTTCTTTACAACACCGCCCCTCCCACACAGGGTGTGGCCTCGCTTCTGATTCTGGCTCTGTCGGATCATCTCAGTCGTGCGGACGGGCCGGAAAGCTTTGCGCATGTGCATGGTCTGGTTGAAGCGACCAAGCAGGCATTCCTCTACCGCAACCGCCATACGGATGGCAGCGAACACTCCGAGGCACTGGCCCGGGAACTGCTGGCCGATCCGGCACGACTGGAAGCGATGGCGTCCCGCATTTCCATGACCCACGCCCTGCCCTGGACCGAGAAAACGCAATGGGGCGACACGACGTGGATGGGTGCGATCGACCGTGAAGGCGTTGCAGTCAGCATGATCCAGAGCCTGTATTTCGAATTCGGCTCCGGCGTAATGCTGCCGCAGAGCGGGCTGTTCTGGCAGAACCGCGGATCATCCTTCCGGCTGGCTCATTCGGGCTGGAACATCCTGCGCCCCGGCGCCAAACCGTTCCATACGCTCAACCCCGCTGCGGCCCGGCTGCGGGACGGGCGCACGATGGTCTATGGCACCATGGGCGGCGAAGGCCAGCCCCAGACACAAGCCGCGATCTTCAGCCGGCATGTCCGCTATGGCGTGCCGCTTCAGGAAGCCATCTGTCGTCCACGCTGGCTGCTCGGGCGGACCTGGGGAGACGAAAGCCTGTCGTTCAAGGTGGAACCGGGATTCAGTCCGGGCGTCATGTCGCAGCTTGAGTCAGCCGGGCATACCGTCGAGGCACTGTCTGAGCAGTCCATCATCATGGGTCATGCAGGCGCGCTGATCCGCCACGAAAACGGACGGCTTGAGGGTGCCACCGATCCTCGCAGTGACGGAGCCGTTGCCGCGTGGTGAGAGCTCTGGCCGGAAACCTGTTCGCGCAGGTTGTACTGGCGACGGTGCTCGGCCTTGGAGCCGGGCTGTTCTTCCCGGCTCTCGCGGATGATGTGGGATGGATGACGGCGCTGTTCATGCGCCTCATCATCATGGCGGTCGGGCCGCTGCTGTTCTGTATCGTAACGCTCGGGATCCTCGGCGCCGGATCGCTGAAAACGGTCGGGCGACTGGGGGGACAGGCCCTGCTCTATTTCGAGATCATGACGACGCTCGCGCTTGGCGTGGCGGTTCTGGTGGCGATGGGGCTCGGGATCGGTCAAGGCGTCGGATTTGTACCGACGGCAGAGGACGCCCGGATGATCGCCTCCTATGGCGACCATGCACAGAACCTGCGGGCCGGGGGCATCAGCGGATTCCTCCTCTCCCTCATCCCCCGGACACCGGCAGAGGCCTTCACACAGGGGAATGTGCTTCAAATCCTGGTTTTCGCGATTTTTGCGGGGTGCTGCCTGAGCGGCATGGGGGAGCGCGGCGCACCTCTGGTCCGGCTGATCGAAAGTGTCTCCGAACTGTTTTCGCGCATGATGGGCGTCATCATCCGCGTGGCCCCTCTGGGCGTGTTCGGCGCGATGGTGACGACAACGGCGCGCTATGGGCTGGAGACCATCGGGCATCTGGCCGGCTTCACAGCGCTGTATTTCCTGCTGGTGGGTCTCTTTATCGTTGGCGCGCTGGGCGGGGGGCTTCGGCTGGCGGGCGTCAGTCCGCTGCGGTTTGCGCGTTATTTCCGTGAAGAACTCCTGATTGTCGCCACGACCACGGCATCGGACGCGGTTCTGCCCAGTCTGATGACCAAGCTCGAAAAACTCGGTGTGGAACGTCAGGTCGTGGGGATTGTGGTCCCGGCCGGGTATTCGCTCAATCTGGATGCGCTGTCGATCTATCTGGGGCTGGCGGTCATCTTTCTGGCCAATGCCACCGACACGCATCTGACACTCTGGCAGATCGCAACACTACTGGTGACAGCGCTGATCACGTCCAAGGGCGCACACGGCATTCCAGGTTTTGCTATCGTCATTCTGGCGGCAACGCTGGCGAGCGTGCCCTCCATTCCACCCGCAAGTCTGGTGATGCTTCTGGCCGTGGATTGGTTTGCGGGAATCGCACGGGCCGTGGGCAATTTCGCAGGAAACTGCGTCGCCCCGGTTCTGATCGCCGCATGGGAAAGGCGCCTCGACCACACGAAAATGGCCGAGGCGCTGGATCGCTAATCAGATCAGACGGGCTTCTACCAGCCCGTCCGTTTCCAGCTTTTCCGCCAAGGCAAAAAGCTGGTCCTCACGCCCCGGACGCGCGATCAGCTGGGCACCGAGCGGCAGACCCGCAACCTTCATCGGGACCGTCAGAACCGGGAAACCCGCAAGCGTCAGGGGTTGCGTGTAAAGCCCCAGATTGGCACGGGCAGAGACCATCTTGCCGCCGATTTCGATTTCCGGCTGATCGAAACGTGGCGCCTCGCCGACAAGAGCTGGAGCGAGCAGGATCTCCGTCTTCGCAAAAGCCTCGTGCATGCGATCACGGAACCAGTGACGCAGACGATGGGCCTGAAAGATCAGCGTGGACGGCAGAAGAGCCCCGGCCAGAAGCCGATCCCGGACAGCGGGATCATAGTCTGCAGCCTGGGTGCGCAGACGTCCGAGATG
The DNA here is from genome assembly GCF_018811945.1 of Gluconobacter sp. P1C6_b. Taxonomy (GTDB): domain Bacteria; phylum Pseudomonadota; class Alphaproteobacteria; order Acetobacterales; family Acetobacteraceae; genus Gluconobacter. Next base: position 20,018 of record NZ_JACRVU010000005.1, read on the forward strand.
CTGCCCCGCCCCTTCGGAGGCGCTGATGACGAAAGCCGCAGCCCGCGCCCGCGCCACTTCCGGGAGTTCGACGACATCCGTGGCTCCCAGCGCCATGGAGAGCGTATCGATCGCGGTCTGCATCGGCGCAGACATGTTCTCTCCGAACCATCCGCCCAGACGGGCAATGCGCAGACTGCCCACATCCACGTCCGCCAGAGATCTGGCGCAGAGGGCTTCAAAACAGGCTTTCAGGCCGCCTGCACTATCGGCAAACGGACCAACCGTATCGAGGCTCGGCACGAACGGATAACTGCCTTCAACGGACAGACGCCCCTGTGTCGCCCGCAGACCCCAGATCCCACAGAGCGATGCCGGAACGCGGATGGAGCCGTTCGTATCGGACCCAAGACCGATAGAGAACATGCGCGCCGCCACACCCGCTGCCGAACCACCTGACGACCCGCCGGCCAGACGCTCGGGAGCATGCGGATTGCGGGTATTACCGTAATGGGCGTTGATCGTGGCGAACCCGTAGGCAAACTCGTCCATGTTCGTCAGCGCAATGGGGATGGCCCCGGCCGCGATCATGTGAGCAACAAGCGTTGCATCCTGCGTGGCTGGCGGGTCATTGGCGAGAACCTTCGACCCGGCCGTCGTAATTTCCCCACGGACATCGAACAGATCCTTGATGCCAAAGGGCACTCCGGCGAGCGGCCCCGGATCCTGCCCCTGCAGCACTAGGCGATCAACCCGCTCGGCAGCTTCCAGCGCACGATGCATCAGCAGGCGCGTGACGCAATTATAGTCTTTGTCCCGTGCCTCGATATCGGCCAGGGTCTTTACGGTCAGGTCGCGGGCGGAAATCTCGCCTTTGCGCACACTGGCCGCGAGCGCGAGAGTGCGCTGCTGAAGGCCGCTCATGGTTCATACCGGAAGGCAGGTTCGAGGCGATCTGGCAGATCCAGCCCTTCGATCAGCGCGCCGTAGCTGCGCAAAAGCTCAAGGTTGCTCCGTACGCCGGCGTGAAATTCGGCAGGAATGGTCAGGCCATTCGCACGGGCGAGCACCGCGATTTCGGTATCATTGGGGTCTGTCACTATACGCACTCCGGTTGCCGGTTCTGCGGAAAGAATGACAACGCGCTCAGGCGCTGTCCAGCATCTGACGATCTCGAGAGCAGGACCTTATGGCCTGATCCGGTAACGCCAGTCATTGAGAACCGTGACCAGGGTTTCATGCCACGGAATACGCGGCGCCCAGCCCAGTGCGTGACGGGCGGCGACGGGATTGCCCTGCATGGACGGCAGGCCGGAAGGACACGGGATCGTGGCATCGACCTCCAGGGATGCGGAAATCCCGGCAACTTCCAGCAGATCACGCGCCATGGACCGCACGCTTCGGGTTATGCCGGAACAGATGTTCAGAGCCGTTCCGTTCGGCAGAGGCTGGGGAAGAGCGAGCGCATCAATATAGGCGTCACAGGCATCGCGAACGTCGGTTATGTCAAAACCGGCATCCGGGTAACCCACGGTAATAGCCGGGGCCTGCTGTCCCGCCTCGATCCGGGCGACCTGTGCCGCGAGAAACGGCAGAATGGCTTCTTCGTCCTGCGCGGTTCCAGTCTGGGTAAAGGAACGCAGACGCAGACCATGCAGCCCTTCCTGACTCAGGTTTCCGATCGCCAGATCCGCCGCGGCTTTGCTGGACGCATAAGCATTAACCGGCGCAATGACAGCGGACTCGTCGAGCGGCTGCCCCGAGGAAAAGCTGGCGCCGTAAATCTCGGCTGTCGAGACAAACACGAAACTGGCGTGGGGAGCGTGGGTCTCGAAGGTTTCGGCCAGGATGAGCGTTCCATCGAGATTAACGGTCCAGGCCTCAGCATTCTCCGCTTTCGCGCGGGCAACCGAGGATACGGCGGCCAGATGCAGGCAGGCGTCGGGCTTTTCGTCTTTCACGAACCGTTCGACGGCGGCGCGGTCCCGGATGTCCATCGGGTCTTCAAGCAAGACATGCCCGGGAATGCGGTCTTTCAGACGCGCCTTGAGGTGCTGCCCGACGAATCCCTGCCCGCCGGTCAGCAGAATCCGCAGTCCCATTTCAGGACCGAAATGCGGAGAACGTATCCGCAGGGAAAGAAGCTGAAACGATTGGCATGGGGCATTCTCCAGACAGGATGGGCCCGGGCCATCAGGAATGTCGGCCCACGCCACGCTGTTTTCGGCCACATCCTCCGACAGGGCAAGGGTCAAGCGGGCGCCGTCACGCTCAAACAGCCTTCCAGCCAGATGCAGGCGAAGTCCGAGTCTTTTCAATGCGCCGGAATGACGACGTCTTAACAGGTTTTTTACCGTTGTCGTGTTTGCTTGGGATCATACGGAACTGACGGATCTCAACTTTCCCATGCGGCACGCTCTTCGATATTCTGTTCGCACTCTGGGGCTGCTCGGGCTTCTGCCGGTCCTGTCAGCCTGCAATTCCCTCGCGCAGATGTCGGAGATCGGGCGGCCTCCCCGCATGACATCCATTACCGATCCCACGCTGGCCAATGCCTACCGGCCCGTCACCATGCCAATGCCGCCGCTTCAGGCGCCCCCCGACGAGGCAGCGAGCCTCTGGCGTTCGGGGAGCAAGGCGTTCTTCAAGGATCAGCGGGCGTCGCAGGTTGGTGATCTGGTCACGATCATTGTGGATATCACCGACAACGCCGCCTTCAACAACGGAACAACTGCCGACCGCACCGCTGACGAGAAATTCGGCATTCCCAATCTGTTCGGAATCAAGGGCAAGGTCATCAGCGCCATCACCGGAGCGGACAGCCTGAGCACCGCCAGCAGCAGCGATTCCGGCGCCACCGGCAAAATCACCCGCAACGAGACCGTAACCCTGCGTCTGGCAGGAACGATCACTCAGGTCCTGCCCAACGGCAACTTCGTTGTGATGGGAAAGCAGGAAGTCCGGGTGAACAGCGAGTTGCGTGAACTGGGGGTCAGCGGCATCGTCCGGCCGCAGGATATCACTGCGGACAATACCGTGACGCATGACCGGATGGCGGAAGCCCGAATTTCCTATGGTGGCCGCGGAACTCTCACGCAGCTTCAGACGCCCCGCTATGGCCAGCAGGTCATGGACGCGATCCTGCCGTTCTGAACACAAAAAAGCCGGGGCAGAACCCCGGCTTTTTTGTACTTCCAAGACGAGTATCTTACTTTGTGGGACGCGACAGCAGCAACGACCAGAGTTCAGCAACGTCTTTGGCCGGGCCATTACCCTGCACGGAAGCAAAGGTCTTGATGGCTTCGGCCTTCTGTCCACCATCCATCTGCGCCATGCCGTATTCGACCTGAGCCAGATCGGGATAACGCGGGTTTTTGCCCAGACCCGTCTTCATCAGAGCCAGACCGGCATCAACCTGCCCGTTCAGCACCTGATTGTAACCAGCGGTCAGAGCCGGGCCTGCGTTCGGAGCAGAAGCGGCCTGCGTAACGGCAGATGCGAGCTGGCTCCGGTTCGTTGCAGCCTGCTGGGCCACAAAGGCATGAAACTTCGCGTCAGCCGCTGCGGTCGGACCATTACCAAGCGAATGATTGGCATAACCCTGGTTCAGCAGGTTGAGCGCCAGCTGGGGCAGCCCCATCTGGACTGCGCGTTCACCCATATCCTGATAGTCGGACGGATCCTTGAGCACACCGGTCGCCAGACGCAAACGCTCGACGTAGAAAACGAGCGGGGGCGAAAGGTTGGGGTTTGCCACCAGATCATGGATCAGCATCGACCAGTAGTCAGGCTTGGAATAGTACTTGGCCAGCAGGACATAGGCATGCGTCTTGGCATCCGCGTCCTTCAGGTTTGTATAAGCCGTTGCCAGCATCTGAAGCTGGTTCTCGGCCGGAACCTTGCCAGCCTTGATCGTAGCATCGACCTGTTCCTGTGCAGCCTTGGCCGTGCCTTTCCAGTCCTGCTGCAGGTAGTAGCACTGGATCAGCATCGTCTGCATGCGCGGATCAGCGCCGTATTCCTTCAGATAACGCTCGGTCGCCGGGATCGCGCGGGCGTACTGCTTGGCGCTGTAGGCCATGGTGGCCTGCGCCATCAGCATCTGACCCTTGGTAGCCTTCGGCGTACGCGAGCTGTTGATCAGGACATCATAGGCCTTGATGGCAGCATCGGTGTTGCCGGACTGCGCGGCGATGGCCGCACGCATCTGGGCCGTAGTGTAGGCTTCGTAATCGGTCTTGCCCTTGACCGCGTCTGCGGCGTCAACGGCGTCCATCGCCTTGGCATAATTCTTGGAGGCCAGAGCACTCTGGGCCTGCTGCAGATCCTTGCCAACGGCCTGACCGAGGACATCGTCGGCATGGGCGGAGCCGGCAAGCGCGGCGATACCAAAGACACCGGCCAGCAGGAAATTACGGGCGCTCAGACGGCGGTAAAGGGACAAAGACACGAATTACTGTCCTTCCATGAACTGATCCAGACCGACAATTCCAAGCTTGGTCATGCCGAGACGCTGTGCATCCGCCATAACATGGGCCACCGTCTTGTAGTCGGCAAGACGATCGGGATGGATATGCATTTCAGGCTGGTCCGGCATTGCTGCGGCAGCTTCGAAATGGGCCTGAAGAGCGGCCTCGGACGTGATCGGCTCGTTGTTCCAGGAAATGCTGTTGTCGTAGCCGATGCTGACGGTCACGAGCTTGGGTTGTTCGGTCGATGGGGGAGGATTGCCCTGAGGCAGATCGATCGCCACCGAGTGTGTCTGAAGCGGGATGGTGATGATCAGCATGATCAGCAGCACCAGCATCACGTCGATCAACGGCGTGGTGTTGATATCGACAATGCCTTCGTCTTCGTGCGTGCTGTCAGATCCGACGCTCATGCCCATGACGGCGGTTCTCCAAAAGGGTGACGTGAAAGCAGGAACGGGCCGCTTCGTTCAAAACGGCCCGACACGACCTCAGTTCGAGTGAGGCTGCTCGGTAATGAAGTCCACGTGGGCGATCCCTGCTTCCTGGCAGGTTGCAACCACCTGGCCGACTGCCAGATACTTGGCAGCCTGGTCACCGCGGATCTGGATCTGCGGCTGCGGCTTTTTCTTTGCCGCCTCGACGAGGCGGTTCAGAAGTTCGGTGTGGTTCGGGACAAGTGTCGTGTCCCAGAACACCTGACCGTTCGCATTCACGGCCAGGACAACATTGCCCGGCTTGGTCTGCGTCGGCTGATTGGCATCAACCGGCAGCTTGACCTTCACCGTATGCGTGGCGACGGGGATGGTGATCAGAAAGATGATCAGCAGCACCAGCATGACGTCGACGAGGGGGGTGGTGTTGATTGCCGACACCACCTCGTCGTCACCGCCGCCTCCTCCGACGTTCATTCCCATGGTATCAGACCCGCTCGCTGGTGGTGATGGTGGTCGGAACGGACATGCTGCCCTGCTCCGGGCTGACGCCGTGACGGAAGCCACCGATCAGGACGGACTGGATGTCGGCAGCGAAGTTGCGGACGCGATCCATGGCACCCTTGTTGCGGCGGACGAGCAGGTTGTAACCCAGCACGGCCGGAACAGCGGTAGCAAGACCGATGGCCGTCATGATGAGGGACTCACCAACCGGACCGGCAACCTTGTCGATGGATGCCTGGCCGGAGATGCCGATGGCCGTCAGAGCGTGATAGATACCCCAGACCGTACCGAACAGACCGACGAACGGAGACGTGGAACCCACCGTACCAAGGAAGGCTAGACCACCCTGCATACGGGTGTTGATGGTGTCGACCGAGCGCGAGATGGACATTTCGGTCCAGGACGGCAGATCAATCGAGTCACGCATGGAGCCTTCGTGGTGCTCTGCAGCCACGATGCCCGTCTCGGCAATGTAACGGAACGGGGAAGACGGCTTCAGGGCAGCAGCACCGTCGTGAACGGACGGCTTGGTCCAGAACTCACGGGCAGCTTCCTTGGATGCCGCGAACAGACGGCCCTGCTCCAAGAACTTCATGACCATGATGATCCAGGTACCAGCGGACATGATGACCATGATGATCAGGACGCCACGGGCAATCGCGTCACCATTGGCCCACAGGGCGCCAAGGCCATACGGGTTGCCCTGCGGAGCAGGAGCTTCCGGCGTTGCGGTTGCACTCTCGCCCGGCGTTGCGGCCGCGGCAGGAGATTCGTCGGCCGGAGCCGTTGCCGGAGCTGCGCTATCGGAAGGAGCGGCTCCTGCCGGAGCGCCAGCATCGTTGGGTGCTGCAGTAGGCGGGGCGCCAGCCGGATCAGCGGCGGTCGCCGGGGCTGTCGGGTTGGAAGAGGGATCCACCGGAGCCGCTGCGGGAGCACTCTGGTCGGCCGGAGCCGGCTGGGCGAAAGCGACGGCCGGTGCAACGGCACCGGAAGCCAGGGCCAGCGTCAGAGCCAGTGCGCTGGCCCGGACGGCACGCGCCTTCGTCGGAACGGCAAGGGCAGGAAGGCGGAACAGTCTGGTCATGAACTCCATATCCTCGTTAGAGATGCCCGTTTTCGGAGCTTTCTGGGTTGTCGGCCATATGGAGACCGGCCCTTTTCTGAGCCCTGCCAGGCTTGGAGAACCTGACAGGGCAATTCTGTTTGACGGCAATCGAAAGATCAGTCGTCGCCCATCGTAAAGTCGATGTGCAGCACGTGATGATGCTCTGTTACCGGGGCGCCGTTCACGACGGCGGGCTGGTAACGGGCCCGACGAAGGAAGTCGAGCGCACTTTCCACGAACTCGTGGCCACCGCTTGAGCTCACAATGGTGCAGTTCGCCGTCTTGCCTGTCGGAAGAATGTCACACGATGCGGTCACGTGACCTTCGCGATTTTCTTCCATGGCTTCGTCCGGATAGACTGCCTGTGCGCCGTTGATCGGTCGTGCACCAGCCGAATGATCGGGAACTGCATCAGCCGGCGGACCCTGTGGCGGAGCCGGAACGGGCTCTGGCGACGGAGTCGGGCTGGGCGGCACCGGATGCGGCGGCTTGACATGCGTGACCCGCTGGACCGCTTTCGGCGGCGGCGGAACGCTGATCTTCGGCGGCGGAATGTACGGCGGTGGCGGCTGTTCCATCTGCGGCGGCGGCGGTGGTGGCGGCGGCGGCGGCGGCTTGGGCTGTTCCTTGATGACTTCCGTCTTGATAGGCGGCTTTTCCTGGACCAGCTTGCTCACGGCACCGCTCATGAGCGCATAGATCACGGCGCCCATAGCCAGCACGGCCACGACGATCGCGACAATGTAGTCTGTCGGCTTGCGCTGCTGTGCGGCGTAGCTCTTCATGTCGAAACCTTCTTACCCCTCACTGACACCGGCGTTGATCCACATCTGCCGGGTGCGGTGCCCCCGATTTCTGTGTTTCCCTCGGGTTCCCTCACCGCAGACCCATAAAATGCGTCACATGCTTTGAGGACATACCCGATATGCTGATTGGGCAGTCTAACCCGCATGCTGTCAAGCGGGTTATTGCCTTTATCGAAACGATTTTTTCATAATGACGACATATTCTTCAGTTCTGGCTGTCGTCATGTGACCAAAAATATCGCAGAGAATCACCGTAACGCAATTTCTCTCTGCCCATTGTGACAGATTTCATAAAAAAACAGGGTGTCAGAACGGTTTTTCCGTTCTGACACCCTGCAGGGCCCTGATTGCAGTCCCTCTTTCTGCCCTACTGGGCTGAGGCGCTGGCTTCCGAGCGGGTCGCTCCCACACTCTGGGCCAGAGAGGCCGACATGAAGTCGTCCAGGGCGCCATCGAGTACGGCCCCCGGGTTCCCCTTCTCCACTCCCGTCCTCAGATCCTTGACCAGCTGGTAAGGCGCCAGAACGTAGGAACGGATCTGGTGTCCCCAGCCGATATCGGTCTTTGAGGCTTCTGTCTGGGCAGCCGCAGCTTCACGCTTCTGGAGTTCCGCCTCGTACATGCGGGCCCGCAGCATTTCCATGGCCTTGGCACGGTTGCGGTGCTGCGACCGGTCCGTCTGACAGGCCACCACGATTCCTGTGGGAATATGGGTGATCCGGATCGCCGAATCCGTCTTGTTGACGTGCTGTCCGCCCGCACCGGACGCCCGGAACGTATCGACGCGCAGATCCGAATCGTTGATGTCGATCTCAATCGAGTCATCGACGACCGGATAGACCCAGACGGACGCAAACGATGTCTGGCGACGGGCTGCCGCATCGAATGGTGAAATCCGGACCAGACGGTGCACGCCAGCCTCGGTCTTAAGCCAGCCATAGGCATTGGGGCCGCTCACCTGAATGGTAGCGGACTTGATGCCGGCCTGTTCGCCTTCGCTGCCTTCGATGAAGGTGACCTTGTAGCCATGCTGCTCGGCCCAGCGCGTGTACATGCGCAGGAGCATCTCGGCCCAGTCCTGGGCTTCCGTGCCACCGGCGCCAGCATTCACCTCGACGTAGCAGTCATTGCTGTCCGCTTCGCCCGAGAGCAGGCTTTCGATTTCGCGCTTGCGAACGTCCTCGGCAATGGCGCGCAGAGTCTGCACGGCGTCCTGGACGAGACTGTCGTCCCCTTCCATTTCCGCCAGTTCGACAAGTTCGAGCGTGCCTTCGACCTCGGATTCGATCCGCTGGACCCCTTCGATCTGGTTCGCCAGCGTTGTCCGCTCACGCATCAGTTTCTGGGCCGCGTCCGCGTCGTTCCACAGGTCGGGGTCTTCAACGCGGTGATTCAGTTCCGCGAGACGTGTTGTTGCGACATCCCAGTCAAAGATGCCTCCTCAGCAGTGCCACCGACTGCTTGATCTGCTCTGAAAGGGCCTCGGTTTCGGCCGACATAATGTCCTCCACTGAAAGGGCAGCCTGTCACCGCCCCATTCGGTCTGTTCTGGTGCGTCTTAGTATAGGCCGCCCACGCCGATGTCACCATCAGACGGAGCAGGTTTCTGGGCCTGTCCCGGAGCTGCGGCCGTGCCGCTTCCGGGCGCAGCTCCAGCCATTCCCCCGCCCTGACCGGGCGTCTGGGCCATATCGCTTTCGGAATCGGAAATCACGCTGTCCGCACCCGTATCGGCAGCGGTCAGGGCTTCCGTACCTGCGCCGAAGCCATGCAGTTCAACGGAAGCACCCGGAACCTGATCGGTCTTGAAGCCATCCACCGCGGAGATACGTCCCGTGTCGTAGCTGGCCAGCGTGATACCGTCAGGCACCCGGAAATCCAGCTTCGGACGGTTGGCAAGGGCAACTTTCATGATCCGGTTCCAGATCGGGCCGGCCACGCGGCCGCCATCAGAATTACGACCAAGCGTCTGGGGCGTGTCGAAACCGACCCAGACAACCGTGACGATATCGGGCGAGAAACCGGCAAACCAGGCATCATGAAAATCCTGACTGGTGCCCGTCTTGCCCGCGATGGGACGATCAATCCCCACCCCGGCCATACGGCCAGTCCCGCGGGCGATCACGTCCTGCATCATCTTTACGATCTGGAACGTGCTCTGCTCGCTGGCGAGAACCGGCCGGCCGTCCGTCAGAGCCGGAACGGCCACACTGCCCGGCGGGGGAGTTGTGGGCGTTGCGGAAGGGGCTACAGGAGCTGTCGCCGGGGCGGCTGACGTCGTCGTGCCATCTGCAGGGACAGGCTGTTCGGCAGGGGGAGCCTGCATGGCAGTGCCGAGCGTCAGGCCACCCGCCTGCCACAGGACAGTTCCGGCACGGTCCTGGATGTCGTCCACAAGAGTGGGGGTGACGATATGGCCGCCATTGGCGATCGTGGCGTAGGCCGCAGCCTCGCGCATGACGGTCGTCTCGACGGCGCCAAGTGCAGCAGGCAACACATGAGGCATCTGCGCCACCAGCCCGGCCCGGATGGCCGTATCGGCGACGGCCTTCATGCCGAGATGGGCGGCCACGCGGATCGTGACGAGGTTGCGGCTTTCACGGAGCGCATCGTGCAGCGTCGTGGGGCCCCAGTTATCATGCTCGTAATTCTGGGGGTGCCAGTCACCGTAGGAAACAGGCGAATCGTCGAAGCGTTCGGAGGGGGAAATCCCTTTTTCCATGGCCGCCAGGTAGACGAACGGCTTGAAGGATGATCCGGGCTGACGCAGGGCCTGCGTCACACGGTTGAACTGGCTTTCATGGAACGACCAGCCGCCGACCATCGCCAGAACGCGGCCCGTGTGGACGTCCAGCGTGACAGCAGCGCCTTCAACCTGCGGGATCTGGCGCAGAGCCGCTGAGCCACCTTCCTGCGGTTCGATCATGATGACATCACCGGCGCGAAGCGGACGCATCCGGCGCGCCCAGGCCATATCCGTCGCAAGAAGTGCCCCTTTGCGGGCCGTACCTTCCTCGATCCAGCCCACATGCGTGGCGCCAGGCAGCACGACCGCCAGACGCCACTCGCGCAGCATGCCACCGGGAGGGGTAATGTGATCGAGAGCGCTTTCCCAGCCGTCATCCTGGATATCCGGCAGGTTGCGCAGAGGCCCCCGCCAGCCGCTATGGACGCGGTCGTAGTTCATCAGGCCTTCATGCAGAAGACGCGTTTCGGTGACCTGAAGGCTCTGGTCGAGGCTGGTATGGACTTCCAGACCGCCCTGAGCCGCCCGCTCCTGCCCGTACTGGGCGATGAGCTGGCGGCGGACCTCCTCGCCAAACCATTCGGAATCCGGCAGAGGCCCAAAACGCTGCTTCTGCTGGGGGACCAAGGGCTCCTGCTTTTCCTGATCGGCCTGCTGGCGGGTCAGCACACCAGCCTCAACCATCAGGTCCAGCACGAGATTACGCCGCGCCATCGCGGCCTGCGGGTGCAGGAACGGATTGTAATTCGTCGGCGATTTGGGAAGAGCGGCCAGTGAAGCAGCCTCGGCATCATCGAGCTGATCAAGCGGCTTGTTGAAATAGCTCTGTGCAGCCGCCGCGACACCATAGGCACCATTCCCGAGATAAATCCCGTTCAGGTAAATCTCGAGAATCTTGTCCTTGGACAGCACCTGCTCCATTTTCATGGCGAGCAGGGCTTCCTTGATCTTGCGGTCGAAGCTCAGGACATTGCTGTTGAGCAGCATGACCTTCGCGACCTGCTGGGTAATGGTCGAGGCGCCCAGCGGACGGCGCCCGTGGCGGGCGAAGATATCCGTCAGGCCCGCACGGCCGATCGCCATGAAATCCACACCGCCATGGGTATAGAAATTATGGTCTTCGGTCGCGATGAAGGCATTCTTCACGCGCTCGGGGATGGCGTTGATCGGCACGAAAATCCGGCGCTCATTGGCCAGTTCCGCCATCAGACGGTCATCGGAAGCATAGATGCGGCTGACAGTCGGCGGCTGATAGGCGCGCAGACTGTCCACGCTGGGCAGATCCGCCACCAGTTTGGCATAGGTCGTCCAGCCTAGAACCCCGGCCCCGGCGATCCCTACCAGTCCCACACCGGCGATGATCGCCAGGGACTGCCGGTAGCGGCGGAAACGGGGAGGACGGGGCGGCGTGGCGCCAGGACCCTGTGGATTGCCAGAGCCCTGGGGATTACGGGAGCGGAAGGAACGTCGCGTCATGGCTTCTGCATAGCATTGTTCCGCATCCGCCGTCGCCCCCGTCTAAAAGGGTCATTTCGTGACAAAGATGCAGGCTTGGGACAGGCGGAATTTCCGCGTTTCCTCAGCCGAGCAGACGCCCGACCATCCGCGCGGTATAGTCCACGACTGGCACGATCCGCCCATAGTTCAGGCGGGTCGGCCCGATCACACCGATGGCGCCTACGATCTTCTGGGCTTCGTTGCGGGCCGGAGCCACAATCATGGACACGCCCGACATGCCGAACATGCCGCTCTCGCGCCCGATATAGATGCGCACACCTTCGGAAGCATCGGCAAGTTGCAGGAGCTGGAGCATGGTCTCCTGCGTCTCGAGATGGTCGAACAGCATGCGGATCGTGGTCAGGCGTTCGATCTCGGTAATGTCAGCCAGCAGCTTCCCCTGCCCTTTCACAAACAGCGTCCCGCCATCGGCGTCCCATGTCGCCAGCCCGCTCTCGATCACGCTGGCGGTCAGCGCATCCAGTTCGTGACGGCTGGCATCCATTTCGATCCGGACCCGTTCGCGCAGATTGCCAAGCGTCAGATCACCAAGTCGGGAGTTCAGGTAGTTTCCCGCCTCCACGAGAGCCGAGGGCGGAACACCGGGCGGGGTCTCGATAATGCGGTTTTCCACCTGCCCGTCAGAACCGACCAGAATGACCAGCACCCGTCCCGGACCCAACGCCACGAACTCGATATGTTTGAGCGTGGCATCCGATTTGGGCGCGAGCACCAGTCCGGCGGCAGAAGAGAGGCCCGACAGCAAAGACGACGCTTCGGAAAGAATGTCCTGATAGGAGCGGCCATGGATATCGAGGCGGCTGTCGATGCTCGCTCGGTCTTCTTCCGTCAAAGAACTGAACTGGAGCAGCCCGTCCACGAACAGGCGCACGCCTTTTTCGGTCGGCAGTCGCCCGGCCGAAACATGTGGGCTGAACAGCAGCCCGGCGCGGGCCAGCTCTGCCATGACATTGCGGATTGTGGCCGGGGACAGGCTGGGCTGCAGGCGCTGGGCGAGGGTCTGGCTGCCGATGGGTTCGCCGGTTTCGACATATTCCTCGACGATTTCCCGCAGGATCGCGGCTTCCCGATCTCCCAGTCCGTGGGGCATCGGGATGGAGGGGCGGAAGAGGGGAGACTGGGGTCGCATCATGGTAAAACCAACTGTCGGGGCTGGATGCCTTCACGTCAAACGCGGTAGAGGCGGCACATATTCTGCCGCAGGATCTTTTTACATGACCGACACCGCAGGCAAGCGTCCTTCAGGACGTGCGCCGGACGAAAACCGCACTGTTTCCATCGAAACCGGCTTTGCCCGCCATGCCGAAGGCTCAGCCCTCATCCGCGTCGGCGGGACGGAAGTCCTGTGCACGGCCACGATCGAAGATCGCGTGCCGCCCTTCCTGCGCAACAAGGGACAGGGCTGGATCACGGCGGAATACGGAATGCTCCCACGCGCCACGCACAGCCGGGGCCAACGCGAGGCCGCCAAGGGCAAACAGTCCGGCCGCACGCAGGAAATCCAGCGCCTGATCGCACGTTCGCTGCGCGCCTGCGTGGATCTGAAAAAAATCGGCGAGCGGACCATTACGCTCGACTGCGACGTGCTGAATGCGGATGGCGGCACGCGCTGTGCGTCCATCACAGGCGCCTGGGTCGCGCTTTCTCTGGCCCTGAAAAAAGCAAAGCGCTCGCAGGCCCTGACGGCGCAGGTTGCAGCTGTCTCCTGCGGACTGACAGAAGCCGGAGCCGTACTGGATCTGGATTATGTCGAGGACAGCAGCGCACAGGCCGATACGAATTTCGTCCTGACGGCAGATGGTGGCATCATCGAGATTCAGGGAACGGCCGAGGACAAGCCGTTTCAGGAAAGCGAATTCTTCGAACTCCTGAGACTGGCGAAGCTCGGCACGGCCCGACTGTTCGAAGCCCAGAAAAAGGCGCTGGAGACTGCATGATGCGTACACTTTCCCGCGGTGCAAAGATCGTGCTCGCCAGCCACAATGCTGGCAAGCTCCGCGAGTTCTCCACCCTGCTGGCCGAAAGCGGAATCACCGTAATCTCGGCAGCAGAACTGGATCTGCCCGAGCCGGAAGAGACAGAAGAGACCTTCACCGGCAATGCCGCCATCAAGGCTCTGGCCGCAGCCCAGACTTCCGGACTGCCCGCGCTGGCGGATGATTCCGGGTTCTGCGTTTCGGCGCTGGACAACCGCCCGGGTGTCTATTCCGCACGCTGGGGTGGGCCAACGAAAGACATGCAGGTTGCGATGGAGCGCGTGCACCGGGAGATGGGAGACAATCCGGATCACCGGGCGTTCTTCGTCGCCGCACTATGCCTGGCCTGGCCTGATGGCGAGACACGAACCGTGCAGGGCGAATGTCGCGGCACCGTCGTCTGGCCACCACGAGGCGATCATGGACACGGGTACGACCCCATGTTCGTACCCGAAGGCGAAAGTCGGACGTTCGCGGAAATGACGGAAGCCGAAAAAAACGCCATGAGCCATCGCGGACAGGCCCTGACGGCGTTTCTGAACACTTGTCTGGACACGTCCACGTAAAGAACGGAAAACAAATGAATGAGGCGATATTTGCGAAAAATCATGCCTGATCCACATTAAAGTCGCCTCAAACAGGAAATATACGGGAGAGTAAATTTAATTAATTCGATAAATAAAAACGCATTGAAGCCAAAGTTTTTATAAAAAAATACTTATATTTTTATGTATCTATATTTTTATATTTTAATATATTTTAAAAACTATAAACTTCACGCTCAACCTGATTTCTATTTAGATCCTACCAAAACCTTATCTCTTGATCTAAAAAAGAGACCAAATTAACGATCAAGTAGATTCAAAATACAGGACCTGACCGACGATGGCGGCATTTTATAAAATAATCACCTTCCATAACGCACCCATCGTCAGTGAAGAAAACCATGGGGAACTGGGCAACCTGATCCCTGGGGAACACGAACGACCCGTACTGTGCTCCCCGGTCGTGGCCATCACTATCCCCTCCATGCCCTCACATGTTTTCCTGGTGGGGGCGACACATCCCGTCCCCTTGAGAGTCCCCCTTTCGGATCTTTCCGGACATATCATTCCACTCCGTTTCGAACATCATTCCGAACAGAGCCAGCTGGCTTTTTTACATCCGGTACTCGATCAATATCTGTCTGCAATCATTCCAGAAGAGCAGAGTGGATATGCTCGCATAGAAGGAAACCGTCGCAGCGTTGCAGGATGGGAGTTATTCCGACTGGAGTCCCTGGCGGCGAACGAAATCACACAGCGCATGGAACTGCTTGCGGAACGCCTCGAGCATCTGTTTGCACGCGGCATTACCGTAAACACGCTTCTGGAAACAATTCGCGCTGAAGCCATTTTCGGAACCCCGGAACTTCTGGACGCGGCACTCCCATTTCTCTCGACTCTCAACCTGGAGAAAATTGCGACACTGCTCCAGCAGGACAAAGTCCTCTGCGAAACCCTGGCACGGCAGATGCCGGAGGACCCATGGGCATCAGAAGGCATTCCCCTTCTGATGCACTGGATTTCACAACGCGACAGACACGGAAAAATCGCGCCGGTCTCACGTTATGAATGCCCCCAGAGCCAGACCGTGCTGGGAGTTACGGGACTTCATAAGGACATCGCCAGCTTCGCCCATGCCTGTGTTCACGCGATGCGCCGCAAAGTCACTCCGACGCGAGGCCCCGCAATTCTGGCATGCGTCCGCAATGAAGGGATCTATCTGCTCGAATGGATCGCCTACCACCGTGCAATCGGAATCGAATGGTTCTTCCTGTACAGCAACGATAATGACGACCAGTCTGATGACATTCTTCGAACCCTTTCCGAACAGGGCATCATTACCTGGGTCAACAACCCCATAAAACCAGGAAAAGCTGCCCAGCATAAAGCGTATGGCCACGCCCTGAGCATTGTCCCCGACATTCTCGACTTCAGCTGGGTCCAGGTTCTGGATGGGGATGAATTCATTGCCCTTGATCCACAGCGCTTTTCAAACCTTCAGGACTACCTCCTCTGGACTGAAACACATCCGGTCGACGCCATTTCTCTGAACTGGCGGTTTGTCGCCTCCGAACCGCTCCCAGAAGGAGAGGAAACCTTGTTCCGTGATCCCCTCACGATGCGGAACTCACGTTTCGTGCGACATGATATCATTGGAGATCCAGGCAGCCGCCTCGTTAAATCAATGTTCCGACCGGCACAGGTCATCCAGTCGCAGGCACACTATCCCGTTGCGTCATACCGATATTCCACAACAATATGCCTCTCGGACGGAACGCCCCACACATGGCAGTCACCGCCAGCGGGAGTCCCCGCAAGCGCGGCCTTTGCGGACCACATCATTTTCGAAAAAATCGGGATTTATCATTATTTTTACAAGTCTCCGGAAGAATGGATGTGGAAATCATCCCGTAATCGCGGCGACAACCCTTCAAAGCAGGGACTGGATCTTCGTAACTTCGTTGATGGCTGGACTGGTAACTTCATGTCCCAGATCTCTGACGACATGCGTTCAGGTGAAGACCAATGGATGGCTGCCCGTCGCGCACCCTTCCTCTCGGAACTGGAGAAACTCAAGAACCTGCCCGGAATGATGCAGGTGCTCCAGAACATCTACACGTCATATCGGGAACGCTCTGCCTTGATCCGTAACCGTTTGCAGGCAGAAAATATCCGGGAAAGACACTCGGAAAATAACAGAATATTCTTTGACCTCATAAACGTACCAGAGCAGCAAAATTCATAAATCCTATCTCATGATGTCAATTCAAGGCTTCATTTTCTCAAATGAAGCCTTGAAAATTAAATCAAAAAGAACTCAACGCCACTCTTTTCCACGTATTATTTGCAACACAGACGTAGTGATAGTTTGTATCATCGGTAAACTGACCCGCTTCACAGGCAGAGCTACTGCTGGCCGGTGTCACCAGATTTTCTTTGAACATATACCCGCTAATATATGCATCTCCGCCAACAGACGTTTTTGCAGAAATCTGGGTCGCTGACGTTCCTGTCAGATAGGAGTAATCGCCGGCCGTGGATGGGAAAAGAATCAGACTCTGCCCGTTCCCCACACTAACGCCACCTTTACCGAGAACAGTACCCCCAGCCGTAACATCGCCCGTAACCTGTGCGGCACCGGTGAACGTCCCGTTGTAGCCCGTGATCGACGCATCGCCGCCCTGATACGTTTTCGCCGACAGAATCAGACCGCCTACAGACGGCGGCGCATACCAGTACGAATATCCGTTGTTGTCGGACGGGATGAACTGAAGCTGACTCCCCATAGTCATCGCAATCGCGCTCTTGGCGTTAAGCTGCTGGGTCGTCGTCAGCAGCCCGTCAGCCCGAACGTCGAGACCGCAACCCGAAGCGCCGCACAGCGAAAGCCCCCCGACATTGGCGCCGTTGTGGTTCCACACGATTTCACCCGCGCCATTCTGGGACGGATCGAGCGTGTTGGCATACCCGTTATCAACGATGCCGAGATGGAAAGACGCCCCGCTGATGCCGTTGGTGTCCGGCAGATCCTTTTTCTCCCAGCCCATCAGATTATAGGCGCTGTCTCCGTCCACTTCACCGGTGAAGCCGAACAGGGTCTGGATCGGGCGATCGTTCCCGTTGACCGTTGAAACCCCCTGCTGCCCGTGAAGATAGAAGGAATGGCCTTCAATGATGTTGCCATCATCAGGGCCATCAAGGATCAACATGTTGTGGATGTCCCCCGAAAGAGCCATCGCATAACTGTCCTTGGACAGGCCTTCGCGGCCAATACCGCCGCTATCCGAATTTATGGAAACCGTAATACCGTCGAGGTGAACCTCATTGGGGCGCGTCGCCCAGTACCGCAGATCCATTTCATCGCCGCTCAGCATATGCGCGGTGGCAGTAGCCTGGCCGACGGTCTGTGTTGCACCCGTTACGTCATCGCCTGCATTATAACCCTTGTAATCCAGGTATTCGTTACGTCCCGAACCATTATTGGGATTCCCGATGAAAACGACGGGATAGCCGTAATTCGACGTCCAGGTATCCAGCGCGTCTCCAGACTGATTTCCCGGAATCTGCCCCGAAGCATGAGAGCTGGCCCAAGGGATATCCCATCCCGAAACATTGATCGTCGTACCATCGGCACTCCATCCCGAAATAACGGAGAGATAATAATTCGGGTTGGGTAGCTTCTGGTTTCCCCAGCTATCCGTAGCAGCCGTAGGAACCGTGGTTGCATTAACCATGTTGGTGGTGATGTACATGCCGACACGCAGCTGCGCCATCTGGGCCGCCGTCAGGGGCGTTTTCAAAATGACAGACGTCGCCGTAAAGCTGCTGACATTCCCGACGATCATCGCGGAAATATTTGTCACCCCAATATATTGAGCAACACCATCTCCACCGCAAAAATGCCCCGCACCAGCACGCCAGTCAGCCGCACACACACCATTCTGGGCATCCACACCCGATCCCATCAGCAGGCTTTCAATCGTCGCTGCGTTGAATGGCCCCCAGGGCTGTCCAGCCACTACGAGAGAACCAGGACGTGAAGTCTCATTTTTTTGAAGCCCGGTAGCATCCCAGCCCTGCGTGGGGAGACCACCAATATAAAATGCATCCGGCGACTGGAACGGATCGGCTGATTTGGACACATTGCTGACGACCGGAAAACGACCCGCACTGAGTAATGGCTCTTCACCAGAAACAGTCTGCGGAGAAACTGTAAGAAGTGCAGACGAAATGGGCGCAAGCACAGATCCGGAACCAATCAGGTCACTGACACTCAACCCATTCAGCGTTCCTGTGAAATTCCCGGTCAGATTTCCATTACTATCAAGCCCGGCCACACCCAGGGGCTGCCCAATCAGGTTACTCGTCAGATCATCACAAATCTGGGGAGTCCCGTCCTTACCAAGAGAACATATCTGCTGGCTTACAGTCAGGGCATGCCACTGCCCGTCCGTCCCTTTGTAAGTCGAGACAAGAGGCTTGTTGGCACTATCCAGGGGGGTTGTAAGAAATGTCTTCGCGTACTGCCCGGTCTCCGTGCGATATGACTGTATTGCAGGAGAGGCCCAGGAAACATTCGGCAGCACTATCGCCGCAATAAAATAAAATTTGCGTAGAGAAGTCAGCATTTTTATGTCCCTACTTAAAAGGAAGCCCAAACACCCCACGCCCGGAAGTGCCATTTGGTATTTTTATTTATGGAAACTGCTTATCGATCAACAACCGCGCCCTACTCAGGTTGGATCTTTTATAGACAAAGCAGAATGTACTACACCAATAAACAAATATGCACTCAAAGTCAAGCAGAAGTTTTTGAAAACCAAGAATTCAAAACAAAAGAAAGTTTAGGGAAATATACTAAAAAATTAAAATATAACCTGATGCAATACTAAAAATATCCATGCCGTGAAGTGATAATAAATATAATAAACACCACTTAATACCTTCAAATTCTGCAAAAAAATACCAGAAAATCATAATGCCAGCTTCCAATCTGCCTCCCGTCTTCCCCCCAAGAGGCCCTGACAGAAGTCCTTGTTTCCTGTTTTCGACTATTTGTTTCCGAATATGATTTATGCGATGCTGTGACCCGCCATTCACAAAGAAAGCGCGCGCGAACCAATGCTGAAAATTCTGGTCAGCCACAATTTGAAAGTCTTCCATGTGGAAGGAGAGCGCATCGTTCAGCGCGATCTTTCAAACATTACGCGTCCTGAAGATGTTCTTTGTTTTTATGACAGAAACGGCCTCCAGGGCTTCTGCACGCTGGGAAATTCAGATCGCTGGCTGGATCTTGAAACACTGACCATCACGCGTGCCGTCCCCACTGTCGCGATAACCTCCGAGTATCATGGCAATGGGCATTACAGCTTTCAGTATGGTGGCAGATTCGGCCGGGCCAACCATCTCGGTGGTCTTGACTTCGTTGCCGAGCACCGCAACCTCTGGGAAACATTCAAGCTTCTCGATATCGAGACTTTTCATGCCGCCCGACGGGTTGCCAGCCATCGCTGGGTCCTGGGAGGCAGCGACACCATCGTAAAGCTGAATCTCCGGGAGTCAGATTTCGACCAGGTCACATTCGGAGAAAAGAAGCTTCCAATGGAAGCGTTCTTCACCAGCGCCGCAGCCACCAAACACCTGCCCCGCTTCATATTTTTCGACGACTGGAAAGTTCATGAAGCGTTTCTGCTCAATCCCGCCGTCGTCCTCGTCGTTTTCGGGCATGGAGTGGCTCTTCAGCAGTATTGTGAATGCATCCGCAGCATTGGGTCGCTGGCAAACTATGACGGCACGATCCTGATCGTCAGCAACATCGAAGCGGACCATCTGAAAGGTCTGGCCCCTGAAGCCCTTCGCAGCCAGATTCAGGTCATTCCGATGCAGGGCTCGGATCAGCTCGACTATGTCGGCGCCCGTCTGACGATCTTCAACACGTCATTACTCGATGAATACCAGCCCATCCTGTATTCGGATGTTGATATCGTTTTTGACCGCCCGATTGAGCCCTTCCTTGTCGAAGCAGTCAAAGCCCGACGATGCAGCGCACAGATCGAGCCTTTTCACCAGATCGCCACATCGGAACACACAGGATCCACCCTCGTGCAGGCCGATCCGTTCTCATGTGAAGGACTGCGTGGCTTCAATGGCGGTCTTCTTCTGGTACCGAACATGGCAGATCATGCCCGCTACATCAGAGCCGCCTATCAGACACTGGTCCGCTACACATCTCAGCATGGCCGCAAATCCATCCCGTTCTATGATCAGAGCGTGCTGAACTACACACTGTACAAACTCAACGATTTCGATGGCGAGCCTGTCAGTGCACACACGCAGATAGGCGGTTACGACCACCCCACGGACCCTGCCGATCCCCGTGGCTTCATCCATTTCTGGAATACCGCAGAGAAACATCTGGCCATGCGAGCTTACATCGACGAAGCCGAGAAGCTTAGCCAGGCATAAGGAAAACACGGGCTTCCGAAAAACATCCCGGAAGCCCGGATTTTCCGAACTCGATTATTATTTTAACAGTATGTTTTAATTCTGAAGTATTTTTATATCTTATTGAGGTTTTGTTATTAGTTTTCGTTAACCCTATGTTTCATGTTATCCTGCACGCACCTGAAACAAAAAAGGGATCGTCATGGGGAATGTGACAGCACTGTTTGCGGATGCATTTATATTTGTCCTTATTCCGTGGGGACTGTGGCAGCTGCTCAGACGCTCCATTCCGATTGCCATCCTGCCCATTCTGGTCGGCATGCTTCTGGCGGTCCTGCATTTTCCAGCCTCGACCATTGGTATTCCTTCGCTTTACGGCGATTACATCGGCTGGCTGGCCGTTCTGGTCCTTGCGTTCACCGCGGGGCTGGAGATGTGGCAGAACCCCACCCACGCGCCCGAGGTCGCCAACCTGCCCTCCCCGACACTGGGCCGCCTTCTGTGCGGCGCACTGGTAGCGCTGGGAATTCCGTTCGTCATCGGCACCGTTCTGGTCAAACTGTTTTTCCTGCCGCTGCATGGCTGGCAGGCCCCCCATGGGAATGGCTGGATCGGCGCCATGTCGATCGGGCTGTGCATTTCCGTCAGCGCGTTGCCGGTTCTGATCGGAATCGTGCGTGAACTGGAACCCGTGTACCGTCCCGTGGGACAGCTTGCCCTCAAGCTTGCGGTTGTGGACGATGCCGCGCTCTGGATCGGGCTGGCCATACTGCAATTTGCAGCGCGCGGACCTGACGCTTTGCATGGCTGGACCGGCTTCGAGGGGTTGGCCGTCCTGCTGCTGATCGGTATGGCCTTTCTCAGCAGCTGGGCTACGCGAAACCTGAAAAACCCGCCGATCTGGGTGATCTGGGCGGCGGTTCCCGCCTATCTCGCCGCAGGGTCCTGGGCGAGCCATGAACTGGGGCTGCATGAACTGATCGGCGCCTATTTCGCAGGCGCGCTCATGCCACCACGCTGGGTTCGCCGCCTGCCGGTCGAGGCGGTTGGCACCTTCTCCCTGATCTGGCTGGCACCCATGTTCTTCGGCCATAGCGGACTGCGGATCGACGGCGATGCACTGACCTGGCCTTCCGTCATAGCCTCGCTCCTGCTGGTGGTGATCGCCATCGTCACGAAGATTCTGGCCGTCTGGATCTTCCCGCCGGCACCGGGGCTGACGCATCGGCAGGCGCTGGGGATCGGCTCGCTGTTGCAGTGCAAGGGACTGATGGAAATCGTTGCGGCAACCATCCTGCATGCGCATGGCATGATTTCAGAGTTCGCTTTCGCATCCCTGATGGTTCTGGCCGTAATTTCCACGACCCTGACAGGACCGATGTTCCGGCTGGTTTCAGGGCGCTCATGCGCCCGGATCGCCGGATAATCGTTCTTCAGTTCTTCGAACGCACAGGGCCGTGGCTGACAAGCATGCCCCGCTGCCAGACCTGATCGATCTGGTCCACGGCACCAATGTTTTCATCAGCATTGCCGTTCACGATCAGCAGATCAGCCCGGCGACCCGGCGCGATCACACCACGATCGGACAGGTGCAGCAGGGCCGCGGCATTACCCGTCGCCAGACTGATGGCCTGCACAGGCGACAGTCCCGCCTGCACCGTCAGATAAAGCTCACGATGCTCGGCAAAGCCGGGAATGCGGGTCGGAGCGGCGCCGGAATCCGTCCCGAAACCGACCTTCACACCGGCACGATACAGGACGGCCAGGTTCTTCTGATTGACGGACAACGCGTAATGCGAAGCCTTGGTCAACGGCTTGGCCAGCGTCTCCGCGCGCCATTTCGGGTCCGTGAACTGGCGACGCAGGGCCGGGTTCACGCCTGCCAGCACGAAGGGATTGGAAAGCAGGTCAGGCTGTTCTGCATAAAGATAGTTCGCCTCATCCAGATCCAGCGTCGCGATGTACCACGTTCCCTGACGGAGCATCGCCGCAATCAGGTCGTGATCGACCGGCTGGTCCCGCACGCCATGAGCGAGAATATCAGCCTTTGAGGCAACGATGGCCTTGGCAACGGCAAGATCATGGATATGGACCGCAACCCGCGTGCCATGCTGATGCGCCTCGTCAATGACGGCCTGATAGATGGCCGGGGGCAGCATCGGATAGGTCTTGCCGTCAGGGACGTCATTGCGGAAATCGTCCACCCAGAGCTTCACCAGATCCGTATGCTCCGCGATCATCTGGTCCACATCCTTGCGGGCCTCTTCCGGCGTGGTGGGCCGGAAAACCTGATCGGGACCAACGCCCTTCACCATGGCTGCCGGAGGTACACCATCAGGTGCACCAATGCCTTGATCCACGCCATACAGATCCGCACCAGGATTGCGACCGTCATGCTGTTCCTGCCGCAGCGTATCGAAAAGCGGAGAGCGGTTCAGCCCCAGCGCCGTGACGGTCAGAACGCCGTAATCGGAATACTGCTTCAGGGCCGCGAGAATATTGGCACGGGTATAGTTATCGCGACTGGCCCCCGTACCTTTCACAAGCCCGACATGGACGTGATCGCTGATGAGGGCCGGCATAAGCGTCTTACCCGTCAGATCCACATGCCGCACCTGGGCTGGCGCAGGAATACCGACGGAAATGATGGTGCCATTATCAATAACCACCGTCGCATCCGGCTGTGCCAAGGCCCCCGTTCCATCAATCAGTCGCGCATGCTCAAACGCCACCGGCTCGGCCATTGCGCTCCCCGCACTCAGGGCGGCAGGCGTTGCGAGCAGCAGGGCGGCGAAAGAGGAACGGATGGTCATGCGGCGGTCTCCTGTACGGCTCCCGTCGGGCATGCATCGTCCGGCCGGGAAAACCCAGTACGGGGGAAACGCTGCCGGACCTGAAAGGATGCAAAAACCCCTTCCCTTTCCGCTCCCGTATCAGGCTTCAAGGGACTGAAGCTCGAACAGACGCCGGTAAATCCCGCCTTCCCGCTCGATCAGCGCGGCATGGGTCCCGTCTTCCTTCAGTTCGCCCTGACTGAAGACCAGAATGCGATCCAGCTCCATGACCGTGGAAAGACGATGCGCCACGACGATGACCGTCCGGTTCTGCATGAGGCGACGCATGGCGTCCTGCACGAGGGATTCGGACTCGGAATCGAGGCTGGATGTCGCTTCGTCAAAGATCAGGATGGGGGCGTCAGCCAGAAAGGCCCGGGCAATGGCAACACGCTGGCGCTCGCCTCCCGAGAGCTTCACCCCACGCTCGCCAACCATGGTTTCGTAGCCCTCGGGCAGACGCTCGATGAACGGCGCAGCGTTTGCAAACCGGGCAGCTTCCTCGATTTCCGCACGGCTGGCACCCGGGCGCGCATAGGCAATGTTTTCCGCCAGCGTCCGGTGAAACAGGATCGGCTCCTGCGGGACGATGGCAATATGCGAGCGCAGGGAATCCTGTGTGACATGCGCAATATCCTGCCCATCCACCGCGATCCGGCCGCCATTTACGTCATAAAGACGCTGAAGCAGCTTGGTCAGCGTCGTCTTGCCCGATCCGCTCGGTCCGACAAGCGCCACGCGGGAGCCCGGCGCGATATTGATGCTCAGGTCATGATAAAGCGGCCTGGCCTGTCCGGGATACTGGAATTCCACATGCTCGAACCGGATGGCCCCTTTCGTAAAGCGGGCCTTCTGCGCATCGGGAGCGTCCTGAATGGCGGGATCGCGGCGGAAAATTGCCACCAGCTCTTCCATTTCGTTGACCGAACGCTGCACCTGACTGACCTGCTGCCCCAGATCGCGCAGATAGCCCTGCACGAGAAACATCATCGTCAACACATAGGCCACGTCACCCGGGCCAGCCTTGCCATCCCACCACAGCCAGACGGCCAGTCCGATCAGCAGCATCCGCATGGCGAGTGACGCCAGAGCCTGAAGATTGGCGCTGTTCGTCCCGCGGATCCACGTTCTCAGCGTCCGTTCACGCCAGCCGAGAATGATCCTGTCGAGCCGCTCGTCTTCACGATCTTCCGCACCGAACGCTTTGACGACAGGGTTGCAGGTCACGGCATCGGCCATCGCTGCACCCATTTTCGTGTCCCATTCATTGGAAGCACGGGCGGTGGGCGCGACATAGCGCAGGGTCAGCATGATGGAGAGACAGGCAAACAGCACGACCGACAGGGCCAGCACCGCCCCCATGAGCGGCGAGCGGAACATCAGGACAGCCGTCGTGCCCCCCAGAACCAGCACCTCAGGTGCAATCAGGAGCAGGAGCGTGTCATCGAGCGTATCGATCGCCCAGATACCGCGGGTCAGTTTGCGGACGGTGGAACCGGCGAAATTGTTAGCATGCCAGTCCGTCGAGAAGCGCTGCACGCGATCAAAAGCCTGATTGGCAATACGATGCATGATGGCGAGTGTCAGGTGCGAAATCCCGATGAAGGACGAGCGCCGCCCGAACAGTCCGACCAGCCCCAGAACGATCAGTCCCGTAACCATCAGAAACGCATCGTCCCGCAGATGCAGAAGCTCGGCCGTCTGCTCAACGGCAGGACCTGCAGCATGGCGGGAAATGTCATCCACCAGACGCCCAGCCAGAATGGGCGTGCAGACATCCGCCAGCGTGGCAAGGCCAACGCCGCCAAGGGTTTTCGATAGCAGCAGGGGATGGTGACGCCAGCGACTTGCAACGAAGGAGAGGACTTCCGTGAAGGACACGTCCTGCTTGCGGCCTTCCTTCTGCTGGCGGGTCATGAGGGGGGTAGTATCGGACACAGAATGCTCCGCCGTCTGTCCGCCTGCGATGTCATGCAGGGCAGGCCACGGTGTGATGGCATGAAATTTTCAGAACTTTGCCCTATCTTGCTGTCTGTCCGGACCGGACGCAACAGCCTGCAAGACATCCCGGTGGAGCCCCTGTCATGACCGATGCCCCCGCAACCGCAAGCCGGGCCATGAGCAAGGCAGCCGCAAAAGCCTTCATCACCGCACTGGCCGAGGCCAACCCCAACGCGGAGAGCGAACTGGTGTTCCGCAATCCGTTCGAACTTCTGGTGAGCGTCGTGCTCTCGGCCCAGGCCACAGACAAATCCGTCAACAAGGCGACGAAAGGCCTGTTCGAGGAGGCGCCTGACCCTGCATCGATGGCCGCCCTCGGGGAAGAAGGCATCGCCCGGCATATCCGCACCATCGGCCTGTGGCGGGCGAAGGCGCATAACGTGGAACTGTTATGCGAGCAGTTGCTGGAACGTCACGGCGGACAGGTCCCGTCCGACCGGGCCTCGCTCGAAGCGCTGGCCGGTGTGGGACGCAAGACAGCGAATGTCGTGATGAATGTCGCCTTCGGGGCGGATACGATGGCGGTGGATACGCATATCTTCCGCATCGGCAACCGGACCGGCCTGGCACCCGGCAAAACCGTGCGGCAGGTCGAAGACGGGCTGGTCGCGCGGATCCCGAAAGACATGCTGCGCCCGGCGCATCACTGGCTGATCCTGCATGGACGCTATGTGTGCAAGGCACGCGCACCGGAATGCTGGCGTTGCCCGGCAACGAAATGGTGTCTCTATCCCGACAAGCGGATGCAGGCCCCGCCGGCACGAAAAGCCGCTGCGACCTAAAGGATCTGGGCCGCCGTCCGGCGAGACGCCTGATAGGACACGGAATAGACCACGACCGTATTGACCACGCGCATATGCGTCGTGACCGAAAAGCCGCTGGCATTCCAGGTGATGTTTTCCGTCAAGGGCGTCCGGATATCGAACAGCGGCTGGCCGTATTTCTGCCGGACCGCGCGCCCCCATTCCTCGGCACAGACCCGGACATCGCCGGAATCCGTATCCGTCAGGGCATGGACCTCAACCGAAGCCAGACGTCCGCCCAGAAAATTCACATCCACATTCGACAGGCACGACCCGATCGAAGGCCCCTGCATCACATAGCGCGCGAAGCCAGCACGCGGCACCGGTGTGGGCAGCACCATCATTTCCGGATGGCTAAGCCTTGCTTCCGGCACGCTCATGCCCAGGCTCAGCCCTTCCCAGATCACGGCGGGAGCAGCCTGTGCCGGGACGGTAGCCGTCAGTAAAAGCGCGAGCAGAACGCCCGTTGCGGATTTGTAAGCCACGATAGCGGACCTCCCTGTGCGGCGATCCTACAGGGCGATTGCTTTCCAAAAGGTTGAGAGGCGCTCATTCCGATTGGGCCAGAGGCAGGTTGGGCATGCCATGCCAGCCCACAGGTGGTACCCAGAGACGGTTTCCCCGCCAGCTCCGGTCCGACACGACCTTGAGCGATTCTCCGGCGAAAACGCTGTAAGCCCCATCCCGCCAGACCGAAAACCGGTCGATGGACGGCACGTCTGGACAGCCTTTCCGCGCCGGTGAAGCGCTGATGAACAAACTCACGCCCTCGCACTGCTCCATGGTCGGCAGCGTATTGCCATCCGAAGCGTCACGCACACGCAGCAGGACAGTCTGCGTACCAAGCGGCATCCGGCACGGACCGGAAAGACAGTCTGACGGCAGGGGCGCGATGGGAAGGGCAAGGGCCTGCTGCCAGTCTTCCAATGTACGGCGCTGCAGGCTGGGATGAGGGCCGACCAGAAGGACACCCTGCTGACGCACGGCCATCAGCCCCGCATCCGGAGAAACAAGAATATCCGGCTTCGTCGCAAGCCAGATCGAGGCCAGCCCGATCGCAATGGGCAGCAACCCTGCAAGGCATACCCTGCCCTTCCACAGGCACAGGAAACACAGTCCGAGCATCACCAGGAGCAGGCCCCAGCCCGGCATGGCGGGCACGGGCTGATGCGCCATCGGAAAAGCCGCCACGCGCTCCGCCAGCATCTGCACGATGCGGATTCCCATCCCCATGAGCTTTAAAAAAGGTGCTTCGGCATGGAACGGCATGGCCACGAGCGCCAGAAGCCCGACCGGCATGATCCAGACGGCGGCGAGCGGCACGGCCACGAGATTGGCCAGCACAAACCAGGGCTGAAGCGCGCCGAAATGCGCCATGCTGACCGGCAGGGTCGCCAGCCCGGCCAGAAGGCTCGTCAGGACAAGCGCGGCACAATGGGACGCGACAACACGATACCATTCCCCCTCACCCCGCAGGCGCATGAGCGGCTCGCGTAAGGCACCATAACCCGCGATCAGTCCCATCACGGCGGCAAAGGACATCTGGAACGACACATCGACCACCGAGACCGGCGAAACCAGCAGGATCAGAAGCGCCACGATGGACAGCGACCGCATGGACAGCACGCGCCGTCCGGTCACGATGGCCAGCGTCACGATACTGGCCATGCCCAGCGCCCGAAGGCTGGGAAGATGCGCGCCTGTCAGCATCACATAACCCGCCCCAGCCAGAAGTCCGGAAACAGCGGCAATCTGCCGACACGGCCAGCGCAGCGCGACATATTCAATAGCGGCCAGTCCACAGCGCAGCGTCACGATGACAGCCGCCATCACGAGACCCAGATGCAGCCCGGCGACGGCAAGGAGATGCGCCAGCCCCGAAGCGGAAAACGTCTCGCGCGTATGCTGGTCGATGCTCCCCGCCTCTCCCGCCAGAAGCGTGGCGGCAATCGCGGCAGTCTGGCCGAACAGTGCAGCATTGGCACGCAGAGCCACGGTTTCACGCAGGGATTCAATCCACGACTGGCGGGAGGGGGCGCCTGAAAGGCTGGCGGGACCGAGCGCATAGCCGCTTCCGGCCAGCCCCGAGAACCAGGCTTCCCGCTGAAGATCCCGGCCGCCGGGCCAGGAGGGCGGCGGCGGTGCCCGCAACATGGTGCGCAGGCGGATCGTGCTTCCTGGCTCGGGAAACAGGTCGTCATCATCGCGCAGACGGATATGCAGCGTCCGGCGTAACGGCGCCATCCCGGCATCGACGGGCGTCTCAAACACGGCATCCGCGAGTGTCACGCGATGGCCGTCATCCTCGTCGTCATTGCGGGGCGGCAGGATTTCCAGCGACTGGACGCGCCCGGTCAGAACCGTCGCATGGGTTGGCAGGGCCGGCATTGGCGGCTGCATCCGGGCCTGAAATGCCAGATCGCCAAACCCGATCGCCGCACAGAGCAGTGCGAATCCCAGCAGACGCGGAAACAGCCGCTGCCAGCCCCACCAGAAACAGGTGCCCCCCGTCAGGATCGGCAAAGTCGTGGCAAGCACAACACACAGGATGGAAGGCTCGAACGGCAGAACCAGATACAGCATGGCCCCTAGCCCCACCGCAACCGGGAGCCAGCAGATCATCTGCCGCCCCTGATCCAGAAAGGACCGGATGATGGCGGGCGGTGGCGTCAGTGCAGGGTCAGGAGACTCCACACGGGCCAGAAGTTCCTCTGGATTGAGGTCCGGAACGGAAAGGGACACTGTCTTCACGAACAGGACCGTAACGGATTTTTCCGCAGGACGCGCCTCCTCACTCGAGGCCGACGTATCCCGAACAGACTTCCTTTACTGCGACAGGTGAAGCGCCTGCTTCAGACCAGCGGCATCCTGTTCCAGCTCAAAGCCTGTGCTGCCCGGCTGGAACAGTTTTGCGGTCGCGAGATTCCCGGTCACGACAGGTTCGAATCCGGCTGCCCTCACCAGCGTCTCCACCTGTGACACCGCCCCCGCGTCATCTCCCGCAACCGGCACAGCCAGAAGAGGCGCCGCACGATGGGCTTCAGCACGAAGCGTCGTCATGTCGATGGAATTGAACGCCCGGACCACATGCGCAGAAGGAAAATAACGCTGCGTCGTCACCCCCGCCCCGTCCTTCTGCGCGGTCTCCGCAATAGGCCCGTCCCGCCACGGATAGGGATTGGACGGATCGAGCACGATCTTGTCCAGCAACGTCCGGCTGAGCTGCGGGCCAAGCTGGGGGATGGCGCCATAGGGCACAGCCAGGACCACTATGTCTCCGTAAGCCGCCGCCTGCGCCGGGGTTCCCGCTGTTGCGAGCGGCCCCAGAGAGGTGGCGAGCGATTGTGCCTCACTCAGAGAGCGCGACGAGACCATGACGTGGTAGCCCGCATGAACCCAGAGTTCGGCCAGCGTCGTGCCGACATGGCCGGTGCCGATGATGCCGATCCGCGTCTTCTGCGTGTTGGAATCCACTGCGCCGGCATTACGGACGGTAGCCAGACCGGCGAGCGCTGCGAGGAAAGGGCGTCGTCTGAGAGGAAAGGCCGTCATGAAGGGTGCCATTCCCGCGCGAGAACACCTGCTGCGCCCTGGACCGGATCCGTCTTCGGGAATGGCAGGCCGTGGATACGCGCGCGCTGTTCCACTGTCGGCGCGGCGCGGAGAATGTCAAAGGACTGGTTGGGCGGATAGGCGCCTATGACGGTGAAATCCTCGTCCGAGCCGAGATTGCAGTGCCCCGTGCCGGCCGGAAGCACGGCAATGTCACCGCCACGCACCTCGACTGTCCGGGCCTTGGGGCCTCCGAGCATCAGGCGTGCGGAACCGTTGGAAAAACCCAGAACTTCGTGCCCCAGACTGTGATAGTGGTGAAACGGATAAACCCCATTCCGCCATTGTGGTGGCCAGCCATTATGGGCGAACAGGTCTTCGTACACAGCCTCACGATCCGGCCCGGCTTCGAGCGCGTTGCGATACACGATGACGGGGAGATCCGGATTGTTCGGAACCCAGTCATTGGCCCGCAGCGTGAAAACGTCCACGCGGGAGGTCGTGGCTCTGGCGTGATGGATCCTGCCCTCTCCGAAGGTCAGTCCCAGCCCTGCCAGCAGGGCGTTGAAATCGCGTCGGTTCATTGGAAAGGTACCACCTGCACTATTGAAGGTCAGGATAGGCAGGTTCGGCAGAAGGCTGGAAATCACACACGCTTGAACAGGCTTAGCTTTTTGTAAGACACGGCGTTTTGACGGAAGGGTTCGGGATATGACCCTGCCCTGTGCCGGACCCTGCGCTGGCGGATGGAAGCGCGGGACAGAGCGTGATATGACGACCCCATGACCATCCGTACGCGATTTGCCCCCTCCCCGACGGGTCTGCTGCATGTCGGCAACGCCCGCGCCGCCCTGTTCAATTTCCTCTTTGCCCGCCATCACGGCGGTGAATTCCTTCTGAGGATCGAGGACACCGACAAGGAACGCTCCACCCAGAAGGCCGTGGACGTGATCTTCGACGGTCTGGCCTGGATGGGGATCGAGGCAGATGCGGAACCGGTTTTCCAGTCCGCCCGTCAGGACCGCCATACGGAAGTCGCGCTGGAGCTTCTGGAAAAAGGACAGGCCTACAAGTGCTTCTGCACGCCGGAAGAGCTGACCGCCATGCGCGAGAAAGCCATGGCCGAGAAGCGTCCGCCCCGTTACGACGGCACCTGGCGGGACCGCGATCCGTCCGAAGCACCCGAGGGCGCGCCTTATGTCGTACGTCTGAAGGCACCGCGTGAGGGCGAGACCGTCATCAGGGATCTGGTGCAGGGCGAAGTCCGCGTGGCAAATGCGGAAATGGACGATCTGATCCTGCTGCGCTCGGATGGCACGCCGACCTATCTGCATGCCGTGGTTGTCGACGATCATGACATGGAGATCACGCATGTCATGCGCGGTGACGACCATCTGACGAACACGTTTCGTCAGGCCATGATCTATCGCGCCATGGGCTGGGATCTGCCGCATTTCGCGCATCTGCCGCTGATCCACGGTCCCGACGGCGCCAAGCTGTCCAAACGTCATGGCGCGCAGTCAGTGGTGGATTTCCGCGAGGAAGGTTACCTGCCCGAAGCCCTGTGCAACTACCTGCTGCGTCTGGGCTGGGGTCATGGCGATGCCGAAGTCCTGTCCCGCGAGGAGCAGATCAAGCTGTTCGATCTGGACGGTGTGGGCCGGTCCCCATCGCGCATGGATTACGTCAAGCTGGCGCATCTGAACGGGATCTGGATGCGTGTGGCCGATGACGAGCGTCTGACGAATGACGTCATGGAGCGTCTCCAGGGTCGCGAAGGTATGGTGACGGACGACAAGACCCGCGCACGCATTCTTGCGATGATGCCGGGCCTCAAGGAGCGCGCCAAGACGCTGGTAGAACTGGCGGACAATGCGGCCTTTGCAGGCTTCACCCTGCCCCTGACCTTTACGCCCAAGGCCGAGAAGCTGCTCGGAGAGGACGGGCGCAGGGTTCTTGAAGGCGTCGGCAAGGATCTGGCGGCTCTCAAGGATTTCACGCCCGCAGCGATCGACGGAACCCTGCGCGCCTATGCCGAAAAGCATGAGATCAAGCTCGGCTCCGTGGCCCAGCCGTTGCGGGCCGCCATGACAGGCTCCACGACGTCTCCGGGCATTGACCTGACGCTTTCGGCTCTGGGGCAGGACGAGGTTCTGGCCCGCATTGCTGCCGTTCTGGCTTCCGGGTCCGTCGATGCCTGAGCGGCCTTCCGTCCCCCGGCATCTGCTGGGAATCGAGGGGCTGTCGGCCGAACAGCTCGTACCGTTCCTCGATCTGGCGGAAAGCTACGCGCTTCTGAGCCGTTCGCGTTCCGCGCCGCGTGACGCGCTGCGGGGCCGGACGGTCATCAACCTGTTCTATGAAGACAGCACCCGCACCCGCACGAGTTTCGAACTCGCGGGCAAGCGGCTTGGCGCCGATGTGATCAACATGTCCGTCGCCACGAGTTCTGTGAACAAGGGCGAAACGCTTCTGGACACGGCGGCGACGCTGAATGCCATGCGCTGTGATCTGCTGGTCGTGCGGCATGCGCAGTCCGGTGCCCCTGCCCTGCTGTCGCAAAAGGTCGAGGCCAGCGTCGTCAATGCGGGCGATGGAACGCATGAACACCCGACGCAGGCGCTGCTGGATGCGCTGACGATCCGCCGTCATTTCGGCCGGCTTGAAGGGCTGACGGTCGCGATCTGCGGCGATGTCGGACACAGCCGGGTGGCACGTTCCAACATCCATCTGCTGACGGCATTCGGAAACCGGGTGCGTCTGGCTGGACCGCCGACGCTCCTGCCCGGCGCGATGGCGGAGCTTGGCGATGTCGAGCTGTATTCCGACATGGACCGTGCGCTTGAAGGCGCGGATGTCGTCATGTCCCTGCGGCTTCAGAAGGAGCGCATGGGGGCGGGTCTGGTGCCGAGTGCGCGGGAATACTTCCGTTTCTTCGGACTGGACCGCCGCCGTCTGGCGCTGGCGAAGCCCGGTGCGCTCGTCATGCATCCGGGGCCGATGAACCGCGGGGTGGAAATTGCCTCGGACGTGGCGGATTCGGACCAGAGCGTGATTTCCGAACAGGTTGAAATGGGCGTGGCCGTGCGGATGGCGGTTCTGGACCGGCTGTCCCGGGCACGGATGCCAATATGACTGATATTGTTTTTGAAAATGTCCGTCTGATCGATCCCGCTTCCGGCCGGGACGAGACCGGACGGCTTGTGGTCCGTCAGGGAAAGATCATCGCCTGCGAGGACGGATCGGTTCCCGAAGGTGCGCGGGTCATTGATGGCGCGGGAGCAGTCCTGTGTCCTGGCCTGGTGGACATGCGCGTGGCACTTGGCGAGCCAGGCTCGGAATATCGCGAGAGCGTCTCCTCCGGCGCGCGGGCAGCCGTAGCGGGCGGCATCACCACGATGGCGGTCCTGCCCAATACGTCGCCACCGATCGACAATCCGGCCCTCGTCCATCTCCTGCGGGTCCGGGGCGAAGAGACGGGAATGGTCTCGATCCATCCTTATGGAGCACTGACGCGCGGCTGTGAGGGCAGGGAGATGGCCGAACTGGGCCTGCTTCAGGAAGCCGGAGCGGTCGCGTTCACGGACGGGACGCACGCCATTGCAGACGCCAAGCAGATGCGCAATCTGCTGTCCTATTCGCGCTTTCTCGATGCCATCGTGGTCCAGCATCCCGAAGAGCCCTCGCTGGCCACGGGAGCCTGCGCCACGGCTGGCGCGCGGGCCGTGCGGATGGGGCTGCCTCAGGTTCCGGCCGAAGCCGAAGCCATCATGATTGCGCGGGATCTGCGTCTTGCGGAAATGACCAAGGCCCGGCTGCATTTCGCGCATGTCTCGACAGCCGAAGGGTTGGATCTGATCCGTCAGGCCAAAAGCCGCGGCGTCCGGGTGACCTGCGATACGGCGCCTCCCTATTTCGCAATGACCGAAGACGATATCGGTGATTTCCGCACCTATGCGAAACTCTCGCCTCCTTTGCGCAATGAAGCGGACCGCAAAGCCGTCTGCGCGGGGTTGGTGGACGGCACGATCGACGCCGTGGCTTCGGATCATGCCCCGGCGGATGCCGATGACAAGCGTCTGCCCTTTGCGCAGGCGCGGGCCGGGGGAACGGGTCTGGTAACACTTCTGGGCGTCACGCTCGGAACCGGGCTGCCGCTGGTTGATGCGTTACGTCTGGTAACGTCCGCCCCGGCTGCGCTACTTGGCCTTAAAGCCGGAACGCTCGCAGTCGGGAGCGATGCCGATCTGTGTCTGTTCGATCCGGAAGGGGCGTGGACCGTCGTGGCCGGAGATCTTCCGGGCCGTGCACAAAACACGCCTTTCGATGGGCAGGAGCTGAAGGGCCGCGTCCTGCGCACGTTCAAACGGGGCGTAGAGGTCTTTACGGCTGCCGAGATGGCGGGGGCGCCTTCATGAGCGGCTTTCAGGCACAGCTGATCCTGCTGTCTCTTATATCCTATGTCATCGGAAGCATTCCTTTCGGCCTGCTTCTGACGGCACTGGGTGGCGGCGGCGACATCCGCAAGATCGGCTCGGGCAATATCGGCGCAACCAACGTCCTGCGTACGGGGCGTCGGGGACTGGCGGCGGCAACGCTGCTGCTGGATGCGCTCAAGGGAGCTATGGCCGTCCTGATCGCCCGGTTTTTCTTCCCTGGCGCCAGCGAAACCACCATGGCCGTCGCCGCCGTTGCCGTCGTCATCGGGCACTGCTTTCCGGTCTGGCTCGGTTTCCGGGGTGGCAAGGGCGTGGCAACGGGATTGGGAACAATCTGGGTCCTGTCATGGCCGGTTGGGCTGGCCTGCTGCGTGGTGTGGCTGCTGGTCGCGCGTCTGAGCCGGATTTCCTCGGCCGGGGCGCTGGCAGCGTTCTTAATAGCCCCCGTACTGATGGTTCTGCTGTCAGGCCGAACGCTACACTCTCCGATCCCGGTGGCGACGCTGCTCGTCTCCCTGCTGATCTGGGTCAGACATTCCAGCAATATTGCCCGGCTCCTGACAGGCCGGGAACCGCGTGTGAACGTTGATCCGGCATCCAGACGCTAGATTTTAAGCATCCATTAAGGAATCTGTCCTAAGGAAAAGATCTTATGACAGTTTCTCTGAACGTCCCTTTCGCCACATTTGCAACAGACCGAATCGATGCGTTGCGTCTTGCGCAGACGACTGGCGTCGGTCCGATCAACTTTGCGCGACTGATGACACAGTATGGCAGCGCAGGGGCCGCCCTTGCCGCTCTTCCCGGTCGCATGCGCAGGGCTGGACGCCGGGAAGACCCTGTCATTCCGACCGTCTCACGTATGACAGACGAGCTGGATCGCCTTGAAAAACTGGGGGGAAAGATGCTGCTGCGGGGAGATGCGGACTATCCGCTACTCCTCTCCTGCATTCCGGATGCCCCTCCCGTCCTGTTCACGTTGGGAGATGTCCGCAAGCTCTCGATGCGCTCCGTGGGAATTGTTGGCGCGCGCAATGCCTCTGCGGCTGGAATCCGGATTGCAGAGAGCCTTTCGGCCGAAATTGCACATTCGGGACTTTGCGTAATTTCCGGGCTGGCACGGGGAATCGACTCGGCAGCCCATGCCGCAGCTCTTCACCCCGGACTGACGGTCGCGGCCATCGCGGGTGGTCTGGATCATGTCTATCCGCCCGAGAATGCCTCCCTTCAGCAGCAGATCGCCGAAAGGGGCTGTCTGGTGACAGAAGCCTTGCTCGGGACAGCCCCGCTGGCCCGCCATTTTCCACGACGTAACCGCCTGATCGCCGGAATTTCGCTGGGGTGCCTGATCATTGAAGCAACGGTTGGATCCGGCACGCTGATCACGGCCGATCTGGCCCAGTCCTATAACCGTGAACTCTTCGTCGTACCTGGCTCACCGCTCGATCCCCGGTCACGGGGCGGAAACCAGTTGCTGAAAACAAGCCAGGCCACCCTGACAGAAAATATTGATGATATTCTTCAGGTCCTGCCCTCGGCGCTTCCACAGCGCGAGGCAGCGCCTTGGCAGCGTTCATCCGCCCACAGCCCGCCTTTGACGGGCTTTTCCGAGCCTTCCACGCCCTGGGGCAGCCCTGTCAGCGAGGACTGGGTTGAGCCAGATCTGGCCCAGAAGACGGTGTGTTCCCTCCTGTCCGTAACACCGGTAGCAGTTGACGATGTGGTGCGCCGCTGCCAGTTCTCCGTGTCGGCAGTGCTTGCGACACTGGCCGAGCTTGAGCTCGGCGGGGTCGTGGAGTTTGTGCCCGGCGGACGCGTGGCGTTGCTGCCGAACTGAAGTGACGCGGAATACCGGAGTGGCGATGACGGACGTTGTGGTGGTCGAGAGCCCGGCAAAGGCCAAGACGATCAACAAGTATCTGGGAAGCGGATATACCGTGCTCGCTTCGTTCGGTCATGTGCGGGACCTGCCGCCCAAGGACGGCAGCGTGCGCCCGGACGAGAACTTTGCCATGAGCTGGCAGACAGACGAGCGCGGCGCCAAACAGATTTCCGCCATCACCAAGGCGCTGAAGGGGGCGAAGAACCTTTACCTCGCCACTGACCCGGATCGCGAAGGCGAAGCGATTTCCTGGCACGTCCGCAGCGTTCTGGAAGAAAAGAAACTTCTGAAGAACGTCGACGTCCATCGCGTCACCTTCAACGAAATTACGAAATCAGCCGTTACGGCGGCGATGGCAGCCCCGCGTGAGCTGGACCGCCCGCTGATCGACGCTTATCTGGCCCGGCGCGCGCTGGACTATCTGGTGGGCTTCACGCTGTCTCCCGTTCTGTGGCGCAAGCTGCCCGGCAGCCGAAGTGCCGGACGTGTGCAGTCCGTCGCTCTGCGCCTGATCTGCGAGCGCGAAGCCGAGATCGAAGTCTTTCGTCCCAAGGAATACTGGACCGTCACCGGCGGCTTCACGACGCCGGGCAAGGCGGCGTTTCAGGCACGGCTGACGCATCTGAAGGGCGAGAAGCTCGACCAGTTCGACCTGAACAACGAGCAACTGGCTTTCGGCGCGCGCGACACCGTTCTGGGCGGACAGTTCACGGTCCGCTCCGTCGAGCGCAAGCGCACCAAGCGCAATCCGCCGCCGCCGTTCACGACCTCCACCCTGCAGCAGGAAGCGTCGCGCAAGCTCGGCATGAGCGCACAGACCACGATGCGCACGGCCCAGCAGCTTTATGAAGGTGTGGATCTGCGCGGCGAGACCACCGGTCTGATCACCTATATGCGGACCGATGGCGTGACGATGGCCAAGGAAGCCGTGGGCGCCATTCGCGGACATATCGGCAAGGCATTCGGCGATGAGTATGTGCCGGATTATCCGCGCAGCTACTCGACCAAGGCCAAGAATGCGCAGGAAGCCCATGAGGCCATCCGCCCGACGGATGTGTTTCTCACACCGCACCAGGTCGCCCATGCCCTGACGCCGGAACAGAAGAAGCTTTACGAGCTGATCTGGAAGCGCTCCGTCGCCTCGCAGATGCAGTCGGCCGAGCTGGATCAGGTGGCGGTAACGCTGGCGGATGCGAGCGGCCAGACGCTTCTGCGTGCGACGGGTTCGACCATCGCATTTGACGGCTTCCTCAAGCTCTATATCGAAGGCCGTGACGACACGAAGGCCGAGGACGAAGACGGCAAACTTCTGCCGCCCATGAAGGAAGGCGATCGCCTGACGACGGGGACCGTGGATGCCGAACAGCACTTCACCCAGCCGCCGCCGCGCTATTCGGAAGCCTCGCTCGTCAAGAAAATGGAAGAGATCGGCATTGGCCGTCCTTCGACCTACGCCTCCATTCTCGGTGTGCTGAGGGACCGCAACTATGTGCGTCTGGACGCACGGCGCTTCGTTCCTGAAGATCGCGGCCGTCTGGTCACGGCGTTCCTGACCTCGTTCTTTGAGCGCTATGTCGATACCGGCTTCACGGCCTCGCTCGAAGAGCAGCTTGATGACATTTCGGGCGGTCGGGCCGACTGGCATGACGTCATGGCGGCCTTCTGGCACGATTTCTCGGCAGCCGTGGCGCAGACCAAGGATCTGAAGATCTCGGACGTCATCGACGCCCTGGACGAGGATCTTGGGCCGCATTTCTTCCCGCCTCGCCCCGATGGCGCTGATCCGCGCGTCTGCACATCCTGCGGAACCGGGCGGCTGGGCCTGCGACTGGGTAAGTTCGGCGCCTTCATCGGCTGTTCGAACTATCCGACCTGCCAGTTCACCCGCCGTCTGGTCGCCGAGGAAGGCGATTCTGAAGGACTGAACGACGGTCCGAAGGTTCTGGGCCAGGATCCGGAGACTGGCGAGGACATCTCGATCCGCCGCGGTCCTTACGGACTTTATATCCAGCGCGGGGAACCGAACCCCGAAGACAAGAAGGCCAAGCCCAAGCGGACGACCATTCCCAAGGGCATTGATGGCAACACCATGACCATGGAACAGGCGCTGGGGCTGCTGTCCCTGCCACGTCTGGTTGGGCTTCATCCCGAGACAGGCGAAAAAATCGAGGCTGGTCTGGGACGCTTCGGGCCGTATGTGAAGATGGGCGCCATCTATGGCACGCTCGACAAGGATGATGACGTTCTGACTGTCGGGCTGAACCGGGCCGTGGATGCGCTGGCCAAGAAACTGGCCTCCATCCGCAATCTGGGCCCCCACCCGAAGGACGGCGAGCCGGTCATGATCCGCAAGGGACGGTTCGGTCCTTATGCCCAGCACGGCCAGCTGATCGCCAACCTGCCGAAGGGGCAGGATATGGACGAGGTCACGCTGGATGAGGCCGTGGCGCTTCTGGCGGAGAAGGGCAAGCCACTGAAAGGTGGCGCAAAAAAAACTTCTGCGAAAAAAGCCGCTCCGAAAGCAGCAAAGGCGAAAAAAGCCGTTGCGGCTGCGGAAGGGGATGAGGCGGCCCCGAAGAAGGTAACAAAGCGTAGCCCGGCCAAATCCGCCACAAAGACGAAAACCACAATGCCGCGGAAACGTAAGACTGTTTCCGACACGTCGTCGGAAGGCTGAAAACAGATCGGGTCGACAGTGTTGCCTGACGGCACTGCCGACCCCACATTCGGTCTGGCAAGTCTTTACCGTGGCTGAAGTTTGTGGCGTGGTCGCCTTACGGGGAGCAGCCTTCTTTGCCGTCCCGTCTCCAAGGACCCCGTCTTGCGTCATGCCGTCCGCCCTATGATCCATTTCATGCCGCGCAGCCGCGAGGCGGCATGTCGCCCGGCTCTCTGTCTGGCGTTCTGCATGTTCATCCTGATCGCTCCGACAGGACCCGCAAAGGCACAGACACCCGCAGATACCTCCGGAACCGCAGGACAGGCGGCTCCTGCCATCTCCGCTGCTACGCCCACACCGCAGCCAACACTTTCAGTTTCCCTGACACGCGAAGTGCTGGTCGCAGCCCTTGGCTTTCTGGAGCCCCGCACGCTCGAGGCGCATTCCGCGCGGGATTTCTGCCTGTGGGGACTGGACGGGCTGACGGCCATCGACCCCACCCTTTCCGTCACGGAAACACGCCCTGAGGTGTCGGGACCGGCACCCTCTTCCGGTGAGGCGATGGCGGCAGAAAAAACCTCTGCCGATGCGTCTGCGCAGGCGCCCACAATGCTGAATGTCCTCCAGGGACAGACGGTCGTGTTCAGCCGGATCATGCCGGTCGCGGACAGTAACGGGGCATGGGCCGATCTGGTTACGGCTGCCATGCAGGCAGCCTGGCAGCGCTCCGCCACGCTGCGGGAGGCCGGGTCAGACGCGCTTCTGCAGGGATTTTTCGACGAACTTTTCAATCATCTCGATCCCTATTCCCGGTATCTCGGTCCTTCTCCGGCCACTTCGGACCGCACGCGGCGGACCGGCAATACGGGAACGGTGGGGCTGAGTCTGGGCCAGAGCGGCCGCATGATCGTGATTACGGCCGTCAACGCCAACGGCCCCGCCTGGGAAG
Source organism: Gluconobacter sp. P1C6_b (assembly GCF_018811945.1). GTDB lineage: Bacteria > Pseudomonadota > Alphaproteobacteria > Acetobacterales > Acetobacteraceae > Gluconobacter. The sequence continues at coordinate 59,663 of NZ_JACRVU010000005.1, forward strand.
CCGGCGTGGATACGGGCGAGCGTCTGATCTCCGTCAACGGCCGGTCGACGCATGGTCAGGATGTCACCACGGTCCAGGGCTGGCTGGAGGGCGATGAGCATACCTCCGTCACGCTGGGGATCGCCGCAAAAGGTCATCGGACAACGACGCTGCGGCTGGAACGGACACAGGTTCCGCCTGAAACCGTCTTCGCCTCGACGGACGGCCCTTTCACCGTTCTGCGCGTCACGTCCTTTTCGACCCAGACCGCGGAAGAGATCAGCCAGTATATCGATCAGGTCGTGGACGAACCGACACCGGATACGCCTGCCCCTTCTGCCAGCAGGAACAAGACAGCAGGGATCATTCTTGACCTGCGTGGTGATCGCGGCGGCGTCCTTCAGCAGGCCGTCACCACGGCGGCCCTGCTGCTGGATCATGGAGTGGCCGTCACCACACATGGCCGGAACCCTTTGGCCAACCATATCTGGGCCGTTCAGGGTGGCGACATGACCAATGGCACGCCGGTGGTGATTCTCGTGGACGGACGGACAGCCAGCGCGGCTGAAATCCTGGCTTCCGCACTGTCCGATCACCGGCGCGCCGTCGTGATCGGGAGCGAGACGCTCGGCAAGGGACTCGTGCAGGTGATCGGACAGATGCCGAACGGAGGGGAGCTGTTCGTGACGTGGAGTCGCAATCAGGCGCCGCTCGGCTGGCCCATTCAGGGTCTGGGCGTCATGCCGCAGGTCTGCACATCGCTTGGCGCCGAGTCCCTTCAGGCCCAGCTCTCCGCCCTGAAGCAGGGAAACACCCTGCAGGGCGAGGCCGTGCAGATGGCACGCGCGGCCCGCTACCCGGTTCCGGTGACGAAAATCCTCGATATCCGGAAACATTGCCCGGCCGCCATCGGCTCCGATGCCGACATGGACGCCGCCAGGGTGCTGCTGTCTTCCCCTGCCGCCTACAGGGCGGCGCTGGAGTCTGTTCCTGACGAGAACAGCGCGCCCATCCACTAACTTTGCAGGACGAACGGAAACAGTCATGGGCGCACGATTGAAAACGGGACTCTGGGTACGGGCTGTCCTGCGCCGTATTTCCTCGGACGGAACCTCGGCCATGGTCCTGAAGAAAGGCGACGAGGACGCCGGTGCGGTCCTGATCGTCCTGACCGATCGCTCGGGTGGAACCGGCGTCCTGCGCGAAGACGGAAACGGGTGGGCCCGCGTGGATGCTACCGATCCGGCAGGCGTGGACGCCTATCTGGAGCGACAGAAAAAATATGATCCTGACCTGTGGATCATCGAACTGGAGATGCGGGACGTGTCCCAGCCCATAGAACGCACCCTCGGGTCGCGACGGCTCGATCTGGACGAAGAGGCGTAAACTGTGGGAGTGAAGACACAGCGCATGGCGAACCTGCCATAAAGAAAACCGCATGATGCGGCATTGTGTCGTGTGATGCGTTGCCATCGTCCGAGCTTTCGGCAAGAACACACGCAGATAAGGTTGGCAGATTTGTCTGGTTGGAGAGAAATGACATGACGCAACGATCCGTTGTCAGGACCTGGCTTACCCGTGCCGGGTTCACTGCAGGCGTTTCGATGCTCGTCATGGGTGCCGCAACCGCACAGCCCGTCAAAGGCCTGTATATTGCCGGGGAAGGCGGCGCCAGCTTCAATCAGGACCAGACCGCGCGCCTGTCGCCGGTCTTTCCGAGCGGACGCGACCATTACCAGGCCGGTGTGACCGGTATTGGCAGCCTGGGCTATGGACTCGGAAATGGATTCCGCGTCGAGGTCGAGGGGAACTACCGCAACAACCGTCTGCAGCAGTTCCGCTCCAGCACCTTCCCGTCTTCCGTCGGTGGACGTCAGCAGGGCTATGGCGTCATGGCCAATGCCCTGTTCGACATGGACATCGGCAAGTCCTGGGTCTTCCCGTATTTCGGCGCAGGCATCGGCTATGGCTGGCAGGCCATGAACACCTATGTTCATGCTCCGAACGGCGCCTTTGACCAGCATGTCGGCGGCACGACAGGGAACTTCGCCTATCAGGGCATCTTCGGCCTGTCCTTCCCCGTCCCCTGGGTCGTAGGCCTGTCGGCTACGGCAGAATACCGGTTCTATACACTGATGGGTCCGAACGGGCATCATGCCACGGCGACCGGAATCTATGGCGGCTGGGACAAGACCAAGGAATTCGGGGTCTCCAGTGGCAACCGCGATACCCGCACGGACTTCAACCATTCGCTGATGCTGGGGCTGCGCTATGAGTTCAATCCCGCTCCCCCGCCGCCCAAGCCGGTTGCGGCTCCCATGCCGATCCCCGGGCCTGCGCCCACCCGCACCTATCTGGTATTTTTTGACTGGGATTCGGCTGAGCTGAGCACACGCGCGAAAGCCGTGGTGGCAGCGGCAGCCCGCAACTCTACCTCGGTGCAGGTCACACATATCGAGGTCAGCGGCTATACCGACACGTCGGCCGCCCATCCCGGACATCGTGGCGAGGCCTACAACCTGGCGCTCTCTCAGCGTCGTGCAAATACGGTCAAGGAAGAGTTGGTCCGTGACGGCGTAGCCGCAGGACTGATCACGACTCAGGGCTTCGGCGAGAGCCATCCGCTGGTGGTTACCGCTGCCAATACCCGCGAACCCCAGAACCGCCGCGTGGAAATCGATTTCAAGTAAGGTCCGCGAACAGACCCGGATCCCGGTCAGCCGGCGGCTTCTCACGAGGTCGCCGGTTTTTTTACGCCTGCTCTCCGCCCTTCCGGCATAAAAAAGGGCGGAGAGAAACCTCCCCGCCCTTTCAGACCCATCGACGTGATGGAAAAGCCTTACTTCTTGCGGCGCACCGTGTGACGGACGGTGGCTTTCTTGGCCGTCGTCTTCGCGGGCGTCGGAGCGACGACTGCGGGCGGCTTGGCGACAACGACGCCTGTTGCATCTACCGTGGCATGGATCGTCAAATGCTCGCGCTTCTGGCCACCACCCGGGATCAGCTCGGCCGTGAACGAATCCGTTCCGGCGTAAGCCGTGGCCGGCGTGTAATCCACATAGGTCTTGCCATCATAATTGTAGAGGAAGGCCTTGCCGTGTGCCGGCGGCGGGTTGACGCCGAAGGAGGCATAATTGCCACCCATCGGCTTCTGGATGGCGATGGAGCACAGTCCGTCATCGCTGCGGACCGTCATGTCCACGCTCATCGTGCCGTCAGCGGCCTTCTTGACGGCGGAGACGTGGCAGACAGCGGAGGTCCGCTGGTAGCCGAAGGGATTCGGGGCCACGGAACGCTGGACGATCGGCTGTTGGGCACAACCGGAGAGAAGCAGGGAAACGGCCAGTGCCGAACCCAGGGTAATGGCAGAACCTCGCAGACGCACGCTCAACTCCAACGCATCGTGACAGGACATGCCGCCTTTTCACGGCAGACAGACGTTCGCATGTAGAACAGGACAGCACGGGGCGAAAGGCTGCATGGGGACAGTGTGGCCATTTTGACGGTATTTTGTGCCTGGGAAGCGATAAATTCGCCCCCGGACGTCCCGCGCCAATTTTCTGCCACGAAATCATGTTTCGGATTAAGGGCTTGCCGCACGTTCCTCAGACGCAGAATCAGCTTTCGCGGGGGGTCGACCGCGGGTAGTCTGTTCCAGTGGTTGTGGCCGGTCGATCCGGTCTTGTGGAGTCTGTCAATGCCGTCGATCTTCCGTCGTTCCTTCAAGAGCCTGCTTGCTGTCGGGCTTTCCTGCGCTACGCTTGCTGCCGTTCATCCCCTGTCCGCCCGCGCTGCGGACTGCGGCAATTCACCCGCTCACGAAGCCTTCGATGTGGCTGGCCTGAAGTCCGAGCTGATGGTGACGGCTCTGTCGTGCAAGGCGCAGGACCGTTACAACGCTTTCGTCAGCAAGTTCCGCCCGGCCCTGCTGAATGCGGACGAGCGTCTGAACAGCTATTTCCATACGACCTATGGCCGTCGTGCGCAGGTCGAGCATGACGACTACATCACGCAGCTTGCCGATATCCAGTCACTGGGCGGCCTGAAGTCCGGTACGGTCTTCTGCCAGCAGCGCGAAGCCATGTTTGATGAAATCGACGCTCTTGAATCGGCGTCCGATCTGGCGCATTACGCCGAAGCCAAGGACGTGGCCCAGCCAGCTTCCTATGAGAGCTGCGAGGCTCCGGCAACCATTGACCGCCACTCCCGCAAGGGCGTGACGAAGCGGGCAGCCACCCGCCACACGAACCGCGCCTGAGCCAATCTCTGACCCTGTCGCGAAGCGTTCGCTTGACGTTCCGTGACGGGACGGCGACAACGCAGACATGAGCGATCTGTTCGAGTCAGGAAAGACAGGCAAAACCCGGACCGGCGGCGCCCGCAAGGGCACGGTCGACACGGAATATGGCGCCCACGACATCGAGGTGCTGGAAGGGCTTGAGCCCGTCCGGCGCCGTCCGGGCATGTATATCGGCGGCACGGATGATACCGCATATCATCATCTGGCCTCCGAGATCCTCGATAACGCGATGGATGAAGCTGTGGCGGGACACGCCACGACCATCGACGTACGGCTGGAAGGCCCGCGCACGCTCATGGTGCGCGACAATGGCCGTGGCATCCCGACCGATCCCCACCCGAAATTTCCCGAGAAATCCGCACTTGAGGTGATTTTCACCACACTGCACGCAGGTGGAAAGTTCTCCGGCAAGGCCTATGACACGTCCGGTGGCCTCCATGGCGTCGGCAGTTCAGTCGTCAATGCGCTGTCCGAGAAGCTGGAAGTCGAGGTCGCGCGGGACCGGACGCTGTACCGGCAGGACTTCGTGCGCGGTGTCTCGCTGGCGCCATTGGCGGAAGTCGGCAATGCGCCCAATCGCCGGGGCACGACGGTGCGTTTCACACCCGACCCGGAAATCTTCGGCAATCATCATTTCTCCCCTGCGCGCCTCTACCGGATGTGCTGCTCCAAGGCGGCTCTGTTCCGGGGCGTCACGATCCAGTGGAAATGCGAGCCATCCCTTATCAAGGCCGGAGACGAGACCCCGGTCGAGGCCACCATCCAGTTCCCCAACGGTCTGGAAGACGCTCTTTCGGCGGAACTCGGGCCTGATCCGGATCTGCTGACGCCGATCTGGGCCGGTGACGTCGAGCTGCCGATTGCCGCAGATGGCCGCACGGGTGGGCGCGTAGAATGGGCGGTGGCGTTCCTTGAGAGCGGCACGGCCTCGCTGTCCTCGTTCTGCAACACGATCCCCACGCCTCAGGGTGGAACGCATGAGGCCGGGTTCCGGGCTGCGCTGGTCAAAGGGCTGCGCGCCTGGGGGGATCAGCGCAAGGTCAAGCGGGCTGCGGCAATTTCGGCCGAGGATGTGCTTGGCTCCGTTGCCGCCAAACTCTCGGTCTTTATCCGCGACCCGCAGTTCCAGGGCCAGACCAAGGACAAGCTGACCTCGCAGGAAGCCTCGCGGCTGGTCGAAGGGGCGCTGCGTGACCGTGTGGATCACTGGCTGGGCGGCAACCCGCAGCAGGCGGACACCCTGCTGGCCTTCATGGTGGAGCGGGCGGAAGAGCGTCTGCGTCGCCGTGAGGTCAAGGACACAGCCCGCAAAAGCGCGACACGCAAGCTGCGTCTCCCGGGCAAGCTGACGGACTGCACGCGCGAAAATGCGGCGGAGACAGAACTGTTTCTCGTAGAGGGCGAATCGGCCGGTGGCTCAGCACGGCAGGCCCGTGACCGTGAGACGCAGGCCGTGCTGCCGCTGCGTGGAAAGATCCTCAACGTGGCTTCTGCGACGACGGACAAGCTGCGGGCCAACCAGGAACTCCGGGACCTGACCGAGGCTCTGGGCTGCGGCATCGGGGCGTCGTTCGATATCAGTCGTTTGCGCTATGGGCGCGTCATCATCATGACGGATGCTGACGTGGACGGGGCGCATATCGCCTCGCTTCTGATGACGTTTTTCTATCGCGAGATGCCGGAACTGATCCGTCACGGGCATCTGCATCTGGCACAGCCGCCGCTCTATCGGATCACGCATGGGCCCAAGACGGTCTATGCGATGGACGATCAGGACCGCGTCCGGCGCATCAAGGCTGATTTCAAGCCGAATGCGAAGGTCGAGGTCTCCCGGTTCAAGGGCCTGGGTGAGATGCCGGTAAAGGATCTCAAGGAAACGACCATGGATCCGGCCCGGCGCACGCTTCTGCGGGTCATCACCCCTGCCGAGGACCGTCTGGCGACCAGCGAGCGTGTCGAGAGCCTCATGGGCCGTAAGCCGGAGCTGCGCTTCCGCTTCATTCAGGAACACGCCCGGTCCGTTGATGAGCTCGACGTCTGAGCGTGTCGTCACCGGCCAGCTCCACGGAGTCTCATAGCCAGCTCAAGGCCGTCGGATGTCTGATCGGAGGGATTTCCTCCTTTCAGATCGGCGCAACGCTGGCAAAGGGGCTGTTTCCCCTGTTCGGTCCGACCGGCATGGTGGGACTGCGCGTGTGTCTGGCGGCCGTAATTCTGCTGTGCATCTGGCGGCCAACACGCGGTTCGCTGACAGTCGAACGGCTGAAACTGCTGCTGCCTTATGGCGCCGCTGTCGCGGTCATGAACTTCTGCTTCTATGTCGCGCTGGTCCGGCTGCCGCTGGGCGTTGTTGTCGCCCTTGAGTTCACAGGCCCTCTGACGCTGGCACTGGTCGGATCCCGCCGATGGCTGGACCTGTGCTGGGCAGGGCTTGTGGTTCTGGGGCTCTTCCTGCTGCTGCGGCCCGAGGGAACGACGATTGGCCTGTCATCGCTCAATCTGTTTGGCGTGGCCGCGGCCCTGCTGAGCGGATGTGGGTGGGTAGTCTATATCCTGACCGGCACACGCATGGGCAAGATGTTCCCCGCCCCCGTCGCCACCACTCTAGGCATGAGCACGGCGGGTATCCTGCTGCTCCCCTGCCTGATCCCGACAATTCCGACGGTACTGACCCATCCCTGGCAGGGGGGAGCCGCGCTGAGCGTCGCGGTCCTGTCCTCAGCTGTGCCGTATATTCTGGACATGATGGCGATGCGGACCCTGAACCCGCGCGAGCTGGGAATCCTGCTGAGCATGGAGCCGATGCTGGGTGCGCTTTCAGGATTCATTTTCCTGCATGAGGCGCTGTCCATCATGCGCTGGATGGGCGTTCTGTGCATCGCGGCAGCATCGGCCGGGAATGTCCTGACAGGGCGCCAGAAGCCGCTCCACTGATCCCGCCTGGGCAATAATCGGCTGAAAACTGACAGAAATATAGGGCTGGGTCGTATTTCGCTCCCTTGACCGACCTGCGACACGCGCGCCAGATGCGGGCGTCATGTCCCGCCTCTTTCCCTCTTCGAACCAACGATCCGGTCTGTCTGCCCTTGCAGTCATCGCCGTGGTTCTTCTGGGGTTTCTGGGACAGCTGGTCCTTCAGGGATGCGCCTACCCCGAAGAAAGTCCGCGGGCGACGATCGAACGCCTGACGGGGATCGACATTGCACCGTCCTCCATGGTGATGGCCGGCCCCATGCCTGGAATGACGGCCGGGCAGCATCATCACCACCATTCCCATGACGGCACCTGCCCGCTCTGTCCGCTGTTGCAGCTTCTGGCGGTCATTCTTGCCAGCCTGCCTGTCGTACCGACACGTGGGACCACAAGCCGTCAGATCCGGCAACACCCGGGCACACCCCGCGCACCCCCTGCGATCGGGCGTTTGCTTCCGCCGTCCCGGGGGCCACCTCGCCTCGTCTGACCCCTATCGTGGTCATGGCGGAGGACGGAACTTCCTGCGGTCTGCCCGTTTCGGGCGCCCCTTCAGGACGTGATCCGCCGTGACTGGATTTCAGACCAGTCGAGGATGCGGATCATGCTCCCCTTTGTCAGCCCCCGCGCAGACGGTGCACCTCACGTGCGCCCGTACCTGGCGGCCATCATTTTGACCCTGAGCGCCTTTTCAGGAGCCTCTGCTCAGGAAACGCTGCCCCAGCCGGACTCCGTCGAATCCGGCAAAGCCGAACATCTGACCGTCAACGGTGTACGCCAGCCCCGGACGACCAGCGCGGATACGGCGCATCTTCTGGACCATGCACTGGGCTACAGCACCTATTCCGCAGGCGGTGTTTCCGCCCTGCCCGTGCTGAACGGCATGGCCGATGACCGGGTGGCGACACTCGTGGACGGGATGCGGATTGATGCGGCCTGCCCGAACCACATGAACCCGGCCATGTCCTATGTCGATCCGGACAGCGTGTCCCGCGCCGTCGCAATCGCCGGCATCACGCCCGTCAGTCTGGGCGGGGACAGTATCGGCGGCACCGTGGAGATCGAGCGGAAAGACCCGCTGTTCGCCAAGGAAGGCAATATCCTCGTGACCGGGCATGTGCGCGGCGACTATCGCAGCAATGGCGGCGGCTCCGGTGCTTCCGGGTCCCTGACGGTCGCCAATGACATGTTCAGCCTGCGCTATACAGCGTCCTATTCCCATGCCAGCGACTATCAGACCGGCGGGAACGGGCAGCGTGTGCGGTCAACGGATTACCTGAGCTTCAACCATGCCGTGACGCTGGGCGTGAAGAAAGCCAATCATCTGCTGGCCCTGACGTTCGGTCAGCAGGACATCCCCTATGAAGGCTTTCCCAACCAGTACATGGACATGACGAACAACCGTTCGACCTTCGTGAACGGCAAGTATAAAGGCGACTTCAACTGGGGCACGCTGGATGTGCGCGGGTCCTGGCAGCGGGTGACGCATGTCATGAACATGCTGTCGGACAAGGGTGGGCATAGTGCCACCACGGGCATGCCGATGAATACGGATGCGCGGACAGCGGCCTATGCGATCAAGGCGACCATTCCGCTCGGGCTGAAGCATACGTTGAAGCTGGGCAGTTCCTTCGACCATAACGGACTGAACGACTGGTGGCCGCCTTTGCAGGGCAGCACGATGATGGGGCCTGGGACTTATCACAACATCAATAACGGCCATCGGGACCGGCTGGGCCATTTCGTGGAATGGGATGCGCAGTGGCTGCCGCGCTTTTCCACACAGCTCGGATTCCGCAATGATGTGGTGATGATGAATACGGGGAAGGTCGCGCCGTACTCCTGGAGCAGCATGATGTCGATGGCGGATGCTGCTGCAGCCGAGACATTCAACAAGGCGTCCCGCGGACGGACGGACGTCAATTTCGACGTGACGGCAACGGGGCGGTGGAAGCCGCTGGACAGCCTGTCCATCGAAGGTGGCTATGCCCGCAAGACGCGCTCGCCGAACCTGTATGAGCGCTATGCCTGGGGCATGGGCAGCATGGCAACGCGCATGATCGGCTGGTTTGGCGACGGCAACGGCTATGTGGGGAACCTGAACCTGTCGCCCGAAGTGGCCAATACGGCCAGCGTGACGGTGGACTGGCATGACCCCAACCCAACGCAGCACTGGGACCTGAAGATCCAGCCGTTTTACACCTACACGCACAACTACATTAACGTCCGGCGGCTGGGCAGCTTCTCGAACGGGCTTTCGATGCTGGGTTTCGTCAACCATAATGCCCAGAGCTACGGCATCAACGCCTCAGGCTCCGTGCGCCTGTGGGACAGGCATGCCTACGGACGGGGCGAGCTTGTCGGGAATATCAACTGGGTGCGCGGCGTGGATCTGGTGACCCATTCGGGCCTGTATCACCAGATGCCCGCGAATGGCCTGATCGGGTTGCACGAAACCTATGAGAACTGGACGGGCCGCGTCGAGGTCACGCTTGTGAAATCCAAGGACACCGTGGACTGGCTGCGCAATGAGCCCCGCACGCCAGGCTATGCGCTTCTGGGCCTTGGGGGGAGCTATCGCTGGCGGTATTTCACGCTCAATGCCGAACTCGCGAATGTGCTGAACCAGCGATATTACCTGCCGCTGGGCGGGCTCTCACTGGGGGATTACGATGCCACGGGTATTCTGGGGCCGTTGCCCGGAATGGGGCGGTCCTTCAACATGAACCTGACCGCTGCATTCTGACAAAGAGCCAAGCCGGGAGCACGTCATACGCTCTCGGCAACCCAGTTCCGCTTCTTCGTGGCCAGACCGATGCCCGGATTGAAGCAGTTGCAGGGATCGAGACTGCGGTAATGGGCAACCATTTCCTCAGGCGCCTTGTAGAGATGCCCGACATTATGTTCCGCCGGATAACGGGCGCCACGAGCATCCAGTCCGGGGAGCATGTCGTGCTCCACCTGCATGGCGTTGTAGCCCTTTTTGATCACGTAATCCTGGTGCATCACGTGGCAGAAAAAGTGGCCGTAATAGAGTTTGACGATGATCCGGTCCTCGATTTCCTTGGGGAGGACCTCGAACCATTCGCGATCGTTACGGCGCAGAGCAACATCGAGCGCCACGATATCTTCAGCGGTTTTCGTATGGACCGCACGATAACGCACGGCAGCACCGGCTGCGGCGAAGCGGTGCAGGAAGGCGCGCGTACCTTCATCCGGCGTACATTCGAAGAAAGCACCGCCCGTGCTTGAGGCCCACTGCTCCAGATAGGCGCGGACAGGTCCGGTCATGTGGGCGGAGACCTTGAGCATCAGGTGATGCTCGAAACGGTCGCGGTAGTCACACATGCGCTGGGGAAGCTGTTTCGGCAGGAAGCGGCTGAGGAACTGCATCGCCAGATCGCTAAAATGATCGGACAGGAACGGCAGGCGCTGCGCAAAAACGTCGAACCTAGACTTCATGGAGAAGAACATCGGCAGGTATTTCGTGCCGAAATAGCGGATGACTGCAAACGTATCCTTGCCGTATTTTTCGGCAATATTGAACGCATCGCGGTGCAGGTATTCACCGGCGATCGGCAGTTCGTCGAAATGGGTCAGAACATGGCGGCGGAGGTCTTCGAGGTCGGATGTGTTGTTCGTCCCAATATAGAACACGCCCGGATTTCTGTTGGCTTCGAACGTGTCGAGACGGACAGCAAACACGACCAGTTTGCCCGCACAGCCCGCGGCTTCATACCAGCGGTTGGGATCGGCATTGAAACGGGCGGGAGTGTCGGCATCCACGTCTCGGACATGGGTGGCGTAGTTCTCGTCGTGACCGCGCCCGGCCTTCCAGTCGATGGCATTTTCCGGAAGCTGACCGGCCTGTACGGCCGCAAGGATCTGCTCTGGATTGCCTTCAAGACGGATACCCAGATGATTGACGAGGTGGAGTTTGCCGTCCTCGCCCATCTGGCCGAACAGGGCCATCTCGGTGAAAGCCGGTCCACGCTGGACCAGCGCGCCGCCGGAATTGTTGCTGACACCCCCCAGAACCGAGGCGCCGATACAGGACGAGCCAATGACCGAGTGAGGCTCACGGCCGATGGCAGCGAGTTTTTCTTCAAGATCATGCAGCGTGGAGCCCGGCAGGCAGACGACCTGCTTGCCCTCACCGATCAGGTGGATGCCGTCCAGGCGGTTCGTGCTGATGATGACCACGTCACGGTCATAGTCGTTGCCATCAGGGGTAGAACCGCCGGTCAGGCCGGTATTGGCGGCCTGCATGATGATGATCCGGCCCGTTTCGGCACAGAGTTTTGCAGCGCGCCACAGTTCCACCAAGCTACCCGGCTGAAGCACCGCAACCACGTCGCCCATGCCGAAGCGGAAGCCCTTGCGAAAGCGGTAGGTCGCAGATGGCTTCGTCAGGACGTGCCGGCCGCCCACGATGGCCCGCAGGGAGTGGATGAGCGAGGCATTGCTGACCTCGGAACTGCCTTTTAGTGACGCTGACATTCTGTTGTCTTTCCTGCCGCCAAAGTGATCGCCGCTGGTCCTAACATGGTGCTGCAAGAAACCGCTCTTCAACCCTGCGTGTTATTTAACGCGCCCAAAAAGACGTTCAAGTTCACGCCGTGTCAGTTTGAGCCATGTCGGCCGTCCATGCGAGCAAGTATTTGTACGCGGTGTCCGTTCCATCTCGCGCAACAGGGCATCCATTTCCTCGGGCTTGAGGCGACGACCTGCGCGGATACTGCCATGACATGCCATCCGCGCGAGAATGGCATCCAGATGATGCGAGAAACTTCCTGTACTGGCGGCGTCCAGATCCGGATCGCTGGCCAGTTCGTCGGCAATATCCTTCAGGAGCCCCTGAATGTCCTGAGCGCCCAGAAGGGCCGGCACCGAGCGCAGCAGCACGCTGCCGGGACCAAAAGATTCAAGATCGATCCCGAGCTTTGAAAGATCCTCCGCCCGCATCATGAGAGCCTCGGCCTCGCGACGCGGCAGGTCCACCACTTCCGGCAGAAGCAGGGCCTGCGACCGCAATGTGCCGCCATTGGCATACTGTTCGCGCAGGCGTTCATGGGTCAGGCGCTCATGGGCGGCATGCTGGTCCACGAGGACGAGGTCGCCATCAGGTGCGAGGGCCAGGATATAGGTATCGAAGACCTGCGCGATGGCGGCACCCAGCGGGAACGCGGGATCAAGCGCTTCGGGATGTTGCGGGGCGCGGGCAGCAGGGGCGAAAGCCGGATCCGTTTCCGCAAATCCGCTCCGCAGAACAGCGCCTGTGGCGGCAATAGGCGATGGGGCCGGGTCATATCCTGCCGAAAGACGTCCCTGAGTGGGGCTCAGCAGGGGAGTTGTATCCTGACGTTCCGCAGGACGGGGGGGATAGACAATCGAGGGACGTGCGCCAAAGCTGGCATGGATGCCCCCGCCACCATTCGAGCCATGACCCAGCGCCCGGCCCAGACCGCCAATGACAAGGGATCGGATTTCGGCTTCGTCGGCGAAACGCAGTTCCGTCTTGGCAGGATGGACGTTCACGTCCAGCCGTTCCAGCGGCACTGTCAGATGCAGCGCCATGACCGGGAAGCGGCCACGCTCGATCACGGGGCGGTAGGCCACGCGGATGGCAGTCCGGAGCATGGGGTCCGTTACCGGGCGGTTGTTGACCAGAATGAACTGCCCCGATCCGGTGGCGCGGGTGCGGGCCGGACCGCAGGCGAACCCCGACAGACGCACGGCCCCGCGCTGTTCGTCGAGCGGGATAAGCGTGTCGGGCGTGATGTCCAGAACGGAAGCCGCACGCGCAATGGGGCTCTGCTCGGGCAGATCGAACAGCACCTTGTCATCCAGCAGAACACGCATGGCACAATGGGGCGCGGACAGGGCCAGACGGCGCATGACGGATTCGGCATGGCTGCTTTCGACACGCGCACTCTTGAGGAACTTGCGACGCGCCGGAGTGGCAAAAAACAGGTCTGTCACAACGATGCGCGTGCCGACCGGGCCGGATGCAGGCTGCGGCGGTGTGATGACACCGCCATCAACGCGGATACACCAGGCGGTATCGGAATCCGACGTACGGGACGTAATGGACAGACGCGCACTGGCACCGATAGACGGCAGAGCCTCGCCCCGGAAGCCCAGCGTGCGGATCTGGACGAGGCGTTCGTCCTGAAGTTTGGAGGTGCAGTGCCGCTCGACGGCCAGTTCCAGCTCGACCGGGGTCATGCCGCAGCCATTGTCGATGACGTCGATCCGGTCTGTCCCGCCCGCACGCAGGGCGACCACAATGCGGGTCGCCCCGGCATCAATGGCGTTTTCGACCAGCTCCTTCAGAGCGGCAGCGGGACGTTCGATGACTTCACCAGCCGCGATCAGATCAATGACGTGGCCGGAAAGACGACGGATTGTGGGGCGGGGAAAGGACGGGGCCTCGGACACGATGCCTCCTCATCGTCCGGACAGGGGCCGGACGGCAGACAGGGCCGCCCCATCCACCCCGTCAGGGGGCAGTCGGGACGGAGGGTACTTCAGAGAACGCCCAGGAAGGCCTTCTTCTTTCTGACGGTCGGGGTCGCACCCGTTGCGGGGTTGCGGCCCAGAGCCGAGTTCTCGCGGATGCGGCGGTTTTCGGCGTCACCATCGACGACGGAACCGGCATTGCCGCCCTTCCAGAACATCAGATTGTCCACAAAACCGGCATCGGCCGCGCCAAGCTCGGCGTTGTTCGGAGCGCTGGCGGACTTGTCCACCTGTCCTACGAGCGCAGTCTGGCCTGAACTGCCCTGTCCGGCATCGGGGTGCAGGGCCGTGTCCGGCGACAGGGTTTCAAGAGCCTGCATCCGCGGACTTTCGTCCGGACGATGAGCATCTGCGGCACCCGGGAGCTGCATCTGCTCGGAAGGCGGCATGGAGAGCGGGGCGCGGGTCGTGACGGTGTACTCGTCGGGCATGGCCCGTTCGAGACCGATCGCGCGTGAGACATCGGCGCCCGAGCAGCCCGAAAGCAGCAGGCCGACGGAAGCCATGGCACCCATCTGGACACTGAGACGGGCAACGGAAAGACGGTTACGGCGCATGGAGGGCCCCTGGGACGCGATCATGATGCAACACTCCTACAGTCCACGCGACGCGGGGGCAAGCCATTGGAACAAGTTCCGCAATAGCATCACTCGGCAGCAGCCTTACGTTCCGCAAGCAGGGAGTCGATCAGCCAGACGATAACACCGCAGACGATCCCTGAATCCGCGACATTGAAGACATACCATGACCAGCCGAACGCATGGGCATGCAGGAAATCCACCACCGCGCCATAGCGCAGCCGGTCAATGACATTGCCAATGGCGCCACCGGCAATCGCGCCACAGGACGCCGCCACGAGCGTGCGCTTCGTGCGGGTCAGGGTCCAGACCAGAAGCCCCACAGCGATCAGGGAAACCGCACAGAAAATCCACGGTCCCCTGCTGCCGAGGCCGCCGAACATGCCGAACGTCACGGCATGGTTCCAGACCATCGTGAAGTTCAGGAACGGCAGGATCTCGACGGATCCGCGGTCCGGCAGGTGATAGACATAGAGGATCCAGTCCTTGCTGGCCTGATCCAGAACGAGGACCAGAACCAGCAGGGCAAACCCCAGGACCATGCGGCCCGTCCGGCTCATGCCTTCATGCCACAGGGACATCAGGCACTCACCACGCTGATGCAGCGACGGCACAGGGCCGGATGTTCTGCATCGTCACCGACTTCGGGCAGAACCTTCCAGCAGCGGGCACATTTATGGCCCGGAGCGCGCTCGACCTGAGGGCCGCCATGAGCCGCGTCACCCGGCAGAAGCTCGGTCTCGGCATGGGACGTGATGAGTAGTTCGGCCCAGTCCAGTCCACCGAAAATCCCGGCCTCTTCCTGCGACAGCGGCAGCGTGACGCTGGCTTCGAGCGACGAACCGATCGTGCCGTCGCGGCGGGCCGTTTCCAGCTCGGTCGTGATCAGGCGACGATAGGCGCGGATGTCTTCCCAGCGATTGCCGAGTTCCGGGTCGTTCCACTCGGCGTCCGGCTCGAAGAACTGCGCGAGATGCACGCTCTCTCCTTCGCCGAAGCGGGCCTGCCAGGCTTCCTCGGCCGTGAAGACCAGGACGGGCGCAAGCCATGTGCAGAGCGCACGGTGCAGGACGTCCAGCACCGTGCGGGCGGCGCGGCGGGTCTGATCGGAGGGCGCGTCGCAGTAGATCGCATCCTTGCGGATGTCAAAATAGAAAGCCGACAGATCAGTAGTGCAGAAGCCGTGCAGTGCCGGATAGACACCGACCCACTGATGCGTCTCCACCGCACTGGCGATCAGGCCTCGCAGCTCAGTCAGGCGGTGCAGGATATACTGCTCCAGCGGCGGCAGATCGGCGTAGGGCACGGCTTCTTCAGGCGTGAAGCCATCCAGGGCGCCGAGCAGCCAGCGCAGGGTATTGCGCAGGCGACGATAGAGTTCGCCCTGCTGCTTGAGGATGTCCTGCCCGATGCGGAGATCTTCGTTCGTGTCGGAGTTCAGGACCCACAGGCGCAGGATGTCGGCGCCCAGGCTTTCGGTCACATCCGAAGGGGCCACGACATTTCCCAGCGACTTGGACATCTTGCGGCCCTGTTCGTCCATGACGAAGCCATTGGTCACAAGCGCCTTGTAGGGCGCGACACCCATCGTCCCAACGCTTTCCAGCAGGGAGGACTGGAACCAGCCGCGATGCTGGTCGGAGCCTTCAAGATAGAGATCGGCCGGGAAATTCAGGCCTTCCTGTCCCAGATCGAAGCGATGCGTGGAGCCGCTTTCGAACCAGACGTCCACGATGTCAAAGACCTGTTCGTAATCGGCGGGATCGCGCCCTTCACCAAGGAACAGCGACGGATCCGCTTCATACCAGACATCCGCACCCTTTTCGCGGAAGGCCTCGACAATACGCTGCATGACAGCCGGATCGCGCAGGACCTCGCCTGTACGCTTTTCAACGAAAACCGCGATTGGCACGCCCCAGGCGCGCTGGCGGGAGATGCACCAGTCGGGACGCTGCTCGATCATGGAGGTCAGGCGACGACGGGCGGCTTCGGGGACGAAGGTGACGTTGTCCAGCGCGCTCAGGGATTTTTCGCGCAGCTTCGTCTCGCCATCCATCGCGATGAACCACTGCGGCGTGGCGCGGAAGATGATCGGCGCCTTGGAACGCCAGGAATGCGGATAGGAATGACGGACCACTCCGCGGGCCATCAGGCCGGTGGCCGGGGCGTCATCGTGTTCGGCGGACTGGCGCGCTTCGGTCAACAGGTCGCAGACCGGGTCGGCCGCCTTGAAGACGTGAATGCCGGCCAGATGCGGAACCCACGGGGCATAACGGCCGTCGTCCTGCACGAGTTCGGGGACCTCGATGCCGTACTGACGGCAGAGCATGAAGTCGTCCTGACCGTGGGACGGCGCCATGTGGACGAGGCCCGTACCGGCATCGGTCGTAACGAAGTCGCCCGGCAGCATCGGCACGTCATACTCATAGCCACGGCCACGCAGCGGATGGGCGCAGACCGCGCCTTCAAGCCCGTTGCCCGGCAGGGTGTAGAGAATGTGATGGGCGGTGATGCCCGTCTCCGTGCAGAACGCCTCCACACGATCCTCGGCCACCAGCAGCTTGGCACCCTGCGGGACGACACTGTTCTCGTTCGTCTCATCGACACGCAGAACGACATAGGTGATGTCCGGACCATAGGCGAGTGCACGGTTGGCCGGGATGGTCCAGGGCGTGGTCGTCCAGATGACGGCCGAAACCCCTGTGAGGGCGTGGGCGGGCGTCGGGTCCTTGAGGATCGGAAAGGCCACGAAAATCGTGGTGGAATCGATGTCGTGATATTCGATCTCGGCTTCGGCCAGGGCCGTCTTCTCGACCGGGCTCCACATGACGGGGCGCAGGCCGCGATAGAGGCTGCCATTAAGCAGGAACTTGCCGATCTCGTCGACGATCTTGGCTTCGGAACTGAAGTCCATCGTCACATAGCGGTTGGCCCATTCGGCCTGAACGCCAATGCGCTTGAAGTCCTCGGCCTGCTTCTGCACCCATTCGGCGGCGTACTGGCGGCACTCGGCGCGGAACTGCAGCAGGGGTACCTGATCCTTGTCCTTGCCGGCCTTGCGATACTGCTCCTCGATCCGCCATTCGATCGGCAGGCCGTGACAGTCCCAGCCCGGAAGATAGCGGACCTCATACCCCGACATGCGATGGGCGCGGTTGATGACGTCCTTCATCACCTTGTTCAGGGCGTGTCCGATGTGAATGTGGCCGTTGGCGTAGGGTGGTCCGTCATGAAGCGTGAAGACGGGACGTCCCTTCCCGGCCTCGCGGATCTTTTCGTCCAGTCCTGTCGCGGCCCAGCGGGCGAGCGTTTCAGGCTCGCGCTTGGGCAGGCCGCCGCGCATCGGAAAACCGGTACGGGGGAGGAACACGGTATCGCGGTAGCGGTCCTGCTGTTCCTTGAAGGCGGCGACGGAAGGATCGGGAGTCTTATCGGACATGGGGGACGAGCCAGTTTCGGTCATTCACACAAAGGGTGGGTTATATGGAGATCGCGAGCCAATCCGGTCAAGTCCGCGTTAAGGGCGGCAGCAATGCAGGGCTGCCCCAAAGCGGGTTGCCGGAACAGCGGGACTCGCGGATGATGGACGATATGGCGCTTTTTTCAGAAGACAGAACCGTGAACGTACTTCGTCTCTTCCAGTCTGTTGCAGGAGCCGTTCTGGGTGCCTGTGCGGGGTTTGGCATCGCCGCGCACGCACAGGCCCCCCGTTGCCCGGCCCCGGCAGGCGTGCCGGACAGGGCCCGGATGGCGCAGATGTTCCAGACGGCACCAGACCGGGGCTTCCTGTGGAAAGTGACGAAGGACGGTCACTCTTCCTGGCTGTATGGGACGCTGCATGTCGCAAAGCAGGACTGGCTGCTACCCGGCCCGCTGACACGCGCCGCGATTATGCAGAGCAGCGAGGTCGCCCTTGAGCTTGATCTGAACGCCCCGGACACGGCCACCACGCTACGCCAGCCGGAAGATCCCGCCCGATGGGCGCATCTCGTCCAGTCGGGACGCAAGACGAAAGTGGATGCGCTTATGGACCAGCAATGTGTGCCCAGCGCGGCATTCGCACATGTAGCGGTTGGCGTGGAAGCGGCAGGCGTCGAATCCCTGGCGTCACGCCAGGACGGATATTATCCGGACTACGCCGTGGATGGCGTTCTGCAGGGCATGGCGGGCAGTCTGAAAAAGCCCCTGATCGGGCTGGAGACAGTGCAGATGCAGCGGGACCTGCTGATTGGACCGGATCAGGCGGATGAAGATGCGTTTGTTGATGACATCGTCAAGGGCGTGTCTTCCGGCAAGACGCAGGCCGAGAACAAGCGTCTGGCGGAGATGTGGGCATCGAGCGACGTGAAACGGCTGGATCATTATCAGGACTGGTGCGACTGCCTGAATACCGCTCAGGAACGGCGCTTCATGACGCGGCTTCTGGATGATCGGAATGTCGGAATGGCGCAGAAAATCGAGCAGATCCATGAGAGCGGGCCATCGCTGTTCGCGGCCGTGGGGTCCCTGCACATGGCAGGGCCGAAAGGGCTGCCCGCCCTGCTCCGCAAGGACGGGTTCGAAGTCCAGCAGATCGTACCCGCACTCTGATGAAACGGATCGTTCAGAAATTCCTGGGCCGCAAAGCGCCCACCCGCCGTCCCGAATCCCGTGCCCTGCCACCACAGATTGAGGAAATCAGGCAGGGCGCGCTCAAGGGACAGTACCTTCAGATCGTGCAATGGGGACAGGTGCTGCTGGACAGCGTCTATGTTCCGCGTGATCCGGTGACAGCTTTGGAATGGTTCACGATCGCAGCCAATGCCGGGTTCGGGCCGGGGCACAACATGCGCGGACGGTGTTTCCAGTTCGGCTGGGGCTGCGAAAAGGACCTTCAGCAGGCCGCGCGCTGTTATGAGGCTGCCGCTGCGGCTGGAGACGAATGGGGCCGGTACAATCTGGGCATCATGACCATGCGCGGGATCGGCATGGAGCCGGATCTGGCGCAGGCGCTGGACCTGTTCCGGACAGCGGCAAATCACGGCCATGCGAAATCCATGAACCTGTATGCGCGGTTTCTGGAAGAAGGATGGGTTGTGCCCAGGGACCGGGCGGCGGCGCTGGACTGGTACCGCAGATCGGCAGAAGGCGGCGATTATCGCGGGCAGCACAATCATGCCACGGCGCTTGTGGATGCCGGGAAGATCGATGAAGCGCTGGGCTGGTGGCGGCAGGCCGTCGTGGATGCGACGTCCGATATCCTGCTGGCGATGGATCAGAAACTGACGGCACTCGGGCCGAAGGGCGATGCGGAGTTGCTGGAGCAGGTACGCGGGCACCTGACGAAGATGGGGATTTCTCCGTCAGGCGACGCTGTTTCGGTCAGTAGTTCGCTGAAAGGTTAAAGAGGAAGGACCGTCCGACAGCCGGGGTCGCGCGGTCGCTGAACAGGTTGCTGTAATTCAGGCGGTTGTCGAGGTTGTAGCCGTTCATGGCGACGCGCCAGTGCTTGCCGAAATTGTGGGAAATCACGGCATCCCATTCCACGGTGGCAGGCACGGCCGCTGTATTGGTGGCGTTCAGGTAGACACCATCACGCCAGGTCAGACCACCACCGAACGTGACATTCCAGGGACGGTTCGGCGCGATCGTGTAGGTGGACCAGATGGTGGCGGAGTTCTTCGGCGCGTACTGGATGCGCTTACCGACATCAGCCGCCGTCAGGGACGAGACGGTTGTGGCGTCGTAATAGGCGTAGGTGCCGATCATGGTCCAGTTCTTCAGGATTTCGCCCGAAACGCTGAGTTCAACGCCCTGGTTGCGCTGACGGTCGCTGGACGAAGACACATCCCCCGTCGAAGGGTCGGTCATGAGGGCGTTGCCCTTTTCCAGGCGGAACACGGAGGCCGCAAAACCCATGCGGCCATGGAAGGCGTTATACTTCGCACCCAGCTCGTAGAGACTACTGCGTTCGGGACTGAAACCCTGCGTCGTGGATTTCAGGGGTTCGGAGCTGTTCGTCACGTACAGACCCAGCGGCGTGGTGGACTGCGCCCAGTTGAAATAGACCATGATGTTGCTGGTCGGCGTATACATCAGGCTGACGGTCGGATTGAACGTGTCCTGCGTCTGTCCGTAAGACACGCCGGCACCGGCCGTTCCCCCATTGGCGGAATAGTGGCTGTCCCAGTGATCCCAGCGGAAGCCGCCACGGATCGAGAACCAGGGTGCCAGCCACATCTGTTCGGAGAAGAACGCGCCAACATCCGTGGCGTCGCCCGTCTTGTACATGGCATGACCGACACCGGAGATGTTCACGAGATTGCCGCTATACTGGCCAAGCGACCCGAGCAGGAGACCCGGCTGGGTGGCAGAAGGGTGCAGCAGGCTTGTCGTGTCAGTCCGCGTGCCGTTCTGCCCGTTGAAATTATAGGCGTAGTTCGTGCGACGGTCATAAACGTGCGAGATATCGACGCCGGCGATCATCTGGTGACGGATGCTGCCGGTCGAGAACTTCGCGATACCCGAGAACACGTCCTGCACGGACCAGTCGTTCTGCTGATAGGGTTCCGGACCGCCCAGATGGCCACGACGATTGATGGTCGCCGCTTCAGGATCAGTGAAATAATCGGCGGCACAGGTCGTATCGCAGCCCGGCTGTGACGCGGAGAAGTACCGGCTGTACATGCCACCGCGCGCATCGTTGTAGAACGTGATGTTCTTGTTCAGGTCGAATTTCAGGCGCGCCGTCAGCATGTCCACATTCGACGCGTCCTGATCATACGTCGTGCCGTACCAGTTATTGCGGTTCAGACCATATTCCGTCAGTGGCTTCGCAATGCTTGTCCCCGGCTTGGTGACGACCGGCACACCATAATCCGGCACACGGTTATCCGTCTGGTGGAAATATTCCAGCGTGAAGGTCGTGCGCTTGCCCAGACCGAAGGCAATGGACGGCGCAATCCCCCAACGGTGGGAAAAGACGTTGTCCCGGCCAACCGTGTTGTTCTCGTTGCCCATGCCGGTGATGCGGATGGCCGTAGAGTCACCGATCTGTTTGTTGAAGTCGAGCGTGCCGCGATAATAGGCGCCAGATCCCCCAGAAAAGCCGCCGCTATAGCTGTCGCCAAGATGGGCGACCTTGGTGGTGATATTGATGGCGCCGCCCGTTGTGCCGTTACCGAAGACTTCCGAAGACGGGCCCTTGATGACCGAGACATGGTCATAATCAAAGCTGTCACGGGTATAGACGCCGAAATCGCGCAGGCCGTTTTCGTAGATGTCGTTCTGCGCCTGGAAGCCGCGGATCAGGAACTGATCGCCTGCCATGCCACCTTCGCCTTCACCGACCGACGCGGTGATGCCTGGCACGTTGCGCAGAGCCTCGTCGAGCGATTTGACGTTCTGCTGTTCCATCAGGAGCTTGGGCACGACGTTAATCGTCTGCGGCGTGTGCATGACGTCTTCCGGCATCCGACCAATGCCGATGGGGGTCTGCAACGTGTTCATCGGAGAGCCGACGACCTGCAGATGTTCGGTTTCCTCAGGCGTTGCGACGATGCTGTTGTCCGCCGTTTTTGAAGCAGTCCCCGATGTGAGAGCTTTCGGCGGAAGAGCCTTAGGCGCCTGCGAACTGGCTGCGTCGTTTTTGGGAACCGGTTGACGACGGGCCTTGTGATGATGCCGGGTATCGTCCTGTGCGTGGGCGGCGGAGCAGACGAGCGTCAGGCCGGCAGCAAGGGACAGGGGACCCAAAGGGTGGCGAGGTGTTCTGGACGACATCGGATCATGATCCTGCAAACGAAAACGGATGCTGTCCTTAAAGGGTTAATGCGAATAATTCTCAATACAGATTCAGCAACATTGCGAAAGATTCTCATTCTCCATGTCAAAGCGTGGCATAAATGACACAGAACGATACGTAACAAAAATCCCCTTTTCTGGACTGAAAAGGGGATTTGACGACGCTGAAAAAGGGGAAAACCGAGGCCGTCAGGTGCCCAGGATGGACCGGGCCTGCGCGGCATCTGCTGCGATCTGGGTCTTGAGTTCGTCCAGGCCGGAGAACCTCTTTTCCTCACGCAGCAGGGCGATCAGGGCAACGCTGAGAATCTGGCCGTACAGGTCCTCGTTGAAGTCAAAGAGATGGACTTCAAGCCGGCTTTCCTGACCGTCATTGATGGTCGGACGGCGGCCGATATTGGCGACGCCGGGAATGACGCGGCCATCGGGCAGCGTGACGCGCGCGGCATAGACGCCGCGTGCAGGCTCGACATGCTGGGTCAGGGGGATGTTGGCGGTGGGGAAACCGAGGAGGCGTCCACGCTGGTCTCCGTGCATGACGGGACCGGCGATACTCCAGAGACGGCCAAGTTCCTGCGCCGCACGCTCGGGATAACCTTCCTGCAGCAGACGACGGATGCGGCTTGAGGAGATCGGACCGCCTTCATCGGAAAGCTGGGGCACGATGGTCAGCCCGATTCCATGGGGTGCCAGAAGGGTTTCAAGATGCTCGATATTGCCGGTGCGACGATGGCCGAACGCGAAATCCGCCCCACAGGCAACATGCGCCACGCCAAGGCCGTTGACCAGAACATCGTTCACGAACTGCTCGGCGTTCAGACGGGAAAACTCCGCATCGAACGGGATCTGGAAAACATGATCCACACCCTGCTCGCCGAGAGCGGCGGCGCGGACATCCGGCAGCATCAGGCGGAACGGCGGATCCTGCGGGCGGAACAGCGTGCGAGGATGGGGATCGAACGTGACAACCGAAAGCGGGTGATCGGGACGCGCCATCCGCAGCGTGTCGAGCAGATGGACATGCCCGCGATGCACACCATCGAAATTGCCCAAGGCCGCAACCGTATTGCGGGCGGAAGTGGGAATATTGCGCCAGTCCGTATGCAGGATCATGCGACGGGCAGGCCGAACTGGGTGGAGACGGCCTTCAGATCCGGCGCCTGCGGCACGCCCGGATGGGGGACAGTGCCGTCCTGCTCGCGAACAAGCTGGCAGACGGTCAGTCCTGCCCTCTGGGCCGCGTCCAGCTCGGCTCCGATGTCGGACAGGAACAGGATTTCGGCTGACGGCAGGCCGACAGCGGCCGCAATCTTTTCATAGGAGGCGACGTCTTTTTTTCCTCCCGTTGAGAGATCAAAGAAGTCCTCGAACAGCGGCGTCAGATCACCCTGTTCGCTATGACCGTAGAGCAGCTTCTGGGACGGGATGGAGCCGGAGGAATAGACAGCCAGACGCAGACCGCCTTGCGACCATGCTTCCAGAGCGGGCGGGACATCGGGATAGAGATCCGCCTTGAGGGTGCCGTCCTCGAACCCCTGACGCCAGGTCAGCCCCTGAAGTGTCTTGAGGGGTGCGGCCTTCACGTCCGCCTTCATCCAGTCCTGACAGACCTTCAGCGGATCCTGCCCCGGATGTTCCATAACGATATCGGCGCGGGCTGCCACGACCATCGGATTCGTGTGGTCCTGCATCAGGGCCGGGAGAGCTTTCGCGGCATAGGGGAACATGACATCCCGCACGAAAGAGATCGGCAGGGTTGTGCCCTCGATATCAAGCAGGACGAGACGGATCATGGGGGACTTTCAGGAGTTGCCGGAAGCTTCGGCAGGCACTTCGGCCGGGAAACGGTTGGCAATGTCATCACCGGTATACTGCGCGATCCAGCCGGTCGTGTCGGTGAAGACGCGCAGGGCCACGACGTCCGGCGACGGTCCGGCGTCGAACCAGTGCGGGATTCCGGCGGGAACGGAGATCAGGTCGCCTTGTGTGCACAGGACGGAATAGACGCGACCGCGGATATGCAGGACGAACGCCCCCTGCCCGTGCACGAAGAAGCGGACTTCGTCCTCACTGTGGGTGTGTTCGGAAAGGAATTTTTTCCGAAGCTCCGGAAGGTTCGGCGTGGACGCGTTGATACGCACCACGTCTGCGCTGCCAGCACCCGTCTCGCCCATCAGCGTGTCGAGATAGGGACGATAGGCTTCCAGAACCTCTTCCGCCGGAGCGTCGGGCGCCGGTGTGACGGGAGCCGACCAGCGGTCGAAGCGGATGTTGTGCGGACGCAGGGTTTCCGCGATCTCGCCGGGCGTGGTGACGTCCAGCAGAATCGTATCGGGAGCATCGTCACGATAGACGGTCAGACGGCTCATGGTCAGGCCTTCTTCTGCAGACTGGCGAGTTCGCAGGCCAGCAGGAACTCGAGCCCTTCGAGACGGGCCAGGGCCGTGAACATGTCCTTGCCCCAGACATACACGCCATGGCCGCGGATCAGGTATCCAAGGCGCATATCCGAGAGCTTCGGTGCAACCACTGTAGCCAGACGCGCGATGTCCTGATCGTTATGAAACAGAGGCAGTTCGAGGCTGGTATCGTGGGTCGTCTGGCCTTCGAACACCTTGAGGACCTCGTAGCCCGCCAGTGTGATCGCGTCGAACGGTTCATCCATGGACAGGATGGTCGCGGCGACGGAGTGACCATGCAGCACGGCCCCGATCGCGGGATCATGGGCATAAAGCTGCGTGTGCAGGAGCGTTTCCGCGCTGGCACGGTTTGCGGGATCAACCGGAACGCCGTCGGGGGTAATCTCGATGACGTCGCTGTCCGTCAGGAACCCCTTGTGGCCACCCGAGCGCGTAATCGCGATGCGACCGTCCGGCAGGCGGCAGGACAGGTTACCCGCCGTGGCCGGAACCCAGCCGCGCTGGTCCATCCGCTGGCCAGCCTGCACGATCTGACGGCAGGCATTCCCCCAGCTTTCATCAACCTTGAGGTTCTGCATCAGACCTGGTTGCGGTGCGTTTCGCTGCTGGTCGTCTGACTGTAGCCGGGATTCTGGTTCGGCGGAGAGATGTGACCCGGAGCCTGCGTGGCGTCCGTCGCGGTCATGGATTCATCGTCGGCCATGTTCTTCTTGAAAGACTTGATGCCCTTCGCGAAGTCTCCCATCAGGCCGCTGATCTTGCCCCCGCCGCCAAACACGACGAGCAGGACGACCGCCAGGATCAGCCAGTGAACGGGGCTCATGCTGCCCATAATGTATTACTCCGAAAAGCCAAGGCCTCCATCATGTGGCAAGGCTTGGACGATTGTGCAAGCGTTCCTCTCAGGAAGAGTCGTCACTGTCGTGCGATGAAATGAAGCCATAAGTCGGATAAGCGCGCTTTCCGAGGCTGTGAACAGGAGCCCACCAGACGCGCACCAGCGTCCAGTCGTTGCGGGCGGAAACATCCGTCACGGGGACAGCGCGGTCGATGCGTCCGGGTTCCCAGTTGGCATGGTCAACGAGGATCGTACGGTCCGAAACCTGCCGGCGCACGATGGAGACATGACCGCTGGGCACGCGGGACGTGGCGCGGAAGACCAGGACTTCTCCGGGGCGGGGCGTATGGGTGTGGGCATAGCGCCCGACGGACTGTCCCCACCATGAGGCGGCGCTTCCGCTCAGTCTCAGGCCAGTGCGCTCGCGCGCATAGGGCGCGCATTGCAGCGGACCGTTGAAGCTGGCGCGGCTGTATTCGTAGCGATTGCCGCAGGCCGTGAGGACGACCAGAAGAGCCAGCGGCAGGCAACGGAAAAAGCGGGGCATCATCATCTTCAGAGACTGCGGAAGGCGATGATGCGGTCTTCCGCCTCATCGGAGTCCATGTCGAGCACGCTCTGCGCGACATCACGGGAGAAGCCGTTGCGGGCAAAGACGCCCAGGGCCTTGAGCGGGTCTTCCTCTTCGCGGTCCGGTCTCTGGAAGGGGCCAAGGCGGCGCTTGCGGGCCAGCACGAGAGCAGCGGCGAGTTCTGCCTCCTGTGCGCTGCTGTCAGAGCGCTCGCCCAGCGAGTCGTTGAGGGCTTCGCGGGTCGTGTTCTGATCGACGCCCTTATTGGCAAGATGGGCTTCAACGGCACGACGGGAACGGCCGGTCCGGGTCAGGCTGACGGCGCGGTTGCGGGCATAGCCAGCATCGTCCACCGCACCGAGATCGGTCATGGATGCGACGATTCCATCAATGGCGGGGCTGACGGCTGCGATAGTGGATTCGATGTCTTCGTTCGGCAGCCCCGCACGGGAGGCGCGCACGCCCCAGCGACGCAGGCGGCGATCCAGCACCTGACGCAGGCCCTGTTCGGTCGTAGCGAAGCGGGCGAGATGCGCCAGCGCCGCTTCACGCAGGGACGCGGCATCCGGAACGGGCGGCGGGGCGGGACGATCCTCCATAATGCTTCGGAGTATGCGGCGTGAAAGGCATTTACGGCAAGACGCCTTGGAGCCATCATTCCATCCATGAGCGATTCATTTTCTGCCCCTCTTGAAGCGGCCGTCTCCGCCCTCCCTGCCCGTTTTCCCGGTCCCGGCGGGGCCGTGGCCGTTCTGAAGGACGGAGAGGTTCTGGTCCGGCACGGCTGGGGCTATGCGAATGTGGAGCGTCGCATTCCGTTCACGCCGTCCACGCTGTTTCGCATGTGCTCCATCACCAAGCAGTTTACCTGCGCGACGCTGCTGGACCTGTATGACGATCCGTCCGAACTGGACGCAGATGTGGATGCACGCCTGCCCCAGCTTGATGAGCCCTCACCGGGGCTGCTGCATCTGGCGCATAACCAGTCGGGTCTGCGGGATTACTGGGCAGTAGCGATGCTGCATGGCGCGCCGATCGAAGGGTATTTCGGGGACCGCGAAGCCCGTCGCGTCATTGACGGGACGCGGACGCTCCAGTTCCAGCCGGGCACATCCTATTCCTATGTGAACCAGAATTTTCGGCTGATTTCCGACATTCTTCAGGACCGGACGGGGCGCAGCTTCGCCGAACTGCTCCAGACGTCGATTTTCAATCCGGTCGGCATGGAGCGGGCGATCCTTGCTGCCGACACGCGCGCCATGCCGGATGGAACGGTCGGATATGAGGGGACCGTGGAGAGCGGATTCCGCCCGGCGGTCAACAATGTCATCTGGACGGGGGATGCCGGGCTTGGAGCGTCGCTGGACGACATGATCGCGTGGGAGCGGTTCATTGATGAAACCCGCGATGCTCCGGACAGCCTTTACCGCCGCCTGACCGTTCCGGTGACATTCAGCGACGGGCAGCCCGCGCCCTACGGGTTCGGGCTGCAACGGACGACGATGTTCGGCCGGGACGTGACGATGCATGGAGGCGCCCTGCGGGGCTGGCGCTCCCATCGGCTGCATGTGGCCTCCGAGCGTCTGTCGGTCGTGGTGATGTTCAACCATATGAGCGCAGCGCAGGTCGCAGCGGCGCAGATTCTGGCCGCAGCACTCGGCGTTCCTTACGAACCGGACCGCAGCACCCAGCAGCCGACCGCGTTGTATGGCACCTATCTGGAACGGGAGACGGGGCTGTCGGCCCGAGTCGAACCCGCGCCCGGTGGGGCGAAGCTGCGCTATCTGATGGTGCCGGAGCTTCTGGAAGGCATTTCAGCCACGCGGGCCGAGGCAGGATCGGTCATCGTGAAAGCGCAGGAGACTGCGGATGGCGCGGAAGCCGTGATGGAACGTCCGGGCGAGAACCGCACCGGCATTCTCGCCCGCTGTGATGAGACGCCCGGCGAGGATATTGCTGAACTGGCTGGTGTCTATCGCTGTGAGGAGCTGGACGAAGCCGAAGTGACCATCGAACTGGCTGGCGGCGTAGTTTATGGCGGTTTCTCGGGAATCCTGGGCGACGGCCGGATGGAAATGCTCCAGCGTCTGGCCAGGGATGTCTGGGTTCTGCCCTGCCCCCGGGCGCTGGATCATACGGCACCCGGAGACTGGACACTGGCATTCGAGCGTCAGGGCGGCAGCGTGACAGCGGTGCGGGTCGGGTGCTGGCTGGCACGTGATCTGATGTATCAGCGGGTCTGATCTGCCGGGTTAACCGGGACATTCTGTTGCGTCGGGGTTTGACGGAACCCCTTTCTGCCCTTCACTATGGGGGTGTGGAACTTGAAGCCCTGCTCCGGGCAACCAGAGCAGGGTTTTGCGATTCCG
Source organism: Gluconobacter sp. P1C6_b (assembly GCF_018811945.1). GTDB lineage: Bacteria > Pseudomonadota > Alphaproteobacteria > Acetobacterales > Acetobacteraceae > Gluconobacter. The sequence goes on from NZ_JACRVU010000005.1 coordinate 87,992, forward strand.
CAGCAACCGTTTCGTTTTCAACCAGATATTCAGAGATCCATCATGATCCCCGCGCTGATGCCGAATTACAAACGTGCCGACCTTGCTTTCGAGCAGGGCGAAGGCGTCTGGCTGACGGCGACGAACGGGCGACGATATCTGGATTTCGGGGCCGGCATTGCCGTGACTTCGCTGGGACATGCCCATCCGAAGCTGGTGAAGACCATTGCGGAACAGGCCGCGAAGGTCATGCATGTCTCGAACCTGTACCGGATCCCCCAGGCCGAGAAGCTGGCGGAACTGCTGGTGCAGAACACGTTTGCGGACTCGGTGCTGTTCTGCAATTCGGGTGCCGAGGCCAATGAGGGCATGGTGAAGATGATCCGCCGCGCCCAGTTCGAGAACGGGCATCCCGAGCGGACCAACATTCTGTGCTTCAACGGCGCATTTCACGGCCGGACGCTGGCCATGATCTCGGCCACGGGAAATCCCGCCTACCTCAAGGGCTTTGGCCCTGTGGTGGAAGGGTTCGACCATGCGCCGTTCAACAACACCAATACGCTACGTGACGCCATCACGCCGCACACGGCGGGGATCGTCGTCGAACCTGTTCAGGGTGAGAGCGGCATCAAGCCCGCGACCCGCGAATTCATGGAAGGGCTCCGCGCCGTCTGTGATGAATACGGACTGTATCTGGGTTTCGATGAGGTCCAAACCGGTGTCGGCCGGACGGGCAAACTGTTTGCGCATGAATGGTATGGCGTCCGTCCGGACGTGATTTCCGTGGCCAAGGGGATCGGGGGCGGCTTCCCGCTCGGCGCCGTTCTTGCGACGGAAGAGCTGGCACGGCATCTGACACCCGGTTCACATGGGACGACCTTTGGCGGCAATCCGCTGGCCTGTGCGGCGGGTGTGACCGTTCTGGAAGAAATCCTGAGCCCCGGTTTTCTGGAGCATGTCCGGAGCGTCGGAGACGCGTTCGGCAGGATGCTGGAAGATGTTGTCAGCCGTTCGGAAGGTGTTTTCGACAATGTCCGCGGGATTGGGCTGATGCGGGGGCTGCACTGCGTGCCGCCTGTCGCGGACGTCATGCAGGCCGTGCTGAATCAGGAGCTTCTGACGGTCAGTGCCGGGGACAACGTGCTGCGCCTCGTCCCGCCGCTGATCGTGACGGAAACCGAATGCCGCGAAGCCTGCGAAAGACTCGTGAAGGCGGCTCATTCCCTGAAAGTCCCTGCGACACAGGAGAACGCCTCGTGAGCACCACAGCAGCGACCCTGACTCCAAGACATTTTCTGGATCTGCGGGATTTCAGCCCCGAGGTCATCCGGCAGATCATCGACCTCTCGGCGAAGGTCAAGGCTCTGCAGAACGACCGCCGCCAGCCCCTGCATCCCGATCGTCCGCTGGAAGGCCGCAGCCTTGGTCTGATCCTTGCCCAGCCTTCGACACGCACCCGCGTGTCGTTCGAGGTGGGAATGGGGCAGCTCGGCGGGTCCGTTTCGGTCCTCTCGCCGGGCGACATGCAGCTTGGCCGGGGCGAGACGGTGGCGGACACGGCCCGTGTTCTGTCGCGTTTTCTGGACGTGATCGTGCTTCGAACCGGCAATGACGCCAATCTGCGCGAACTGGCGAAATGGAGTTCGGTGCCGGTCATCAACGGCCTGACGCCTGTCTCCCATCCGATCCAGATCCTCGCAGATGTCCTGACCTTCGAGGAACATCGTGGGCCGATCCGCGGCAAAACGCTGGCGTGGATCGGGGATGGCAACAATGTCGCCACCTCCCTGATGGAAGGCGCGGCCCTTCTCGGTTTCAATGTCCGTCTGGCAACGCCGGAAGGCTTTGCCCCCAACCCCGATGCCGTGGAGTGGGCGCGGGCGCATGGCGCGACGATCAAGATTTTCCGGGACCCGGCAGAAGCTGTGGCCGGGGCTGATGCCGTACTGACGGATACCTGGGTCAGCATGGGAGACAAGGACCGCGAAAAGCGGCTCAAGGTGTTCCAGCCTTATCAGGTTGATGAGGCCCTGATGGCAAAAGCTGCGCCCGATGCCCTGTTCCTTCACTGCCTGCCTGCCCATATCGGAGAGGAAGTGACGTCCGAGGTCTTTGAAGGCCCGGCGTCCGTCGTCTTTGATGAGGCGGAAAACCGCCTCCACACGCAGAAGGGCCTGCTACTCTGGGCCCTGGGAAAAGAAAACGGCTGATGGATACACCCCACTTTCTTGATACGAACCGGCCTGAGGTTCCGAACATGGTCGTTTCGGGCGGTGTCATGCCGTTCTATCTGGAACGGTCGCCGGTTCGGGGCCGGCTGGTACGGCTCGGGCCACTGGCGGATGCCATCCTGTCACGTCACGACAATCCCGATGCCGTCTCCCGGCTTGGCGGCGAGGCTCTGGCACTCGTAGCCGCCATGGTTTCGGCCCTGAAGTTCAAAGGTGCATTTTCCCTTCAGGTCAAGGGTGATGGGCCGGTTTCCATGTTGGTTGCAGATGCGACGGATAGCGGGGATCTGCGGTTTTTCGGACGTCTGCGTGAAGACGCCGATCGCGATGCGCTGCCCGGAACCGCCAAGGAACTTCTGGGCGACGGCTATATGGCCTTCACCATCGACCAGGGACCGGACATGGACCGGCATCAGGGCATCGTCGACCTGACGGGCACGACGCTCGCCGATATGGCGATGAACTATTTCCGGACCAGTGAGCAGCATGACTGCTGGATCCGGCTGTTCTGTGCGAAATCGCCTGACGGCTGGAAGGCCGGTGCACTGGTTCTGGAGCGTATTGCAGCCGAAGGCGGCATCGAGACCACCGAACAGGACGAAGATGCGTGGGAAACCGCCTGCACTCTGGCCGAGACGGTAACGGAGCAGGAAGTCCTTGATCCGGACCTGTCGAACGAGCGGCTGATTCATCGGCTTTTTGGTACGCTGGATGTCCGTCTGGGCACTCCGCGGGCGCTGGCCTATGGCTGCCGATGCAACCGGGCGAGGCTCGCCTCCGTTCTGGAAACATTCCCTGATGACGACCTCGACCACATGGTCGAGAATGGCGCCATCACGATGAACTGTGAATTCTGCAACGTGGGTTTCCGATTCACGCGCGATGAACTTGGAGCACGCTCTGCATGACTCTGCCCCTGCTTGATGACGTAAAGCTCGATGGCTTTCCGGTCGAGCAGCTTTATCCCGGCTGGGCGCCCCTCAGCCGGGCGCCGGTAGCGGATGATTTCAGCGTTGTGGTGTTTACCGAAGCAAGCACCAGCCGACAGGCCTGCTGGTGGCTTGAAGGCGAAAATTATCGTGGCAGCCATGTTCTGGCACTGGATCCATCCTTGCGGAAACGCCTTCTGGCCGCCATGGATCCGGTGTTTTGGCCGCTGGCATCAGGAGTGCTGGGCTCTCCCCTGCCCGACCAGACCGGACCATCCTGCGACAGCCTGCCCGAAATCGCCGTGAACGAGCTTGCCGGTTCCTGGCTTGAAGGATACGCACCCCATACGCTCCTTCTGCCATCAGGCCATGCGGATAGCGGCGAGGCGTTGCCATGTCCGAACGGCCGCAAAATCGGTGCAAACCGGATAACAGCTCTGCTGGCTGCCCAGCGCGGAAACGGCCCGCTGATCGTTTCTTCGCCCTTCACAGCACTCCCACTGCTGGCGCAGATCACGTTCCAGACGGGCCCCTTGAGTGTCAGCCGCTTTCAGGAAGCCGATACGGTTTTCTACCTGATCTGGAATGACGCTCTTCCAGCCCTTCGCCCCTCTTTCTACTATCCCGATGCCCCGCTGGTTATCAGTGATGATCCGGGCGGCGCGATGATCCCGGGGCTGATCCTGAGCTGGTACGCGCGCCATCCCGAACATGTGGTGCTGATCCGCGAGGCGCGCCCCTTCAGGGCCGAGGATTTCGGTGTCGGACAGGCGTCCGGCCTACGCCCGAAACCAGTGGAGGAGAATTCGTCCCCCCCGCCGGTCGCGCCAGCTTCCTCGCCGCTGCCGCTGAAACAACCAGCTTCCGCTTCCCCCCCTCAAGCGTCTAGACAGGGGCTGAAAAGTCGACTCAAGTCCCTTTTCGGTCGTCTGTAGCGCCTTCAGGAGACAGGATATGCCCGTACGTTACTGGACTGGTCTGAGTGCTCTGGTGCTGTCCCTTGGCGTGGCAGCATGCTCCGATGGAGACGCGGACCAGACCTTTCCTCCGCTTGATTACAGCTATCTGTCCCAGATCCATCTGAACGTAGCGTCGATTGACGTGCAGGATGAAGCTCCCGCTGCGCCGGGCTCTCTGTCCGCAAAGGCTCCCGTCGCACCGGACCAGGCTCTGAAGGCCATGGCAAACCAGCGTCTGGTAGCCAGCGGAACCTCGGGCAAGGCCGACTTCATCATCAAGCAGGCCTATCTGAACCGGGCAGGCGATAACGCGGTAACCGGCGCCATGGATGTACAGCTTAACGTCGCGGATGCCGGTAACCAGCATACCGGTTTCGTCCATGCGCGCATCACCCACAAGCTGGATGCGGGAGACCGGGATCCGACCTCGCGCAAGGAACTCTATACCCTTACCAGCCAGATGATGCAGGACATGAACGTGGAACTGGAATTCCAGATCCGCAAGAAGCTCCTCTCCTGGATGACGGATGCCGCCGGAACTCCGCTCGTCAATGGCGGCATCCAGCAGCAGACGCTTGGAGCACCTGGAACAGAACCGGTGGCCGCCCCGACAACGCCGGCACTTTCTACAGAGACTACCCCGGGATCAGCCACGTCCGAAAAAGCAGCAGCCCCCGCTGTCGCGCCGAGCGCACCGGACGCCATTTTCCCCACAGGATCCGACACCGAGACGGCACCGGCACCAGCCACCCAGCACTCGCCCCAGCCCGGAATACTGAAACTTCCCTCAACAGACAGCACCGAAACGCACTGATTCACGCCTCTCGTCCTGTTGTGATGAGCACATGGCTGGTGAACTGCGCCTGCCTTCGTTAGGGAGAAGGCATTCCTTTTGTAAAATGACCGTTTCCAGATTTTCTGTTATTTCTGGTTCTACTGTCCGGAGAAACCTGTGCCCCCCATGGAACCGACACTGAACCGTCCGCTCCGCCGCAGTTTCGTGAAAGGGCTTCTTGGAACCACATCATTCTGGATGGCTTCGGGAAATGCCTCATGGACAGCAGCGCTGGCGGCTGAGGCAGCCCATCCCTATCAGCCCACCTTTTTCGATGCGATGGAATACCGGTTTGTAGAGGCCGCCAGCGAGCGCCTCTTTCCTGCTGACGATAACGGGCCGGGCGCAAAAGCGCTGGGGGTAGCGGAATTCATCGACCGTCAGATGCAGACCCCTTATGCCCGGGGGGAGAACTGGTACATGTCTGGCCCCTTCCAGCAGGGCCCGGCCAATCTGGGGTATCAGCTCCCCTTTGTCCCGCGCGACCTGTATCGCAACGGCATCGCAGGCGTTGAGCACTACACCCGACAACATTACGGCAAAGGCTTTGCAGACCTTTCGCCGGTGCAGCAGGATGAAATCCTGACTGCACTTGAAGGGGGATCGGTCCAGCTTGGCGAAGTCCCGGGACGCGTCTTTTTCGAGCAGCTCCGGACCAATACACTTGAAGGCGCCTTCGCCGATCCGCTTTACGGTGGCAACCGGGGGCTTGGCGGCTGGATCATGCTGGGTTTCCCTGGCGCCAGGGCGGATTTCATGGACTGGGTCAATCAGGAAGGCGCTCCCTATCCCCTTGCGCCGGTCTCCATTTCAGGAGAGAGCGCGTAACATGGGCAGGACGCATGTTGATGCAGTCATCGTTGGCGCTGGCTGGGCCGGTTCGATCATGGCCAAGGAACTGACCGAAGCCGGGTTATCCGTCATCATGCTGGAACGTGGCCCCGAGCGGACGACGCCCGTCGAAGGTGCCTATCCGGAATCAATCGATGAACTGCGCGGCGCCGTGCGCAAGCGCCTTTTCCAGAACCTGTCCCAGTCCACAGTGACGATCCGCAATACGATGGATCAGACGGCACTGCCTTACCGTCAGCTCGCAGCTTTTCTGCCTGGAGAAGGCGTGGGCGGAGCCGGGCTACACTGGTCGGGAGTGCATTTTCGCGTTGCCCCCGAAGATCTGAGACTGCGGAGCTCCGTGATCGAACGCTACGGTGAGAAATTCATTCCCGACGGCATGAACCTTCAGGATTATGGCGTCACCTATGAAGAACTCGAACCATTTTTCGACAAGGCGGAAAAGGTCTTTGGCACGTCTGGAGAAGCGTACAAGGTTCAGGGGAAAATCGTTGGAAACGGAAATATTTTTTCTCCGGATCGTTCCGATAATTTTCCACTTCCAGCCATGAAGGATACCTTTTCAGCATCGATCTTCCGCGATGCTGCGAAAAATGCGGGATATCATCCCTACGCCCTGCCTGCTGCCAACGCATCACGACAATACACCAACCCCTATGGCTGTCAGATGGGGCCATGCAATTTCTGCGGCTATTGCAGCGGCTATGACTGCTACCTGTACTCCAAAGCCTCGCCCAACGTGAATATCCTGCCCGCCTTACGGCAGAACCCGGGATTTACCCTTGTCCCGAACGCCCATGTCCTTCGGATCGATCTCGACAGCGCGAAAACAAAAGCAACCGGGGTGACCTATCTGGACACAAAGAGCCGGAAGGAAATGTCCCTTTCTGCCGATCTGGTGATCCTGGGGGCGTTCCAGTTCAACAATGTTCATCTGATGCTGGTGTCCGGCATTGGAAAACCTTACGATCCGGTCAGCAATACCGGGACGGTCGGGCGCAATTTCGTTTACCAGACCATTACATCCTCGCGCGTCTGGCTCCCCTCTTCGACCTACACCAACCAGTTCGTCGGTGCCGGCGGGAGCGGTGTCGCCATTGACGATTTCAATAGCATGAATTTTGACCATGGGCCGCTTGGTTTTGTGGGGGGATCGCCTGTCTGGGTCAATCAGGCGGGTGTGAAACCGATTGCCGCCGCCATAGGCGCTGGCGGAGGTGGAACACCACGATGGGGCTCGGCCTACAAGAATGCCCTGATCAATACCTACAAGCATTCTCTGGGTATTGATGCCCATGGAAGCAATATGGCGTATCGGGATGTCTATCTGGATCTCGATCCGACATGGAAGGATGTTTATGGGCAGCCACTGCTTCGCATGACCTTCACATGGAAGGACAATGATATCCGCATGAACCAGTACGTCGTCAGCAGGATCGAGCCCATCGCCCGCGCGATGGGGGCGACAAAGATGAATCTGGTTCACCTCAATGCCGGGCAGCCCTTTGACACCCGTAATTATCAGACCACCCATCTGGGAGGCGGCGCCATCATGGGAGACAATCCCCAGACAAGTGCACTCAACCGCTATCTCCAGAGCTGGGATGTATCCAATGTCTTTGTCATCGGATCGAACGCTTTCCCACAGGGAATGGGCTATAATCCAACGGGAGTGGTGGCCGCTCTGGCCTACTGGGCCGCACATCACATCCGGACGACCTACCTGAAATCCCCTGGCCCCCTGGTGAAGGCATGAAATGGCCGCTGTTCATCGCCTGCTTTCTGGGAATGGCTCTCACAGCAGAAGCCACAGCGCAGGACTCTGACAAAGCCGTTGTAGAAAAGGGACGCTATCTGGCCGCAGCGTCCGACTGCGCTGCCTGTCATTCCGTTCATGGCAAACCGGAGTATTCCGGAGGTGTATCATTTTTCCTGCCAATGGGAAAAATCTATTCCACCAATATCACTCCGGATCCAGATCACGGGATCGGCCGCTATACGGAAGCCCAGTTCGAACAGGCATTGCGACAAGGCATCCGCCGCGATGGTTCAACACTTTATCCTGCCATGCCCTTTCCGTCCTATGCCCGACTGACCGACAACGATATCCACGCCCTTTTCGTCTATTTCAGGGACGGCGTTGAAGCTGTGCCGGTTTCAGCGCCCAAGAATGAGATCCCTTGGCCGCTGTCCATGCGCTGGCCCCTGACATTCTGGCGCTGGGCCTTTGCTCCCACGCCCCATAAGGCGATCACCAGCACGGCAGGCGAGTTCACCGACCCACTGCTTGAGCGGGGCGCCTATCTCGTGGAAGGGCCGGCTCATTGCGGCGCCTGCCATTCCCCGCGCGCCATCACCATGCAGGAAAAAGCCCTGACTGCGCATGACGGCAGCCTTTATCTGGCTGGTGGCGCACCAGTAGATGGCTGGACGCCACCATCGCTCCGTCAGGAAAACCGGACCGGACTGGGCCGCTGGAGTGAGGAAGACATTGTTTCATTCCTCAAGACCGGCCGTTCTAACACCGGCAGCGTTTTCGGCTCCATGACCTCCGCCATTCTGCACGGCACACAGAAACTGACCGACAACGACCTGCACGCCATCGCACATTATCTCAAAAGCCTGCCGTCCGCCGACCGGACACAGACGCCATGGACGTATGATACCACGATCACCGACCAGCTTCACAAAGCGGACCTGTCTTCACGCGGCGCCCGCATCTATGTCGATCGGTGTGCAGCCTGTCATCGGACTGATGGAAAAGGCTATCCGGCCGTTTTTCCAGCCCTGGCTGGCAATCCTGTCATGATGCAGAGCGATGCCATGTCTCTCGTTCACATCGTTCAGAAGGGCGCAAGCCTTCCTGCCATGACAGCCGCGCCCTCCTCCATCACGATGCCCGCTTTCAGTCACAAGCTGACCGATCAGCAGATTGCCGATGTCGTGACTTTCATCCGCCATGCCTGGGGCAACAATGCTTCTTCCGTTTCAGCAGAAGACGTCAGACAGTTCAGCCGGACCATGCCCCCACCAGATATGGCAGATGATGCAGTCTCCCTGAACTGAACGCCGTCTCAGGGCAGGAATCGGTACAGCACACAGCCCTGATACCCAGTCCCACCACTGGAAGACACTCCCTCAGCCGTCGCCGAGTAAGAGCCGCCGCCACCTGCGCCATATCGCGTGGCAAGGCGCCCCCCCTGGTTGCCACAGCGTCCGGCACCTCCCCAGGGGCCATCCCCACCATATCCGGAGAACGTATAGGCGTTGCACTGCCCGTCCCCACCAGAGGTTCCGCTCTGGTTCCAGATCGTGCCGCCAGAAGCATTGCCGCCCACACCGCCAGCAGATCCAGTCGAGGAATAAAAGGTTCCGCCCTGTCCACCTTCGGCTTGCAGAAGCGTCTGCCCATTGTAACTCACCAGTGAAGTCCCGCCTGTCTGCTCGGACCCCCCGCCACTTCCGACGGTGATCGCCAGACCATTTCCCTGCGTGGGACTGACGGCATATATACCCCAGGCATCTCCCCCACCGCCTCCACCGGCACCGGAAAACGCACCGGCAGTGGTCATCGACTGAGAAGCAGCCCCACCGCCTCCACCCCCAATAACCCGCAGTTCCACCCGGGATGCCCATGCCGGAACGGGAACCGAGCCATTCACGGCCACCAGCGTCATGGGTTCCGTACAGGCCTTGAGGAGAGCCTGCGTCGCCAGTTCCGGGATGGTCGGCCAGAAAACCTGTCCTGGCTGAACCGTCACACCTGACAGGCTGCTCGCCCCCTGTGGGACCGCAATCGTATAAAGCGCCACAATGCATCCGCCAGAAGGCGCAGAAGGCGGACTGGCAGCAGCCACCAGAGAAATCACACCTGCCCGGCGCACCGGCAGCGCGCCACCGTCATTCTGGATTCCTGCCTGCGTCTGCGACGGATTGCTGGCATTGAAAAACGGCAGCACGGTCGGATCGGCATCCTGCTCGGAACAGAGTGCATAAACGGTATAGGTATTTCCGCTCCCGGGAAGGGTCACGGTCTGCGAGGTCGTGCTGACATACTGGCATGTGAGAGCCGTTGTATCTGCCGCAAGACCACCGCCATTGCCGCCCAGACTGGTGGCGTCCATGACGCCCGGCGCCAGGATCGAACCCGCCTCGACCGTCAGACTCAGATCGCTGGAAGATGCAGAATATCCCAGTCCGGACGCGGCCATCACATTCGGACCATACAGCATGGACGCCAGGTTTCCGAAAGCAGCCTTGGTATAACGCCCAGTCCGCAGAAGATCCGTGTCGAGCGGGATGGATCCCGCATAAACGATTGCCCGATCCATTAATTTTTCACCTTGATCCAGCCGGTAACACCCATGGCCGCCGTCTGATCGACGGCGCGGCAGACTGCCGCCAGACCTGCGGCCTTTCCCAGCTGTGTTTCTACAAAGAACTGACCACCCTGAAGGCTGCCGTAACGCAGGGCCGCCGCACCATAACCGTACCCCCCACCCATGGCAGGCGCCGTGGCGCAGCCAAGGGCATGGCAGTCAGAAGCATTCAGAGTTTCAATGATGAGCGGCTGTACACCGGTCGCCGCAACAATCGCATTCGTCACGGCCTGACGGGTGTTGCGTTCAGCAAACAACGAAGCATTGATACGTTTGCGATAGACGGCATCTGTTTCGGAAGCCTGACGAACCAAACCGCTTTCACCGAAATAATCGTCCGCAGCCATGTCCAGAAACGCGCCGCTCATTGTCGAAAGACGCATCTGCGGAGAACACTCCAGCATCAGTTGCCAGATGCCAGCCAGGACAGCAGCAAACCCGCGCAGCAGAGCCGCCAGGACCGGTGCAACCTCCTCATCCAGTCCCTGAGGCTCCGCAGGAAACCAGCCCTTGGGCAAAAGCCGCCGGAGCCGGCCTGCAAAATCATCTACCGAACCCGGAGCCGCTCCCGTATCGAAAAGGATGCATCCATCCGACGCCCGGAGAATATCCCGGCCTTCGTCATAGAGAATACCCATCCGATCATCCCCCCGCCTGGCTGGGGCTCATCAGCGGGATACGATAATCGGCACCATTGACGTTGATATGAAGAAAACCGCCATCTGCCACAGTCGGCATCGCGCCTCCTTCCGCAGTGACCGGTGACGTAATCTGAAGCTCACCCCCGCTTGCGGGAAAAAGTCCCAGATTTCCGGATCCCCCGGTCCCTTCCTGAACATACAGACCCGCTGCCTGCGTCCCGGATCCCGCCTGAACCTGAAGAGCATTGGTCGGGCTGGCCATGCCGGCAATCGAGAACAGTGTTTCACCCTCGATATTGCCAAACAGGATTCCGTCATTGGTAAATTCCTGCCGTGTGCCGCTGGTGCGTTCCGTCACCGTGGAACGGACAAATGCTCCTACATTGGCACCAGCAACACCGGAAACGGTCTCAGGCGTATGCCACTCGACAGCATGATTCCGCGCCAGCGAAACCGCCGATGCATATCCGGAATCCTTCCCATCCGTTCCCGTCAGGGACTGGGCACCAAAAACGATACCCGTCTGCCATGAATTCGGGTTGGAAACGAATACCATTCCTGCAGCGGCATCGGACGTCCCCGACGTCTGGCCGCCACCCGCGCCAAGCTGAATTCCATACACGCCACCACCAACATTTGGCGCATAGGGCGTGGACTGCCCCACCGCAAGGCCACCGAAATTGACGGCCTCCAATTCCATCCCGAATGTCGGCTGGTAATCCACCCCTGCCATCCGCCACGCTTCACCATAATAAGCATAGGCGGTCGTGGTGGTTGGATTGGACGTATCATCCGAAATTCCCCAGGACGCCACCCCGATGGAGCTTGGCTGAAACCCCAGAACCGAAGAACCATTCACTGCATCCGACGTCCGCGACCCCGCGACGAACGCACTGTTGCCGAACTGCGCAACGGACGCGCACTGGGCATCCTGCAATGCCCAGGGACCAATGGACGTCGCCGCCATGGTCTCCGACAGCCAGTCATTTTCCGAAGAACTGGCCCGGTCACTCAGAGCGGGATTTTCTGCTGCAACACCAACCAGAAGCCGGTCCGCAAAACGTTTTACCTGCGCCCCCTTGTCGGCATAGAACTGACCACTGGCCGAAACGCTGACAGGAGCCTCGGTTACCTGCGCCACAGTCGCCGTCACTGTCCGTGTCCCGCTGGCATCCGCCAGAACAAGGACCTCTTCTCCCGTCAGGGATTCAAGTTTCGGATATGTATTAAATACCGCCATGAAAATTCCTCATCCCTGCCGATGGATCCAGCTTCCGGATCCTCAGCCCTGGGTGACATTGATCTGAATGCTTCCAACCATGAGCGCCTGATTGCCGTTGGCAGGAATATCAGCCTGCCCTCCATTGAGACGGACATTCAGAACCGACGTCACGGAGATCCCCGCACCGGCATAGGCTAGGTAGGAAAGACGGCTATACGGATATCCGGCCCCCACGGTCATCGCGGCAATATCTTTCGACACGACAGACTGAATGGCGCTTGCCGCCTGCTGAACCGAAACGGAAGACGGCACCACAATATCCATGGAAACATCCACCGTCAGAACCTGTGGGGCCTGCACACCAAAACCGACCCCAAGGGCCCGAACAGAATCAATGACCTCATAGACATTCGACAGCAGCTGATCCGAAGGCACCCCACTTCCGTCATTGACCACAGCCGTAAAGTATCCACTCCGCGCAACGCCTGCCGCATCCAGACCATCCCGGAGCGAATAACTCAGATCCGTCTGGACATTGGCAATGGCATTACCCACTGCGGCCCGACTGGCAGACGCTTTTGCCGCCAGCCAGAGTGGAAAACGTGCCCTCAACTGACTATCCGTCTCCTGGTCGGAGCCATTCAGGAAAGGAGCCGTATTCGTCACGGTATCCAGCCCCGATACCGCCGTTCCCATCAGGCAGATCGCACCGACCGAAACATTTCCGACCGCCCCCGCCACCTGGCATGAAACAGGCACAGATAGCGTCGTCACACCTGCCGCCCGCACATATCCGCCAGCAGATGCGGACCATGTTGGCAAGGACTGATCCTGCGTCACGACAAAGGATATTCCCCCCACAGTGCGCACAATCACTCCGGGCGGAACAACCGCCGACTGCTCGCTGGCCATAAAGGACGTAAACGTCACTAGCCCCGTCGCCGGCGTTCCCGGCAGACGGGTCATGCCGAAATCATTGACGAAACTGTCACAGTCCGCCCCCGTCGACGTCGCCAGACGGGTCCGCAACAGCGATTGCAGTACCAGATACTGCAACCACAATCCCACACCGCCGACACCTTCCATAAGCGCCCGCACAGGCGATCCGATGGACACATCCAGCAACTGGGAACATGAGGCTTGTGCCGTTGTCACTGCAGCCGAAACAGTGGTGGAAAAGGAACGTAAGGAGAGAGACATCGCATCCTCTTGGAGCGGTTCAATACTGTGCCGCTCTCATCATTTCAGTAGGAAAAAGACAGGCTCTGCTGCTGACCGGATGCTGCATCGACATAGGACACGTCGCATCTGCAGACACCGCCCCCCTCATCCGTCACAGTCACGGTCACGGCCTGCGATGAATCCACCCCGACGTCCGCCTGAACCTGTGCCCGAATGACAGATTCCATCGCTTCCGGTGCAATGACCTGGCCGACCATGAGTGGCAACCCCACCCCATAATCCAGCTGCCAGATATAATCCCCGGGAACAGTCAGCAAACGCCTCAGCAGACTCTGTCTCGTCAGCTCCGTGCCAGAGACCGTCTGAAGCGTGCCGGAGTTCAGAACCAGATCGTTCCCGAAAACATGTGAAAGAGCGATCATCCAAGGGGTCCTTCAGTCTTCTGGCTTCCCAGCAGATGGACATGCTCATTCAGCGAATGCTGATCCGTACGCACATCCCCCCCCGAAACCGTCAGCCCGGCGGATGTCAGGATCATGCTTGTTCCCCCGACAGAAAAACTGATTTCCCCATCCTTCAGAACAATCCGTGTATTTCCCGCACCCGCCGCCACACCAGCAGACCCGACATGCAGCCAGCCCGCATCGGGTGAAGTCATTCCGGAAGTTGCAGACGAGGAAAGCGGCGGACGACCACATCCCCCTTTGACAAGCAGTTCGCCAGGTTGAGCAACGGCTCCGGTCAGAGGAGACACAGGCGCCATTACCACCGTGTCGAACACACATCCCGTTACAACAAGATGCTCTCCGTCCCCCTCAACAGGCTGAAGAACAACATGCGTGCCCGGAGAAGACGGACACGCAATCCGCAGATCTCCCGCATGCACCCCGCCAGCATCCGGAATCCAGCCCGTTTCCACGTTTTCAGGCTGGATCCGAACTTTTACGGCATGATTGACAGGATCGACGGCTGAGACGATTCCAAACATCGTATGCGCCGTCCTGCCTTGAAGGGCAGCGGCATCAAAACGGGCATCACTCATGTCCCACCTCCACGATCCCTCAGCACAACCTGCTGCACAAATCCCTGCTCCACGGAAAACCGGGAGATCACCTGATCAATCCCCAGGGTCTTTTCCCCGTTTCCCGTTACGACAGTCATGTAGTTTCTTGGCGCAATACCCAGCACACCCGGAATCCTGATCCGCACAGACAACGCATGCGCAGCAATACGTGCATGCTTGCCACGCGCCAGCCTTTGCAACTCGTCCAGCCGACGCCCGGGAACACGAAAGGTATGGATACTGGCGTTTCCGGACGGAGCGTCCTGAGAAAATGAAACGCCATCATAATAAATATGCGTCGTATTTCTCTGACGAGAATCCCACGACGCCATATGTACAACCACACCAGACAGAAGCTGCAGATCCCGCGCAACACTGGTTTCAAGAACCGCGTTCCGCATGTCTGTAACCTGCACACCCGTATCGGAAGACGAGCCCAAAGGCTGGCAGACAAGACATGCTCCACAAGCGTAAAGGTCGCAAAAAGAATCCCGGGCAATCGTGAACGCAAGATCCGCCGCCGTCTGAAAGCGATGCTGCCCCATGAGAGCACCGCGCTTATGCTCGATCTGCCAGAACTGCCCTGCCATAAGCGTAGCCTGATCTGAGGGTAGCGCAATCGCCGCATCCAGCCCGGCAGCCTGCGCCATGATTTCCAGCAATTCCTGCTGGGTATGGTTGAGCCACGCATCCTGAATCCGAAGATCCATCAAAGCCGCCAGCGCATCCCGGCATTCCACTTCCAGAACGGCATGCTCGGCCGCATATTCAATATGGTCGATCCGGCCCTCAAATAGCGTAGTCCACAAAGACGAAACACTCTGCGTATCCCGCATCTGAAGGGTCACCCATTTCCGGGCGGGTTGCTCCGTTTCAAACCACAAAGCCTGCTGCGCCTGATCCCTGACGGCAAAACGCAGTGATGCGACATCACAGGCTTCGTAGCGGTTCGCATCAATTTCGAACTGCAGAAGCGCCAGAACCGGATCAACCTGCCCATCAAAAAGAACCTGGACTTCCAGGTTTCTGACGCTCATTCCCCCTCCCCGTCAGGCAAACCCGATACCAGATCATTCTCGACCGCCGGTACCTTCAGCACGACAGTTTCGGAAATCCATCCCAGATCCGGATCCGCCATCCCGTTGACCTGCGCAATCCTCCACCATTGAGAAGCATTTCCCAACTCACGCGCGGCCACATGAAACAGGGAAATATCCGCAGCACTGACAATAATATCCTGCATCATGTCCTCATGCGAAAACGGACGGCAGAGACGTCGATTGCCCCTGCGCCACAGCAACATTTGCCGCAGAGCGATTCACCAGACTACCCGCATCGGCCGCAGCGCTCAGCAGCGCCGCGTTCTGCCCCAAAGCGTTTAGTGAGACACTGTTGACCGGCTGAATGGCTTCAACATTCTGCCCGGCTCCGGTCAGAATGGACTGCAACCCACTTCCCGCATTTTCCAGCCCTCCGGCAACAGAGGTCAGCGCGGAAGGCACGGTGGCGAGATTCATACCACTCTGCGCCACGCCGTTGACCGTCCCCAGAGCATCCGTCACTTTCGAAGCAAAGCCTCCGGCACCCACCAGCGTCGCCAGCGGCATGACCTGTCCGACAACCGAAGACACCTGTCCCACAGCCGTAAAAACCCCTTCGGAAACATCCGAAACCATGCTGGAAAAACTGTCGAGAGCACTCCCGACATCGTCTCCCAGCACTCCGGACAAGGTACCGGAAGTCTGTACGGCCGTTGTTTCCTGTGGTCGCTCAAGAACCAGCGTATAGGAACAGACAGCACCTTTTGCCTGATAGACATAATGGAACTGGGCGATCCAGACCTGGACAGAAAGACCTGCCGCTGAAAAGGCGACCTGCTGACCTGCCATCCGCATGCGTTCAACGGCCTGCGCCCGCATCTGCGCATCCGGACCAAGAAAGCGCCCTTTCAGCTCCAGACGCCCCGGATCGTTACCCAGCGCATCAACAACACGCCCGCCCCCCGGAAGACGATGCACAACCAGCATCTGCCGACCGCCAACCTGAAGCGTATCGGGAACTTCAATTCCCGTCAGAACCAGATTTCCCAGTATGACAGGAGATGATGATCCCAGCCGCCCCACGGCACCAATGGCATTTTCGATGTCGGAAAGACCAATACCCATCGGGGAACATCTCCTCTGTCAGAAAAATCCGATACTTCGGCCCGGATACTGAGGCTGCATGATTTCATCCACGCCCCCGCCAGAACGTCGCGCCGCCAGACGGGACCCGCGATTGCCGAACGAGAAATCATCACGCCTCATCTCGTGATCCGCATCACCACTCACAGTGTTCCTGTCGTGATAATTCCGGAGCGCCGGAAAGGCTGGAAGCGCGTCATGTCCCCGCCCGACTCCTGCAGATGATGGCACGTGAACAGTCTGTTTCTGAACTGGCGGAATACAGACCGAACTTTCATCCGCCAGTACTGCCCGGCGAACGACAGGATACACGCCCGACGCACCATGCCTGATACGCCGGACAGGCAATGCACGCTCGATCATCCCTCTCCGGTCGAGAGATACCACCGCTCGTCCGACATCAGCAGCAATCTGCTTCCGCCCCCCCATAGTCCGCCCTGACTTTGCATCCAATCGCCCTCCCCGTTTCGGTGAAGCCGTCATCTCATGCACAACCGCATGTATTCCCGCTTTTTCCGCAACAGCAGGAAAAGGCTTCAACAGCGGAAGACCTGGTCGCAGGATCCGCACTACCCGCTGTTTTTTCCGCACGGGAAACAACACCGAATGAAGTACTCCACCCGATTTGCGAACAGGCGCAATCTTCTGGATGCTCTTTCTTCTTTGAAAGCCGCCACCCCGCCCCGTACTCCCGGAAACCAGAGGCCTCCCGATGCCCGATGGCACGATCCCGACCTGTTTTTTCAACCGTGGCACAGCCGCAACCGAAAGCGACCGATGCGCCCATGCCAACCCTCTGGAAGAAGTCGTAAAAAACGTCCTGACCGAGAGAAGAGACCGCCAGATGTGCTCCCGCATCATATCTCTCCCCGATAACCCATCATATCCCAGTCAAAACAGTGCCCTTCCCGCTCTCCGGTAATGACACACGCGGCCAGACGCCGCGCTCTCGACCATCCTCGCAAAACGTCCCACGGCACCCCGTGATCCAGCAGATAAAGCATCTCCTGGAACCCGGAGTGCCTGCTCAGTTTTTTGCGACGTCCCGCAGATTCTCATCCGCATCACGCTCGAAAAGTGGCGTCAGCGCAGCAATCCCGGCCTTGCCGACCCGACGGGCCAGATCGCGGATTTCATCCTTGGTCTGCGGCATCTGAACCGGCACACCATCAATGGCCGTCACCGAACAGATCATCTCCGCATAACCGAGCCATGCGGATGCCGAGGCGCCATTGATCGCACTGCCCGCTGCCTCGATCAGATCCAGCATATCTGCCGGATCAATCTCGCGCAGCGTCAGACGCCGGTTGTCGGACAGAACAACTTCATGCGGAAAATCACTCACGAAATTTTCGTCCTCGTAGAAGCAAAGAACTGAACCGTCTGATGGATCATGTGATCCGCCTGCCAGGGATCACTCTTCAGCTGCATGGAAACATTGCTGAATTCCCATGTGCTGGTCGACCCGTCCGGTTCGGTCACGTACTGATAGATTGTCCCGCTGCCGACCGTCCCGGCATTCCAGTATGCAGCCTCGACAGCGGCTACCAGATTGTCCAGCGCCGCATTGGCCCGGGCAATCTGGAACGCGCCCCGCCAGCCATTCGGAACATTGAACTCCAGCGGTACGCCGTTCAACGGGTTGGCACGCAGAGCCTGCGTTTCCTGGGCCGCACTGAAAGACGTGACATCCCGCAGATCAACCCGCTGCCCGTTCCACAGAACCGTAATCCGGCAATCCCGGCCAATGCTGTATGGATTTGCCATTTAGCCGACACTCCCCGATGCAGACGACACGGTGACCGACGCGCCACCCTGCAGATTGACGATGAATTTCTCGTTGATGCCCTGATAGCGAACCGCCACATCCGCCTGCACATAGCCCAGTGCCGTACGGGACTGCGGATTGTTGCTCGAATCACAGACCACGCTGTAAGGCAGCTCACCGTTCTGAACGCCCAGAACACCCTGTGACAGCAGCGACGACAGAAAACCCAGAAGCGTCGAACGAATATCGCTGAACAGCGTATCGTTGATCACTTCACCCACATAACCGCCCATGCCACCAGCAAGTGAAGCCGCAATGTAGTTCGTCAGACGCGTGTAGTTGTCACCATTCATGGTACTCTTGCTGGACGAATTATGCCCACAGCGCACCGCCCAGTAAGTGCCACCCGGCGCCGGATTGCAGATCACATCAATTCCGGCCGTGAACAGCACCGACAGTTCAGCCGTGGAATAGGTTGCACTGCTCCCCGTCAGACCCGCCTTCTGGCTCCCCACGATCCCCGACAGCGCCTTGTTCAGACTGGACTGCTCCGGCGAAAGAGCGGCCAGCCTGCCACCGGCAAACGCCTGCGGGCTAACCAGCATCATGCCGTTGGTGTCGTCACTCCACCACAACCAGTCACCGAACATCAGCTTGACCGACGCCGCGTCCAGCCCACTCGCAGCCTTGACCGCAATCGCATTCGTCACCGTATCAGACGCCGGCCCCACCGCGATCATATAGACCCCTTCGGACGTCCCGAAAGCCGCCTGAGCCGTATAGGACGTGCTGTCCGTCACACCATGCAGGAGTGCCACTGCACAGCCCTGTCCGCGCAGGGCATACATACCGGTTCGCACCGTGCTGTCCTGCCCGATGAACTGAGCCGTCGTCGGCACACCGCCATCCGTGCCACCCGCAAGTGTCACACTCGCTGCAGTCACAGTCGGAACCGTCTCCGGAAGCACGACCTTCACTAGCGCATTCATATCCTGCGCTACGGCCGCCGCAATGGCAGACCAGTCCGCTCCCGCATAAGTCGCAGAACCCAGCTCTGCATGCGTAACAGCAAGCGCGTAACCGGAACCCGTCGCGGTTACCGCTGCCACGATCCCGTTGCCCGCACTCCCTGTGTAAGCCGCCTGGATCGTCACCCCATCGATCGTGCCAGATGCCGCCACATCCGTCCCATCCGTCACACGGACGACAACAAAGGACGATGCTTCCTGCATCACAGCGATATTAACCGCCAGCCCCGCATCCGTCGTCCTGTTCTGCTTGGCGCCGAACGCCGCGACATAGTCGCTCATGCCCCCGATCGGCAGCGGCATTCCCACCGGCCCCCAGCCGGCAGTACCTACGATACCCAGCTGCGAAGACGACGCGCCCGCCAGGGCCAGCGTCTGCGGCTGGGCAATCTGCACATAAAGATTTGGCACGGTCAGTGCCGTGGTATTCAGCGTTCCCGCCTGATAGACCAGAGACATCCCCGGATCGCTCTCCAAAATGCAGAAAGCGGGCGCTCCCACAGAAGCAACCCGCTTTCCTGATGAAATTTCAGCGCTTTGACTCAGCTTCTGCGTCAGGCAGCAGCGACCACTGTCCCGAACTGATCAACCCCCAGCCCCGGATAGGCCGAGGCAGCAGCCTGCGCCGCCGCCACCGCCTGCATGGCGTCCAGAGCCGCCGTTACTGTCTGGTTCGTTCCCCCGGAAGCCAGCTCCCCGAAAGACATCGCTGTCCCGTCATCTCCGGAGAGGTTCCCGATGCCGCACAGCATTTCGGACGCCCACTGCACCTGAAGGGTATCAAAAACCAGCTCATAGAAATAATCCCGCCGATACAGCGCCTCGTTCTGCATCGTGTCGACATCTTCCACGCTCTGGAACCGGAGCTGAGCCTCCCGCCCGTCCAGAGTGCTGATCCAGCTCTGTTCCGCCAGTGCCGCATCCAGCACGGAAGCGAGTGTCTCCCGCGCCGTCGCATCCGCAGTCCAGATCGAAACCCGATAAAGCTGCGCCTGCCGCCGCGTCACCCGCACCGACTGCCCGTATCCACCAGCATGAGCGTTCAGAACCCGCCCCGGCACACTGACCGTCGCCTCACTCGCCACACCATCCGTCAACGCCGCCGCCAGAGCCGCCGCAACCGTCGCCGGCGTATCCTGCGCCGTCACCGCATAAGCCGCAGAAGGCGCACCTCCAGACGGCATGTCATCCAGCCAGACCGCCACCACACCCGCCGGCGTGGATGTCCCGGAGAAGACGATCTCAACCGTCCCGTCCGTCACCACAACCCCAACCGTAGGCTCAACCTTCTGCTGCACCCGCCAGGGACGCCCCAGAGGTTCCGCCCATTCAGGCATCTTCCGGGGCGCCATCGTGACCGTGACGAAATCGATGTTGTTGCGAATGTTCTGTGCCGCGAACAGATCGCTCGGCAACAGCCACCCCCGCCGAAGCACCACCCGCCGCCCCGTCACCGAAGATCCCGCCAGACCCTCCGGATAAAGGATCTGTACACAGTTATACGCAAGCGCCAGCCCGACCCTGGAAGCATCCGTCATTCTTATCTTCCCTCAGACCTGCTGAAGCGACATGGTACACCGGATCCCGAAGCCGGAAGTTTCCACCGCATTAACCGTATAAGTCGTGCCCAGATCGGTCGTGACCGCCATGTAAGGCGTCAGCACCACCCCGGGCAGAAGCGGAAGATACATCACGGACTGTCCCGGACGCGTTGCTCCAGGAATCCCACTGCCCGAAGATTCCCCTTTCGCCCGCATGATAATGGCGGCCGGACAGTCCGAGATCAGCGTCTCCACCGTTCCCGTAACCCCGGTGACCGTCACCGTCCGGCTGCACACCACACATAAAGGCGGCCGCAGAGGCTCCACGGACGCGACAAAATAGGTCCGCCCGCTCGCAACAAGAATATCGGAAACCTGCGTATCATCCCGCCGATCCGTCAGGACATATTCTGTCGGAATCCCCCACCCGATCGGCCGCGAAAACGAAAATCCGGCATCCACATCAAAAGCCAGCATGGGCTGCGCATAAAGGGTTTCCATCGGCGACAGACCGCCCGAAGGACGATACTGTTCTCCCAAAGAGCCCAGCACGGCCGCCGCCTTCGCATACCCTCTGGAGAGCCTGGCCGCGATCATTGCCTGCTGCACACAGCCCTCCTCAAACCACGATCGCCCGGCCGTCCTGCAACTCCAAGCCGCCAGCCACCCCCAGAAACGCACACAGACGCCGCCGCCACAGCGTGAACAGCATCATCCGGTCCTGTACTTCCCGACCATTATGATACCAGCCCGCCGCCCGCGCCGTGTCCAGATTGTCCGAAGATGCCGTAA
Source organism: Gluconobacter sp. P1C6_b (assembly GCF_018811945.1). GTDB lineage: Bacteria > Pseudomonadota > Alphaproteobacteria > Acetobacterales > Acetobacteraceae > Gluconobacter. The sequence goes on from NZ_JACRVU010000005.1 coordinate 109,576, forward strand.
TCGCATTTTCCAACGGATAAAGCTGGGACAGATAAAGCCGGATCTGCTGAAGCTCCGCCCCGGACAGACAGTTCATCCGCCACTCCAGCGCTCCTTCCACCTGAAAGAAACGCCAGGATTCCTGATTACCCTCCCGCGATCCGATCGCGGGATAACCGCAGAACCGACGGATATCCATTTTCTCTCCTTCCGAGAGAATATCCGTCGATAAACCAACCGTTCCGGACATGTCATTCTCCCCGCAAGAGAGGCCCCCGCCTTACAGACAGGGGCCGGAAAAACCTCAGAACGTCAGACCCAGCGCATCCGTGCCAAGGCTCTCGATCACGACACCACGCTTGAGATAGCTGTTGGTGGCCGTCGGAATGACCGTCATGTCCGCTGTCACGTCCGTCGGCAGCGCAAAACCGCCAATCCAGTACCAGGACTGCGCAATGATCTGGCGCAGACGATCCAGTGGCTCACGCGTTACCATCGCCACGCTGTCCACCATCTCGATCAGCGCACGCTCAGAATCCGGAATATCGGAATGACCCGTCAGAGCGCAGTCGCCTTCGATCAGCGCCCCCTGACCCAGCAGCAGCGCACGATGAATGGAACCGGAACCCAGAGAGGCCTGCTGCGGCGCTTCCGTCGTCGGGATGAACCGCACACCCAGAAGCTCTATCACCTGACCGGAACGATACTCTTCCGAACCATAAGCGCCACGATACAGATGCTTGAAATCCGGATCGCGGAACAGGGACAGAAGCTGCAGATCATCCAGATAACAGTGATACGCACCATTAATCATCGGCACGTTATTGCGCCGCAGCGTTGCCACACCGGCGAGAACCTGCTGGATACCCAGCGTATCCGCCAGACCGCTCGAGCTTGCCGTCTGCAGTGCCGCGGTGGTCAGACGACCGTTCGGACGGATCACCAGCGGCGCCGTGGACGCCACAACCGCCTGACCTTCAGTCCCATCCGCAACCGACACGGCCGCGGAAAACGTCATCTGACCTGAAACACCACCCGGAGCCGTGGACACATTCGTCGCATCCGCCGTCACGCTGACAAGTGTGTAAACATCCCCGCCCACCGTCACGGTCATGCCATTGGTCGCGCTGATCGGCGTCACCTGACCATTCACGATCACGGACTGAAAACCGCGAATGTCATCGACAGCAATGGTATTGTCGGCACTCCCCAGCGTCGCCGTCACACGGGTATTGCCGCCCAGATAGCCACCCACACCATTCTGCGCACCGCCAAACAACGTATTACGTGCCAGACGGTCCAGCGACTGCATCGCCTGCACCCCATTGGTGTTGGCATTGGCCAGGAACTGCGAGGCAATTCCCACGCCACTCGTGACCATGTTCAGGTCGATCGTATCGCCATACTGATTGATGGACAGCGTATACTGCTCGATCGACCAGCCGGACGGGCTCAGACCATTGTCGAAATTCGTATTGCCCGTCGGGTTCAGCGGCGTCGTCACCGGAGCCTTGAGGCTCTTGCGGGTTTTCGTCAGCGTCTCACCGATAGCGTTCGGGAACACTTCACGATCGGCAACCTGGCGAAAACCCAGCCGGGATTTCAGACCATTCTCGAACTCGCGGGCCAGAAAACCCTGCTGAATGGCGGCCTGAAGCTGAACAGGAAAATTATCAATGCTCATGTGTTTTTTCCGTAAATGTGTTTTCTGAACCCGGCCTGCCATCAGACCCGGTCAAATATCGTCGCGGGCTTCAGCCCTGGGCCAGAAACTGCCATTTGCGCGCTTCATAATCCGCCTCGCTGACGGCGCGCGCATTGAACGGCTCGATCCCACCGGGGCGGGGCGCTGCCTGTCCGACGGTGGTTCCGCTCGAATATCCGGGTCGCAGCACCTCGCCGAACAGATAGGCCCGTTCCTGACGGGCCTGCTGCAAAGCCTCGGCCACACCGACCACGGAACCATCCTCGCCCCGGTTGATCCCTTCCAGATCAATCAGTCGCACGACATCATCAGGATTATGCGCACCATTGCGGATCGCCTCCGCCCGAAGCGCCGCCACAATAACCTCCCGGTCACTGTCCTGCCGCACCCGGGCCAGCGCTTCCTCATGACTGCGCTGAAGCGTCTCCTGTCGCGTCACAACATCCGTCATTTCCTGACGGACCGCCTCAACCTCGCTCCGCGCTTCATTCAGCGCCCGACGCAGAGCCTCCACATCCTCAATGGTGTCATCAGTTCCGGACATCATTCCCCCGTCAACACTCATGCTTGTTCAGAAGCACACCCCTGCTCCAGCATTTTCCATTCCGTATTCGGATCAGAATTTCCCGATGCCATCGCAAACATCCGAACCGCCGTCTCACGGCTCAGAATTCCATTGGAAACCGCCGTCACCAGCCCCTGCGTCAATGACAGTAACTCCGGATCGGTAGACGGAAACCATGCCGGCCACCGCAGGCTCATGCGACAGTACGGCAGGTCCTTGACCAGCGTTCCCCCGATCCGCAGCCCGTTTTCCAGAACACAGGAAAACCGGCACGCCATCCGGTAAATCGAGAGCAGCGCACCCTCGCCGTAGGAATGGCGCAGACGGTCCACCAGCCAGATCAGCGGCTGACACATCATCTCCATGGCCTTGCCCGACTGCGCACCACCAACCCGGTCGCCATGCGCTCGGTTGCCATGCAACTGTTCGAGCACCACTAGGCGCAGCTCCCGATAATGATCGAGCACCGCCCCTGCCGCATTCCCGTTGATTTCCAGAAGCTTGGCATCACCCTCAGGCGGCAGCGTCAGCGCCGAAGCCGCACCACCCTGATGCGCCACCCCGTCGGAAAACCCACCCGTCTTCAGGACCAGCGTCGGATCGGAACCATATTTCAGTCCCCGCCCGGCCTGGGACAGCAGATAATCCGCCTCGATCACCGTATCGATGGCCCGCTCAAACGTGCACTCGCCTTCCGGATCACGCCCACAAGGCCCACCCAGATTGCGCGTCCAGACGATCGGCACAAACCCCAGCCCATGCCGCACGGACCGGCTCTCATCCCGGACCCCACCATCCATCCCCACAAGCCAGGGCACAGACACTGCACAGTCCAGCGGCGTCCAGATCCGCTGCCACCAGAACTGCGCCCCCAGAAGCTCATCCGCAATCGGATAACCCTGCGCCGCCAGATCCCGCCCCCGGACCAGAAACCGTTCTTCGACCCGGAGCAGTTCTCCCGTCGCATCATCCCAGAACGGCGTCAGATACGCCGTCTCCAGAACCGACAGTTTCGGAACCCCGGCCGAGACTTCGAACAGGATCGCAACCGACCCTACCGACCCCAGCCGAGCCGCTTCCATCAGCAGAGACGCCAGCCTGGTCTGCGACGCAAACGTGCTCAGGGCGTGCGTCACCCGCGCATCATCCGTCACCAGACCCGGCCAGTGCGTATCCCCAAACAGCAGCGAAACCGATTCATCCACAACCGTCCGGCACAAATTCGTGCGAACAGAAGGACGCCGGCTGGACAGCGGAATATATTCCCCCGCTCCCGACTTCTCCATCGAGAACGGATGCGGCAACGCATCATACTGCGTCCCGTCCAGAACACGCTTGAGCGCCAGCAGCCGCGCTGTCCGCGCGGACGCACCCGCGGGAACAGCATAACGCTGTTGCAGGGACAACCAGTCCATGTGTTCTCCATTGTTTCAGGCCGCGATCCCGACCCGGACGGTCGGTTCAGCGCGCCAGCGAAAATCCAGACGGACTCCAGCCCGTCATGCCGCCGCTTCCGGCAAGCATCAGTTCACTCAATCCCCAGACCATCGCATCCGCCCGGTCCGGAGACCGTGGCCCGCGATACCCGCTGACCGAGAAATGACAGAGCTGATCCTCCAGAGCCGTAAACCGGCCATGATGAACAACCCTGCCAACCTCATAGAGTGCCGCAACCGGCTCTGCGCGCGCCGCCTTGCCTCGCGCCGCCGTCACCAGCTTGACCGAGGCATGCGCCCGCACACTCCGGATCGTGCCCTCTACCAGAGCCCCGCCGAAGTTCCGCTCCGCAACAATGCGTTCAGCACCCCATTCATCAAATGCCCGCAAGGCCCTGGCAGCCCAGCCCGCCGGGCTATCCCTGGCAGACAGATCTTCCAGAACATGCCCCACACCAGCCGCATCAATGCCGCAGACCACAATTCCGATTTCATCGGACCTGTAATCTTCCGGTCCCGCAGCCCCCGAAGGATCAACAGACACCAGAATACGCCGCATCCGAGCCGCCACATCCGCCCGGCTCGGCGACGTAATCGCCGCCTCACGCCGGAACATCTCCAGCCGCCACAGCGCGCCTTCAACAACCGATTGATATTCACCATAAAGAAACCGCCGCTTTTCCCGCTCAGGGAGCGCTTCAAGGCTAGCGAGATAATCCTCGCTCAGATTATCCCGGTTTACCTGCGGATTGAGGATCATCGTCGTATACCGCGACCTGTCCGCTAACGGTTCCCCCGACTTCGGCTCGATCCCGCTTTCGAAAAGCGCATAAAGCCAGTGCCCCATACTCGGCGGATTGGCATCAATATATTCCTTCACCGCCAAACCAGTCTTCTGCGCCAGACGCGTCAGAAGCATGTTCCGCGCGCCATAGCTGATCTGACTGGCCTCGTTCAGATAAACCGTCGCAAACTCCAGACCGAGGATCTTCTCGGTCCGCTGCTCATCATCCAGCCCTCCGAAAAAGATCGTCGATCCGTTCGGGAACGTCACAACACAGTCCTGCCGGTCCAGCTTCCAGCCAACCTGCGGAAAACACATCCGCATGACCTTCGGAAACGTGTCCCGCAGAACCGACGCCTTCAGCGCCGTCAGCCGATGGCGAAAAATGCCATGCCGACTGTCCGGTGCCTTCAGCGCCCGGATCACAACTGCCCGAACCAGAACAAAGGTCTTCCCCGACCGCGACCCGCCTCTCAGAAGAATATGCCGCGCCGGCCCACCAAGCAGCCGCACCGCCTCACGCTGCGAAGCATTCAGTCTAAAGGGCGTTGTCATCACTACTGATGCTGATCGAGATCGTCCCCGACCGCCCCTCGGACTCCATACCCGCTCTGAAACGGGACGGACGATGCGCCCGCAGCAGAAACGCCATCAACCCATCGCTGTACCGTTTGCGAACGATAGGATTTCCCGTATCCGGATCGCAGACCACACGCCCGGCATAGGTAACGGGCTCATCATATCCCTCAATAGCCCTGCGCCGCGCTTCCGCTTCAAGAGCATCCGCCGCCTCTTCAAGGGCCTCCTCCCAACGGGAGGAAAATTCCTTATCCGCATCTTTCCAGAGGTATAACGTACTTCGCCGGACCTCAGCGACACGCCCGGCTTCAGAAATATTTCCACTCACAGACAGATGTTCGAGAAATCTCTTCTTCCGTTCCCAAGACTGTTCCCGTCGCAAAGAACATTTACCAGATACGTCTTCATCCATCTGCTTCAACCTTTCCCCAGATCGCCCTGAGACCCAACCGTCAGACGGCTCTCAGCGAAGCCTCCCTGCGGCTCATCATCATGCCACCCTCGAGCCAGACCGCCCGAACCGGCCTGTGCCTGGGCCGATCCCTCGGACCCGCCCCTTTTCGTGCCAGGGTTTCCACATTGCGCTGCGTCTGTTCCCGCCCGGCCCGTACCGCCACACGGGAAAGGATTTCCGGCTCGATCCGTCCAATCATCCGGGCGGAAAGAAGCGACCGCTGACAGGGAATGGACCTGCACCGGACATCAAGGCGGGAAAGACCTGCGTCCACCAGTTCGTGCCATTCCAGAACAACATCCGCCCGATGAACCGGCTCGCCTTCATAAACGAGAGGGCATCCGACAAATGAACCGGAATTTTTCTGAAGAACAATGAATGTCTGCCTGCCGGACAACACAACGCTACCAGAAGAAATTTCACACTTTTCCATAAGTCAGGAAACTTCCAAAATAAAAGCCGGCCCTCTTTCAAAAGGCCGGCTTCAGATTTTCATGTCGTAATTCTTCAGTATGTATTTTTTGTATCAAAACTGCGTTCAGATATCAAGCGGTAATTTATCGTTAACCAGATTTTTTCCTGCTTTTCTTTTTGGACAGCGTTTCATAGACATGCGCCAGCTGCTCCAGAAGCAGTGCACACTGAGCCGACACCTTCATCCGCGCACGCCCTTCCGACAGAGCCGGATAGAGATGGCGTGCCATGGCCGAAAATGACATCTCCCGCGCCAGAAGCATCTCGAGACGAACATGCGCACACAGCCCCAGCATGTCACGAATCTGCGTAATCCGCGCAGAACACTGCCCGCGCCCCATCATCCAGGTGTGAATGTCTCCCCGCTCCCTGACACGACCATCAGAAGGCGGATTTTCCACTACCCCCAGAGATGCAAAGACATATTCGCGATACCACCGATCCGCCGCAGCCAGTTCATCGTCCCCGATATCGCCGGCGTCATACATGGACTGCACCGCGTTCACGACCCGGAACGTGTTTCCAACCTCACGGATCTCCGAATGACGGTATCGCTCCCCAGTCGGCCTGACCACACTATCAGGCAGTCCCGCAGCAGCGACCGGTATTTCCCGCACCATCTCGAGCATCAGTTGATCTCCAGTCCGGCTTCACGGCCACCCATCGGCTGCAATCCCGGAAAGACCGGCACCAGATCCGCCCCCCACAGCGCATTCCAGCTTACTGGATGACCCGCCGGCAATGCCTCGGCCGTCTCCCGGTCCGTCACCGTCCGCACACATGAAGCCGACGCCTCAGATGTTTTTCTGGCAGAACGTCCCCGCCCCTTGCGTGCACTTCCCTGCTCAGGTAGCCAACCATCGGACGCCAGCATAGCTGCAAGAGCACTTGCGGACACCCGCCGGGGTGCGGAACCTGACTTGACCTGCCTCATCTCAACATCCTTCACCAGTACAGAACCGTTACCAACTTTGGCAAAATGCCACAGTGTGTGATAAAAAAAACTTCTTCTGGATTTGGCATAAAGCCATTGCTAAAAAGGCCTCATGGCCAAACACAAGCGCCCGGACTCTCTGACTGCACTCCAACGAGCCATCGGAACTCGCATTTCCTGGGCTCGTGAACTCGTCATGCCCAATCAGAGCGAATGCGCCCGGCTTCTGGGCGTTGACGCTTCGACCCTCAACAAGATCGAACGCGGTGACCGCGCGCCCAGCGTCTTCCTCATTGCGGCACTGTCGAACCGCCTGCGCGTCTCGACAGATTTTCTTCTGAAAGGCGTCCTGAACGGTCGTACCGACGAAGAACTGGCCCTGCGGCTGGCTGCCCTGCACCCAGAACTGGTGCTCCAGCGGCAAGACATGGCTCCGAACACGGACAGAAACACATCTTCCGACACACCTGATCCGCCCAAGAGACCAGATGAGGAGATCCATTAGTGACTGTTTCACCGGTTTCCATACGCATTCAGGCGCCCCCCATTCGATACGACACGATAAGCTCGCCTCATCGATGGAATGAACAAATCGGAAACATCCCCGGTCATCAGAGCATCTGAATTCATTGACCGGTTCCCTTCCTTCCCCGTTGATCGCCCCCATGACAACCACCGATTAACGATAAATTAATGGCACTGTGCCATTGGGTCAAGGAACAAATATGGCTTTGAGCCATTAAGACAGGTTTTGGCTGCCGCCAATTTTCCGCATTGCAGCCACAATCCAGAACAGCGGACAGCCATCTTCAACCGCATTTCACAGAGAAATCACGCTGAAGAGTTTCATATTACAGCTTTTTTCTGACTATATATTTTGATGAAATCTGTACTTTTGAAGTACTGATTCAATTATCGAGACATTCCATGTCCGCCCACGTGGAGGCTTTTCCAAAAAAAAAGCCCCAACGGTTTTTTCACGATCAGAACCGCCGGACGGCCCCTCCCCTCAGACAGGATCGTCTAAGGGGTATCCGCATCATTCAAAGTACTCGCCCTGTCCGCAGAGCTACTCGTGAATGACGTCCAGATCTCCGAACCGGGTATATTCCCCTTCGAAATACAGCTGGATCATTCCGGTGGGGCCATGCCGCTGTTTCTCAAGAATCAACTCTGCCTTGTTGTGCACCAGAGCCATCTTGCGCTGCCACTCTTCTGTCGCAGCCTGAAACTTGTCATTGCTGTCGTAGGCACTGTCCTTGGGCTGACGCTGCTGCAGATAATATTCGTCGCGATAAACGAACATGACCGCATCCGCATCCTGCTCGATCGAACCCGATTCGCGCAGATCCGACAGCATCGGCCGCTTGTCCTCACGCGATTCGACCTGACGCGAAAGCTGGGACAAAGCAATCACTGGAACAGAAAGCTCTTTCGCAATCGCCTTGAGCCCCTGCGTAATCATCGAGATTTCCAGAACACGACTGTCAGGCTTCGTCCCGATGGCCGGCCGCATCAACTGCAGATAATCCACCACCACCAGGCTTAACCCCTGCGTCCGCGCCAGACGGCGGCATCGCGTCCGCATGGCAGACAGGGAAATCGCCGGCGTATCGTCGATATAGAGCGGCAGTCGCTGCAGCTCGCGGGCCACCCGGACAAACCGGTCAAATTCCTTCTGCCCGATATCACCACGACGGATCTTCTCGCCCGAAACCTCGGCCTCTCCCGAAAGAATACGGGTCGCCAGCTGCTCGGATGACATTTCCAGCGAGAAAATCGCAACCGATCCCTTGGGTTTCTCGCCGCTGTCTTCGGCATCCCGCAAGATCGAACGTGCCGCCGAGAACGCGATCTTGGTCGCCAGCGCCGTCTTGCCCATCGCAGGACGCCCGGCAAGGATGATCAGATCCGACGGATGAAGCCCACCCGTCCGCTTGTCGAAGTCCCGCAGACCCGACGTCAAACCGACTACGTCGCCAGTGCGCTGATAAGCCTTCGTCGCAACACTGACCGCTTCCGTCAGCGCCTTGGTAAACGAAACAAACCCGCCTTCCTGGCCCCGCTCCGTCGCCAGCTTGAACAACGCTTCCTCAGACGCCGCAATCTGATCGGATCCATCCAGATCAGGCCGCGCCCCAAAGGCATTGTTGACGACAGTTTCACCAATATCGATCAGCTGCCGGCGGACCCAGGCATCATGGATTACCCGCCCATAATCACCCGCATTGACGATACCCACCATCGCCGTCAGCAGCTTCGCCAGATAAGCAGGGCCACCCGCAGCATCCAGAACACCGGTATGCTCGAATTCCGCCCGCATGGTCACGGGATCGGCCAGCTGCCCCCGCTCGATCCGCCGGGCAATGGCCTCATAGATCCGTCCATTGAGCGGATCGGAAAAATGAGCCGGCTCCAGAAAGTCCGAAACCCGCTCATACGCCTTGTTGTTGGTCAGAATGGCGCCCAAAAGCGCCTGCTCGGCCGCCGTGCTGGACGGCGGACTGCGCCTCAGCAGGACACCCAGATCTCCGTCGTTCGAGGAAGCATCAGAGACGGTCGGAGAGGAATGCGATTCGATCATGTTCACGCTGCCCTTCTACCATCCTGCATCGCGACCAGAAACGGATTACCGCGAAACCCAGCCATCCTCTGCCAGAACCACACCCGCCAGATAAAGACTGCCACAGATCAACACGCGCGCAGGCGCTCCCCCTTCCCCTTCCGCCACAAGACGCTCCAGAGCTTCCCTGACAGTCGTACCGGCAATCGCCCGCCCCCCCGAAGCCGCAATGATCTCTTCGACCGGCATCGCCAGATGCTGCCCCGGCTCCGCCACCGCCTGAACCGAAGCCGCACGCTCGACGATCGGTCTCAGAAACCCCGATGCGTCCTTGGTCTGCTTCACACCGGCAATCACATGGACAGGCCGGTCTTTCCAGCCATCCAGAACCGTTCCCAGCACCTGACCGGCGTCCGGATTATGACCACCATCCAGATAAAGCTCCCATCCCCCAGGAAGCATCCGCGCAAGGGTTCCATCCAACTTCTGCAAACGCGCAGGCCAAGAAGTCCGAGCAATACCCTGATAAGCCGAAAGCGGCAGTGCCACACCCGAAACCCTGAGGGCCGCAACCGCCAGCACCGCATTCCCGGCCTGATGCTGCCCCTTCAGAGCCGGCAGCGGCAGCGAGAGCGCACCATCCGCATCCCGATACTCCAGACCATCCGCGTGCTCGGTGAAGAAAACATCCTCTCCGATCACCCGAAGCGGCGCATCCAGTTCTGCGGCCCGACGGCGAATGACATCCAGCGCCTCCGGTGCCTGGGCCGCCGAAACAACCGGCACACCCTTCTTGATGATCCCGGCCTTTTCCCCGGCAATCGCCGCGACCGTACTGCCCAGAAACGCTTCATGATCCAGACTGACCGGCGTAATCACGCAGACAGCAGGCTTCGGCACGACATTGGTCGCATCCAGCCGCCCCCCAAGCCCGACTTCCAACACCACCAAATCCGCAGGAACCTGAGAAAACAGCAGGAAACCCGCCGCCGTCAGAACCTCGAAAACCGTAATCGGAGCGCCTGCATTGACCTGCTCGACCTTTTCGAGCGCAGCAACCAGAACATCCTCGTCCACAAGTCGCCCCGCCAGCCGGAAGCGCTCGGTCACGCTCACCAGATGCGGGCTGCTCATGACATGAACGCGCAGACCACCCGCCTCGGCAATGGCCCGCAGATTGGCGCAGGTGCTGCCCTTGCCGTTCGTCCCGGCCACATGAATGACCGGCGGCAGATGACGCTCGGGATTGCCCAGCTTCGCCAGAAGCGCCTCAAGCCGCCCCAGCGAAAGATCAATCAGCGCCGGATAGAGTTCCTGCAACCGCGCAAGAACGGCACCCGGCCGCCCCTGATATTCGCCGGACAGCCGAACCGGCGCCCCACGCTCCGCAGTCATCAGGCTGCTGCGTCGGAAACGGTTTTCTGGCGCATCATGATGCCCAGAATCCGCCCCAGAAGTTCCGGAAGCTCAGACCGCTTGGCCACGATATCGACCATGCCATGCTCACGCAGATACTCCGAGCGCTGGAAGCCTTCCGGCAGCTTCTCGCGAACGGTATCCTGAATGACGCGCGGCCCGGCGAACGCGATCAGCGCATTGGGCTCCGCGATATGAACGTCCCCTAGCATCCCAAAGGACGCAGTGACCCCCCCCGTCGTCGGGTTCGTAAACACGACAACATACGGCAGACCCGCCTCCTGAAGCATCTGCACACCGATCGTCGTCCGCGGCATCTGCATCAGGCTGACAACGCCTTCCTGCATCCGCGCCCCACCTGAAGCCGTATAGACCACCAGCGGCGCTTTCTGCAGGACAGCCAGACGACAGGCCGCCACAAAAGCCTCGCCCAGCGCAGCCCCCATCGTCCCCAGAAAAAACTCCGGCGCCATGACGGCCACAACAGCCTTCTGGCCCTTGATCATGCCATGGGCAACGACCAGCGCCTCATCGAGATGCGACTTGTTCCGCGCATCCTTCAGGCGGTCCGTATAACGCTTGGAATCCTTGAACCCCAGCGGATCGACCGGCATCTTCGGCAGCTCGATGGTGGTGTATTCCCCGCCATCAAACGTCCAGCCCAGACGCTCCTTCGCCGTCGCCCGCATGTGATGCCCACAATGCGGACAGACCTTCTCGGACCGCTCCAGCTCCTTGGTGAGCATCATCTGCCCGCAGGATTCGCAGTTGGTCCACAGATTGTCCGGCACGTCCCGCTGAAGCAGGCCACGCAGCTTGGGTCGGACGTAGTCGGTCATCCAGCTCATGTCGTCTCGTTACTTTCTGCCCGCCTTCAGGACAAAGGACGGAGTGGGGGTTAAAGCCCGGCGAAGGGCTGCATTCTCTGGCGCGTTTTAACGCCCGGAGGCCAAATATGCCAGCCCAACATCAGCGGGGCCGTCTTATCTCTCCCGCCTGCATCACAAATCATGCCATCTTCCCCCACACGACCCATCACAGCGGACGTCATGTCCGGGATCCGGCCCCTTTCCCGAAAAGGGCCGGATCCCGGCAGACCACGTTCCCGAACGGAGAAGACCATGTCCGACAGTTTCAACACCATCCGCTTCCCCAGCCCCCAGAGCCTCAAACCCGGCTGGTTCATCGGCTTTGGAGCTTTCCTGATCATTCTCGGCATCCTGGCCGCCCTGGATGCCATCACCACCACCCTGACCAGCATGGTCATCCTCGGCGTCCTGATGATCATCGGCGGCGTCGCCCAGGTCATGCAGAGCTTCGCCCATCGCGGACTGCCCGTCCCGAACCAGTGGCTCTCCGGCCTGATCGGCGGCCTCTACATTCTCGGCGGCCTGCTCCTGATCGAAGAACCCGCCACCGGCTCGATCTTCCTGACCGCCATCCTCGCAGGCTGCCTGATCTTTGCAGGCCTCGCCCGTACTTTCTGGGCCGGCGGCCACCGCACCAACAGAAGCTGGCTCGCCCTCGCCATCAGCGGCCTCGTCACACTGCTCATCGGCATCATGCTCTACATGACACTGCCCTGGTCCGGCCTGTGGCTGATAGGCATGTTCATCGCCGTGGAACTGCTGATGGCAGGCGTCGCCACCGTCCTCTTCGGACTGTCCCTGCGTAACGACGGCGTCTGAGTATCCTGTTCCGGCAGGTAGCAGCCTGCCGGAACATCACACATCAGGCCCGCACGGCTGCCGCCAGACCTTCAAGCTGCTTCAGAACAGACGGGATGGTCCGCTCCGTCGCCTGACCATTCTCCAACGTTGAGGCCATGGTCTTGATCAGGGCCGAAGCCACAACAGCCGCATCCCCGATCCGCGACGCCGTCCGAGCCTGCTCCGGCGTGGAAATCCCGAAGCCAACAGCCACAGGCAGGCTGGTCGCTTCCCGGATCCGCGGCAGCGCCTTCTCCAGATCCGCCGCACTCGCACTGTTCGTCCCGGTAATCCCGGTAATGCTCACATAATAGACAAACCCGCTTGCGTCCCGCAGGACGTGAAACAGACGGGAGTTCGACGTCGTCGGCGCCACCAGCGAGATGATATCGAGGCCTGCTTCCCGCGCATGCGCATCCAGCAGATCCGCCTCTTCAGTCGGCATATCGACGACAATAATCCCGTCCACACCCGCCTGAGCCGAATCAAAGCAGAACTCGGCCGGACCATAGCTGTCGATCGGGTTCAGATACCCCATCAACACGATCGGCGTTTCATTGTCGGTCTCGCGGAACGCCCGGACCATTTCCAGCACACGCCCCAGCGTCGCACCGGCCTTGAGGCCACGCAGTGCTGCCGCCTGAATCGTCGGCCCATCCGCCGAGGGATCGGAAAACGGCACCCCGATCTCGATCAGGTCCGCCCCAGCCGCCGGCATCGCCCGCAGCAGTTCCAGCGACGTGTCATAATCCGGGTCGCAGGCCTGAAGATACGGGATCAGCGCACCGCGCCCTTCCTTCTTCAGGGCCGCAAAACGTGTCTGGATACGGCTCACAGCTTCACTCCCAGATGATGCGCCACAGTAAAGATATCCTTGTCCCCACGCCCGGAGACATTCAGGACGATGATCCGGTCCTTCGCCATGGCGGGCGCGATCTTCATGACATGCGCCAGCCCATGCGCACATTCGAGCGCCGGGATAATGCCCTCCGTCCGCGTGCAGACCTGGAACGCCTCAAGCGCCTCCTCATCCGTCACGCCGACATATTCGGCCCGACCGATATCATTCAGCCAGGAATGCTCCGGCCCGATCCCCGGATAATCCAGCCCCGCACTGATCGAATGCGCCTCCTCGATCTGCCCGTGTTTGTCCTGAAGCAGGTACGTCCGGTTGCCATGCAGCACACCTGGCCGACCACGGGAAATGGATGCCGCCGTCTTCCCGGAATCCAGCCCATGCCCCGCCGCCTCGACACCAATCAGCCTGACGGACGCATCATCCAGGAACGGATGGAAAATCCCCATCGCATTCGAGCCGCCCCCGATGGCCGCCACAATCACATCCGGCAGGCGCCCTTCGGCCTGGGTAATCTGTTCCTTGACCTCAACCCCGATGACGGACTGGAAGTCACGGACCATCTCCGGATACGGATGCGGCCCCGCGACCGTACCGACGAGGAAATACGTGTCGGCGACATTGGCCACCCAGTCACGCATGGCCTCGTTCATCGCATCCTTGAGCGTCCCCGCCCCGGCCGTCACCGGCTTCACTTCCGCGCCCAGCAGATGCATGCGGAACACATTGGGCTTCTGCCGCTCGACATCCGTCGCGCCCATGTAGATGGTGCATTTCAGCCCGAAAAGCGCACAGACCGTCGCCGTCGCCACACCGTGCTGCCCCGCGCCGGTCTCCGCGACGATGCGCGTCTTGCCCATCCGCCGGGCGACAAGAATCTGACCCATGACGTTGTTGAGCTTGTGCGAGCCGGTGTGATTCAGCTCTTCACGCTTGAAGTAGACCTTCGCCCCCCCAAGCTCCTCCGTCAGATGCTGCGCAAACCACAGCGGGCTCGGACGGCCGACATAATCCTTCAGGTAATAGTCCAGTTCCCTGCGGAATTCCGGATCGGCCTGCGCGGCGCGATAAGCCTCATCCAGCTCAAACAGCAGCGGCATCAGCGTTTCCGCAACGAAGCGGCCACCGAAAATCCCGAACCGCCCCCGGTCATCCGGACCGGAACGGAGGGAATTGGCCAAAGGAGAGGACAGGGGGGAAGGTGTGTTCGTCATACCGCGCTCGGCTCCACTTCAGGGCCCCAATGCGATACCAAGGGCAGCTCCCGCCGTCCATCCATCTCGCTGTTTTCTGACGCTTCCTGAAACAATTCCGGGACAGGACCTTGCGGTCCCGCTGCAGTCAGGACATGAGAGAGCCTCACAGCCATTTCATTTGTCCCAAGGATCTGCCTGATGTTCCTCGTGCGCCCCGCTGGCGTTCCGGCCCGGGAAATCGGACCGGATGTCGATATTTCGAAAGCGGTCTGGCTCGATCTCATCAATCCGACCACGGACGAAATCGACCGTGCTGAAAAGGCCCTTGGCACCCATATCCCCCGCCGGGAAGAACTTGAGGAAATCGAAAGCTCGTCCCGCCATCACGAAGAAGGTGGGGTCCTCTATCTTTCAACCCCCCTCGTCAGACGGGCAGAAGACACGGCATTTTCCCTGCCGATCGGCTTCGTCCTGACCGACAGACGCCTTATCACCGTCCGTTATGCCGACTATTATGGGTTTGACATCGTCGGACGCCGTCAGGCCGAACGCGACCCCGCCAAAGGCGAGCCCTCCGCCAACGAAATCCTCATCGAGATCATCGAGGAAGTCATCAACCGTCTGGCAGACATTCTGGAAGGTCTGGGCCGCGACCTCGATGCCATCTCCAAACGGGTCTTCAACACCGACCGCCCCCGTGATCCCGCCCGGGCCGGTGAAATGCTGCGTGAAACCCTGCGGCGCCTCGGCCATGGCGGCGACCTTGCCTCCATGACCCGCGACAGCCTGCTCGGTCTGGACCGGATCCTGATCTATATCGGCGACAGAACCGAAAAGGATCCCCAGGCCCTGAGAACCCGCATCAAGGTCGCAGGACGCGACATCGCCTCCCTCAACGACTTCGATGCCCAGACCGTCAACAAGGTCCAGTTCCTGCTCGACGCCACACTCGGCTTCATCAGCATCGAACAGAATGACGGCATGAAGGTCCTGACGGTCGTCAGCGCGATCGGTATCCTGCCGACCCTGATCGCCGGCATCTACGGCATGAACTTCCACAACATGCCCGAACTGTCATGGAAATATGGCTACCCCTACGGCCTAACCCTCATGGTCCTTTCGGTCGTCCTGCCCCTGTTCTGGTTCTGGCGCCGCGGCTGGTTCGGCGCCCGTTAGGACGCCTCTTCCACCCGCAGCCCGGGCCCCACGGAACGCTCCGGCAGAACCGAACGCTGATACGCGACCGGAAACTGCCGGAGCTGCTTTTCCCACAAAGCCGGATCACCATTGCCGTCCTTCGGCAGAACAACACTGTCCACCCCGCAGCGACGCAGAAATGCCGCCTGATCCGGCAGGATATGACCTTCCGCCCGGATCTCGCCCGAAAACCGCAGATATTCCCGAAGCTCCCGCGCCTGCGTGAACCCGCGCCCATCCCGGAAAACCGGAAACCGCAGCACCACAAGATCCAGCCGGTTCAGATAAGGCTTCAGAAGCGCAGGATCATCCGCACTTTCCAGCAGAACCGCCCGCGCATCATCCCGCTCCGCCAGTTCTGCAAGCGTCACCAGCACATCATGAACCTGTGCCGAACGCTCGCCGAGTTCAAACAGTCTCATAAGCCGCCTCCCTGAAAGGCTCATGCCCCAGACGTGTCAGTGTATCGAGGAATGTCTCCCCGCTCTCCCGGCGCCCGAGATAGCAGTCTACAAGCCGCGCAATCGCATCCACCGTTTCGTCTTCCGGCAGAGCTGCCCCCAGAATCGTCCCGATCGCCGCGCCATTCTCGGCCCGGCCACCAACCGTCAGCTGGAAGAACTCTTCCCCGCGCTTGTCCACACCCAGAAGCCCGATATGCCCGGCGTGATGATGCCCACAGGCATTGATGCAGCCCGAGATGTTAATCCGGAGCGCCCCGATTTCCGCCTGAAGCGCCGTATCCGCAAACCGCGCGCCCAACTTCTGCGCAATCGGAATGGAGCGCGCATTCGCCAGCGCACAGTAATCCAGCCCCGGGCACGCCACGATATCGCCAATCAGACCAATATTCGCTTCCGCCAGCCCAACTTCGGCCAACCCCAGCCACAAATCCCGCAGCCGGTCTTTGCGCACATGCCCCAGAACCACATTCTGCAGATGCGTGATCCGGATCTCCCCGAACGAATACGCATCCGCCAGATCCGCCAGACGCGCGATCTGAGCCGATGTCGCATCGCCCGGAATCCCCCCCCCCGGCTTCAGTGAAATCGTGGCAATGATATGCCCCGGGTCCCGGTGAACATGCGTGTTGCTCCGCACCCAGCGGTCAAAGAGCGGATCATCCCGCCGCTGCTGCGCCAGAACAGCATCCGCATCAGCCGGCGCCTCAAGCAGAGGCACCGCAAACCGCGCTCTGATCGCAGCCACCGCCTCGGGCGTCAGCCGATACCGCTCCAGATCCATCTGGGCGAGTTCTGCCTCCACAGCCTCACGATACGCCTCGACCCCGATCGCCTGCACCAGAATCTTGATCCGCGCCTTGTAGATATTGTCCCGCCGTCCATGCGCATTATAGACGCGCAGAATGGCTTCAAGCGTCGCCAGAAGATGCTCTTCCCGTACGCTGTCGAACAGCTCTTCACCAATGACCGGGGTCCGCCCCAGACCGCCACCCACGAAAATCCGGAACACCGGCGCCCCAGCCTCACCCGGACGGGCCAGAATCCCGATATCATGGAAGCGTGCCGCCACCCGGTCATTCGGACTGCCCGAAATCGCGATCTTGAACTTGCGCGGCAGGAACGTGAACTCGGGATGCAGCGTGGACCACTGACGCAGGATCTCCGCATGAACCCGCGGATCCACCAGCTCATCCGCCGCCGCTCCCGCATACTCATCCGCCGTCACATTGCGGATGCAGTTTCCGCTGGTCTGGATGGCATGCATGTCCACCTCAGCCAGCTCACGCAGAATAGCTGGCGTATCCTCAAGCCTAATCCAGTTGAACTGGATGTTCTGCCGCGTCGTGAAATGCCCATAATCACGATCATAGCGCCGGGCGATTTCGCCCAGCTTACGCAACTGCCGGCTGTCCAGAATCCCATAGGGAATGGCGACCCGCAGCATATAGGCATGAAGCTGCAGATAGAGCCCGTTCATCAGCCGCAGCGGCTTGAACTCGTCTTCGCTCAGCGTCCCATCCAGACGACGGTTCACCTGCCCTTCAAACTCGGCAATCCGCGCCTGAAGGAAATCCCGGTCTATCCGGTCATACTGGTAATGGCCGACAGGAATGCTCACTGTTCGGTCTCCACTGCAAATTCGGGATGAACTGTCGGGCCATGCGCCCGGATCTTCTCACGAACGGTAACGGGTTCAGGAGGAACGACATCCTGCACCGCCGTATCATAAACTCCCACAACGCCATCACGCTGCGCCTGCTCCGTTGCACGCAAGAGTGCGACTTCCGCCTCATCCGCATCCAGAATAGCGGCACGTCCAATGTGAGAATCCCACGTCCCGTCAGCCCCCCACCAGACGGTGCGACCATCCAGAAGGCGGTTGGCAGTCAGAACCAGCTTCTGGCCAGGTTCAAGTCGGACAGGACGTTTCATCAGCGCTCACCTTCCTGATGAATCCCGACCTGACCTTCAGACCGGACCCATCATGAATCCGCCCCTGCTCCCGCGCCTGAACAGCAGAGCACAGGCATATCAAGGACAGGGAATTCACCACAGCGGATCAAATCTTGATCCACCATGGTAAGATATCCAGCCCTGTAAAACCCATTTCGTGGTTTTTACAAAATACTTTTTTTTCTGGTTATATGGAGAAGGAAATCGGTGCCCGGCTTGGGCGCTGCATTCCAGCCTCTTCCGCATTCTGCAGCAGATGTTCCAGCGTGACGGACGCCATCTTTTCTGAAACTTCCTGATCCACCGACTGCCAGAACGGCTCCAGAACCTTGGTCCGCAGAAGATTGACCCCATCCCCGGGCATTTCAGGATCTTCCGTCACAGTCCGGACAATCTCGTTCAGCGTGATGGTCCGTGGCGGCCGCCCCAGGCGATAGCCGCCCTTGGGCCCACGAACACTGGAAAGCAGCCCGGCCCGGGACAACGCCTGCAGCACGGGCTCGATCCCCCGCCGCAGCATGTCACCGCGTCTGGCAATATCCGCACCACTCACGACCCCGGATCGGCCCGCATGGAAAGCGACATCCAGCATGATGGATATGGCGGTCAAAGCTCTATCACGGCGGAGATACATGAGAATTCCGATTTGCTGCGACAGACGATATCATCATGACATAGTCCGATTTCAGTTCGTCTATCTTGTTTTCCATGCTGGAATGTCAATCGCCCTTTGAGGGGTTCTCCTGATTTCCAACATATTCTCGATGAAAACGGTGCCCCAGAGACGTCAGGACCTCGTATCCGATCGTTCCCGCCGCCTCCGCGACATCATCCACACTGCGTCTGGGCCCGATCAGATCCACCATCATGTCGGGACCAAGTTTTCCTTCCGGCACATCTGAAATATCCACGATCAGGGAATCCATCGAGACCCGCCCCAGGATCGGCAGACGGATATCCTCGAACCACGCACAGCCCTGCCCGGCGCCATGCCTGGAAAAACCATCCGCATACCCGACCGCCACCGTCGCAATCCGGCGCGGCCCGTCAGGCTGATAGGTCAGGCCGTAGCCAACCCCCTCCCCCGGCAAAATCTCACGGATCTGCAGAACATGGGCCTGAAGCCGGACCACCGGCGACAGCGGATTGGGGCCAGTCCGGTTAGGCGCAATTCCATACAGTGCGGCCCCCGGTCGCACGACATCCAGATGATAGTCCGCCCCTAGGAAAATCCCCGACGACGCCGACAGGCTGAGCGGCGCAGGCGGCAGTCGCGCGGACATCTGCAACATCCGATCTTTCTGGGCCTGATTGGCGGGATGATCCGGCGTATCGGCACAGGCCAGATGACTCATGACAAGACCAACCTTCAACCCCTCCACAAGTCCCTTATCCGCCTGCAGGGTTTCAAGATCAGCGTCGGAGAGACCGAACCGTGACATCCCGCTGTCAACCTGAAGCACCGCTTCCGGGAGCACGTCTGTCTGCGAACCCTCGTCGCGCCACAGCGCAATCTGCTCAAGACTGTTCAGGACAGGCCGCAGACCATAGCGCACGCAGTCTCCGGACGCCCTGGGGCGCGGTCCATGCAGCACCGTAATCCGGGCCTTTTCCGACACAACGGACCGCAGCCTGATGCCTTCATCGACATGCGCGACAAAGAAATCCGTGGCCCCGGCATTCTCCAAAACCGGAGCAACCCGTTCGATTCCCAGCCCATAGGCATCTGCCTTGACGACCGCGGCACAGGAAGCCCCCGCGGCCAACGTCTGGAGATACCGGTAATTGGAAGCAATCGCGTCCAGATCCACCGTCAGGCGGGCACCGGCACGATAGGAAGGCCACAGAGGATCAGGACATGCACTCATCATGAAAGATGAGACTATCCTCTTCCTGATCAGAATATCCTGCCGGACAACCGCATAATCTTTCAGTTAACAAAAAATCTATGATCGAAAATGCGAAAATAGACCGATAATTCCATCATGATCTTCGACCGCATCACCGAATCCATCCTGCGCATCCTCCAGCACGACGGACGCCTCACCAATGCCGAGCTGGCACAGCGCGTGGGCCTCTCTCCGTCGGCCTGCCTCCGACGCGTCCGCCTGCTTGAAGAACAGGGCGTCATCCGGGGTTACCGAGCCGTCATTGACGAACGCTCGGCCCACAAACTCACCACCGTTATCGTCCAGATCACCCTCGAACGCCTGACGGATGAAACGCTCCGCCGATTCGAGGCCCGTATCCGCGAATGTCCCGATGTCCGGGAGTGTTATCTCATGACGGGTGAGGCCGATTACCTGCTCCACGTCGCCGCACGCGATCTGGCGGATTACGAACGCATCCACAAGGAAGAGCTCTCCCGCCTTCCCGGCGTCGTCCGCATCCAGAGCAATTTCGCAATCCGCCCCGTCGTCCAGCGCTGGATCAGCCAGGATTCTCCCTGATTCGCCAAAAACCAAAAATGCATTTGCGAACCATTTGCATTTGAACTAGGCTCGTTCCATCGGTCCCCGTGAACGGAAAGCCTGCTTCTCCATGATCGTCTGCTCGTGCAACGCGCTGTCCCATCAGGACATCGAAATCGCAATCCACAACGGAGCATCCCGACCGGCGGAAATCTACTCAGCCCGGAAATGCAAGGCCAAGTGCGGCAACTGTGTCCCCGGCATCGTCTGCCTGCTGCGCTCGGCCCTTCAGAAAGCCCAATCCGAACAGACACATCTCAACGCCGCATAAAAAAACAACCCGGACAATGCCGGGCTGTTCGAAGATACCGCGCTGACGCTGCTTCAGTCCTGATCGGGTGCCGAAGCAGAGTTCTTCTGGATGTAACGCTCGATCCCAACCTGCTTGATCAGGTCGAACTGGCGATCAATGAAGTCCTCGTGCTCTTCTTCGTTGACGAGGATTTTCAGCAGCAGATCGCGCGAGACATAGTCCCGAACACTTTCACAATAAGCGATCCCTTCCCGCAGATCCTGAATGGCCTTCTCTTCAAGCTTCAGATCGCATTCCAAGACTTCCTGAACCGTCTGACCAATCAGAATCGGGTTCAGACGCTGAACATTCGGCAAACCACCAAGGAACAGGATCCGCTCGATCAGCCAGTCCGCATGACGCATTTCCTCAATGGACTCGTCATATTCCTTCTTCCCCAGATGGGTCACACCCCAGTGCCGGAGTGTCCGGGCATGGAGGAAATACTGGTTGATCGCCGTCAGCTCATTCGTGAGCTGCGTGTTAAGATGCTCGATCACAACAGGATCTTTGATAGCCATGGTCCCAGACTCTCCGAAAAAAAAGTGAAGATATCGAACACTGAGAACAAAGGAAAATCATATTCCCTACATTCCCCGTCCTCAAAATCCGGAATCAGACCATGCAGCTCACCCCTAAGTCGCGAACAGACCCTGTTTCCGCTGACTGACGAGGAAGCAGGACTTCAGCGCCCCGCACTCTGCGCTTCAGAAAAATCCTGAGCCAGAACCTCCGGAGCACACAGCCCACCAGCTTCAGTACAGCCCGGAACCTGAGGATAGAGCACGACAGGCAGCTCTGCCCCATCCAGATCACGCAGAGCCCGCGGTGTCTGGGACTGGATGAAGACACGAATGCGACGTTCCCCGGTTCCATTTCCATACACCGCAAATCCCAGGGCAGATCCGATGGGAATCTCATCCTCGGCATAGCCGGGAACACGAAAATGAAAACCCAGCATGGTCAGCAGGGGGCCGATCGTGTCGTCATGCCCCATATAAAGCCTGAACGCAGGACCACCCTCATCCCTGAGGTCCTGAAGCAGCCGCGCCCTCATCTCGCGGGAGAGCGGTTCGGCCAGAGCACGGGGAC
The DNA here is from genome assembly GCF_018811945.1 of Gluconobacter sp. P1C6_b. Taxonomy (GTDB): domain Bacteria; phylum Pseudomonadota; class Alphaproteobacteria; order Acetobacterales; family Acetobacteraceae; genus Gluconobacter. The sequence continues at coordinate 131,695 of NZ_JACRVU010000005.1, forward strand.
GCACCACCGCTTCCAGCATGCCGGCGTGCAGGGCGCTTAATGTGCCAAGACCGCCCACATCCAGCACACCTGACGGTGTCCGAACCAGCGGCTTTCCATCCAGATAGGACAGCATGAGCGCTTCGGACAGGGAAGACGCCTGCGCGACCGGCCCCGTGAGAACAAGCTGGTGCCCCGTCGCATCCGCACCAACATGCGCAGATGCGCTCAGAAATCCACAGGATGCAGGACCACAATCCAGCACACGACCCAGCAGTTTGAGAGCCTCGCCTTTCGCACGGAAAATACGATCCGCATCAGGCAGTTCCGGAATAATCGCAGACATATCGAAACGCGCCGGATCCGCATCCAGCGGAGAAAAAAGAACATCCGGCTGACCAAGCGGCTTGTGCATGACCGTCATTGAACAGCCCGGCATGAAGCCACGCACAAATGCCTCAGCACTGGCGATAGTCCGCGGGGAGGAATTGGCGCGGATCGCCACAGCGCCTGCAGGCGGACAGGCTTTCGCTGGCATCAGCCCCGCTTCTGCCATCCAGATCCGGTCAAATGTTCCAAGCGCCGTCATGCCCAGCGCCCCATGAGGCGTCAGAACCCCCGGAGCACCACTCCATTGCGGCCATCCACCTGCAATCCCAACCCCTGCAGGGACCTGCCCGACAAGCGGAGAGCGGACTCCATGCCGCATCACCATGATCATCCGCTCGAGGTGAAAATCGCCTTTCGCAGGTGTCTCGATCAAACGGGACTGACAATCGGCCAGTGCGGACACCGGATTGCAGCGAACAGCGACGTTATCGAGAAATCCAACATGATAACCGCTCCATCGCGCAGGTTCGGCATCGGGGTAATCCGTACTGACAATCTGCGCCCCACTGGCCAGCATCGCGTCCCGACGCCCCACATCTCCCGAACGCCCCTCAACGGTGTCGGCATCAGACCGTGTCCGCACCAGAAGATGACGGCGTACCAGCATTGCGATATCGCCCGCCGGCCCGTCATTCATCTCGGTGAACGCCGCATCAGGCGCACCCGGATCAGCATTCGTAAAGGCCACACGGCCGCGCAGCGAGGGATGTCCCCTCAGATACAAGGCCCGGTCACTGCGCTGATCCAGCAGAAACACGACCTTCCCCCGCGCCTGCCCCATCGTAGACCAGCCCCTCGTGACGATCGCGCTACGCAGATCGGAAGCATCTCCCCGCACATCATCCGGCGTCAGGAGTTGGGACGGCAAAAATACACTGCGAATGACCGAATCAAGCGCATCGAATGTCGCCGCATCAAAGGGCTCAGCTTCCGTCCCGCCGGGAATATCGTTGTGCTGCTCAACTTCGAGAATAACGAAAACCGGCACATGCCCCGGATGCGCGACCGACCAGTCGCGGATCTGGCTCAGACACTGCCGCAACGGCTGGCACGTCGCATGCTGATCAATGTCCGGAATGTGCATGACCTTGAAACCGGGCTGACGCATGATCGCCTGATCGGAAGGCGAAAGTGGCCACACATCTTCCGAAACACCGGGCCGATGCGGATGAGCAAAGCGCCCCCCCGCCGTGTCCGCATAAATATCCAGTTCAAGCTGCCGGACACCCCCATCAAGCTGGGCAGCCAAGGACGGATGCTGATAGTCAAGCTCCCGAACGAGGTTCGGTTCGGATGCCAGAAGCCGGGACATGATCGCAGGATCAAGACCGGCATGATAGCTGTTATGGGATCCGATGACCTGTATCTGATCCAGACGCAGCCCGTCATGTGGCGTTTCCGCCATGGCCCCTGCCGCTATCGAGACACCCCCCGCAGCCATGAGAGCAATAGCCAGACGCGAAGCAACGGGGAGAGAAATCATGGCTCTGTTCCGCAATACAGTCCGGACGGCAACATCCTCCGGACAAATGATCGTCACGGCACCCGCCGCAACAGAATAAAGGCAACCGTCCGGATCCCGGGATCCGGACGGCGCGTGTCATGTCCCGAAAATCAGAAGCGATAACCGGCGTTCAGGAAGAAGGTCCGCGATGTCAGGATATTCTGCGGAACCGCATTGCTGTGCCGCCCGATCGTCAGACGGTAGAAACGGTTCACACCCAGGTTCTGGGCCGAGAAATCCACATGCAGCCGCTTGGTCACCGCATATCCCAGATGCGCATCCAGATTCAGGCTCGGCTGCACCCAGGCATCAAGTGAACTGCTGTTCAGGTTCGTCTTGAAGTTGTTCGGCGTTCCCCACAGACCATATTCGTACAGATAGGCATCTACGAAACGCCAGTTCAGATCGAACTGGAACGGCCCCTTGTTGTAAAACGCACCCGCATTGGTCATCCAGCGCGGCGCATCCTGCATGTTTTCCGTCGAACTGAGATAGGCATTGTTCAGATGGGCACGCGACATTTCCCATGTCGCCGTCCCGCGCACTCCCAGCCCATCAAACGGCGCAGGCAGCCCCTTGAACTGATGCTCGAACGCGAATTCGACACCAAACAGCGTCGCACTGCCACCGTTTTCAGGATGGGAAACGCTATTGGCAATTCCCGCTGTGGTAGTCTCATTATTATACGAACCACCATTGTCATAGATGTAATTGGAAAGCTGTTTGTAGAACCCAGCCAGCGAGAAGCTCGTCGTCGAACTCGGCATCCACTGCCAGGACAGATCATAATTGACGGCCGTCGTCGCCTTGAGGTTCGGATTACCCGTCGTAATGCTCAGCGTTCCGTCATCATTGCGGGTAATCTGCGAACCGCCACTGAGCTGGAAGAAGGACGGCCGCGTGTAGCTTGTCCACACCGAGGCACGATAGACCGTATCCTGCCGGGGACGATAGGTCAGGTGAATACTCGGCAGCGCCTTGAAGTAATGACTGTTGGTCGCAGACCAGCCGTAATGGGCATCCGCAGTCGATACGCCTTCATTGCCACTGGCCCAGTAGGTATTATGCAGATCTGACTGCTCGAACCGGATCCCGGGAACGACCTGCAGCTTACCGAAATGCATCTGGGCGGAAACATACCCGGCATAGACGGTTTCGGTCCCCCCGATCGTGTTCCCGTTCCAGGCGTCCTTGTCCATGTATTTCCAGTTATAGGGATCTGCCAGATAGTTGCCGAGCAGCGCGGAACGGCTGATGGTCGGCGTATAGAAATTATACGCCCCCGGGATCAGCGAAGAGAGGCTTCCATCCACGAGTCCGGTCTGCGACAGCGTGCCACCGGCAGGATAGGCACCAGAGCCCCCGTTATCCTGACCTTCCGTGTCACGGTTGATGTAATTCCGCCAGCTCGTCTGATACTTGAAGCCCGCAGAAATCGTGTCGATATGGAACCTGTCGAGACGGTAGCTCATATCGAGCGACGTTCCCGTACGAAGCTGCCAGGCATCCGACTGGACATATTCGCCGCGGTTATGCGTCGGAAAATCCAGGGTTCCGTTCGCAACCGCCGCCTGGGCAGACGTCAGCCCGACAGTCGGCATACCGTCCTTGTAAACGAAATTCGGCGCACCATCGAAAGCCGCAACGCCCGACTGCCAGGCCGATGTCTCGATATGATCGCGGCTGATGGTGCCCCAGCTCAGGAAAGCCGAAGGCGAAATGGAAAACCGTCCGAGCTTCTTGTCCATGCCCAGCTTCATGGTACCAAGCTGTTCAAGCGTCGGGTTTGTTTCGTACCAGTAATGGACATTGGTCCGGGTGATCGACGGCGCATAGGATCCGTCCGCCTGCTCGACATAGGAAATCATGCCAGCGCTGGACGCACCACTGTCATTTCCGTGAATCGCGACCTGATAGATGTCCTGCTGCGTGTCGGAATAGGATTCCGTGCCCTGAAGATAGACCCGCGTCGAACTGTCCGGACGCCATTCAAAACCCGCAGTACCGCCATAGCGCTTCGTCACACCGATACTGGCTTGCGGATCAACGCCGAACAGCTGAAGACTCTTGACCGGATCCTGCCCCGGATAAAGATCACCCTGGGCATCCATGGCACGCGACACCCCCCATTCACCACCCGAATAGGTCTGCTCGCCGGCCGCGAAATAGCGCTGATTGTAATATCCGCTCATGTAAAAACCGAACTGGTCGGATTTTCCGAAAACGGAGGAAATTTCAGCTGCACCATTTCCGCCAATGGCACTCGCGCCATAATCAGCGGCCTTTTCGTTATACTGCCCCCCAAGCTGGAGAGAACCATGCGTTCCGTGTCCGTAATCAAACGCATTTGGCATTTMAAAATTGACAATACCGCCAATGGCATCTCCATCCATGCCAGGGGTCAACGTCTTGTTGGCATCAATCCTGAAAAATCCAGTAGGCGGCAGCAGATCCAGAGAAACCGTCCGGCTGAATGGCGCAGCTTCCGCGACATCGATGCCGTTGATCTGGTTGATATTGTACTGCCCGTTCATCCCGCGCAGCGACACCGTGGCTCCCGTGCCGCGGGCAGCCGTATCAATACCGCCAAAATTACCCTGCATGCTGGTCGGCATGACGGTCACACCCGGCAATCTGGCCAGCGCTTCCGTCACATTCTGGGCCGGTAGCCGCGCAAGATCTTTCGCACTCAGGCTCATCATTTCATTCTGCGCCTTGAGCTGTCGCCCCGAAGACGTCCCGAACCCCGTGACATGCACCTGTTCCTGATCATGGCTCACCAGATCACTGGGCGGAACATGAGCAGCCGTGGCAGCAGGCGGAGCGACAGCAGACTTTGCCTGCACAGCGACAGGCGCCTGATGCGTTTTCACTGCCTTGCGGGTATGGGTTTTCTTGAGCGACTTCGTCTCAGCGCCAGCCGGCTGCCCAAGCTGGACTCCCACGATCACCACAGGAATAAGACAACTGAACGCCTTCCAGGGCGACTGCTGCCGGTACGATTTGGACATCAGGACTTCTCCATGGAGCGCGCGAACAGCTTCCCCATCCGGAGATCCTGTTCACACATTGATTTCTGCTAGGGGTAAGCGCCCTCAGACGGGCGACATGCTGGCTTTTGCGACCTCGATGATCTGCCGGCACAGGGTCAGATCAGCGAGGGCATTGGAAAAGGGATCGGCAAGCGGCGCACCCGTCACGACCGCGTCATGAAAAGCGACCAGCTCCGCATTGAACGGATCCTGATAATAAGGACCATATTCCGTAACGCGGTTCCCGGAACCGACGGTTTCCTGAAAGGTGACACACGCCGGAAGATTCCGGATGTAAGGGGTGTCGTAACGGACGTGAAGCCGCTGCGTATTCGAAAGCACCTCGATGGATGATTCAAACCGCGCGACATCGTCGATCAGGCATTCATAGGAGGCAATGAAGCTTCCATAATCAAACCAGATACTGATTTCCGTTCCCGTAGCGCCAAAATGCGCCGCGAGAACACGTTCCGGGCTGCCCAGCAGGACACGCATGGCCGAAAACGCATGAATTCCCAGCCCGGTCAGAACCTCGTACCCCCGCAGAAGCGAGGGAGGAGCATCGGCCCCACAGATGGAAAGAATTGCGTCTCTTCGCGCCTGCCGCCCAGCGGTCAGCAGATCGTCCGGAATGTCGCCATCCGGCACGGCAACCGACGTCACCTGCCCGAAAAACCACGGCCCCTCACAGATGACATCCCGGATACGGACATGACGGACCGGTCCGAGTTCAGGCAGAAGCGCACGCGCCTTGTGGAACGCCGGAGCGTAACAGCGCATGTAACCCACCATCCCTACGCGGTCCGTACGTTCGAAATCCTCGTTCAGAGGCCTGAATTCCGCTTCTGTCAGACATGCCGGCTTTTCGAGAAAAACATGCAGCCCTGCAGCAAAGGCCTTCCGTGCATGTTCCGCATGATACTGGTCCGGACTGAGGATCATGACGGCATCGAACACCCGATCCGCAAAAAAATTCTCAATATCCGTATGGATATGCGGCACCCCCCAGTGACGCCCCACAGCCTGCGCCACTGAAGGGGATGGATCATAAATCGAAACGACATCAAACCGATCCGACAGCTGGTGAAGAATCGGGAGGTGAATGAGCTGGGCCACTTCGCCAGCACCAATCAGCCCGAGGGTAAGCCGTCTCACCATGATGAATGATCCTTGCCGCGAATTAATTTCCTGAAATTGATTTATTTGAGAGGGCACCCGTTTAGCAACGGTAACTTGATGAAACTATCATGACACCCGAAAACCCTATTCGGACATGCCAGGAAAATACCTACCGCCTGCCGCCCAGAGCTGAAGAAAACAATTTATTTTCAATAATTTATTATCAAATACCCTATGAAATGGTAGCTTTTTTCGCGAAAGTTTCACTTTACTTTTACCCAGACAACATCAAAGCCTGATTGCGAACGGAACGTCCGTTTCAGGAACGAAACCCGCACCAGAAAACACATAAAAGGCGTGAAATTTCAGGAATAATCTTCAATTTTACCTATTAAATCTCTTTATATGATTAAATAATTTTCAAGAATCCTGCTTTTATCCACCTACCCACACCATTCCGGAGACAGTTTCAGCCTTCCTGCATCGCAAAAAACCTTTCCCCGGATTTATTCCATTCTGAATGTCAGTTTTCACGATGAAACTACGGATGCGTCATGCCAGCCCGGTCCTCACCACGCTCTGCTCCCATAAGCTCAAGGCCTGAAACCCCGATGGCACGCACATGGTCTGCAATGCGTTCCTATAAACAGGCGATCAGGACCATGACGGCCCTCACAGTCTTTGCGCTAGGCTCATCTCTTCCTGCCCCCAGGGCCTGCGCAAAAAATCCGGAAAAACAGCGCAACGCCATTGTGTCTCTGCAAGACCAGACTGCCCTGACACTCCAGCCCCTCATGAACCGCTATGAAACTGCCAGCCATTCAGACTGGCGGGATCTGCACGCGTGGCAGCGTTTCGTGACGGTCAGTACGCTGTCAGATTATGAAGGCATGTCGGGAAATACCCGGTTTCACGACAGCGCCCTCCGTGCGCTCCAGAACCGTCAAGGTCTGGACGGAAACGACGATGACCTGTGGGTCGCACAGGCGGATCTCGACATGGCACGCCTTACACACAGCCCGACCCAGATTCAGGACGCACGCAATATTTTCGATACCATCGCCTCGAAATACTGGGATGGGCATTGCGGTGGCGGCGTATGGTGGGACCATGCACGAACCTACAAGAATGCCATTACAAACGAACTGTTCCTGAGCACGGCAGCCCGACTTTATCGCTTCACGCATGAGCCAGCCTACAGAGACTGGGCCCTGAAAAGCTGGTCCTGGTTCCGTAGCAGCGGAATGATTACCCCCGACAACCTGATCAATGACGGGCTGGACAACCAATGCCGCAATAATGGTGGCCCGGCATACAGCTACAATCAGGGTGTAATCCTTGACGGATTGCTGGAAATATCGGCCCTGACAGAAGATGGCGCGCCACAACAGACGGCATCGCGAATTGCATTGGCCGCCATCAGAGCCTTCACGCCTTCTGCCGGAACATTCCAGGAGCCCGGCGGCCCCATGAACACGGATGCAAGAATTTTCCGTGGCCTCTTTGTCCGGGCACTCGGCCACGTTGGAGCTTCAGAAGTCGACAATACGACGCGCACCGGAATTGCGGACTGGCTGTCACAGCAGGCCCGGTCCGCCTGGAACAGCAGAAAACCTGACGCCCTCATAAGTGACACCTGGAACGACCATCCCTTTCACGCCTCAGCGCAGGGACAGATCACCGCAGCGTCTCTCTTCATGGCCACCGCCCTTTCCCGGGGAACAGAAACGCCGTGAGCAGGAGAGGACATGTCGAGCACCCCGTACGTGGGAAAAGTACACGTGCATGGGCTCTCTGCGGGCTCCTTCTTGCCGGAACAGCCGCTGCATGTCCTGCCACGGCCGCCACGCTGACCGCTTTCTGCTCATCCAGCGGAACCGAACTGTCCCTGTGCCATCACGCTATCCAAAGCTGGATGGAAAAAACGGGCCATAAAGTCCGGGTCATAGCCCTCCCCTCCGACTGGGGAACAGTCCTCCCGCTCTACCGTCAACTGCTCTCAGCACATCATCCCGTCGCCGATGTCCTGATCCTTGACAGCACCTGGATCGGAGCTCTGGCCCCGCTCCTTCTCGACATTCCTCCGACCGACGATGACGCGGCCACCCGGCCGCCCCCCTTTCAGGTTGAGGGCCGACACGTCGCACTGCCGTGGTACCGGGACATCGGGCTGCTGTTCTACCGTCGCGATCTGCTTGAGCGCTACCACCTGCCCGTCCCGACACGCTGGAACGATCTCGAACGAACCGCCACACTGATCCAGAATGCCGAATATCAGAGGGGGCATCCGGTCTGGGGCTATGTCTGGCAGGGCCGGACCTCGGAAAGTCTCGTCTGCAACGCCCTGGAATGGGACGGTGCGGAAAATCCCGTCGGAACCGACGGTACGGTCAGAACCAGCCTGCCCGGCCTGCAGCGCGCCCTGGAGCGTGCCGCCCGCTGGATCGGCACAGCCTCTCCCCCCGGAGTTCTCAACTACGACGAGGAAAATGCCCGCGGCATTTTCCAGTCCGGTCATGCCGTGTTCATGCGAAACTGGGTTTATGCCTGGGCACTGGCCAACAGCCCCGATAGCCCCGTTTCCGGAAAAATCGGCGTCGCTCCCGTGCCCCGCGACACGCAGGATGCCCCGAGCGGCATAGACGGCACAGTCTATCTGGGGATCCCCCGCAACACGGCACACCCTGCCGAAGCCCTCTCCCTGCTGCATTATCTGACCAGCGAGACCGCTGAACGCCACCAGGCGCTTGCAGGAGGCTATATCCCTGCCCGGACATCCCTTCTTGATGATCCTGAAATCCGCAGCGCCATTCCCATTCTGGACACCATTCGCCCGGCCCTCGCATCCCTCGGGCTCCGGCCGGTCGCACAGACGGGAATCGACTATCCCCGCGTCTCGTGGATCATGGCGAACCACTTCAAGGACGCCCTGCGCAGCACACAGTCGTCGCGGCAGACGCTCACTTCTCTCGTCTCCTCACTGAAGCAGCTTGCAATGCTTGGTCAGTGGACGCTTTCCAACTCAACAATCGAGAAACACACACCATGACCATCCGAACCGCCACGGCCCCTGATGCATGGGGTGTCTGGTACGCCAGTGACCCGAAACAGACCCCATGGGAGCGTTACCTCGATGAGGTCGCAGCCTCCGGTTACAGCTGGACCGAACTTGGTCCGTGGGGCTACCTTCCGACTGATCCCGCACAGCTGCAGGACGCGCTTTCCAGCCATGGCCTCGGCCTCTGCGGCGCAGCGGTCGTTCATCCCCTGACCGCACCGGATGCCCTGGAAACCCTGCGGGACAGACTGCGCCCCCTGTGCTGGACCCTGGTCGCTACCAACACGCCCTGGCTTCTGCTGATGGATGATTCAGACGCCTATCTCACCCCTGAAGCCCGGATCGCCACCCCGGAGGTTTGGAGACGCATGATGCATGTCATCACGACGCTTGCCCGGGAAATCCGGCATGAGCATGGTCTGCACCTCCTGTTCCATCCCCATGTCGGCACCGCTGTCGAAACCGAAACGGAAATCCTGCGCCTGCTGAACGACACCCCTGCCGATCAGGTCGAGCTCTGCTTCGACTTCGGCCACCACGCCTATACCGGAGCGGACGCACTCGCTTTCATGCGCCAGCACGCATCACGCATCCCGTATTATCATTTCAAGAATCTGGACGGAGCCATACATGCCCGGGCCATGGCTGCGGGAACACCTTTCATGGACGTCTTCCAGAATGGTGTGATGTGTGAACTGGACAAAGGTATTCTGGACTTCACCGAGGTCGTGGATTTCCTGAAAAAACAGGACTTCGACGGCTTCGTCGTCGTCGAGCAGGATATGTATCCCTGCCCCCCTGACAAACCTCTTCCCATCGCACGCCACAACAGAAACGTGCTGAAACGGCTCGGCCTGTGACCCCTTCCCTGTCCCGGTCTCCCATTCTCGGAATTGACGTTGGCGCCACCAAAATCGCTGCGGGCATGGTCAATCCGTGTACGGGAGAAATATGCTTCCTCACCCGCATTCCCACACGGCGTCACGTCGCACCCGAAGAAATCGTCTCTGACATCACCGCTATCGTGGCACAGGTCATGGACGCGGCCCGGCGGGATGCCCACAATCCCGATGACATGCCCCAGGCCGCAGGCATTGCCGTTCCGGAACTGGTGGACATCACAGGACAGATCCGGAGCGCCTGGAACTTCCCGCTCCCCGATCTCACCCGCACCATCCACGAACAGACCGGCCTCTCCGTCCGGCTGGAAAGCGATGTCCGTGCGGGAGCTTTTGCGGAAGCACGTTTCGGGTCCGGCCAGTCCTGCGACAGCTTCGCCTATTTCTCCCTCGGCTCCGGGATCAGCTATACGCTGTGCCTGAACGGGCGCCCCTACACGGGCACACATGGTTTCGCCATCCATTTCGCCAGCTCCAGCCTTGCGGTCCCCACGGAAGACCGCTCCCGTCTCAGCATCGCCATCCCCGAGGATTTTGCATCCGGGCTGGGGATGGAGCGTCTGTGGGCCGCGCGGGGCGGCGGAAAACTGAAAGAGGGAGTCCACACGCTCGAAATCCTTGCTGCCGCCGGAGACAGCCGGGCAAAAGGCGTCATCGGGGACGCCGCCGGCATTACCGGCCGCCTCATCGCACAGGCCGTCAACATGCTTGACCCTGAGAAGATCGTTCTGGGCGGAGGTCTTGGATGCTCCGAAGGATTTTACCGCCAGAAACTGGAGGAGCATGTCCGCGCCAATATCTGGGAACGATCCTGTGCGGATATTCCCATCCTCATCGCCGGATTGGGGGAACAGTCCGGCATCATCGGTGCGGCATTGAGCGCGCTGGCGGCGGACTGACAATCTCCCATGCTGACTGTCCCGGCTCCAAAACGGTTTGACTGGCGGCCCTGGGCTCTTGTCGCGCCGGCAATGCTCGTGCTGATGGCGGTCACCGCAATTCCGTTCGCCCGAACGATCTGGCTTGCCTTCCATGATGACCCACACGGTTTCATGCCGGCACAGCCGGGATGGAGCCTGACCAATTTCCGGGTTCTGCTTCAGGACAGGGCCTGGTGGACCGCCGTCAGCACGACGCTGCTTTTCGCAGCCGGAGCCGTCATCAGCGAAACCTGCGCCGGTCTGGCGATTGCCATGCTTCTTCAGGGCTACAGTCTGAAACTCCGAGGGATCCTGCTGGCAGTCATCCTTCTACCCTGGGCCGTTCCCTCTGTTGTGGCCGCCCGTTTGTGGAACTGGATGCTCAATGACCAGTACGGCATCATCAACGCATTGCTCGTCCGGCTAGGCCTGCTGCATCAGGGCGTTGCATGGACCACCCATCCGCACAGCATGGTCGCCGTCATGATCGTCATAGATGTCTGGCAGGCGACCCCTTTCATGGCGCTGCTTTCACTTGCCGGTTTACAGTCCATCCCCACGGATGTTTTCGAAGCCGCACAACTTGATGGCGCCTCACCCTGGCAGCGCTTCATCTCCATCACCCTGCCGCTCGTCGCGCCCGTCCTGTCCGTGGCCGTGCTGTTCCGTCTGCTGGATGCCCTGCGGATGTTCGATCTGGCCAGTGTGCTGTACGGAACGGATATGAGCGGCATGACCCTCTCTGCATTCGTGCAGAGCCAGATCGTCCAGTTCGGAGCACCGGGCTACGGCGCAGCGTCGGCGCTTGGAACCCTGGGCATCATTGCTCTTGCAGCGGTGCTCTATGGTGTGTGCCTGAAGATCCCGGGTTGGATACGCTCATCGTGAGACTCACAACAGAGATGCTGGTCACAGGACGTCTGGTCGCGATGGCCTTCATCATCCTGCACACGCTGTTTCCACTCTACTGGGCGCTGGTTACGTCATTCCGCCACGGAACCACACTTTTTTCCACAGCCCTCTTCACGTTCCCCGACCTGGAAAACTACAGGAAAGTCCTCGGTGGCCCCGAACTGTGGCGGGAGACGCTCAACTCGGTCCTGTGCGCGGGTTCCGTGACGCTCATCTCGCTCATCCTCGGCATTCCGGCAGCCTATGCCCTCGGCCAGATGAGTTTTCCCGGGCGCCGGCTGGTGCTTGGTCTCCTGCTGCTCTGCTCGATGCTGCCTCAGATCGCCATCCTGTCCGGCCTGTTCGAACTGATATCGGCGCTGGGGCTGTATGATCACGTCGAAAGCATTATTTTCGCCGACCTGTTCTTTGCCCTTCCCTTCACGATCTGGTTATTGACGGGTTTTTTCCGAGACCTCCCCCCCGAACTGGACGACGCGGCAAAACTGGACGGCTGCAGCCTGATGCGCCGGATCTTCAGCATTCACCTGCCCCTGGTCTGGCCGGGAATTGCCGCCACAGGACTGCTGAATATCATGACGTGCTGGAACGAGTTTCTTTTTGCCCTGACCTTCACACTCAACGACTCAGCCCGTACCCTTCCAGTCGGTATCGGACTGATTTCCGCTCCAGGCCGGTTTGAACTTCCTTTCGGGACCATCATGGCCGCATCCCTTCTCGCAACCCTTCCCCCGATCCTGCTCGTCCTGTTCTTCCAGAACCGCATTGCCTCCGGCCTGACTGCGGGGGCTGTCAAATGAACGAAAACACCCGATCCGACGGCGCCGGGCAGGCATATTCCCGGATCTACAACCGTCGCCTGATCTTCGAACTCCTCCATCAGGCCGGACCGCTGAGCCGGGTGGATATCGCGGACCGTATCGGCCTCAAGCCGCAGACAATTTCCGGCATCACCCGTGAACTCCTGACACAGGGCCTCATTCACGAGGTCGGCAAATCCGTTGGCCAGCGCGGACAGCCCCAGACCTATCTCGCCCCCAATCCCGACGCCGGATATTCGCTGGGCATGCATGTCGATCAGGGACGGATCTCGATTGTCCTCGGCGATCTTCTGCTGAACATCCGGCAACGGATCGAATGGGTAGGCGAGACGACCGATCCCGCAGCCACGACGACTGTCATGGCACAGCTTGCAGAAACCATGATTCTCGAAAGCGGGATCGAAAAACAGAAGATCTGGGGGATCGGCCTCGTCCTCCCAACACTCAACGCGGATACCTACGAAGCCGAAATGACCATGCCCGGATGGGATCTGTGGCGCGGCTTTGACGTGGCCGGGAAGCTCGGAGCCCTTCTGGACCTGCCCGTCCTGATGGAAAACGACGCCACCGCAGCCGCCATGGCCGAACTGTTCTCCCATTCCGGAACCCCGCCCCGCAATGCCGTTCTGGTCTATATCGGATATGGCACCGGAGCAGGCATCGTCGTGGACGGAATGCCCATGAAAGGCGCCCGCGGGAACGCAGGCGAACTCGGCCTTCTCCCTCTGCCTCTCTGCCTCCCCGACAGTCCCGGCGGCGTGATCGATGACCAGCTTTCGCTCCATGCCATTGCCCGCATGCTGCACTGTCCGGTGGCGGAACTGACCCCTGAAGCGATCGGCGACATGCACGCCAGCCGTGACAGCACCCTCATGCACTGGATGGAAACAGCAACACGGACCCTCCGATTCCTCGTGGCAATCATAGAAACCGCGTTCGATCCCGAAACGATCTTTCTGAGTGGCGGATTTCCGGAATCGGTTCTCTCGGCCCTGGTTGAACGGGCCTACCCCCTTCTGCCATCGCTGAGTGCAACCCGGGATCGCGAATTACCGCGCCTCATCACAGCGACCCTCCTCACGGACGGTCCCGTAATCGGCGGGATGACATTGCCGGTCTTCGTCAACACGAAACCGGATTTCCGCCATCTCTACATCCGTCAGGTCGGCAGCGACGAACGCCCATTCGACCATCGATAAGGATTTAGTCCCGTGTTTCGGGAGGCCTGCTCTCTCTAATGGCATCAAGATCCGCCTTCAGCGTCTGCGGATCAAGCATCCCTTTCCGACCAATGAACACAAGGCGGGTGGCGGGATCAGACAGGACCTTCTCCGGTGCCCGCCCGATGGTAATCCGGGATCCTGTCATCTGAAGCAGCAACGCACGCCACGGAGCGTTCGCGAGATAGAGGATGCCTTTTGCCCGAAGCAACACCGGAGCATGGCGTTCGATCACCGCGCGAAAACCCGTCAGGTCCAGCGGAGATTCCCGTCGCCACTCAAGGCTGACGAAATCATCATCAATGCTCTCCCCTTCAGTCCGGAAAAGGGATTTTTCCGTTTTCTGTTCCAGAGGACGAAAGAGCCCCTCATGCGTCAGCAGGCTGTCTGAAAAAGGCAGAACCGGTATCCCCCGCCCGATCTCCCGGAGCCGGTCTTCCGCATCCCGGACACCAGTCTTTCCGAGCTCATCCGTATGGGAAAGAACGATCATGTCCGAAGACAGGATCTGCTCCTTCCATAGGGGATCTTCAGTCATCCTGACCTGCGCGACCACATCGGCAGCATTAACGACACAGATCACCCCTTCAAGGGCCGCATACTGCCAGAGAACGGGATCTGCCAGCGCCCTGCGCATTTCCTGCAGCTTCGAAACCCCACTGCATTCGATAAAAATGGCCTCGGGCAACGGCCGACGGGACAGAAGCATTCTCAGGGTGGAGAACAGATCAGCCTGCAGGGAACAGCAGATGCACCCGTTCCTCAGCGCCAGAACATCCTCGTTCCGCCGCTCCACCAGCAACCCGTCGATATCAATCGCCCCGAAATCATTGACGAGAATGGCAAGACGCCGGTGTTGCTGCGCCCTGAGCAGCCGGTTGAGCAGTGTGGTTTTCCCGGCCCCCAGAAAACCGCCCACCACATGCACCGGAACGGCCGCAGCCTCTCCCAGACCTGCTTCCCGACTCACGCCACCCCGCAATGCCCACGGACGGGCTGCCCCGGAAAAGCATCCCGGTTAAGTTCGCCCCCGGAAATCACGGGCTGACCATTAACCAGAAGATGACGAACCCCCTCCGACGGACGGTTCATGGCCGCGAAATCCGCACGATCCGTCATCGTGCCGGGATCGAACACGACAATATCGGCATCACACCCTTCCTGAAGCCGCCCCTTCCGGCGCATCTGCGGAGATACCGTCTCCAGGATTTTTGCAGGACCAAACGAACAGCGCCGCATGGCTTCGCATAACGAAACTTTGCGGCGTTCACGCAGATATTCCCGCAAAAACCGCGAAAAAGTCCCCGATGAACGGGGATGGGCCACCGCCGTCTCCGGCAGAGGCCAGTCCAGCCCCTCGTAAACTGAGCCATCCGGAAGCGTCCAGGGCATGGCATCCGAGGCGATGACCCCGCCCGGATAAAGAACGGACACATTCAGCAGTTCCTGGGCTGACGGGTCACTCTCCACATCCAGAAAATGCCAGAGCACGAGCGTATCGGGCCGCTCCCGCTGCACGTCCAGAACTTCTTCACGGCTTTCAAACCGATGCCCGTCATCGACCCGCTGGATAGCCGTATAGGGACTGCCTGTCCGCTCCCTGAATGCCGCTTCGCCAAAAAGCGGCGATCCGATCACCGTGGAACCCGTTCCGTACGGATAGGCCTCGACCGTGATGTTCAGACCCTGCTTCTGTGCCGTGGACACAAGCTCCGCCGCCTGCCGGATATCCAGCAGGCTCGTGCTGTTGAAATGACAGATATGCATGTGCGCACCGGTCGCCCCCGCATACCCGATCAGACGGGTATAGGCCTCAATGGAACTGCGCGGATCGATATTCGAGGAGTAGGCGATATGCGTATAGGTCGGCACCTCATGACGCTTCGCCAACATACAGAGATCCACAAGTTCCTTCGCGCCGACGCCAGGAACATAGGCGTGGGGAATACCGATCCCCAGCCCCCCTTCCGACAATCCCTGCCCGACCAGCGACAGAATATCCCGCAGTTCCGAAGAACTCGCCGTATTCTCGCTCCAGCGGGGATCATCGTAACATTTTCCCATGAACGAAAGAGACGGCTCCACCGGCCGGCCGATCATCGCGCTGATCCGTGCGAAGGCCCACGCAACCGACGCCCCGTAATTCAGAACCCGGCCACGTTCCTGCTGGCGAGCATACCAGTCAGAAACCGGCAGAATCCCGACTTCCAGTTCCAGAGACGTCGTTACCCCGTCAAAGGCCTGCATGCGATCGGAGGCCACACATTGTCCATGGGCATGAAGATCAATAAAGCCGGGTGCCACCACGAGCCCCGTCGCATCGATTTCACATTGCGCACCGCCAGAAAAAGAGCCGACACGCTGGATGATCCCACCCTGCACCGCCACATCACCGATCTGCTCCAGCCCCGTTTCAGGATCAACCAGCAGACCGTTACGGATCACGAGATCAAACACGTGCGTCCCCCTTTCATGACAGCCGGACTGTCCTCAGTGAGACAGGTCCGAAAACAGCACCAGCAGGTCCTCGATGGCAGGCGCGATGCTGGCCACAGGCGTGCGCTCGTTCAGGCCGTGCATGAAGGAATCCGAGTTCTTGATGAAAATCGGGCTGATCCCATAGCTCGGCACATCATGGGATCGGAACCACATGCTGTCACTCGCCCCTGAAGACAGCGCCGGGAAAACGGCAACGCCCGGATAGGCGACCTGCATCCCATGCTCGATCGCCTTGACCACATCCGGACGCATCGGAGACGCGGCAGTCTGAACCGATCCTTCCGTCACATCCTCGATCTTCATGGACGGATCCTGCGCAGCCTGACGCAGTTCTTCCATGATGGCTGTCCGGGGATGGCCCGGGAAAATCCGGCAGTTGATATCGGCCGTCACCTTCTGCGGCAGGGCATTCAGCGCATGACCACCCTCGATCATGGTCACGACGCACGTCGTTCCGATGCGACCAATGTAGGACGGGTCTGAAGAAAGCGTACGAATGGCCTTTTCATCCGCAGGGTTTTTCGCAAAAGCCTTCATGGCCGCAGCCATCTCCGGCTTCTGCCAGCGCGCGGCATTCAGGAAATAGCTGCGGCTGAGCTCGTTGACTTCCGGTTTAAAACGGTGCTGCTGGATCCGCAGGAGATCAGCCGCAAGCTCGTCGATCGCATTCACCGGACGCGGCTCGGAGGAATGTCCCCCCGGATTGGTCACGGTCAGGCGGAAATCGGCATAATTCTTTTCCGCACCTTCCCAGGTGAAATAATCCGGCTTTCCCGTCTTCTCATCGAGCGTCCCATTCGCGCCGTCCATGTTCAGCACCAGTTCGGCATTGGAGAGCTTGTCCGCGATGATGGCGCCCGTGGCCATCGTGGTCTCCTCATCCCCCGAAAATTCGATGATGATATCGCGCTGCGGCCTGTACCCTTCGCGTTTGAGCTCCAGAAGAGCAGCAATCGCCAGCGTGTCATCCAGCTTCATATCCGTGGAGCCACGCCCCAGAAGATACCCGTTCTCGATCTGCGGTTTGAACGGATCATGCGTCCAGTCCGACGCCTTGGCTTCCACAACATCCATGTGCCCTGAAATGACCAGCGGCTTGAGGGACGGGTCCTGCCCCGGCCAGCGGGCGATCAGATAGGCCGTGTCCTTGTAAGGCGTGATCGTAATATCGGACGGGGCGAAACCTCCCTTGACCAGCGCATCGCGGAATAACGCGGCTACTTGCGGAGTCTGGTTTCCCGGCCCCGCGACCGAGCGCAGTGCGATGGATTTTTCAGCCAGATCCAGAGCCTGTTCCGCTGCAGCCTGATGATCCGCCGGAGCACTAAACGCCTGGGCCACCATCAGATCACCAGCCAGCAGCAGAAAGCCGCTTTTCAGCAAGAGCCTGCCCATCTGCTTCCGAGAAAGCCGCGTCTGCTTGAATACGTTCATGCCTTACCCCTTTTGATGCCCTGAAAATCCAGAGACGAAACCACGATCAGACGCCGCCTTCATACTCCCGGCGAGAACATCATTTCGCAGGAAAACGTTTTTTGTTCACATCGTTCCCCGATGCCACGACATCGATTTCGACGAGCCAGTGCGGGTTCGTCAGATGTGGGACTTCAATAACGGTCCGTGCTGGAAAACCGCTCCTGAACCTGGCCCGATAAGCCTGCATCATGCCGTCGAAATCCATGTGACCCAGCCGTGGATCAGCCACCAGATAGACATGCATCTGTACGATATCCTGAAGCGTCATCCCGAAATGCCCGAGTGCCTCCGATATCTGGTCCAGCGCACTCCGCGTCTGCTCCGCGGTTGTGGTGCCGGACGCCCTGCCCGGCGCAGGCCCTAGACCGGAGACATAAACCGTCTCCGCTCCTGCCGGGACCTGAACCGCCGCCGAGATCGGAAAATCATCCTTCGGATCGGAATAGCGCTGCACGGTCTGCGCCGACGCAAACTGCAGACTTCCTGCCACCCCGACAGCAAGCAGGCCGGTTTGGCACCACTGACGCCACACACGCCCCCACATATCAGCAGGAAGACGGACGGGAGACATCACCGACACGGCTCCTTCGGGATACGGCCGCATAGAACAGGCTGGTCACAACCAGACTGACCAGCCAGGAAACATCCACCTTGTGAAGATAAGGGACAAAAAATCCCGTAAAGAATTCATTTTTCAGAAAAGGGATTTCGACAAGAACACCCAGAACATAACTTCCGACCGCAGCCCAGTTTACATACCCGTATATGCCGCCATCCTTCCGGAAGAACGAATCAACATCATAGTCGCCATGACGCAGAACATAGTAATCGTACAGATTGATTGCAGTCCACGGCACCATGACAGCCATCAGGATGTCCAGAAAAGCCGCATAGGATTTCATGAAGGTATCCGCCATTCCCAGCGCAAAAAACAGCGATAGCCCCAGTAGCGCACATGTCAGAACAACGCGGCTTCTTAACGCCGCACGCCACTCGGGAAGAAAGGTCTGGATAATCGTGATGCTCGATAGTGCCCCGCAATAGACACTCATGGCATTGGCCAGAGCAATGGACAGGGACAGGACAACCAGAACCGGCGCCCCCCACGCTCCTGCCAGATGACCCAGCGACTGCACCACGCTTTCGCCAGGCCACTGCAGGACCAGAAAGGCCCCCAGAACCATCGGCAGGATCGTGCCAAGTACAGTCCCCCCATAACTCGCCCAGAACGTGTTCCGGACGGACAGACTGTCCTCGGGCAGATAGCGGGATGAGTCGGAAACATACGGCGCATAGGCAATCTGCCAGAGTGCCGCGATCGAAAACATGCCGCAGAAACCAGCAATCGAACCATGCAGTTCCGTAAGAAGCGTAACCGGCATGTGCCAGAACCCGACCACCAGACAGTACATGACCGCAATTCCCGAGAGCCATGTCACGGCCTTTGAACACGCATGTATCGCCCCATATCCCAGAATACAGGGAACGAGACTGATGAAGGCCAGCAGCAGAACCGCCGGAACCCGCCCCAGCACAGGCAGGGCATCGTCCAGCGCCTCACCACCTACGACACAGTTCGAAGCCGCGAACCCGATATACATCAACACGACCAGAACAATGATCGGAACCGCACCCCAGACGCCGAACTGACCGCGGCTCTGCACCATCTGCGGCACACCCAGAACCGGCCCCTGCGCGGCATGGAGCGCCATGAAAATCGCGCCCACCAGATTGCCGGCAATCACGGCGACAATCGCCCAGATCAGGGACAGATCGAAAATCTTTGGTCCCAGCGCCCCGGTTACGATCGTCAGGAGCGTCATGTTCGTACTGAACCAGACCGTAAACAGGTCGCGGACACGTCCATGCCGGTGTTCCGTCGGGATCCGATAGATCGTATGAACCTCGACGGACTGATGGAATTCAGCCCTGCGCACCTGTTCCGTCATCAGAATTCCGCCTTGAGCGTGCCATAGTACTGACGCGGCGCACCCACGAGGAAGGACTGATAGTCACCCGACATCGGCACACCGTTTTCACCCATCGTAGAAATATATTTCGTGTTCGTCAGGTTATAGACATTGAACTCAAAGGTCAGGTTCTGCACGAAACCCAGGCTTCTGGAATATTTCCCAAGGCTGCCAAAGCGATACCGCGCACCCAGCGTCTCGATCCAGTAAGAGGGAATTTTCATGTCCCCTGTATAGCTGTAATTGCGCGTGCCAAGGAACTGGGTATCGAGATGCGCGGAGAAGTTCCGCCACTCATACGCAAGGCTCGCCTTGTACATGAAGCGCGGGTAAGCAACGATCTGCTGACCCTTGGTATGATAGGTCGTTCCGGATTCCGTAACGTTATTGTCATAGGTCGCGTGGTTGTAACTGATGCTGTTATACAGCGAGAGTCCCTTGACGGGCATCAGCGTCAGACCGGCATCCACCCCGTTCATGGTCACGCCACCTACGTTCGCAACCGTGGAAACCGGATTGACGATCGAGCCCGACGTCACCTGCTGCAGGCGGTTGTGGAAATTCGTTCTGTAAGCATGCACGGACGCCAGAGCATATTTGTGCGTGAAACGATAGCCGACCGCAAAATTCCAGTCCGTCTCAGGCTTCAGACCACCATTCTGCAACAACTGGTTATATGCGGACTGCGAGACGGAAAAAGGCGACGCCCCTTCCTTGAAGGCCTGAACAGGATAGGACTTCACGTTCTCCGCGATATCGAAATACAGTTCGTGATGCTTCAGGAAATGCCAGTCTCCGCTGAAATGCGGCAGGAACGCCTTGGCCGTCGTGATGCTGCCACCTGCGATCTGACCAACGCCCGTATAGCTCTCGTCGTTGGCATACTGCCCGCCCCGCACCGTCTGCAGAAGCGACTTGAAGCCGAAATGCAGGGAAAGGTTGGGCAGAACGTGATACGTGTCCTGCACAAAAGCCGTAAAGCTGTTGGAATTAAGGTTCTGCCCCCACAGCGTGGCGTAAGGATCGGGAAGTTCCCCGACCGAATTGACAGGCTTGGCCTTCCCGGATTCCACATCCGAAAGCAGGGGCTCCTCATAACCGAAACGTCCCACATCCGTATGGAAGTTCTCATACCAGACGCCACCGCTGATATCATTATGTGCGATCTGGTAATGAAGAGCGGACGTGAAGCCAAAGCGCTGGGAATGCGTCACGGTCGCCTGATCGATCAACGGCGCACCATTGGGAGAGGAAACATACGGGTTCGCCCAGGTTCCGCGCAGATACTGCCCATGCCCGTACACCACGCTTTCCCACCGCAGTCGATCCGTCAGGGCCAGATTGGCTTTCAGACCGCCCAGATAATCACGCTCGACCAGTGCGCCATCGTAATAGGACGCGTCCCACGGATCGGACATCTTGGAATAACCCGCTGGCAGGGCGCCACCTGGAAGACCATTTGCCGAAAGCGCGGACAGATAGGCTTTTTTGTAGGCGTTGGGCGTACCGTAAAAATTGTCGATCCCGTATCCGCCATTCTTGAGCATGTCGAAGGACATGTCCTGATACAGATAGCTCTGCGTCAGGTTGTAATCGAAGAAAGAAGAAATACTGCTGCGCTCACCAATCGGCTGCACGAATTTGGCGTTGACCTGCTGACCGAACTGGTCCCCGCCTCCTTTCCACTTGTCCTGTGAATTGCGCATGTAGGAGACGTAGAACCGCGTGCCGCTCTTGTTCAGATCGCCACTATCCATCCGCAGAAACGTATGAAATCCGCTGTTTGAGCCGAATGTCTGCGATGCGAGACCGCCAGCCTTGTGCTTGGGATCGGAAGAAACATACTCGACAGCACCACCCAGATTGCTGGTGCTGGCAACGGATTCAGCCCCGGCCCCCATGGAGACATCCATCCGCCCGACATTCTCGGCCGAGATCGCATTGACGGAGTTCAGACCATTGAAGGTATGGAATTCCTGATCACCCAGCGGAATACCATCCAGCGTCATGCCGATCTGGTTCTGCAGGAAGCCGTGCATATAGAACTGGGTCGACCAGGTATCCATGCCCTGCGGATCATCGGACTGGAACATGACACCCGGCTGACGCGCCAGAACCTTGAGCGGATTGGTGCCCGGCACCGCGTCCGCCAGTGCTTCAGAGGATACGGTCGTAACGGCACCATGAGGAACATGATGGGCTGTCACCTGCATGCTCTCGCTTTCCAGCGCCTCACGCGCCGTTGCACGACGGGGCCGAGCAGCTTTCGAGCGGACAGGTGCTCCCGGAGCAGCCTTGCCAGTATTGTGATGGACGACGGGACGGGTCTGCTTCCTGGGATCTGCGGCCTGCGCCGCGCAGCAGGAAAATGCAGTCGTTGCAAGGACCCAGACCAGAAACGGGGATGCACCTTTTCGCTTCAGATCCGGCTGAGATCTGCTTCCTGAGACGGGAAAACAACAGGCATCCTGATCCGGTGATGGAATGTTATTCTTGGACATCATATTCCCGTACTTTCCCAAAGCAGTCGTTTGAAGGAGACACCATCAGTCACTGACAGGCTACAGAGGAAACCGAAAGGCATGCGGCCTTTTCGGGATAGACCATGTCATTCCGGAAAAAGGTTGTCTATATCTATTCTGATATCGAACTGGTTTTTTGGGAATTCTCCCCCCTTGGCAGACACCATACCGGCATCACTTTTCGCCCGGAACTCCTGAAAATATCCCCTTCTATCAATATCCTTCTCTCTCCGATCGCGCCCTTGACCGGAAAGGAAAACACCCCTGAAAAAAGCGTATGAAAAGGCCTGAAAAACACCTCCAGAGCCCCTTCAGCCTCTGGATATCCCAAAGAATCTATGGTTGTATTTACAAGCTGAATAACTCTCTCCCCACACAGCCCCAGCCCCTTCTTCCCGTGGAGCCATCGCATGAATACCGCCCCCGAATGCCGGACCTCTCCCCTCTCCCTGGCCCGGGCTGAAGTCCGTCAGTTACCGGTCTATAATGCGGGCCTGTCAGAAGACGCCGTGCGGGCAAAATACGGCATTCCGCGGATCACCAAGCTGGGCAGCAATGAAAACCCTTACGGACCATCTCCTACGGCTCTGGAGCACTGGACCGAAATAGCCTCAAGCCTGTTCCGCTATCCGGATGCTTCCGCCGAGGGGCTTCGGGAAGAGCTGTCCCGTCAGACCGGAATCGACACGGACCGGATTGTTATCGGAAACGGCTCCGAACAGATCATCCGCATGATCTGTGAAGCCTTCCTGTCCGCGGGAGACCGCCTCGTCACGGTTCTGCCGTCCTTCGGGCTGCATCTGATCTGGCCCCAGATGATGGGCGCCAAGGCAGAAGCCATTCCCATGACAGCAGATGCCCGTTTCGACCTGCCGCAGCTGCATCAGGCTGTAACATCCGGTCCCCTCAAGGTGCTGATGTTTTCGAACCCGTCCAATCCCGTCGGCTGCATGATGACAGGCGACGCCATGCAGAGCCTGGTCGACGCCTCCCCGGAAGACACGCTGATCGTCATCGACGAAGCCTACTGGGAATATGCACGCTCCAGCCCGGACTATGCCGACAGTCTCGCCATCCTCAAAAACCAGTCACGTCCCTGGATGGTCCTGAGAACCTTCTCGAAAGCCTACGGTCTGGCCGGGCTGCGGGTCGGCTACGCACTGACGTCTGATCCCGGCCTCACCGCCGTCATGACCCGCGTCCGCGATCCGTTCAACAGCAACAGCGCCGCGCTGGAAATGGCCCGGCTGAGCCTGCTCGACCAGAAGCACATGCACAGGACGGTGGACGCAACCCTGACCGAAGGCAAAGCGCTGAAAGCGGCTCTGGAAGAACGCGGCTATTTCGTCGCACAGTCCTTCGCCAATTTCCTGTTCTTCAACGCCCGAGAATCCGCGTCAGCTCTCGCCGAGCGTCTTCTCGAACAGGGCGTCATCGTCAAACCCTGGAAGGAAAAAGGCTACGAGACATGGATCCGCGTCAGCATTGCGCGCCCCGAAGACAGCCAGGCCTTCCTTGCCGCCCTTAATCGCGTCCGTCAGCCCTCACACTCCTCCGCAGCCTGAGAAGGAACGCGCCATGACCGGCCCCTCTGCCGCCGAACGCGCCGCCCGGCGTCTCGCTCCTCTTTTCGGAGATCGCCTGACCGCCAATGAGACGGTCCGTGATCATCACGCACATGGCGAAGGATGGCGCCACCCGGATCAGAGCCTGCTGCCGGCCTATGTCCTGTTCGCCCGCACCACACAGGACGTGTCCGACGCCCTGCGGATCTGCCACGAGGAAAATGTTCCCGTCATTCCCTTCGGTGGTGGCACCTCCCTTGAAGGCCAGCTGACGCCCGTTCCGGACTGCATCAGCCTCGATCTTTCCATGATGACGGACATTCTCGACGTCTCGCCCGAGAACCTGACCTGCCGCGTGCAGGCTGGCGTGACGCGGCAGGACCTGAACCTCCATCTGCGGACACAGGGCCTGTTCTTCCCGGTCGATCCCGGCGGCGAGGCGACGTTTGGCGGAATGTGCGCCACCCGGGCATCCGGCACCGGAGCCATGCGCTACGGCACCATGCGCGCCAATGTGCTGGGCCTCACGGCCGTTCTGGCCGACGGACGCATTCTTCATACGGGTGGCGCCGTCCGCAAGGCCGCCACAGGCTACGATCTGACAGGACTGCTCATCGGTTCGGAAGGCACGCTGGCCGTCATCACGGAAGTGCAGGCCCAGCTCCATCCCATCCCCGAGGCCGTCGGCGCCGCAGTCTGCCAGTTCCCCACGCTGGCCAGCGCCGTGGAGACAGCCGTCCTCGTGATCCAGTGCGGCCTGACGGTCGGCCGGATGGAACTGCTCGACGACATCCAGATGGACGCCTGCATCCAGTACTCCCATCTCACGGGCTACGAAGCCCTCCCCACCATGTTCTTCGAACTGACAGGTTCCCCCACCAGTGTCGCGGAACAGGAAACGGTGCTGCGCGATCTCGTGGAAGGTCAGGGCGGGCAGTCCTTCCGCTGGGCTACCGCAACCGAAGAACGAAACACGCTCTGGAAGGCGCGCCATGACGCCTTCTGGGCCTGCATGGCCTATCGCCCCGGCTACAGGGGCATCACCACCGATGCCATCGTTCCCATCGCCGCACTGACGGAACTCATGACCGGCGCCAGGGCCGATATCGACGCTTCGGGTCTGCTGGCCCCCATTGTCGGCCATGTCGGCGACGGCAATTTCCACACCGTCATCCTGATCCCCCCCAATGACGCGGATGCCGAAAAGCGCGCCCTCGAACTGGACCATAAAATCATCCGACGCGCCCTCTCGCTCGGTGGCTCTGCGAGTGGCGAACACGGGATCGGCCTCGCAAAACAGATCTTCATGACCGAAGAACACGAGCCTGCCGCCCTGTCCGTCATGCGCGCCATCAAGACCGCACTGGACCCGAAGAACATCCTGAACCCCGGAAAACTCGTTCCCGCAGACGCCCAATGACCCTCCGGCACATCCGTCTGCATAGCGTGCTGGCAAGCCCATGGAAAAATGGCGCCGGCACCACCCGTCTGCTGACCGAACAGCCGGAATGGCGTCTCAGTGTCGCCAGCATCACCAGGCCCGCACCGTTCTCCAGCTTTGCGGGTCTGTTCAGACAGATGGGGCTTCTGGCGGGAAATGGCGTCCGGCTTCTTCCCGTTTCGGGCGCTCCGCCTCTCCTGCTGGATCAGCCCGGCGGCGTGATCCGGTTCAGTGGCGACCTGCCCCTGACAGGCGTACCTCTGGACGGCCTGCTCGAAGTCCTGAACCTGATGCGCCCCGCGAACAGGACAGGCCCGAACCTGACCGCCATCACGCCCGAAAATCTTCCTTCAGGTGCTTTGCTGGGTTTTATCGCCGTAGACGGGCACTGGGACGTCATGACAGGACAACAGCATTACACGCTCGCAGCGGGAGACATCCTTCTGAGTGAAATCCCCTTTGAACTCACCATTCTGAAAGCGGGTCAGATCGCCTACGCCGTCAACTGACAGGCCGGAGCGCTGCCGCTCCCTGCGCCCGCAGCGACGCAAGATCCACCATACCGCCCAGACGCAACACATCGCGGATCTCACCACCCAGCCCGTCCACCAGACTGCGAACGCCTCTCTCGCCACCCGCCGCCAGAGCCCAGGCCCAGGGACGCCCGATCCCCACAGCCTTCGCGCCCAGCGCCAGCGCGGTCACGACGTCCCCGCCCCAGCGGACACCGCCGTCAAGAATGACGTCTGTTTCGCCCTTCAGAGCCTCAACGATGTCTGGCAGGACGGAAAGCGACGACGGGGCCGGGTCCATCTGCCGCCCCCCATGATTGGAAACGATCACCGTCTGTGCCCCCGCTTTCTGGCAGGCCAGCGCGTCCCCCGCGTCCATGATTCCCTTAACGGCAAGCTGCCCCGGCCAGACGGAGCGCAGCCAGTCCAGATCTTTCCAGGTCAGCGTCGGATCGATCTGGGACGCCGCATTTCTGGCCTGCTCCATCAGATTTCCGCCCATGCCATAAGGCGCCAGATTGCCGATTTTCGGCATCCCGTTCCGCAGCATCCCTGCCGTCCAGCGTGGATGTGCGGCCATGGAAAGCACATGCCGCAAAGACGGGCGCGTCAGATTGCGAAAGCCGTTGCGCACATCGCGCAGCCGGAGCGGCGTAATCGGCGTATCAACCGTCAGAATGATATTCCGGATGCCACAGCTCTGCGCCCGGCGCAGCATGTCGCGGGTGATGCCCCGGTCGCGGAAGACATAGATCTGCGCCGCAAGCGTCACACCCGGCACGCGGGAGAGCGTCTCCAGCGACTGAATGGCGAAAGTGGACACCGCCATCGGCAGACCCGCCGCAGCCGCAACCCGCGCAGCCCGGATTTCGCCGTCCGGGCACATCAGGCCACCAAAACCCAGCGGCGCAAACATGAACGGGAGCCGATGCGTGGCTCCCAGAAAAGAGCCGGACAGATCGCACTCCGAAACATCCACCAGACATTTCGGAACAACCGCCCAGCGGTCAAAGGCCCGGCGATTGGCCCGGATGGTGCGCTCCGAATGGGAGCCACCGTTTACATAATCGCGGAAAATATGGGGAAGAGCCCTGTCAGCCCGCCGATGCAGAGCCGCGATGCCGTGATGGTTCATTCCCCGTTCTTCTCCCGTCCCGATCAGCCCTCAAGAGCAGGCAGGGCAACGCCCGACCCGACACAGCCTCCCAGAGCGCCGTCGATGATGAGCGCGCGGGCGGCTTCCATGTCCGGCGTGAACAACCGGTCCTGAGCAAAGAAGGGCACAGTTTTCCGCAACGTCTTCGCGACTTCAAGCAGCGGAGCGGATGTTTCCAGTGGCGCCAGGAAATCAAGCCCCTGCACGGCCGCCAGATATTCAACCGCAATGATCGTCCGGACATTGTCCACGATATCGCCAACACGACGCGCGGCAAACGTCGCCATTGAGACGTGATCTTCCTGATTGGCCGAAGTCGGCAGACTGTCCACACTCGCCGGATGGGCCAGCGTCTTGTTTTCGGACGCCAGAGCCGCAGCCGTAACCTGCGCGATCATGAAGCCGGAGTTCAGCCCGCTGTCCTGCACCAGGAACGGCGGAAGGCCGCTCATCTGCGCATCGACCAGCAGCGCCAGACGCCGCTCCGCAATCGCCCCGACCTCGGAGACGGCAATCGCCATGAGATCCGCGGCAATCGCCACAGGTTCCGCATGGAAGTTGCCGCCCGAGATCATCTCATCCGTGTCCGGGAAATGGATCGGGTTGTCTGAAACCGCATTCGCCTCGATCACCAGAACCCGAGCCGCCTGCCGCAGATTGTCCAGACAGGCGCCCATGACCTGCGGCTGGCAGCGCAGGCAATACGGATCCTGAACCCGCTCGTCGTCTTCAAGATGCGATGCCCGAATTGCAGAACCCTGCATCAGCGCACGATAGACCGCCGCACATTCGATCTGCCCTTTCTGACCACGCAGTTCATGCAGACGCGGGTCGAACGGCGCATCCGTGCCGCGCGCCGCATCAAGCGTCAGGCCACCCGTGATAAGGGCTGCATGAAACAGCCGCTCGGCATCCAGAAGAGCTGCAATCGCCAGCGCCGTGGAAGCCTGCGTGCCGTTCAGAAGGGCCAGGCCCTCCTTGGCGCCCAGAACCAGAGGCTCAAGCCCGGCCGCCTTCAGGGCCTCGTCGCCTTTGAGGCGCTTGCCCTGATAGAATGCCTCGCCCTCACCGATTACCACGGCCGACATATGGGCCAGCGGAGCCAGATCGCCCGAAGCGCCGACCGATCCCTTTTCCGGAATAACGGGCACGACGCCCCGGTTCAGCATGTCCAGCAGAAGCTGCACGATCTGCGGACGCACACCCGAATAGCCGCGCGCCAGACCATTGGCCTTGAGCAGCAGGATCAGGCGGACCACACGCTCCGGCATCGGCTGGCCGATCCCCGCAGCATGGCTCAGCACCAGATTGCGCTGAAGATCGCGCAGACGGTCATCGGGAATCCGGGTCTTCGCAAGTTTTCCGAAACCCGTATTCACACCATAGACGGGCTCGCCACGCCCGACGATACGCTCCACGGACTCTGCCGCACGCTGAAGGGTCTCAAAGGTCCCGTCGTCCAGACGGACATCCTGCTGGCCGAAATAGAATTCCCGCAGGTCGCTGAGCGTGATCGTGCCGGGCGTGAGTGTAAAAATGCTGGTTGTCATGATGGTCTCAGGCTCCGCGCGTGATCATGGGAAGGTCGAGGCCCTTCTCGCGGGCACACTTCGTGGCAATGTCGTAACCGGCATCCGCATGCCGCATGACTCCTGTAGCCGGGTCGTTCCACAGCACCCGCTCCAGACGCCGCGCCGCATCCGGCGTGCCGTCCGCCACGATCACCATGCCGGAATGCTGGGAAAAGCCCATGCCGACGCCGCCGCCATGATGCAGCGACACCCAGGTCGCGCCAGACGCCGTATTCAGAAGCGCATTCAGCAGCGGCCAGTCGGACACGGCATCCGAACCGTCACGCATGCTCTCGGTCTCACGGTTCGGACTCGCCACCGAACCACTGTCCAGATGATCACGCCCGATCACGATCGGCCCCTTGAGTTCACCGCTGGCCACCATTTCGTTGAACGCCAGTCCCAGACGATGACGATCCCCCAGACCAACCCAGCAGATGCGCGAAGGCAGTCCCTGGAAATGGATCTTTTCCCGCGCCATATCGAGCCAGTTGTGAAGATGTTTGTCGTCCGGCAGCAGTTCCTTGACCTTCTGGTCCGTCTTGAAGATATCTTCCGGATCTCCCGAAAGTGCTGCCCAGCGGAACGGACCGATACCCCGGCAGAACAGCGGGCGGATATAGGCCGGCACGAAGCCCGGGAAAGCAAAAGCGTCTTCAAGCCCTTCGTCAAAGGCCATCTGGCGGATGTTATTGCCGTAATCGAAGGTCGGAATACCCTGACGATGGAATGCCACCATGGCTTCGACCTGAAGCCGCATGGACTCCCGCGCCGCCTTCTCGACCGCCGCAGGATTGGTGATGCGCATTTTCTCGGCCTGTTCCAGCGACCATCCCGCCGGCAGATAGCCATTCAGCGGATCATGGGCGGATGTCTGATCCGTCACACCATCCGGACGGATGCCGCGGCGCACCAACTCCGGGAAGACTTCAGCGGCATTCCCGAGAAGGCCCACGGAAACGGCCTCGCCTTTCGCGCAGGCGTCCTGAATGATTTCCAGCGCCTCGTCGAGCGTCTCGACCTGCCGGTCCAGATACCCCGTCTCCAGACGCTTGCGGATACGGGACGGCTCACATTCGACGGCCAGCATGGACGCACCGGCCATGACCGCGGCCAGAGGCTGCGCCCCACTCATGCCGCCCAGACCCCCCGTCAGGATCCAGCGCCCTTTCAGGCTGCCGCCATAATACTGGCGCCCCATTTCCACGAAGGTCTCATACGTGCCCTGAACAATGCCCTGCGAGCCGATATAGATCCACGATCCCGCCGTCATCTGCCCGTACATCATGAGCCCGGCCCGATCGAGTTCGTTGAACTTCTCCCAGGTGGCCCAGTGCGGCACGAGGTTGGAGTTCGCGATCAGGACACGCGGCGCATCGGCATGCGTCCGGAACACGCCAACCGGCTTGCCGGACTGTACCAGAAGTGTCTGGTCCTCTTCCAGATCACGCAGCGCCTCGACGATCCTGTCATAGCAGTCCCAGTTCCGCGCTGCGCGACCGATGCCACCATAAACAACAAGCTCGGACGGCTTCTCCGCGACGTCAGGATCCAGATTGTTCATCAGCATCCGGAGCGGCGCTTCCGTCTGCCAGCTCTTCGCCGAGAGTTCAGGCCCGGTCGGGGCACGGATGACACGATCATTCGAAAGGCGGTTGCCGGGATCACTCATGGGCTTCATCCTGTATGAACTTGTATATACCAATACTCAAATCGCTCTGCGGAATTGTCAATCCATTTATGAAATGACATCGGGATTTATTTTCCCGAACACCCCGCCTCTGGCCGCCAGCACAGCGCTGTCTCAAGCAGGCCATCGATCATCCGGGACAGACGCACCGCCTTCTCCAGATCGATCGGCCAAGGCGCTTCTTCACGCCTCAAATAGGTGGACTGCGCAATTTCAAGCTGGATGGCATGGATTCCACGCTCTGGCTGGCCGTAATGCCGCGTCGTGTATCCGCCCTTGAAACGACCATTGACGACATGGCTGTAGGCCACGTTTCCAGCCAGTTGGCGCCCCAGAAGCGTCTGCAGTTCCCCGTCACAGGACTGTCCGCTATTGGTCCCCAGGTTCAGGTCCGGAAGCGTCCCCTCAAACAGTCGGGGAATGGTCGACTTGATGGAATGCCCGTCCCACAGAACCGCCCATCCCCATTTCTGACGAAGCCGCTCCAGCTCTTCCGCAACAGCTTCATGATAGGGACGCCAGTAAGCCTCCCGCCGCTCGGCGATCTCGCTTTCGTCCGGTGCCTGCCCCTCATGGTAAATGGGCTGCCCGTCAAACGTCAGTGACGGTACAAGTCCCGTGCTGGGCCGCCCCGGATAAAGCGCCGCATCATCAGCGCCACGGTTCAGATCCACCACGTAACGGGAATGATTGGCCTTCAGCACTCCCATGCCTCTCGCCAACGCACCGGCATAGAGATGTTCCATATACCAGTCGGTATCAGGCAACTGATGCCCGCGTTCCGTCATCCGCCTTTCCATCCCGGGCGCCAGATGACAGCCGGAATGAGGAAGGGTCACAAGCACGGGCATCGTCCCGCGAACAAAGGAAAAAACATCCGTCATGATCAGGGTTTCCTTTTGAGATCAGAGATCAAGAAGCGTGCGCACGGTGCGCCGGAACGCAGCCGTCACAGCGTCATGATTGAGGTGCCGTCCATCGCGCACGCGCCACTGACCACCACACAGCACATCCTTCACGGGAGGCTGGCGTGATCCGAAAATGGCCGCATCAAGAACGGCATCATCCTGCAGATACGGCAGCGGCAGCAGATCCTCGTCCAACACACACAGATCAGCCCGTGCTCCAGCAACCAGCCCCCAGGACTCAAGCCCGCAGGCCCACCGCCCGCCATCCAGAGCCTGCCGGTACAGCCATCCTCCCGTGGACCCCAGCGTCTCCGCCGGCAGAGCCGCACATCGCGTCTGCGTAAAAAGCCTCTGCCCGTATTCCAGAGTGCGCAGCTCTTCCCACGGGCTGATCAGCACATTGCTGTCGCTTCCAATCCCGAAGCGTCCCCCGTCATTCACATAGGGGGCAAGCGGGAAAAGTCCGTCTCCCAGATTGGCTTCCGTGATCGGACAAAGCCCCGCCACAGCTCCGGAACGCGCCATCCCCGCAATTTCGGAATCGGAAAGATGGGTCGCATGTACCAGACACCACCGCTCATCAACATCCGCCTCAGACAGCAGATATTCCACAGGCCGTGCCCCCACGAAGGCGACGCACTCCTCCACTTCTTTCTGCTGCTCGGCCACGTGGATATGCACGGGGGCTGTCTGCGCAGCCAGAAGATCCGGAACCGTCTTCAGATCAACCGCCCGCAGCGAATGCAAACCCAGCCCAACGGAGAGCAGCGGCGTTTCTGCCCAGGCCAATCGTGTCTCGCTGATGATCCTGCCGATGAGTTCCGGCGTCGTCGCGAACCGCTCCTGCGCTTCCTGAAGAGGACGCCCGTCAAAGCCCCCACGCTCGTAAAGCGTTGGCAAAAGCGTCAGACCAATGCCGACCGCCTGAGCTGCCTCACCAACCCTCAGGGACATCTCCGCCACCTGCCCGTAAGTCGCTCCACCCGGTGCATGATGCAGGTAATGAAATTCCGCGACCTGCGTATATCCGGCCGTCAGCATTTCCATATACAGGTAGCTTGCAATATCCTGCATCTGTTCGGGCGAAATGCGATGCGCGAGCTGATACATCAGCCGCCGCCAGGTCCAGAACGTATCCGCCGGATTCTGACGGCTCTCCGCCAGTCCCGCCATACCCCGCTGAAAAGCATGGGAATGCAGACTCAGCTGCGACGGAACAACAACCGTTTTCCGCTCGACACCCGCAGATATCCGGGCATCCGGGACAATCGATTCGAAACGGCCGTCAGAAGAAACGGTAATCCGCACATTCCGGTGCCAACCGTCCGGCAGCAGGGCCTGCTCTGCAAACAGTTCCATAACCTCGACATTCCTTCCCTCATCACGCGGAAAGTCTTTGCTTTTCCCGTTGGTTGCATGATGATAATGGAATTGTAAGACTTGTATATACCACCACGACAGATTTGATGGCGCAAGGAAGAACGCGAATGTGGGATACGCTCTGGACAGACATTCATGTCGCGACTGCCGACCCGGCGCTCATTTCGGACCAGGACGGCTATGGCTGCATCCACAATGCCGCTATCGGCATTAAAAACGGACGGATCAGCTGGATCGGAGCGGCCCGTGACCTTCCAGATGCTCCGCAAAACCTAGCGCATAAAATTCACTCGGGAAACGGCCTCTGGATGACGCCAGGCCTCGTGGACGCGCACACCCATGTCATTTACGCCGGCGACCGCAGCCTGGAATTCGCGGAACGCCTCAATGGCGTCTCCTATGCGGAAATCGCACGTAAGGGTGGCGGCATCATCTCCACGGTCAATGCCACCCGCAACGTTTCCGAAGACGAACTCTTTGACGTCACGGCCCGACGCGTGCACCGCATGATCGCCGAGGGCACGACGACCCTCGAGATGAAGTCCGGCTACGGCCTGACCCTGCAGGACGAACTCAAGCAGCTCCGCGTAGCCCGAGCCATCGACACCGCCCTGCCTGTGCGCGTTCACGCAACCTTTCTAGGCGCCCACGCCCTGCCGCCGGAATTCAAAGACCGGCAGGACGATTATGTCTCCCACCTCATCGCTGACATTCTCCCTCAGGCCGTGGAAGAAAAGCTGATCGACAGCATTGACGGCTTCTGTGAAAACATTGCTTTCACCCCTGATCAGATCGAACATCTATTCATTGCGGCAAACGACCTGAAAATCCCTGTCCGCCTCCATTCCGAGCAGCTCTCGAACAGCGGCGGCACCAAGCTGGCCGCCCGTTACGGCGCCCTCTCGACCGACCACCTGGAATATGTCGTGGAAGACGACGTCATTGACCTGGCCCATGCCGGCACAGTCGCTATGCTGCTTCCGGGAGCCTTCTATTTCATCCGTGAAACGCGCATACCGCCCGTAGACCTGTTCCGAAAACACAATGTTCCCATGGGACTTGCCACAGACTGCAATCCCGGAACCTCCCCAAGCGTGAGCCTTACGGGCATCATGAACATGGCCTGCACCCTGTTCCGCATGACTCCCGAAGAAACCTTCTCGGCCACAACCCGGATCGGGGCCCAAGCTCTGGGGCTTCAGAACGTAACCGGCAGCCTGACAGCCGGACAGGCCGCGGACATGCTTCTGTGGGACATCGCCGGCCCACACGAACTTTCGTACTGGATCGGCGGCAAAAGGCCAGTTCAGCGAATTTTTGACGGTAAATGACGTCCTGTGGTATAAAGTTGCATATTCTCATCCATACAACCTCTTGTCTAAATAACCGTTTCGCCAGGATGTTTTTTGGATTGCCGCTTCCCAGCTGAAGGACAGCCCGCGACATGAAAATGGACGTCTCCCGGGAACGCTCTCCCGCTCGGTACGAACAGGTCAAACTCTACATTACCGAGCGCATTCAGGACGGCGAGTGGAAAGAAGGCCAGAAACTTCCTTCCGAGAGCGAACTGGTCGAACTCCTCGGCGTCTCCCGCATGACGGTTCACCGGGCGCTTCGCGAACTGATGACCGAAGGAGTCGTGGTCCGTGCGCAGGGTGTGGGAACTTTCGTATCCCGCCCTTCACCGAAAGCCGACCTGCTGGAACTTCATGATATCGCCGATGACATCCTGAGTTCAGGCCATATTCACACGGCGCGGGTCATCACACTGGAAGCCATTCGCGCCGACATCGATCTCGCATTTTCCTTCGACATGCGCCCCGGCAGCAAGCTGTTCCATTCCGTGATCGTCCATTTCGAAGACGAGATCCCGCTTCAGGTGGAAGAGCGTTTCGTCTCTCCGGCATTCGCGCCCGAATACCTCCAGCAGGACTTCACCCTTACCCATCCTCACCGGCACCTTTACCATATCTCCGGCCCCGACGAGATCGAACACGTCGTGTTCGCCGTCTCCCCAACCCCGGATCTACAATCGCTGCTGGACATCGGTGCCCACGAACCCTGCCTCCAGCTCGTACGTCGCACATGGGTCAAAGGCCGCGTCGTCATGAAGGGGATCTTCACCTATCCAGGCAACCGTTACAGCTTGGGCGGCCGCCGCAAATCCGCGTCAGATAATTTCTAACCGCCCAATCTTCATGCGTATGGGGGCAGCATCCGCCCATAGCTTAACAGACATTGCCTAAGGCTACGCAGGCAACTTAAAGCCGCCCAACTATTGCTTCCCAGCTGCGTGCTCTCGCTCAGATCATGACCTAGGTCGAGTTGACAAAAGATCTATACGATCTGCCTGAGATCTGATTCACTTCCTGCCTGTGGGGTCAGGAGCAGAGAGAACAGGCATGGCACGAGGCGATCTGACGGATCATGAATGGGCGGTGATTGGCCCGCTTCTGCCTTCTGAGCGTGGACGTTGGGCCCGTCCAGCCGGAGACAACCGCCTGTTTCTCAATGGCATGCTGCATGTTCTGCGGACCGGCTGTCCCTGGCGTGACATGCAT
>NZ_JACRVU010000050.1 GCF_018811945.1 Gluconobacter sp. P1C6_b
ACCCAAATATCAAAAAACGTCAGGCTTTTCGAAGCATCTAAAAGATACATCATCCAACGTCCCGATACTCAGACCCAGGAACTTAATCCCAGATCACCAGCACCAAAACGCCGCCAACATATCCCTTCCAATTCCATATTCAATTTTCAAAGACCATCATCCCCGCCGCCCCAGAGCCCCTCAGAAGTGAGCCCCGCCGCGTCGGTGAACGGGCTTATACGGGGAGCTCACCAGAGTGTCAAACAGAATTCACAAGGCACTTATCAACAGGAAAAATGTCGGTTTTCTGCGAAAAAAGAGACTAACCCCCGTTATTCATTGCGAATCGCACTCGAAAAAAGGCGGATTTTTCTCAATTTTTCTGCTCTTCTCAGAAGTCGGGCCAGTTCGGAGCCAGATGCCCCCCCATTCGCAGCGGAGCCACCTTTCGGGCCAGCCCCGTTGCGTCATCTGTCTCCACCATCAGCCCACAAACCGTCGCCTCCCCTTCTGCCGGCTGCGGCCGATCCCCGGGAATCTTGCGAACCAGTCTGTGCAATGAGGCAGGCTTCCCCATTCCGATCACGCTATCGTAGTCGCCGCACATTCCAGCATCTGTCTGGTAAGCCGTACCGGCAGGCAGGATACGGTGATCGGCTGTTGGAACATGCGTATGCGTCCCCACCACGACAGAAGCCTTGCCGTCGAAATAGGCACCGAAGCCCATTTTCTCGCTGGTGGCTTCAGCGTGAACATCAATCAGGATCGCATGGACCGTCACCCCCAGACGATGCCGCGAGAGAATTTCGCTGACGACGCGAAAAGGGTCATCCAGCGGATCCATGAAGATGCGGCCCATCACGTTGATGACCAGTGCCCGGCGCCCACGACTGATTTCGACGATATGACTCCCCTGCCCCGGCGTTCCGGCAGGATAGTTGGCGGGTCTGACGATATGGGGGGCCTGATTGATGTAGCCGATCATGTCCCGCCGGTCCCAGGCATGGTTGCCCAGCGTGATCACATCGACACCGGCATTGTGCAGGTTCTTGGCAATATCGGGAGACAGGCCATATCCGTGTGACGCATTCTCTCCGTTGGCGACCACCAGATCCAGGGAGAGTTTCTGGCGCCAGTCGGCCAGGTTCCGGATTATGGCTTCACGCCCGCTACGCCCGATAATGTCGCCAAGAAACAGCAGTCTCAACAGTCAGTCTTTCATAGTGATTTTGGAAGGATCGGTCCTGATGATCCCGCGCTCGGTCACGATCGCGGGGATCGGAATATCGTAAGGACCTCTAGGGACACGATCGACCTGCTGTCCGGCAAAGCCGAAACCGATTGCCGGCACATCCAGCATGGCCAGAGTGCGATCATAGTAGCCGCCGCCATATCCGAGCCGATAGCCGGAAGCATCGAAGGCCAGAAACGGGACAAGAACCAGGTCCGGAATATCGATTTCACCCTCGGGATGTGAGGTCCCAAAGCGACCGGCCGCCATGATGCTGGCAGGGGTCCATCGCCGGAAGATCAGTGGGGAGCCTTTGGGCGTGGTTTCCGGCAGCAGAACCTGTCGCCCGGACGCCGAAAGAGTGTGGCAGAGTGGGCGGAGATCCACTTCTCCGGCCAGTGGCCAGACCGCCGCGACCCTATGAGCGGGTCGTGCCAGAATTTCTTTCAGGAGAAATTTTCGCAACACCGCTTCGTCATCAGAAGAAGCGGCCTGCCGTAACTGGGCCATTTTCAGGCGCAGCTCTTTTTTCAGAAGGTCGAAGTCGGAAATCTGTGGAGCCGCCAAAGCCGTTGGTCTTTTCAGCCCTCCTAGACCTGCAAGTGCAGGTGGGCACCGGTTAACGTGACCAGGGCCACGACAGAGCCAGTTCCCTAAGGAATGCTTATCGGCCCGGGGGATGATTTGCCTGACGCACCAGGCAGCTCCACGACCTATATTAGACTGTCCAGCCCGATGTTCAATGTAAACGTTGTAGAATCAGGACGCGCGCTCGAGTTCCGCAGCCAGAAGCTCCGCCTGCCCCGCCAGACGCGCCAGACGCTCCTGCCGTGCCCCCTCAAGCCGAAGGAGCTGCTCGGCCTGCTGGATCTGCGTTTCAGCCTGAGGTGAGATCTGCCGACGTTTCAGCTCGAAAATCTCATCGGCCATCAGCAGGGCGGCCATCATGAGCGTCTTGGATTCGCTTGCGGCCCCGCCCAGAGTCCGCGCCCGCTGGAGCCAGCCTTCCACATGACGGGCCATATCATAGAGATGGGCTTCTTCCCCATCCTGACACCCGACATTGTAGACGTAACCATTGAGACGAATGGATACCTGTCCCATCGGTCAGCCCTCCTTCCTGTCAAGCACGCCCTGAATGCGGGCGCACAGCGCGTCGATATTGGCCGCGAATTCCGAAAGATCAGGAGCGGAATGGAGCGCACGCTCGCAGGCTTCCTTCGCCAGCAGATGACGCTCGGACGCAGCGGCAATCCGCATCATCGCTTCCTCAAGACGCTCAACCGCCTTATCGTCCTGCCCATTACCTGTCTCGTTTACCGCCACGATCTTTCCGTTCATGCACTCATTCTGCCAGTAAATGCCCGATTAAAATGCCCAATACCGACCCGCTCCGGCAAGACCATCAGGAAAGACCCGATCCCGGCATGGGGTCAAGGACATCCCTGCCTGTTCACTACCCTGTTTTTATAATTCCGTCCCGTCAGGAGATGGATCAGCTGCTTCTGTCCTGGGATAAACCGTTTCTTGCCCTCTCCGTTGAAAGTGCAGGAAACGCGTTTGGCGGCGCATGGTGGCTCGAAGTCGTGGGATCACGGGCCGGACGGTCCATTCTGGACTGCGGCGCATCACCCGCAATCGCCCGGCAGGCGCTGGACGCCGGGATCGGCTGGGCCATCTGCCGGGTCAGCCCTGCCCAGTTCCGCGCTCTGGAAACGTATAACGATTATCGCGGACGTATCCTGACTGTCCGCCCGCCTAGCTCCCGCTGCCACAATCTGCGAGAACATCCCCATGACAGCCTGTGATCTCTACCCCGTTCTGCCTGCCGGTTTTAAGACGGACGCTGCCCTCGAGGTGCTCCGCGACATCCTCTTGCTGCCCGAAATAACGGCTCTTCGAATCCCCGCCGGATGGACCCCGGAGGCAACGCAGCTTTCACAGTTCGTAGACCTGCTGCATGCCAATGGCGTCGCCATGATCCTGGAAGTCGGGGGATCGCTGGCTGACACGCCGAAATCCCTTCTGGGGATCTGTGACGGACTTCACGCGGCCAACGTCGAGGACCTTGCAGGCCTGCGCAAGACGGTTGGAAGAGACATGCCGGTCGGCTGCCTGTGCACCAACCGCGACGATGCCATGAAATCTGGCGAATCGGGCGCCGATTACGTCGCGTTTCCGCCCGGCGATCTGGAGCTGGTGAAATGGTGGAGTTCCGTCATGGAACTGCCCGGGGTCGCCGAGAATATCCGGAACACGCAGGACGCCTCGTCCGCCATTACGGCAGGCGCCGACTTCCTTGCCATCCCACTTCAGTTCGATGGCAAGGATGCGGAGCGGTTTTCAGCGATGGCCGTGCTTGCTGCCGGCTGACGCGGGTTTCAGCACCGGAACGGGCAGAAGCGTATCCTGCGTGAAATAGAGAACGCCGTTGGACTGGGGAAAAGACCTGCTCCCCAAACGATTGGTCTGACCCGCCGTATTCTCAAGGATCAATTCGCCCGTCTGCGGGGAAAGCTGCACACCCAGCAGATCCCCGTACAGGGTCTTCAGCCCGATGGCGCGACCATGATTGCGCTGGATGGCCTTGCGCAGGGCGGCTTCATCCCATTTCCCGTGTGCAATCGTATAGCCCAGAATATGAGTGAGCTGCCCCCGATTGGCCGGAGCGAGCAGCCCACCTGGCCAGCGGGCGCTCAGGCGCTCCATGGCGGCATTCGGAATGGCAAAGAGCGTGTAGGGGCCCGGACCGCTGATCCAGGGATCAAGTTTCGCAACCTGGATGGCCTTGACGTAATCGGCGAGTTCCAGCGATCCCGCAATGTTCTCGTTGAGCGGGCGGTCTTCGTAAGACAGCATCGGCGGCGAATGATAGGCCACCGGGCTGTTGGGCGTGCCGTCCGGGCTGGGCTGATAGGCCTTGTCAGTGCTTCCGGGCATGAGGGCTGCGCGGGCGCTGATCTGGGTCTCGAAGTTGTCCTGATAGTTCTTCGTCCAGTCGGTGCCCTGCCAGTCAGGATCGCCGCAGGCGGAGAGCGAGGCCCCCAGAAGAAGCCCCACGCCGAGTTTCAGCCCCTTCCCCCAGCGTGGAAACCGTCCTGAAGAGAAAACATCGAGTCGCACATCCATGCCTGATCGCACCATCCTGTGAGCGGGAGAAACGACCATAGAGCAGGTTGGCTGAATCAGCACCCGTCCCCACGCATGGTCCATCCGACGACCTTGCCGCTGACCAGCTCGAAGGTCGTCTGACAGCTGGTGTTGTAATAGGTCGACGGGAAACCGCCACCCCATCCGCCCA
>NZ_JACRVU010000051.1 GCF_018811945.1 Gluconobacter sp. P1C6_b
AAGGACGGGCGATCTGCTGTCGCCGCCGCCGCGTATCGGTCGGGCGCGTCTCTGGTGGATGATCGGACCGGCAATGCTCACGACTACACGCGGCGGCGTGGTGTCGTTGCAACCGGGATCATCACCCCAGACGGACAAGGTTGTGAGCGAAACGCCCTGTGGAATGGAGCCGAGGCCGCCGAGAAGCGGAAGGACGGCCGGACTGCCCGCGAGTGGGTTCTTGCCCTTCCCGCTGAACTGACCGACCAGCAGCGGCTGGACCTCATCGCGCAGTTTAGTCGATCCCTGGCCGAGCGTTTCGGGGTGGCTGTCGATTTCGCCATTCATCGCCCAGGGCGAGAAGGCGATCAGCGCAACCACCATGCCCATGTGCTGACCACGACCCGGCAGATCAGCCGTGATGCTTCGGGCGCTCTGGTGTTTGGAGACAAGGCACAGCCCGAACTTTCAGATGCCCAGTTGCGCAAGCAAGGCATCGAGAAAGGGGCGGTTCTGGTTGAGGAAGTCCGGGCGCTCTGGGAGGCACAAGCCAATTCGGCTCTAGAAGCCGCAGGAGAGGCCGCACGGATCGACCGGCGCAGTCTCAAGGCTCGTGGGGTCGATAGGGCGCCTACGGTCCATCTAGGGCCTTCTGTGACGGCCCTAGAGCGTCGTGGGCGCAAGACAGATGCCGGGAACATCAACCGGGCCATAGAGCAGGACAACGAGCGGAAAGCGGCGCTGACGGCGGAAATCATCGACCTACAGGCGGAGCGTGAGCGGTTGCGCGCCCAAGCCGCACGGGATGAGGAGCAGCGGCGGAAGCAGAGAGCCGCCTTTGTTCAGGAGTGGGATGATTACATGAAGCCCCGAAAGTCTTGGGGGCTGGATGAAATACTCAAGCAGGCCACTGATGAACTAGCTCTAGGAGAGGTCGGTTTGCGTGAGGGGATCGTTAAGGATACCCCAGAGTATGCGCTTAAAACTCAAGAAATCCGCGATCTTGAGAAAAGAATACCGCAGGAAGAGTATAATCTGACTCAGGCAGAATATCGTCTTGAGGCCCGTCACCACGACATTGACGAATGGTCAAAGACGGTTGGCTTTTTCGCACGCCTACGCCCCCCGCCAGAGATCCAAGAAAAGAAAGAACAAGCGGCGGAACTCAAGATTGAAATTCGTCAGATCACTGGTGTTTTGACGACCCTAAAGGCCGCTTTAGAGCGGGCAAAACAGTTATTCAAAGACTGGTTTCAGGCAGAGGTAAACAGCCCCAATCTGGATGCTCGGTTGCGTTGGCGTTCTCTCACGCTGACTGAAGTTATGAAGAAATGTGAAACCCACATGGCCAAGGACAGAGAGCAAGAGGAATTAAGACATCAAGAGTTTAACCGATGGCTAGAAGAACAAAGTCTGGAAACACAAAGGCGGGTAGATAAGAGGCCGGTAGAACAGGTGCAGGAAAGCACACAGCCGTCTCCGGTTACTCACATTCCAAAGCAGGACGACGATTTCGAGGACGATTGGGACGACAGCCCATCTCCCGGCATGTGAGGCGATTTAGCCGCTAAATTCGTCGTGTCTTGAGCAAGCAGAGTTACCCGGCAAAAGGCAGGGCAGACCCGGAGCGAGCGCAGCGCGGGAGCGGCGTAGCCCGCCCGGGAGGGCGTCCGGGTATTGATTTAAAACTTGATGGCTGAATAAAAAACCATACCATTTTCATCTACAAGTTCGAGCTTTTTTGGAGTATTTTCTTTAATATTAGCTTCCAAAATTGAAACTTTTAATGTTTCGTGGCCTTCTAATTCGTCAAGATTATCAATCATTACTTGAAGTGGCATCGTGCAAACCTTCATTTAACTTAGTTAATAGGTTATACTGTCTTCGATCCCATTTTAGGAATGAGGTCGATTCAGAATTTTGTATTATAATTATTCATATTTACAATACCTTTGTTTATCAATTGGAGTGCCAAACCCGGAGCGGCGTAGTCATGTCATTCCGGTAATAATTTTATGGAGATAAATCATGACAAGTGATGATTTTAAAGAAATGCAGAAAGAATTTTCTGATTTAGCGAAAAAATTCTTAGATTCTGGTTATAAACATCAATTTGTTTCCGAAGCATTGGGATCAACACTTATAAATCTTGGTCCACATGATAATGTAGAGTTTAGAATATTACATTTAGAAGCAACTTACGCCCAAATCGCTAAACTTTTAGGGAGAGATGCTTCAGCAATGTTGCCAAGAGACAGATTCAGTCCTGCATTAAAAGGAATAGAGGATGAATAAACCAGCATATTGCGTTTTTTCAGGAATGGGCGAACACTAGCCCTAGAAACGGCGAAAGGCCGGTGCGTCAACACCGGCCTTTCAGCTTGACCCGCCAGATCGAGTGGACGGGCCAGCTTTCCGAGAGAACGATACCCTAAAGCGGGTGGTTCCCTCAAGAGAAGATGGTCAGTCCGAGTGAGGATAGACAATGACCATCGCTTCTATGTTCGTTCGCAACCGTGTTCCTGCCCTTCAACATGAGATGAAGGGACAGCCGACGACGAAGCTGAAGCATATCTTCAAAAGCAATGTTGAAGCGGCCTTTAAGGCTGGCGATCTCCCCGCGCGGTATCACGCATGGAAGGCAGTTTTTAAGGCTTTCATTGACCTGATGGGGCCTGATGGGGCGCTGTATCCGTCGCATGCCAAGATCGCCGAGAAGTCCCAGACCAGTGAGCGGACCGTGTGGGCTGCGATGAACGCTCTTGAGAAGGTCGGACTTATCCGAGTGACGGCCCGCTATGTATACGATGCGGAGAAAGGGAAGAGAGTCCGGACCTCGAACGCCTATGAGATCGTCTTGAACGCCGCACAGCGGGCGGCGGCGATTGTAGCCGCAGCAGCCCGTAAAGCGCATGAGGCATCACGCCGACAGGCAGCTATGGCGGCTCGTGTGGTGTCTGGTCTTTTCCACTACCTACCCGCAACGGACACGGACGATCCTCAATCTAATATATTTAGAAAGAGGGAAATCGAGCTTCATGTCCCGAAAATGAGCAAATGGGACATGATCGACTGGCTCAACCAAAGTTCCAGTCCCCTCTAATCTGACCTGAAACAACCTACCCGCAATGGAACTGAGACGCTGATGGGAGAAGCACGTCCGGACGCCTTCGGCGGGCTACGCCGCTCCCGCTCTGCGCTCGCTCCGGACCAGTGAGGACAGAGAAAGGGGAGGGGGATTTGCTCAAGGGGAAAGGAGTAGGTGGGGTCAGACCATTTCCCGCCACTTAGCGATGAGCGGGGCGAGACGCTCAGCATCGGCTTTTCGGAGCTTATCGCCTTCAACCTGCTTGAGAAGCCATGACCGGATGGCAGGGTCATGTTCAGCAGCAGAAAGAAGGATACCACCCAGCACGATCTTTCGGCCTGTGTCCTGCTTTCTAGTTTCCAAACGTAGGCGCGCCAACCGTGCTTCGGTATCGGCAATTTTCTGATCGAGTGTCTTAGCCATTTTTGCAAAATCCGACCTATTGATGTATGCGATCTTATCACGAAGTGCGCAGTTACGAATTGATAAATCAATTCCTGCGTAGGGGTGTTCCTCCCCTTAACCCCACCTTGGAGCCGACCGTTGGCCCTGTATCGCGCCGAAACCAAACCAATATCGCGGAAGGACGGGCGATCTGCTGTCGCCGCCGCCGCGTATCGGTCGGGCGCGTCTCTGGTGGATGATCGGACCGGCAATGCTCACGACTACACGCGGCGGCGTGGTGTCGTTGCAACCGGGATCATCACCCCAGACGGACAAGGTTGTGAGCGAAACGCCCTGTGGAATGGAGCCGAGGCCGCCGAGAAGCGGAAGGACGGCCGGACTGCCCGCGAGTGGGTTCTTGCCCTTCCCGCTGAACTGACCGACCAG
>NZ_JACRVU010000052.1 GCF_018811945.1 Gluconobacter sp. P1C6_b
CCCATCTCATCAAGACGCTTTGCCATCACCCCGCTTTTGGTGTTGGCCCATGACGCAGCGGCATTGGCTTCTATGGCTCGCCTGTATCCGTTGGCGTCACCAGTGGCCCACCCACTGCGGTACATCATCCACCCACCCACTAACCACCCGACACAGACCAGTATAACCGCGCAGAGGGCTGTGTAGGTCATTAGGCGGGGTTTCGATACGGCGAACGCCTCAGCCGCGTCCTCAGCCGTTTTAGAGGCTTTCTCGGCGGCCTGTTCGATGGTGCGGCACTGGTTCTTCTGCTCGGCGTCTAGTCTCTCCATCGTTGCCGTTGTCCGCTGCATGGTTTCCAGCAGATCGGCAAAAAGCTGTTGCCCTCTTTCGGCTCCGGTGGTCACTGATTTTCACCCGGAGAGGAAGGCATGGGAGGGATTTCGTAACCCTCAAAAGCCTTCAAATCGTTTTCGCGGGAAACTTTCTTAATCAGGGCAGTTAAGGCGCGGTTCCAGCTTGGGTCTCTTTTGGCGTTATCCATCAGAAGCCCACCCAGAATGACTTTCCGGCGTGTGTCGAGTTTTCTTTCTTTGGCATTGTCTTTTGCCATAGCCGCTTGGATACGAGCCTTTGCCTGCTCGATTTTCTTCTTTTCCTCAGCGACAATTTCAGCGGTAGTTTTTGCCATTTCTTGAAAAATCTCCTCTGGATTTTGAAGGTATCACAAAGACCACTTGAGGCCAACCCGTTTCTGACGTAGGAAGAATAAGGGCGCATCATAGCATTGCAAGCAATGCGCTGCGGCAGAGGGTTCCACCCCTGCACCCCGTTTAGACGCCAAAGGAGATTTTCGTGGCAATCTGTCATTTCGATGTGAAAGCAGTATCGCGGGCAACGGGCCGAAGTGCCGTTGCTGCTGCTGCTTATCGAACTGGCGAAACGCTCACGAATGACCGGGACGGCGTGACCCACGACTATGCCAAACGCACCGGCGTAGATGGCAAGTTTGTGGTTGTGCCTTCCGGTTGCGAATGGGCGGCTGATCGTTCCAAACTCTGGAACGCTGCCGAAGCCGCCGAGCGCCGCAAAGATGCGAAGGTTGCGCGCGAGTATGTTGTGGCCATTCCGCATGA
Organism: Gluconobacter sp. P1C6_b; assembly: GCF_018811945.1. Classification (GTDB taxonomy): domain Bacteria; phylum Pseudomonadota; class Alphaproteobacteria; order Acetobacterales; family Acetobacteraceae; genus Gluconobacter. The sequence continues at coordinate 1,116 of NZ_JACRVU010000052.1, forward strand.
ACTGGACGCCCCGGCCCGTGAAGCCTTGGTGCGCGGTTTTGCGGAATCCATTGTGGAGCGGTTCGGGGTTGCGGCTGATGTCGCGCTCCATGCCCCCGGCAAGGACGGCGACCAGCGCAACCACCACGCCCACATTCTGACCACGACCCGCGTTGTCGAACCGGACGGGCTAGGAGCGAAGACCCGGCAACTGGACGTTGCCAGCACCGCCGCCGCCGAGGTGTCCAGTCTGCGGGAATTGTGGGCCATGCAGTGCAACGAGGCACTGGAAAAGAACCACCAGAAAGCCCGCGTGGAGCCGCGCAGCTATGCCACGCAGGGAATCGACCGGGTGCCGGGTGTTCACCTTGGGCCGGAAGCCACGGCCATTGAACGCCGGGAGCAGAAAGCGCAGGGCCAGAACTACAAACCCCGGACGTTCAAAGCCAAGCAGAACGCGGCCGCAGCGGAGCGCAACGCGGTCATAGACGCGGCCAAGAAACTGATCGACGCGGCGGAGCAGGCAATCACCAGGGCGACCAGTGCCGCCAAGGAAGTGGTCGATTGGTTCTCGTCCCTGGCACAATCTGTCGGGTCGGCCACCATCGAAAAAGAGCAGAAAGAGCGGGCCGAGAAAGAGGCCAGAGAGCGCCAAAAAGCGCAGGAAAGAGCCAAAGAGCAGGAGGAATACAGGAAACGCCTGCAAGAGATCGCCCAGAGGCGAGGGCAGGACAGGGGGAGAGGTCGAGGCCGGTAGGGTTGCCTTCTTTGGCGTTTAGACCAATCATGCCCCCAGATATGACGAAGGCCCGGTGCGGGAAACACCGAGCCTTCAGCAAGTCCACCAGCATCACCAAGTGGACCGCCTTTCGCTGAAGACCTAACCCGCATCGGGGAACATCTTCAAGCCTTAGATGGTCAGCTTGTTGGAGATAACCAACCGTGACCACCGCAATTCAGACCGCCATTCTCAACACCTTCCGCGCTGGACAGATCAGCCGGACGGCCAAAGATGTGCTTCTCATCATCGCCCGCTCCATGCGTCCAGCGTCCTATGAGAGCCTTGCCAGAGCCGCCAAGTGTTCCCGCCGGTCAGTGGCCTACGCTATCCAGCAGGCCGAGCAGCTCGGCATCCTACGCCGCTCCCATAACCGTATCCGCAGAGGGCGCCGCTGGATGAACGGCTGCAACGGGTATCGGTTCATCATGAAAGCCCTCACGGAAACGCTGGCTTTCCCTTGGTCGCGATCACAGTGCAAACCTTGCCCCACGGGTAATGAAGATAAAAAAAATACCGGTTGGATGCCTCATTCTCCCGAAGAATACCGTCTCATTTTCGCCCGAATACAGGCTGGAATGTCTGAAAGAGAAGCGGGCTACCGTGGAAGCCTAGCCTAACCGGGCACCGCCTCACCGATCACAGTGCAAAACGAGATCCGATCACAGTGCAAACCGGGATCGGCTGGCCTTTTTCTGGCTTTGCACTGTCAACAGAATGGCAGTTTTCTGCCGTTTTCTTCACAGTGCAAAAGCCTTTTGCCGGGCACCCCTGTTTTGCTCAGGAAGGGGTGTCTGCGGGAAGCGCCTTTAACAATTCCGCTATATATTTCGGGCCACCATATTCATCGAGAAGCCCTGTTGAAGTTATATCCGGCCAGAGTGTTACAGGGTCAGCAAGACGACCATTTTCGATCCATTGTGTAATCATCTCGTATAGTTTCCGGTGCGGCCCAGAAGCGAAATGATCCGGTGTTATGATCTGCTCAATGACGGGATAGCGGCGATTATCGACAAGCAAGGCTCCTAAAATGGCCTGCTCCACCCTATTCGGCTCGCTGTCACTCATGGAATCGCCCACCCGTGAAACTGGCCGTCTTTCCCTGCGACGACACACCAACGCGACCCCTTTTCCCCTTTTTCGATGCTGAACCCCGGCAGATTACAAGCTGCCAGCGGTTGCAGATTTCCCATCTCATCAAGACGCTTTGCCATCACCCCGCTTTTGGTGTTGGCCCATGACGCAGCGGCATTGGCTTCTATGGCTCGCCTGTATCCGTTGGCGTCACCAGTGGCCCACCCACTGCGGTACATCATCCACCCACCCACTAACCACCCGACACAGACCAGTATAACCGCGCAGAGGGCTGTGTAGGTCATTAGGCGGGGTTTCGATACGGCGAACGCCTCAGCCGCGTCCTCAGCCGTTTTAGAGGCT
>NZ_JACRVU010000053.1 GCF_018811945.1 Gluconobacter sp. P1C6_b
GGGGGGAGGAGGGCTGCGGGGCGGGGGATCATTTTTCGGTCTTCAGTCCTTGCAGGTGCAGGCGGGCCGCCGCACTCGGAGGGCCGTTGTCATCGTTGCGGACCGTCAGTCCCGGTCCTGTAAACTGCATGATACCTGCATGCTGGTCCAGAAAATAGCCTTGGGCGTCCTGCCGACCGAAGGGGCCTTCCGCGTGGACCCAGTCGCGGGATGCGATCACGTCGACCTTGAGGTCCAGATCGGCGGAGGGGCCGTTCATGAGAAGGCCGTCGTCACGGTAGAGCACGACGTTGTCGTCGAGATCGAGTGTCTGTTCGTGCTGCATGTAGACGCCGCGATCGGAGCGGATATGGGCCCAGGAGTTGCTTGAGAGCTGGATGTCGGCGACGGGATCGACCAGATCCACGCGATCGGGGCCCTGCTGGTGGGTGGTGCGGGCGGTGATCATGTAGGGATGGTTATGGGCGTCGAGGCCGCGATAGGTGGCCTGTTCCATGTTGCCGCTTTCCACGCGCAGGCGGGCCATTTCCTTCAGGGCGGCGCGGTTCTGGTTCATGAGATGGGAAATCTCGGGCCAGGCGGCGATGGAGCTGAGCAGGACGAGGGCCAGGCCCGGCAGCGCCCATTTGGCGAATCCCAGAAGGGAGCGGCGGCGGGCGAGCTGTTCGGCGTCGGGGGCCTGACGGATGCGCTGGAAGGCTGCGCGGCGCAGGCTGTCGAGACGGGCGAGGCTCTCGGCGCGGTCGGGATCGAAATCCTCGCGGCGGATGCGGGGCTCGCCGTTTTCGGAGCCCGGAGCGTTGGGGCCGGGAGCGTCCGGGTTGTGGCCGTTCATGACAGGCCGCTTCGCAGGAGGTCGTGGACGTGGACGATTCCCGAGGGGCGCCGGTCTTCATCCACGATGAAGAGGCTTGTGATGGGGCGCTCACGCTGGTTCATGAGCAGCAGCACGTCCTGCGCCAGCGTGGTGGGGGTGGCGGTGACGGGGGCGGCGTTCATGACGTCCTTCGCCGTGGTCGTGTCGAGGTCACCGGAGAGGGCGCGGCGCAGGTCGGCGTCCGTGATGAGGCCCTGAAGTACACCATTGTCATCAGTGACACCCATGCACCCGAATGACTTGCGTGTCATCTCGAGAATGACGGAGCGCAGCGGGAGGCTGCCCTGTCCGAGAGGCAGGGCGTCCCCGGTATGCATCAGCTCGCTGATGGGGCGCAGGCGGGCGCCGAGGAGGCCGCCGGGGTGGAAGACGCCGAAATCGCGGGCGGTGAAGCCGCGTTTTTCAAGCAGCGCGAGGGCGAGCGCGTCGCCCAGGGCGAGTTGCAGCAGGGTGCTCGTCGTCGGCGCCAGACCCATCGGGCAGGCTTCGGTGCTCGTGGGGAGGACCAGCGGGATCGCGGCGGCGCGGGCCAGCGCGGAGGTGTCGACCGAGGTGATGGCGATCACGCAGTGGTTCTGCCGGGCGGCATAGGACAGAATCGCGGCGAGTTCGGTGGTTTCGCCGGAATTGGAGAAGGCGAGGATCAGGTCGCCCGGGGCCACCATGCCCAGATCGCCATGGGCGGCTTCCGCAGGGTGCAGGAAAAGGGAGGGCGTGCCGGTTGAGGCGAGGGTGGCCTGGATCTTGCGGGCGATATGGCCGGATTTGCCGATTCCGGTGACGATCAGACGGCCTTCGCTTTTGGCGATGCGGTTCACGGCCTCGCAGAAAGCTTCTCCGAGCGGGCCGGAGAGGGCGTGTTCGAGGGCCTGAAGGCCTTCGCGCTCGATGGAGACGGTCTGGAGCGCCGAATCGAGCGCAGTACGGAAGGGGCGGGGCGACGGACGGTGCATGTTCAGGCCAGGCCGGAAATCAGGCGCGGTGCGAGAAGATGTCGGGCTCTTCGTAGCCCATGAGGTCCAGTCGGCAGCGGGCCGGAAGGAAATCGTAGCAGGCCTGCGCGAGGTCACGGCGGTTTTCACGGATCAGCATGGCTTCGAGCTTATCCCACAATGCGTGAAGATACAGCACGTCCGAAGCGGCATAGCGGAGCTGGTCGGGGGTGAGGGTTTGTGCGCCCCAGTCCGAACTCTGCTGGTGTTTGGAGATTTCCACGCCGAGAAGATCGCGGCACAGATACGCCAGACCGTGGCGGTCGGTGAAGGTGTAGACCAGCCGGGCGGCGATCTTGGTGCAGATGACCGACGGGATTGTGATGTCGAAGGCGTTCTGCAGGACTGCGACGTCAAAGCGTGCGAAATGCATCAGCTTGGTGACGGAATCGTCTGTCAGGAGGGCCTTGAGGTTCGGACAGTCATAGCCACGGCCGCCCATGGAGACCGGTTTGATCTGGACGAGATGGGCTTCACCATCGCCGGCTGAGAGCTGGACGAGGCAGAGGCGGTCACGATGGGGATTGAGACCCATGGTCTCGGTATCGATGGCAACAAGGGGGCCGAGATCGAAGTCGTCTGGCAGATCGCCGTCATAAAGATGGATGGCGTTCTGCTGGCTCATTCTATTGTCACCAAGTTTTTTTGATCACCAGAGGATCGAGGCGATTTATCGCCTGATCGTCTGTGGTGCCCAGAAGAAGACTCGAACTTCCACGTCCTTTCGGACACAGGTACCTGAAACCTGCGCGTCTACCAATTCCGCCATCTGGGCTCAGAAAGCACCGGGTTTTTTCAGTTTCCTGAGGCATCCCGGCTCGGTGAAGAGGCGTTTACCCCTGCACGTGTGGGGCGTCAACAGCCAAACTGAAAGAAAAGCAAAAAATGCGTACGAATTTTTCCGTAGAGGGGATCGGTGGCGGCATGGATGACGGGATTTATGAGGGGAGCGGGCCGGACAGGGGCGCGCAGTCCGTGGGGC
>NZ_JACRVU010000054.1 GCF_018811945.1 Gluconobacter sp. P1C6_b
CCACCGACTCTTTTTTCACTGAGTGGGAGTCGATGAGGCTGAGCGAGGAGCGTTGTGTTCGAATTGTCTTACAGTCTGGCGGGTGGCAGTCTGGTGGTTGACGGTGGGGTCGGTCCCTGATGCTGGCTGAAGTTGACCTGTTTGGCGTTTTCGTTGCACCGCTTTCCATTTATGCCGTAGCGGCGGTCTTTGTGACGTTACTGCTTCGGAGCATCCTGTGGCGCACCGGTGCGCTGGGATGGTTCTGGCACGTCGCCCTCTTTGAAATAGCGCTCTATGTCTGTGTTCTCTGTCTACTCATCCTTTACGTATAGGAGGGGTCGGCAATGAACTGGACCCGCAGCGTGATCCGTGTCCTGCTGACCCTCATCGTCCTGGCCCTGGCCATCGGACTGGGGCGCACGATGTGGGACATCTACGTCCTCGCCCCCTGGACCCGTGACGGCCGTGTGCGTGTTTACGTCGTGGACGCGGCCCCTGAAGTCTCGGGCACGGTCGTTGCCGTGCCGGTCGTGGACAACCAGTTCGTCCACAAGGGTGATCCGCTCTTCGTGCTCGATCCGGTGCGCTTCCGCCTCGACATCGACGCTGCCCGCGCCCGGGTGGCCGGGGCCGAGGAAGACCTGAAGCTCCGCACGTCCGACGCCAGGCGCCGCATGGGCCTGGGCGGCATCGTCTCGGCGGAAGAGCAGGAAGACTTCAACTCCAACGTCGAAACCCAGCGCGCCAAGGTCAACGCGGCCAAGGCCGAGCTGAACACCGCCCTGCTGAACCTGCAGCGCTCGACGGTCTATTCCCCGGTGGACGGCTACATCACCAACCTCAACCTGCGGGTGGGTGACTATGCCCATGCCGGCGTGTCGGGGCTGGCGGTGATCGATGCGCACAGCTACTGGATCAACGGCTATTTCGAAGAAACCAAGATGCACGGCGTGCATGTCGGTGACGAGGCCCGGATCAAGCTGATGGGCTACAAGCAGATCATCATGGCGCATGTCGTCAGCATCGGCCGCGGCATCAACGACCAGAACGGCGTGTCCGACAAGCTGGGCCTGCCGGACGTCAACCCGATCTTCACCTGGGTGCGTCTGGCGCAGCGTATTCCGGTGCGTCTGGAGTTTGACAACGTGCCGCCGGAAATCACGCTGGCGGCCGGCATGACGGCCACCGTGACGATCGGGCGTGAAACGCCGGGCGCGCGCGGACGTCTGACCACCTGGCTGCAGAACCACCTCTGACATGTCACGCACCCCCCTTTCCCGCTCGCTCGCGCGGCCCTTCACCCGGGCCGTAGCCCTCCGCAGCGTAGCTCTGGCCCTGAGCACCTGCCTGTCGCTGACGGCGTGTACGGTCGGGCCCAACTTCAAGCCGGACCGGATCAAGGTGCCCGACGCCTTCGTCGAGCAGCCCCGCCCCGCCACGGCCGATGCGCTGGCGCAGTCGGCTGCCGACATGAAGGACTGGTGGGCGCAGTTCCACGATCCCATGCTCAACGAGCTGGTGGAGCAGGCGATCAAGGGCAATTACGACCTGCAGATCGCCTCGCAGCACATCATTGCCGAGCGTGCCGTGCGGCGTCAGGCGCAGTCGGCCTGGTATCCGCAGCTCGATGTGGCCGCGGGCGGTGGTGATGACCGCTATTCCGTCAACGTGGACAACTGGCCGCTGCGTCCGGGCAATCCGGCCAACCGCCCCGAGGCCTCGGTCCTGACCTATGGCGCGCGGGCAAGCTGGGAAGTCGATCTGTTCGGGCACATCGCCCGGCAGGTGGAAGAACGCAAGCGGATCGTCGAGGAATCGATCGAGAACCGCCGCGCGGTCCTCCTCGCGCTGCTGGCCGAGATGGCGACGGATTACGTGACACTGCGCTCCGTGCAGGAGCGTCTGACCGTCACCGAGCGCGCCATCGACGTGGCCGTACGCTCGCGCGAACTGACCGAAAAGCTCTATACGCATGGCCTGGGCAACACGCTGGCCGTGGCGCAGGCGCAGACGGAAGAACATCTCGAACGTGCCCGTCTGGCCCCGCTACACGAGCAGGAAGAGCGGCTGATGCACGCCATCGCCGTGCTCGTCGGCGACATGCCGGGCCAGCTCGAGGAAGAGCTGGAAAAGCGCCGTCCGATCCCCGATCTGCCGCGCTTCCCCGACAGCCTGCCCTCGATCGTGCTCGCCAACCGCCCCGACATCCGCGTGGCCGAGGCCGAATACGCCGCCGATACGGCGCGCGTGGGCATTGCGGTGTCGAACCTCTATCCGAAATTCATGATCCCGCTGACGTTCAACCCGAACGCGTCCGCCGCCTATCAGGCGTTCCAGGCGGGCGGCATGGCGTGGAGCTTCATGATGATGGCGACGCTGCCAGTCATTCATGGCGGCCGTTATACCGCCGCGATCGCGCAGGCCCGGGCCGAGGCCGAGGGCAGCCGTCTGACCTACCGCAAGACGGTGCTCAAGGCGTTTGCGGATGTCGAGGACGCGATGGGCGACTGGCGGCATAATGCCGAGCTGGTCGAGGAGCTGAACCAGGCCTCCGTCGATGCCGGCCTCGCCCGCGACCGCGCGCAGAAGCTGTTCACGGCCGGTCTGACCGGATATCTGAACGTGCTGACGACCGAACAGACCGCCCTGTCCGCCGAGGACCAAGCCGTCGTCGGCCGCCTCGCCCGCGTCCGCAACGCCGTCGCCCTCTACATCGCACTCGGCGCCGGATGGCAGGGCAA
>NZ_JACRVU010000055.1 GCF_018811945.1 Gluconobacter sp. P1C6_b
TCGAGACCGGATCAGAGCTGAGGGCCGGGCTTGGCAGATGGATCGCCCATTATAACGAAAGGCGTCCGCATACGGCGCTGGCTGGACGTACGCCCGATGAGGCGTATCATGACGTGCCGACGCCATCTGGTCCGGGGTTAACCCCGGACCAGATGGCCAACAGCAACGCCGTCAGAAGGGCGGCATAACAACAACCGGGTATAGCTTATCAAGCCCGCAAAACTGTCCGAACGGACGGGACCACCTCATGTGATACGAATTGATCCGGCAGGCTTGCTACCAAGAGACGCAACTGAGTCGAGTTCGGTAGAGACCTGTTCAAGAAGGGGCCCGACACGCTTTTGAAGCTGCTCTCCGGCATCGGTAGTTGCAACATTTCTGGTCGTTCTAGACAGCAGGCGACCTCCGAGCCTTTCCTCAAGTCCTCTCACCGTGTGGCTCAAGGCTGAAGGCGTGACACCGAGCTCGGCAGCGGCTCGCGTAAAGCTTCGTTCCCTGGCAACCGCGAGAAAAGCCGTCAGTTCATTGATATGATCGCGTGGCATTGCTGAGCTTATTTCAAAGGTTCATGCACGTTATATGCTCTAATCGAGTTCAGCAAGATCCCTTATCGTGTTCGGAACAAGGCCTCGTCCGGCCTGACAGCGAAACACAGGAAATTTTTATGGAAATCTTCCGCGTAGGTCACAAGCCGTCTTTCAAAGGGCCCGGAGACTGGTTCACAGGCACGGTCCGGGTTGATATGCTTTTCAACCCCGCCGCTCCCGATCGTGTTCAGGGTGCAAACGTGACATTTGAACCGGGTGCACGGACAGCCTGGCATACCCACCCACTGGGCCAGACCATTATTGTGACATCAGGCGTTGGTCGCGTACAGAGATGGGACGGCCCCGTCGAAGAAATCCGTCCTGGCGACGTGGTTTTCTTCGAACCAGGTGAAAAAAATTGGCATGGCGCCGCTCCAGAGACGGCCATGACCCATATCGCGATTCAGGAAGTCGAGAATGGGAAAGTCGTAGACTGGCTCGAGCACGTCTCTGACGACCAATACGGGCAATAAGTCAAATATTTATACGGGTGACACATCATGATTAAAGATAAAGTTGTTCTCATCACTGGTGCATCTTCTGGTATTGGCGAAGCGACGGCGCGGCTTCTGGCACGGCAGGGTGCGAAAGTTGTCCTGGGTGCGCGCAGAGAAGAGCGTCTAAAGGAGATTGTCAGTGCTATCAAAGACGAGGGCGGCACAGCGACCTACCTCGTGACGGATGTAACGAAGCCGAGTGATAATGAGGCTTTGGTCAACATGGCCAAAGAAAAATACGGTCGTCTTGATGTTATTTTCCTCAACGCAGGTCTGATGCCGACAGCCCCCGTATCCGCCTTGAAGACAGACGAATGGAATGCAGCCGTCGACATTAACATCAAAGGCGTTCTGAATGGCGTTGCTGCCGCCATGCCTCATTTTCTGGCACAGAAATACGGTCAGATCATTGCCGTTTCCTCAGTGGCCGGTCTCAAAGCATACCCTGGCAGCGCGATCTACGGCGGCACCAAGTGGTTCGTTCGCGATTTCATGGAGGTGCTTCGTATGGAGTCAGCCATGGAGGGTAGCAATATTCGTACCTCCACGATTTATCCTGCAGCGGTGAAAACTGAATTGCTCGGCGGCATTTCTGATCCCGGGGCGGCTGCAGCCATGCAAAAGCTGTACGATCAGCATGCTATCCCACCCGAACGCATTGCCGACGTAGTCTCGTTTGCGATTTCTGCCCCAGCAGACACAACGATCAACGAGTTTACAGTAGGGCCAGCCAATCAGGCCTGGTGAGGAATCCTCAATGCCGCATATCATCGTGAAGCTTTGGCCAGGTAAATCCGAGCAGCAAAAACAGCGTCTGGCGGATGCGATCACCCAGCAAGTTACCGCTATTCTGGGTTATACGGACGATGCGGTCTCGGTTGGTTTCGACGAGGTTGCTTCTTCGGACTGGCGTGATCAGGTTTATAGACCTGGAGGGTTCGAAAAACCTTCTGGATTTGAGGGTTCCTCTGTGATTCCATCTCTCCTGCGTTGATTGGGGATGATGGCAGATGAAGCAGCCGAGTTTCTTTGATGTTGAAGAGCGGCTGGCCCGGTTAAGCGGGCTTGGCGATCAGCTTGAGGCATTTTCCCGGACTGTGGATTTTGAGGTGTTCCGCCCCGATCTGGAGAAGGCTCTGGCCTATTCAGATGGGAGCAAAGGTGGACGACCGCCGTTT
>NZ_JACRVU010000056.1 GCF_018811945.1 Gluconobacter sp. P1C6_b
CAAACGGCGGTCGTCCACCTTTGCTCCCATCTGAATAGGCCAGAGCCTTCTCCAGATCAGGGCGGAACACCTCAAAATCCACAGTCCGGGAAAATGCCTCAAGCTGATCGCCAAGCCCGCTTAACCGGGCCAGCCGCTCTTCAACATCAAAGAAACCAGGCTGCTTCATCTGCCATCATCCCCAATCAACGCAGGAGAGATGGAATCACAGAGGAACCCTCAAATCCAGAAGGTTTTTCGAACCCTCCATCTGCGCCGCCTGGGACATGAAGTGGGGCGCAAGCGGGTCCGGCGGCTCATGGCGATTATGGGTCTGCGGGCGATCTACCAGAAGCCGCGCACGACAGTGTCGCATCCGGAGCATCGGAAATATCCGTATCTGCTGCGGGATCTGGTCATCGACCGACCCAACCAGGTCTGGTGTTCCGACATCACATATATCCCCATGAAACGGGGATTTCTCTATCTCGTGGCGATCATGGACTGGTTCACGCGCAAGGTCCTGTCCTGGCGTCTGTCGAACACGATGGACGCGGAGTTCTGTATCGAGGCGCTACAAGATGCGCTGATGCGCTACGGCACCCCGGACATTTTCAATACTGACCAGGGCTCACAATTCACGACGCCCCGTTTTACCGGGCTCCTGGAAGAGCGTCAGATCCGCATCAGCATGGATGGACGTGGGCGCTGGCTGGATAACGTGTTCATCGAGCGTCTGTGGCGGTCGCTGAAATACGAATGCGTCTACCTGCACGCCTTTGAGACCGGATCAGAACTTCGAGTGGGGCTCACGAAATGGGTCACCCATTATAACGGGCAGCGTCCGCACGCAGCACTGGCTGGACGCACGCCCGATGAGGCGTATCATGACGCGCCGACGCCCTCTGGACTGCGTGTCGTTACCACCTATTACCCACAGTCCTTCTGCATACGGTAAGAAGGAGTCCGTCTTTTGAACCTCGATCGTCAGGATGATCTCATGGCTGGTAAACGTATTCTCATGCTCGCAGGTGATTTCGTTGAAGATTACGAAATCATGGTGCCATTCCAGATGCTGCTGATGGTTGGACACAAGGTGGATGTGGTGTCTCCGGGCAAGAAGGCTGGCGAGCAGGTGGCGACGGCCATCCACGATTTCGAAGGCCATCAGACCTACACCGAAAAGCGTGGCCACAACTTCACGCTCAACGCCACCTATGCAGACACGAAAGCAGATGATTACGATGCGCTGGTCATTCCGGGCGGTCGTGCGCCTGAACAGCTCAGCACCGATGAAAGCGTGCTGGACTTGATCCGGGCCTTTGTGACGGCTGACAAGCCGATTGCTGCCGTCTGCCATGGCCCGCAGCTTCTCGCTGCTGCCAATGTCATTTCCGGTCGCAAGGTTTCTGCCTATCCCGCCTGTCGTGCTGAAATGATCCTTGCAGGCGCAGACTATCAGGCGATTGCGATTGATGGGGCTGTGACGGACGGTAAGCTGGTGACAGCACCAGCATGGCCAGCACACCCGGCCTGGATCGGCCAGTTCCTTAAGGTTCTGGGCACGAAGATCGAAGCCTGATTGTTATCCGCAGGGAAAGACCCGCCATGTGTGAACTCTACGTCCGCGCCGACCCGATCTTTTACGAAAGCCGGACACGGTCCCTGCGGATCCATGGTGTCGTCACCACGATCCGGCTGGAGAACATGTTCTGGGATGTCTTGACGGAAATTGCCGCAGCCGATGGCATGACCGTCAACCAACTCATCACGAAGCTTTCGGATGAAATTCTGGAGCTTCGGGGTGAGCTGCCCAATATGGCGTCTTTTCTGCGGGTCAGTTGCCTGCGCTATCTGGACCAGGAGCGTCAGATCCAAAGCGTTCCGGGATCTGTGGCTGTTCAGCCCGTTCCGCTGCAAAGGGTCGGTTAAACCTTACTGTCTGAATCAAAAAGCGACCTAGGCTCAGGACCTATTAATTTATTGAACTGAGTGGGGCATTGTGATTCACAGTCTTATCGATGGAGATGAGGCTGTGAGTGACGTGTTTTTGCTGTCTGAGAGGCAGATGGAGCGGATTGAGCCGTTTTTCCCTCTGGCGCACGGAGTGCCACGCGTGGATGACCGGCGTGTTCTGAGCGGGATCGTTTATGTGATCCGCAACGGCCTTCAGTGGAAGGATGCTCCGAAAGCGTATGGTCCGCACA
>NZ_JACRVU010000057.1 GCF_018811945.1 Gluconobacter sp. P1C6_b
TGTTCTCATCAGTATGGGACTCAATGCCGTCCAGTTGCCTCCAGCACAGATCAAAGCTTTCGCACTCGCCATGGGGAAACGCGCGAAAACCGATCAGATCGATGCGGAATTGATTGCGCGCTTTATGGCTTTTCGTCCAGAAGCAGGACGAACACTGCCGGATGAGAAGCTCCAGTTTCTGCGGGCACTGACGGTGCGCAGAGCTCAGATGGTGGAGGCACGTAAACGGCTTTCTGCCCAGATTTCGGCACGCCGCAAGCAGGGTGTGAGCGCTGAACTGGAGGATATGGACAGCAGTCTCAAAGCATTTCTCGAAAGCCAGATCAGCGAGCTTGAACAACGGATTGAAAGTGTTATCGGAGAGGCAGAAGAACTCTCCGCCAAAGCAGAGCTTCTCCGTTCCATTCCTGGTATTGGCCCGGTATCAGTCGCCATGCTTCTCGCAGAAATGCCAGAGCTCGGCCGCATGACAGCGACAGAAGCCGCTGCAATGACTGGTCTTGCGCCAATGGCTCATGATAGTGGCGCGATGCGTGGGAAACGGGTCATTTCAGGGGGAAGAAGATCTCTCCGCCACGTGCTGTTCCAGGCAGGATTGGCAGCTGCCTGCCATAATCCAGTTCTGAAAGCTGTTGCCAAGCGCATGAAAGAGCGGGGTAAACCACATAAACTAGTGATCGTCGCTATCGCACGGCGCCTCATCACAATCGCCAATGCTATCCTCAAAACTGGAGTGCCATGGCGCATTAGCTCCGCCGCTTAAACACAGTTGCTAGATATCACCATTTAACTCCTTGCGGGCTAATTCTTGGCGCTCCATATTTTCCGCGTCGTCCGACACTGCTTAACAGACACGGAGGATTCCAAAATGCATTTTTCTCGTATGATTCAGGCCGGCACCTTTGTTGCTACACTGGCCTGCGGCGCGGCTGCCCTGCCTGCGCAGGCTCAGGATACGTTGCGCGTCGTTGATGCACGGGGACACCAGGTCGGTATCCTGGTCCCGGTCCAGGGCATCGCAACGACAGCGGCAATGCCTGATATCGACATGTTCGAGGCCGTTGATCGCATGATGGCACGCAATATGGCTCTCATGGAGGCGGTCGATCGGACATTGGGCTCGCGGCTGGACGGCGTCCTGCGCGCCGTTCCGGCTGTTGGTCATGACCTCCCGAAACAGAGCATGTCCTGGCAGCGTTTCGAGGCGGTCAGCACCGGTGGACCCAGCGCCTGTACGCAGACGATCACGATCACATCAAACGGTCAGGCGGCGCCAATCGTTCATGTGTCACGCACCGGAAGCAAGTCCTGTGCGACGCTCCCCGCGCCGATGGCAGTTGACAATCCCGGAGATCAAAAGGCTGGTTCGACGGCTCTGACGCCCGCCGTCGAGACGCGGACGGAAGTCCCGACAAACGGACGCGCTGGAAGCGCTCTCTAAAACAGGTGGTGGCCGGAAAACCCCGGGCCACCATCATAGAAGGAAAATATATTGATTTTCCGCGATCATCGCCATGATGGTTAACGAATATCAACAAAACCCCTGTAGTTTCCGTCCGCAACACCGCCACAAAAAATAAATACAAATATAAATAATAAAATTATTCATGAAAAAGAATCTGCATTTCGTGCCCCCTTGACGAGGCAAGCATCTCTTCCAATCTTGCTTTCGCCGGACGCCATCGGGTCCGGCATAGGCTCTGTGAGCCAGACAACTGGAGTCCATGTTGCTTTAATCGGAGGATGTGGATGTCGACACTGAAAGGACTTTATTCCCGCTATCGCCGCTCCTTGCGCACAGCCGCCCGGAGATGGCGCAACCGACTGGAGGGAGGCGTATCATGGTAACGCGCCCCCTTTTTGGAGACGATCCGCTAGCTCCGCGTGTCCTCTCCGTGCTCCGCCGCCTCGGTCATGACGGACGTGGCGTGATGCTGACGTCTCTGGTGGCCC
>NZ_JACRVU010000058.1 GCF_018811945.1 Gluconobacter sp. P1C6_b
GAGGACGCCCAAACCTGCCTTTCTGCATTTTTGATACCTCTTGACACCATGCACGGAGTGCCCAGATTGAATCTGCCGGCCGCCGAAGGGGTCGGCAGACAGAACTATCAGTTTTGATCTTGTGTCCATGTTGCTCAAAGGAGGATATGGCTATGAGAGCCACCGTTGATTTTGCTCCCCTGTTCCGTTCGAGCGTGGGTTTTGACAGAATGCTCAACGCCCTTGATCTCGCCAGCCGGATTCCGGCGGTCGATAACTGGCCGCCTTACGATATCGTCAAGACCGGTGAGGATGATTACCGGATCGACATGGCGGTTGCCGGACTTGCCGAGGCCGACCTTACGATCACACAGGAGCGCAATACTCTTGTCGTGACAGGTCGAAAGGCGCCGGAGCCGCAAAGCGCCACCGAATATCTCCATCGGGGTATTGCGGGCAGAGAATTCGAACGCCGCTTCGATCTGGCCGAGCATATGAAAGTCACCGATGCGCACTTCGAGAACGGACTTCTGTCCATTACTCTGAAACGTGAGATACCCGAAGCGATGAAGCCGCGTCGTATCGCGATTACGTCCTCTACAGCACGTGCGGAGGAAGCCGTGCCCCAGATTGAGGCGCGGAAAGAGGCAGCCTGATGGCGTGACGAAAACTCTCCCCCGGCCATTCATCCGGCCGAGGGAGAATCTCGAAAGGTCATGAGCATGAAGAGGATGAAAATATCTCTGTCGTGCGCTGCTCTGAGCTTGTCTCTACTGAGCCAGTCGGGCGCACATGCTGGTGATGTTGTCCGGACGACTGCAACATCGTTCGATGCAAGGGCGACTGAGGGAACGTCCACAATCCCCGAAACCGGGGCTCGCACTCATTACGAAGACGGCACAGGTGATATGCTGGTCGACAGCTTGAACGCAAGCCAGTTGGATCAGAACTACAAGGGACCGGTCTACTCTCCCGGACAACCCATTCCGCCGTTCCGGCCCATCGACACAGATCATCTGGCACCGTCAGGGCCAGAGACGGCGAAGAAGACGTCCTCATCGCACGAGACATAGTGGGGATTGAGTAAAGGCGGCGTTATAGACCGCCTTTACTTCGATTCTTCAGGATGAAGACCGTTCAGGCTCACAGCGGGCCGCAGGATTATCTTCAAGATGCGCCTGTTCTCTGGCATCGCGCGCGACACGCGCATCCTGCTCGCGGACCAGCCAGTAGACGGCACCCAGCGCCAGAACAGCCGCCGAGAGAGCGAACAGTTCCATGGCAGTCACATCATGCAGATCCAGCAGGATGAATTTGCGGGCAATCGCCAGGAGGGCGATCAGGACGATGGTCCGTACCCGGATGACGTTCTCATCCTGGGCAAGAACGACCAGCAGGGAGTGTTTGAATTCAAGGGCGATGATAACAGTAAAGATCGCGCCAAAAATCGCCTGGAAGATCGTCTGGTTGATCGGATCGATTCCGACATCGACGACCAGATGCCATACCGCGCCGATCAGATGAATCGTCGCGATGGCGGTGACCAGCATGATGAGCGCAATCAGGGTCAGAATGATCGCCTGTTCAAAACGCTCGTAGAATGTCAGGCCCCTGAACAGCTTGATGARGYGGGACCAGTCCCTGCTCTGCCAGGAACGTTTCATGGAGMGGTCTTCCATAGCCGTTTTCCCATCTATKAATTGCGTTATAGTTCCCACGYCCTGGGTCTGGTTTTTCTTTTAGAGCAGTTCCACTGATCCAGAGTTAAAAGGACTGGTCGAACCGCTTGATCCCTCGGATGTGGATGCGAACTCCCCTGCGGACTGAATCAGTCTCTGGAAGGGCTCATGGCCCTTCCGGCTTACATCCGGTGCCAGCATGGCAGACAACAGGACAATATTCTGGCATGATCTCGCAC
>NZ_JACRVU010000059.1 GCF_018811945.1 Gluconobacter sp. P1C6_b
CGTAGCGTTCATGCATGTCACGCCAGGGACAGCCGGTCCGCAGAACATGCAGCATGCCATTGAGAAACAGGCGGTTGTCTCCGGCTGGACGGGCCCAACGTCCACGCTCAGAAGGCAGAAGCGGGCCAATCACCGCCCATTCATGATCCGTCAGATCGCCTCGTGCCATGCCTGTTCTCTCTGCTCCTGACCCCACAGACAGGAAGTGAATCAGATCTCAGGCAGATCGTATAGATCTTTTGTCAACTCGACCTAGCTTTCAGAAAGAATCACAAGCCACGGCGATATTCTGGTAATTTTAATTCCATAGGCATCGGCCAAAGCCTTGATCGCTGCCTGCGGATGCCGCAGATCGTAGACACCCGTTACGCGGCGGGTGCCAAGCCTGGCCCCACGAAGAATAAGTAGTCCTCGGGGCCACGGGCGGATTGCCTCCACGACATCGGATATTGTCCGGTTCTGGACAGCGAGCACCCCGTCACGCCATCCCGCGATCATAGTGGGGTCGGCATTACCCCGTCTCACAAGATGGTCAGCAGAGATCGCAACAGTTTGTCCGGCGACAAGATCTTCGGATATCGCGGGTGGGGTTAACAGACGTTACCCTGAGCGCACCGCTTTCTACAGAAACCTCTGTTTCCCGTTCTGCTTCCTGCACGTCGAATTTCGTACCGACATCCATGACGTCCAGATCATGCGCGACGACGTGGAAGGGTTGCTCTGCGGAATGTCTTACATCAAACCACGCTTCCCCTTGCAGAAGCCGAACAGTGCGTGAATGCGCATCGGATGTGAATGCGATCGCGGAACGGGGAGCAAGAGTTACCGTGCTTCCATCGGGCAGCGACACGGTTCGTAACTGGCCTACACCCGTCATCTGATCAGCCTGCAAAAAAAGGCTTACATCAGAGCCAACAACGAGCCAGCCTACCGCCACACTCGCGGCAAGGGCTGTTACTCCACACAGTCGTCTGCGACGTACAGTTCGTCGGGACACTATCTGTCCAACGGACATAGGAGACACAGCCTTATTCAAGACTGGACGCCATGTGTCCTCAAAAGCTGGCTTCGTTTCGCCTATAGCGCCATAAACCCGTGAGATTTTGGCCCAGGCACGCGCATTCTCTTCTGTCGCGTGTAACCAGACATTGAATTTCTGACGAATTGTCTGATTTTCACCCTCTTCCTGGAGCGAGATTACCCAATCCAGGGCCTCACTTTCTTCGGGCGTCAGATTTTCCAGATCATCGGTCTCCACCGCGAGGCCCCCAAACACAAACGGACATGCGGGAAGGCATACCCGTAGGCAGACCGATCCATCTCCCTCTTATTATGAAGAGACTATCGGACACGGGATTTTTTCGGGAAAAACATCTTGGCATACGAGAAAATCAGCCCAACTTCGTCAGGCAGTGCGCCACACCCTTACGTATGAAATAATGAGCCTGCGTCGTGGAAACATCCAGCGCTTCCGCGATTTCCCGTAGTTTTGCACCACCCTGAGGTGGTCCCGTCCGTTCGGACAGTTTTGCGGGCTTGATAAGCTATACCCGGTTGTTGTTATGCCGCCCTTCTGACGGCGTTGCTGTTGGCCATCTGGTCCGGGGTTAACCCCGGACCAGATGGCGTCGGCACGTCATGATACGCCTCATCGGGCGTACGTCCAGCCAGCGCCGTATGCGGACGCCTTTCGTTATAATGGGCGATCCATCTGCCAAGCCCGGCCCTCAGCTCTGATCCGGTCTCGA
>NZ_JACRVU010000006.1 GCF_018811945.1 Gluconobacter sp. P1C6_b
GCCCCAGCCGCCGCCCCAGCCCGGCATACCCCAGCCGTAACCGAACCAGCCGGGACCGCCCCAGCCGTTCCAGCCACCCCAGCCCGGATAGCCCCAGCCGGCAAAGCGCGGGCCACCCCAGCCACCACCCCAGCCGCCGCCACGGAAACCCCAGCCAGGACGGCCGCCGCCATAACCACCTCCCCAGCCACCACGATAACCGCCACCACCGGGACCACCACGGAACCCGCCGCCGCCCATGCCGCCGGGGCCCATGCCACCGCCGCCATGGAAGCCACCGCCTCCACCACCGCCATGGCCGCCACCACCATGCTGGGCAAAGGCAGGGAGAGAAATCGAGGACGCCAGCAGGGCCAGCATCAGTGCGGCAGCGGGTCTGTGTGCAAAGGTCATGGCAAGTCTCCTGTGGGAAAGCCTGATCATTTTCCCATATCGGCATTATCAGATCGCGTGGGAAGGTGGCTTTCCCATGACGAAACAACTTGTTTCACGTGAAACATTCCCGTCACCTTCGCCGGCGCCGCGCACCCAGATGTCCACCAAGGCTCTCCAGCGCCAGTCGAAGCTCCTCATCCTCGATATCCGGCACCTCGATCTGCACCGGTTTCGGACGCTTCGGCGTCGGTCGCTCAAATGCGACGAGATCCTGAACGATCTTCAGACGCTCGATTCCGTATTCCCCCCGCAACCCGCAGGCGACATTGATGCGTTCGATGATCTGGGGCGCCAGATGCTGAAGCTCCATGGCGATCGGTCCCGAACACGCCAACGTCAGCGTCCCTGCAGAAAGACGTCGCGGCTCGGTCTGCTTTGCCAGACGCGGTCCGACAAAATCCACCCAGTCCATCATCAGTCGCGCCAGAACGGGCGGTTTCTTCTTAAAGACCGGCTGCGTCAGCGCCTGCACGAAAGAGCCGATCTGCTTCGCGCCCGAGCGGCGCGGCTTCCAGTTCCGGTCTGACGGCACCCAGCCATCAGGCTCCGGTGCGGCTTTCTTTCGGGACGTGTTTCGTGTGGGGCGCTTGTCCGAACCGCAATCCTTCGTCATATCCGTTCCCGTGACTCCTGATGCATCCGCCCTGCTGCGCTGGTACGACCACCATCGCCGCGCCCTTCCCTGGCGCAGCCTGCCCGGCCAGCGTCCGGACCCGTACGCCGTCTGGCTGAGCGAAATCATGCTCCAGCAGACAACCGTCAAAGCCGTCATAGCCTATTACGAGCGCTTTCTCACGCATTACCCGACAGTTCAGGATCTCGCGGCGGCCCCGCTTGAAGACGTCCTGCACCTCTGGGCGGGCCTCGGTTACTACGCCCGCGCCCGCAATCTCCATGCCTGTGCAAAACGCGTCTCCGAACGTGGCGGTTTCCCCGACACGGTCGAAGAACTGCTGACGCTCCCCGGAATTGGCGCCTATACGGCCCGCGCCATCGCCGCCATCGCCTTTGGACGTCCCGTCGTCCCGGTTGATGGCAATGTCGAGCGCGTCACAGCCCGCCTGAACGCCATAGAAGCGCCCCTGCCAGCCTCACGCCCTCTCCTTGCCCGACAGGCCGCGCTCCTGAACGACGATCAGGTGGCCCAAAGCCGTCCGTCAGACTTCGCACAGGCCCTGTTCGATCTCGGCGCTACGATCTGCACCCCGCGCAGCCCCGCCTGCCTGACCTGCCCCTGGCAGACGTCCTGCATCGCCCATGCCCGCGGCATCACAGCACAACTCCCGGCCAAACAGCCCAGACAGGCCCGCCCTACCCGTTACGGCGCACATTTCCTCCTGCACGACTCCAGCGGCCAGATCCTTCTGCGCACACGCCCGCCCACCGGCCTGCTCGGCAGCATGGACGAGTTCCCCGGAACCGACTGGCGCAGCACGCCCTGGACGGACGAAGACGCTCTGACCCATGCCCCCTGCCTGACCGACTGGGTCCGCAGGGGCGAAATCCGCCATGTCTTCACCCATTTCACCCTGTACCTCACGGTCTACGAGGCTTGCCTTCCAGATGGTCATAATGCAGGGATCGATTCCTCTTTCGGCACGTTCCGCTCAGCAAAGCGCGCCGCCCTGCCCGGCGTCATGAAGAAATGCCTGGCCCTCACCAAGCAGACTCCGGAGACACGATGACTGACACATCCCCGACACTGCGCCTGTGGTTCATGGACTGGCATGGCTGGATGCTCGACCACGACCCGCTGAAAGATGCTCCAACCCGCACCCCTTTTCAGCCAGGCCGCCTTCCGGGCCTCTGCGCCCTTGTCCCGGCAGCCTTCCAGTTCCCCTGCCGCCCGTTCATGGAAAAACGCGTGTTCATGCCCCGGGCTTTTCCGGAAATGGAAATGCAGGAATTGCCCCATAACCGGGTCGCATTCTTCCTGCCCAGGCATGAGACCTACCTGATCAGCGTTCCTTTTGGTTCCGGCCTCGTGGATTACTATTCCCCGTCGCAAAAAGAGTGGGAAACCTTTCTTCCCCTGACTCTGGAAATGCTGCGCGGACTATCCCTGCTCGTAACGCCCGGCGCCCTGAAGCTGGAAGACGACACCGGCGAAGACCTGCCGACTCCAGCCCTGCACGAGCAGATGATCCTCCGGTTCGGCGAGAGAAACCTTCCCCTGTTCCTGAACACCGATGCTCTGACCCGGATCGGCCAGATCATGCCCGGCACGAGCGCTTCGTTCGAGTTGACATGGCAGACCGACACCGCCCCGACCCCTGTCACCGTGCACCATCAGACGGCCCCGGCGGCGACACCGGAAACACTGTAAAATCAGAGAGGCGGCCAGTCCCGGAAGAGTCATCCGGGACGTCTCGACGCTATTTCCAGCCTGAAATACCGGAACCAGACCTTTGTGGTCCTCATCCGTTTCAAGGAAGCCTTCCGGCTGTATTCAATTCCCCCTCAGGAGAAAGGGTTTTTTCAATTAATTGTAATGTTTGATCGATGTCCTTCACAGGCGGGATTTTTGTTCTAAACATTCCTGTGTCTGGAGCAGACAGGTATTTCATACGAAGCCGGTCTGTTTTCCGGCTGTCATGGGAAGATATGTCATCTAGAGGTTCTTTTCTTGCCGTTTCTGGGGTCCGTCATGACGGAACGGGCCGTCTCTTCTGTTATACTACCCATTATTTAACGACAGAAAATCGCACACCTGAAGTTCCCGGTTTTTCCAACGCCCCTGACGGCACGTCACCTTTCAGCGTCCTGCTCCAGACACCTGCCCCCGAACTCCGGATGGCCTCATACGCTTTTCCCGGACAGGTCCAGGTTCCTTCCCGACCCCACTGTTGTCCCAATGGCTACGCGGTCCTTCCGGATACCCGTGACCTGTCACCTGCCTTTTTCGGTCAGATGACTGCATGGTCCTGTCAGCAAGTCAGACCATCCAGTCATCTGACCGTCCCTATGGCTCCTGAGGTACTGAAATCATGACTTATACTGTCGGACATTATCTTGCCGAACGACTGACACAGATCGGCCTGAAGCATCATTTCGCCGTTGCCGGCGACTACAACCTCGTTCTGCTCGACCAGCTGATCGAACAGGGCGGCACGAAGCAGATCTATGACTGCAACGAGCTGAACTGCAGCTTCGCAGCCGAAGGTTACGCCCGCGCCAACGGTGCAGCCGCTGCCGTCATCACCTTCAGCGTCGGCGCCATCTCCGCCATGAACGGCCTCGGCGGCGCCTATGCCGAAAACCTGCCGATCCTCGTGATTTCGGGCGCTCCGAACTCCAACGATCACGGTTCGGGCCACATCCTGCACCACACGATCGGCACGACGGAATACAGCTACCAGATGGAAATGGCGAAGCACGTCACCTGTGCCGCCGAAAGCATCACGTCTGCTGAAGCCGCCCCGGCCAAGATCGACCACGTCATCCGCACGATGCTGCGCGAGAAGAAGCCGGCCTACCTCGAAATCGCCTGTAACATCTCGGCAGCGCCCTGTGTCCGTCCGGGCCCGGTCTCGTCCCTGCACGCCCATCCGCGTCCAGACGAAGCCAGCCTGAAGGCCGCTCTGGATGAAAGCCTGAGCTTCCTCAACAAGGCCAACAAGGTCGCCATTCTGGTCGGTACCAAGCTGCGTGCAGCCGAAGCCCTCAAGGAAACGGTCGAACTGGCTGACAAGCTCGGCTGCCCCGTCACGGTCATGGCCGCTGCAAAGAGCTACTTCCCCGAGACGCACCCCGGCTTCCGTGGCGTGTACTGGGGCGACGTCAGCAGCCCGGGCGCGCAGGAAATCATCGAAGGCGCCGATGCCGTCATCTGCCTGGCACCGGTCTGGAACGATTACTCCTCGGGCGGCTGGAAGAGCATCGTCCGTGGCGAAAAGGTCCTCGAGGTCGATCCCAGCCGCGTTACCGTCAACGGCAAGACCTTCGACGGCTTCCGCCTCAAGGAATTCGTCAAGGCCCTGACCGAGAAGGCTCCGAAGAAGTCCGCAGCCCTGACCGGCGAATACAAGCCCGTCATGCTGCCGAAGGCCGACCCGTCCAAGCCGCTGTCCAACGACGAAATGACCCGCCAGATCAACGAACTGGTCGACGGCAACACCACCCTCTTCGCCGAGACCGGCGACTCATGGTTCAACGCCGTGCGCATGCACCTTCCCGAAGGTGCCAAGGTCGAGACGGAAATGCAGTGGGGTCACATCGGCTGGTCCGTTCCGTCCATGTTCGGCAACGCCACCGCTTCGCCGGAGCGCAAGCATGTCCTCATGGTCGGTGACGGTTCCTTCCAGCTGACGGCCCAGGAAGTGGCCCAGATGGTCCGCTACGAACTGCCGGTCATCATCTTCCTGGTGAACAACCACGGCTACGTCATCGAAATTGCCATCCATGACGGCCCGTACAACTACATCCAGAACTGGGACTACGCAGCTCTGATGCAGTGCTTCAACCAGGGCGTTCCGGGCGAGGAAAGCGGCAAGTACGGTCTCGGCCTGCACGCCACGACGGGTGCGGAACTGGCCGAAGCCATCGCCAAAGCCAAGAAGAACACCCGCGGCCCGACGCTCATCGAGTGCAAGCTCGATCGCACGGACTGCACCAAAACCCTCGTGGAGTGGGGCAAGGCTGTTGCCGCTGCAAACTCCCGCAAGCCCCAGAGCGTCTGATCCTTCCCGGATCAGTCCCTGCGACACAGAAAACCCCCCGTGCCTGGCACGGGGGGTTTTTCTTTTGGACGGGCTCTCAATCGAAAAATCAGAGCAGACGCGCAATCTTCATGAACAGGAACGTCACGGTCATGAAGACGAAACAGACAATGCCCGCTTCCACGGTTCCCATCTGCCCCTGCGCCAGAAACATCCCGCCGGTATTCATGCCGAAGAACCCGGTCACGAACGTTGCCGGCAGCATCAACGTAGTCCCGACCGAGACGATATACAGACGCCGGTTGGTCTCTTCCGCCTGATTGGACCCCAATTCGTCCTGCAAAGAGCGCGCACGGTCCTGGAGCGCGATCAGATCGTCCAGCGCCGCATGAACCTGCCGCTCGGCCCGGTCCCGAAGCTCGTCCTCGGCCCAGTCCGGAAGATCCAGATCCTCGTCCTTCAGAACACGGTCGATCGGGGTCACCACCCGGCGCAGCTCGGTCGCACGACGGCGCACCTTACCCACGATACTGCCCAGATGCCCCAGGTCGGAGCGATGCTCGATCAGCAGAAGCACGTCTTCCGCCCGGTCCAGTTCGTCATCCAGATGCCCGAGCTGACGCCGCACCGTCCCCGTAAACTCACGTAAGGCGCGGTCAATGATTCCCGCAGGCGTCTTCGGAATCTGGTCCGGCTTGAGCGAGCGATATGCTGCGCCCAGAACCGGGATGGGATTGCGCCGCGTCGTAATCAGCAGATCCGGCCGCATCGCAAAGCGCCAGGCGCAGATTTCCCGGTCCTCTTCGGACAGCGCATCGTCAAATGCCGGCAGCGCGCCCCAGATCAGATCCCCAAACGCTTCAAGCGCAATGCCATATTCCGTCTCGGCCAGCATGGCGCACACGTCTTCGGGCAGATCCGGCAGATGCGCGACATAGCCCCGCGCAGAGCTGTGCACCGTATCGAAATGCAGCCAGTACCAGCCATCACTCTCGACAGGACGCTCCGGCGCCAGAAGCGCCTCGACTTCCGCCGATGCCAGCGTCCGCAGCTCCTGCCCCGGCACGGCATGAACCGCCCAGACGAGGCCGTTTGCAAAAGCGGGGGCGCCGGTTTCCTGATGTTCCGGGTCCAGAACCGTGAAGGGGAAGTTGTAGGCAGTGCTGTCTGACACGACATCCTCCTGTTCTCAGGGGGTTCAGGACCGGCAGAACCGGCATGCAGGTTCAACAGAAACGACTGGAAAAGAGACGGGGAACAAATCCTGTCGGCTTCTCGCATGGTCTGCAGACCGACGCAATATACCCCTCTTTCCGTAAACAGAGGCGTCCCGCGATGCAACTCCGGCCGGGCGCAGCGGTTATTCCAACACTCCCTGATGAGTCAGCCCCTGACGCAGGGGAACTCCCCTCCGGAAAGGAATGTCCATGTCCATCCGCACATCCTTCTTCGCTGCAAGCCTCCTGATCGGCACCGCTGTCGCCGCTCCGTCCGTTATGGCCCAGGCCGTGAGCGCCCCCAGCAACGACCAGACGCAGACCTCGACCTCGGCCATCCAGAAGGCCCAGAACTCCACGGTCAGCCAGCCGAACAACAGCCTGCCGACCAATCCGCGCACGGTCACGGAACAGCCGGACCAGCCGCCCCCGGCAGCCCCCGGCGCCATGAGCCGCACCACGACCGAAACCGGTCCCGTCCCTTCCAACCAGAAGGACGTGCACAAGCTCTCCCGCAAGCATCACCGCTCGCACCACAAAACGACCACGCCGACCGAAACGTCGCCTCAGACCACGTCGCCGGAATAAGGGCGACAGGCCTATTGCCGGGCCCGCCCTTTCCGCGGGTCCGCCAAGCCTTTATACAGGCAGCC
This sequence comes from Gluconobacter sp. P1C6_b, assembly GCF_018811945.1. Classification (GTDB taxonomy): domain Bacteria; phylum Pseudomonadota; class Alphaproteobacteria; order Acetobacterales; family Acetobacteraceae; genus Gluconobacter. The sequence continues at coordinate 6,964 of NZ_JACRVU010000006.1, forward strand.
ATCCAAAGATGGGCAGCAAGGGCCATTTCATGACGACGCAGGATTACAAGGTTCGCGACATTACTCTGGCAGACTGGGGCCGCAAGGAAATCTCCATCGCCGAAGGCGAAATGCCGGGCCTGATGGCTCTTCGCGAAGAGTACAAGGACTCACAGCCGCTCAAGGGCGCACGCATCGCCGGCTGTCTGCACATGACCATCCAGACCGCAGTGCTGATCGAGACGCTGATCGCTCTCGGCGCCACGGTCCGCTGGTCCTCGTGCAACATCTTCTCCACACAGGATCACGCCGCAGCAGCCATCGCCGCCGCTGGTATCCCCGTTTTCGCCTGGAAGGGCCTGACGGAAGAGGAATTCAACTGGTGCATCGAGCAGACCATCCATGGTCCCGATGGCTGGACGCCGAACATGATCCTCGATGATGGTGGCGACCTCACCATCATGATGCACGACAAGTATCCCGAAATGCTCAAGGATGTGCGTGGCATCTCCGAAGAGACGACGACGGGCGTGCACCGTCTGTGGGAAATGTCCAAGAAGGGCACGCTGAAGGTTCCGGCCATCAACGTGAACGACAGCGTCACCAAGTCCAAGTTCGACAACCTGTATGGCTGCCGCGAGAGCCTCGTGGACGCGATCCGTCGCGGCACGGACGTCATGATGGCTGGCAAGGTTGCCGTGGTCGCCGGTTACGGTGACGTGGGCAAGGGCTCCGCTGCCTCCCTGCGCAACGCAGGCTGCCGCGTGCTCGTGACCGAAGTCGATCCGATCTGCGCCCTTCAGGCCGCCATGGAAGGCTATGAAGTCGTCACGATGGAAAACGCAGCCCCGCGCGGCGACATTTTCGTCACCTGCACGGGCAACGTGGACATCATCACGATCGACCACATGCGTGAGATGAAGGACCGTGCGATCGTCTGCAACATCGGTCACTTCGACAGCGAAATCCAGGTCGAAGCCCTGCGCAACTACCGCTGGAACAACATCAAGCCGCAGGTTGACGAGATCGAGCTGGCTCCGAACCGCCGCATCATCCTTCTGTCCGAAGGCCGTCTGGTGAACCTGGGCAACGCAACGGGCCACCCATCCTTCGTGATGTCCGCGTCCTTCACCAACCAGACCCTGGCGCAGATCGAACTGTGGACGGCAAAGCCGGGCCAGTACGAAGTGAAGGTCTACACCCTGCCGAAGGCTCTGGACGAAAAGGTCGCTGCCCTGCACCTCGCAAAGGTCGGCGCGGAACTTTCCAAAATGTCACAGAAACAGGCGGACTACATCGACGTTCCAGTCAATGGTCCGTTCAAACACGAAGAATACCGCTACTAAGACAAGGCGGATCAGGAAGGGTGAAACCCCGGTTACGCCTCTTCCGGACTTCCTTTATCAACAGGAGTTACACTCATGGGTCTTTTCAGCACCATCATGTCCAAGATCTTTGGCCATGCAGAAGCCGCAACGCCGTCCACCAGTGCAGCCCCGGCCGCCACTGCCCCGGCAGCCGCTCCGGCTGCTCCCGCAGCAGCGCCCGCCGCAGCTCCGGTGGACGTGGATGCCGTCCTGTCCGATCTGGCATCCAAGGCCGGCCAGCCGCTGAACTACAAGACCTCCATCGTGGATCTCCTGAAGCTGCTCGGTCTCGACAGCTCGCTCCAGTCCCGCAAGGAACTGGCCGGCGAACTGCATTATTCGGGCAGCACGGACGACACCGCGACGATGAACGTCTGGCTCATCAAGCAGGTCTATGCCGAGCTGGCCAAGAATGGCGGCAAGGTCCCGGCTGACTGGACGCACTGATCCGCGCCCCGTCCGCACGGACAGCATAAAAAAGCCCGGCTGGTGACAGCCGGGCTTTTTTTATGAAATTCCTGTGTCAGGGCAGGATCGGATTGCGCGGCTCCAGTGTCTGCATCGACCGCTCCACATGGGACGCCTGCCCCGCCCGGAGCTCCTCAAGCGACTGGTGGAAAATCCGGACCCTGACTTCCACATGCCGGTCCGGATAACGCCACCGCTCAAACGCCAGAACCGTATCCGGTGCCGTACTGTCCGGCTGATCGGCGAACGTCCATGACAACCCGAAAATCGCCGCCATGGCATCCTGGTTCGTATCATGCCCCGCCAGTACCAGAAGCCGCGTCGACGTCGTCACACCGGGAATATCCGTCACCGGACGATCCGCCAGAAACTCCCGGATATTCTGCGCCATAATTCCGTTCCGCGCCTGCGCCACAACCGGCAGACGCCGCAGGAGCAGGCTTTCCGCCTCATGAACCGGCATGACAGTCTTCAGCAGACCCGGCACATTCTCTTTCGCAGATCCAAACACATCCACCGGAAAGCCCTCGGAATACAGCAGCAACAGACTTTCAGCCGCCATGCCGCCCGTCGCAACGGCACCAGAAAGATGCGGCGCGGCTTTCTTCCACTCAAGCTGCGAGTCATCCTGAAGACAGTGCGAGGTAGGCGCACCTCCGTCACAGGCTCCCGGCGCCATCAACATCTGCAAAGCCTGCAATCCGCGTTGCACTTCCACAGTACGGGACACAGGCAATGCAGACGCAAACGCCTGCTCCGTCTCCAGTCGCGGTGGCACAGAGCGACCCGCTGCAATGGCGTTATAGACAGGATCCGCACCCCGCACCTGCCACTGCGCCTTAACAGAACAGTCCGGCGCCACATCCCGCGCCCAGACCTGCCCGGTCTGCTGCGTCCTGTGATCCGCCCCGTCCGCCCAGACCCGGATCTGATCGGAACAGTTCTGTAACGGTCCAAAAGACAGATGCAGGTAATGCAACCGGACAGCCTGAATCATCGCTCCCAGCGCCGCCGCGCCATGTGGCGTCATCTCGCCGGGCGCCACGGACCATTCAGGCCAGTCGAACCCGGTTTTCGCTTTCAAAGACGCCGGAGACGCCGTCGGGCTCCGGATCCCATGCCGGGACAGGAGCACGACTTTTTCCAGAACAGGCCCGGACGACGCAGAGGCTCCGCCCGAACATCCCGTCAGGGACAGCGCAAACAGAAGGACACAGCCGGTCTTTTTCACGGGAAGGTCGCCGTCATGTTGAAGAACACACTCCGTCCGGCCAGCCGCCAGTAAAGCGGCGCGTCCCCGTAAGACTGGTTGCCCGCAAAATCGCTGATGGAGCGGTTGTTGAAGAGGTTGGAAATCTTGAGGCTCGGCGTCACATCACGCATGAAGCCACCGATGTTGTGAATGCGCCAGCCCAGGGCCAGATCCGCCGTCACATTACCGTGGATCCTGTACTGGTTTTCAAACACCGTATGGCCAGCCGAATTGGTGGTGCTGTCCAGCCCCCAGTGATGCCCGACATATTTCCCCATCAGCGAGAAATACGGCCCCTTCGGATTTTCATAAAGCAGACCGAACGATGCCAGTGAATCCGGCGTTGTCGCCACACGCACGCTGCTGTGTTTGTAGCGCGCGTCATTCACGCTGTAATTGCCGTAAAGCGAAAAGCCGTATCCGATGACATACTGCCCTTCGAGTTCGATCCCGCGATAAACCGCACCACCGCTGTTCACATACGTCGAGGTCGTCCCGATGTTCTCGACATTAATCTGTGCGGAAGCGATATAATTGGAAAAATCGATGTAATATCCATCCAGTGACAGCATCCAGTTCTTGCCGTGATAAACCGATCCAACCTGATAATTCAGGGTGGTTTCGGGCTTCACATTCCCCACGGACTGAACCTGAAAAACCGACATCGGCGGTGCAAGGAACCCACGCGCAATCTGCGCATACGCACTCCAGTTTTTCATAATACGTTGATTAATCGCAATGGATGGCTGCCAGGATCCATAATGCTGGGTATCCTTCAGCGGCACCTTTGTCGACTTGTTCATCGCCGCATCATAATCCCGTGTGAACATGGAATATTTCACACCCGGCTTGATAACCGCCCCTTTCCAGGGATGAATATCGAACTCGAGATAGGGCTGCACCGTCGTGTTCAGATCGGAAATATCATAGCTGTAAGCCGATCCTGTTTTGGATGGAACCGGGATCGCATTTTTACTCAGATCCAGCGCATAGGTGTAACGGCGATCCTTCTGCACATCCGCCCACACGCCGAACAGAATATCCGCATAGGATGTATGCGCCTTGAACCGCAACGTATCGCCATAAGAACGGAATTTGGCATCTGCATATTTTCCAGGAATATCATTGGCATAGTTCGCCACTTTCTTCCCGGCCGAATTATAGAACGTCACACCATTCGCAGCCGTGCTCGTCTGGCTGGCATCCGTGCTTTCCGTATAATCATGCTCGAACCCGCTCGTATAAAGCTGGTTTTCCATCGTCAGCCACGATGCAAGGCGGCTTTTGAGGCTCACATAATCAAAATCGGATGTGTAGGTGCTGGGATTATATCCGTAATAACACTGCTTCGACGGGTCGTTGCACAGCCCGTAATTCTTGCCGTATTTCGCATATTCCGCGAGCGTCGCACCCTGCGTCGTGTACTGCCATTCCTTGTTATACGTCGTCTCGAATGTCAGCGTCGTCTCGGGCGCAAGATCAATCACATCCTTGAACATCAGATTGCTCCGGCGCTCGGCCGAATTGGTCAGATAGCCGTTCGTCTCTTCATGCTGCATGTCGAGAAACGCACGCCCAAAACGCGTCTTTCCACTGTCGAATTCGATGCCACCGGCACGCGTATTGAAACTGCCATAAGTCCCGTATAGCGACACACCGCTCTTTGCCGACGGCGTCTTGGACATGAACCCCATCGTTCCACCGAACGTCGCATTCCCGATCGTGGAGCCAGTTCCGGGACCGCGATCAATCTGCGCCTCCCCCAGGAAGTGCGAAATAAATAACGATGATGTCGTGTGGTGCAGATCACTGGCATCGCCGAACGGAATGCCATCGAACGTCATGTTGTACTGCCCGTCCTGAAAGCCACGAAGGCTCATCGCCTCAGCCTTACCCATTCCGGGACCGTTAGGATTTTGCGAGTAGACGCTCGGCTGGAAGCGGATGATATCGTCGATGCTGGCAAGCGGAATGATGTTGTTACTCAGAAAGCCAGACTGAATTTTTGATGTCGGTTCCGTAATATCCAGCGGCACCGTCGCAGGTGCAATCCGCGCGGCATGACCAAGAACAGTCAGATTTTCCACGCCAGGCGTCGCTGCTTTTTCCTTTTTGGCTTTGTGCTCCTCATGCTTATTCTGTTTTGAATCAGAAACATCTGCGTGGGCGCTTCCTCCCAGCAACAGGGCACCGGCGAAGCACCCGGAAAGCAGGATATGGTTACGCATCTTGAACGTCATGGGGAATGGGCTCCAGTAAATGGCGCGCATTCCATACGGAAGGCTTCAGCTCAGGAAAACTGCTTTACCGTTCCTGAAATAAAACATTCACACGTTTTACTTCAAACCTTCATACTTATTTTGAAATATTTCTCGTTCGATACTTAAGGTAACGGTCTTTTATCCGCAATAGGGTCGATCTTCGGCTCCGTCAGCGGCCCTGAGTCAATCACAACCACCAGATCGCCTGCAATCTGCGTCGGCTGCCGGTCTTTCGGCAGCAGCGCCTGAAAGCGCGGATCATAACTCGCGGCCTGCTCATAAAGTGCATCGATCAGCCCGTAATGATCCATGAATTTATTCATGGTCGCCGGAATCCGGATGCACCCTTCCGACGCCGGATGCCCCAGACGCCATTCCAGGAACTGCGGGTCCGTCGCATGGATTTCCAGCCGGATCTGCCCGGTTTCATGACGCGGGAGCCAGCCCTTCATCGCCGTCTGCCACCCCATGTCCCACACGCGCGATCCCTTCGCGCCGATCCCGCGGATTCCGTACTTGTTCTTCGTGCCTTCCGCCCGATAGCCCAGACGATCCGCCGTGTTCTGAAAAACGCCGGTCGGTGTGATGTAGTAATATTTGCGCCCCGTCGTCCCGGTCGAAACCGGCGTCCCTCCGAGAGACTCCCAGGGCGCATCCGGCAGCGCCAGAACATAATCCAGATGCTGGATCTTCTCGTTGCGATCCACGACCATGACAAGCTGCGGCCGTGAAACCGGCATATCCGCCTGCGTGACCGCATCCTTCGCAAGCGTCAGGAATGTCTTTCGACGCTCCGGCGTGTACGTGCTGAACCCTTTGACATTGTGCTTCATCAGCACCGCCAGACGGGACGCCTCCTGCCGCGCCACCTCGTCCGACACGACTGGCAGATCCGGAATATCGATCGGCGGCGGTGCAAGATCAGGCTGCGGCGGCGTATCCGTCGGCGGATTGCTGGCGGGCGGTGGCACCGAAGCGCCCAGCGATGGCGTCGTATCCGGCTGATGCGTCGACAGTTCCGGCCCTGCACTGTCCGGCCGGGCACAGGCTGCCAGCGGTGCCACCCCCACAACCATCGTCGTGGATACACATAGCAGGGCAGCAAACCGTGTCAGTTTGGAAACATCACGCATCTTCAGGACACCATCCTCGGGTTCAGAACAACAGACAGAACGCGAGGGAACAGAGACCTGTCCGGCGTTCAGCGCAGCAGAGACGTCTTCCAACGCCCCAACTACGCAAAAGGCATCACAGATCCAGAAGCAGACGCCGCGGATCTTCCACAAGCTGCTTGATCCGGACGAGGAAGCTCACCGCCTCCCGCCCGTCCACGATCCGGTGATCGTAAGACAGCGCCACATACATCATCGGCCGGATCACGATCTGCCCGTCCCGCACGACGGGACGATCCTGAATGGCATGCATCCCCAGGATTCCGGACTGCGGCGTGTTCAGGATCGGCGTGGACAGCAGCGACCCGAAAATCCCGCCATTCGTGATGGAGAACGTCCCATGCGACAGCTCTTCCAGCTTCAGTCCACCCGTCCGCGCCCGCTTACCGTAATCGGCAATGCGACGCTCCAGCTCGGCAAAGCTCATCTGATCGGCATCATGCAACACCGGCACCACAAGCCCGCGCTCCGTCCCGACGGCAATGCCCAGATTGACGAAGTCACGGTAGACGATCTCATCGCCTTCGATCTGGGCATTGATCGCCGGATAATCCTTCAGCGCCCCAACCACAGCGCGCGCGAAGAAGGACATGAACCCCAGCCGGGCTCCGTCATGCTTCTTCTCGAACTCTTCCTTGTACTGGGCCCGCAGCGCCTTGGCGGCGGACATGTCGATCTCGTTGAACGTCGTGAGAATGGCCGCCGTGTTCTGCGCGGCCTTCAGGTTGCGGGCGATCGTCTGACGCAGACGGCTCATCGGCACGCGACGTTCCCGGGCTTCATGCGATGACAGCTTGGGGGCCGGCGCAACAGCAGCAGGCTTCGGTGCTTCCGGCGCGGGCGGCGTGACATGCGCAGGAGCCACAACAGGCTCGGGTGCTGGCGGCGGCTCAACCGGCTCGGCAGGCGCTTCAGCCACCGGCGCAGGTTCAGGCGCAGCCGGTGCCTCTGCCGTCTCGTCCACAGCGCCCAGCAGTCCGCCGATCTCGACTTCCGTCCCCACTGCCACGCAGTCTTCCAGACGCCCGGCGGACGGTGCCGTCACCTCAACGCTGACCTTGTCCGTCTCCAGCTCCACGATGGTTTCGTCATGCTGCACATAGTCGCCGGACTGTTTCAGCCACCGCGCGACAGTCGCAGTCGTCAGGCTTTCTCCAAGCGCCGGAACCCTGATCTCGACCGTCATGCTGCTTCCCTGTCTTGCGTCCCGCCCCGAAGCGGGGAAATGTCTGTCTGTCCTGCGGTCCGTTCCAAAAACTGGCCCCCAGAATCACGCCCGGCACCATACCGGAAAAGGTTCGGTCATGCAGGATACTGCATCTTTGCCGCCAGCGGGAGGCGGAACCATCACCGTCGCCGGACTTTGAAACCAAAACACAGGAGGCCGCAATGTCCCCCCCGCCCGACCGTCCTGAAATTCTGGACTCCGACCACCTCTCCGCCCGCACCCGCGACATCCTGACGTCCCGGCTTTCAGCCCCCGAAACACATCCCCGGACCCTGTCGCTTCAGGCCTATGCCGTTCTTGATGCGCTTCTTCCCGTCCTGCTCCCCCTCGACGAAATCCTGCCTCCCGGCACGGACATCAACATGACGGCCCGGATCGACGCTGCACTCTCCGGCCCCCGTGACGGCTGGCGCTTTGCGGACCTCCCGCCCGATGCCAAAGCCTGGGAGGCAGCCCTCCTGACGCTCGACGATGTCGCAGCCGAACAGCACGGCATCCGCTTCATCCATCTGGCTCCGGACCTGCGCGGCACCCTGCTCGACGCCCTGATGGCCGGACAGATCGGCCTCGACCGCGACGGCCGCCTTACCCCGCCCCAGATAAAACGCTGGGCCGGAGACCTTCGCGGCGAGGTCGTGGACTGCGTCATGAGTGACCCGCGCATCCAGCAGGCGCTGGGCATTTCTTCTAGCCTGACCGGCGGCGACACCGTCTTTCAGGGCTTTACCGAAGTCGGCCCCGACAGCCGCGAAGATTTCGAGCCCAAAGCCACCGCCCCCCTCGCCCAGATGGCAGACTCCAGGGAATGAGCAGCACATCCGTCATGAAGACATTCGCAGAAACAGACATCGTCGATGCCGTCGTCATCGGCAGCGGTGCCGGTGGCGCACCACTGGCCGCAGAGCTTGCCCGCAACGGCAAAACCGTCGTGGTGCTCGAAGCCGGCCCCGCCTTCACCGCCATGGGTCATACGCCTGACGAAATCGCCGCCCGCGAACTGTACTGGCTGCACGAACGCCTCTCCGCCGGCACGAATCCGCAGGCTTTCGGCGGCAATAACAGCGGCACCGGCCTCGGCGGCTCCCTGCTGCACTATGGCGCTTTCATGCCCCGCATGGACGCACGGGACTTCCACCTGCACACCGAAACCGGCAAGGGCGTGGACTGGCCCTTCGGTCTGGAAGAACTACTCCCCTATATCGAGCGCGTGGAATCCTTCATCGGCGTCTCCGGCCCGGCGTCATATCCGTGGGACCCGAACCGCCGCTACGCCTACCCGCCACCGCCTGCCAATTCCGCCGCGCTGAAAATGCGCGAAGGCTGTGACGCGCTCGGCCTGCGCCATGCCGATGGCCCGGCCGCCCTCATCACCCGCGATGTCGAACAGCCCCATTTCGGCACCCGTCATGGCTGCGCAAACTGCGGCGCCTGTCATCAGGGCTGCCGCAACGGCGCCAAATCCGGCGCGGACAACACCTGGCTCCCCATGGCCGTCGCCCATGGTGCGGAACTCCGCCCCGGCTGCTTCGCCCATACGATCGAACGCGACAGCGCCGGCCGCGTGACCGGCGTGGTCTATCGCCAGAACGGTGTCGAACACCGCCAGAAATGCGCGACCCTCGTCCTTGCTGCCGGTGCGGTTGAAACCCCGCGCCTGCTCCTGACCAACGACCTCGCCAACAGCTCCGGTCAGGTCGGCCAGAACTACATGACGCATGTCTCCACACAGGTCTGGGGCGAGTTCGACGAAGACATCCGCCCCAATCGCGGCTATCCGTCCCTGACCATCACCGAAGACATGATGCGCCCGAAAGACGCGGATTTCGTCGGCGGCTATCTGATCCAGTCATTGGGAATGATGCCCGCGACCTGGGGCCAGAACCTCGCCCGCAGCACCACAACACGTGGGCCCGCCTTTGCCCGCGCGCTTGCCGGATATAACCGCTCCGCCGGCATGGGCATCAACGGCGAATGTCTCCCCCGCCCCGAAAACCGCGTGACGCTTTCAAATGAGAAAGACGCGTTCGGCCTCCCCAAACCCCTGATCGAGCACTCCTATGGCCCCAACGAATGGGCCATGCACAATCATGCCGCCAGCCTGCTAAGCCGGATGTGGGAGGCCATCGGTGCCAAAGACATCCGCGTCATCGACCGCGCTGCCCACATGATCGGCACCTGCCGCATGGGTACGGATGCGGGCAGCAATGTCGTCAATCCGGAAGGCCGCAGTTTCGATATCGACAATCTGTGGATCTCGGACCACTCGATTTTCCCCAGCGCCGCCGCCGCCAACCCCGCACTGGCCATCATGGCCCTGTCCCTGCGCACGGCGGACGCCATGTTGAAAGCCTGATCCTGAAAAACTGACCCACGCTGACATAGATCAAAGTGTTCCGGAGCACGCGCACCAGCCTTGACACCGGTTCGCGCGCTCCGGTAATCGAAGGACGACTTTCCGGTGACGTCCTGTCACCCGGTCTCCCTTTCCATCCGGATGACGCCCGCTTCACTGTCCTGCGAAATCTTTACGGATCCCCGCCTGACACCCGAAGCCCCCGCCCAGTCGCCCTGTCTTCTGTGTGGTCGCGCATCCTCCCCTATCAGGTCTGCCCCTTACGGCACATCAAGGCGCGTCTTTCATGCATCTCGCCGAACTCAAGAAGAAATCTCCGGCCGATCTGCTGGCTTATGCAGAGGAACTGGAGATCGAGAACGTCTCGTCCATGCGCAAGCAGGACATCATGTTCGCCATCCTCAAGACCCTTGCCGAGCGCGATCAGGCGATCTACGGCGAAGGAACGCTGGAAATCCTGCCGGACGGCTTCGGTTTCCTGCGCAGCCCGGAAGCCAACTACCTTCCCGGCCCTGACGACATCTACATCTCCCCCGCCCAGGTCCGCCGCTTCGGCCTCCGTCCGGGTGACACGGTTGAAGGCCAGATCCGCGCCCCGCGCGACGGCGAGCGCTATTTCGCGCTGCTGAAGGTCAACACCATCAACTTCGAGGCTCCGGAAACCGTCCGGACCCGCATCAACTTCGACAACCTCACGCCGCTCTACCCCGAGCGTCGCCTGAAGATGGAAGTCGAACAGTCCGAAGCCGCCGTCACGGAATCCTCCCCGCGCGGCAAGGGCAAGAAAGACCAGCGCGACTACACCCCGCGCGTGATCGATCTCGTGACGCCGATCGGCATGGGCCAGCGCGCCCTGATCGTCGCCCCGCCCCGCACCGGCAAGACCGTGATGCTCCAGAGCATCGCCGCCTCCATCTCCGCCAACCATCCCGAAGTGTTCCTGATCGTCCTTCTGATCGACGAACGCCCGGAAGAAGTGACGGACATGGCCCGCTCGGTCCGCGGCGAAGTCGTCTCCTCCACCTTCGACGAACCGGCAACCCGCCACGTCCAGGTGACGGAAATGGTGCTGGAAAAGGCCAAGCGCCTTGTCGAGCACAAGCGCGACGTGGTCATCCTGCTGGATTCCATCACCCGTCTCGCCCGCGCCTACAACACCGTTGTCCCCTCCTCGGGCAAGGTGCTGACCGGCGGTGTGGACGCCAACGCCCTGCAGCGCCCCAAGCGCTTCTTCGGCGCCGCGCGTAACATCGAGGAAGGCGGCTCGCTGACGATCATCGCAACGGCCCTGATCGACACAGGCTCACGCATGGACGAAGTCATCTTCGAAGAGTTCAAGGGCACCGGCAACGCCGAGCTCATCCTCGACCGCAAGCTGGCTGACAAGCGCACCTTCCCCGCAATCGACATCACCAAGTCGGGCACGCGTAAGGAAGAACTGCTGGTCGATCGCGCCGAGCTGTCCAAGATGTGGGTCCTGCGCCGCATCCTGGCTCCGATGGGCACGATGGACGCCATGGACTTCCTGCTGGACAAGCTCAAATACAGCAAGTCCAACCACGACTTCTTCGAGGCCATGAACAACTGATCCACGATCAGCACGGCCGACATGAAAAAGGGGAGCTTCGGCTCCCCTTTTTTGTGTTCCAGCGACGTGGAATGAAAGACCGGATCCTAGCGTGCGCCTTCCAGATGCAGGAGCGCGTGCTTGTCGGCCACACCCCCAAGCCCCGAATAGCCCCCCAGTCCCGAACGCCCGACGACACGATGGCAGGGGATCAGGATGGGGATCGGATTCGCTCCGACCGCCCCGCCAACCGACCGTGCGGAACCGCCAACCTCGGCCGCGATGTCGGCATAGGTCCGCGTCTGGCCATAGGGAATCCGGCGCAGCGCGTCCCAGACCTTCTGGCGGTACGGAGTCCCGTAAGGACGGTAGGGCAGGGTGTCGAAATCGACCGATTCCCCGTCAAAATAGCGCTCCAGAAGGTCGCGGGCCTTCAGAAGAAGGGGAGTCTCCTCCTGATCGCGCCCCCAACCCCAGTCCAGAGCGACGATCTGGCCCTCATCTTCACTGATGGTAAGGGCCCCGAAAGGTGAGTGGCAGGATAGCTGTGGCATGAACGACACGGTGCCCGAGCCGCTCCAAACCGTCAATCCGGCGATATCACCACCAGGGCGAGACTTTTTAGCCATGCTAAAAACGCATATCGAGACATATCAATATGCACAAAACACATACTGGACCGCTCATGTAGGCTTTGTAGCAATATTCTGTAATGTGCTGGAAAACTGCCGTTTTTTGTATTCGAAAAGCAGCCGGAGGATTTCCGGAACGGCAGTGTAATTATTCGGTGAGCAGCCTCCCGCCCGGTTTCAGGGCAATCCCGCCCATCCCCTCACGGAAACGTCAGAAGCCGTGTTTGTCTTAAGCAATAAAATAGGCTCAGTAAGTTCTCATGCTGCCGGTGTCCGGTACTGAGTGGTGGATTGAGAGAACGAGGATTATCCCCCGTCCCTTTCAAGACTTCACAGGTCCAGAATATCACAGCGGAAACAGTCTTTACAAAAAGGACAGTTGGATCATGACTTCTGGTCTACTGACGCCGATCAAGGTTACGAAAAAGCGCCTTCTCAGCTGCGCCGCCGCTCTGGCGATTTCTGCAGCTGTACCTGTCGCTTTTGCGCAGGAAGATACCGGCGCAGCAATCACGAGCTCCGATAACGGCGGCCATCCCGGGGACTGGCTCTCCTACGGCCGTTCCTATTCCGAGCAGCGCTACAGCCCGCTCGACCAGATCAATACGGAGAATGTCGGCAAGCTGAAGCTCGCCTGGCACTATGATCTGGACACGAACCGCGGCCAGGAAGGCACGCCCCTGATCGTCAACGGCGTCATGTACGCCACGACCAACTGGAGCAAGATGAAGGCGCTGGATGCAGCGACCGGCAAGCTCCTGTGGTCCTACGATCCGAAGGTTCCGGGCAACATCGCCGACCGTGGCTGCTGTGACACGGTCAGCCGTGGCGCCGCCTACTGGAACGGGAAGGTCTATTTCGGCACGTTCGACGGCCGTCTGATCGCGCTCGACGCCAAGACCGGCAAGCTGGTCTGGAGCGTCTACACGATCCCCAAGGAGGCCCAGCTCGGCCACCAGCGGTCCTACACGGTTGACGGTGCCCCCCGTATCGCCAAGGGCAAGGTCCTGATCGGCAACGGTGGTGCAGAATTCGGCGCCCGCGGCTTCGTCTCTGCCTTCGACGCAGAAACCGGCAAGCTCGACTGGCGCTTCTTCACCGTTCCGAACCCCGAGAACAAGCCGGACGGCGCAGCCTCCGACGACATCCTGATGTCCAAGGCCTACCCGACCTGGGGCAAGAACGGCGCCTGGAAGCAGCAGGGCGGCGGCGGTACCGTCTGGGATTCGCTCGTCTATGACCCGGTGACGGACCTCGTCTACCTGGCCGTCGGCAACGGCTCGCCGTGGAACTACAAGTTCCGCTCCGAGGGCAAGGGCGACAACCTCTTCCTGGGCAGCATCGTCGCGATCAATCCTGACACCGGCAAGTATGTCTGGCACTTCCAGGAAACGCCGATGGACGAGTGGGATTACACCTCCGTCCAGCAGATCATGACGCTCGACATGCCGGTCAATGGCGAGATGCGCCACGTCATCGTGCATGCTCCGAAGAACGGCTTCTTCTACATCATCGATGCGAAGACGGGTAAGTTCATCACCGGCAAGCCCTACACCTACGAGAACTGGGCCACCGGCCTGGATCCGGTCACGGGTCGCCCGAACTACGTGCCTGACGCCCTGTGGACCCTGACGGGCAAGCCCTGGCTCGGCATTCCAGGTGAGCTCGGTGGCCATAACTTCGCCGCCATGGCCTACAGCCCGAAGACAAAGCTGGTCTACATTCCGGCCCAGCAGATCCCACTCCTGTACGATGGCCAGAAAGGTGGCTTCAAGGCGTATCATGACGCCTGGAACCTCGGCCTCGACATGAACAAGATCGGCCTCTTCGACGACAACGATCCGGAACATGTCGCCGCCAAGAAGGACTTCCTGAAGGTCCTGAAGGGCTGGACGGTCGCCTGGGATCCGGAAAAGATGGCTCCGGCCTTCACGATCAACCACAAGGGTCCGTGGAACGGCGGTATTCTGGCCACGGCCGGTAACGTGATCTTCCAGGGTCTGGCGAACGGCGAATTCCACGCCTACGACGCCACGAACGGCAACGATCTCTATTCCTTCCCCGCACAGAGCGCGATCATCGCTCCGCCGGTGACCTATACGGCCAACGGCAAGCAGTATGTCGCGGTTGAAGTGGGCTGGGGCGGCATCTATCCGTTCCTGTATGGCGGCGTTGCCCGCACCTCGGGCTGGACGGTCAACCACTCCCGTGTGATTGCCTTCTCGCTTGACGGCAAGGACAGCCTGCCGCCGAAGAACGAGCTTGGCTTCACCCCGGTCAAGCCGGTTCCGACCTATGACGAGGCCCGTCAGAAGAACGGATACTTCCTGTATCAGACGTTCTGCTCGGCCTGCCATGGCGACAATGCGATCTCCGGTGGCGTTCTGCCTGACCTTCGCTGGTCCGGTGCTCCGCGCGGCAAGGAAAGCTTCTACAAGCTCGTTGGTCGCGGTGCTCTGACGGCCTACGGCATGGACCGCTTCGACACCTCCATGACGCCTGAGCAGATCGAGGATATCCGCAACTTCATCGTGAAGCGCGCGAACGAATCCTACGACGACGAAGTCAAGGCACGTGAAAACTCAACTGGCGTTCCGAACGATCAGTTCCTCAATGTCCCGCAGTCCACGGCCGATGTTCCGACCGCGGATCACCCCTGAGGCAGCGGTTTGCATAAGGAGCACGTGACATGCTGAACGCATTAACTCGGGACAGGCTGGTATCTGAGATGAAACAGGGATGGAAACTCGCGGCCGCTATCGGCCTCATGGCGGTGTCTTTCGGCGCCGCCCATGCCCAGGACGCCGATGAAGCCCTGATCAAGCGTGGCGAATATGTCGCCCGCCTGTCGGACTGCATCGCCTGCCACACGGCCCTTCACGGACAGCCCTATGCGGGCGGTCTGGAGATCAAGAGCCCGATCGGCACGATCTATTCGACCAACATCACACCGGACCCGGAACACGGTATCGGCAACTACACCCTGGAGGACTTCACGAAGGCCCTCCGCAAAGGCATCCGCAAGGATGGTGCAACGGTCTATCCGGCCATGCCCTATCCTGAATTCGCACGTCTGTCCGATGACGACATCCGTGCGATGTATGCCTTTTTCATGCACGGCGTGAAGCCGGTCGCCCAGCAGAACAAGGCACCGGACATCAGCTGGCCGCTCTCCATGCGCTGGCCGCTGGGCATGTGGCGCGCCATGTTCGTCCCGAGCATGACGCCGGGCGTGGACAAGAGCATCAGTGATCCGGAAGTCGCCCGCGGCGAATATCTCGTCAACGGCCCGGGTCATTGCGGCGAATGCCATACGCCCCGCGGTTTCGGGATGCAGGTCAAGGCCTACGGCACGGCTGGCGGCAACGCCTACCTCGCCGGTGGTGCCCCGATCGACAACTGGATCGCACCGAGCCTGCGCAGCAACAGCGACACGGGTCTGGGCCGCTGGTCTGAAGATGACATCGTCACCTTCCTCAAGAGCGGCCGTATCGACCACTCCGCCGTCTTCGGTGGCATGGCCGACGTGGTGGCTTACAGCACGCAGCACTGGTCCGACGACGATCTGCGCGCTACGGCCAAGTACCTCAAGAGCATGCCGGCCGTGCCGGAAGGCAAGAACCTCGGTCAGGATGACGGTCAGACGACCGCTCTGCTGAACAAGGGTGGTCAGGGCAACGCAGGTGCGGAAGTCTATCTGCACAACTGCGCCATCTGCCACATGAACGATGGTACGGGCGTCAACCGCATGTTCCCGCCGCTGGCAGGCAACCCGGTCGTCCTGACGGATGATCCGACGTCGCTCGCCAATGTCGTGGCCTTCGGTGGCATCCTGCCCCCGACCAACAGCGCACCGTCCGCTGTTGCCATGCCCGGGTTCAAGAATCACCTCTCCGACCAGGAGATGGCCGATGTCGTGAACTTCATGCGCAAAGGCTGGGGCAACAACGCACCGGGAACCGTGTCCGCTTCCGACATCCAGAAGCTGCGCACGACGGGTGCTCCGGTCTCCACTGCTGGCTGGAACGTCTCCAGCAAGGGCTGGATGGCTTACATGCCGCAGCCTTACGGCGAAGGCTGGACCTTCTCCCCGCAGACCCACACAGGCGTGGACGAAGCCCAGTAAGCTTCCCACTCCCTGTCAGTCTGACAGAAAGGGCGGATCGGAAACGGTCCGCCTTTTTTCGTGTCTGCGCGCAAGGCATTGCACAGGGCATTTCACCGCAAGGCCACCTGCACTACATAGAAACCCATGATGCGCTCATCCCTTCCGGACGCCCCTGACACCACGCCACAGGTCATTTTTGCACTGGCCACGGGCCCATCCCGTGCGGCCATTGCGATCATGCGTGCCAGCGGGCCGGGCAGCGATACGATCCTGAAAGCTCTCTGCAACGGGCGCCTTCCGGAACCCCGCCGCGTCAGCCTGCGCACCCTGCGCCATGACGGAGAGGTGCTCGATCACGCCGTCGCCCTTTGGCTCCCCGGCCCCAACTCCTACACTGGCGAAGACGGCTTTGAACTGCATCTCCACGCAGGCCCCGCCATCATCGCCCGCGTCGCTGATGCCCTGACCGATCTGGGCGCCCGCCCCGCCGAACCCGGCGAATTCACTCGCCGCGCCGTGCAGAAGGGACGACTGGATCTGCTTCAAGCCGAAGCCATCGCCGACCTCGTGGACGCCGAAACCGAAAGTCAGCGCAAACAGGCACTCCGTCAGGCCGATGGTGCCCTGAGTCGCCTGTACGATGACTGGGCACAGCGCCTGCGTCTCGTCCTCGCCCATCAGGAAGCCCTGATCGATTTCCCGGACGAAGAACTGCCACAGGATGTGGAAGACGGCCTGATCGAGGAACTCTCAAAGCTCCAGACCGAGATGTCCGCCCATCTTCAGGACAATCGCGGCGAACTCATGCGTCAGGGGCTGACCGTCGTGATCGCCGGCGCTCCAAATGTCGGGAAATCCAGTCTTCTCAATGCGTTATCCGGAACCGACGCCGCCATCGTCACCCATCGCGCCGGCACCACACGAGATGCCATCGCGCTCGACTGGGTTCTGGACGGCGTGCGCCTGCGCCTGATTGACACGGCTGGCCTGCGAGAGACGGAAGACGAAATCGAGGCCGAGGGCATCCGCCGCGCACTGTTTCACGTGAAACAAGCCGACGTCGTGCTGCATCTGATCGGCCCGAATGAAAGTCTCGAATCCCTTTCCGGGCAGGAAATTCCCGTCCGGACGAAAATCGACATCGCGCCCACGCCGCCCGGCATGTTAGGGATCAGCACACAGTCCGGCGAAGGCCTCGCTGCGCTGCGTCAGGTCCTGTCCGAACGGGTGGCAGAACTCATGGCCGGTTCAGCCGCACCTCCGCTGACCCGCGCCAGACACCGCGCTGGAATCCAGGAGGCCGCAACCCATCTGGAGCGCGCACGGACCGCAACCTGGCCGGAACTTCGGGGCGAAGAACTCCGCCTGTCCATGCTGGCCTTGGGGCGTCTGACGGGACGTGTTGATGTTGAATCCCTGCTCGATGCGATTTTCGGGCAGTTCTGTATCGGGAAGTAGGTTTTGAGCGATTTCGATGTCATCGTGATCGGCGGCGGTCATGCCGGATGTGAAGCCGCAGCGGCATCGGCCCGCTTCGGCGCGCGCACCCTGCTGCTGACCCATCGGCTTGAAACGATTGGTGCCATGTCCTGCAACCCGGCCATCGGCGGGATCGGCAAGGGCCATCTCGTGCGCGAAATTGACGCGCTCGACGGCCTGATGGGCAAAGCCGCAGATCGCGCGGGCATCCATTTCAAACTGCTCAACCGCTCCAAGGGCCCTGCCGTCCACGGCCCGCGCGCGCAGGCGGACCGTTCGCTCTATCGCGCCGCCATTCAGGATCTTCTCGCCGCAACGCCGAACCTGACAATCCTCGAAGGCGCCGCTGGCGACCTGATCGAAGAGAACGGCCACATCACCGGCGTCATCTGCGAAGACGGTCGCGAGTTCCGCTGCGGCGCCGTTGTGCTGACCACCGGAACCTTCCTGCGCGGCGTCATCCATGTCGGCCACACCCAGACGGAAGCCGGCCGTATCGGCGAAGCCCCAGCAAAACGTCTGGGCGAACGGCTCTATGCGCTGGGCCTTCAGATGGGCCGTCTCAAGACCGGCACCCCACCGCGTCTGGCCAAAGACAGCATCGACTGGGAGAACCTCCCGGCCGATCCCGGCGATGCAGAGCCCGAGGCCTTCAGCCCCATGACGACGGCCATCACCAATCCGCAGGTCGTCTGCCGCATCAGCCATACGACCGCCGAAACCCACAGGATCATCAACGAGAACCTGCACCGCTCGGCCATGTATGGGGGCGCCATCGCCGGTCGTGGCCCGCGCTACTGCCCGTCCATCGAGGACAAGGTCGTCCGCTTTGCCGAGCGCACATCGCATCAGGTCTTTCTGGAACCTGAAGCCCTACCAGGAAATCCGGGCGGCGATCTGGTCTATCCCAATGGCATCAGCACCAGCCTGCCCGCTGACGTACAGGCCGCGATGATCGCCACCATGCCCGGTCTGGAAAAGGCGCGTATCGTCACGGCAGGCTATGCCGTCGAATATGATTATGTAGACCCGCGCGAACTTCTGCCCTCCCTGCAACTGCGCCATCTGCCGGACCTGTATCTGGCCGGGCAGATCAACGGCACGACCGGCTACGAGGAAGCCGGAGCACAGGGCCTCCTCGCGGGCCTGAACGCCGCCCGCGCCACCGCTGGAAACGAAGCCCTCACGCTGGACCGGAGCGACGCCTATCTCGGCGTCATGATCGACGACCTGACCCTGCACGGCATCAGCGAACCCTATCGCATGTTCACCTCGCGCGCCGAATATCGCCTGACCCTGCGCGCCGACAACGCCGACCTGCGCCTGACGCCAAAGGGCATCGCCGCGGGCTGCGTCCTGTCCGAACGCACAGCAGCCTTCACGGCCCAGAAAGCCGAACTCGACGCCGCCATGACCCGCGCGGCCGAGACGACCTTCCTGCCGCAGACCCTGCGCGATGTTGGTTTCGAAGTCTCGCTGGACGGTCGCAGACGCACGGTTCTCGACGTTCTGGCCAGCAATGGCGACCATACGAAACTGGACACGCTGGCCCCCTGGTTCGCGGAGCTCCCCCTGCGCGTCCGCCGCCATGTCGAGACCGAAGCCCGCTATGGCGGCTATCTTCACCGACAGGATCGTGAAATTCGACAGCTCGCGTCCGAAAGTGCCATCGCCCTTCGTGCCAATCTGGATTACAGTGCCATCGGCGGCCTGAGCAGCGAAATGCGCGAGCGCTTTTCCCAGGCCCGCCCGACCAGTTTCGCCGCAGCACAGCGCGTGCGCGGGGTCACACCCGCCGCGCTGGTCGCCCTGCTGGCCCATGTAAGGACCCTGTCATGACCACCGTTTCACGTGAAACACATGAGAGGCTGGAGCGCTTTGCCGACCTGCTCGTGCAGTGGAACGCAAAGATCAATCTCGTCAGTCCACGTGACATCGCCCAGCTCTGGCCCCGTCATATCGAAGACAGCCTCCAGCTCGCGGAACTGATCCCCGAAGGCGCAACCATTACTGACCTCGGTTCGGGCGGCGGTTTTCCAGGCATTATTCTGGCTATCGCAACCGGAAACCCCGCCACCCTGATTGAATCGGACCAGCGCAAATGCGCCTTCCTGCGGGAAGCAGGACGCATCTGCGACGCAAAGGTCACGGTCATCGCCAAGCGTATCGAAGCCGCCAGCCCCCCTCCGGCCGACATCATCACGGCCCGGGCGCTGGCTCCTCTTAACAGGCTCCTCGAATGGGCACGGCCATTGCTGAAGGAAGACGGGTTCTGCCTGTTCCTGAAGGGTCAGAAGGCGCAGGCCGAGTTGACCGAGGCAAGCGCCGACTGGCACATGAGCCACACGATTATTCCCAGCCGCACCGACCCCGGCGGAGCCATCATCAAAGTCAGTGATTTCAAGCGTGTCGTCTAAAACCGAATCTCCCACCACCCGGATCATTGCCGTCACCAACCAGAAGGGAGGCGTCGGCAAGACCACCACCACCATCAATCTGGCCGCGGGTCTGGCCCGTCAGGGACAGCGCGTCCTGCTCGTGGATCTGGATCCGCAGGGCAACGCCTCCACCGGCCTGGGCATCGACTACGACCAGCGCAACACCGGCACCTATGCCGCGCTGATGGTGGAAGCCGAGCCTCACGCCCTGCCCCAGCCGACCGAATTCGACAATCTGGCGATCATCACCGCCAATAACGAACTGGCCGGTGCCGAGCTTGAGATGATCGGTGACGAGCGCCGCGAATACCGTCTGCGAGATGCCCTGCGCGCGCTGGAAGGCGATTACGACACTATCCTGATCGACTGCCCTCCAAGCCTCGGTCTGCTGACGCTGAATGCGCTGGTGGCTTCTGACAGCGTGATCGTGCCTCTGCAATGCGAGTTCTTCGCGCTCGAAGGCATCAGTCAGCTCGTCCGCACCATCGATCGCGTGCGCCGCGCCTTCAACGCCGATCTGCATCTCGAAGGCATCGTTCTGACGATGTATGACCGCCGCAACAACCTGTCCGAACTCGTAGCGCAGGACGCACGCGGCTTCTTCGGCGATCAGGTGTTCGAAACGCTCATTCCGCGCAATATCCGCATTTCCGAAGCCCAGAGCCACGGCAGCCCCGTGCTGGACTATGACGCCCGCTCCACGGGTGCCATCGCCTATCTGGCGCTGGCGGACGAACTGATCAAACGCAACAAGAACAAGGCAAAGGCGTAACCGGCGATGGCCAAAAAGGACAGTTCCCCGCGGCTTGGTCGCGGCCTCGCGGCTCTTCTGGGTGATCAGGCGCCACAGCTCGCCCGCGCCACGCGCGCGAATGCGCAGCCTCAGCAGCATTCCTCCCTGCCGGTGGATGTTCTGGCGCCGAGCCCCTTCCAGCCGCGACAGGACATGAACCCCGAGCGCCTGTCCGAACTGGCCGATTCCATCCGCTCACGCGGCGTCCTACAACCGCTACTCGTCCGTCCCGATCCCGAAAAAGCAGGCCATTACCAGATCATCGCCGGCGAACGCCGCTGGCGCGCCTCACAGCTCGCAGGCCTGCACAGCGTCCCCGTCCATATCCGCGAACTGGACGACACGGACGCCATGGCCGCCGCTCTGGTCGAGAACCTCCAGCGCGCGGACCTCAACCCGATCGAGGAAGCCGAGGGCCTGCAACGCCTGGTCACGGACTACACCCTGACGCAGGAAGAACTGGCCGGTGCCGTGGGCAAGTCCCGCCCGCACATCACCAACACCATGCGCCTGCTCAACCTGCCGCCGGAAGTCCGCGCGCATGTCCGCAATGGCGAACTCACGGCCGGTCACGCCCGCGCCCTGCTGACGCACCCCGACCCGGTCGCCGCCGCAAAAAACGTCATCGCCCGTGGCCTCAACGTGCGTCAGACAGAAGCCCTGACCAGCGGCAAAACTACCCTGACGCCGGCCAAAAAGGCACGGGACGCGGAAATCCTGCAGATCGAAAATGACCTGTCCTCCCGCCTCGGACTGAAAGTCCATATTTCCTACAATGGAAAAAAAGGTGGCTCCCTGAAGATCGATTACACCTCCCTGGAGCAGTTCGAGAGCGTCATGCGCCTGCTTAACCGCAAATAAGATATTGAAATAAAAGGTTTTTTCTTTTTTCCAGCACCAAACTGCACGAAAAGATGAAAAACCCCTTGCAGCTCAGCGCGGAATACCGCTATAAGCCGCTCCACCGGTAGACGGGCCATGGGCACATAGCTCAGTTGGTAGAGCAGCTGACTCTTAATCAGCGGGTCCAAGGTTCGAGCCCTTGTGTGCCCACCATGCCCGTCTCCGGTTGTTTCCCAAAAATTTCATAGTGATCTGCCAAAGCCCATTACGGGTTTTTTTTCGTGTTTCCGGGCAGCCCCTGAAATCCAGAGACTGCCCCGGCTTTCAGCCTCGGAAATCAGGCAGTTCGTTGACCGTCACGACGCGCCACAGGCAGTCGATACGCTCCAGAATGGTGATGGACAGGTTCTGGATCGAAAAGCGCAGCGCCGTATCGGGATGCACACTCAGCGCATGCGCCAGAGCTGCACGGATGGCCCCACCATGGCTGACGACAACCATATCCTGCCCTTCATGCGCATTCGCCAGATCCTCAAGCCCGTGTCCCACGCGCGCGCAGACATCCAGCATGCTCTCCCCGCCCGGCGGAAGCTCACAGGCGGAAATGGACCAGAACGGATTGGGCGGCAGACGCAGCAGGGACATGAATTCCGAATGGGGCGTGCCATGCCACCTCCCGATCGACTGCTCAATGAAGCGGCCATCAATCGTCACATCCTGCGAAAACGCCCCCGCCTTGCGGATCTCAGCCGCAGTATCCTGCGCCCGCTGCAACGGTGAACTATACCACAGCGCATCCTTCGGCAGACGCCGCGCCAGTGTGGCATAGCCGCCCTGCTGGCTCGCCATCGCCTCACGGCACAGCGGCACATCGAGCGCGCCATACATCGTCTTGCGCGCACTGGCTTCCACAACCGCATGACGGATCAGCCAGAACCGGGTAACGCCCTTCGGCAGTTCCGGCGTATCGAGAAAATGCCCGTGCGGGACCGCTTTATCTGTCTGGGTCATGCTAATGGGGCGTAACGGGGGACAGGGTTCGCGTCCAGCAGAACATCCCAGTGTTTCAGGATCAGCTCCAGTTTTCCAAGCACCCGGCGCGCATCCATGCATTCGCGCTGCAAGCGGCGCTCCTCGTCCAGTCCCTCATGTGACGGCTCACCAGACACAAGACGCGCACCCGCGCACAGACGCAGCGCGCCCGCCGGTCCGTTCACCAGCGGATGAGGCACCGGCACCGGCTGCCCCAGCACACAGAGCAGGCTGCCCTCGCCTTCCGTCACCCAGGGCGACAGATCCGCGTTCAGCCAGCGATGCAGACGCCGGGCATCTTCCAATGCCAGCGGACGGCCGGAAGCATGCGGATCTTCAACTAGGAAGGACAGGATGGTCGGCACCGCATCCCAGCGACCGTCATCAAAAGGCGTCCCCATGGGCAGCATGGTGAGAACCGGACGGGCATTAACCATAGCCACGGCCTCCGTCATGAACCGGGTCAGACGTCCACGAATGACAGGATCGGGCAGCGCAAACAGTGCATCCATTTCCGCCAGAGCCGCATACCAGCGCAGCGCCAGTCCGATATTGTGACCGTTATTAAGAGCCGAAGCATCCGCGCCCTCCGGCCACTCATCCCGGTTGCCATAAGCCCGCAGCCCTTTGGGAAGCGGCAGGGACGGCAGACGACTGCGGATTGCGGGAGGAAGGAGAATTGCCCCGCAGAAAGGTGGGCCGGTAAAGAACTTGGAGCCGGTAATCATGACAATGATCCCCCGCTCCACCCATTCCGCCACACGCGACGGGCTCAGCCGCGCCTGACAGACATCAACTACAACACTGAGCTGATCGCCCAGCTCCGTACACAATTTCCAGACAAGATCCATGTCCGGTGCCGCAAGCCCCGTCTTCGACTGGTCCAGCCGATGCAGCAGCACATGCCGCCCCTCCGCCACTTCCCGCCGCACAAGGTCTGCACATTGTGTATTGATCTCGGCCACCGGCCGCGCCGTTCCGTCGGCCGCACGGATATCCACACCGATCAGCCGCGTCTCGGGCGAGAAGCCTTCGATCACCTCCCCCTTACCCACCAGCGTGGCACAGGCGCTGTCCGTCGCGAAATGCCGCCCACAGGCCGCAAGTGGAACCCCGCTGCCTGTTTCATCAGGGGCCAAGAGAATGGATGTGACCGGTCGATCCGTTCCGGCCGCCACAAGCGCCAGAACCGCCAGTTCACAGTCCGTCCCGGACGCCGACAACAGAACAGCATCTTCCGGCAGACCGAAATGCGCGCCGATCGCTTCGCGGGCCCGGCGCACGACGCCTTCCTGCACCAGATCCGGGTCCTGCTTGGCCAGAAGCGCACTCATCATGCCGCGCCGGGCGGCTTCCGCACCACCAAATCCGCGTTCAGACAGCGAAGACGCCGTCGATGACCCAAAAGTGATCGCCCAGGGGCGCGGACGATGAGAACTTGAATACCGGTTCAGCCCCGTATGCGGATCAACCGCTAGTCGGGAATCCCCGCCACCGCTCATCAGGCTCTCGGCCGGCGCGAGAACAGGCCACAGACGGGTCAGAACCTTCTGCAGACGTTCGGCTTCATGCTGCGTGAAAACAGGCAGATCCGGCAGGAACGCGCTCAGCGTCTCCCAGCTCTGCATAAGAGCCGGTGCATCCGGCACATCATCGCTGAAAACCGCAAGCCAGGCCGGAAGCGGCGTAACCTCACCTGTATCGAGCGCATGAAACAGCGCCGCCACACGCGCTGCGGCAAAGCTGGCCAGATAGGGATTGGCACCCGGCTCCAGCAACCTCATCAGTTCGATAGCATGACGCAGAAATGTTGGCGCAAGACGCGGCGCTTCAAGACACGGACCACCTAAAGTAAGCGTGGCCGTCTGCAGACAGAAAGGCTTCCCCGGTTCCAGCGTTCCCACGATCCGGAATGGGAGCGACAGTGACACATCCAGAACGGGAACCAGCCCATCCGCAATCACCCGAAGATCGGGCCGCTCCAGAACATCCGTCAGGGAGCGTGTCAAAGTATCAGCCAGCATATCTGCCTCTCCTGCCTCCGCACGACTGTGGGATTAGCCCATCAGCCCGGACAGCGCGAGAGGTGAAAGCATTTCCCAATGTCACCTGTCCGGCGTGTAAAGAAACGTACCGGCGTTATTTGCGCTGTTTCAACAACGCTGTAAGATAAAAGTTATTCTGTCGGGGTTTCAGACCCTGATCCAATATCATGAGGTTCAAATGCGGATTCTGCTGACAGGCGGCTGTGGTTTCATAGGATCGGCCGTTGTACGCCATCTGATCCGGAACACCGAACATTCGGTTCTGAACGTTGACTGCATGACTTATGCAGCGTCGGAAGACACGGTCAGCGAAGTCGCAGACGATCCCCGGTATTCCCATGCCCGCGCGAACATCGTGAACGGCGTGGAAATGCAGCGCCTGTTCGAGGAATACCGCCCGGACGCCGTCATGCATCTCGCAGCGGAAAGCCATGTGGACCGCTCGATCGATGGTCCCGGCGTTTTCATCCAGACGAACGTCGTCGGCACGTATTCCCTGCTCGAAGCCGCGCGGAAATACTGGAACACGCTGGGAGAGGCCGAAAAGAAGGCCTTTCGCTTCCATCACATTTCCACGGACGAAGTGTTCGGCCATCTGGAGCCGAACGACCCGCCGTTCACGGAAACCACACCTTACGATCCGCGCAGCCCGTATTCGGCCTCCAAGGCCTCGTCCGACCATCTGGTCCGCGCCTGGTTCCACACCTACGGCCTGCCGACCTTCGTGACGAACACCACCAACAATTACGGCATCTGGCACTTCCCCGAGAAGCTGATCCCGCTGGTCACGATCAACGCCATCGAAGGCCGCGAGCTTCCGGTTTACGGCAAGGGCGAGAATGTCCGCGACTGGCTGTTCGTCGAAGACCATGCCGAAGCACTGGTCAAGGCCGTCGAAATCGGCAAGCCGGGCGAAACCTACGCCATCGGTGCCCGTCAGCCCCGCACCAATCTCGAAGTCGTCAAGAAGATCTGCGCCGTCCTCGACGAGCTTCAGCCCGATCCGGCTGGCCCGCGCGAGCGTCTGATCCGCTTCGTGACGGACCGCCCCGGCCATGACTTCCGCTACGAGATCGACCCGTCCCACGCCGAGAAGGAACTCGACTGGAAAGCGAAGCACGATTTCGAAAGCGGCATCCGCAAGACCGTTCAGTGGTATCTCGATAACCGCGCCTGGTGGGAAGGAATCCGCTCCAAGCGCTACACCGGCCAGAGACTGGGAGCAAACACGTGAGCACCATCGAGACAAAGCCCATGAAGGGCATCATTCTCGCCGGCGGTTCGGGCACACGCCTGTATCCGATGACGATGGCAGCCTCCAAGCAGCTCCTGCCCGTCTATGACAAGCCGATGATCTACTATCCGCTTTCCACGCTGATGCTGGCGGGAATCCGGGACATCATGATCATCACGACCCCGCATGACATGCCTCAGTTCCAGCGCCTGCTGGGCGATGGCTCGCAGTTCGGCGTCACTTTCGAATACCGTGTTCAGCCGTCGCCGGACGGTCTGGCACAGGCGTTCCTGATCGCCGAAGACTGGATCCAGGGCGCTCCCTGTGCCCTGGCACTGGGCGACAACCTGATCTTCTCCGAACACCTGGGCGTTCTTCTGCGTGCCGCGTCGAACCGTCCGCAGGGTGCCACGGTCTTCGCCTATCAGGTCCGCGATCCCGAACGTTACGGCGTGGTCTCCTTCGACGAGAGCGGCCGGGCCCTGAAGGTCGAGGAAAAGCCGACCCATCCGGAATCCCACTGGGCCATCACGGGTCTGTATTTCTACGACAACCGCGTCGTGGACTTCGCCAAGAAAGTGAAGCCCAGCGCCCGCGGCGAGCTGGAAATCACCGACCTCAACCGCATGTATCTCGAAGAAGGCACCCTTCAGGTGGATCGTCTGGGCCGTGGCTGCGCCTGGCTCGACGCTGGCATGCCCGACAGCCTGATGCAGGCCGGAACCTTCGTGCAGACCATCCAGTCCCGTCAGGGCATGCTGGTGGGCTCTCCGGCCGAAGTGGCATTCCGCAACAAGTTCATCACCGCCGACCAGCTTCGCGAACACGCGAAGGAAATGGGCAAGACCGAACTCGGTCGCCTGCTGCGGGAACTGGCCGACAGCTGATTTCTTCATACGGTTCCGGCTTCCTGCATCTTTTTGCAGCCGGAGCCGTTTTTTCGTGACCAATTTTCACGACCCCATCTGCAAAACAGGGATTTTCAGAGCATGAAAGTCGAACGTCTTTCCATTCCAGAGGTCATTCTCGTCACGCCTCCCCGTTTTGGTGACAATCGCGGCTTCTTCTCCGAAACCTACAATGTAGAGCGCATGGGCGAAGCCGGCATCGACCTGCCCTTCGTTCAGGACAACCAGAGCCTTTCACGCCAGAAGGGCGTCGTCCGTGGCCTGCACTGCCAGCTTGCGCCTTACGAACAGGGCAAGCTTGTCCGCGTCACACGCGGCGCCATCTGGGATGTGGCCGTCGACGCACGCACGGGCTCGCCGACCTATGGCAAATGGTGCGCAGCGGAACTCTCCGCCGAAAACTGGTCCCAGCTCTGGATTCCGCCCGGCTTCCTGCACGGCTTTGTCACGCTCGAAGAGAACACCGAGGTGCAGTACAAATGCACCTCGCTCTACAGCAAGGTCTCCGAACGCGCCGTCATCTGGAACTGCCCGGAACTGAAGATCGACTGGCCCGTTTCCGAAGCTGACGCCATCCTGTCCGACAAGGACAAGGTCGCACCGCATTTTACCGAAGCCAAGGGCTGGTTCTCGTACGAAAAGTGAGCATGACGATGTCCAGCACAGGTCCCATTCTCGTCACGGGCGGCAACGGCCAGCTTGCGACGTCCCTTCAGAATCTCGGCGACGAACGCATCATCCGCGTCGGCCGTCCGGAATTCGATTTCGACCGCCCGGAAACCATTGCCGCCACGGTCGAGAAGTATAAACCTTCCGTGGTCGTGAACGCAGCCGCCTGGACGGCCGTCGATCTGGCCGAGACGGAAAAGGACGGCGCCGAACGCGCCAACAATTCCGGCCCGGCCGCATTGGCCGCAGCCTGCGCCAAGGCGGATATCCCGTTCATCCATGTCTCGACGGACTACGTCTTCTCCGGTGACAAGGGCACGCCCTACACCGAAGACGATGCCACCTCTCCCGAGACGGTCTATGGCAGCACCAAGGCCGAAGGTGAGCAGTCCGTCCTGACCGCCAACATCAAGAGCATCATCCTGCGCACTGCCTGGGTCTATTCCGCTCATGGCAAGAACTTCGTGCGCACCATGATCAATGCGGGCGCGAAAAACCCCGTGCTCAAGGTCGTCGGGGACCAGAAGGGCAATCCGACCAGTTCGGACGATCTGGCCGAAGCCATTCTCGCCATCATCGCCCTGATCGAACGCGATGGCTGGAAACCGGAATACTGCGGCATTTTCCACGCCAGCGGAACCGGTGAAACCACATGGCACGGCCTGGCCGTCGCCGCGCTGGAAGAGGCCGCAAAGCATGGCCAGACCATGCCGCAGGTCAACGCCATCCGCACCGAAGACTGGCCCACGCCAGCCAAGCGTCCGCAGGACTCCCGGATGGACAATTCGAAACTCCATCGCGTCTTCGGCGTAAAAATGCCGGACTGGCGCCACAGCGTGACGCATATCGTCCACAAGCTGTTTTCTCCTGAAGCCTGACTGCCTGTTGCCCTCTCCCGGCGGGAGGGCAACCGACCATCACACTCTCTGCCGTTGCGTCCGAATGATTCCCTTTTCCTTTCTTTCGGCCTCATGCCCAGGTGCCGAAACATGACACAGAAAAGGGCCGAATCTTCCCGTCAGGTCGCCATTCTCCTGTCGCTCTACAATGGCGAAACCTATCTGGACGCCCAGCTTGCCAGCATCCTGGCCCAGACCCATCCTGACTGGACGCTTTACTGGCGCGATGACGCCTCAACCGATCTCTCGCGCGAACGGATGCGTGCCTTTGCCGAAGGCCCCGGACAGGGCCGCTGCGTCGAAATCACGACCCGCAACGGCCGCCTGGGCGTCGCAGGATCTTACGCGCATCTGCTCGACGCCATCCCCGACACGCCCTATGTCGCCTTCGCCGATCAGGACGACATCTGGGAACCGCAGAAGCTGGAATGGGCCCTTGATGCCGTCAGCCGTCGCGCGGCCGAAAAGCCGACCCTCTATTGCGCCCGCCAGTATCTGACAGACGCGGATCTCGTCATTTTCCAGGAATCCGCTCCCCTGCGTCGCAGACCTGATTTCCCGGCTTCCCTGACGCAAAACATCGCAACCGGCCACACCATCCTGCTGAACGCCGCAACCCACAGCCTGATGCGGAACACGCCACCCCCGCCTTCGGTCCTGCATGACTGGTGGGCCTATCTCCTGACGGCCGCAGCCGGCGGAGAGGTCATTTTCGACAACCGCTGCGTCAGCTACTACCGGCAGCACGCCCACAACACCGTTGGTGCAACCGGTTCCTTCATCAGACGCGCCTGGGCCGCCTGCCGTCGTGGACCGAAGGTCTTCATGACGATCTTCCACTCCAACGTGACGCATCTGCTGGACCGTCCGGAAAACCTGTCCGCTCCGGCCCGGCGCCTGCTGACGGACATCGCCGCCGCCCGCACATTCCGCGCCCGACTGCGCACGCTTTTCAGATATCCGTCCCTCCGGCGACAGCGGTTCTCCGAAACCACCGTCTTCCGGATCTGGTACCTACTCTCACGCTAGATCCAGATAACGCCGCATGGCCTCCATGAACGAGCCGTCCTGCTCCAGACTGAACGGCCGCGCTGCGTCGTAGTCATAGACCGTCCCCGCCGGGCGCGTGGCTTTTTCCGGATCTTCAGAGGCATAGCGCGGGACAATGTGAGTGTGCAGGGATGGCGCCAGATTGCACCAGGTCTCGTAATTGATCCGCACCGCGTCGGTGACGGCCAGCAACGCATCCCCGACCGCCGCCATATCCGCCAGATACTGCGCCCGCGCCTCACCCTTGAGATCATTGATCGTGGGCACGACCGGATCAGCCAGAAGCTGGCAATAGCCCGGCAGAGGCTGGGTCTGACCGATCACCAGCCAGCCCGATTTCATACGCCCGATAACAGAAGGGTTGCTGCCACATCGTGCGGCAGCAACCCTCTGTGCGATAACATCCGTCATGGTCAGTTCCCCTTCTGTATGAAGGGGAAAGCTATCATGCAGCGGCTTCGGCGTCCCCGTCATCGCTCTGCACAATCCGGGTATTCCCCGGCGTCGGACGGAAGCGCTTCTCAAGGAGAGCCTCTTCAATGTCCTCAAGCGACGCACCAGCCGTTTCCGGCACGAAGAAGAACACGAAGATCACGGATGCCAGGTTCACAAAAGCATAGAACCACATCGTCCAGCTCAGCCCGATGGCTTCGGCCATGCTCAGCGCCGTGCTGGTCACCAGAAGATCGGCCCCCCACAGCGTCGCGGCATGCAGAGACGTCGCCTGTCCGCGCATCGACAGCGGGAACATCTCAGCCCCCAGCAGCCAGCCACAGACCTGGATGCCGCCGGAATTGAACATCATGAACAGCAGCAGGAACACGACGATCATGTAGGCACCCACGCTGCCCGGAGCCGGATGGCTCAGGAACATCACCCCAAGCCCGACCAGCGACAGAGCCGCTCCCGGCCCCATGATGAGCATCAGGCGACGACGGCCGATCCGATCCACGAACATGCAGCCCAGGAACGTCATGATGCAGTAGATCACCGCCACACCCAGCGACGCCAGAAGGGCCGAGGATGTGCCGAAACCCGCATCATTCAGGAAGGTCGGCGTATAGTAGATCATCATTTCCAGACCGCCGCACTGCGTAAAGAACGCAACGCCAAGAGCGGCCACAAGTGCAGGGCGCACCCAGGGCTGGAACAGGCCGCGCCAGCCACGGTTCTTCGGATCGATCCCTTCCGCGTTCTCGCGGATGGTCTGCACCTCGCGGCGGATGGCCCGCTTGGTCGTGCGGATCCGGCCAAGCTGGATGATGGCACTCTTCATGCCCTCGTTCTCAGCCGCCCAGCGCGGGCTTTTGGGCATGAAGAACATCGAGATGAACACGATGGCCGCCGGAATGGCCGCAACACCGACCATCGGCCGCCAGCCCCAGTTCACCCGCTCCGTAAAGCCGATGATATTGGCGATCAGAATGCCCAGACCGATGGCCACGTTGAACATCGTAACCAGCGTGCCACGGCGCTCCTGTGGCGCCAATTCGGAAATATACATCGGCACGACCTGCGTCGAACCGCCAACCGCCAGCCCCAGCACGAAGCGCGCGCCGATCAGGCTCCACACATCCGGCGCCAGCGAACAGGCCGTGGCACCCATCACGAAAAGACCACTCACCATGCAGGTGGTATTCCGGCGTCCGAATTTCTCCGAAAGCCCTCCGGCCGCAAATGCGCCAAAGATGGCACCGAGCAGAATGGCGGATGCAACCCACTCCTTCATGGTGGCACCCAAGCGGAAATCATCCCCGATTAGCGGCAGCGTGCCGGAGATGATGCCCGTGTCATAGCCATAGAGACCACCGCAGATCGCGGCGACCACAGCGGCCAGAATCAGCATCAGCTTGGCGTTGGGAGAAACTTCGATGGACGCGGGATCGATGTGGTCCCGTCCGGTTCGGACTGTTTTCGTATCGTTTTCCATAGTGGGATAACATATCACAAAACGGATGGTTTTTCAGGCCCGGGAGAAAACCGCCAAAATTCGACCTGAAACACAGTCAGGAAAACACGATCAGGATTGACTATCACATCCGAAGACCGTCAGGATACGCCCCATGCAGACACCCGACACAACCAATGATGTTCCGGTTATTGGCACGAAAGCGCTGATCATCATGCATGGAATGCTGGTCGCATTCATCATGCTGATCCATTTCAAGCTATCCGGCCTTACAGACTTCTGAACCGACGCCACAGATCGGCCAGCGCATAGGACAGGGCGGCTCCAAGCCCGATCCAGAACGGCACAGGCGCGTCCGTCACCCAGGACAGCATCAGCCCACCCCATGACAGCCCCAGCGCCAGCCCGACCGAGAGCGCAATCCCGGCCAGCGGCCCAAGCCCGAGCTTCAGCGCCGTCGCGGCCGGCCCGATCATCAGACTGAACGCCAGAAGCGCCCCGGCCACTTCCGCACAGGCCGCGCAGGCCAGCGCCGCCACAGCCATGAACACCACCGAGACCAGCCGCGCCGGCACACCCCGCGCCCGCGCCACTTCCGGCGCCAGACTGGCAAACAGCAGCCGCCGCCCCAGAAACGCCAGCAGCCCCAGACACAGCACGGCCACCCCGCACAGCGCCTCCAGAGTCCGCAGATCGATCCCCAGCACATCGCCAAACAGCAGCGTGGTCGCCAGACTGGAACCACGGTTGCTCATGTGCAGGAACCAGGCCCCAAGCCCGAGACTGGCCGCGAGCACAAGCCCGATCGTGCTGTCCCGCTGGGCCGGAACGCCCCGTTCCCCTTCCCGCTCGGCCCCGATGACAAACCCTGCCATCAGACTGAACACCACCATCCCCGACAGCGGCGGAAAACCAAGCCACACCGCCCCGGCCGCACCGCTGAACCCGATATGCGACAGTGCATGCGCCGCAAATGCCTGACGGCGCAGCATCAGGAACCAGCCGACCGTCCCCGCCAGAACCGACACGACTGCCGCGCCCACAAAGGCATGGCGCATGAAATCAAACTCGAACATGCAGCCCCCCGTCCGCAAGCTGCATGACCCGCGTCACGACACCCGCCAGCGCCTCGGTTTCATGGGACGTCAGGACAATTCCGATCCCCAGACGCGCCGTCAGATCTCCCAGCAGACGCACCGTCTGCTCCTGTCCCGCATGATCAAGCGCCGCCAGAGGCTCATCCAGCAGCAGCAGATCCGGATTTCCCGCCAGAGCCTGCGCCAGACCGACCCGCTGACGCTCCCCGCCGGACAGCAGCCCCAGCGGACGATGCGCAAACGCCGAAGCCCCCGTTAGCGCCAGAAGCCGGTCTGCCTCTTCCCGCCGTGGCCGCAGACGCAGCGGCAGCCCCCAGCGCAGACCGTCCACCGCCGCCCGCACATGGCTGACCGCCGGAAGCAGAAGCGCCGCATCCGTAACACTCTGCGGCATGTAACCGATATGCTGCCGCGCCTGCGCCGGTGGCAGACCATGGGTGAGGATCTCACCGCCCTGAAGCGGCACCAGCCCCAGCATCGCCCGCAGCAGCGTGGATTTCCCGGCCCCGTTGCGCCCGGACAGAAGCGTCATTCCCGAGAGTGGCACCGTCAGGGACGCATCCCGCAACACGCAGGTCGATCCTGCCGTCAGCGTCACATCCCGCAGGACCAGCCCCCGCTCCGGCTGACAGCAGACCCTTTTAGTGTCCACCATCACCCAGCGCCTGCTCCACAGTCTGAAGAATCCCGTGAACCCAACCCTGCCAGGACTGACCGGGAGGCAGCGTCTCGCCAATCGCCACAACCGGCAGCCCCACCGCCTGCGCCCGATCCACCAGCCGGTCGATCTGCGGGGAATGAATGGCCGGATTGGTAATCAGCATCCGCACCTTCCGCCCGTCGATCAGCGTATCGACCTGCGCCACATCCCGCGGAGACGGCTCGGCATGGTTCATGATCGCCAGGGCAAAACTCTCATCCACGACATTCAGCCCCGCATCCCGAAGCAGCATCTCCCCGACCGGCTCGACGGCCGCCACGGGCACGGACTCATGATGCGCCTTCATTACGGCCAGCCAGGCCTTCACACCGTCGAGTTCCTTCAGGAACGCCCCCAGCCGCGCTTCCACAGCCGATGCCGAAATTCCCGGCTGATGCGCCAGCATGTCCGCAAAGACATGCGCGACCTTTCCCACCGCCTCTGGATCAAGAAAAAGATGCGGATTATCGCCGGGCTGCCATCCGGCAATCCCCGCCACCACGATCTTTCCGGGCACGGACGCCGCAAACGGCAGCGCCCAGTCATCATAGGTCGCCCCGTTCACCACCGCGATCGTCGCCCCTGCCATAGCCCGCGCCATGGAAGGCGAAGGCGTCAGATCATGCGGATCGATCCCCGGTGTTGCGAGCAGGGCATGGGTCTGCACATCCGCCCCGCCGATCTGCGCCGCCACATCGCACCACGCCGCCTCCGCACACACCACGGATACAGGAATTCGAGAAGGCTCGGCCTGAGCAGCGGCCAAACCGCTCCCAAGACTGCCCAGAGCCAGGCCAGCCAGCAAAAAAGCCGGGAAACAGCGCATCATTTTCCTCGGGAAAGCGTCATGGGTGTAGCGTTATAAAGTAACACATCCCGTCTGACCACCTCACCAGAGCCCCTCACCCCCGACGGAGATAGAGGATCGCCGCCGCGGCCACCACCTTACGCTGATAATCCAGATTGAGCGGCAGCGTCCGGGAATGATAATCCCCGATCGCCTTCATCAGATTGCCATGCTCGTCGTCCAGTGCCCTGCGCAGGATCATGGCTGCTGCCGCGATGTTGAAACACGGATCAAGCGCCAGTCGCGCCGCCACCTGCGGCACAGGCTGATGGATCATGGACGCGATCGGCAAAATCCAGCGCGAATTGATCTGCATGAGCCCGATATCAACCGACCCGTCCGTATTCGTACTGACATGACCCATCGTCCCGCCCTCGACCCGCTGGATCGCAGGCAGGATGCGTGGTGGCAGCCGGTAATGCAGGGCCGAAGCCAGCATGCAGGCCAGCAGACTAGCAGCCATGGTTGCGGACGAAACGCTGTTGAATCATGGTTCTGACCCTAGCATCGGACGCCCGCGCCTGCCATCCTGAACACATGCAAGATGACCGCACAGGACAGGAGGACAAGCGTGCAGGACACATCCGCGACCCTGACACTGGACGCGCTCGGCATTTCCTATGAACGCCATGTCTATGACTACGATCCCTCGGCCGGAAAACTCGGCGTGGCCGCTGCCGCAGCACTCGGCCTGTCGCCGGATCACGTCCTCAAGACCCTGATGGTGCAGATCGACGGCCGCCCCGCCTGCGTCGTGCTGCCTGCGGACCGCGAACTGGATTTCGCCCGCGTGGCCCAGGCCTTTGGAGGCCGCAAAGCCAAGATGCTGTCACGCCCCGATGCCGAACAGCGCACAGGCTACCGCATCGGCGGCGTCAGCCCCTTTGGCCAGCGCAGCACCGTCCCCACAGCCTTCGAACACTGCGGCATGGACGGCCCGCCCGTCGTCATCAATGGCGGAAGCCAGGGCCTCCTGATCGAGCTTTCACCCCAGGATGCCCTGACCGCCACCAACGGGATCACGGCCGATCTCGTCAAGCCACTTTAAGCCATCCCAAACCGGATGGTCGCGAACGCGACCACCCGGAACACGGATGCCTCAGAGCAGATTCTTCGCGCGGCTGAGGACCATGTTGCAGACTTTCTGCTTCATCTGCCCCTTCAGGCTCGACAGCGAAAACGCATTGCTGCCCCCCGTCAGAAGCTGCCCCTGCTGACCGGCCGTATAATCGCTGGACGACGTCACATCCTGCTTGCCGGTCAGGCTGCTCAGGGCCGAGGTCGCACCGCTGCCGCTCAGATAGTTGTTCTGCACACAGTAGCTCAGAACGCCAGCGACATTGCCCGTGCTGGCGGAAGAGATGTTCGGCAGCATGCTGCTCATCATGCCGGTGCCACCGGTCATGCCACTCATGCCCGACATGCCGCTCATGGCATTGCCTGCACTGCCAACGCCCGGAATGGACTGGGCATGAGCCGAGGACACAACAAGACCTGCTGCCGCAAGAACCGCGAAAATACCGTTTGAGTAACGCACCGTATTTCTCCTTCAGAGAACGTTCAGGGCAGCACCTGCCAGAAGTCGGAAACCGTCGCTGCCAGAATTCATACCGACCCCGGGGCCACGCTAACATAGCTGGACAGCAGGTCCACCCTTGCCGTCTCAGCAGAACTCCCGCGCCGCACCATAGATATGATAAAGCGAACTGGCCGGCACGTCCGGAACGCTCGCCTTACCAGACGCATCAAACCGGTCGATCCACAGAGCACGCGTGCTGTCAGGAATGAACGTCCCGAAGAAATGCTCCGTCAGGCCCCGCAGGATCTCCGGGTTCTCGTTCCGGCAGATCAGCAGGCGGCACAGCTCGGTCTGCGGCCAGATCCGCGTGGCGTTTTCCAGGGAGCGTCCATCATCCGCAATGGCATCCCGCACCGCAGTTCCCTGCCCTCCAGACCGCACTCCGTAACGCATCCCGAATGCGAATAGCCCATCCGCAGCCTGCCGGATCGCTCCTCTATCCTGCGCCACAGGGTTCAGACGCAGATAATCCCCCAGCAGCCAGGACCATTCGAACAGATGCCCCGGCTCCACCCGGTTTTCTCCCGGAGCCGCCACCGGCCGCCAGTCCGCTCCGAACTCCTCGGGCAAGACCCCGGACCCCGGCTGGATCAGCCGCTCCAGCGCCAGACGCACCAGCGCCGTCGCCTCGTCCAGATAAAAGCTGTCCCCTGACACCTCGAACAACACCAGAAACGCCTCAAGCAGATGCATGTGCGGGTTCTGATGCCTTACAACTCCCGTAGCCCCACCCTCCGTCAGCAGCACTTCATCCAGAAATCCGCCATGCTCCGCCGCGAAGATCTGGTGAAGCTCCACAACCGTCTGCCGCGCCACCGCGAGGAAATCCGGATTGCCGCTCAACCGGTAAGCCCAGCCATAAGCAAAGAGAATGAAGGCATGCGCATAAAGATCGCGCTGCGTCCCGACCGGCGCCCCGTCGGGCGCCACGGAAAAGATCCATCCCGCCTGACCGTCCCGATGCCGGTAAAGCCGCTCGACTTCCTCCAGACATGCCAGCGCCTGCGCCGAAGCATCATGCAGCCCGTCCAGCGCAGCCCGACAGAACGTCGAGATCTGCCGCGCCTGCACCATCAGGCGCGAGGCCGGCAGAACTAGCGGTTCTCCGGAAAATGTCAGTCGCTCATGATAAAGGCACCGGCTGCGATCAAACCCGACGCCGCTCCATACCGGCAGCACCGTCCGCTTAAGCCAGCCGCTCCACAGCGCCCGCTGGTCAGCATCCATGAAGGTGAGCAAGGGGGCGTGTCGCGTTCCGGTCTGCATCCGACTGCCGTATGAGAGCTGAACGCCCGCGTCAACAGATCGCGAGCTTGCTACGGCGGAGCTGAAACAGAAAATTCAGATTTTCAGGGAAAAAGGGAAACTGGTGGAGCCAATCGGGATCGAACCGACGACCTCCTGAATGCCATTCAGGCGCTCTCCCAACTGAGCTATGGCCCCACATGTTTCAAGCGGCCCCTTTGGGACGGGGCCGGATGAGGGCGGTATATCGTCATGATTTCGCCCTGACAAGCCTGAAAAACAGATTTTTTAGGCCGCAAGGACCTTCAGTTCCCGCAGTTCCTCCAGCAGCGGCAACAGCGGTAGTCCCATCACGGCATCCTGCGCCCCCTCGACAGCCGAAAAAAGCTGTATCCCAGACCCCTCGAGCCGATACGCCCCCACACAGGACAGGATCGCTGGCCCTTCCCGCTCCAGATAGGCCTTCAGAAAGTCGTCAGAGAAATCCCGTATGGTCAGGCGCGGCGACGCCAGATGCTCCCAGACCTTCTCGCCCCCCTTATAGAGAACGACAGCCGTGCGCAGGACATGCGTCCGCCCCCGCAGCCGGCGCAGATGCTCCGCCGCCTCGGCCACAGACCCCGGCTTGGCAAACGCAACGCCATCCAGATCGAGGATCTGGTCCGCCGCGACCGTCAGTTCATCGAACCCCGTATCCCGCGTCGCAAGGTTGGCTTTCGCATCCGCCAGCGCGATGGCCGTTTGGGAAAGCGTATGCCCCTGCTCTTCGCAGGATCGCCGCAGCGCCTCCTCGTCGAGATCGACCGGTCTGACCTGCACGGCCAGCCCCGCATTTTCGAGCAGCATGCGCCGGGCCGAAGAGCCGCTGGCAAGAATGAGGGAAGTACTGAAAGACATCATGAAGTACGACTCCGTACTATCGACTGTTGGAACAGGGACGAGTACTGCGGATCACCCGGTGAAGAGATTGCGTCAGTACTGGGGTACATGGGGATAGTACCTGCCCTTGCGAAAGGAGTACCGAGTACCGTGGATTGTACGGTACACCAGCCGGAACTGGGGGTTGTACACAGGCTCTCTGTGGGCAATTCGGGATTGAATCAACGACTCCCTTGCAAAGTGCGGCTTCTGGAGTTGTACACAGTGTGAGTAAGACGGGGTACATTTTCAGAAAGCCGGGTACCCCGGTATCCACAGGGATCATCTTAACCTCCAGCATTTCTTTCTTTTTTCTTTTATGATTAGTGGGCGGCATGATTTCGGAAAACGCACCTTCCTCACCCTCGTCGAAACCGCTTCTGCGGGCCCTCCGTGGTGAAGCCGTCTGGCCGCCTCCGGTCTGGCTCATGCGTCAGGCAGGCCGATATCTCCCCGAATTCCGCGCCATGCGTGACAGGGCCGACTTCCTGACCCGGTGCATGACCCCGGACATGGCCACCGAGCTGACGATTCAGCCGATCCGCCGCTACGGCATGGACGGTGCCATCCTGTTTTCCGACATCCTGATCCTGCCCTGGGCCATGGGTCAGTCCCTTGAATTCATTGACGGACGCGGTCCCGTGCTCGGCGCCATCCGCTCCGAAGCTGACCTCGCCAGACTGGACCCCAAACGCGTACAGGATGTCGTCGCTCCAGTGCGGGAAACCTTGTCCCGCCTCACAAAAGAGCTTCCGGACGTCACCACACTTCTGGGCTTCGCAGGCAGCCCGTTCACGGTCTCGTGCTACATGGTTGAGGGCGGCGGATCGCGGGATTTCGCCGAAACCCGCCGCATGATGCAGACCAACCCGGCCCTGTTCGATCGCCTGATCGATACCCTGACCTCGAGTACTGCCGAGATGCTCTGCGGCCAGATTGAAGCCGGCGCGGAAGCCGTGATGCTCTTCGATTCCTGGGCCGGAATCCTGCCGCCTTCTGCTTTCCGCCGCTACGTGATCGAACCGACGCGCCAGATCGTCGAGTACATCCGTGCCCGGCATCCCAAAACCCCGATCATCGGTTTCCCGCGTCTTGGCGGCATCATGGTTCGCGAATATGCGCAGAAAACCGGCGTCAACACGCTCGCTCTCGACACTGTTGCCGACCCGGCCCAGATCTCCGAACTGGTCTCCGAAGTCCGCCCCGGCCTGACGCTTCAGGGCAACATGGATCCCATGATCCTGTTTTCCGGCGGCGAGACAATGGTGCGCGAAGCCCAGGCCATTCGTGACGCGATGCGCGGAAAACCGCATGTTTTCAACCTCGGTCACGGCGTCATGCAGCACACGCCACCTGAAAACGTGGCGGCCCTCGTCGAGGCGGTACGCTCGGTATGACAACCGCTCTGGACCCGGCAGGCCAGCTGAAACTGGTCATTTTCGACTGCGATGGCGTTCTCGTGGACAGCGAAGGCCCGTCCTGCCGGGCCACGGCGGAATTCGCCCGATCCAAGGGGCTGTCCATTTCGGATGATGAGGCGCATAAGCGTTTTGCAGGCAAGGCCCTGCCGCAGATCGTGACGGAACTCGAGCAGGAACTCGGGCATTCCCTGCCGGAAGAAACGGCATTCAGATTGCGCGAAAATCTCGTACAGATGATGCGAAAAAGCGCAGAACCCGTAAGCGGAGCGCTCGAAATGCTGGCAGGCGTCCGGTCTTTGGGAATGCCGGTTCGCGTCGGCTCGAATTCTTCCGTCCGCGAGATGGAAGCCAAGTTCGAGCGTACCGGAATGTCGCAGTATTTCCCCGAAAACCGCATCCATTCCGCCAATGACATGGGCTGCCCCAAACCCGCTCCGGACGTCTATCTGTACGCCGCGAAGGCCGAAGGTGTACTGCCAGAAAACTGTGTCGTCATTGAAGACAGTAATACCGGTGCGGAAGCTGCCTGGAAGGCTGGAATGGCCTGTGTGCTTCTTCGCCCCGAGGATGTGCCCCTGCCCTCGTTCTGGCCTGTCGAAGGCTCCGTCCGCATCACGCATCTGGACGAGCTGGTACCCCTGCTGCGCCGGACGCTGGAAAGCCAGAAACACACATGACCGACTTTCTCGCGACCTATCAGAGCTGGATCCTGTCCCTGCACATCATGGCGTTCATCGCCTGGATGGCCGGGACGTTCTATCTGCCGCGCCTGTATGTCTATCACTGTCAGGTGGTACCGGGTTCGGCCGAGAGCGAGCGGTTCAAGGTCATGGAGCGCAAACTCCTGCGCCAGATCATGACTCCGGCCATGATCGTGACCTTTCTCGCCGGCGGCGCGCTGGCCTCCATTCCCGGCCTGATTGACTGGAATGCCGGCTGGTGGTGGACGAAGCTGATCTGCGTTCTGGGGCTCGCCGGATTCCACGGTGCCTGCGGGGCCTGGCGTCGCGCTTTCGCCGAAGACCGCAACCAGCATCCGGAAAAATTCTACCGGATCGCCAATGAGGTCCCCACGATCCTGATGATGATCATCGTCATCATGATCATCGTCCGTCCCTGATAGCGTCCTGATAAAAGTTTTTGGGTGTCGCCTTTTTTCAAAAAGGTGACGTTCTTTGAAGCTTTTTGGAAAAAGCTTCACCAAAAACTTTTATTCGTCTCAGAGCAGTCCGTATTTGACGCCGGTCATCTGTTCGGAGACGGTCCACAGACGCTCTGCCAGTGCCGGTACATGCGCCAGAGCCGGAAGCCCTGCGATCCCCGGCACCCCCCGGCGCTCTCCCGGGCCCTGCGGCCCGTAATAGCCGCCGTCCCGTGCCTCCGGACTGGCCAGCGCATACAGCAGCGGCCATGCGCCTTCCTCGACCGTCTGTCCCATGGCGTGAAAGACCGGCCCGGCCACA
The DNA here is from genome assembly GCF_018811945.1 of Gluconobacter sp. P1C6_b. Taxonomy (GTDB): domain Bacteria; phylum Pseudomonadota; class Alphaproteobacteria; order Acetobacterales; family Acetobacteraceae; genus Gluconobacter. The sequence continues at coordinate 47,920 of NZ_JACRVU010000006.1, forward strand.
CGCCGCGCCAGCCCACGCATGAACCGGGCCGCCCTGTTGGCGGACTGATCGAGACTGCCGTTATTCGCCACGATATCGCTCGCCGCCCAGCCCGGATGCGCGGCCCGTGAATAGATGGGCCAGGGTGCCTTGAGCGCCCGGCGGTTCAGTTCCAGCGCAAACAGCAGATTGCACAGCTTGCTCTGCCGGTAGCGGACCATCGGATTGTAGGAATGCCGCGCATTCAGATCGCCGAACGGGATTTCCCCCTTCAGAGCTGCCAGAGACGCCACTGTCATGACCGTCGCATTCCCGGTTGCCAGCAGCGGCAGCAGCCGTCCGGTCAGCGCAAAATGCCCGAGATGATTGGTCCCGAACTGAAGTTCGAACCCGTCCTTCGTCGTCAGCCTTGTCGCGGGTCCCATGACCCCGGCATTGTTCGCCAGAAGATGGATCGGCTCTCCCCGGCTGCGCATGGCTGACGCAAACGCTTCAATTCCCGCAAGAGACGCCAGATCCAGAAGCTCGAACCGTGCCTTCACGAATGGCACCCGCTCATGCAGCCGCGCCAGAGCCGCCTGCCCCTTGTCATGATTGCGCCCGCTCAGAAGGATCGCGGCGCCCTGTTTCGCCAGCCCGCAGGCGACCTCAAATCCCAGACCCCCCGTCGATCCGGTGATGAGCGCCGTCTTTCCGTCCAGACGCTCAAGGGAATCCGTGGACCATGCGGGTGAGGCGGTCTGTGTCATCGGGTCTGTCCTTCCAGTGTGGGTCAGCTCGGTTTCGTATCTGCGCGGGCTTCGTCGCGTTTTTCGTCCGCTTCGGCTTCCCTGAGCGCCTCTTCCGTCAGGCGTTTCTCGTTCTTCTTGAGAAAAACGAGCGCCCCGATCAGACAGCTCACCCCCAGAATGGCCATGACCACACCCACTGGACCCGAGATCTTCTCGATCTGTTTGCCCAGCTCATAGGTCACGAAAGCATAGCCTCCCGCCCAGCAGATGCCGCCCATCGCATTGAAGAACAGAAACGAATGCCAGGGCATCCGGTTCGCTCCGGCCAGCAGCGCCACGAACACCCGCAGCACCGCGATGAAACGGCCGAGGAACACGACAATCCCGCCATGCTTGCGGAACAGATACCGCCCCAGCATCAGTCGCTCTTCCGTCATGCCGACCTTGTAGCCGTGCTTTTTCAGAATGCCGTAACCGAAGTGATGGCCGATAAGATACCCGATATTGTCGCCCATGATGGCGCCGAGCACGGCGGCCAGTGCGATCGAGCGGATTTCCAGATGATGGGTGCTGCCCGCATAGAGCGAAGCGGCGATGATGACGCTCTCCGCCGGAAGAGGAAGGCCCATGCTCTCGAACATGACGATGATGCCGACGACGCCATAGCCGTAATGCACCAGCATGTGGTCGAGAAAATGACTGAGGTGAAACAGTGTCCTGGTCCCGTTCAAGCTGTGGCGGAAGAGAGTGCCGCCGGTTACGATACTACGGCATCGGAGACAGGATGAAAAATGACGACATCGCCTTCCCCCACAGTTTCCCCCCGCGCTCCCGCATCCGCATCCGGAAACTGGCCGTCCTGGGTCACGCCCGAACTCGTGGCCGGTCGCACCCTGTCCTTCTCCGAACTGCGCACGGCGGGTAACTGGATCTTCTGGCTCGAAAGCCGTCCGGATGAACAGGGCCGCTCTGTCATCACCGCCCGCGACCCCGAAGGCAAAATCCACGACCTGATCCCGCCCGGATATTCGGTCGGCACCCGTGTGCACGAATATGGCGGCGGCGCATGGGCTGTGCGTCTGAAGGACGGCGCCCCGCAGGTCGTCTTCAGTGACCGTAAACGTGGCGGCATCTGGTTCAGCAACGGCCCCAGCGCCACGCAATGGGCAAACCCGGGCGAAACCCCCGAACACCGCTACGCCGATCTGACCTTCGATCCTGTCTCTGATGCCGTGTTCTGCGTGCGCGAAACCCACGGCGAAGGCGTGCCTGTTGCAGCCATCGTCCATATTCAGGCCGACGGACGTGAAACCGTGCTGGCTAAAGGCGCAGATTTCTACGCCGCGCCCCGCCCCTCACCCGACGGACGCTTCCTGGCCTGGTTCAGCTGGAACGACCCGGCCATGCCCTGGACCGTCACAACCCTCTCCGTCGCCCCCTTCGACCGCACAACCGGCACACTCGGTCCCGTCACCGACCTGACCGGCCCGGAACAATGTAGCATCATCGAACCCTGCTGGTCCCAGGACGGCACACTTTACGCCACGTCCGATGCCGCAGGCCGCTGGACGCCCATCCGCTTTTCCCATGACGACACAGGCTGGCACCCGCACACTCTCGATGGCGCCAATGCCGAAATCGGCCTGCCGCACTGGGTCTTCGGTCAACGCACCATGGCCCCGCTGCCCGAAAACAGACTGCTGGCCCTCGGCATCCGCCACGGCCTCAATCACGTCCTGCTGGAAGACAACGGACACTGGACGGACGTCTCCCTCGGAAGCCCAGTCAATGTCCCGCAACCGCTCGAAGACGGACGCTTCGCCTGGATCGACGCCCCGTCCGACGCGCCAGCCGCCATTGCTGTCGGTCGTCCCGGCGAACCGTATGACCGCTTCCGCACCAGCGTCACCCTGCCGTCCGGCGTGACAAAAGCTGATATCGCAACCCCCACTCCCCTGACCTTCCCGACGGCCAATGGCGCAGAAGCCCACGCGCTTTTTTACACCCCTGCCAGCAGCACCAGCGCGCTCCAGCCCGGCGAAAAACCGCCGCTCGTCGTCATGGCGCATGGCGGTCCGACCGGTCGGGCCAATCCGTCCTTCGCCTTCAAGGTGCAGTGGTGGACCTCGCGCGGTTTCGCTGTCCTCGACGTCAATTATCGCGGTTCAACCGGCTTCGGCCGCGCCTATCGCGAAGCACTGGATGGCCAGTGGGGCGTCGCGGACATCGAAGACTGCCTCGCTGGCGTGAAGGCTGTGCTCGACCGCGGCCTTGCTGATCCCGCCCGCTGCGTCATTCGCGGCAGCAGCGCCGGCGGCCTGACCGTCCTCGGCGCCCTGACCCAGTCGGACCTCTTCGCTGCAGGAACCTCCCTCTACGGCGTCACCGACCTGCGCGCCCTGGCCGAAGAAACCCACAAATTCGAAGCCCGCTATCTGGACGGCCTGATCGGTCCCTATCCGGAAGACGAAGCCGTGTATCTGAAACGTTCTCCCATCACGCAGGCCGGGGGAATTACTGTTCCCGTCCTGTTCCTGCATGGCGGCGCAGACAGGGTCGTCCCCCTCTCACAGGCGGAGTCCATGCGCACAAAACTCGAACATTCCGCCCTGCACGTCTATCCGGAGGAAGCCCACGGCTTCCGCGCCCGCGACACCATAGAAGACGCCCTGCAAAGAGAGCTCGCTTTCTATCAGCAGGTGTTTGGTCAGTAATTTTCAGACTGGGTCTTAATGCAGGGATTTCTCTCCCTGCATGGAGCGCTCCGGAAAATCAGTCGTCCGAAAGCCCGAACTGGCTGGGATAAGGCATCGCATTCCGACCAAGCTTCTTCTTTTTCCAGTCCGCCAGCGCGCGATCATATTCGACATGCCGCTCGTTTTCGGGATCCATCATGTTCCGTCGCCATCCCGCAGCGATCAGCCAGTATTCCCCGGCCAGTCGCCAGTCCCCGGCCGCATGATGCTCCAGCGCAAGCCGCTCAAGCCCATGATACTTGTTCTTGGGATTGGCGAGCGCCTCCGGTGTGAGGATGAAATCATCCCCTTTCCAGAGAAAATTCGATTTCATGTAGGGAAACTGCCGGGTCATGACCCCCGGATCCCCGAAATGCTCCTTAATCAGCATTGGAACCAGCCTGTCGTAAGACCTACGCCATTCGCACTGCACAGACCGTTCCCCTGAAAACAGCATTGAAGAGTGCCGCTTCTATAACGGGCGCCTTCACCAGAGTCGATTTTTCCGGCTGAACCGGAACACACCAAAAGCAGGATTCAGTGTGAATTAATCACCTTTAAAATGTTATATATAAATAAATATATGTTATTATAAAATATATGCCCAATCATAAAAGAAAATACTCGCCATTACGGAAACGGGTTTGAATTTCCATAGTACTTCTTCTAAGAAGCCTCACCGAAATTACTGGTGCCCTGTCTCAGGACTGCACGCTTTCTCTTTTCTCCTTCAGAATCCCAGAGTCTCATGGACACCAAAACCCTCTTCTCCGGAATGGCCCTGGCCTTCGGAGCATACTCCGCGTTCGCCATCAGCGATGCCTTTTCCAAACTGCTGGACGGGAGTCTCGATCCCTTCGAGGTTGCGTTTTTTGGCGGAGTGTTCGGGTTTCTCATCCTTCCCTTCATTCGCAAACCGACTGAATCCTATCTCGACATCGTGCGTCCGAAACTTCGTGGCATGTGGCTGCTGCGGGCCGTCTGCGTCTTCGTCGCCACGGCCGCCAGCGTCAAAGCCTTCATGCTGCTCTCGATGCCCGAGGCGCTGTCGATCACGTTCCTGATGCCGCTGTTTGTCACGATCCTGTCCGTCGTGCTGCTTAAGGAGAAAGTGACCTTCTGGGCCTGGCTGGCCGTTGCGCTCGGCTTTGCGGGCGTCCTGATCGTCCTGCGCCCCGGCGTGCGTCCTCTCAATCTCGGCCATCTGTGCGCCCTCATGGCTGCCTGCGCGAATGCGGGCAGCGTGATCGCCTACCGGATCGCCAGTAAGGAAACCGTCCGCCTGTCGCTCTTCGGGTCCAGCCTGATGGGCGCCCTGGTTGGCAACGGTCTGCTGATGATCGCCCACGCCACATGGCCGTCCAGCACAAAGATCTGGTTCTACCTGTTCGGATACGGCTTCCTGACCGCTCTCGGACAGCTCTGCATGATGCTCGCAACCGCCCGGGCACCGGCAAACCGCGTCGCCCTGCCGCAATACAGCCAGATGGCCTGGGGCGTTGCGCTGAGCTACTTCCTTTTCAAACAGCCGCTCGACCGCTGGACTTTCGTCGGCATTGCGGTCCTGACAGCCTCCGGCATGCTGAACTGGATCCGTCAGCGCATCCGCTACGAGAAAATGGCGATGAAAGAGCGTCTCGAACGCCTCAAGGCGCGCAAAATCGCCAAGGGCAACCTCAAAGCCGCAAAGAAAACGGCTCTCTCCGCACGATAAAACCAGCTCCCGCCGCTGCGCCTCCGGGTCAGAACACTGGCTTCAGAGACGCAGCGGCAACCCCAGCAGTTGCTTAAGGCTTCACAATCCCCGGCTCCAGCTTCCGGATCACCCGGAACGCCGTCACCACCGCCAGACTGCCAAACAGCACCACGCCCAGCGACTGCCCGACCAGAATTCCGATCGGCCCGTAAGCCGACCCGAACCACACGAACGGAATGGTCCCCAGCGTCGCCCTGCCCCAGTTGAAGCCCGTGGAATAGAACGGGTGCCCCAGATTGTTGAACGCCGTATTGGCCACGAACAGCAGTCCCACGAACATGTAACTCAGCACCAGCCAGCAGCAGAACAGCCGTACGATATCCACGCCTACACCCTGAAGCTCGAAAAGCTGGATGATGTAACTGTGCGTCGCCGCCAGGATCAGCCAGGTCACGCCCACACACAGCGCCGTCAGCTTGAGCGCCGCCAACAATGCCTCCTGCACGCGATGGATCTGCCGCGCGCCAAGGTTCTGCGCCATGATCGGCCCTACCGATCCCGTCAGCGCAAAGACCAGCGAAAACGCCACTGGCACAATTCGGTCAATCGTCGCCTGTCCCGAAACCGCATTGAGCCCGAAACGCGCCATCGCATGTGTCACGAACAGCGCCCCTGTCGGTGTCGCCAGATTGGTCGCAATCGCCGGAACAGCAATCCCGCCAATCAGCCGCGTCGACGGCCCGAACGCCGATCGCTCCGGCCATTCCAGCATGGCGTGACCCCGCAGATTCAGGAATCCGCTCGCAGCAATGGCCAGACGCGCCAGAACCGTGCTGATCGCCGCGCCCTCAAGCCCCAGATGCAGCCCGAAAATCATGACCGGATCCAGACAGGCTGAAACGACGGCCCCTGTCAGCGTCACCCGCATCGAGCGCTTGGCATCCCCGACCGCCCGCAGAAGTGACGACAGCGCCATTCCCATACACACCAGCGGCAACGCCGGAGAGACGATATGCAGGAACGTGGCCGCATGTTTCTGCGCCTCGCCATGCGCGCCCAGCAGCCCGAGCAGAGGCATCGCGAATGTCGCCGTCAGCAACCCCAGAACGGCCGCAATCGCCACCATGACCACCAGAAACGCCGAGGCCATCCGCCGCGCCTCGGCATGCTGCCGCGCCCCGATCATCCGTCCCGTGCAGGCTCCGAGCCCGATCGTCATGCCAATGGAAACAGAGACCTGCACGTAACTGACCGCCGTCGCAAACGCGATCGCCGCGGTCAGTGTCTTGTCATGCAGATGGGAAATATAGCCGTAATTGAGCAGATCAACGGCAAAGACCGCCATCAGCCCGATAGCGCCCGTCCCGGCCATGGTCACGACATGACGCATGATGCTGCCATGAACGAATCTGGCGGGTCTGACCGGAGAATCGTCAGGAATACTGGGCTTTTTCGGGTCGTCGTCTGGCTGGGGCATGCGCGCCCATCATGCCCCCTCCGCAACCGGAGAACCAGAGGTCCCGGGCGTTTTTTCGCGCCCACACCCTGCCGTGACAGCCCGCGAATCCAGCGCCAGCAATGGCGAATCCGTCCTTTTCAGGTTTGTAAGGACTTCTTTAATATCCGTCGTGGAATCCTTGGCCGTGATGCTCGGGCATACGACCCGCAGCCTGTTCCACGTCCGGGAGTATGCCATGTCCTCGATCATCAATGCGGTTCACACCGCCGTCAGTGGCCTGAATTCGCAGTCCCACGCCTTTACCGACCTGTCCAACAACATCGCCAACAGCCAGACCACCGGCTACAAGGCGAGCACCACCAGTTTCGAGGACTACGTCACCAACAACGAACTGGCCAATGACGGTGAATCCCTGAGTGACAGCGTCGCTGCGACCACCCGTCAGCACACCGACACCCAGGGTATGGTTACGACGTCGACCAACAGCACCGCCCTCGCCATTTCCGGCAACGGGTTCTTCAACGTCGTGCATGCCACCGGCCAGAGCAATGACAGCACCCCCGTTCTGGGGACGCAGCAGTATTATACCCGTAACGGTGACTTCTCGCAGGACAAGAACGGCTATCTGGTCAACACGTCCGGCTATTACCTTGAGGGCTACAACGTTGACGCCACCTCAGGCACCCTGGGCACGTCTCTCTCTGCCATTCAGGTCCCCTCCAGCGTCGCGTTCCGACCGACAGAGAGCACGAAACTGACCGCAACCGGCACGCTCGACAGCTCCAGCACCACTCCTGTCGGTCAGGGCACGGATATGAAGGCGACAGCCTATGACAGCACAGGTACGGCCTCGACGGTCGATCTGACCTGGACGAAGGTCAACGACACGACCTGGACTGTTAAGGATGCCAACGACACCAGCAACAGCGCAACCGTGACGTTTGATTCCACCGGCGCCGTTTCCTCCGTGACGTCCCAGAACAGCGCTGGAACCAGCAGCACTTCCAGCACAAGTTTCGACTATACAGGCTCCCCTCAGGATATGACCGTGAGCCTCAGCGGCGTCACCCTCGGTTCGGCAAACACCGTTTCCATGACGTCGGACAGCGTGACCAGCGGCACGTTCTCCGGCATTTCCATGGGAACTGACGGTTCTGTCATGGCGACTTTCGACAACGGCTATTCCCAGCTCGTCGCCAAGATCCCGCTGACAACCTTCGCAGATCCGAACAGCCTGTCTGCCCAGAACGGACAGGCCTATACCGCCACGTCGCAGTCCGGGAGCCCGCAGATCAATGCCGTCAACACCAATGGCGCCGGCACCCTGACCACGGGCTCCATCGAAGAATCCACCACGGACCTGACCGGCGATCTCAGCAAGCTGATCGTGGCGCAGCAGGCCTATGGCGCAAACACGAAAGTGGTCTCCACGGCTGATCAGCTTCTTCAGACAACCCTGGCGATGATCCAGTAAGCCGGACTGAAGGGATACCTGCCTCATGGGACTGAACAGCGCACTCTCGATTGCAACGTCCGGCCTGAATGCCGTCCAGAACGCCATGGCCGTTGCGTCCAACAACGTCTCCAACGCCGGGACAAGCGGCTATATCAAGGAAAACGCCAACGTTCAGTCCACCGTGGCTGGCAACATGGGCACCGGTGTCCGCACTGCCGCCACAACCCTGGCCACGAACGAGCAGGTCCAGAAGGCCCTCTACGCCCAGAACGCGGACGTCGCGGCCTACACGGCCACGAGCAATTCCCTGTCCAACATCACCGCACTCCAAGGCTCTACCTCCGCCACATCCGGCAGCAGCGGAACCCTCTCTGACGAACTGGGCAATCTTCAGTCCGCCCTGACGTCCCTGACATCCACGCCCGACAGCGCGTCGGCCCAGAGCACGGTCATTTCCGCCGCCTCCACCTTTGCGCAGTCCGTCAACACCCTCGCCTCGGCCTATCAGACCCAGCGCCAGACGGCTCAGGATACTGTCGTGTCCTCGGTTTCAGACATCAACACCGATCTCACCACGATCGGTGCCCTGTCCACCAAGATCATGAATCTCAAAAGCACCGGTCAGGATACGGCCGCGCTGGAAAACCAGCGTTACACCGCCCTGTCGTCGCTTTCCTCGGAACTTTCCGTTTCCTGGTCCGAGTCCGCAAATGGCGACATGACCATCTCCACCGCAAATGGCATGACCCTGCCGACGCGCGATACCAGCAGCACCCAGGGCGCAACCGTCTCCTCCACCTGGCCCCTCAGCACGTCATCAGCCCAGATTTCGGTCAGCTCGACCTATCCCGCCACGTCTACCGACAGCAGCATTCCTGCCATCACCCTGAACGGCCGGGACGTCACTGCGGATCTGACCGGTGGAACGCTGGGCGCGAACATCACCCTGCGCGATACAACGCTCCCGACCATGCAGGCCCAGCTGGACTCCCTGACATCAACCGTTGCCACCCGTCTGAGCGATCAGGGCATGCCCCTTTTCACATCCGGCGCAGATGGCGACGTTCCGGGCGCATCGCAGACGGACCTCACGCCGACCGGAAGCGTCGGCTTCTCGCAGGTCATGAGCGTTTCCAGCGCCTATTCCGATGATCCGTCCAAACTGCTCGACAGCAGCACATCCGGAACACAGACCATCCAGAACGTCCTGAGCTACGGCTTCGGAACCACATCTGATTCCTCCGGCACCTCCCAGACACCAGCGCCGAGCACGAACCTCGGAATGACTGGAAACCTGTCCACGGGCTATACGGGAAATCAGGGGATCATCTCCCTTGCGACATCCCTGACGGCCAAACAGGCCGCAACTGCCAGCGATGCCAGTAGCGGCCTCACTCTCTCCCAGACAACACAGACGAGCCTGACGTCCAACCTTTCAGGAACATCCACGGTCTCCGTGGACACGGAAATGGCCAATATCGTCACCCTGCAGAACGCCTATGCGGCCAATGCCAAAGTCGTATCAACCGTCCAGACAATGTTCAGCGCCTTGCTGAGCGCAATCGGAACCTGATCATGACCGGAACCATCTCCAGTTTCGGCTTTGGAGGAATCTCCAGCCAGCTTCTTCTGGGTGTCCAGAACCTTTCGCAAAGCCAGAGTTCGCTCCAGCTCGAAGCCTCGACCGGCGTGCTCTCCAGCAGCTATGCCGGTCTCGGCGCATCCCGGACACAGGCCCTCGCCCTTCAGCCGGCCATTACGCAGGTGTCCGCCTGGACGGGCAACGTCACGAACGCCCAGAATACTCTGACTACGACACAGACCGCCCTGTCGCAGATCTCCACCATTGCCCAGGATCTGACGAGTTCGCTCTCCACGCTCGGCAGCACACTGACCTATTCAACCGTTACGACGGCCGCAACCGCCGCCCAGTCGGCCCTGACGTCGCTTGGGAACCTGCTGAATACGAAACAGGGCGACAGCTATGTTTTCGCGGGTCAGCAGAACACGACCGCCCCCGTGAGCACCGATCTGGGCACATCGGAGCTCGCCACCCGGATCGAACAGGCCGTCAGCCAGCTTGGCTCCACCAGTGCGGACGACGTGCTCAGCACGACCGAGGATCTGGCCAGCAATACCGCCGTCGGCCAGCCCTTCTCTGCTGCGGTGTCCACGTCCCCCGATCAGGCCTACCAGCAGAAGATGCAGGTCGTCGTCGGTCAGTCCGAAACAGTGTCCGTGGGTATGGTCGCCACCCAGAGCGCAACCTCGACCTCAACCACATCGCCCATCCGCGATCTGATGCGCAACCTCATGGTAGTCGCCTCTCTTGGCTCGTCTTCCAGCAGCACAAGTGACTATTCCAGCCTGATTGCAGGGCTCCAGAGCTCCATGGAAACCGTAACGAGCAGCCTGGGAGACATGAGTGGCCTTCTCGGCGTCCAGCAGAACAGCCTGACAACACAGGCCTCCATGCTGAGCCAGATGTCTTCCGCCCTGACCACCCAGCTCGGGCAGGTCAAGGATGCCGATCTGGCGCAGGTTTCCACGCAGGTGACGGACACCAACAACCAGCTTCAGGCGTCCTATTCCCTCATCGCCGACATGAAGGGCATGACGCTCGCATCTTACCTCTGATCGTGGTTGAAAATCCGTTTGTGACATCGCATATCGAAGTCACTTTCCTGTACGGAGACTGATGAGATGAGTGAAACGAACACCCAGAAGGCAGCCGAAAAGCACGAGTTCAGTGCCGAAGTCGGGCGTCTTCTGGATCTGGTGGTCCATGCCCTTTACTCGGATCGTGAGATCTTTCTGCGTGAGCTCGTCGCCAACGCGGCTGATGCCACGGACAAGCGCCGTTTCGAGGCCCTGACGGACAGCGCGCTGGCTCTTCCGGAAAATGCGTCCATCCGCATCAATCCGGACAAGAGTCAGAAAGAGCTGACCATTTCCGATGACGGCGTGGGCATGACCCATGACGAACTGGCCCAGAACCTCGGCACGATTGCCCGTTCCGGCACCCGTGCCTTCGGCGAGAAGCTGAATGCTGCCAAGCCGGAAGACCGTCCGAGCCTGATCGGTCAGTTCGGTGTGGGCTTTTATGCGGCATTCATGGTGGCGGACCGTGTGGATGTCACGTCCCGCAAGGCCGGCTCCGATGAAGCCTGGACCTGGTCGTCCGACGGCAAGGGCGCTTTCACGCTCACCCCGGCCTCCCGCTCCACGCCGGGCACCGACATCGTCCTGCACATGAAGGACGATGCCGACGAGTTCCTCGACAGCTGGCGTCTGCGCTCAATCATCCGCAAATGGGCAGACCACATCTCCTGGCCCATCACCCTGCGTGAAACCAAGGAAGACGGCACCACCGAAGACCAGGCCGCCAACGAAGGCACGGCCCTGTGGAGCAAGCCGAAATCCGAGATCACGCCGGAACAGTATGCCGAGTTCTACCGGCATATCTCGCATGCTTTCGATGAGCCTTATGCGACGCTGCACTGGCGCGCGGAAGGTGTGACCGAGTTCACAGCTCTGCTGTTCCTGCCCAGCGCCCGTCCGTTCGACTTTATGGAGCAGTCCCGCGAAAGCCGGATCCATCTGCATGTCCGCCGGATGTTCATCACCGACGAAGCCGAACTGGTCCCGAACTGGATGCGCTTTGTGCAGGGCGTGGTCGACACCGAAGACCTGCCGCTCAATGTATCGCGTGAAATGCTTCAGGCCACCCCCGTCCTGGCCCGCATCCGCAAGGCCGTGACCAAACGCGTCCTGAGCGAGATCAGCAAGCGTGCGAAGGAAACCGATAGCGGTTTCAACACGTTCTGGGAGAACTTTGGCGCCGTTATCAAGGAAGGCCTGTGGGAAGACGCCGAATACCGTACGGAAATCGCCGGTTTCGCCCGCTTCCACTCGACCTATAGTGACGATCTGATCACGCTGGACGATTACATCTCCCGCATGAAGGATGGTCAGGACGCAATTTATTACCTGACCGGCGACAGTCTCGATGCGCTCAAGTCGTCCGCCCAGCTTGAAGGCTTCCGCGCCCGGGGCCTCGAAGTCCTGCTGCTCTCCGATCCGGTGGATGGCTTCTGGCCGGAGCGTTTGTCTTCCTATCAGGAAAAGCCCCTGCGCTCCGTCACCCACTCCCATGGCGATCTGGAGAAGTTCGAGTCTGTGGAAGCAGACACGGCCGAAGCCGCGGATGTCGAAAAGCTGGTCCCCGCCCTCAAGGACGCTCTGGGCGATCAGGTCAAGGACGTCCGCAGCACCGTGCGCCTGACGGGCAGTGCCGTCGTCATCACGTCCGATGGTGGCCCGGACCTGACGATGCAGCGCCTGATGCGCCGTTCGGGTCAGGCCATGCCCGCCATGCCGCCGATCCTCGAGATCAACCCGAAGCACCCGCTTATCAAGGCCCTGGCCGAGCGTGTCGCAAAGGGCGAGAGCGTCAAGGACTATGCGACCGTCCTGCTGGATCTGGCCCGCGTGCAGGAAGGCGAGCCCCTTCCCGACCCGACCGGTTTCGGCCGTTCGCTCGCCACGCTGCTGGCCGGTCCTGCCGCAGAGTGAGCAAAGACCCGGAGCGTTCCACATCTCCGGTTCTGTTCGGAAAAGGCGAGGGAGTTGTCCCTCGCCTTTTCTTTTTCATGCGCTCCTGTGAGATATGGAATGCCAGACATGACTGAGGGAGAAGCAGGCCTGTGATCGACGATTTCCGCTTTGGCCGCATTACGGTAATCGGCGACCTGCTGCTGGATCAGTATATTTCAGGCGGCGTCAGCCGGATTTCCCCTGAAGCCCCCGTTCCCGTCGTTCTGCATGACGGTCTGCGGTGCGTGCCCGGCGGTGCGGCCAATGTGGCGGTCAACGCCGCTGCCCTGGGGGCCCAGGTCCATCTTGTCGGTCTCGTAGGCGAGGATGATTCGGCCGCACGGCTGAAGGAAACCCTGAAACTCTGGCCCACTATCGAGACGGACGGCATCGTCTCGGCCCCTGACTGGACCACCATCACCAAGACCCGCGTCGTCAGCGGCCGCCAGCAGATCGTGCGCATCGACGTCGAAAAGCTCACCCCTCTTTCCGAAACGGTCCAGCAGCGCCTCGTGGAAGAAGCCTGCCGTGCGATCGCTGTCTCGGACGTGCTCGTCTGCTCGGATTACGCCAAGGGTGTCCTGACGGATGAGGTCCTGCGCGCCATCATCGCCGCCGGTCGCGAAAAGGGCATCCCTGTCATCGTTGATCCCAAGCGCCACACATTCGAAGCCTATGCCGGCGCCACGCTCGTCACACCCAACCGCATCGAGGCGCAACAGGCCAGCGGACTGCCGGCACGCACGGATGGCGAGGTCCTGAAAGTCGCGGAAACCCTGTCCAGCCAGTTCGGCGGCAACGTCCTCGTCACGCGTTCGGAAGACGGCATGACGCTCTGGCAGCGTGACGCCAAACCGCTGCATGTTGCCAGCCGCAAATCCGAAGTCTTTGACGTCTCGGGCGCCGGAGACACGGTCGTCGCCACGGTCGCCGCCGTGCTTTCCGCCGGTCAGACGCTGGAAACAGCCGTCGTCATCGCAACCGCCGCCGCGGCCCTGTCCGTCAGCAAGTTCGGAACCGCCACGGTCTCGCGCGAGGAACTGTCCCGCGAACTGCTGCAGGAAATGCCCGAAACAGGCGCTCTCGTGCCGGTCGAACAGGCGGCCCGCATCGTGGAAAGCTGGCACAGGCACGGCGCGAAGGTCGTGTTCACCAACGGGTGTTTCGATCTGGTCCATCCCGGCCATGTCAGTCTGCTTCAGGCGGCGGCCCGTGAAGGAGACCGGCTGGTCGTGGCTCTCAACACGGACCGCTCCGTCAGTCGCCTTAAGGGACCGACCCGCCCGGTCCAGAAGGAAGAGGCCCGCGCCCGGGTCATTGGCGCCCTACGCTCGGTCGATCTCGTGGTGCTGTTCGACGAAGACACCCCCCTGGAAGTCATCCGCACCCTGAAGCCGGATATTCTCGTCAAGGGCGCGGATTACACCGAAGACCAGGTAGTCGGTGCCGATGTGGTTAAAAGCTATGGGGGCAAGGTCGTGCTGGTGGACCTTGTCGAAGGCCAGTCCACCACCCGCCTCGTCCGGGGCATGCAGTCAGCTCCGTCCTGATCGGCGCCGTTCCGGTCAGCGTCAGCCTGACGATCCCGTCTGTTCCAGCCGCCCCAGCCGTAAGGCGGAACGCTGCCGGATTTCCCGAGGGGATGCCCCGAATTTCTGCCGGAAACGCCGGGAGAAATGCGCGGCATTGCGGAAGCCATGGTTCAGCGCGATCTGAGCGATCGGCAGCGCATCATGGGCCGGGTTCGTCAGATCCGCATGGATCCGCTCAAGCCGCCGGTTGAGGATCCACCCCGCGACCGCCCCGTCCTCGCCATCGAAAAGCTGGTAGAGCGCCCGGGTCGAAATCCCGGACGCTTCCGCAATGCTCTGCGGCGTCAGATCATGCTCGTGCAGGCGTGTCTCAATATAGTGGCGGATATGCTTCTGCCGATGCCGCCGCCGCCCTGCGACACTGACTTCCAGTTCCAGACAGTCCAGGATCGTCGTGATCAGCAGATCCGTGACATGCTGCATGAGGCGCTGACGTGTCTGCGGAATCGTACCTTCCAGCACACCGGCCTCGAGCATGGACCCTGCGGAAAGCAGGAACGCCCCCGGTCCCTTCTCCATATTGAAAGACAGGGGTGGCAGCCCTGCAAGCATTGGAAGATACCGAAGCAGCGCGCTTCGTTGGACGCTCAGCAGAAAGACATCCGCCGTAGGCTCGACCCGCGGCGGCGTAGCCAGCGTCGAGAACTGGTACTGATCCAGATAAAGCCTGCCCGTGGACTGCCGTGACAGCACCAGAACCGCCCGCTCCTGCTCCAGAATCTCCGCGACACCCGCTGACAGGGCCGTGCTGAGACGAACGACGATCGGGTCCATTCCACGGGGAGGTGCCGCAAGGGTCGCGAGCGGGATGATGCGCTGTGCATTCAGGCTACCGCGGGGGCTTTCAGTCACGATTGTGCTCCGTGAAGGAAAGTGGGAATGCCGTTAAACACCATTTTTAATAGTAAAACCAGTCAAAACACCCGTGTCAGGATGGCTATATGGAAAATCAGCTCAAAGGAAAATAGCCTGACTGTATTTCATACTATTTCGTCACCCGGTGTCATTCACGAAACTGCGAAGCATTGGAATGTTATAAAGTAAACATTTTTTTAGAAACGGAATTATAGCTTCGTCAGACAGCTAATTTCTTTCGATTGATTTAATATATACCCGTGGTGGGTAAAGAACAGAACCTGTGTTTTTTCCGAAATCTCCGCCAGAATCTTCAGACCCGCCTCCGTCCGCTCTTCATCAAATGTCACGAACAGATCATCCGCAAGGAAAGGCAGACGGATTCCGCGCTCCAGCGCCTGCTCGACCGACGCCAGACGCAACGCCAGATAAAGCTGGTCGCGCGTGCCCTCGCTCATGGCATAAACCGGAACAAGCGCCGTGTTTCCGGGCCGGCATCCCGCCAGAACCAGCCCGTCCGACCCGTCCTCTTCCGTCGCAAGCCCCACATAACGTCCAAGCGTGAGCCGTGAAAACAGCGCCCCGGCGCGGGACAGCAGCGGTCCGTGGGCCTGCTGCCGCCCCTGCTCCACCAGCCGTGACAGCATCAGCTGCTGAAGCCTGAGCGAGACATAGCGGCTGGCCCGCTCGGCAATATCCGCTTCCGTCTCCTGGATTTCCTCGGCTGTCTCATGAACGCCCCGGGCATTTTCCAGCTCGTCCAGCACCTTGCGCGCGGTAAACAGACGCTCGTCCACTTCCGACCTGCGGGCGTTCAGCGCCACTGTTTCCGCCTCGATGGCCTCGAATTCCTCTTCAAGCTGTGCCGGATCCGTCTCGCGGGCCTCTTCCAGAAGAACATCGATCGGCCGGCCATTTCCCGCCTGCAGGATCTGATCGCGCAACTCGTCGCGCCTGTCGCACAATGCAGCCCGCTCGCATGCCCGCGACAGCGCATGACGCAGATCATCGTCCGGCCCCAGACCCAGCGTTGACCGCACAGGCGCCAGCTCCGCCACCAGCGTCGCAATCTTCAGATCCTTCTGCGCAACCTCGGCCTCAAGCGCCGCATGAGCCTGAACCACAGTCTGCCGCTTCTGCTCGCGGGCCAGCGCCTGCGTCAGGAAAGCGTCCAGTTCGGCTGCCGATCCCTGCCCGTGGCGCTGAAGGAACGTTCCCAGTTCCGTGCGGAAAGCCGCAATATCGCGTATCTCGGTGGCCTGCTCTGTCTGCTCGCTTTCCATCCGCGTCTGGATCACCCGCGCATCATGCACATCCCGCAGATCCGCCCGGTCCGGCCGCCCCGGATAACGACAGGCCTGACAGGCCAGCGCCCAGTCTTCGTCCCACTGCGCCAGTTTGCCTTTCAGTCCGGCCAGTGCCGCCTTGCCTTTTGCCACCACCTCCTGCAGCCGGCGCTGATCCGCATTCCGGGCCTCAGTCTGCTTTGCCACGGCCTCGTCGCGTTCCAGAACCGACGCGGCCTGCCGGATCTGAACCGCCAGCCGGTCGGACGGACAGGCTGGCACGAAAGCCTGCAACCGCCGGCTCATATCCGCCCGGGTCTGCATGGCGGCCTGTAACTGCGCGCGCGAGCCCTGCAATTGTTCCTCGGCCGCGAGCGCCGCCTGACGCCGTGCAATCCAGACCTGAAGCGGAGCGGGGGGCAGGACCGGCGCGCCCAATGTTTTCAGAAGAGCCGCCCATGCAGCATCGCGCCGATTCAGTTCCACTTCCGCGTATGCTGCCCTGCGCCGGGCATCTCCCGCTTTCAGCGCCAGATCCTCAACCTGACGGGACAGCGCCGCAAGCTGCGCCGACTGCTCGGCATGATCATGGCGTCGGTCCGCCAGACCATCCGCATTCTGGAGCAGAACGCCAAACGCCTCCCGCATCGCCGGAGGCGGACAGGTTCCGGACTCGAAAAGACGCTCCATCTCCTGCAACAGCCGGTCACGTTCCTGCCGAGCCGCCGAAAGCTGCTCCCGTGAAACGGCCTGTCCACCTTCCTCAAGCCGCCGAAGCTGCTGTTCCAAATGCGCGCGTTCTGTCTCCGCCGCCTGCTCGTCATCGCGCGCCGCCCGGCGCTGCTCTTCCAGCCCCGCCCGGAGCCGCGCTTCCTCTTCGAGAGCCACCATGTCCGGCAATGCAAGCGCCGTCAGTTCGGCCTTCCGGTCCGCGCCTGTCGCACGCCAGGGCAACAGCGCCCCATAAGCAGCCGCCGTGACCTCTTCCTGCCGAGCAATCGCCTCCAAAAGACTGTTGATCCGCTCATCCAGCGGACCAAGGCTCCGCGCCTCATCCAGCTCCAGCCGGAACAGACGCAGACGCTCCCCGCCTGTATTTCCATCCGATTCCGAAACGGATTGCGGATGAAGCGCATTCAGCGCCTGCTCCGTCTCCCGAAGCCTGTCCCGCAGATCCTGTTCCTGCGTGTGCAGCAGCGCGCGTTCCTGAAGCCGCCGGTCCAGATCATCCAGCTCCGACAGGTCTGGCAGCATGCCCGATTCACAGCCATGTCGCGCCCAGAACTGTTCAAGCCAGATCCCGTCCCGTGTCAGCCGCGCCTGACGGTCCCCCGCCGCTGCCTCAAGACGCTCAACCAGAACTCCCCGACCCAGAAGTGCCCGGATGGCATCCTGTTCCGTAAGAACGGGATGCGGTTCCCCACAGTCCCGGACCTGCCCGGACACCGTCTCAAGTTTCTGGCGCGCAGCCGAAAGCGCCTCTTCTTCCCGGTGCAGGTTTTCCAGGATTTTTTCAATCCGTGCGCAGTCCTGAACCGTCAGATCCCAGTGCGGAAATGCGGCGATCTCCGCTTCCGTCTCCATCAGTTTCTGAATCGGAACGGATGTCATTCTCAGGCGCGAGTTGGTCCGGCGACGTACCCCAAGAGCCTGCGCTTCCTTCTCGCAAGCCAACCGTTCCGATTCAGAAACAGAAAGCGCCCGGTTTGCTGTGGAAAGCTGCCGCGCCGTCGTCGTGTCCTGACGCAGTGTCTGCTGCAATTCTTTCAGTTTCAGTTTTGCCTGCTGCAGCGCCGAGCGCGCCCGTCCGGATTTCCATTCCGAATTCACATCGTCCTGAAGCGTCGCAGCCAGTTTCCCGACGCCCTCAAGACCCAGCCCAGCCGCCAGGATCTGAAGCCCCGCATCATCTTTCAGCCGGCGCATTTCCTCGCCGCCGTCCCGCAACCGCGCATGATCCAGCGCCCAGGCTGCTTCGAATCCCTTCGCATCCAGTCCGCCCAGCCAGGTCCGGAGTGGCAGATCATCCAGAGGCGTTTTGTCATCGGCTGCAAAAAGTGTCTGGTTCCGTCCCCGCCGCCGGATACCTTCAAAAACCGTCCCGTCCTGCTCCAGACACGCCCCGACCCGTAGCAGCGGCGCCGCCGTCATCCAGTCCCCGGCAATATGGTGCGGAAACCCGAACAGGAAATCCCGGATCGCACAGAGCGTGGTCGATTTCCCGGCCTCGTTCGGACCATAAATGACATGCAGGTCCCGCTTCCCTTTCGGAAAGCTCAGCGTGACATCCTGAAATCCGCCATAGCGCAGAAGATCGAGACGTTCGAAACGCATTATTCCGTCTCTCCCACCAGCCGTGCCCGCAAGGCCGCCCGCGCCTCCTCAAGCGGAAACTGCCCGTCCGGCATCAGACTATCCCGCTCGACACAGGAGGGCAGGGCAGAGAAAAACCCTTCAAACGCCTCGGGCAGGGACGCCAGAAAATCCTTGTCCTGCATCAGTCCCTCAAGCGCCAGATCCAGCTCCCGCGTCTCCGCCACACCGGCCCGATGCACAGGCGCGGACGTCTCATTGCGGATTTTTTCCAGGCCGATCTGTGTTCCTCCCGGCGTCATTGACGCCGCGATGACACGAAGATCCTCTTTCCAAGCCTGCGACGCGCACAGCCGATCGTGCAGGATGCTTCGCCCCGTCAGCACGATCCGCGCAATGACTGTCCGTCCCCCGGCCTCGGACAGCGCATCTTCCATCGCCTGACGCGCGGCACCCAGAACCGCATCCATGGTCTGCATGTCGCTGACATCCAGCTCCAACCGGCACCAGCGCACCACATCACATTCCACAAAATCAACGGACCGGACGATCCCGTCCTCAACCGTGACCAGCTCACAGCCACAGGCCCCGGTCTCCCGCGCATGACGTCCCTGAAGCACGCCGGGAAATACAATCCAGGGATGCTCGCAGACGATTTCGCGCGCATGGACATGCCCCAGCGCCCAGTAATCATACCCCTTGGCCGAGAGCGTCTCGACGGAACAGGGCGCATAGGTTTCGTGCTCCCCGTATCCCGAGAGTGACGTATGAAGCACACCAATATTGAAACACCCCGCTACCGGCGCGGGATAGGATCGCGTCATGTCCTGCGTGACATGCCGGTCCCGGAAACTTTGCCCATGCAGCGCCACGCCCAGTTCGGGCCAGTGTAGCGTCTGCGGCGCATCATAGGAAAAATGGTCGATCCCGTCCGGCAGCGGCAGTTCGCGCGCAATGACCGACTGGGCATCATGATTGCCCGAAAGCGTTACGACCCGGATGCCTGCCTGAACCAGCCGGCTCAGTGCCCGGACCATGTAAAGCCCGGTCCCCACATCCTGCCAGGTTCCGTCATACAGATCGCCGGCCAGAACGACGAAATCGACCTTTTCCGTCAGCGCCGTCTCGACCAGCCGGTCCAGTGCGCGCCGCGTTGACCCGCGGATTTCCGCTTCGGGAAGCCCTTCGTAACGGCTCAGCCCCCGCAGGGGGCTGTCGAGGTGAATGTCAGCAGCATGAAGGAAGCGGAATGAGGACATACCCGAAGTTTACGCCCTCGCGGATGTCTTGCAAGCCGCGTTGAGCTGTCTCAGGCCGCCGCCAGATACTGGGCTACGATTTCCGGCATCAGCCCCTCAAGCGCTCCGGCCGCCGCTATTTCCTCATCCTTCAGACAGTCCAGCGCGGCCGCATCCTGCGCAAAGCCAAGCTGTCGTGCCAGTACGATCAGAACCTGAAGCGAGGCGATCTGATGCGCGCGATACCCGCTCGCCGCCAGCACGTTTTTCAGAACGTCATGCTCCTCACCCCCATGCAGCAGCCCCGAGACGGTGCTGAGAATGGACGAGACGGTCTCATGGGGAACCGGGGCAGGGTGTCCGTGCCGGGACAGAAGGATCGTGATCTCCCGCGCATGGCTCCGGCCCATCGCCAGATCCTGCTCCATCCGCCGGCACAGCCCCGGATACTGCTCACAGACCGGAAGCTCCGAAAGCGCGGTCTCGATGGCTTTGGATTCAATGGACAGGTGATCCCGCAGGGCGTCCAGATAGATATCCAGTGCTGCTCTGGCTGTCGTTTTCGTTCTGCCCACCGTGGATCCTTTTTATCTTTGGTGCAGTCATAAATGGCCATATTGCCGGGTGGAGTGCAAGAGCGCAGCACCCACCGGACAGTGGTGTATCAGTCATGAAAAAACCCCATGCCGGAAACCGGCATGGGGTTTTCAGGTTCAGCACAGTCTGAAGGATCAGAAGCCGGCGCTGATGGAACCGGTTGCAGCAAACGGGGCTGCGATCATGTAGGTCGGGGCGGTACCCTTGATCGAATTGCCAAAAATACCGGTCTGCGTCTGGGCGTTGACGCGGGTGCCCGTTGGGAAGCCCAGATAGTGGTTGTTGGTGATGTTGGTCAGGTTCAGCTTGACGTTCGGAGCCTGGAGGAAGCCCAGGTTCTTGAAGCGATAGCCAACCGTGATGTCCATCTTGACGTAGCCCGGGATGTGCTCGTCGTTCATGAAGGTGGAGTACTGCTTGGCGACATATTTCAGCTTGTAGGCGCCGAAGATGTTGCCGTCATCGTAATCGAGGTTGAAGCCGACCTGATACTTGGGGGTGTCAGGTGCAAACTTGCCGCTTGTCCGCATGTAGTCGACCTTGTTGCCCGAGCTGGAGAGCAGGTTGCTGGTCGTGCGGGCATCGACATATTCGAACGAGGCATAGGGACGGATGTGATAGAAGATCGGGCGCGTTCCGATTTCCGCATCCACACCGTTCGTGCTCTGGCCACCGGCATTGATGTTGGTGGTGGCGTAATTGAGACACGCGTTATCGAGACATTCGGTCTGCGAGATCAGGCGGTTCGTGAAGTTGTAGTGGAAATAGGTGACCGAGGCCATGACCGTCGGACCCGTGTAACGCCAGCCGGCTTCTTCCGAAATCGAGATTTCAGGCTTCTGGTCGCTGTTGGCGTGGGTGCCGTAGCCGCCGTTCTTGTAATAGGCTCCCGCGTCATACAGGGAATAATTCGTCGGGATACGGAAGTTCGTGGCGCCCGAGATGAAAACCTGCATCTCCGGATTGATCTGATAACGGATCGAGGCGGTTGGCAGCGGTTCGTAATAGGACTTGTTGATATACGGGCCGGTCGACGTGTCGGGCAGCATATTGTGACCGTCACGGGTAACGATCGCATATTTCAGGCCAGCGTCGATCGTCAGCTTGTTATGCAGCAGAGACAGGCTGTCACCGATGAACATGGTGTGCGTACGTGTCTGCGTCAGGCTCGCGCGGTACTGGTAGGTCGTGCCGTCATTGAACACGTAGTTCGGTCCGCTGCCCCAGATATTCCATGGCGTACCATCAGCACCAATACCCGTTGCAGGAGCCGTCTGGGACTGCTTGGCATACTCGAACCAGTAACCGACCATCAGGCGGTTGACGCCGGTGGTGAGCGTCAGCTTCGTAACGGCACCCGGACGATATGTGGTCGTGATGGACGGTTCATAGAGCAGGGCACCCTTCGCAGGCGTCTTGCCGTCCAGCGTGCCGGACATGCTCGTTGCGCCCCAGCTTGTCGGAACGCTGTAGGCGGCACCGCCGCTGCCATCGCCATACCAGAAATACGGTGTTTCCGTCAGGACGAGGTGGTCTGTCAGCTTGAAGGTGGACGGCGCACTGGCATAGATGTTGGTGAACGGGTTCTGGTGGAGCTTGTAGTAATTGGCGTCACCAGACTTGTACGCACCGTTATAGACCGTATTGGAAATCGTGGCGCCGCTGTTGTTCTTGAACGTCGTGCCGTTCGGACGCGTACAGGTGCTTCCCGAGTAACAGGACGCGACGTACTGGTCCTTCACACCGAAACCATACGTATCCCAGGATGCCTGGTTCACGCTCGGCGTCAGGTAGTTGTAAAGACGGTTGCCGACGATCGCGAGCGAGACGCGGTTGCCATCGCCCCAGTCATTTACGAATTTTGCTTCGGCATGGAGCTTGCGGTTCGTCGCCATGGAATGGATGGCGTCTTCGGTCGCATAGGAACCGGAGAAATACGCACGCAGGTTGGTCTGTCCGATCTTGCCGGTATCCAGACGCAGGAAGCCGCGGGTGTAGTCATATGAACCGTAAGAGACGTCGAACGCACCGCCCTTCTTCATCTTGGGGTCGATCATGTACATGTCGACCACGCCACCGGTGGCGCTCAGATGCGGGCTGTCGAGGTCGGCGGAACCCTGTGCGAGGCTGACCTTGCGCAGGTTCTCGGAGTCCACGATTTCCTGGGAGTAGACCGAGAAGGAACCGATGTCGTTGATCGGAAAACCTTCAAGCGTGAAGCCCATCTGCGACTGGTCGAGACCACGGGCGCTCATGTGGCTTCCCGTCAGTCCTGCCGGATCGGAAGACGTAACGTTCGCACCCGGAAGCAGTGCGATCAGCTGCATCGGGTCCTGACCCGGTGCCTGCTTTTCGATGTAGTCACGGGAGATGGCCGAAACGGACTTCGCAGAGTCCTGTTTCTGCATCAGACCACCACCAACATCGCGGCGCGTTACGCCATCGAAATAGGTGTGATGTCCGCTGACGGAGACATGTTCTTCATGTTCGTCTGTTGGAGCTGTATTGCCCATCATGGACGGGGCGGCAGCAGCGACTTTCGTAGGGCTCTTCTTGTCAGAAGAGGCCGTGCTGTCTGCGGGTGCGGCAAATGCCGACACCGTACCGAACGCAAACAGGGCCGAAGTCGAAAGCAGGCGAGCAAGGCGCATCGTATTTTCGGTCTTTCTCGGTCAGGTGAACTTTCAACCGAGAAAAAGCATGAGTGCCGGCTCTATTTCAATCAGATGTAGAGTGATACAGTATGACATGAAGGGGGTATGGCAATTTAGTCACATTTCGTTGATGTAACGGCCAGAAATGGCAGGAAACTCCCCGCGTATTGTGACATTTGGAAGACATGGCCCGTTTTTCTGAGGGCGATCGTTTCAAAAAGTCATTCTGCGGGACGCAGTGCTTCGTCCGCGCTGTAGAGCTGTCGAATCCTTTTCGCCTGCGCGGCCGTGGGGACGATATCGTGGCTGTTGCCGTTCAGATGGGGAATGGTTTTGCCCTTCAGGACAGGCACCAGATCGGGCAGGGACGAAATCCGGTCCATCGAAAACAGCTGATCGACGGCAAGCCGGCCATTACGGTCGCAGACATACAGGGTCTGCGGACGGAAAACATGATCCATCTCGTAAACGGACGGACAGGATTCCACGTGGTCGATGGCATGGTCCAGCGTGTGGAACGAGCGGTAGAGCGCGTTGACGGAAGGATGGATTTTTACCCGTGAGGTGCCGCCACGACGGGCAAAGGCCCATGCGGAAACGAAACGCTTCACGGGATCACGCCAGATCGCGAAGCTGGGAAGGGTCCGGCACAGATCCGGCGCGACATGCTGATAATAGCGCCAGGTCTCATGCATCATGATCCCGCCATATAGCAGGTCACAGATCGACGTGCCGCCGTTCTTGGGAACATGGATGAACAGCGCCCCGGCTTCGCGGATGCGTTCGATCCGCTGAAGGCGTTTGCGGCCCAGCGGCAGTCGCAGTCTCAGATCGGCAGCACGGGCATGGACGTCGTTATACTGCCGGACCCGGAAGGTGCTGCACAACAGGCGCTGGGGAAGACCGGGCCCCTCTGCTTTCATGCCATCGCGTCCTGCCGGAAGGTCGCGGTCGTGGTGAACCGTCTGGGCAGCAGAAGGGGGCGTCATGATCGTGTCCTGATCCTGTATCCGATGGCAGGAACACTGACGTCCGGGGATATTCGAGGCAAAGGGCAGATTGTAACGGAATGAAAGCCGTGTTGCAGAGTTGTGCTGTGTCAAATCGGCCACGAACCGCCGTTTGTGTTTGACTTGTGCCGTCCGGGGCGCTTCATGTCACCTGACGGTGCCCGGTCTGCCGGGTGAAAAGGGAACGCAGTGCAAAACTGCGGCTGCCCCCGCAACTGTAAGCGCTGACTGTCGCTCCGTAACGGGTGGACAGTACGGCTTCAGGAGAGAACCCACTGGCCCGGTGCCGGGAAGGGGCCTGAGACCGGAGCGCGAGCCAGGAGACCTGCCGTCAGCATGAGTTGTCCGAAGGACGGTCCGGGCGGGGTGCATCGGAACGCCGGGTCAGGCCCTGTTGCTGCGGGTCTGCCTCCTTCTTGAGGGCGACGCAGAACGACGAGACATTACTATCGCCATGCCCCGTATTTCCTGCCTTCTTTTCGCGACGAGCATGCTTGTCGCCGTTCCCGCGCTGGCGTCCGTCCCGGCCCAGGAACCGGCACCGCCGCAGAAGCCCAAGGCACCCCCGGCCGCTCCCCGGACGGCAGCCACGAGTGCCTCGCGGACTACTCCTGACGCCGTGACCGCCACGGTCCCCGAGACCGTCACCGTAACGGCAAACCGTATCCCGCAGGACATCAGCAAGGTCGGCTCGCAGGTTACGGTTGTGACCCAGCGTGACATTGAACTTCTGCAGCGGCGCGATCTTGCGGACCTGCTGGCGCGTGAACCGGGCCTCAACATGGTGCGTACGGGCGGCCCCGGCGGCACGGGTTCGATCTTCATGCGCGGCGTCAACTCGAACGAAGTGAAGGTGCGGCTGGACGGGATGGATATCAACGATCCCTCCACGCCGGCCGGGGCATTCGATACGGCACAGTTTCTCACTGACGGTCTGGCCCGCGTGGAAATCCTGCGTGGCCCGCAGAGCGGCCTGTATGGTGCGGATGCGATGGGCGGCGTCATCGACATGACGACCAAACAGGGGCAGGGACCGCTGCACGGCTTCGTCCGTCTTGAAGGCGGCAGCTATTCCACCAAGAACCAGACGGCCGGTTTCTCGGGCTCGCTCCATCGTTTCCATTACATGGTTGAAGTCTCGCATAACCATGTCGGCGACTATCAGGCCGTGCCGAAAGCCATCCGCGCACAGGTTCATGACCATGACGTCGCGTCCAACCGCAACGACAACCGCACGGCCAATGTGCGGCTAGGTTATGACGTGACAGACAATTTCGATCTCGGCTTCACGGCGCATCTGACGCAGGCGGATTATGAATATGTCGCCGATGATTACAGCTCCTACCCGGCGCTGCCGTCAGCCCAGCAGAACGAAAGCGACCTCAAACAGGCCATTCTGCGCGGCACGGCGCATCTGAAATCCTTCAAAGGCGTGTTCGAGCAGACGCTGGGCGTTGGGTACATCACCTATCGCCGCCATGACATTACCGCCGGCGATCCGGAAATTTCGTCCAACCGGGGCGATCGTCTGAAGGTGGACTGGCAGGGCCTGACCCATCTCGGCCATAACGGCTCCTTCCTCGTGGGCTATGACTATATCCGTGAGCGGATCATGACCCCGGTCTCTGCCCAGACCACGACGAACGCCGCCTGGGGACAGCTCGAAGGCCACTGGCACGACATTCTCTTCGGCTCGGCCAATATCCGGTACGACAACAATTCCCGTTACGGCAATTACGTCACCTGGCGCGTCGCCCCGGCGGTGAAGATCCCCGGCACCGGCCTGACGCTGAAGGCCAGCGGTGGTTCGGGCTTCCATGGCCCGTCCCTGAACCAGCTCTTCGTCAGCTACCCGGCCTATTACTTTCTGGCCAATCCGAACCTGCGGGCCGAGCGTCTTCTGGGTTTTGACGCCGGATTTGAAGAGCGTCTTCTGGACGGCAAGCTGACCTTTGGCGCCGATTATTACGGCAACCATGTCCGTAACCTCATCAATACAGCGCTGTCCGGCTACAACTACACCTATGTAAACGTCGCCCGTGCGCAGACGCACGGTGTGGAAGCCTTCGTCGATTACCGCATCATCAAGAGCGTGGATCTGCGCGGCACCTATACCTGGACGGACGCCACGGATCGCAGTACCGGCGCGGCCCTCGTGCGCCGTCCCCGCCACAAGGCCACGGCCAGCGTCATCTGGACGCCGACCAAGCGCCTGAGCATCACGCCGAGCCTGCTCTATGTCAGCGGCTGGCACGATCTCGACCGCTATACGTCCATGAGCACGATCGGTCATGACTACGTCACGGTAAACATCGCCGCGGAATACAAGCTGGCCGACTTCGTCACCCTGTTCGCGCGCGGCGACAATCTGGGCAACCGGTATTATGAAAACCCGGTCGGCTATCTCCAGCCGGGCCGGTCCTTTTACGGTGGTGTGACGTTTGGCCTTTAAGGCGTTCCTTCACGTCCTTTCAGCCCCGATGGCAGCCCTGCTGCTGTCGGGCTGGCTCATCGGATCGGCTACTGCCGGTCCGGTGCGCACCCGTATCGTTTCCCTGAATCTGTGCACGGACGAACTGCTGCTCGAACTGGCAGACCCGTCCCATATCCTCGGTCTCAGCCCGCTGGCCACGGACTGCGCGGAATCCGTCCGCTGCGAGATCGCTGCGAACTATCCCGTCCAGCGCCCTGACGGCGAAAACCTTGTCGCGACCCACCCCGACGTCGTTCTGGACGGAACATGGCACCGCCCGACGGTCCCGCTCGTGACGAATGCCCTGCACGTCCCGTTCGTCCAGCTTCCGTCCATTGCGTCCCTTGCGGATATTCCCACCCAGATCCGCACCGTCGCCCATGCCATCGGCGAGGATACGCGCGGCGACGACATGATCCGCGCGTTCGCGGACCGTCTGGAAAGTCTCCATCCCGTCCATCCGGACAGGATCCTGACCGCCACGGTTATTGGCGCGAACCTTGCGGGAGAAGAGGGCGGCCTGATTTCCGATCTGCTGAAGCGCGCCGGCTTCCGCCTGTCGACTTCCGAACGTCCCGACGGCACCATCGCGCTGGAAACACTGATCGCCCATCCGCCGGACCTTCTGGTGACGGGCATGATTTCCGAAGGGGCTTCATTGGCGGAAGATGCCGTGCACCATCCCGCTCTGCGGGACCGCTTCACGGGCGCGCATCTTCTGGCGCTTCCTGGCCGCCTGACCATGTGCGGCACGCCCGACACCCTTGATGCGCTGACCGCCCTGATCTCCGCACACGATCGTCTGACCGGCACGGAGCCTTCGCCATGAGCCGCTACATGCTAACCGTAGCCGTACTGAGTGTACTGGTTCTGGCCCTCGCCATCCTGTCACTGGCCGCAGGGCCGGCGGGTATTGGCGTCCTTCAGGGTCTGTCCGACATGCTGCATGGCCGCGAGACGATCGCCGCGACTGTCATCGGCCAGATCCGCCTGCCGCGCATGATCCTGGCTCTGCTGATCGGCGGAACGCTCGGCCTGTCTGGCGCAGCACTTCAGGGACTGGTCCGCAACCCGCTGGCCGATCCGGGCGTGCTCGGTATTTCGGGCTGCGGCGCGCTTGGGGCCGTTCTGGTTTTCTATACCGGCGTCTCGGCAGTCTGGGCGCCCGCGCTCCCGCTGGCCGCCCTGTCCGGTGCCGGGCTTGCGACGCTGCTGCTTCTAGCCCTGACCCGGGGCGGGACGCTGGTTCTGGTACTCGCCGGGGCGGCGCTGGGCTCCATGAGCGCCGCCCTGCTGGCCCTGACGCTTAACCTCGTGCCAAGCCCCTATGCGTCCTACGAAATCATGCACTGGCTCATGGGCTCCCTGTCTCGCGCCAGCCTGCATGACGTGCTGATCGCCACACCCGGCCTTCTGATCGGCTCGGCCCTGCTGTTCAGCACTGGGCGCTCCCTCGACGCCCTGACCCTCGGCGAAGACGTCGCCCAGACAATGGGCTTTCCTTTGCGCGCAGTGCAGTGGCGCGTTGTCATCGGAACGGCGCTCGCGGTCGGCAGCGGTGTTGCTGTGGCAGGCGGTATCGGGTTCGTTGGCCTCGTCATGCCGCATCTGCTGCGCCCGCTCGCCGGAGGCCGCCCGTCGCGCCTCCTGCTGCCGTCCGCACTGGGGGGAGCAGCGCTTCTGCTGGCGGCAGACCTGTTCGTGCGCCTGCCCGTCAGTGGCGCCGAACTTCAACTTGGCGTCGTCACGTCCCTGATCGGAACGCCGGTCTTTTTCTGGCAGGTCTGGCGCCTGCGCGGGCGGCCGGTATGAGGAACGCGTCATGATCCTCCAGACAGACACGATCAGCCTGACCCTTCAGGGCAACAGACTTCTCAACGATATCGCGCTCGACGTGCGTCCCGGCGAAGTCCTCGGCCTGATCGGACCCAACGGTGCGGGCAAGAGCACGCTGCTTCGCATTATGGCTGGCCTGCTCCGTCCCGACACCGGTCGTGTTCTTCTGGATGGGCAGGACCTGTTCACCATGCCGCCCGAAGAGCGCGGTCGCCATCTGGCCTATCTTCCGCAGGAAGCGCCCGCTGCCGTCGGCATGAGCGTACGGGATGTTGCAATGCTCGGGCGTCTGCCTCATCGGCGCACCGCCTCGGCGGAACAGGACGCCACTGCGGTGCAGCAGGCTCTCGATGCGGTCGGGATGAGCGCGTTCGCTGACCGCTCTTCCGCCCGTCTTTCAGGCGGCGAACGCGCCCGTGTCCTGCTCGCCCGTGCCCTCGCGGTTCAGGCCCCGATCCTGCTGGCGGACGAACCCGTCGCGGCCCTTGATCCCGCGCAGGCCCTGACGGTCATGGAGCTATTCGGCCAGTGCGCCACGCAGGGTCAGGCCGTCGCCGTCGTCCTGCACGATCTTGCCCTCGCAGCCCGTTTCTGCACGCGGATTGCGGTCCTGTCACAGGGCCGCCTCGTCAATATCGGCACGCCCGCCGAAGTCCTGACGGACGCCCTGTTCGCCGATGTTTACGGTGTGGCGGTGCGGCGCTGCGGAGAGGTCGCCGTGCCCTGGTCGCTGGTTTCAAGCGCCCGACGCCCATAACGCCGCGCCAGCAATGTGCAGGTGAAGAGCTGAATCTGGTGATAGATCATCAGCGGCAGCACGATGATGCCGACCGACGCCGCCGGGAAAATGACGCTCGCCATCGGCACGCCTGACGCCAGCGATTTCTTCGAGCCGCAGAACTGGAGCGCGATCTTGTTCTCCGTCGTCTGCCCCAGCCCGTCGCCCATCAGATGCGACAGCACCAGAACCAGCGCCAGCATAAAACTGTCGAGCAGCGCCACTTCCAGCAGATGCGCGCCCGAAACCCGGTGCCAGATTCCTTCCACAACGGCCGAACTGAACGCCGTATAGACGACCACGATGATGGACCCGCGATCGGTAAACGAGATCAGGATCTTGTGTCTGCGCACGATCGGCCCGACCCATTTCTGAAGGATCTGCCCCAGCGCAAATGGCAGCAGCAACTCCTTGCCCACATCCAGCACGGATTCCAATGGCGAATGTCCGGCGCCCACATGCCCGAGTACCACGCCCGTCAGTAACGGCGTGAGCGCAATGCCCGCGATGTTGGAGACCGTCGCCGCACAGATCGCCGCCGGAACATTGCCTTTCGCGATGGAGGTCAGCGCGATGGAAGACTGCACGGTGGACGGCAGGCAGCACAGGAACAGGATGCCCGACCATAGTTCCTCACCGAACAGCGCATCAGGAAAGACGCTGCGGAACAGCAGATGCAGTCCGATCCCCAGCAGCGGAAACAGTGCGAACGTGCAGAGCAGAACGCTCCCCTGAAGCTTCCAGTCCTTCACGCTGTCCACGATGGCGTGACGTTCGAGCTTCGCGCCCTGGAAGAAGAACATGAACGTGATGAGGATCGTCACGACATGCTGGAGAATATGCTCCATCTGCCCCCGGCAGGGCAGGAAAGAGGCCAGCGCGATGGCGGCGATGAGGGACAGGAGAAAGGGGTCGAGACGCTTCATGCCGCACTATGTCCGTATCCGGGGCGGACATGCAACGTCCTGCCCCGGGCTCACGCCCGCTCTTTTGAAAACGGGCGTCTCATGTATCCTGTCCGTCATGACAGACCACAATGACCTGCCAGTCCCGGGCCGCCGTCGCGCCCTGACATCCCTTCTTGCCGCCGGAACCGTTGCCGGCACCGTTGGCAGCAGCCTGCGTCTGACGGGGAATGCCAGCGCCGCTGATGACCCGCCGAAAGACACGCTCACATCTCACGGCCACCAGCCGAGCAATGCGCATATCGAGCCCGCCGATCAGCCCGGTGCAAATAACAAGCCTGTCATCCGCACCCAGAGCGACTACTTCTATCGCCCCTCCATTCATTTCTCGCCGCCCACCGGCTTCATGAATGACCCCAACGGCCTGATCTTCGATGGTCAGACCTATCATCTCTATTACCAGTACGACCCGACCGCCCCCTACGCCGGTCGCGTCCACTGGGGCCACGCTACCAGCACGGATCTCTACACCTGGCAGGACCAGCCCATCGCCATCGACCAGACGGCGGCGGGCGAAGCCTATACCGGCTGCGTCGTGCTGGACCGCAACAATGTCTCTGGTCTCTTTCCGCCTCGCAAATCGGAGGCCGCCGCTACTCCGGCGACCACAACGGCCACGCAGGCTGCCGTGCAGGCGCTCGCCCCGGAACTGCGGAAAACCACATCCGACACGCCCTACGCGCCCGACAGGATGTCCGCCCTCGGTCCGAATGAGTCCGCCCCGTTCGGCTCGGTCTATGCGCCTCCGAACGGTGCCGAAACCCATGCCGCTCCGCCCGCGCTCCCGCCCATGCCCGGCGGACTGGTCGCGATCTATACCCGTGCCACACCGCAGAGCCAGACGCAGTACATTGCCTGGAGCCCCGATGGTGGCCAGCATTACATCGATTATGACCACAACCCGATCCTGAATATCGGCGTCAATTCCTTCCGCGATCCCAAGGTTTTCTGGCACGAGGCAAGCGGCAAATGGATCATGGTCGTGGTCAGCGCGCGCGCTCACAAGGTGCTGTTCTACGGCTCCATCGACCTGCTGCACTGGATGCATCTCAGCAGCTTCGGCCCCGCCGGTCTGTTCGGTGTGGACTACGAATGTCCCAACCTGATCGAACTCGACATTGAGGGCGAGGAAAAAGGCAGGCGCTGGGTCCTGTTCGTCTCCGTCAATCCGGGCGCCCCTCTGGGCGGCAGCGTCACGCAGTATTTCGTAGGCGATTTCGATGGCGAACGCTTCACGCCTGACAACACCGTGATCGGCCTGACAGACTTCGCCAAGGACAGCTACGCCATGCAGGTCTATGACAGCATGCCGGATAACAGAGCGGTCTATTTCGCCTGGTTCGGCAACTGGCAGTATTGCGAGGAAGTCCCCAACCGGAGCTGGCGCGGCCTCATGACGCTGCCGCGTCGCATGTCCCTGCGCCGGGATGAAATGAACTGGTTGCGTCTGGTCCAGCGCCCCTATGGGCTCGAAGCCTTCCGGGGTGAAAAAATCCCGTTCCGGGTGGACCGCATCCCCGCCCAGAGCGGCGTGCAGGTCGCCCTGCCCACAGGCACCGCCATCGAACTGCTTCTGACCGTCACCGTCGATGAGCGCAGCAACCCGCAGCCGGACGGCGAACAGGGACGCGCAGGCCGCTTCGTCATCGTGTTCTCGAACGGACAGGGAGAATCCCTCTCCATCGGCTTTGACGCGTTTTCAAGCCAGCTCTGGCTTGATCGCGGCGACCTGCATGGCTTCTCCCAGCCGTTCTTCACGGAGCGTTTCTCCACGCCCCTGATCGCCAACAGCCGCCGCTTTTCCTTACGTCTGGTGCTTGATGCCTGTGCGCTGGAACTCTTCGCCAATGACGGCCTCTCGGTTGCCACCGCGCTGGTCTTCCCCGCCAATCCGCTGACAACGGTGGGCCTTCAGGCGACCAATACCGGCGCGACAATCGAAGAACTGGCATTGTATCCGCTGCGCAAGACCATGGACCGCCCGACGGCGGTCTGAGGCAGGGCGCTCCCCTTCATCCGCCCGACTGCACAAATTAAAGGGGCGTGCCTTCTTCAGCCTATTAACAATGGGGCGGGAAGCGCTTGAGATAGGTGGCTTCGGGAGGGAGATTCATTTCTGCCCGTCTTGCATCGAGCGTCTTCGGATCGTCTCCGCCCGCATCCAGCGAAAAAGGGGCATAATGGTGGTTCTGGCACGAAAGCTGGGAGCCATAATGCTGTTTTCCAGTCGTTGGCAGCATGACCCGGTCCGTCAGCAGTGCATATTCCGGTTTCGGAAACTGACCCGACCGCGCAAATGGTTCAAGCTGACGAAGCGTCATGACCTGAAAGACCGGATCGATATCCGCATGCTGCACCAGAACCCACATCATCTGTGCAGGTTTATCACCCGCTTTCAGCACGCTCGCCCATCCCTGCGTTTCCAGAACATGTCGCGCCCAATGGCTGTTGTCCCAGTCCACGTTGATAACGGCGGAGATAAGACGGCTGTTCAGAGCGTTTCGTGCAGGTGCATCGAGCCCTGTGATTTTCTGTCGGGATTCAGATGAAAAACGCCACATCTGGTCCGGCACGACATGTGCCGTAATCTGTTCTTCCAACGTGTCTTTTGCCGGATCGCTCTCAAGTGCCCGCATGGCATCATGGACTGCCATTTCATAAGTCTGAAAATACGGCAGGCTGCGAGAGATGGCACTCTGGAAATCTTCCCAGCTTTTCATTCCGTCAGGCACACTGTCTGCCATATTGACCTGCATGCACACATGATCCTGATAGCCGGATTCTTCGGGAATAGAAGCTGCAACGCCAAGCCTTTTCAGCGCTGCATCCTGCACAAGCGCCGCATCATGCATGCAGGCCTCGCCATACGCCTCAATGGCCTTCCAGTCCCTCACCTGCTGCTCAGTCGCACCCGGGAATGCGCCACGGACAAACCCGTAATCGCCGGGATTGAAACTGCCGTCATGAATAAAGGGTGCCAGAACGGCTGGTGGCGCAGGAGCCGCGGACGCTGCTGAAAACGCGCCGAGACCGGCCAGCAGGAAGAGCATACGAAAACGGGCCATCATGACGACATCCTGTAAGGAAATGTTGCGTCACGATGGCCCGTATCAGAGGGTCAGATCAAGACCGTAACGGTCTCAGCCCCCCGTGATCTTGTTCTTGAGATTATGCAGGCTGGTGGAAACCTGTTTCTGCCACTCGCCCATGCGTTCGTGCCATTCAGTCGAATGCTGCTGCACGAGAACACGCTCGGCTTCCGCTGCTGCCGCGGCCTGCGCCTTCTGCTGGGCCAGAACCTCGCGCTCCACAGCCTCGATCGGCCGACGCAGAACCAGTGATGCGCCCAGCGACGCCGCCAGTTCGTCAACAACCTGCGGCACATATTCCTGAACGGTGGCAATCACGGCCGTCGTCCTCACGGGAATAACAGATGCAATCTGCGCCAGAAGGCTGCTGCGGATGGCCGCATCCTCAACCGAGAGGCTGGATCCCACCAGCGCCCCCATGGACGCCCCGAGAAGCACGCCCAGCGGCCCGAGCAGAAGCCCGACGAGTGATCCGAGAAGTGTCCCGTTCAGGACCTGCTCGCCGGAAGCGCCATTGGCCCAGTTGTCATGAATGGTGATGTTGCCGTCCGTGGTGCGCTCAACGACAGCCTCGTTGATGATGACCAGCTTCTGGTCCGCAGCCCGTTCCCGCAGTTCGGAAAACGCCTGGAAGGCTTTGCTCTGCTCGGTGAAGGAGAGAACAAGAATGTTGGTGTCCATGATCTGTCACGCTCCGCTCCCCCGCGAAAAAATGCAGGAAGAGCCGGGCACGCGGGGGAAGTGTCCGGCCTGTCACCGCAGCCCTTCCGGAAGGCTGCGGCAGGAGGACACCAGATTACCGGCTCAGCGTAAAGGTCAGACCCTGTGCACCCGCAGCCAGACGCGCACCCTGTGTGGCCGTCTCGATCTTGATGCGCACGCCGTTGCTGTTGGACAGGATAGCGCCACCCAGACCCTTGTCCAGCGTCGCTTCCCCGGCGAGGGAGCCGTAGCTGCCGTCGAAATCATGCAGGTGCTTCAGATTGTAGACGGTGCCTTCGGCTTTCAGGGCGGAGAAGCCGACGGCGGCGATGTTCCCGCCGCTGACCTTGAAGTGATAGGTATGATGGCCGTAGGTCAGGGTGCCGTCCCCCCAGGTGTAACCCACGCCGACATCCGCTGAATGGGCGGTGAGCGTGACATGTCCGACAGGGGCCCCGAGCGTATCTTCAGCGCGTACGGCAGGAGCTGCGACAAGACCGGCACCGAAAAGGACGGCTGCAAGGGCGACGCCACGGCGGCTGATATTGAAAGACATCATGAAACCTTCTGTCTGTTTTCATAGTCAGTCCCTGCGGGCGGAAACCCGTGTGGCACTGACACTTGAGAAGACAACGCTCCGACGCGGGTTCGGATGCATGCGAAGGGAGAATTCATGTTTCGGCTATCGGTCAGCGGCCTGGGGGATGAGGAAGTTGAAGTGCATCCTGTAGTGTGAACTGACGGGGTGACCGCTTCTCATCGCGGGGAAATAGGACGCCTGAACCAAATATGCGAGTGCGGCCTGATTCAGTTCCGCATAATGCCCTTCCCGGACCATACAGTCATGGGCACACCCCTGTGCATCGATCGTACAGGCAACCGTGACGTGATCTTCGATATGTCGGGCGATCATGTCCTGGGGATAACGGGGCTTGCCGGAAAGGGCGCGGTTGAGCCGGGCGGCACGGGTGTTGTCCTGAGGGTCCGATATTCCGAAAAACCTGCCTGGGCCGATGTTCAGATGGGCGATCCGTGGCACCAGAACAGCAACCTGAAACAGGCAGATGCAGAGCACGGGCAGGAAAAACCAGACTGGCGGCTGGCGACGCTGCCCGTTGGTATCAGGCTCGGGACCGGGCTGAAGTTCAGGAGGGGGAACCTGTTCAGGTTGCCTCAGG
The DNA here is from genome assembly GCF_018811945.1 of Gluconobacter sp. P1C6_b. Classification (GTDB taxonomy): domain Bacteria; phylum Pseudomonadota; class Alphaproteobacteria; order Acetobacterales; family Acetobacteraceae; genus Gluconobacter. The sequence goes on from NZ_JACRVU010000006.1 coordinate 83,138, forward strand.
GGTGGACCGTCAGGTTCGTAATGTTGGGGAGAGGGATCGTCCATTTTTCGGTTCCCGATATCTCCGGGCACGGGTGATGAGGCCTGTTTTAGACAGCAATGGTCTGTTCCGCGTCATCATGGAATATCGGACCGTCAGAATGCCAGAGGGAATCGCGCCATCACAAGGGCAGCCATTCGCGCGAAGAGCTGGAACAGACGACAATTTTTTCAGGAGGAAAATGGTGCCCAAGGGCGGAATCGAACCACCGACACTGCGATTTTCAGTCGCATGCTCTACCAACTGAGCTACTTGGGCACCGAGCTTCAGGGCGCACCCTGTTGCGGAGATGGGGTTTAGCTGATGATTGAGGCGGGATCAACCCTCCCTGTCGCGATATTCGTCGTGCTCTTCGTCATTGTCCTGACGGAAAGACGGAACCCGGTAGGTCCCGCTGAACCAGCGGCCCAGATCGACATCCGCACAGTGACGGGAGCAGAAGGGCCGGAACTGCGGATCGGTAGGACGATGGCAGATCGGGCAGGTGGCGTTGCTCATGACAGGCTCCAGCTTGCGGGTGGGGCATTGGGATCAAGGACAAGGTCCAGCGGCTGGGCGCGGCGGGATATGAAATCCGCCAGGGCTTCGGGGTCGTTTTCCAGCGCCGTGACGAGGCTGATCGAGGCTGTCAGCGTCTGGCCGGTGCGGTTTTCGCGCAGGATCGTCCTGAGGATGGACAGTGCCTGTCCATGTGGGGAGGACAGGAGTTCATGCAAGGGAGGACGGCGGCGCGGGCGGGTCAGTTCCAGCAGGCCGGACGGGGTGGCGCCGAGGACGTCCGGTTTCAGGGGATCGTTAGCCAGAGCCTCACGCAGGAAGGGGACCAGAGCCGGGCGTTTGCGCGTCTTTACACCCGCCGGGTCTACCAGAATTGTGCCCGAGAGATTCCGCAGCCGGATCTGGCGTGCCAGTTCAGGGAAGGCTGCGATATTGCCTTTGAAGTCCGGCGAGCCAGTGCTGTCGAGATCGATGGCGATCAGAGCGGGTGTCGGAAAGATGCTGGCAGTCAGGAGGTCCAGATCGGCCTCGGGGCTGCCGAGACTGTCGAAATCCGCTTCCAGCGCAGCGTCAAACGCCTGTTGGCAGCGTTGAAGGCGTGGGCGCAGCCGGACGGGCAGCTTTGCCGCAATGCCCGGATCGTCCACGAAAATCGGAGCGTCCGGATACCGGTCCGCCAGTTCGTCGAGGGGCGAGGGGCCGCGTTCGAGCAGCTTTGGCGCGGATGGTGCTTCGGTGGGCATGTCCGCCCGGCGCAGGCGCAGGCCCTTGCCGTTCTGGGCGGCGCGGCTGACGCGGGCTGCGGTCAAGGCGCCTTCGATCAGGGTTTCACGGGTGGAGAGGAAGCCGCTCTGGCCGTCTTCGAGCAGGACGAAAGCGCCCCCCAGAGCGGGAGCGGCTTTCTGGACGCGGACAACGTGCCAGTCTTCCAGACCATCCGGGCAGCCGGGACGCCAGATGGCGGCGTCCAGCAGCGTGTCATGGTCCGTAACGGCAATCCGCACTTCGCCTGGAGAACAGGCTGCGCGGATTTCGGTCATGCGATCCAGCCACCTGAAGGTTTGCCAACCGGCTGCCCGCGCAGGAGCTGGGCCGTTTCAAACAGGGGCAGCCCCACCACAGCGGAATAGCTGCCGCCGATCTGGCGGATATGGGCGGCGGCGGCGCCCTGGATGGCATAGCCGCCCGCCTTGCCCTGCCAGTCCCCCTGCGCGATCAGGGCGTCGATCTGCGCATCCGTCAGGCGATGGAAGATGACGGAGGTTTCCACCAGCCGCTCACAGGGTGTGCCTTGTGGCCAGCCTGCGCTCGGGCGCAGGACCACGGCCGTCAGGACTTTGTGGCGGCGGCCGGAGAGCAGCTTCAGGCAGGCGCGGGCCGTCTTTTCGTCTTCGGCTTTCGGCAGAACGCGCCGGCCAACAGAGACCACCGTATCCGCGCCGAGGACGAGGGCTGCATCCGTGTATTGCGCGGCCACATGCTCCGCCTTCTGGCGGGCGAGGCGCTGCGCGAGCGGGCGCGGCAGTTCGCCGGGACGCGGTTCTTCGTCGATATCGGCGCTGACGACGGCGTCGGGCACGATGCCGATCTGTTCCAGCAGGCTCAGGCGGCGCGGGGAGGCGGAGGCCAGAACGAGCTTCGGACGGTCCGGAAGGCCGGATGACCCTTCTGCGGAAGACGGGGAGGAGGTCATGCGGCGGACTGTCTTACTTGAAGCGGAACGTGATCCGGCCCTTGGACAGGTCGTAGGGCGTCATTTCGACGTTCACGCGGTCACCGGCCAGAACGCGGATGCGGTTCTTGCGCATCTTGCCGCTCGTATGGGCCAGGATGGTGTGCTCGTTGTCGAGCGTGACGCGGAACATGGCGTTGGGGAGCAGTTCCATGACGGTGCCGGTAAACTCGATCAGGTCTTCTTTTGACATGTGAATCCTTGCTTCAGGGACAGGGTAATGATCTGCGCGCGGCAGCGGCTCCGGTGCGGAGCCTGAAAATCCAGTTCCGCTATGTGCGGACTGTCAGCCCAAAGGTCAAGCATGACCGGTCCCTGTCCGGGGATTCTTGCGGTTTTTTGGCGCTCTGACGTCGCACCGCCTTCTCAGGCGGCATGACAGGCAGGCTGTTCAGGACGCCTTGGCTGCGGCCTGGGCAGCGGCGCGGGCGGCCATCTTTTCCTCTTCGGTCCAGACGCGGCGTTCGCGCACCTTCTGTGGCTTGACCTGCTTGACCGGACCGCCGCCAAGCACGGGCGGGCGCATGGTGGAGTTCCGCGCCTCTTCCGAGTGCCATTCATGGCTGTCATGAACGTCCAGCGTCCGGCCGATCTCACGCTCCACGGCATGCAGCCAGGCACGCTGTTCTGCATCGCACAGCGTGATGGCGAAACCGCTGCGGCCCGCACGGCCCGTGCGCCCGATCCGGTGCACATAGCTTTCCGGCAGGCTTGGCAGATCGTGGTTGATGACATGCGTGACCGTATCGACGTCGATGCCGCGGGCAGCGATATCGGTTGCCACCAGAACCTGAACGTCGCCTTCGCGGAAGGCGTTCAGGGCGCGCTCGCGCTGACCCTGCGAGCGGTTCCCGTGCAGGGCCTCGGCCGTGATGCCGGACTCCGTCAGGAAAGAGCAGACGTCGTTGGCGATGTTCTTCTGCAACGTGAAGACGACAGCCTGACCGATGCCCGGCGTCCGGAGCTGGGCCAGCAGGGCCGCTTTCTTGTCGGAGGCATTGAGGAACATGACCGACTGTTCGATCCGGTCCACGGTGCTCGATGGTGGTGCGATCTCGACCTTGGCCGGGTCGCGCAGGAGGCTCTCGACGAGGGCTGTGATGGATTTCGGCATCGTTGCGGAAAACAGTACCGTGTGCCGGTCTTCGGGGAGCGTTGCGACAATGCGCTCGATCGGCTTGGCAAAGCCCATGTCCAGCATCTGGTCGGCTTCATCCAGCACCAGCGCCTCAAGCTGCGACAGGTCGCACAGGCCCTGTTCGATCAGGTCCAGCAGGCGTCCCGGTGCGGCGACGATGATGTCCACGCCCTCTTCGAGCGCCTTGACCTGATGAACCTGACTGACGCCGCCGAAAATCGTGGTGACGCGCACCGGCTTGTGACGGCTGAAGTTCTCGAACCCGTCCGCGATCTGGGAAACCAGTTCGCGTGTCGGTGCGAGAACCAGAACGCGCGCGCCGCCCTTGGGGGCGGGACGGGGCGTTGCGGCGAGCCGGTGTAGCAGCGGGAGCGCGAAGGAGGCCGTCTTGCCGGTGCCGGTCTGGGCCAGACCGAGCAGATCGCGGCCTTCCAGCAGCAGCGGGATGGACTGGGCCTGAATGGGCGTGGGTTTAACGTAACCCGCTTCGTCCAGAGCGCGAAGAAGCGTGGGCGCCAGAGCGAGATCGGCAAAAGTTGTGGACATTAAAAGCGGCGCCTCCGGCGCTGAGTAAGCTGCGCCTGATGGGGCTTCGCGGATTCAGAAAACGGGCTTGTACGAATGATGCCTGCCGTCGTCAACGCAATGAAAGAGCTTGCCGAGCCCGTCTGTCAGGACAGTTTTGAAATGTCGCGCATGGCTACGACCAGAGACATGTGTGACGCCAGAAGCCGCTGCGGCAGCGTCGGCAGATAGATCCGGATGGCCTCAAGGCGTTTGGATTCCGGAAGAGCCGCGAAGGGTGGCCGCGATCCCGGCCCGTCACTGCCCGCATCGTAGCTTTTGGCGATTGCAGCCAGGAGGGAGGCAGGGACCGAGGCCAGAAGCGCTCTCTGCGCGGGGTTCAGGAGCCGATCCCGCAGGGGGCCGGAGAGGGTGCGCTCTTCTGCTATTTTCGGAGGCTCGTAAGGCTTGAGCTGGCTCAGCGGGAATTCGACCTCCACGCCATTGGCCTGCTCCACATAACCGGTGGAGCCGTCAATATCGACCAGCCTGCCGTCATGCGTTCCCTTCAGGTCCGAAACATGATCACCGATCGACAACTGGGCCATGACTGATTTCTCCTTCTCAGAACGGAGCCTAAAGCAGTTCCGGATCGTGAGTAAAAACTTTCTGCTTCCCTTGCCCGATTTCAAATCCGAAAGGCGTATGCGAGCGTCGTTCAGAATGAATCAATCCTGCCTTCAGGGCAGAAGGGAGCGAAAAACCGCAGGTTGAGGTTCATAAAACTGTCACATCCCCCTTCCTGCTGAATCCGTTATCAGCCCTTAGTCTCGGACACAGCGATTACTTCTTTGCCGGAAATGATCGTGAGGACTGGTAACAGGGAAGCCCCGCATTTCAGTATGGTATGACCTTTGATTATGACGGGTTCAGGAAACGGTGCCCGTGCAGGATGGAGAGCGAACGCCTCTCCTGTGAGGAGCGGGATGCGGACAATCCGGTGTGTCAGTGCAGTCCTTGGGATGACGGTGCTTGGCTCAGGTTGTGACGCGCAATCCTCGCCCGTATCGCCGCCGCTGTCTCACGATGTCTGTGATCCCGCGCCGGATGGCCGGAACCCCTGTCCGCAGAATTTTTATCGGCCCAGACAGGCTCCCCTGTCGCAGATGGCGCAGCTTGGGCGCATGCTGTTTTACGACAGGGCGCTTTCGGGTTCGGGAAAACTGTCCTGCGCCTCCTGTCATGATCCGGCGAATCATTACGGGCCGACGGGCAATGCGTCCGTTTTCGAAGGCGGGGCGGATCTGCACCGGCAGGGGCGGCGTGCAATTCCCTCACTGACCTATCTGGAACGTATGCCGCCGTTCAGTATCGGGCCGGATCTGGGAAATGACGATGTTGCACCGCGCGTCATCGGTGTGCCGAGTACGGGAAACCAGCGTGGCAGCAAAAGTGCAGCGGATACGGCGTCATCTGCCGCACATATCGTTCCTCAGGGCGGACTGTTCTGGGATGGTCGGGTCGATACGTTTCAGCAACAGGCTGGTGGGCCGCTTTTTGATCCTGATGAGATGGCTTCCACGCCGGAGCGTGTCACTGCGCGGCTGAACACGGCACCTTACCGTGCGGCTCTTCTTGCGCTGGCGGGAGCGCGCGGGGAGAAGGATCCTGCCTTCCTGCGTGAAGAAGCGCTGTTCGCGATTGGGCGCTATGAGCTGGAAGACCGGCATTTCCACGAATATTCCAGCAGGTTTGATGTCTGGCTGGAAGGAAAGGCGCGGTTCACGCCACTCGAACGCGAGGGATATCTCCTGTTCAACGATCCGCAGAAAGGCAACTGTGCGGCCTGCCATCTCGATCACATCACCCGTGACGGCCTGCCGCCGCTTTTTACCGATCATCAGTATGAAGCGCTCGGTGCCCCGCGCAACATGGCGATCAGCCGCAATGCCGTCGCCAGCTATGATGATCTCGGCGTATGCGACAGTCAGCCCGATGGTCGGAAGGCCTTTGCGGCCTATTGCGGGATGTTCGTGACGCCGACCCTGCGCAATGTCGCGACACGTCATGTCTTTTTCCATAACGGTGTTTTTCACACGCTCGAAGCTGTTCTGGATTTTTATGCTGTCCGGGATCTCCAGCCTGAAAAATTCTATCCGAGCGGGCCGGATGAAAAAATCAACGTCTATGATGATATTCCGGAAAAGTACCGTTCCAATATTGACACGATAGATGCGCCGTTTGACCGCAGGCCGGGTGAGGCGCCGGCGTTAACCGAAAATGAGCGCCGGGCGATCATCGCATTTCTTGGCACGCTGACAGATACGGATGCTCCGGCTGTGGCTCCTGTGGCGGACCCTGTCACGGGACAGGCAGGACAACGATAGGATGGGTGACATGCTTCACAAACCAGAAACATCCGGAGGGACGACGAACATGGGGCTCAGGGTGTTTGTCAAACCGGTTGACCGTAGTGAGGAAAGGTTCCGCAAGGTGTTCATGAAGCGCGTACAACGAGCAAAATCCGGCCTGGCAGTCCTTCTGTCCGGCTCCATTCTTTTTCCGTCCCTGGGACTGGCAGCGCCTTCCTCTGCGGCGGCGTCCTATCCAACTGCGACGCCCATCAAGCATGTCGTGGTGATTTTTCAGGAAAACCGTTCCTTCGACCATTATTTCGCGACCTATCCCAAGGCGGCGAATGTGAGCGGTGAACCGGCTTTTACGGCGTTGGTGGATACGCCTGCTGTCAACAATCTCACGAGCGCCAGTCTTCTTACGAACAATCCGAATTCCAGCCCGGCAAACGGGTCGGGAGCAGCGCTTCCGTTCCGCATCGACCGGACGCAGGCGAATACAGCGGACCAGAACCACAGCTATACGCCGGAGCAGCAGGCTTACGACGCCGGGAAGATGGATCTGTTTCCAAAATATACCGGATCAGCAACGTCAGGAAGCGCAGGTGCTTTCGGGACGAAAGGGCAGGTTCTGGGGTATTTTGACGGCAATACGGTTACGGCGCTCTGGAATTACGCCCAGCATTACGCGATGAGCGACAATAACTGGAGCGATACGTACGGTCCATCCACGCCGGGTGCGCTTGAGGTTGTGGCTGGCCAGACCAATGGTCTTCAGCCCATTGCGGGCAATATGCTCGGGAGTGCCTACATCAATGACGGGCAGGGCGGATACACCCTGATCAACGATGAGGATCCGGCTTACGATCGCTGCTCAACCCCGTCACAGGTGCTGATCAATGCCAAAAATATCGGTGATCTGCTGAACGCGAAGGGTATTTCCTGGGGCGGTTTCATGGGCGGCTTCGACCTGACGCTCACGAACGCGAACAACACCACGGGGTGCAATCGCAGTACCTATTCCGACATTGTAGGAACGCGCGTGGACTATGTTCCGCATCATGCCTGGTTCCAGTATTTCGCGAGCACGGCCAATCCGACGCATGCCCGGCCGGACTCCGTGGCTTCGATCGGTTTCAGCACGATCCCTGGAACCTCGACGCGGGAGCCGGCAAACCATCAGTATGATATCAGAGACTTCTATACGGCCCTGAAGGCGGGAAATTTCCCCGCGGTTTCCTACATCAAGATGCCGGGCTATCAGGACGGTCATCCTGGCAATTCGGACCCGCTGGATGAGCAGAACGGTATCGTGATGCTTGTGAACTTCATCCAGAGCCAGCCGGAATGGGCCAGCACGGCGATCATCATCGATTATGATGACTCCGATGGCTGGTACGATCACGCGTTCCACAAACCGCTCTGGGGTTCGTTCGACGGCACTGCCGATCAACTCAACGGCGCCGGGATCTGCGGAACCGCAGGGTCGGCTCCGAAAGGTGTGGCAGGCAAGCTGGTCAATGGCCGTTGCGGACCGGGGACGCGCATCCCGCTTATCGTGATCTCTCCGTATGCCCGCCGGAACTTTGTCAGTCATGACCTGACGAGTCAGGCATCCGTGGTGCGCTTCATCGAAGACAACTGGCTGGAGGGAAAACGCCTTGGGGGTGGATCGTTTGATGCGACCGCGGGCCAGATAGACCCAATGTTCGACTTCACGCAGACGCCGAACACCACGCCTCTGGTTCTGGACCCGGATACGGGTTTGCTCCGGTAACATGGGAGGATCCGGGAGGTCTCAGAGCCTCCCGGATAAAGGCTGGATCAGTTCTTTTCCAGCCGCACCGACAGGCTGAGCGCATGGGCGTCCAGCCCTTCGGCCGTCGCCAGTGCAACGCCAGCCGGGCCGATCCGGCGCAGACCGGCTTCGTCGGTTTCGATGGTGGTGGTGCGCTTGATGAAGTCGAAGACCGACAGGCCGGAGGCGAAACGCGCCGTGCGGCTGGTCGGCAGGACGTGGTTCGGACCGCCGACATAGTCGCCCACGGCTTCGGGGCAGTAGCGGCCCATGAAGATCGCACCTGCATGGCGGATCATAGCCGAGAAGTCGCGCGGGGCGTCGAGCATGACTTCCAGATGCTCGGGTGCCAGCGCGTTGACGATCTCGGCGGCTTCCTCAAGTGAGCGCACCACGATGATCGCGCCATGATCGTCCCAGCTTTTCGAAGCGATGGCCGTGCGGGGCAGCGTTTCAAGCTCTTTGCGGACGGCTTCGGCAGCACGCTCGGCAAAGCCAGCATCTGTCGTGATGAGGATGGCCTGGGCCTGTTCGTCATGCTCGGCCTGTGCGAGCAGATCGAGCGCGACAAGACGCGGATCGTTCTGGCCATCGGCGACGACCACGACTTCCGACGGCCCGGCGATGCTGTCGATGCCGACATGGCCGAAAACCTGCCGCTTGGCTTCGGCTACATACGCATTTCCGGGGCCAACAATGCGGTCCACGGGCGCGATAAGATCCGTGCCGAACGCCATGGCGCCCACAGCCTGCGCGCCGCCAATGCGATAGATTTCCTCGACGCCGCAGAGTTGGGCGGCCGCCAGAACCAGCGGGTTCAGTACGCCATCCGGAGAAGGGACGCACATGGCCAGCCGCTTCACACCAGCCACGCGGGCGGGCAGGGCGTTCATCAGGACGGAAGACGGATAGGCAGCCTTGCCACCCGGAACATACAGCCCGACCGCATCCAGCGGCGTCCAGCGCATGCCGAGGCGGATTCCGTCCTCGTCCGTGAAGTCCAGATCCTTTGGCATCTGGGCGGCATGAAACGTCTCGATCCGGCGGGCAGCGGTGCGCAGGGCGTCCATCAGATCCGCGGGCACGCGCGCGGCTTCGGATGCAATTTCTTCGGCGCTGATCCGCAGCTTTTCAGCAGGCAGCGTCAGGCGATCGAAGCGGGCGGTGTAATCGCAGAGGGCTTCGTCGCCCCGGTTGCGGACGTCAGCGAGAATGGCGCGGACCGGCTCGGCTACGCTGCGCTCATCGCTTCCACGCGCGGCAAGCAGTGTTGCGAACTCTTCGGAGAAACCGGCAGCGGATGTATCGAGGCGTTTCATCAGGCGGCGTCCTCCGTGTTCAGGGCAGCGCGGAAGCGTTCGATCAGAGCGCTGATTTCTTCGGGACGGGTCTTGAGCGCGACGCGGTTGACGATCAGGCGGCTCGTGACATGGGCAATGGTCTCGGTTTCCATCAGGCCATTGGCGCGGAGCGTGGAACCGGTATCGACCAGATCGACGATCACGCTCGCCAGGTCCAGTGTCGGCGCCAGTTCCATGGCACCATTCAGATGCACGATCTCGGCGTTGATGGCACGGGACGCGAAATGGCGGCGGGCGATGGTCGGATATTTCGTGGCGACGCGCAGGCGGGACTGACCGGTCGCAGGATCCTCGATCATGGTCTTGGGGCGTGCGACGGAAATGCGGCAGCCACCGATGCCCAGATCGAGCGGCGCATAGATGTCCGGATAGTCGAATTCCATCAGCACATCCGCACCGCAGACGCCAATATCCGCGCCACCATAGGCCACGAAGGTCGCGACATCGAAAGAGCGGACCCGGACCACATCCAGATTCGGATCGGACGTGCCAAAGCGCAGGCGGCGGCTGCTTTCCGTCAGGCAGTCCGGATCGGGCTCGATGCCGGTGCGGGTCAGGACGGGGGCCAGCGCCTTGAGGATACGCCCTTTCGGGAGCGCCAGGATCAGGGGTGAGTCACTGCGGACAGCGAGGTCCGCTCCGGTCTGGAGGCCGTTTCCGGTCCCGTTCTGGGGCGCTGTCATGAAGTGTCTTTCCCTTGCCGTCCGCAGCCACTGAGAGAACGGCAGGCCATATCACGAAGCCGGACTCTTCCCAAGTTCCGCAGAAAGATTTCCAGTTTCGTAAAAACCGGGGAGCAGGCTCTCGGGATGTCGTGACTGACGAGATCAGCGGCTGAAGCTGGCCACCATGTCCAACAGGTTGCGCTGGCGCCGTGTGGAAAGCCGCGCGGCCGTGAGCACGGAGCGGGCCTGCGAAATGGCGGTATCGAGGTCCGAGTTGATGATCGTGTGATCGAATTCGGACCAGTGGGAAATCTCGTCCAGCGCGGCCTTCATGCGCTTGGCGATTTCTTCCGGATGGTCCGAGGCCCGCTTGTTCAGCCGGCGTTCAAGCTCTTCCAGCGATGGGGGGAGGACGAACAGGCTCACCACATCGTCGGGCAGGGCCGCGCGCAGCAGGCGATGCCCCTGCCAGTCAATGTCGAACACCATGTCATGTCCGGCATCCAGCGCCTCCTCGACCGGTGCGCGTGGCGTGCCATAACCCCGCCCGAAGACCTCCGCCCATTCCAGAAGCTCGCCATCCGCGGCCATGCGGCGGAACTCCGTAATATCCCGGAAATGGTAATGCACGCCCTCGACTTCGCCCGGACGCGGACTACGCGTTGTGACCGAGACGGAATGGCGCAGCGTGGGCTCCGAAGCACGCAGGGCGTTGGCAATGGTGGACTTGCCCGCACCAGACGGGGCCGAGATCACCAGACAGACGCCGCGGCGGGGCAGTTGGGTCATGGGGTCTCCTTGCATTGTGAGCCGGACAGGAATGGTTCTGCCGAAGCGTCTAGCGTGAAAAGGGCAGTTTTGGCCAGATATTCGGAGCCTGTTCAGGGCGCTCCCCTGAAAGCCGCCAAAGGCCGGAGGCCTTTGGAAACCGCTTTATCTGGAATCGGGATCAAAGGGGCGAGCCCCTTTGTGGGGCGCGGGGCAAAGCCCCGGTCCTCACGGCTCGGACTGAAGCTGCGCAACAATGGCACTGCTGATCGTCCGCCGCGTCGGGCCACCCAGAACATGCCCGAGCGGCGCCAGCACTTCGATATGGTCACAGACGATCTTGAAGACCGCGAGCATCGGGACGGACAGGAACGCGCCCGAAATGCCCCACATCCAGTCCCAGAACAGCAGCGATCCCATGACGAAGACGGGATTGAGGGTGAAGCGCCGGGCCAGCAGCATGGGCGTGATGGTCTCGCCTTCCAGCACATGGATCAGCAGATAGATCGACGGCGGCAGGAGCGCATAGAGCAGGGACGGGAAGCTGAACAGTCCGACCACGAAATAGACCACCACACCCGTCAGCGGCCCGATAATGGGAATGTAGTTCAGCAGAAAGGCCAGAACGCCCCACAGAAGCGGGTTGGGCATGCCGGTGGCCCAGCACTGGATCATGTTCACCAGCCCGACACCCAGATTCATCATCGTGATCGTCACGAGATAGAGCGAGACGTTCTGCTCGATCTGGGTCGCCATTTCCACGAGGCGGCGTTTCTTGGCGTAGGTCGGCATGATCTCGACGCAGCGGCGCAGGAGCGTGTCGCCTTCCGTCATGAGGAAGAACAGCATCAGCAGCATCGAGAAGAAGCCGCCGGCCAGTTCGCGTGTTCCGGCCAGGACGGAGGAGCCGAGGCGCGAGAGCGCCGTTTCTCCCCCGATCGTCCCGCTCACGCCATGCGTGGTGTGTGTGCTGCCCGAATGGCCGCTGAACATGGCGGAAAGGCGCATATAGTCGCGCTGGACCACGTCAATCGGGCCGCTGAGCACGGCCAGCTTGCTTTGCAGGGCGGGGAGCGTCTGCGGCGCGCGGGTGATCCAGCCAGCAGCCGGGACGGAAATGGTCGTGGCGATTCCGCCGACGATTCCGAACATCATGACGATCAGCATGAGGCCTGCCAGATGCCGGGGCAGGTGCAGGCGCTGCGTCAGGAATCGCATCGGCGCAATCATCAGCAGGTTCAGGACGAGCGCGAAGACGAAGGGGAGCAGGATGGGCGCGGTGAAATACAGCGAATAGAAAACGGCCAGAATCGTAAGGATCAGGACGCACATGTCGCGGATGTTCAGGTGTTCGCGCAGGAGATTCCGGTCGAGGGTCGGGTCCGGAAAATCGCCGTCGGGCAACAGTCTTTCGCCCGGTTTCCCGGAGGAAGAGGGGCTGTCGCTACAGGCAGGGTCGGCGGAAGACGCAGTGGGACGGCCGGACATGTTTTCTTTGCCTGCAACGGAGACGGAGCTTACGGACCAAAACGATCCGTGAAAGGACACAGTTGCGTGTTCTGCCCAAAAACCCCCTTGAACTCCAGTGGCATCCGGTCACTAAATCATGAGGAGCGCCTGTGGGTGCGCAGGGATGAATCCTCTGCCGCATCTGCCGGTTATCGGAGACCAAGGAGAAAAATCATGGCCTGGAACACACCGAAAGTTACCGAAATCCCGCTGGGCGCAGAAATCAACTCGTATGTCTGCGGCGAGAAGAAATAAGCCTCTTCCCTGAGGTACAGTCCTTGAGGAATATGGCACGGCCGCTCCCCCATGGAGCGGCCGTTTTCGTTCATGGGTGTCGTAAGACGCCCCAGTCAGACGGTTTGTGAAAAAATGATTGATGTCATCGTGCTTGGCGCGGCGGCAGGGGGCGGTTTTCCGCAGTGGAACTCCGCAGCACCCGGCTGTGTGGCCGCCCGCACGCGACAGGGCGCGAAAGCCCGGACCCAGGCCTCCATTGCCGTCAGCGCCGACGGAAAGCGCTGGTTCATTCTCAATGCCTCGCCCGATCTGCGGCAGCAGATCATCGATACGCCGGCCCTGCATCATCAGGGTAGCCTTCGCGGCACGCCCATTCAGGGCGTTGTGCTGACCTGCGGCGAGATTGATGCTGTAACCGGGCTTCTGACGCTGCGTGAGCGTGAACCCTTCACGCTGATGGGCAGCGACTCGACCCTTCAGCAGCTTGCGGACAATCCGATTTTCGGCGCGCTTGATCCTGAAATCGTCCCGCGCGTTCCTCTCATTCTCGACGAAGCCACGTCCCTGATGAACAAGGACGGGATTCCGTCCGGTCTTCTGCTCACGGCCTTCGCCGTTCCGGGCAAGGCGCCACTTTACGCAGAAGCCGCAGGCTCACGCCCGGACGAGACGCTGGGCCTGTCCATCACGGATGGATGCAAGACGGTGCTCTTCATTCCCGGCTGTGCGCAGATCACACCGGAAATCGTGGAACGGGTGGCGGCAGCCGATCTCGTGTTCTTCGATGGGACATTGTGGCGGGACGATGAAATGATCCGCGCCGGGTTGAGTCCGAAGAGCGGACAGCGGATGGGGCATGTGTCCGTGAATGATGCCGGGGGACCGGTCGAATGTTTCACGACATGCGAAAAACCCCGTAAAGTGTTGATTCATATCAACAACTCCAACCCAATTCTGTTCGAAGACAGCCCCGAACGCAAAGACGTCGAACGCGCCGGATGGACGGTTGCGGAAGACGGCATGACTTTCAGACTGGACACACCATGACGCTCCTCACACCTGACCAGCTTGAAGCACAGCTTCGCCAGATCGGGGCCGAGCGGTACCACAACCGGCATCCGTTCCATCGCAAGCTGCATGACGGCAAGCTCGACAAGGCTCAGGTTCAGGCCTGGGCGCTGAACCGCTATTATTATCAGGCCCGTATCCCGGCCAAGGACGCGACGCTTCTCGCCCGCCTGCCGACGGCAGAACTTCGCCGCGAATGGCGTCGCCGGATCGAGGATCATGATGGCACGGAACCCGGAACGGGCGGTGTCGCGCGCTGGCTGATGCTGACGGATGGTCTGGGGCTGGATCGGGACTATGTGGAAAGCCTTGAGGGGCTGCTTCCGGCCACGCGCTTCTCGGTCGATGCCTATGTGAACTTCGTGCGGGACCAGTCGATTCTGGCGGCCATTGCGTCGTCGCTCACGGAACTGTTCTCGCCGACGATCATCAGCGAACGCGTCTCGGGCATGCTGCGGCATTATGATTTCGTGTCGGAAAAGACGCTGGCCTATTTCACGCCCCGTCTGACACAGGCCCCGCGGGATTCCGATTTCGCGCTGGCCTATGTGCGCGAAAACGCCCGTACGCCGGAGCAGCAGAAAGAAGTCCTCGGGGCACTCGAGTTCAAGTGTTCCGTCCTGTGGACGATGCTGGATGCTCTCGACTACGCCTATGTGGAAGGTCATATTCCGCCGGGCGCCTTCGTTCCATGACGGAAGCCCCTCATATCGTGACGGAGGAGACGGTTCTCTCCTTCGCCCGCGGCCACCGGCTCCAGCACGATCGCGTGCGGGACGTCTGGATCGTGCAGGCGCCTGAAAAAGCATTTGTGATTGAGGGCGCCGCGCCGCATATTCTGCGGCTGCTGGATGGGAAACGCAGCGTCGGCGACATCATTCAGCAGCTTGCAATCGAGTTTTCCGCCCCGCGTGAGGTCATTGCGAAGGATGTCCTCGCGCTTCTTTCTGAACTGACAGAAAAGAACGTCCTGCACACATGACACTCCCTTCGCCGCCGATGAGCCTTCTGGCTGAACTGACGCATCGATGTCCGCTTTCCTGCCCCTACTGCTCCAATCCGCTGGAGCTTGAGCGAAAGGCGGCAGAACTCGACACGGCCAGCTGGACTGCCGTACTGGAGCAGGCGGCCGAGCTTGGGGTGCTTCAGGTTCATTTCTCCGGCGGCGAGCCGATGGCGCGGCCTGATCTGGTTGAACTGGTCTCCGTGGCCCAGAAGCTTAACCTGTATTCCAACCTGATCACGTCCGGCGTGCTGCTGGACGAACCGAAACTGGAAGCCCTCGACAGGGCAGGGCTGGATCACATCCAGCTCTCTTTCCAGGATGTGACGGAAGCGGGAGCCGAGCGTATCGGTGGCCTCAAGGGGGCGCAGGCCCGCAAGATTGCGGCGGCGCGGCTCATCCGCGCGTCCGGTATTCCGATGACGCTCAATTTTGTGGTGCACAGGGAAAATGTCGCCCGTATCCCAGAGATGTTTGCGCTGGCGCGGGAACTCGGTGCGGGACGGGTCGAGATCGCGCATACCCAGTACTATGGCTGGGGGCTGAAAAACCGCGATGCGCTTCTCCCCAGTAGGGACCAGTTGGAAGAATCCACCCGTGCCGTGGAAGCTGAACGCGCGAAGGGTGGGCTTTCCATCGATTATGTAACGCCGGACTATCATGCAGACCGGCCCAAACCCTGCATGGGGGGATGGGGGCAGCGTTTCGTGAATGTGACGCCCTCGGGGCGGGTGCTGCCCTGCCATGCGGCCGAGATCATTCCGGATGTCGCGTTCCCGAATGTAAAAGACGTGACCCTGTCCGAAATATGGAACCTCTCGCCCCTGTTCAACATGTTCCGCGGGACGGACTGGATGCCAGAGCCCTGCCGGTCCTGCGAACGCAAGGAACGGGATTGGGGCGGATGCCGCTGTCAGGCCCTGGCCCTGACGGGAAATGCGGCAAACACCGATCCGGTCTGCAGCCTGTCGCCGTTTCACAATCTTGTGGAAAAGGCCGCGACCGGAGTGCCGGAAAAGCCCGAACTTCTGTACCGGCGCTTCTGATCTGCAGAGCGGGTCAGTTTGAGAGGCTGTTGTTCTGGCTGTCGGTCCATTTCGCGGCGGACGCATGCCAGTAGACCTCAACGCCCGTGATGCTGTTTAGCTTGCAGTCCGAACACCACAGGTGATTGCCGTCGGTTTCATTGGCGGTGGGCAGGGACGCCAGCGTGTAGGATGCCTGACGGATCGCGCCGCCATCCGCCGTATCCGTCGTTGTGCTCCAGTTGCCATGTCCGTCCGCATGCAGCCCTGAGAAATTTCCCGTCTGCATGTCTGTCGAGGAGGTTCCGCCGCTGCTGCGGAAATCGCCCGAGGCCTGAAGATGCACCGTTGCGCCGATCGTGGAGCAGGTCCCCAGCACAAAGCTGTTCGGCGCACACCATCCTGCATATAGACCGCTTGAAACCGTGGCGGGCTTGATGAACAGGGTGTGCCCGTCCTCGACGTAACTGTCGGCAAGGATATCAAGGCCATTGGAGGCCACAGCCAGACCGTCGCCGTTGACGCGGAAACCGCAATGCGACGCATATCCGCAGATCGACAGGCTGCCGTAATTGCCTGCGACATTCCATTCCAGATCAGCCTGTTTGGACCCGCCGGGATCGCCTACGGCCTGGGGATCGCCATCCACAGTGGGCCCCATGTGGACGACACTCTGCTCCCAGCCGGTCGGGGCTGACGGATTGCCAAAAGCATTCCACAGAACAAAACGCATCTTGTTGGCCGAACTGACCCACTGGTCCCATTCCTGATAGATCTGGGCCGTGATGGTGGAAGAGAGAGACTGGTTTTTCGTAGACGGGATGGAGACATTGTCGCCATCAATCAGCCAGTTTCCGCTGCCACCATCGAACTGAAGGTGGTGATTGATGTTGCCGCCCAGCAGGATCTGACGGCTGTCGGTTGTCAGGGCAGCGGGCTGGTTTCCCGCATTCATGCTGATGCCCTGCCAGTCGATGGAATTGGCGGGGGCGGTTCCATTGACGATGTTCAGATCAACCTCAAGTGGCGTGATCTGATGGATCAGGGAACGGTTTGAGGTGGAAGGCGTCAGGTCTCCCGCATCAAGATTGAAAAACCAGTTCTCGCTGAACGCGCTCCCCGCTGCCCCGCCGCCAAGGAAAACGGTCGGGGCGTTTCGCGCACTCCATACGGTGTCGAGCGTGGCCGTCTGGGGAACCTGACCACCGGCACCCGTCCCGATCCCGGGAACGTCCCAGGCGTAGACGCTGATTGACGTGGCACCTGCTGCCGGCTGTGCGCTCACGAAACCCGCAAAAAGGTTCTTGAGCGGAAGCTGCCCGGTGACGGCTGTCGGCGTTAGCGCGGGATTCGGACTGTTTGTCGTGATGTACATGTTGGGGTGGATCTGCGCGGCCTGCGCTGCTGTCAGCGGTGTGGCGAGCTGCACGGATGTTGCCGTATAGCCTGTTGCCGTGAGGATGAGGCGTGCGGGCATGTTGCTGACGAGAATGCAGTTCGCAACAGTGTCATAGCCGCCAACGCCAACCACGGCACCTGCCCCCCTGCGGGGGTCCTGTTCGGAAATCGGATACTGCGAATTATAGACTGATCCGGTCATGGCCACGCCCATGCCACATCCGGTCGAATACGGGCCGTAAGGATCGGTCTGGACCAGAAGGGAACGGGGCATATAGGTGCCGTTATTTTCCCCGGTCGCCATCTGGCCGCCAAAAAGCGCGCTTTCGTATCCTTGGGCAAAAACATCAACGGACTGGGCATTTTTCTGCCAGGTGCCCAGCCAGTCGGTTCCCGAGGTAAGAGGGCTCGTGACATCTCCCAGTGCGTCGAGCGCGGCCACGCCATTGGCCACACTGACGGCCGATTTCTGGAGATAGTTCTCAAGAGTGCTGTCGGTTACGGCCGCCGCGCAGGGGACAGGATGGTTGTGTGCGTCCAGTCCACAGGCCTGCACCGAAACGGTTGTGGCATGCCACTGCCCGTTCAGATCCTGATAGGCTCCTACGGTGGGTTTGCCTGTCGCATCCAGATTCGAAGTAATATTGACGGTATGGTAGTGATTGTCGGTAGCGCGATAAGTCTGTGGAATTATATCCGAAGCCAGAGCCGGGCTGGACAGCAGCACACAAAAGAAAATAATTTTCTTCAAAATTAAATTCCTCAATTTTCAGGAGGGCAATGTATCGACCTTGGCCCGCAAGCATCGGGAAGGGATATATGGTGTATTTCATGATTGTTTTGTGAAGGGGAAAATATCCCTTCTACATTAGGGAAATATAGCAAAAACTGCGTTCAATTGCAATTTTGTTGTGTTTTTCGAGTATTCCATCAGCGTCCGGGAGCGTCTCGACTGCCGATGAGGATCATCCCTGATGGTAACGGAAGATAGTCCGCAAACCATCAGGGATCGGGACATGATCAGGGCTGGCCGGGAACGTTGCGCAGGAAGGCCACGCTTTCGACGCAGGCGGCGGCGGCTTCGCGGCCCTTGTTTTCGGCATCCTTGCGGGAACGGTCCACGGCCTGCTGTTCGGTATAGGTCGTGAGGATTCCGAAGGCGATCGGCACTTCGGTCGCAAGCTGGGCCTGCATGATGCCGATGGTCGCGCCCAGTGAGATGAACTCGAAATGCGCAGTGTCGCCCTTGATAACGCAGCCGAGGCAGATCACGCCTTCATACTGGCCCGACTTCGCCAGACGCTGGGCCAGAAGTGGCAGTTCGAAAGCGCCGGGCGCGTCATAGACATCCACATCCGTGATGCCGCGCTCTTCCAGCCATTCGAGCGAACCGTTTTTCAGGCCGCCCGTGATGTTCGTATTGAAGCGGCTGACCACGATGGCCATTTTCGGCGCGGGCGAGAGACGCAGGTCGGGGGCTACGGGGATGTGCTTGCTCATGCCGGCTGTTCCTGAAGGAAATGGCCCATCCGCGTGCGTTTGGTCGCAAGATAGGCGCGATTGAAAGGATTGGCCTCGATTTCCAGCCGCTCGCTGGATTTCACGTCAAAGCCGAAGCGGACCAGGTTGGATTCCTTGTCCGGATTGTTCGTCAGAAGGCGGAGCGCACTTACGCCAAGATGGCGCAGAAGATCAGCCGCTGCATCCCATTCGCGGGCATCGGCAGGCAGGCCGAGGGCCTCATTGGCCTCCACCGTGTCCATACCGTGGTCCTGAAGCTCGTAGGCGCGGATTTTGTTGGCCAACCCGATCCCGCGTCCTTCATGGCCCCGCAGATAGACCAGCACGCCGGACTCCGACGCCGAAATCCGCTCCAGAGCCTCGCGGAGCTGCGCGCCGCAGTCGCAGCGCAGGGAGCCGAGCGCATCGCCCGTCACACATTCGGAGTGCAGTCGGATCAACGGCACGCCCTTGGACGGATCGCCCTTCACCAGCGCGACATGCTCCACACCATCAACGGCACGGAAGGCATGGATGCGCAGATCATGACCGCCGAAAATGCTCGGCAGGGCGGAGTTCGCCACCATCTCGCCTGCGGGCGGGACGGGCGTGCAGATCAGGTCATGGCCCGCGACGGGCCCACGGCCATGCTCGCGGCACCAGTCCTGAAGGTCTGCGATGCTGACCACGGGCATGTTGTGCCTTGCCGCATATTTTCGCAGTTCCGGAAGGCGCATCATGCTGCCGTCATCGGCCATGATCTCGCAGATCACGCCAGCCGGTTCCAGCCCGGCCAGACGCGCAATGTCGATGGAGCCTTCAGTATGCCCGTTGCGGCCCAGAACGCCTTCCGGATGGGCGCGGAGCGGGAAGATATGGCCGGGCGAGACGACGTCGTCTGGTGTTGCGGCTGGATTGGCTGCGACGACGATCGTACGGGCGCGGTCGGCGGCGGAAATGCCGGTTGTCACGCCCGTTGCCGCTTCAATCGAAACTGTGAAGGCCGTGCCGCGTGGGTCGCGGTTGCGCGTGACCATGGGGGGCAGGCCAAGACGGTCCACCTGTTCGGCTTCCAGCGGCAGGCAGACCAGTCCGCGCGCCTCACGGACCATGAAGTTGATGGCTTCCGGCGTGGCGAACTGTGCCGCCATGACCAGATCGCCTTCGTTCTCACGGTTCTCGTCATCGACCATGACGACCATGCCGCCAGCGCGGATGGCCTCGATGGCGGCTTTCAGGGACGGCTTCATGAGGCCACCTTTCCAAGGCTGGGGGAGAACCGCAGCAGGTTCTCGACATATTTGGAGAGCACATCGACTTCCACATCCATCCGGTCCCCGACCGACAGGGTGGACAGGTTGGTATGTTCCCAGGTGTGCGGGATGATCGTCAGGCCGACTTCGAATCCGGCCTGATTGCCGCGTGTGATGTCGTCATGCAGCTCGTTCACCGTCAGGCTGATGCCGTCGAAGGTGATGGATCCTTTTTCCACGACATACTGACGTAGGGCCTGCGGGACGAATACGCGCAGGGCATAGGAATCGCCGGCTTTTTCGACGCTCGCGAGGGTCGCCACGCCATCCACATGGCCCTGTACGATATGGCCTGAAAGGCGCGTGCTGGCGGCAACGGCACGTTCCAGATTGACGCGTGATCCGGTCTTTAGCTGATCCAGCGGGGTCCGGGACAGGGTCTCGCCGCTGAGATGAAACGTTGCCACGCCTGCCGCATCGAAGGTCTCGACTGTCAGACATACGCCGTTCACGGCCACGCTCTCGCCGAGTTCCAGATCGGGGAAGCCTGTCTCCACGGTCAGGTCCATTGCCCTGTCACGGACGCAAGCGGAGCGGACGGTTCCCAGACGCTCTATGATTCCAGAGAACATACGTTTTCCCTCAGCAGTCGCAGCGGGCTCTCGTCCCGCGATTTCAGGTCGATGCGGTCAGCGCCCGCAGTTTTGTGAATGGTGAGCCAGTCGTCCCACAGCCCGGCTTCGGTCACGGCTGCCAGCAGAGCAGGACCGGCCTCGATCATCGCCCAGTTCACACCCCGCTCCGCCAGCATGGCGGGGATGGAGAGCAGATCGGAGCTGGAAATGACATCGAACCCGGCCTCCGTCATCTCGGCAACCCAGTCTGCCGGAAGGCGGGCGTGGCGGTCGCAGACGACGAGCAGGCGTGGCGTGCGACCATCATGGTCAGGAACATGCCGGACCGTGAAGCGCGGACGGTCCGCCAGAACGGTGCCGACACCCGTGATGATCGCATCCGTCGCCCGGCGCAGGCGGTGTGCGAGGGTGAGCGAGTCCGGGGATGTGAAGGTTTTCTGTCCCGGCGGCGGCACCATGGAACCGTGTTCGTCCAGCGCCTGTTTGACGCTGATCCAGGGGCGGCGCCGGACGACACGGCTTGCGAAAGGCGCCAGAAGGGCCCGGCAGTCCCGGGCCAGATCAGCCATGTCCGGCCGGTGGGCCAGCATGACCACACGCTTTCCACCGGGCATTTCGCGCAGTCGCGACGCCCCACCGGCAGCCTGCGGGTTTGGATCGGCCGCACCGATCCAGACCTCGCGGACAGGGCTGTTGCGCAGGGCCTCGCTGCATGGCGGGGTGCGCCCGGTGTGGTTGCAGGGCTCCAGCGTCACGAGGGCCACGCATGCCTGATCCAGCACACCTGCCGTCCGGGCCTGCGCCAGAGCCATGGCTTCGGCATGAGGCTGTCCAACGCGCGGATGGACGCCGACCGTAAGGATACGACCGTCCGCATCCAGAAGCGCACAGCCGACAGACGGATTGGGGGCCGTGGCGCCGAAAGTGTCGACAGCCTGCGCGATGGCCGCATGAAAGCCATGGCGGATCGCGGTCAGCGAAACTGTGTCGGAAAGGGTAGTCTGGTCAGCCAAGTTGCGTCTTCTGGTCCCGTTACAGTCGGGACGCCCGCAAGGCGCACGCCGCCCTCAGCCGATACGGACCACAGGCCGGGCAAAGGGCACCCGAACCTGTCCGTCACCGGACAAGTGCTGCGTTCTCTTCCATCCGGACTCTAACCGTCGGCCCCGGAGTCTCACCGGATCTGCTTGTCCCTTCCGGACCGAAATCCGGAAGGCGCTCGCGGGCTGAGGCGGAGAAATCCGCCAATACCGCCGGTGGGGAATTTCACCCCGCCCTGAGAACGTCTTTGTTCAATGGAAACTATGGGACTGTCCTGCGGTGAATGACAAGTAAAAATCCATACGCCGCCTTTCACCTGAAGGAGAGGCTATCGGGAGGGATGCCAGAATCAGGGTGGAAGGAAGCACAAAAAAAGCCGCCGGTTGGAGACCGGCGGCTTTGAAACCCCGAAAAGGGTTCAGGATGCTCAGTGCGTGGAAGCGTTCGTGTTGCGCTGGATTGCGTCCTGTGTCGCACCCGCCCCACGGGAGACGTTGTGGCCGATGGAACTCACATCCTGACCGGCACCGTGAACGGTATTGCAGGCCGAGAGTGAAACACCTGCACCGGACAGGAGCGCCAGAGACAGGGCAAGGCGTGCGATGGATTTGGTGGACATAGGTAAAAATCCTCTAGAGAGCGTTTTGCCTTGTAAACGACATCCGATGACAATGGTTCACAGCAGGAAGAGAAATTTTTTCTCAGGTAATGAGCCTCTTGGACCGGGAAAATGACTTGATGCCGTTCTGACGCGGCTCATTCTGAACGACCTGTGCCGTCACGCGCTTTATGAAATGTTTTCCCCTGCTGTGAGGATCCATGTCCAGTTCCCAGAACCGCCCTGCCATCGTCTGGTTTCGAGACGATCTGCGCATGGCAGACCATCCTGCCCTGCATGAAGCCGCTGCTTCCGGCCGACCGCTGATCTGTCTCTACATTCTTGATGATGTCACGCCGGCACTCCACCCTCTCGGAGCGGCTGCACGCTGGTGGCTTCATGGGGCGCTGGCTGATCTGCGACGGAACCTGGAAAAGCAGGGTGGGACGCTGCTGACGCTTTCCGGCTCGGCTGAAAAACTGCTTCCGCAGCTCGCGAAACAGACGGATGCGGTCTTTGTCCACTGGCATCATCGTCTGCATGAACGGGAGAGGGCACAGGATGACCGCATCCGGAGGACGCTGGAAGACCAGGGATGTGAGGTCCATGCGCAGTGGGGCACGGTTCTGGTCGATCCGGACACCGTGCAGACGAAGCAGGGCGGATTCTACAAGGTCTGCGGGTCGTTCTGGAAAGCGCTTCAGACCCATGCCGTTCCCGAACCGCTCGAAGCACCGTCCCGCCTGTCGTTCCACGCCGTGCCGGACACCATCCAGTCCGATGCCCGGCTGAACGAGGACAGCCTCTATCCGCAGGGGCCGGACTGGGCGGCGGGTTTTCGCAAAACCTGGGAGCCGGGCGAGGCCGAAGGGCAGGAGCATCTTGAAGATTTTCTAAAGGATTTCGTCGCAGACTATCCCAGAGGCCGGGACCGGGTGGCGGAGGAAGGAACGTCCCGCCTGTCGCCCTATCTCGCCTCCGGTGCGGTATCGCCCCGGCAGGTCTGGGCCGCGCTTCAGAAGCACGGCGCGCATACGGAAGGACCGCGGATCTTCCTGTCGGAACTCGGCTGGCGGGAGTTTGCCCGCTACACGCTGTATCATCTGCCGAAACTGCCGTTTGAAAATCTCAGCCCCAGATTTTCCGGAATGCGCTGGCGGAAGAGTGCGGCCGATCTGAGAGCCTGGCAGCGCGGGCAGACAGGGGTGCCGATCGTGGATGCCGGGATGCGTCAGCTCTGGCAGACCGGCTGGATGCACAACAGAGCGCGTATGATCGTCGGGTCTTTCCTGACGAAGCACCTTCTGATCGACTGGAAGGAGGGAGAAGCCTGGTTCCGCGATACGCTGGTGGATGCGGATTTCGCCAACAATGCCATGAACTGGCAGTGGGTGGCCGGTACGGGCATTGAGGCCACGCCGTTCTTCCGGATTTTCAATCCCACGCGGCAGGCGGAGAAGTTCGATCCGGATGGCGACTATATCCGCCAGTGGGTTCCCGAATTGCGTCGCCTTTCCGGCCGGGCACTGTTCGAACCCTGGGGCGCGGGAGACGGGGATCTGCGAAGAGGGGGCGTCGTGCTGGGCAGGACCTATCCCCACCCCATCGTCGATCTGAAGGACGGGCGGGATCGCGCCCTTCAGGCGTTCAGGGCCCTTTGAAACCCTGAAAATCCGGCCCCGTCAGAGGGGCCGGAGCGAGCGGATCAGAGACCACCGTTGAGGAAGTTGTTCACGTCGCCGCGCGTCTTGGTGCCCAGAGCGTTGACGCGGTCGCGCTGTTCCTGCGGCGCGTTCTTGAGCTGCTGCAGGCGCTGGGTCTGCTGGTCGCGCATGCTCGTCAGTCTGGACTGCTCGCTGGTGATTTGCTTCTGCAGGCGTGCCTGCTGGTTGGCGGGGGCGTTTGTATATTTGTCCTTCAGGTCCTGGATCCGCTTTTCACGGGCGGCCTGCGCGTCCTGGGACTGCTTCTGGTAGTTCTGGACCCTGCTGTTCAGGCAGTCTTCCCGCTGTGCCAGACGACCGAGGACGCCGGTCTGACCATTCTGCTGGCAGGTGCTCGAAGTCGTGCTGTCCGCTGCATGGGCCTGCGGCGCGAGGGAAACCGCGCCGGCAATCAGTCCTGCGGCAAGCATCGAGCGGGAAAAGGGGGTGAAGTTCATAAAATCTCCTGTAAACGGATCACTAAAACAGAGCACGCCCTGATGGCGGGAATGTGGCCTCTTCCGAAAAGGCCTATTCCATGCCCTCGGCGATCATCGATATCCGTTCGGGGGCCAGTAACGTGATATGGGTAATGCTTCGGATATTGATAAGTTTCTCTTTTTTGAATGCGCTGAGGATCCGGCTGACTGTCTCAATAGTGAGTCCGAGATAATCCGCAATATCAGTGCGGGGCATCGGTAGATCGAGTTCGATCGGGTGGGACGGGTCCGGCCTGTCCAGATGGGAGCAGCGTTCGATCAGGAAGGTGGCTACGCGCTCACGGGCCGTCTTGCGTCCCAGAAGAGTCATGCGGGCCTGCATCAGGGCCAGCTCGCGGGAGGCTTCCTCGCGCAGGCGGTGTTCGAGGCTGGGGAACCGTTCGGTCAGGCGCTGCATGCCGGCATGGGGGAAGCGGCAGAGCGTGGCGCCGCCGAGAGCCTCGGCCCCGAAGGCATAGCTGGTGGAGGCGGCAAGTCCCAGGAAGTCCCCGCCTTCCGCAAAGCCGGTGATTTGACGCCGGCCATCCGGAAGAAGGGTGAAGAGTTTGACCCGCCCGCCGGTCACGACAAAGAAATCATTGGCCGGTGCACCTTCCTCGATAAAGGAACGGCCGTCCGCGACTGTCATGCGGGAAGATTCATTGGCAAGAATGGCCAGGTCACAGTCGTCAATGCTGTTGCAGATACTCAGACGCCGCCCCACGCAATGGGCGCATCGATCATGGACA
This sequence comes from Gluconobacter sp. P1C6_b, assembly GCF_018811945.1. GTDB lineage: Bacteria > Pseudomonadota > Alphaproteobacteria > Acetobacterales > Acetobacteraceae > Gluconobacter. The sequence goes on from NZ_JACRVU010000006.1 coordinate 108,193, forward strand.
TCCTCTGGACTATGTGACGCTGACATGATGAACCCCGTTTGCGTTGTGCTGACCTCAGCCTGAAGACTTTCAGCCACACTACCACATAATTTACCAGACTTGATTCAGGTCAAGGTGATGGGTGGGGAGGAGTGCTTTGTGAGGCTCAACAAATGTTGATGGAACATCCAGATGAAATTTAACGCTTTCGCGCTGGCTGCCGCAGTCGGTGCCGTTGCCACTCCGGCGTTTGCCCAGACGGCCCCCGCTGCCGCGCCTCAGGTCATGGTCAGCGCGCCCATGACGGCAGCTCCGGTGCCTTCCGTGAACATCCATGCTCCGGCTTCGGGTCGCTGCGGCCTGTTCCAGACCTGCGCCAACACGCGCATCGGACTCGGCAAGGGCGACTTCATCGTCCGTCTGTCTGCTCTCGGCGTCCTGCCGGAAGATCGTGACAGCAGCCTGTCCCTGAACGGCGCCCACCTTGGTGGCCGCGTGAAGACGACGCGTCAGGTCATGCCGGAACTGACGTTCGAATACTTCTTCACGGACAACCTGTCGGTTGATCTGATCGCCGCCAGCACCCGTCACGAAATTGCCGCTGAAGGCGTTCCGGGTCTGGGCAAGGTCGATGTCGGCAGCGCCTGGGTCCTGCCGCCGACGGTCACGTTCGCCTGGCACTTCCGCCCGCACAAGCGCTTCAACCCGTATGTGGGTGTTGGCGCAACGCTGGCATGGTTCCACAACATCTCTCCGGCCAATAACGGCCTGACGCAGAAGGTGAACATCGGTGTGACCGGTGGCCCGTCCGTCAATGTCGGCTTCGACTATCAGGTCGTCGGCAACTGGTTCTTCAACTTCGATGTGAAGCAGATGTTCATGCGTGTCCACGCCTGGGCCCAGGACAGTGCCGAGACGACGAAGATCACGGCGCATGATTCCCTTGACCCGACCGTCGTCGGCGCCGGTATCGAATACCGCTTCTGATTTTTCGATCAGGATCCGGATCTTGAGAAAAGCGGCCCTTCCCCGGAAGGGCCGCTTTTTTTCATTTTTGTGGCAATCTCATAAAACTTTTGCAATGCGATCATTCGGGAAGTGCAAAAGTCCCTTCGTTTCCTTATGGGACATCTGGCGTCCTGCCATGGGCATGGTAAGACCGTCTGCCATGAAAACGTCCGACTGATGGCAGATATAGCATTTTCCAGACGTTTCGGACGAAACGGGACGTCTGTCCTGACAGAGTTACGGGGTTTTCTATCAGCATGCGCGTTTCACGCGTCGGCGCGCTGGCCATAGGCCTGCTATGCCTGGCCATTCTTCTCGTCGTCGTCCTGCGGTTCCGAACCCCGCATTCACCCGTTGCAGCGGTCGAGTCCCCCATGGTGACGCAGTCGCAGGGGCATCTGGTCGTGCGCGAGGGCAGCCCGCTTGAAAAACGCCTGATTATCCAGGAGGTTGCCAGCGTTTCTCGCGGTCATGGTCTCGCGCTTCCCGCACAGGTCATGACGGAACCCGACCGGCAGGTGAATGTCTACGCGCCCGTCACCGGGCGGATCACGGGTGTCTCGGTCCAACTGGGCCAGAAGGTCCATCGCGGACAGGTTCTTGCCACGATTGCCGCCGGCGATCTGGATCAGGCCTGGGCTGACGATACCCGGGCCCGCGCGGCCCTCGATTTCGCCCGCCGGGCCTATGCCCGCACCCAGGGCGTTCAGGCGATCGGCGGCAATGCCGTCAAGGATCTGGAATCCGCGCGCAACGATCTGGCTCAGGCGCAGGCGGAAGCCGAGCGGACACAGCGCAGGCTTCAGGTTCTGGGCGCACGTCCGGGCTATTCGTCCCAGGGACAGGCCCCGCTCGTCTCTCCGGTGGACGGCGTCGTGTCCATGACGACCATGGCGCCGGGCGAGAACATCACCGACCCGACCGCAATTCAGATGACGGTTCTGGACCTGTCGGAAGTCTGGATTGCCGCCGCCATCCCGCAGGACAGTCTGGCGCAGATCAGCGACGGCAATGTGCTCTCGGTCAGCTTCGATGAATTCCCGGGGCGGACCTGCTCTGGCCGTGTCGTCAGCTTCGATCCTGCGCTTCATCCCGATACGCGCCGGGTCAACGCCTATATCGCCTGCCCGAACACCGATGGCGCCCTGCGCCCGGGCATGTTCGTGGATGCGACGCTGAATGTCCCTCAGGGCAGTGACGTCATCATCCCCAAGACAGCACTCCTGATGAACAACGATCAGGTGTCCGTTTTCGTCGAAGTCGCACCGCGGACATTCCAGCGGCGCGACATCGTCATCAGCTATGACGAGGGCGATAGCGTCCGTGTGCTCAAGGGGCTTTCCGCCGGTGAACGCGTCGTGACGAGCGGTGCCATTCTTCTGAATGATGACTGATCCGGTGGCCCTGAGCTGATGATCGAACGTTTCATCTCCTGGTGCTTCAACCACCGGAACATCGTTTTCTTTTCCGCCCTGATCCTGGCGCTTCTCGGCGGTCTTTCCTGGAAGATCCTGCCGGTCGAAGCCTATCCGGATCTGGGTGCGGTCAGTGTCTCGATCACGACGCAGCAGGAAGGTCTGGCTGCCGAGGAAATGGAGCAGCAGGTCACAATCCCGCTCGAGCGGACGCTGGCCAGCGTTCCGGGCGTGACGGACAGCCGCTCCACCAGCACGTTCGGCCTGTCGCTGATCACGCTGATCTTCCGTGAAGGCACGAATGTTTACGCGGCCCGTCAGCTCGTCGAGACGCAGCTTGCCAATAATCCGCTGAGCAATGGCGCCATGCCGTCGCTCGGCCCGATCTCGGGCCCGAGCGGCGAGATCTATCGCTACACGCTGGAATCCGACGACAAGAACCTGCTGGAGCTGTCCGACCTCCAGCGCTGGACCATCATCCCGGCGATCCAGCATGTGCCCGGCGTCGTCAGTGTGGACAATTTCGGCGGCCTGACGCGCGAGTACCAGCTCGTTCTCGATCCGGCCTCCCTGATCCGTTACCACGTTGGCCTTGAGGACGTGCTGACCGCCATTCGCAACAGCAACGTCAACGCCGGTGGCGGCCGCGTCAGCCGGGGTGAGCAGTCCTACATCGTCCGCGGGATCGGCATGATCCATACGCTGGACGACATGGGCAATATCGTCGTCGCCAGCCATGGCGGCGTGCCGGTCTTCGTCAAGGATCTGGGACAGGTCCAGTTCGGCCATCAGGTCCGTCAGGGCATTCTGGGCAAGGACAAGAATCCGGACACCATCGAAGGCGTGGTGACGATGCTGAGCGGGGAAAACCCCTCGCTCGTGCTCGATGGCCTTCACAGCACGGTGGCCAAGCTCCAGCAGCAGCTCGCCCCGAGCCATGTCCGCATCGTGCCGTATATGGACCGTGACCATCTCGTCCTGTCCACGACCCACAAGGTCACGGAAACGATGATCGAGGGCATTCTCCTCGTCGGCGTGATCCTGACCCTGTTCCTCGGCAGCCCCCGCAGTGCCATTGTCACCGCCGTGACGATCCCGCTCGCGCTGTCGGTCGTGTTCGTGCTGATGCACAGCTTCGGGATGTCGGCGAACCTGTTTTCGCTCGGGGCCATCGATTTTGGCGTGATCGTGGATGGCGCGATTGTCATCACCGAGACGATCCTCCGCATCCGCGAGGAGCGCCCAACCGAGGCGCTCGTTCCGTCCGAAGTCCTGCCTGTCGCCCAGCGCGCGGGGCGGGCGATCTTCTCGTCCACGCTCGTCATCATCGTGGCCTACAGCCCGCTCTTCGCCTTCGAGGGCAGCGAGGGCAAGCTTTTCCGCCCGATGGCCTATACCGTCAGCTTCGCGCTGCTCGGTGCGCTGCTCTGCGCCCTGACGCTCATTCCGTCCCTGACCTATCTGGCCCTGCACAAGCCCAGACACATCTGGCACAACCGTCCGCTGGAATGGCTGCATGCGCGTTACACGCACTGGCTCGGCCATTTCATTGACCGTCCGCTGATCGCCTATGGCGCCGGTATTGCGGCCATGGTGGCGGTCGTGATTCTGGGTGCGACGATCGGACGTGAGTTCCTGCCGGATCTGGATGAGGGATCGCTCTGGCTTCAGGTCCAGATGCCGACGGGGATTTCGCTGGAAAAGGGCGAGTCCATCGCCAACGAACTGCGGCATGCGATCCGCGAGTTCCCCGAGACGTCCTACGCCATCACGCAGCTTGGCCGTTCGGATGACGGCACCGATCCGTGGACCCCTTCGCATATCGAGATGCCAGTCGGGCTCAAGCCGTATGACCAGTGGCCGTCCGGCGAGACGAAGTCGCAGTTCGTCGAGCGTCTGCGCGCCCGCCTGTCCAGGATCCCGGGGATCGATTTCGGCATCAGCCAGCCGATCCAGGACAATATGAGTGATCTGGTCGGCGGTGCGCACAGCCCGCTCGTTCTGCGCGTCTATGGCAATGATTTTCAGGAACTGCGCCGCATCGGCCAGCAGATCGTGGACATTCTCCACCAGGTTCCCGGAACGGCCGAAGCGTCGATCTTCCAGGAGCCGCGCATCCCGCAGATCGACGTGGTGGCCGACCGTCTGGCCGCGGCCCGTTACGGCATCAACATTTCGGATATCTCCGACGTCGTGTCGAATGCCATCGGTGATGCGCCCATCACGACCGTCTATGTGGATGACCGCTTCTACAATGCGACGCTGCATATCCGTCGCAAGGATCTGCAGGACATGCAGGCCCTGTCTCAGATTCCGCTTCTGGATGCCGAAGGGGCCTATATCCCGCTGTCCCAGGTGGCGCATGTCGGGCTGCACATGGGCGAGAGCAACATCGCCCATGAGATGAGCCATCGCCAGATCACCATTCGCGTGGACAACGGCAAACGGCCGCTCTCGCAGTATCTGGCGGACGCGCAGGGCCGCATCGACCAGCAGCTGCATTACGACAAGGAAAAGTACACGCTCGAATGGGCCGGCTCCTTTCAGCAGGAAGAACGGGCCCAGAAACGCCTGATGATTGCGCTGGGGGTGATGTTCGCCGTCATGCTGGTGCTGCTGTTCGCGGAGTTCCGCAAGATCCGTCAGGCTCTGCTGATCCTCAGTGTCGTGCCGCTGGCAACACTGGGTGGCCTGATCGCGCTGCATGTTCGCGGTGAGACGCTGAATATCGCGACCGCTGTCGGCTTCATCGCGCTGTTCGGTGTGGCGGTGCAGAACGGCATCATCATGATCGCCAGCATCAACCGCCACCGGGTGGAAGGTCTGGGCGTGCGCGATGCGACCATCACCGGTGCGGCCGAGCGCTTTCGCCCGGTCCTCATGACCGCCACGGTCGCGACGGCGGGTATGTTCCCCGCAGCCCTTGCCACGGGCGTGGGCACGGATGTGCAGCGCGGTCTGGCGACGGTCGTGGTGGGCGGTCTGGGCATTGCCACGCTGCTGACGCTGTTCGCCCTGCCGGTCTATTTCAGCGAGCTTGAAATGTGGGTTGAACGCCGCGATGCGAAGAAGCGTCCGAAACCTGCCGCAGAGGGAGCCGGATCATGATGCTGCGCTCTGTTTCTTTCCGCCGGGCTGCGGTCCTGCTGGCCCTGACCGCACTTTCCGCCTGTGCGGTCGGTCCGGATTTCCATCGCCCGGACCTGCCGAAGAACATGGCCTATCAGGGTGCGCCCCTGACAGCCACGGCCGGGCATGGTGTGGTTGGTGCGACCGTGCAGCAGCAGTTCCGGGCGGGGCTGGATATTCCGGGCCAGTGGTGGACGGTGTTCGGCAATCCGTCCCTGAATGCGCTCGTCGATCAGGCGCTGGCAAACAATCAGTCCCTGCGCGCCATGCAGCAGGGGCTGAAATCAGCCTGGGAGCAGCGCCGGATCGAAGGTGCGGGGCTGTATCCGACGCTCTCCGGCTCCTTCAATCCGACACGCAACAAGACATCGCGCGTCTACTCGCCGATCCCGAATGCCAATGTCTGGCTGTACAACGTTCATACCGCGCAGCTGAACATCGGCTATGTGCCGGATCTGTGGGGGGGCACGCGCAGGGCGATCGAGGCGGCGGGTGCACAGGCGGATCTGCAGAAATTCCAGCTTGAAGCCACCGCGCTGACCATGATTTCCGATCTCGTGAACGCGACGATCGAGGAAGCTACGATCCGCGCCGAGATCGATGCCACGAACGAGCTCATCCGCAGCCAGCGCGCCGTGCTGAAGACCGTGACGGCCGAGCAGAGCCTCGGCAATGCGTCGCGGCAGGACATGGCCCAGCAGCTGGCATCCGTGGCCCAGCTTGAGGCGACGCTGCCGGGCCTTGAGCTGCAACTGGCCCAGACGCGGGACCAGATGGCTGTTCTGGTTGGCGTGACGCCCAATTCGCCGCTGCCTGAGTTCCGGCTTGAGCAGTTCACTCTGCCAAAGACACTTCCGGTCTCGCTGCCTTCCGACCTGCTGAACCAGAGACCCGATATCCGCGCCGCGCAGGCGCAGATCCAGTCTGCCAGCGCGCAGATTGGCGTGGCCATCGCCAACCGTCTGCCGAACGTCCAGCTCAGCGCCACGCCTGCGCAGGCGGTCGGGGTGATGAGTGACTTCTTCAAGCCCGGCTATGGCAACTGGACGATCGCCGCGACCGTCATGCAGCCGATCTTCCAGGGTGGTTCGCTCCTGCATGCCGAGCGTCAGGCACGCGATAACCTGCTTCAGGCCAACGAGACCTACAAGGCCACGGTTCTGTCTGCGATTCAGGACGTGGCGGACAGTCTGCATGCCGTGACCTTTGACGCCGATGCCCTGACGGCCAATGAGAATACGCTGAAGGCCACGTCGCAGAGCCTGAAAATCGCTCAGGGTCAGCTTCGGCTTGGTGATGTCAGCGAACTGGCCATGCTTCAGGCCCAGCAGACCAATGCGCAGGCCCGTCTGGCCTATGTGCAGGCCGAGGGCGCACGTTTCTCCGACAGCGTGGGGCTGTTTCAGGCTCTGGGTGGTGGCTGGTGGAACCGCAATGATATGGGCATGACACCGGCGGCACAGAAGGCTCTCGGGAAGTCGCTGCTGCCTTGGTGAGGCTCAGGGCTCTGCCCTGAAACCCGCCAAAGGCCGGGGGCCTTTGGAAACCTGCTTGTTAGGAATCGGGATCAAAGGGACTGAGTTCCTTTGCGGGGTCTGGGGCAGAGCCCCTGACAGGCTGACCTGACCTTCCACCGGATCAGATCAGCCCGATACGCCTTTACGGACGCGGTGCGTAAATCGCGCTCAGGCGATCCGGCGTGCCTTCGATGCGCTCCAGATGCGGGTAACGCAGGCCATCGTGATAGGGGATGGAGACCGTGCTGACATGGTCGCCGGACTTCACGATCAGGCGGATGTCCTGCTTCGGGTCCTTCTGGGCATCCGTGACGGCATGAAGCAGACGCTGCGGCGTGAAGCTCATGTCGTTGACGGCCAGGATCGTCATGCCCGGAACCACGCCCGCCTTGAAGGCTGGGCTCATCCAGTGCTCACGTCCCACATGTCCGGCGCCGTTCACGCTCAGGCCGAGAGAGAACGACAGGTCCGTGGTGTGGCGCGCGGCTTCACTGGCCTTGATGAAGGAGGTCGGCTTGGACGTATAGACCAGCTTGTACCCGCCATTGGTCAGGCCGTTGAGCGGCGCATGGGGCTGGATCGTGTCCAGACGGTCATGCAGGAACCTGGCCCAGTCATACGGCTGCACGCTGTTGAGCGTCGCGACCACATCGTCGAACTGATAGGGGCTGACGACGAAGCTGCCGTTGTTTGTGCCGAAGAACGCTCTGGCAAAATCGTCCAGCGACTTGTGACCGTCCGACAGCTTGCGGATCAGCGCATCGGCATCCAGCCAGACGAGCTGACCTTCGACGTAATAGTCTTCCGAACGCTGCCAGTCGCGCCATGAGAGCGGCGCGCGCTGGGCGATGACCGGATCGTTCGTCGTGTCTTCCAGAGGACGCCACTGACGGCCCGTCTGGTTGTCATAGGAGGCTGCCATATAGGCCAGGGCTTCGAAACCCTGATCCTTCGTCACGAGGCCCGAACGTGCAGCGAGGACATTGCCCCAGTACTGCGTCTGTCCTTCATACACCCAGAGCAGCGAGCCACGCTGCGGCGTGTTGAAATTCGGCGCCCACATATCGGCCGGACGGCGATATTTGCCGTTCCAGGAATGGGTATATTCATGGGCCAGCAGATCACGTGTGGGGAACGTTTTGTCCCATTCCGTGAAATAGCCCGGGGCCGCGCTGTTCTCGCTGGACTGGTGATGCTCAAGGCCGATGCCGCCAAGCTCTTCCGTCAGGGCCAGCAGGAAGTCGTAATGGTCGTAGTGGTGCGAGCCAAACAGCGACGTTGCCTGACGCACGAGGTTCTGATGCGCGGCAACCTGCTGCGGCGTGGCGTCCAGTGAGTCCGGATCATCCGCCACGACATCCAGCGAGACCGGAACATGGTCTGGTCCGGTCAGGTCGAACTTGCGGAAATAACGCCCGGCATAGATCGGAGAGTCCACGAGCGTATTGAAGGTCGTGGCGCTGAAATGCGTCTCGTCACCATAGGTACCGGCACGGAGAGCCGAGCCGATCTGCCAGCCATGCGGCACGCGCACGGAGGGCTGCACCGTAATGTCGCGGGTGAAATACCCTGCCGGGTAGAGCGAGACCTGATCCCACTGCACGTTGACGATGGACGGGGTCATGACGATCCGGCCCATACCCGGTGCGATTGGCGTCATAAGCTGGAAATGCAGATCCAGGCTCGGCGTGCTGCTGGAGACCGGGATGTGGAAGGCGGCGACGTTAACTGTATCGCGCTTCCAGTTCAGTGTGCGGCCACCGCTCTGCACACGGAGGCTGGCGAACTGTTCGATGACGCCCGTCGGGGAATGGTCTCCGGGGATCCACATCGGATACAGAAGGACCATCTCACCCTTCTGCTGCGCCTCTTTTGGCACCGGAACCGTCTCATGGATGGACATGACATGATGGACCGTATCCGTCGCATCGACCGAAACCGTCAGGCTGCCCGGGAAGGGACGGTCCTGCGGTTCGGGAACGGGGGCCGGCATGGGCAGCGGCATAGGCTGGGTCTGGGCAAGCGCGGGAGAGACCAGACCGCTGAAAGCCGTCAGGGCGGCCAGAAGACGCAGAGAGGACATGAGGATATTCCGCTTGTAAATCAAATTACTTCAAGCCCTAACCGGCCATGCAAACCTTCACAAGAGGGAAGCCTGAAAGACTGCTCTTATTTGCAGGGCCGGATCCCTGGTTCCCTATGGAGGCTTTTCTCCAAAGAACTGGGGCTGATCGAAACCAGGAAAACTGGATGTTCTTAATGGTCCAAATTTCTAAGGTTCGACCGTATAACCCCCATCTGAAAATCTACGGGAAGGATGAGGGAGTATGGAGTCAATATCAGTGCAGCACGGTTTCGAATAAGACGTAGGGTGTAATGTTTTTAAGTAGTAGTTCCCTTTTGCAGTCTTTCCTGTCTCCATGACGAACATAAATTTTCCCATGTCTGCTTGGTGTTCGAGTCAATTCGGTCATCAACCGACATGCTCTGAAGACTTTCTTCAACAAAAACTGCAGATGCTGTGTGATATTTTGAAATAATGTCCTGCATCGCTTCTGAGACGCCAGGAATTTCTATAAGACGACGCATTTCGGTATGTATGTCTTCAGATAGTCGGGAAACAGTGGATTTTCCTTCCACTTTAAAAGTCTGCGCGAATAGATCGAAAATGGCAGGGTTATTGTATCTGAAATGTTTATTTTTAATGACCCCTTTGCCGTCATTCTCTCCACGAGAAAATTTCCAGATATATTCTTCGAAGGAGCGCAGGTGGTAGTGACAGACATGAGCCCATTCCGTCGGGGTTTGCGTAAAATTCAAATCTTCATTTGTCGTCTGATTCTGGGAATAAATATTTCCATCTACGGTCGCATATATTCTTCCAGTGTATGAGCATTCCGGGTGGTGTGCGTAGGAATAGTTGAACAGATTCGTTTTAAAAATGGACTTAACAAGAGGATGTTTGTCGCCTTCTATGAAGCGTTCTGCAGACAACCCGTTTGACCATGTCAAATGGTTGTTGGGATAATACACTCTCCAGTTCAGAGAAAAGCAGTCTACGCCCTGCTCGTCTCGGGCAGAAATAATAGGAATTATGCTATTTTTACTTCCTTGTGATGGAAGAATGGCTTCGTCGATATCGACAACCGCGCACCAGCGGAAATCAAGAATTTCAGGAAGCGTTGTCAAAGCATGATTATAGGCTTTGTACTGCATATTGATGCCAGGAATATGATTCCCGGTATTGTTGATCCAGGTAATTTCCCCATTTTCCGCAAGAACTTTCAGGAGGGCATCAGAACCATCCGTATTGTCATTGGTATAAATAAAGAAATCTTTTATTCCGATGACGCGGTGGTGTGCTATCCATTCCAGAAAGTAAATCCCTTCATCCCGGGCTGTTGCCAGTAGAGCAATGTCCTTTCGGCTTTCAATGGCTTCCCGGGCGATGCCAAGGATTACAGATCCCCAGTAAATTCCGTTTCCGCGATCCCTGATATGTCCATATCCCAGGAAATCATATTCGCCTGCGGCTTTTCTGATGGAACGACTGTTTCTACGCACATTCCATTGTGCCAGTTCCAGGAGTGCCCTGTGGACCCATTCTGCGTGAGGGATATGGTTGATTATTTCAAGGATATTGAAATAATTCTCGTCGGGGAGGTTCAGGAAGGCAGTTGTGAGGATTTTGGAAAAAATTCTGCGGCGTGTTGTGTTCAGGGATCGGGCAAACAGGTTAAAAAGTTCGACCCGGATATTTTTATTCGATAGGCTTATTTCGTGAATTGTTTTTTCAATATTATTTTTATTTAAGATAAAATTATTTATATCGCCAAATATTTTTGCGGATTTTTCTTCTAACGCAGTCTGATACGGGAATAGAGAAAAAACTTCCCACTCCCGGCTTTCGTCTCGATTGAAGGCAAGATTTCCAAAAGGATCTGCTGAAAAAAACTTTTTTTCTTCAAGAGAAAGAAGGGATAACTGGTTATTGTTCTGGAATCCGGTTTCAAAGACGAAAAACCTGTCCTTGAAGAGGACGTTTTCTTCAGGACGAATTCTTTCCACGTCCTCCCCGATATTGATGGGTGCAATAATGAAGAAAGCTGGATTTTCGGCGGATTGGGCAATAACGACGTCAATATAGGACGCCTGCTTTTCGGTTGAATGTTTTAAGGTACGCTCTTCGGAGCAGAAAAATAGAGTGGTTCCATGAAAGGTTTTTAAATGGAAGAATTCCATTCCATTATTCTCCTCTAGAATAGACTACATAAGATCATTGTTTACTTTTATATTCAAGAGGGTCTTTGGAATGTGAGGGCATGCAGTTTGCCACGGAGACTGATGGATCCAGCATCTCGGTCTGCCAACCTGTTTGCGTGAATTTCAACGCGACTGGAACGGCATTGGGAAGGCGTATGTCGACCGGAAGGTTCATCGCATGTCGCAGCCCCCTGAACAGGGCACCATGCGCAACAATCAGGGGAATATCGGAGTTTGCCAGTGCAGCATTCACGGCCAGGCGGGCTCTGTCCGTCAAGGCTCCAAAGCTTTCGGCATCTTCGGGGGTAAGCCCGTCTTCAATCCATGGTCTGTACCAGTCCCCCATGGGGGTGCCTTCCTGAATTCCGAAGCAGACTTCCTGTAAATTATCATCCACATGCAGAGGGAGGGTGAGACCTGTGTAGTCCTGAATTGTTTTCTGAACAGTTTCTGCCGTGACGAAAGCGCGTGTCAGAGGAGAGGACACGATACGGGCGAAAGGTCTTTGCCCGTTGTCGAAAAGGCTGGCGAGAACCCTCCCAGCCTGCAGGGCCTGTTGTCGGCCGGTTTCATTGAGCGGAATATCGGTCCGCCCCTGTGCCAGTCCCTGACGGTTCCAGTCTGTCTCACCGTGACGAAGATACCAGTAGGGCTTGGGGGCAATCTGCGACATGGGAAAGTCCGTTCACGAAGGCTGGACCGTGAAGCGGGCCGATGAAAAATCAGTCAAAGAGAGAAGAGACCGAGCTTTCATCGGCAACGGCGCTCATCGCCCGGGCCAGCAGGTTGGCTGTGGTGATCTGACGGATGTTCGGGGTTTCAAGAAGAGCCTCGGTTGCCGGAATACTGTCAGTCAGCGTCAGCATGTTCAGCGGACTGTCTTTCACGCGCTGGCAAGCATTGCCAGTCAGAACGCCGTGAGTAACATAGGCCTCAACGCCTTCCGCGCCACGGCTCATGAGGGCGTTGGCGGCGTTGCACAGCGATCCGCCACTGTCGATGATGTCGTCCACCAGCACGCAGTAGCGGCCGGCGACATCACCGATGACGTTCATGACTTCCGAGACACCAGCGCGTTCGCGACGTTTGTCGATGATCGCGAGATCCACGTTCAGACGCTGCGCGAGCTGACGGGCACGGACCACACCGCCGACGTCTGGCGAAACGATGATGAGTTCGCGGTCCGGAAGGCGGGTCTTCAGGTCACGCACGAAGAGCGGCGCGGCATAGAGATTGTCGGTCGGGATGTCGAAAAAGCCCTGAATCTGCATGGCGTGCAGATCCATCGTCAGGATGCGGTTTGCGCCAGCTTCGGTCAGCAGGTTCGCCACCAGCTTGGCGCTGATCGGAGTGCGGGGGCCGGATTTGCGATCCTGCCGGGCATAGCCGAAATATGGCATGACAGCCGTGACACGCCTGGCTGACCCGCGGCGCAGCGCGTCCAGCATGACCAGCAGTTCCATGAGATGGTCGTTCGTCGGCATGCAGGTGCTCTGCACGACGAAGACATCCTCCCCGCGGACGTTTTCCTGAATCTCGACGAACACCTCGCCATCGGCGAAGCGTTTCACCACGGTCTTGCACAGCGGCATCCGCAGTTCATGGGCGACCGCACGGGCCAGCGGCAGGTTACTGTTGCAGGCTACGATCTTCATAAAAAACGGCCTCGTCCGGTGTCCGACAGGGAAGTTGCTGGCCTTCTAACAGTGCAGGGCCGCCCTGTCATCCATCCAGATTTATTCTTTATGCGTACCTGTCGGTCGGCGTCTGCATGACGTGCCGACCGGGTACACTTCCTCTGATGGTCTCAGAACTGCCAAGCCAGTCCGGCATGCAGCTTCAGACCGTTTGTCAGGCCGCTGGAAACGTCTGAATAGGAATAGGAATGCTCTAATCCCATGCTGGTTTCGGCATTCCGGTTGCGGCCATAGGAAATATACGAATAGTCGCCACCTGCCGTCAGATGAAGCCGTCGGGTCATGCGGTAATCCACGCCAAGACCACCTTCCCAAAGGGGGCGGGGCTGTTTGTTATACGAGATGCCGGAATTTAGGACCTCAGCCCATCCGAAGCGTCCACGAAGGACGAGGCGGGATGTGAGAGCATAATCGGCCTTCAACCCTGCGCCGGCAAAATAAAGTCCGTATCCATATCCGAAATCGCCGTCACTGCCACTGGTGGTATACCCGCCCTGGATGAAGGGCGTCAGGAGAAAACTGTTGGAGAGCAGAAGGAAACCTTTGCCGATTTCTCCACGATTGTCGGTGCCGTTGGAGCTGTCGTTTCCACCGGCCGAGAATCCATACGGAGCAGAAAGGTTGGAATAAGCGCGATAGCGTGACTTGTAGTTTCTCTGGCCATCTTCAAGTGAGAAATGCAGGGCACCGTAAAGGTTCTCCATTCCGAAAGCATTGAACATGACCGATGCATCAACCTGAAATCCTGGGGTCCAGCCAATGGTGCGGTACCGCGAAGAGCTTGCGGATTCCTCGGTGAAGCCGGAACGGCCGGATGTGCCCTGCTCCGTCATGCGGGTATTGTAACCGCTGACGCTGTTACGGAACGTGCCTGTCATCGAAAGGCCGATCTCACGGTTTACGGCGATGACCGGTGCCGGGTCCGCAAAGGCGGACATGACAGGTACACAGGCGGCGCAAAGGGCTAGACTGGACAGCAGTAGATGGCATGAGGGACGCATCAGGAACTCCGGTAAAAGGTCGGAGTCCCATAACAAGAAATATTACTTAACGATACCAAGAGTTACATTTTGCGGACAGAAATCTGTTTCTGCCAGTCTCAGGCCGCTTTTTTCGGTGCGGGCTTTGTCTCCGGGAGGGGGGCGTGGTTACGGCCTGAATAGTTGGTGACGATGGTGCGTACGCCCTGTGCGGCTTCGTCGGCGGCCATGTCGGCGGTATCGCCCCAGGCTCCGTCCAGCGAATGGGGTGCGATGTCGTGAAGCTGGGTCGCGGCGCCGGCTTCCTTTCCATCCGGTGTCAGGACATGCCAGACGATCTCGATATGATCGACGGCATGTCCGGTACTGCCTGGCGCGCCCGTTTTGAGATCGACCGTGCCGCGGACGATGAAATCCGCGCCCTTTTCGGCCGTTGTCACCGTGTTGGTCTTGTCCGGCAGCGCCGCATAGAAGGCGCGGGCCAGGGCGATGTTTCCGTCTCCGGGGGCGCCGGTGACACCTTTGAAGCAGATCTTTGCCGGCCGGTTCATGAGACTGTGCGGGTCCTGCTGCATCATGTTGGCCTGAATGCCCGTCAGCAGGTTCGCCAGCTGGGGGGCCTCCTGAACGGCGGCGCCCTGAAGTGCCAGCCTGTCGCCAGCGCTCCATCCCGCCATATCCACGGCAGGACCATCCGTTTCCGCCCGGATTTTTCCTTCCGGTGTCATGATGACGTAATGGGGCACGACGGCGCCGCTCCGTGTGGCCGCGCTCATTTTCAGCCACCAGTCCCCCTTCTTGCGAGGCTGGGCGATGGCCGGGACGGACTGGCCGACCATCGCCTGCGCCATGTCATGGGCCCAGAGGGCGGCGGCATCGTCAGACAGCAGGGAATCCGTGGGCGTTGGAACGGCCAGCCGGGCCGGAGGCAGATTGGCCGCCGTCAGATATCTGGCCTGCTGCCCCGGATCGGCGAACGGCCGCGAAAGGCTGAAGCATCCCCCCAGAACAAGGGGAAAGCAGAGAGGGAGCAGGACAGGACAGAGGCGACGCATCGGGGCTCCGGTAACAGGACAGTGACCCGGTGGACTGTATGGGATTGCGGCTCCGTTGTCGAAGCCGTGCGCCCTCCTTACCGGCGGATCAGGATGTAGTTGATCGTCACGTCGATGTCGAAATGGTCGCCCTTCATGTCCGGCGGCACTGGCGGCAGATGCGCGCCCTGGAACATGCCGGTCGTCGCGGCATCCAGCGAGTACGAGCCGGACTGGCTCATCAGCCGGACGGACTTCACATGGCCCGAACGGTCCAGAACCACATGCACCGAGGACGGACCATCCTCGCCAGCGCGGGCAGCCTCTTCCGGATAGTACATGTGAGCCCGGATCCAGCGGTCGATTTCCCCGCCGTAATCCTCGCTGACGCCCTTGACGCTCGTGCGGGTCTGATACGGCGCGTTGATGGCGCCGTTCATGCTGAGCGGTCCCAAGGACATGTCGATCGGGCCGCCGGAACCGGACGCACGCCCACGACGGCGGCGATAGGGCGAGGGCTGCTCGCCGAACGACAGATCCATTGGATGCGCGAAGGGGTTGTTCCGGTCGGAGCGGACGGAACGCTGCGAGCGATGGGCATGTGGGGATGTCTGCTGGCTGCGCTGGCTCGGGGCCGTACCCGGGGTGACGGGGGCCGGGGTCGGCGCTGTCTTGGGCAGTTCGGCCGAGGGTTCCTGTGGGACGTCAGGTGCGGAGGGCGTCTCGGGGGTCGGGACGGCCGGTGTGGGAGTGGACTGTTCCTTCTGGGGCTGCTGCTGGTTTTCCTGTGTTTCTTCCGGGCTCTGGGCGGAAGGGGGAGGCGGAGCGCCGCCCTCGTCCCGCGCCCGGGGACCGCGCATGCTGCTTTTCGATGGCGGCGTATCGAAGACCATTTCGACCTGCGGCTGTTCCTGCCCGGCAGGCGAGCCATGCATGCCGTGATGCTGCATCAGAAGGAGCGCCAGAACGGCCGCGTGCAGCCCCGCCGAGAAAATGAACGGAACCGTCGGCCCATTTTCGACGATGGTCTGTGGCCGCATCATCGGCGTCAGGACCGGCCGCACCGGAACCGATGGCGGAACGTAATCCCTCAGTCGCTCCCGGGTTCCGGCGGGGGCGTGCTGCGGGCGTGCGGATGCGGTCCGCGCCGAGGGGGCGAAGAGCTGGGGTTCGCGCTTCTGCGGCTTTCCAGACGTGACGGTAACCGTTCCGCTCATACGCGGCACAGCCCGTCTGGAAATGACCTGGCAGAAAACAGCCGGTCGGCGAAGAGAAGGTGGCGTCGCATCATCGCCAGACCTTTTGCACCAGGGCGGTCGGGGTTGTCATCCGGCAGGCTGGTTATCCGGGGCTGGGGGTGGGCGTCTGTATTGGCGTATCATGGCAGTAATGCGAGACCCAAGAAAGACACAAAGAGTCACGCGAACCTTAACTTCCGGAAAGGCATGCTCCTGATGGCTGATTCTACCACGCTGTTTCTGGGTGCGGATCCCGATCTTGCAGCCGTTATCGCCCGTATCGGGCCATGCACGCTGCGTGGTGATAACGGGCAGGAACCCTATGATGCCCTTCTGCGGGCCATTGCCGGCCAGCAGCTGCATGGCGCGGCGGCGCGGAAAATATTCGGTCGCCTGTGTCTTCTTGGCGCGCAGGAGAGCGTTGACGGACCGCCCCCG
This sequence comes from Gluconobacter sp. P1C6_b, assembly GCF_018811945.1. Classification (GTDB taxonomy): domain Bacteria; phylum Pseudomonadota; class Alphaproteobacteria; order Acetobacterales; family Acetobacteraceae; genus Gluconobacter. The sequence goes on from NZ_JACRVU010000006.1 coordinate 124,891, forward strand.
TCGCCAGAACGGATTCTGTCCCTCTCCGAAGAAAGCCTGCGGGCCTGCGGTCTTTCCGGAAACAAGCTTTTGGCCATGAAAGGCCTCGCGCAGGGCCGCCTGGATGGTCTCGTCCCCAGTCGCGCCGAGGCCTCCGACATGACGGATGAAGAGCTGATCGCGCGTCTCGTCACCCTGCGGGGCATCGGGCGATGGACGGTCGAGATGCTCCTGATGTTCACGCTCAACCGGCCCGATGTGATGCCGGTCGATGATTTTGGTGTGCGGGAGGGATGGAGACGGATCCGGAAAATGGACCTGCCTCCCAAACCGAAAGCGCTGAAAGAGGAGACGGAACGTTTCGCCCCCCATCGCTCGACGCTGGCCTGGTATTGCTGGCGTGTGGCCGAGGAAGGGAAGAAAACGGCGCCTAATCCGCTAACCTCGTGAGTCCTGCCTTCGGGGTTACGAGGCTTCCATCATGGCCGGGGTCGTGGCCATGAACTGCCTGGTATCTTCCGGGGAGAGTGGGCGTGACAGCAGATATCCCTGGACTTCCGTGCAGCCGAGACGCCTGAGATAGGACAGCTGTTCCTGGCTTTCCACACCTTCTGCCGTGACCGCCACGCCCAGATCGATGGACAGATCGACCACGGCGCGCACGATGGAGGCCGCACGGGATTCGCGCAGCATGTCCCTTACGAAAAGACCGTCCAGCTTGATTTTCGAGAACGGGAAGAACCGCAGATATCCGAGCGATGAGAACCCCTTGCCGAAATCATCGAGCGCGATGGAAATCCCGGCGTTCTGAAGACGGCTCAGCAGGGTGAAGGTCGCGGCATCCGGCTCCATGAAGATGTTTTCGGTCATCTCGATCTGAAGGCAGCGGGCCGGGAACCCGGTCTTTTCGAGGATCCGGAACGTGTCCTTCAGAAAAGCGGGGGCCTCGAGCTGGCCGACCGAAACATTGATCGACAACACCAGTCCTTCCTCCCATTCGCGGGCGAAAACGCAGGCTTTCTCCATGACATAGACGCCGAGGCGATGGATCAGCCCGGCTTCTTCCGCAAGCTGGATGATTCGTTCGGGCGGGACACGGCCATATTCGGGATGGGACCAGCGGATCAGCGCCTCGAATCCACAGAGTTTCTGGCTCTGCGTGTTGAAAAAGGGCTGGTAGACAATGCCCAGTGTCCCCTCTTCCAGTGCCTCGGGAAGCGCACGGATCAGGTCGCGGTTGCGCTTGGCCACGGTGCGCAGTTCGGGATTGTAGAAACGGTGCGTGTGGCCGCCCAGGCTCTTGGCTTCGTAAAGCGCAAGGTCGCTGGCCTCCAGCAGGCTTCCCACCCGTTCCGACCCACCGATGGACAGAACGATTCCCACGCTGAGGCCGACCGCACAGCGCACGCCTTCCCCGATGCGGATGGGGACATTCGTCAGAGCGTTGATCAGTCCTGCGGCAGTGCTGGCCGCCTGGGCAGGTGTTGTCTGACGTTCCAGCAGCATGAACTCATCGCCGCCAAACCGGTAGAGTCTGTGGCGCTCGCTGAGGGTCCGGCTCAGCACGACCGTGACTTTCCGGAGCATTTCGTCGCCGGCGGAGTGGCCGTACCGGTCGTTGATCTGCTTGAAGCCGTCCAGATCGAGATTGAGCAGCGCGAAGGCTTCCCCCGTGCGCTCGGCCTCGATGAGATAGGTTTCCATGTCATCAAGGAAGGCGCCGCGGTTGGGCAGACCGGTCAGCAGATCATGCCTTGCCCTGAAAGAGGCGCTTTCCTGGGCCCAGTGCGTCTGGGTCACGTCCGTTCCGACGCCGCGATACCCGATGAAATTCCGGTCCTGAAAAATGGGGCGGCCACTCAGCGACCAGAAGCGCTGCTGGCCATGGAGGGCTCCCGACACCACGATGTCCCGGAAGAAGATCCGGTTGTCGAGGCACTGTCGCAGGCGGCCAAGGCCTGTCCGTTCGTCTCTGTTGAAAGCCGCGGAGCCTGCCAGATCGGACAGGGTGTCAAAGAAGTTCCGGTTTTCCAGCCATTCCCGGCTGTTGCCGAACGCGGAGGCCAGGCTGGCCGAGACATTCTGCAACGTTCCGGATGTGGAGGTCTCCCACAGCCAGTCGCCGGTATCATCGTCCGCATTCCGCAGTAGGAGCTGGACGATGCTGTTCCGCTGCTCCAGCGAATACCGGCTGACCAGAAACGCCGTGAACAGGGTCCTGACCGCCATGGTCAGGGACAGGACAAAGAACAGGTAAATTCCCAGTTCGATGGCGATATAGAAATAGAACGCGCCGTGATCGATTTCCCATGACTGGAAAAGGGCGATGCAGCACGACAGGATCAGCATGAGCGCAATTATTTCCCCCATGCCGGTCAGGGGCATCAGCGTGATGGTTGTCGCCGTCAGGCCCACCATGATGCCGGCGACCAGAACCCTGTCATTGGCGTCGCCATAGGGAAACACCACGACCGGAAGCGTAATCCAGCAGAGCGCGAATGCGAAATTGAGCCCCTTGAGGATCCACGACTGTCTGGTGTCGACCAGCTTCTCGGTCGGGATCGCATAGAAGCAGATATTGTAGATCAGCAGCAGGAACAGGACGGACCCGCAGAGGATCATGCCGTAGGTCGGGTAGTTCCGCATCAGGCAGAGCCCGGTGATCGGGGCGCAGCTGATCTGGGGAACGAAATGAAAGAAGTTCAGCCCTCGCAGGACCCGGCAGCGTGACAGCCGGATGTCTTCTTCCGCTCCATCCGGGATTGCCGTCCGGAAAGAGAAAAGCCGGGCAAGCCGCACCTGTTTCATCAGGGTCAGCAGGGCGGTCATTGTGCTGCGCCTGACTGGGACGAGACAGCAAGATCCGATGAGACAGGCAGAAGCATCATGAACCTTCCCAATAGAGGAGGAGGGTGCCACGATGACAGGGATTTATGAAGTTTTTCTTTGCGGCGGACGAATCTGTCGATGGCAACATCTCCGCACGTCGGTTATGGCACACCGGGCACGGAGATAGCCGATAAGGGCTTAAGATTTCGTTAATGCGCCATTTCAGGCGTTGTGGCGTAAATCTCGAAGCTCGCTTTTTCAAACATTTCAATGCATTCGCGCATGTTGGCGGTCAGGGCCGCGCGTGTGATGTCCGGATCGTTGGACGGATAGTAGGCGCGGGCCAGATCCTCGTCGATTTCCAGATGGGACGGCCCGTCATGCTCATGCTCGTCATGGGCCAGACCCCAGGTCCAGTGCTTCTTGGCGAACAGGCTGGTGAACTTCGGTGCGTGGCAGAGATAGGCGGCCAGTTCTTCGGCGATGTATTCCACGGCGGCCAGCCAGGAGAAGAAGATCACGGGATCTTCGCTGTCGGCATTGGCAATCAGCTTCTGGACGCTCGGCAGCGTGTCATAGTGGGTCCCGAACAGGTTGAGGCCGAATTCCTTCGCGCCATCGGCCCACAGGATGGCGTGCGAACCTTCCTCTTCCTTCATTTCGCGGACGGCTTCACGGGCTTCCGAAAAGAAAGTCTTGATTCGGCTCTGGCCAAAACGCTGGACGAGCGGCTTGATGGGGAGATGACCGACGCGCACGTCAATAGCGCGCTCAAAAGCCTGAATAAAAGGCCACCATCCGATCATCATGGCCCGAATAGTGTCTTTATCGCCATGGGCTGCGCCCCGGGCCAGTGCGGAAGAATAGATTTTCTCTCGTGTAAAGACACGCATTTCGGCACGATTTACCAAAGGCTCGGAGAACAGTAGAGCGTACATCCGCGTAATCCTGATGAAGTTATTGCATGCGCCGTTCCGGCATTGATGTTGTAGTCGTTAAATTTTCGAAAAAGTAAGTTTTTTACTTTAATTATAATTGAGTTTTATTAAAAAAGCAAAAAATTAATATATTAGATTTTATTTATGTTGCTTTATCGAAATAAAATGATTCGCACCAAACCGCCATCCGCTGATCCGGTTTGGTGTCGTAACGTTCTGTTTCAGGTCGGTTTGAGCAGGAATTCCATCATTTCGCTGAGGAACGCGCGCGGCTGTTCGGCATGCAGCCAGTGTCCGGCGTCGGGCAGGGAGCGGATCAGCGCGTGGGGGAAAAGAGTCCGGATCTGATCGTGATGCTCGGGGCGGACATAGGGGGACGCCCCGCCCCGCAGGAAAAGAACAGGCCCTTCGTAGGGCGCAATCTGCAGATCGGGCCAGTTTTCGATTTCGTGAATGTCACGGGCGAGATCGTCAAAACCAATGCTCCACCCCGGCGAATCGCCGAGCCGGACGTTCTGCAGAAGGAGTTCGGCCACGGGCCTGCTGCCTGCTACCGGCTCCAGAAGATCCAGTCCTTCCCGCCGTTCGAGCGATGCGGGAAATGTGATGGCGGCCAGCCGGGCGATCATCTCGCCATGTCCATGCCCCGTCTGGGCCGGTGCGATATCTGCAACAAGCAGCTTCGTGACGCGCTCGGGAGCGGCAAGGGCCAGCATCATCCCGACCTTCCCGCCCATGGAATGGCCGACGACGGCAAAATGCTCGACTCCCAGATCATCCAGCGTTTCCAGCACGTCCTGCGCCATGAGCGCATAGCTGACCGGGCCATGCGGACTGTTGCCATGGTTGCGCAGATCCAGCGCAAGGGTCCGGAAATCGGCAGCCGCGCCGCGCTGGAGGAAGCCGAGGTTCCGGCCCCGCCCGAAAAGTCCGTGCAGGAAGACGACGGTTTCCGGGCCTTCGCCGCGTTCGATGACATGCAGTTTCATCAATGATCCTTCCATGACAGCTGTTGATCGGCGACGCGCTTGCCGTCAAACAGGATCACACCTGCCGCCCGGGAGCCCGCTTGTCCACCAGTCCCGCCCCTTCACCCGCATCTCCTGACGGCTCTTCCGGCCGTTTTCAGGACAGGTCCCGAGGCCTGCGCCAGCGGATGAACCGCTTTCAGGCGCGTCTGTTTCCCCATGCGCCGCTGAATCTGCGAACCCTGGTCCGTGGAAACGAGGTCTGGCTGAGCGTTCTGGCGGGATTTGTCGGGATTCTTTCGGGTCTGTGCGTTTTTGTGGTCACCCATCTGACCTTCTTCATGCACAGGCTTCTGTTCGGGGTCTCGGGCGTTTCCGGCGGCCATCTCTCCGGCCTGACCGCCCTGCCACCGCTTCGAACAGTGACCGTGCTGACCGGCGGCGGGCTGGCGATCGGGCTGTTCGGCGTCATGGTCGCGAAAATCATGCCCCGCAGTCCCGTGGACCCCATCGAGGCCAACGCGCTGCATGGCGGCCGCATGTCCGTGCGGGACAGTTTGGTTATCGTCTGCCAGACGGTCCTGTCCAACGGGGTGGGCGGTTCCATCGGGCTTGAAGCCGGCTTCACCCAGATTGCCGCGGCTTTCGGTTCCCGGATCGGACGCTCCTTCCGGGTGCGGCGCGAAGATCTGCGCGTGCTGGTGGGAGCCGGTGCCGGGGCTGCGATCGGGGCGGCGTTTGATGCGCCGGTGGCCGGGGCTTTCTATGCGTTCGAACTGGTGATCGGCTCCTATTCTCTGGGGAGCCTGTCTCCTGTGGCGGTCGCCGCACTGGCTGGCGTAGGCGTGACGCGCTCGCTTGGGAGTGTCCCGCCGGCCATCGTTATTCCATCGCCGGGCACCCTGTCCTGGGAAGGAACGGCCGGGGCGGTCATCATCAGCGTGCTGACAGCCCTGACGGCAATCGGCCTGATGTTCTGCGTCACCCAGACCGAGGCGCTGTTCCGCCGGATGCCCGGTCCGGTCTGGCTACGGCCTGCGGTTGGCGGGCTGATTGTGGGTGGGCTGGCGACGCTGTATCCGTCCGTCCTGTCCGCCGGGCATGATGCCATGCGCGCTGTCTTCGCAGGAAACGTCACTGCGCAGATGGCTGTTGTCCTGCTGCTTCTGAAGGCTCTGGCATCCTGCCTGTGTATCGGGTCCGGGTTTCGCGGGGGGCTGTTTTTCGCATCGCTCTATCTTGGATCTCTGGCGGGCACGATCTATGGCACGCTTCTGGAACCGCTGGGCGTTGCCCCGGATTCCGTCACGGCCTGCGCACTGGTTGGCATGAGCGCCATGGCCGTGGCCGTCATCGGCAGCCCCATGACCATGATCTGCCTGATGCTGGAACTGACCGGCAGCGTCTCCATGAGCGGGGCCACACTGGTGGCCGCGGTTCTGTCGCTCCTGACCGTGCGGCGGCTGTTCGGCTACAGCTTCGCGACCTGGCGCTTCCATCTGCGCGGTGAGTCGATCCGATCCGCCGTCGATATCGGCTGGATGCGCTCGCTCAATGTCCGCCGGATGATGCGCGGACAGGTCCGTACCCTCCCGGCGGACACACCTGTAAACCGCGCGCAGGCCCTGTTCCCGCTCGGCTCGGCCCAGCGGATCGTCCTGCTTGATGGGGACGGACATTATGACGGCATCGTCCACCTGGCGGATCTGCACGCCGTCCCGGCGTCGCAGACGCCAATCGGAACGCTGGCCTTGTTCCGCAACGCCATGCTCACCCCGCACATGAACATCCGCGAGGCGATCGAACTGTTCGAAAAGGCCGAGGCCGACGCCCTGGTAGTTGTCGAGGACCGGCAGTCCCGGCAGGTGATCGGAACCCTGACCGAACAGCACGCCCTGCGCCGCTATGCCGAGGAACTCGAACGCAGCCGCCGGAGTCTGGCGGGGGACGAAAGCCTGCCGACCTGATCCGCCGATGCGGTCTTGCCCCTTGGCATCACGGCATTCCCGTTTCAACATGCGACCCCATCAGATGCCCGCCTCGGGCGCCCCAACCGGAGACCTGCCATGACCGCGACCCCCGACTCCCGCCTCGCCGACCTTGAGATCACGCTGCCGGTCGCAGCCGCTCCGGTTGCGAATTACGTCACGACCGTCCGCACCGGAAACCAGCTTATCGTCTCCGGCCAGCTTCCGCTGGTGGACGGCAAGCTGCTCATCACCGGCAAGCTCGGCGACGAGGTTTCGGTCCATGCCGGTGTGGCCTGTGCCCGCGCCTGCCTTATCAATGTTCTGGCCCAGGCCAAGGCGGCACTGGACGGTGATCTTTCCCGCATCACGCGCGTTGTCCGTCTGGGCGGGTTCATCGCCTGCACGCCCGAGTTCACCGATCAGGCCACTGTCATGAACGGCGCGTCCGATCTGGCGGTTGAGGTTTTCGGGGACGCCGGCCGTCACGCCCGCTCCACCATCGGTGTGCCGAGTCTGCCCGTGAATGCCCCGGTCGAGGTCGAGGCCCTGTTCGAAATCGCCTGATTACCCCGGATGGGAGGACCGAATGGGAGAAACGGAAAACGTCTCTTCGCCTGACTGGAGCCTGAGCCTCCATGCCTCGATCCACGAGATCGGGGGCAAGGCATGGGACATCTGCGCGGGAGCGGACAATCCGTTCGTCTCTTTCGGTTTCCTGTCCGCTCTTGAAGACAGCGGTTCCGTCGCGGACCGCTCCGGCTGGCTCGTACGGCATGCCGTGCTGCGCGCGCCTGACGGGATGATCGCGGCCCTCGCTCCCCTTTATGGAAAATCCCATTCCTGGGGTGAGTATGTCTTCGACCAGAGCTGGGCCCGCGCGTATGAAGCCGCGGGCGGTCGCTATTATCCGAAGTTCGTCTGTGCCGTCCCGTTCTCGCCGGTTCCCGGGCCCAGGCTGCTGCTGCGTCCCGATCTGCCCGATCCGAAAGGTGTGGCACAGGCACTGGCCTCAGCGCTCATTCAGGCCACGGCGCAGCTCGGCCTGTCCTCCCTGCACGCCAATTTCTGCGATACGGCTTCGATGGAAGCCTTTACCGAGGCGGGTTATCTGCCGCGCACGGGCATCCAGTATCACTGGCAGAACAACGGTTATGCCACGTTCGATGATTTTCTGGGCGCTTTAGCCTCCCGCAAGCGCAAATCCATCCGTAAGGAACGCAGTGCCGCGCAGTCCTGCGGCCTGGCCTTCAGCGCGTTGCGCGGAGACCAGATCACCCCGGAACACTGGAAGGCGTTCTACCGGTTCTATCAGTCCACGATCGACCGGAAATGGGGCAGCGCCTATCTGACGGAGCGCTTCTTTCCCATGCTGTCCGAACGCCTCGGAGACCGTGTGGTGCTCATGATGGCCCATCATGACGGAAAAGCGGTTGCTGGCGCGCTGAACCTCATGGGAACGGACGCGCTGTATGGCCGGAACTGGGGTTGCGAGGGGGACTGGCCCTTCCTGCATTTCGAGCTGTGTTATTACCGTGCGATCGACTTCGCCATTGAGCACGGTCTGTCCCGTGTCGAAGCCGGTGCGCAGGGCGAGCACAAGATCCAGCGCGGCTACCTCCCGACCTTCACCCATTCCGCGCACGCCATCCTCGATCCCGGGCTGCGACAAGCCGTGGCGGCCTTTGTAGAAGAGGAACGGACCGCCATGCAGGCAGAGGCGGCGGAACTGGAAACTCTTTCACCATATCGTCACGGCGAGTCGGGATAACCCTGTTCGTTTAACGATTGGGAAAGCTTTCTGCGGCTAGGCTGTGCTCCGAAATCGGGATTGACCGGAGCCTGTAAAGCCCATGGAGAACAGTACCTATATTGCGCTTTCGCGCATGGATGCCCAGCAGCGCGCCATGTCCGTGGTCGCGGCCAACATGTCGAACGCCTCGACCGTGGGCTACAAACGCGAAAATGTCCTTTTCAGCGACTTCCTGTCCCACCAGCACGGCTCAAAGCAGCCTGAAGGTGCGGATACGGAATCCTATACGCAGGACCGCGCGACGTATCGGGACTTCCAGCAGGGCGACATGCAGTCCACCGGCAATCCCCTTGATCTCGCACTGGGTGGCGAGGGCTATTTTCAGGTTCGCACCGCCAATGGTGTCCGCCTGACGCGGGCCGGCCGCTTCGAGGAACAGCAGGATGGCGCCATTGTCGATGAAAACGGCAATGCACTGCTGGACCGTGACGGGCAGCCGATCGAACTGCCCCAGACCGACCATCGCATCACCATTTCCGCCGATGGCGTGATTTCGACCGAAACCGGCGAGCAGGGCCAGATCGGGATCGTGACGGCGCAGGATAATAACCGGCTCCAGGCCGAAGGCAGCAGGCTGCTGCGTTCCGACCAGCCGACCACCGCTGTCGAGCGGCCCAACATCGTGCAGGGCATGGTGGAAGGCAGCAACGTCCAGATGATGACCGAAGTCACGCAGATGATGGAAATCCAGCGGAACTTCGATTTCATGGCGCAGTTCGTGGACGCCGAAGCAACGCGCCAGAAAAACGCCATCGACAAGATCGTTCAGGTCTCGGCCTGATTTACCGACCCTTACGGGACAAGGATAACTCTCCATGCGCGCACTCGACATCGCCGGAACGGGCATGCAGGCCCAGCAGACCAACGTCGAAACCATTTCCAACAATATCGCGAACATGAGCACCACGGGCTACAAGCGTTCCCGTGCCGAGTTCCAGGATCTGATTTACCAGAATATCCGCCGCGTAGGCGCAAGCTCTTCTGATACGGGCACGACCATTCCGGCTGGTGCACAGGTCGGTCTTGGCGTGAAAACGGCCGCCATTTACCGCATCAACGATCAGGGCAGTCTCGAACAGACCAGCAATTCTCTGGATCTGGCCGTGCAGGGACGGGGCTATTTCCAGGTCCAGCTTCCGTCCGGGCAGCTCGCCTATACCCGGGACGGCACGTTCTCGATGGACAATAACGGCTCTCTCGTGACGGCGGATGGGTATCTCATCAGCCCGACGATCACGATCCCCAACAATGCCCAGAGCATCTCCGTCGATCAGTCGGGACAGGTCAGCGTGCAGATCGCCGGGCAGAACAACACGACGCTCGTCGGGCAGCTTCAGCTTGGTATTTTCACCAATGAGAACGGTCTGGCCGCGATGGGACAGAACCTGTTTACCCAGACGACGGCGTCGGGCGACGCCATGATGGGTAACCCTGAAGCCGTTGGCTACGGCAGCATCATGCAGGGTTACGTTGAAAACTCGAACGTCAATGTCGTGACGGAAATCACCGATCTCATCACGGCCCAGCGCGCCTATGAGATGAACAGCAAGGTTATCACCGCGTCTGACGACATGATGAAGACCGTGACCAATCTGGGTGGTGGCTAAGCATGAGCCGTATCCTGCTGAAAGGTGGCATCCTGCTGCTGGCAGGATGCACAGCACTGTCGTCCGCTTCTGCCGCAACCCTGCGGACAAACGTCAATGTCGATCATCCGCGCGTGCGCCTGTCCGACCTGTTCGCCGATCTGGGCAAAGGACAGGATACCGAGATTGGCGATGCCCCGGCTCTGGGAGCAAGCTATGTGGTCGGTGGTCCGCAGCTGACAGCCATCGCCGCGCAGTTCGGCGTGGACTGGCCCGATGCTTCTCCGCTGGTGTCCACCACCGTGACGCATGCGGCCCGAATGATCACGGTTGATGACGTGCTTCCCGTTATCCGGCAAGGTCTGGAACTTCCGTCCGAGGCCCGGGTTGAGGTGGCGCTGACCGGGTTCAAGCCTGTTGCGGTTCCCGTGGCGGATCAGGCCGCACCGACGATCCTGCATATCGATCGTCCCCCTCATGGTAGCGAGCATTTCACCGCGCGCCTTGAAGTCGCGTCTGCAAGTGGCGGACAGGGGACGGCTTTCACCGTGAGCGGAACGGCGACCATGGAAGTCCGGGCCGTGACTCTGCGTCACGCCATGCACTTGGGACAACCCATCCTGCCTGAAGATGTCACCATGACCTTTGTTCGCATCGGTCTGATTCCAGACGATGCCCTTCAGTCTCCCGAAGATGCTGTCGGTCTCGAGGCGCGGGGTGTGCTTGCCGCCGGTCAGGTCCTTAGCGTGTCCGAACTCGCGCATCCGCAACTCGTGCATCGCGGGTCGCCGGTTGTCGCGACATTTTCCGGCCCGAGCCTGCATCTGACCGTTTCAGGAACGGTTCTCGAAGCAGGCGGCAAAGGTGACACCGTGCATGTCTACAATGCCAGCAGCCGCATGGTTCTGACGGGGCGTGTCGTGGACCGGACGGAAGTGGAAGTCATCCCCGGCATCATGCCGCTTTCCGCCGACAACCGGACGCATCAGCAGACAACGTCCCTTCCATCCCTCTGAATCTGTCCACCGCGTGAATTGCCGGTCCCTGGGGTCAGATCTGTCTGGCGGAGGGCTCGGTGCCGTTGTGCCGACGCACAAGGCCGAGCAGCCAGTGGCAGAGACGTTTGCCTCTCATGCCGATGGCATCCATCCACAGATAGACGATCGGCGTGGTGTACAGCGTGAGAAGCTGGCTGACGACCATGCCGCCCAGGATCGAAACGCCCAGCGGTCGGCGCATTTCCGCGCCATATCCGTTGCTGATGATGAGCGGAACCGCGCCCAGAGCAGCGGCGAGGGACGTCATCAGGATAGGGCGGAAGCGCGTAATCGATGCCTTGAAGATGGCCTCTTTCGGGGACAGTTTTTCGATCCGTTCAGCGTGGATTGCAAAATCGATGACGAGAATGGCGTTCTTCTTGACGATACCCGTCAACAGGATAATGCCGATCATGGCGATGATGCTGAAGGACTCTCCCGCGATCCACAGCCCCAGAACCGCGCCGATACCGGCGGACGGCAGGGTGGAGAGGATCGTGATGGGATGGATCAGGCTCTCATAGAGAATACCCAGCACGATATACATCACGGCAATCGCGGCGAGGAACGCCAGGCCGCCGTTGATCATGAGCTTGCGGGTATCGCCGGCCGTCCCGGTGAAGTCGCCCAGAACACCATCAGGGGCATGGGTAGTCTGCATGGTCTGTTTGATCAGGTCGACCGCGTCGTTGTAGCTCACGCCGGTCGCCAGATCGAAGGAGATATTGGCGGAATAATAGCTGCCACGGTGGGTGATATCGAGGGGCTGCGGCTTCCACAGGACGGAAGCCACATTGGTCAGCGGGATCATGGTCTCGGTCGAGGACGAAACTGCGGAACCGTTGGATGAGTTGCCCGAAATCTGGTTGGCCAGCGAGTTCTGGATGGAGGCCGTGGCCAGGGAGGTGAAGCTGTTCGCGGACGTGCTCGCATCACTGCGGACCCGGATCAGGTTGGAAGCCACGCCGCCGGCCGCTGTGCCTGCGGCTGTTGAAATCCAGACCTGCCGGAGCATTTCAGGATCCATGCGGTATTGCGGCGCTAGCACCATGACGACGCGGTGTTCGGTCGTGGGCAGGTGGATCGTGGAAACGATGGCCTGACCGTAGGAATCATACAGCACGTTCTGGATCAGCTGCGGCGTGATGCCATAGCGTGCTTCGGTGTCGCGGTGGACGGTGATGTAGGCCGCAACCGACTGTCCCTCGGTCGTGGAAGACACATTGACCAGCTTGCCCGAGGCGCGCAGGGCGCTCAGCAGGGTCGGAAGATATCCGAACAGGTCGGCGACGTTGTCTCCACGCAGAACGTAGCGATAGCTGCCGGTATTCTTGGAACTGCTGCCGCCCTGGCTACTGCCGCCAACACTCCAGAACGAGATATCGGCCCCTGGTTCATCGGGCAGGCGCTTGCGGATGCGGTCCAGAATGACCTCGGCGGAGGGGCGTTCCTCCTTTTCCTTCAGATGGAGGTAGAGTTCGCCGCTGTTCTTGTCGTCGCTGAAGATGGTTGTCGAGGTGACATCCGGATCCGTCTGGGCAATGGCCCCGACTTCCCGCAGGCGCCGGTCGATTTCCTGGAACGACATGGTGGCGTCGCCCTTGATGCGTCCTGCCAGCAGCGACATGTCCTGCGAGGGAATGAATTCCTTGGGCATCAGCACGACCGAGCCCACCAATACCACGAAGCTGAGCGGCAGGGTCAGACCCATCAGAACCGGATGGCGCAGGCACCAGTGCATGGAGCGGCCATACTGTTTCAGCGTCCAGTTCAGCGAAGTTTCCGTGATGAAGGCGATGTGGCCGAGGATGCCTTTCCGGGATTCTTCGCCGTGGTCAATTTCCAGCAGATGCGCGCACATCATCGGCGTCAGCGTCAGGGACAGCCACATCGAGATCACGATGGCGGAAATCATTGTCATGCAGAACTCGAACATGATCGAGCCAGCGCCGCCGGGCAGGAACAGCAGCGGGATGAACACCGCGACCAGCGAGGCGCTGATGGACAGGACCGTGAAACCGATTTCCGAAGCGCCGATCAGGCTGGCCTCGTAGCGGTCTTTCCCCTCTTCCATGTGGCGGGCGATGTTTTCCAGCACGACGATGGCGTCATCGACCACGAAACCCACCGCGATGGTCAGGGACATGAGCGACAGGACGTCGAGCGTGAAGTTGAACGCGGCCATGGCGGCCAGCGTGCCGGACAGCGCGATGGGGACCGTTACGGCCGGGATGAGCGTCGTGATCATCTTCCGGAAGAACAGCAGGATGACGAGCACGACCAGCACGACGGACAGGATCAGCGTCAGCCGCGCATCCGCGAGAGAGGCACGGATGGATCGGGACGTATCGAGGCCGACAACCAGATTGACGTCCGCCGGCAGCGCGTCGCGCAGATGCGTCAGATTGGCGTTGATGCCATCCACGATGGCCACGGTGTTGGCGTGTGGCTGGGCGGTCACGACCAGGGTGACGGCGCGATGGCCGTTGATATAGCTGGTCTGGTAGACGTCCTGCACGCTGTCGGTGATCGTGGAGATGTCGCTCAGCCGGACGGGGTAGAAATTGTTGCGATATCCGACGATCAGGTCCCGGTACTGGGCTGCGTTGATGGCCTGATCATTGGTGGACAGCATCATCCGCTGGCCGTTGCTGTCGATGAAGCCTTTGGGCGTGAAGGCATTGGCCGAGGCGAGGGCGGTGCGCACGTCCTCGAAACCGATGCCCCATTTGTAAAGCGGACCGGGATTAAGCTCGACGCGCACGGCAGGATTCGTTGACCCCACGACTTCCACACGGCCCACACCCTTGACCTCGGCCAGGAGCGGTTTGATGCGGATATTGGCGATGTCGTAGAGTTCGGCCTGGGTTTTCTGGTCGCCGGTCAGGCTCATCAGATAGACCGGAAAGCCACCGCCATCCATTTTGAACGCCTGCGGGTCGGCGTCCATCGTGCCGGTCGGCAGATCGGCTCTCGCTGCGCGCAGGGCGGCCTGTGTGTCCCGCAGGGCGCCGTCGATATTCCGTGACGACGAGAATTCAAGGAAAATCTGGGCCTGTCCGGCATTGGTGTCGGATTCGATGCTCTCCAGATCCGCAATCGATCCGAGCCTGCGTTCCAGAGGCGTCGTCACGGAGGTCGCCATCTGCTGCGGATCCGCACCCGGCTGGGTGGCCACGACCATGATGGAGGTTGTGGTCATGTCCGGCATCGTGGCGACGGGCAGGAGGGGGTAGCAGATGAACCCCGCCATGAAGATGGCGATGGACATCAGTGTCGTCGCGACCGGACGGTCTATGAACAGGCGGCAGAAATTCATGCGGCCAGTTTATCCACAAAACCGCGCCGGGGGTCATTACTGATAGGACACAAAATGTCAGTTATCCGCCGTGCAGGGAGTCAGAAATCGGGCATTCCCGCCGGCTGGGCGGAGGGCTGGGTCATATAATACCGCTCGGCCAGCCGAGGCGGCAGCAGGTCCATCAGTCGGGAGCCCATGACCAGCCAGGACGGAAAGATCACCCGTCGCGTCTGCCGCAGTGTGCCGCGCAGGATCAGGCGGACGGCCTCTTCCGTGGATACCAGACCCGGCATCGGAAAACGGTTCTGCTTCACCATGGCCGTATCGACAAATCCGCAGCACACGCTGGTCAGGCTGATGCCCAAACGCTGCAGATGGGCCGCATTGGCCACGATGAAACGGTCCAGCGCGGCCTTGGACGCGGAATAGGACGGTGTTCCGGGATAGCAGACGAATCCCGCGACGGATGCCATCACGCAGATCCGCCCCCGAAGATTTTCACCATTTCGCTGCTGCCTGCGCATGGCCGTCACGACCGGAAAGAACGTGTTGAGCGTTCCAGTCAGGTTGGTGTCGAGCATCTCCCACACGCGCTCTTCGCGCTCCAGCACCAGACCGTCATCGGCTTCGGGAGGCAGGCCGCCCGTGATGCCTGCGCAGAGGAACGCCATATCCAGATGTTCTCCTGAGGCCGTAGCGATCCAGTCCGCCATGCCCTGACGGTTTCGCGTATCCAGTACGACCGGAACTGCTCTGGCGCCCTGTTGATCGCATTGCCGGGCGGTGTCCATCACACCGTCTTCAGCATGATCGCAGAGTTGCAGGGAAACGCCGGGGCGGGCCAGCTTCAGGGCAAGACTGCGTCCGATGCCGGATGCGGCCCCTGTAATCAGGATATTCATCCGGCGGAGTCTAACAGAGTGTTTCCGGGATGCGACCCCCGCCGGGGGGAAAACATTTCTGCCTCCTGAGCACCAGAAGGGCGCAGGCCGGCTAATTGCAATCCGAACGGGGTTTTGTGCCTTGCAGAAGCTGCCCGGCAAAGCTGTGGGCCTCTGTAATCATGGCGGCGAGGGTGCCGTTATGGCTGGCGTCATGAATCCGGTGCGTCACAGCGGTTCCGGCAGCGCAGAGCCGGGTGACGAGGCGTTTCTGCTGGCTGGGGGAGGTGTGCAGATCCTGCGCGCCGGACTCGATGAGCACGGGCGAGGGCAGGGAGAAGCCGGGATATTTCGCCCAGTCGAAAACCGGCGCCAGCACACGGCTGGCTTCGGGTTCGAGCAATGTTGCGGGCGTCAGACCGGAGCGTTTGGCGATCGGTAAGAAGTCCGAGGCGCACATGGACCCGGCATCGTGCAGAAGGCGCTGTCCCCGCGGCGTGAAGGCCTCGTTGATGTCCGTGGAGGGATCGGCTTCGGCCAGCGACTGTCCGAGTGTCAGCAGTTCCGGCACGGCTGGTGAGAAGCTGCGCGGGTTGGCGGGGTGCAGAAGCTCCTGCGCAGTCTGTTCGTCGAGATAAGGTGGGGCAGCGGCAATCGTGCCCAGAATTCGCAGATGCGGCGCATAGGTTGAGGCCATGGCGGCCGCCGCCAGAACGGCCTGCCCCCCCTGTGCATGGCCATTCAGCACCACGCTTTCGGACAGGTCCGGCAGGCGCTCGCGGGCCGCACGGACGGCATCAAGTACGCTCATGCCTTCCGATCGTGCATTCAGCAGGAGCGGGGCGCCGGGCTCGCCCATGCCCGGATAGTCGGTCGCGACAATCGCAAAGCCCTGACGCAGCCAGCCGTCATAGAAATGCGCCTGTACGGTGCCGATCCCCATGACGGACGGTGCGCAGGTCAGGTGCAGGCCGCTTTCTCCATGCGCCCAGGCCAGAACAGGCCAGCCGCCTGCCGGGGCACGACCGCGCGGAACCAGAACCTGCGCCGAAACGCGGACGAGCTGTTGCGGATTGCGCGCATCCGTACTGCGATAGGTCAGACGATAGACCGAGGCCGGTTCGTGGGATGGCACGGAATCCAGCCGGATGGCCTGCCCGGCCGAGACCGGCGCGCTGACGGACCAGTTGTCGCCATCGTCATCCGAGGCGCATCCGGACAGGACGGTTCCCGCTGTCAGAAGCATCAGAAGCGATGCGAGGGCAGTCAGTCCGGGAAGGCGGCGCTCCGGTTTGCGGCGAAAAGAGCAGTACGGCATGAGAGGTCTGTCTCCGACGGGGAGCGTCTCTCATAGCAGTGCTCTGCGTCCTAGGGGAGCGGCCATGTCCCGTTCCGGAACCCGGGTGGACTTGGAGAGCCGTCCATCCGGCGCTACAGAGAAGACCTCTGACGCGCCGGTCCGACATGATCGGATCTGATACAAACGAGGATAGTCCTGCCATGACCGACACCATTCCCGATCGCCTCTCCGCCAGCCCGGACAGCCCGTATTACAACGAAGAGCTGCTTTCGCGCGGCATTGGTGTCCGTTTCAAGGGTGAAGAGCGCACCACCGTCGAGGAATACTGCATCAGCGAAGGCTGGGTCCGTCTGGCAGTCGGCAAGACGCTGGATCGTCGTGGCCGTCCGATGACGATCAAGGTTACGGGACCGGTCGAGGTCTGGATCAAGGACTCCGAAGAAGAAGCATGATGACGCAGGCCAGTTCCGCACCGATCGCACCCCGCCGCATCGTCATTGACACCGATCCGGGTCAGGACGATGCGGTTGCCATCCTGCTGGCGCTGGCCTCGCCGGAACTGACGGTCGAGGCCATCACGACCGTCGCCGGCAATGTGCCTGTGGCCCTGACGACGCGGAATGCCTGCGCCCTGCTCGAACTGGCAGGCCGCACCGATATTCCCGTTTTTGCAGGCGCAGCCCGTCCCCTGCATCGCGCGCCCATCAGCGCCGAGCACGTCCACGGCGAAACGGGCATGGCAGGCGCCAATCTGCCCGAGCCGACCCTGCGGCCGCAGGCAATCGATGCCGCAACCCATCTTGTGGACCTGCTGCGCCGTGAGCCGGAAGGCGCGATCACGCTCGTCTGCCTCGGTCCGATGACGAATCTGGCTCTGGCGCTGACGCATGCGCCGGACATCGCGTCCCGGATCGCGGGAGTCGTGGCCATGGGCGGTGCCCAGCGCGAAGGTGGCAACATCACACCCACCGCAGAATTCAATTTTTTCGTGGACCCCCATGCTGCCCGGATCGTCATGCATTCCGGCATTCCCATCACGCTCCTGCCGCTGGACGTGACGCATCGCGCCATTGCCACACCGGCCCGTCTGGCGCCGATCGCCGCGGTCGGCTCGCCGGTGACGGACATGGTGGTGCGGATGCTGGGCGCGGAAGACCGCTTCGAGAAGCTCAAATACGGCTGGGAAGGCGGTGCGCTGCACGATCCGCTCACCATTGGCTGGCTTCTGAGGCCCGAACTGTTTTCGGGGCGCGACTGCAATGTGGAAATTGAGGTCGACGCCCCCCTGTGCATGGGTCAGAGTGTTGTTGACCTGTGGAACGTAACCGATCGCGTTCCGAACGCGTTATGGGTCAATGACGTTGATTCAGACGCCTTCTATTCGCTTCTGACGGAAAGACTTGCCCTTCTGGACTAGACTCTTTCCGTCACAATGACGTTGGAGTAACCGAACATGGCAGACCCGACCCAGCAGGATCGCTTCTCAGTCGTCATCGTTGGTGGCGGTGCCGCCGGCATTACCATCGCAGCCCAGCTCAGGCGCGAACGTGCCAATCTGTCGATTGCCATCATTGAGCCGTCTACGACGCACGCTTACCAGCCCGGCTGGACCCTCGTTGGGGCTGGCGTGATGACACTGCCCGAAACGCTGCGACAGGAAGGCGGACTGATCCCGCGCAATGTCACCTGGCTGCGCGACAGCGTTGAGAGCTTTCAGCCTGAAGCCAATACCGTGACCCTGAAAAGTGGCCGCGTTGTCGAGTATCGTCGACTGGTCGTCTGCCCCGGCCTTCAGTTGGACTGGGACAAGATCGAAGGCCTGCCCGAAACGCTCGGCCGTAATGGTGTGACGTCCAACTATTCGCGTGAGACGGCCGCCTATACGTGGGAATGCATCCGGCATCTCGATGGCGGCAAGGCCCTGTTCACTCAGCCGCCCATGCCCATCAAATGCGCTGGCGCGCCGCAGAAGATCGTCTATCTGGCGTGCGATCACTGGCGCCGTGAAGGCTCACTGCACCGCACGGAAGTCGATTTCTCGCTCGCCGGAAACGCCCTGTTTGGTGTGCCATATTTCGTTCCCTCGCTTCAGCGCGAGATCGACTATTACGGCGTGAACCTTCACATGAAGGAAAACCTGATCAAGGTGGACGGCGAAAAGCGCGAGGCCACGTTCCAGATCGTCGGAACGGATCAGACCGTCGTGCGCCAGTTCGACATGCTGCATGTCGTGCCGCCCCAGAGCGCTCCGGATTTCGTCAAGAAAAGCCCGCTCGCCAATGAAGCGGGCTGGCTGGACGTCGATCCGACCGTCCTGCGTCACAAGACCTATGACAACATCTTCGGCGCCGGTGACGTTCTGGGCACTGGCAACGCCAAGACCGCCGCTGCAGCCCGCGAACAGGCCCCGGTCGTCGTGGAAAACCTGCTGGCCTCGCTTGATGGCCGCCCGCAGATGGGCAGCTATGACGGCTATGGCGCCTGCCCGCTGACGGTGTCCTATGGCAAGGTCGTGCTGGCCGAGTTCCTGTATGGCGGCAAGGTTGCGCCGAGTTTCCCGTATGACCAGCGCAAGCCCAGTCGCTTCGCTTGGTTCCTCAAGACGGAAGTCTTCCCCCGTCTGTACTGGTACGGAATGCTCAAAGGCTACAACATCAAGGTCAAGCACACGCCCAAAGAGACGGGCTGACCTTTTCCTTATCGGGAGCTGAAACCGGAGACGGGGCGGATGAAAATCCGTCCCGTTTTTTTGTCTGTGCGGGGGGCGACAGACAAAAAAAGAGGGGCCGAAGCCCCTCTCTTCTGCCACCGGATTCTGACTTGGAGATCAGAAATGGGCACCCAGGTTCATCTGGAACGAACGTCCCATGATGGCTTCATAGTAACGCGTCAGGCTGACCGTGCCGGGATATTTCGGCAGAGCGTTCGTAATGTTGTTCATCATGAAGTTGACGTCGAAATTCTTCGTAATCTTATAACCGATCGTTGTGTTGAAATATGCAAAGTCGGGGCGGTTGTTGTGCTGGTAGGTGTAATCGGATACCTGCAGCGCATACTTGCTTTTGCCATAGTAGACGGTCTGCCACTGCACGAACAGCGGACCGCGCGTGTAGTTCAGATCGAGTGTGAACAGATTGTTCGGGGATGTTGTGCTTCCGGTAAGAAGATAGGTGCTACCCAGATAGGTCTGCTGGTTCTTTACATAATGGGTATAGTTGCCCTGCAGTTCGAGGTTTCCTGCGCTTGACGGCAGCCCGAAGCGACGCAGCGGGATGTAGTAGTCCAGCTTTGCCTGCAGGACCTGCATGTGCTGGTTGGCGATATTGAAGTACCCGTCCGTGAAGGATGTCACCTGATGCGTGCTCGGGTCGCGGGTGAAAGCATTGCAGTACGCATTGCTGGGGTACGACGTGGAATCATAGCAGGCGGCCATCAGATCGCTGGCGTCAAGGGACGTGATCTCGTTATTGACCTTTACGTCAACAAAGGAGCCCGTGAAGTCGAAACCCTTCATGAAACGTGGGCGGATTTCGAGATTACCCGTGAAGCTCTTGGAGACTTCGTTCTTCAGGTTCCTGTTGCCACCCGTCGTGCCCGGAAGGGTGTAGTAGTTGATGTTGGACTCAAAGCCGCCAGCCATGCCGCCCTTGGCGCAGTTTGCAGCGCGGGTTGCAGGGTTGGGACCCGAAGAAATGTATTCCACCGAGCATGGATCATTTGCTGTTTCGTAGGATGTGCTCGTTGGGGAGTACAGCTCGGTTACGGACGGATTACGCACGGACTGGGCGTAGTTGCCTGACAGGCCGAAATCCTGCGTCGGCCACCATGCGCCGCCGAACATATAAGTCCAGTAACTGCCGGTTACGCTGTTGTTGATGTAACGACCGTTCGCTGTAGCGGACAGGTTATAGATACCCGGAATGTGCATGCTCGGGGAGACGAAAGGAACGTCCAGTTCTCCGAAGACTTCGTGAGTGTGGTAAGCACCACCGGTGTAAGGGATCGAGGTGAAGTTGCCGTACTGCTTGTACGTGCCGTCAGCCTGTTCTTCACCTTCCATGAAGGAGCCCGGATTGAAATCATATCCTTCACGACGATGCTCATATCCAAGATCCCAGCGGATGTCGCCTGCGGGCAGACGAAACACGGTGCTGTGGATTTCCGCCTGGATGTCGCGCTGGACGTTGCTCTCCTTGGAGTGGGCGTCAGCCGTGATGTAGTTCTTGGCACCCAGCGTCATCTGGTCATAGCCGAACGGATCCAGAGGCGAGCAGGTGGAACTGCGGGTCTTGGCCGTCGAATTCGTGTAGCCGGGCGTGCAGATGATGTTGCCGCTGGCGTCCGTGGTGGCATTCAGTGCGTTGACGAGATTCTGGGTGTCGATCATCGGCTCCCAGGTATCGCTCATGTATTTGCTGTATTCACCTTTGACGGACCAGTCGAAGTGACGGCCAACCGCATCAAAATCGCCATTCAGACCGCCCTGGAAACGGAACATCTGAACGGTCGTGGTGTAGTTTCCGGCATCCAGATCCTGATTGAGGCGCGACAGATAAAACGTGTCCGTGGACTGTCCGGCAGCGGCCAGTGCGCTCTTGATTGCAGTGCGTTCAGCAGACGTCAGGTAGGGATTGCTGGTGCTCAGTGTATAAGCGCCGTTGACGACCGTATCCTGCTGATAGCTCTCCGCGCTCAGTGGGTCATCGAACTGTGGCGTGTTCCATGTTCCCTGCGCCGTGAGGCTGGATGCCGTTCCACGTGCGTACCAGCCCTGCCACGTTGCATGCAGGTGATCGGTGAAATCATAGTGACCAAGGGTCGTCAGGTTCAGCTTGCTGCTCGGAGCATAAAGCTGGTTGTAATCCGTAAGGGCCAGACCGTTGCCGCCACTTCCGCGCAAGCCATCCTTCAGGGCGGCATTGGTGGTGATGGGAACAAGAGACTTGCCATCCTGACTGAACATCAGACCGGCGCCACTTGCATTCGCGATACCGTACTGGGAGGCCTGACCATAAGTGAGAGGTAGGGATCCGTAAGCTGCAGATGTCATTGGAACGCCAGTGACGGAGTTCTGCAGGAAGCGTACAGCAGGGGTCAGGACGTAAGAATAAGGTGACGTGGAGCCCACAGGCGCACGAGCATAAGTTGTAGCCTGATCACCCGTCAAATACCGGCGATCATTAGCGACCATTCCGCCGGAATTACGGTATTCAACGTCGAATACGACGCCACCTTTGTCATGATCGAAGCTGGTGCCAGCCTTGAATGTGATCTTTTCCTGCGGTGCATCGAGCTTCTGGGTCCAGTTCCCCTGGGCATTGAAGTCGACACCTTTGAAATGATCGTCAAGCTGATAGTTGACGACACCTGCAACAGCGTCTGCGCCGTAGGCGGCGCCTGCACCACCCAGTTTGGTATCAATTTTCTTGATGAGCGAGGTCGGGATTGTACTGACATCGACCTGTGAACCGGAGCCTGCACCATAATTCGAGGCAGTTGACCCGCCGACCATGCGCATACCGTCAATAAGGGTCAGTGTCCGCTGTGAACCGAGGCCGAGTAGCGCGATGAAGGACTGACCGGCACCAAAGGAGCCTTGTGAACCGATCGGAGAATTGTCACCGACAGTGAATGCGGTGTTTTCGCGCAGCAGGGCGAGGCCAAGATCCGTATAGCCACGGGCGCGTAGCTGCTCGGCGTCAACTGTTGTCCCTGCCATGACATTTGTCAGACGTGTCTGAGAAAGACGCGTTCCCGTAACAGTCACTGTTTCGGCTACGGGAGTCGGATCCGTGGTCAGGGTTGTGCGATTGCTTGTCTGCACGGAAGTTGTGGTCGCAGGTTTGGCTGCTGGAGCCGCTGCAGCAACCGGAGTCGTTGCCGGTGTGTTCTTTGCGGCAGGCATAACCTGCTGCTTGGCGGCTGTTTTCTTCTTGGCGGCAGTCTTGTGGACGGCTGCGTGCTTGGTGGCATCAGTGGTCTGGGCGTGGGCACCAAAACTTGGCAGCACGCTGTAGGAAATACCAGCCATCAGGAACATCCGGATAACCGTCCGGGGCGCAGGTGTGCGTCTTTTCAGTGAATGTTGCACAGAGGTGGTCATCGCGGCCGTGGTCCCTTCTCGAATAAGGTCGCAAGAAAGTTTTGTATCTCTGGCAGCATTTTCATCGGAAATCGAAACGGTGTGCAATCCTTTTGCTACGAGAATGCAATATGCATGTCACATGTCATGAAAGGCGTTGCGCTTATGTCACATTCTGGCTTTTGGGGTGTATGTGTCAAAAGAATTCCAGAAGAATATCTGAATAAAAAAATACGGAATAGATTTATTGTGTTGTCATTGTGCAAATAATAAATCCAAAAAAATTTGCATAACTATAGTTAGTTATGGGTATTTTTGTGCATTCAGATAGTTTCGTATTGTTTATTTATATATCTATTTTAAGCCTTTTTGTCGTTCTTTTTATTTTAATTCAATCTTTCGCGAAATTATCGAATTGTCATCTATAAATCCAAAAAATGTCATTGAGTCACGGTTTGTCGTAGTGACTTTTTGCCGGGTGCTTCAGGGCTGATTGTCTGAAAACCGGGAGAAAATCGGTTCAGGCAGGTTTTTCGCGAACTATTGACGAAAACCGAGTGTTGTTACGTGGATGTACAGTATGTTGCGGTTCCGATAACAGTTCAGGCGCGAGGGGGGAGCCGCTTCGCGCCTGAACTGAACGACGATTTGTCCTGAAGCCTTAATGAAAACGGCAGGGCTTATCCACGGTGGGCTGTTCGTCGGTCTGGATGACCATCAGTGTGACGGGGCCGTCCCCGATATTCCCTGCGAAATGACCGATATGTCCCTTCGCATCCTTGCGGCTCATCTGGTCCTCCCCAACAGAGACGTCACCTGGTCCCATGACGACTTTTTTTCCGTCCATGGCCGTAACGTACCAGGATCCCTGCAGCGGGATGATCCACTGGACTTTCGGGTCCGGGTGCCAGCTTCCATCCCAATGGGCAGGTTGTACGGTGGAAATGATGTGCGCGTTGCCTTCATGCACATGATCCTGCCATTGCGGGCCGGCAGGTTTGGACATGGTTTTCAGATCGTAATCATGGAACGGACAGCGGGTCATGTGGCTGACGCCGTCATGATCGGTCCAGTTGTGCCAGTACCAGGCTGTTGGCGGAGCAGGATCGGCAGCATAGGCGCTCCCGAAAACGGAAGCGGCCAGCAGGGCCGCGGCCAGAGGAAGAAAACGGGTCATGCGTCTGATCCTTTATTCGGGGTGGCACGTGGGGGTGGCTGGTAGCGGTCCATGGGGGCGATGTCGTTGAAGCGTTCCTGGTGGGGAGTACAGACCAGTTCCACGATCATGCCCCAGGGCGTGCGCCCGTAGCAGAACATGTTGCCCGGCGCGGCTTCGAGCGAGGGCTGACCCTGCGGCTCGGTCAGGAGCGTGCCGCCCGCTTCCCGGAAACGGTGGCAGGCAGCGTGGATGTCATCGACATAGACTGCGAAATGCTGAAGGCCCCAGTCACAGGGGCGGGCGGCCTCGCGCTGGTCTGGGCCTTTCATTTCGAACAGTTCGATTCCCGGCCCATGCCCCAGTGCCATCATGCACATCTCGATGACGACGGTACCCTGTGGCAGGCCGAGGATTTTTTCCGTCTCGGGGCCTTTCTGGGGCTTGGTGCGGGTGACATTGCGGTAGAGGGCGACGGCGCCAAAGGCTTCTTCAAGAAAGCGGATGGCGGCGTTGATATCCGGGACGGTGACGCCGACATGGTCGATGCCACGCGGCAGGCCTGAATGCTCTGTGCTCAAGGGGAGATCCTCCGTTCTGGAAGATCTCAACCCCTGAGGAAACGCACGGTTGCCAGAATGTGTGTCACATTGCTGCAAACCATGTCATCGGCCGGCAGAGGGGGCCTGCGTCAGGCCTCGTCGATCGGACGCTTGGGCAGCAGGGCCGGGACGAAGACCATCGTGCACAGCAGTGTGCAGCCAAGCGACATCAGCAGCAGCCGCCCCATGCTGGCCGTACCCGGATGGCCGGAGCGTGCCAGCGAGCCGAAAGCCGTGGCGGTCGTCAGGGCCGAGAACAGCACCGCCCGCGCCGTGGGAGAAGTCAGCGGACCCTTCACGCCCTCGCGCCAGTTCATGACGAAATAGATGTTGAACGACACGCCCACGCCCAGCAGCAGCGGCAGGGCGATGATGTTGGCGTAGTTCAGCGTCTCCGGCACTGTGACGACCAGAATGACCGTCAGCAGCGCGGACATCAGCAGCGGCGCCATGACGAGGGCCGCGTCCAGCAGACGGCGCAGGACGACCAGCAGGATGATGGCGATCATGATGAGCGCGCAGATCGCCGCGACCGTGAAGGCATGGACGATCGTGTTGGCGCTTTCCGTGATTTCCATCGCAGGGCCGGCGACGTCCGGATTGACCGAGCGCAGTTCCCTGACGAAGCGGTGCAGCACCGGCGTTTCGGACATCTGGCCTTTGGGATGGATGGTCAGACGGGCGCGACCGTCCGGCAGAACATAGTCCTGACGCACATCCTGCGGGATGCTCTCCATCGTGACCGGGGTGGGCTGGAGTGCCGTACGCAGCATCGACAGTTCGTCCGGCAGGAAGCGCGTCAGGGATGTGCTGGCCTGAAGCAGCGTGCTGTCCTGGGCCGTCGAGAGCGTGTGCAGGGCCTGACGGATCTTTTCCAACGGTGCGGGAAGCTGATCCTTTACGGCATCCAGCTTCTGCGCGGCCGTAACGGCGGCGGCGCGGATGGCCGCGGCATCCGGTGCCGGCGCTGGATTTGCGATCGTGATGGTTGGCAGCAGAATGGACGCCGTGTCCTCGATCATGGCCAGCTTGGTCTTCTGGTCATCGGGGACTAGAGCGCCGAGCCAGAGCACGTCATGCACGCTCGGCAGCTTCGAGAACGCTGCGGCCTGCCGGGCGGCTTCAGTCAGGTTGGGGGTCAGGACCTGTGCGCTGTAAGGCGTGGTGAGCGGGTTCGCTTCCAGCAGATGCAGGGCGCGCATGCCCTCGGTGTTCGGGTCTTTCGTGTGAAGCGGATCGGCATCGAATTTCAGGAGCGGCATCAGGGCCAGCCCCACGATGCCCAGAAGCGCGAAGACGCCGACAACCTTGTGCCGCTTGTGGCGCAGGAATGCGTCGGCGGGGGCCATGAAGGCAAAGCCCGGGGTACCATTGCCCAGTTTGGCATGGAAAATGGACAGCAGGGCCGGCAGCAGCGTCATGGTGCAGAAGAAGGCGATCAGCATACCGAAGCCTGCGATCAGGCCGAGCTGTGCCACGCCAATGAAGCTGGTGGGATAGAACGCCAGGAAACCCGCAGCTGTCGCGAGGGCTGCGACAAGAATCTGTGCGCCGCTTTCCTGACCCGTCAGGATGATGGCGTCATGCAGGGACGGGTGTGAGCCGTCCGGGTTGCGTTGTCCGCGCAGGCGCACACTGTACTGGATCGCGAAATCGACGGCGATGCCCACGAACAGGATCGCGAAGGCCACCGAGATCAGGTTCAGCTCACCGACCGCCAGAGCCGCAAACCCCGTCGTCAGCAGCAGACCGCTGATCAGGGTCAGCAGGATGGGAATGATGACGCGCGGGGAATGGACCGCAAGGATCAGCCAGACTGCGACGAGCACGAGCGAGATGACGAGACCCAGCACCATGCCGTGGGCAACGGTGGAGAATTCTTCGTCCGACAGCTTCACTTCACCGGTGATGATGCCCGAAGCCTGCTTCGTCTTCACAAATTCGAGATTGTTGATCGCCTGACGCATGGCGGTCGTGGCGCCTTCGCCCGGCTGGAAGGAGCTGTAGTCAAGCTTTGGCTGCGTGACGACGAATTCGTACTGCGAGCCCAGCTCCGCCAGCTTGCCGATCAGCAGGTTCTGCCACGACATGTCCTGCGGATGGCTGTTTGCCGCCGCTGTCAGGGCGTTGGCGAAGCCGTCCAGCGCGCCGTTGAAGCCGCTCGGAATACCCTGTCCGGCCTTGATGCCCTCGCCGATCAGGCCCAGCGCGCCGAACAGGCCGCGGGCGGACGGATCAGCCGCCAGCGTGCCGAGGAAGGGCTGTGCGGAGACGATCGAATCCAGCAGGGGCTCCAGGTCCTTCGTGTCGAGGAACAGGAAGCCGTGACTGTTATAGAAGGCGTTGTCGCCGGGCAGGCTGACCGTCTTGAAGTGGGTATGATCCTGCGAGAGCGTTGCGGCGAGCTGTCGTGCGGCCATGCGTCCCTGTTCGGGGATGCGGCTGTCGATGATGGCGACAAGCTGGTTGCTGTCCTGCGGGAACAGGCGCGTCAGCTCCATGCTCCGCTTTTTCCACGGCAGAGTGTTGGCAAACATCTTGCTCGTGTCAGTCGTCACACTGATGCGTGTGACACTCAGGGCAACGCAGCCAGCACAGAGCAGTGCGAACAGCGCCAGAACAAGGGGCGCACGACGCGCGCAGACGGCATTCAGCCGACCGGTCAGATCCGAAAACATGGGGCCTACCCTTAACAGAACGGGCAGCGTTTCCCTACCCCATCCTGACATTTCAGCGATCCTGAGGCAGAAGGAAAGCCATGACATGGACTCTTCCCGGCCCCGCGACTTACGAAAGTGTGATTCGGAACAGTGTTTTTCGTGCTTCTGCCGCCCCGGTGGAAGATGAAGCTGCCGCCATGGCCTTCTTTCGCGAGGTGGCGGTCCTGGATGCAACCCATAACTGCTGGGCTTTCAAAACGGGTCAGC
The DNA here is from genome assembly GCF_018811945.1 of Gluconobacter sp. P1C6_b. Taxonomy (GTDB): domain Bacteria; phylum Pseudomonadota; class Alphaproteobacteria; order Acetobacterales; family Acetobacteraceae; genus Gluconobacter. The sequence goes on from NZ_JACRVU010000006.1 coordinate 152,257, forward strand.
GCTTCCGGTGCAGCGATGACGGAGAGCCTGGGGGCACGGCGGGGCGGCCGATTCTGTCTGCCATCGAAGGGCAGGATTTCGACAATGTCATGATCGTTGTTACGCGCTGGTATGGCGGGGTGCAGCTCGGGGCCGGGGGGCTTGTCCGGGCCTATGGCGGCGCGGCGTCGGCCTGCCTGCGCGAAGCGGACCGGATCGAGCGGATCGAGACGGTGAAGCTGCGGTTTCACTGTCCGTTTTCCAGCTTTGCAATGGTGGAATCGAAAATCGATGGCTGGCGTGCGACCCGGCTGGAATGTGATTTTGATGGAGAAGGCGCCTGGATGACGCTGGCCGTGCCTGTCGAAGAAGCGGACGCCATCACGGACTGGCTGCGGGATCTGACACGGGGACAGATGGACATCACGCGGCCTGATTAAAAACCAAAACAAATCGTATAAATTATTTAAAACTATGACGATTGATGTTTTCCTGGCTCTGCCTAATGTTCTGCGAACGCCGTCAGGAGTTTTCAGGGCATGCCACGTCATCATTCATACCGGAACCGGTCCCTTCTTGCGCTGATGGTGCTGGAAATCTGCGTACCGCGTATGGTTGTGGCGGCCAGCCCCGCGTCAGCCGCAACCCCGGTGACGCAGGCGCCACTCATTCAGGCGCCCGTCACACAGGCGCCCGTCACACAGACGGAGGAATGGATCCATGTTCCCTCCACGGAACGCCCGCCCATTCAGAACTATCCCCATGCGGGCGTTGTGGCACAGCCGCGGCGTGTCGTGGCGAGTCAGAACCATGCGCCTCAGGGACGTCAGGGACCATGGGGCGCGTTCAGTTACGGCAACGGCGAATCAGCGGGCTTCGGGCCGGTTGGTCGTTATGGTGTGGCGCCCTGGGCGGAGGACTGGAGCTTCCTGCGGGACAAAAGCCGGCGCGATGATCCGTTCGATCCGCTCAAGTTCATCGCCCTGAACGACGCGAAAACAATCTGGCTGTCCTTTTCCGGTGAGACGCGTCTGCGCAACTGGTACGAGGAGACGCCTTTTCTGGGGAAGAAGGGCGGCAGCAATTCCGGCCGTTTTGGCGTACGGAACCTGTATGGCGCGGACCTGCATTTAGGCGAGCATGTCCGGCTGTTCGGGCAGCTCATCAATGCTGATGCGGCAGGCTGGAAGGGTTTTGGCTACAACACGACGTATCGCAAGCGGCTGGATCTCCAACAGGCTTTCATCGAGTTCAAGGGCAAGCTGGCGGGCGCGCAGACCGGCTTCATGTTCGGCCGTCAGCAGTTCCTCGATGCGCCGTCCTACGTTCTGTACAACCGCGAAACGCCCAACGTGCCGCTGTCGTGGAACGGTGGCCGTATCTATGCGATCTGGCCCAATATCCGGGTTGATGCGTTCGATTTCGTCCAGACCAAGACGGACGCGACCCTGATGTTCCATGACACGGAAGATTACGGCACGCGCCTGTATGGCGGGGACATTACTGCTCTCGTGCCGCAGTTCTCGATCGGTGGTGAGACGGTCCACTCGTTTCTGGACATCTTCTATTACGGTTACCGCTATGGCGGCAGCCTGTCGGTCGTGCCGCTCGCGTCCGGCTCCCTGAAAGGCACGTCCTCACGCGGGAATGTGGGTTTCCGCTGGTACGGCACCGCTGCGTCCTTCGAATATTCCTTCGGGGGGCTCTATCAGGACGGGACGTTCCAGAAGTCCGGCAGCGAACACAAAAGCGGCGTGCAGGCCTATTCGATCAACACGATCGTGGGATACCGCCATACGCCCTCGCCGCTCCATCCGTTCATTGGCGTGCAGGCCGACCTGTATTCCGGTGGAGCCAATGGAACGAACGGGCCGGTCCGGACCTATATGGCGCCCTTCAATCCGCAGACGAACTATCTGGACACCACGACCTATATCCAGCCGTCGAACCTCGTCAGTGTTTCACCGGTTTTCAGCGTCACGCCCTGGAAAGGTTTTGCGAGCATCCAGTTCAAGGTGCCGTTCATGTGGCGGGAAAATGCGGATGGTGCGATCTGGAACTCGTCCGGGCCGTACACATTCTCGAAAACCTATCACGGTGGCTATATCGGCGTGGTGCCACAGGCGTCGCTCAAGCTCCAGCTGAACCGGCACCTGACCTGGCAGATCTACGGCGCGCGGTTCATGGCTTCAAACGGGCTGCACGCGGCGGGCGGCAAAAGCGGAAGCTATGCCCAGTCCAATGTCGTGTTTCGCTTCTGAGACGTTTCAGTTCAGGATGGGCGGATCGGATTCGGCAGCCGGAAAGACCTCTGGCAGGACAGGGGAGAGGGCGGCGATAACGGCCTGTTCCGAAAAACGGCTTTTCAGAAGCCGCCGTCCGGCCCGGACCTGTTTTCGGCCTGTCGCGGGGTCCAGAAAAGCGGCAATCCGTTCCGCGAAGTCGGAGGGCGTGTCTGCGATGGAAGTGCGCCACGTCGGGTCGGCCGGGTCCACCAGCCCTTCGGCAGCAATCGGGGTCATGACGGCGGGCAGCCCGGCGGACCAGGATTCAAGCACCTTGCCCTTGATCCCCGCACCGAAACGGAGCGGCGCCACACAGACGGATACGTCGGCCAAAGCGTCCTGAAGATCCGGCATGGCGCCCACGATCTCCACGTCCTCCGATGCCAGGGTATGGACGGCATGGGGCATGGCACTTCCGATCAGGCGGCAGCGCAGGCCCGGAATGACCTGACGCAGACGCGGCATGATCGTCAGGACGAGCCATTTCGCTGCGTCCAGATTGGGATCATGAGCGAAATGCCCCACGAAGGCGATGACGGGAGCCTCTGGCGGCCGACGCCGGCGGGAAGAGACCGGCACGGCCCAGGGTACGACGTGTACATTCGCCGTGGGAACGGTCCGTGAGAGACGCTGCGCCTCGATGGCAGAATGTGTCAGAACAAAATCCGCCAGCCAGGCGCACATGTTCTCCCGGACTTCCAGACGGCTGGCGAACCGTTCGAGTTCGGGCCGGGATTCGACAGCGGCCTGACGGTGCAGACGCAAAGAGGCCAGATCGGCCACGCTCCAGATCAGCGTGGCGGTGGGGGCGAAGGCGCGGGTCAGGGCGGAATAGCTTTCCGCATTGTTGAGGCGGTGCAGATAGACCACCTCAAGCCCGCTTCCGAGTTGCCGGAGCGCTTCTTCCGGACACGGGAAGACGGGCGGCATCAGACATTCGATGCCCTGCTGCTCCAGCCGCATGCGGTCCCCTTCGTCCGGAGAGAGACGGGACGCCATGAAGCAGCACCGGTAACCGAGATTCCGGATGGTGTGGATATGGGACAGGATCGCGGCCGAACCGGCATCCCGCTCGGGATCGGGAGCGCGATCGTCAATGAAGAGGGCGACGGGACGTGGGACCGTCGTCTGCGCCGGATCGGTGCCGTCTGGTTCCGTGGGATGGAGCCGCTGTGCCTGCCGGGCCTGTTCCTGCTCGCGTATTGCCGTCAGCTCTGCGGCGTCCCGCGTCCTGAGGCGCTCGGCTTCGCTTACCAGGAATGCCAGGGCTTCCGCCCGTTCGGACGCCGCATCCAGTCCGCGCAGAATAGCAGAAAAATGAGTCTTCAGATCCGCAGACAGGCTGGCTGTGCCCGGGATCGTGAAAGGCGTGCCGAAACGCTCCTCGCCATGCCGGAGTTCGATCACGTGATCCGTCAGCGGATCAATCGGGGACGAAAACGCATGATGGAAGCCATGCCGCCCCGTCCCGAAACCCGCATCCCGCAGGTCCGCGCGGAAACGGTTGGCGGCGATGCGTCCAGCGGGTTGCCCGTCCACCCAGACCGTCAGCCAGACAGTGCGGTCCGGGCAGGCCTCATCGCGGACCCATCCTGCAACGTGATACCGGTCAGCCACGTCGAACGCGCCCACCAGCGATGAGGGCAGGGGCGGGATGCGGACCGGCGAACCGGTCAGCGGGTGGCCTTCTCGCGCATCGGTGAATTCGACCAGCGCGCCTTCATGCGGCAGCGGAACGGGCCAGGCTTTCTGAAAGGCGTAGCTTCCGTGCCATTCCCCGCCGCGCAGATCGGCCCGGAACCGGTCAGCATCGACTTCGTCCACCAGTTCGCCGTCAACATGGACCTGAATACGGACCGGCATGTCCGGCCACGCCGGTTCGAGGGCCCATCCGGCAAACTGCTCGCGGTCACAGACATCGACATAGCCGACAAGGGAGACGGTCAAGACGCAGGGTTTCCTAAAGTTCAGGCTGCTGCGCCGGTCGGGGCCCTGTCGTCATGGGCCGGTGCAGAAGAACGGAGACGACGGTGGATGGCTTCCAGTTCAGCGCCTCCTTCGAGGCGGGGGGCACAGTAGCGGGGCGCCCGGTCTGACGCGTGAGGGTAAAGGGTCCTGTACTCTTCGGCATTGTGAAACATGCCACGCGATCCATCGTCGAGAAAACTTTCGGATGGCGCGCCTTCTGCCAGCAGAAGATCATGGCTTTCAAGTTCGACGTGAATGTAGCGGATCGTCTCCGGCCGTTCGATCTGGATAATCGATGTGCCGTTCACGAGATGAAGAGCGGGGATCAGGAACCCGTCGATGAACATGGCATGCAGGGGGGAGATCATCAGGTCCCGCCGGGGCCGTCCTTCCGCCAGGGCCTCGGCCCGGATCAGGATCGGTAGGATGTCCCGGTTGCCATAGGCGAAGAGGGGATCATAGGCGCGGCGCCCGATCCAGTGCACCGGACGGACCTGACCACCCGCGGTCAGGACGGGATCGCCGATTTCCAGTTCCTCGACCGGTCGTTCCCCCTGGGGGGTCGCGATCAGGGTGCCGGGGCAGTAGCACGGCGTGCCGAACCCCATTTCGAGGTAATTTCCGGATGCTGCACGCGTGAAGTAGAGCGGGGATGTGAAATCCCCTGAGATTTCCACCTCTTCGACGACCGTCCCGGCAGACAATACTTCCAGCATGGCCCGGGGCGTGTCCCCCGACTGCACGGTTTCGGGTACAACTGTGCCGGAGACGTTGGAGTGCGAGTTGTCCACTCCAGCGAAAACAAAGGCTGCTCCGGTTTCGACCTGTACCGGGTTCTGAAAAATGATTCCGCTCTCAACGGAAATCGTGCCACCGTTGTTGACCGAGATGTCGGAAAGGGTGCTTCCGCTGAGAGCCGAAACTTCGCCGCCGCTTGAAACGGACACTGCACTGGCGGAGCCGCCGACAATCAGGATGCCGTTATTTTCGACTGTAACGTTGTAGGTTGCACCATTGACGATCTGTTCGCCGAAGCAGGGAACGGTTGCCGTCGTAAAAGGCCAGTTTTGCTGGACGACCTGGATGGAAGTTCCCCCCAGGTTTGTATCGATGGCTGTGGCGCCGCTTTGAATGGTGGAAAAACCGCCGCCATTGACTATCGTGCCGCTGACAGAGCCGCCGCTTTCCACCGTCTGGATGGCTGACGCATAGCTTCTTGAGTTTACTGTATCGAGCGGGAAGAGAGGGTCGCCGCCGGTGACGAAAGGAGTTCCCGTCAGGATCGTCCCCTGTGCGGAGCCTCCAGCCTCAACGATCTGTTCCGCCTGACGTGGCCCGGACATGACCGGATACTGTGTGAAGTAATCGTAGCCTGCCGAAACCGTTGTATCGATCGCCACACCACCCGACTGGACGATCTGGGTGCCCTGATGGGCGATCTGCGAGATCTGGTCCGCAGCGCCTTCGACCAGGGTATGCAGGGCGGAACCGGAGAGGGAGACGAGTTCTGTTCCGCCCACAACCGTCGCGGAAGACACGGTTGCACCGTTCTCGATAACGGCAATCCGGTTGTTGCCAACCGACAGGCTCTGGATGGTTCCACCGCTGGTAATGTCTGCTCCCGTGACGGGGAGGGAGGACGTTGTGACTTCACGGCCGTCTGTCAGGCTGACACTGCTGACGGACCCTTCAATGGTCGCTGTCCCGCCCTCCTGAACAAGGATGGATGTTATCTGGGTGTCGGCGGGAAAGCTGGCGGACTGCCCACTGCTGATGGTCTGCTGGGTACTGCTGCTTGCTGAATAATCATTGGACGCCATCATGAGGATCCCGCCAGAGTTTCAGGGGGGGTCTCCGGAAGTATTCCCATGAAAGAGGATACGGGATTTTACCCAAGAGACGCAGAATATAGGCAAATATATCCTGCGAGACTTTGTGGGTGTCGAAAATAAAACGTTAAAAACTCGCCTTTAAGCACAGGAAAAGCAAAAATTTGTGCGTTATGTGTCCTTGTCGGCAAACAGTCCGACCAGATCCGTCAGATGTCCGATCTCACGCAATTTCAGTCCGGCGGGCGGTTTGACCCGCGCAGACGCTGCCGAAACGCGCCGGGGCAGGATGGCTTCCCCAAAGCCCAGCTTGGCCACTTCCTTCAGGCGCAGATCAGCCTGACTGACCTGCCGGATCTCGCCCGAAAGACCTACCTCGCCAAAATAGGCGGCATTGGGAGATGTGGGGGTGCCCGTCGCTGCGGAGACAAGCGCTGCCGCCACAGCCATGTCAGCCGCGGGCTCGTTTACTCGCAGACCCCCGGCGATGTTCAGATAGACGTCCATATTGGCGAGCTTGAGTCCGCAGCGGGAATCCAGAACGGCTAGAAGCATGTTCAGCCGCGACGTGTCCCAGCCCACGACAGCGCGGCGCGGTGCGCCATCGCCTGCCTTGGGTGACAGCAAGGCCTGGATTTCCAGCAGGACGGGGCGTGTGCCCTCCAGCCCGGCAAACACGGCTGATCCCGCGATATTGCCGCGTCGCTCCGCAAGGAACAGCGCAGAGGGGTTGGGGACTTCGGTCAGGCCGATATCGGTCATGGCGAAGACGCCGATCTCGTCCGTCGCGCCAAAGCGGTTCTTGGCCGCCCGCAGGATGCGGAACTGGTGCCCGCGGTCGCCTTCGAAATACATGACCGCATCGACCATGTGTTCCAGCACGCGTGGCCCGGCGAGGGCGCCTTCCTTCGTGACATGTCCGATCAGGATCAGCGCGAAGCCGAGCGTTTTGGCCAGACGGATCAGCTCGAACGCACTTGCCCGCACCTGCGAGACCGAACCCGGCGAGCTTTCCACGCTTTCCAGCCACATCGTCTGGATGGAGTCGATCACCACCACCGTGTGCGCCCGGTCCTGCTCCAGTGAGCCCACGATCTCGCCGACATTGATGGAGGATGCGAGGTCCAGCGAGTCCAGCATCTTGCTGTCGCGGTCCAGCCCCAGCCTCTGGGCGCGAATGCGGATCTGGTCCACCGATTCTTCGCCCGACACATACAGGACGCGATGCCCGGACCGCGCCAGCGCGCAGGTGGTCTGAAGCATCAGCGTGGACTTGCCGATGCCCGGATCACCGCCGACCAGAACGACGGAAGCCGGGACGAGCCCACCACCCAGAACGCGGTCCAGTTCGGCAATGCTGGTCGTGATGCGCGGAGGTGGGCGGGTTTCGCCATCCAGCCGAACCGTCTGGAGACGCCCCGCGCTCAGTTTTCCGGTCTTGCGGGCCGTGGGCTCAACCGTTTCCTCGGCCAGTGTGTTCCACTCGTCGCAGGCTTCGCATCGGCCGTTCCATTTCGGATAGGTGGCGCCACAGTTCTGGCAGACGTAACGGGTAGTCGGCTTTTTGGCCAAGACAAAGTCTCTCAGGTTCGGGGATACGTTGCGCCTGTTTATATAGGGAGCGTTCTTTTGCTGATCCAGCCGGGGCTTTGCCCTGGACCCCACCAAAGGTCGCGACCTTTGGAAACCACATCAGGATGCAGGGATCGAGATCCCTGCCGGGTCCGGGCAGAGCCCGGATTCCTTATTCCCGCGTCCGCAAAATCAGACGCGCCAGAAGCCGGGACACTACGATGATCAGCAGAAATCCGAGAAGTTGAAGCACCATGTTCGGATGGGCGGGCTGATGGCGGAACATGATGAATAGCAGCGGCAGGGCAATCAGATAGCTCAACCCGATGCGCTTCCAGACGATGGGATCGGTTTTCGGGAAACGGGGCAGAAGGCTCATTTGCGCAGTTCCATGGTGATGGGGCCTTCGCGCCGGCCATGGGTGAACTGATCGACCATGGCATTGCCGGAATGCATGAGTTCGGACGCCTCGCCCTGCCAGATCAGCTTTCCATGGTAGAGCATTGCGGCACGGTTTCCGATCCGCTGGGCCGAGGCCATATCATGGGTGATCGCGATGGCGGTGGAACCGAGCTTCTGCACGCAGTCCACGATCAGTCCGTCAATAACGGCACCCATGATCGGGTCCAGCCCGGTCGTGGGCTCGTCGAAGAACATGATGTTGGGACTGCCCGCAATCGCTCGCGCCAGACCAACGCGTTTCTGCATGCCACCCGAGAGTTCGGACGGGCTGAGATCGCCGACGGACGGGTCCAGTCCGACCTGTTTGAGCAGGTCTCCGGCCATTTGCAGCGCCTGGGCGCGGGACGGAGTGGCGCCGTTACGGTCGGAATGTTTGGCGCGGATTCCGAAAGCGACGTTCTCGCCGACGCTCATGCTGTCGAACAGCGCGGCGTTCTGGAACAGCATGCCGATCTGCCGGCGCAGGGCATCCTGCCGGGAGCGCGAGGCCGTCAACACATTCTCCCCGTCGATTTCGATCGTCCCGGCGTCGGGTTCGATCAGGCCGAGGATGCAGCGCAGCAGGACGGATTTGCCGGAGCCGGAGCCGCCGATAATGACCATCGACGTGCCGGTCTCGACATCGAGGTCCACGCCATCGAGCACGATCTTGGAGCCGAAAGCCTTGTGCAGGCCGCGGATGCGGATCTTCGGAGTGCTTTGGGGAGTACTCATTGTGAGAAGAACAGGTCCGTCAGGAGGTAATCGAACAGCAGCAGCAGGATGGACGCGCCCACAACGGCGGCTGTCGTGGCAGAACCCACGCCTTCCGCGCCGCCCCGGCTGTTATAGCCGTTGTAACAACCCAGCAGCGCGATCAAAAATCCGAACACAGCCGCTTTCACGAGGCCGACGACGACATCCATCGTCTTGAGCGAGTCCAGCGTGGCCGTGATGTAGGTCGAGGGTGAGAAGCCGAGCTTGGCGACCGAAACCGTGAAACCGCCCATTACGCCCAGAATGTCCGCCACCAGCACGAGGCAGGGCAGCGCGAGCGTCCCGGCCAGAAGGCGCGGCGTCACGAGATATTTCATCGGATCGGTGGAAAGCGTGGTGAGTGCGTCGATCTGGTCGGTGACGCGCATGGTGCCGATCTGTGCCGACATGGCTGCACCCACACGGCCAGCGACCATCAGGCCCGCCAGAACCGGCCCAAGCTCGCGGGTGACGGCGAGGACGACGATCCCGGCAATCGCGCTCTGAACGTGATACTGCCCGAAGCCAACATAGGACTGAAGCGCGATGACGGCACCGGAGAACAGGGCAGTCAGCGCCACGACGGGCAGAGAGAAAAACCCCGTCTCGATCAGGCTGGAAAAGAAGATGCGCCAGTAGAAGGGCGGTCGCACCAGATGCGACAGAGCCTCCAGCGCGAACAGGGCGAGAGCACCTGCCTGCTTGATAAGGCCGAGAGCGGCACGGCCAAGGGCCGCTATGGGGTCAAGAACGGCATTCACCCTTCAGCCCCTACCCTGCCAGCATCCGGACGTCAAAGTTTCCGTCGCCCGCATCTTCTGCCCAGAGGATTCAGGCGCGGCGTCCGTCCGCCCGTTCAAGGTCCCGGAACTGCCGCTCCAGACTGAAATCGGGCGATGTGACGAACTGCTCCATCAGGCCGAGCCGGCGTTCCATCCGGACCAGACGGTCCTGTAACCGTGCCAGTGGGTGGCCCGGCGCAACGGAGCGGGAGAAATCCTCGGCCGGGTCCGGCTGCTGGCGCCGGAAGCCCGCCATGGTATCCCGGACCACGGCTGTTGCGCTGGCGCCCGGAGTGTCCCGCCAGGCGGCACGGTGCCGGGACCAGCTTTGCACACCTTCGGCATATCCGGCGGCAGCTTTGTCCAGCGTCTTCCTGAATGGCAGGACGCCTGTCCGGCGATAGCGCCGGAAGAGGCGCACGGCCCAGACGATCAGGGCAATTTTCAGCAACACCCCGATCACGCCATAGCCGCCGGAATGGTGCCGGTTATGGTCGGTCGTACGGGAAACGTGATCAGGACTGTCCAGCTGGATATCGAGACGGTCAAGAATCTTGCGGGTCGCATCCGACAGGATGGCAGCCCCGTCAGGCGTGTTCACGCTCGTGATCCGCGAACTGGTGGCATCGCCGATGGAGAGGGTACCTGATCCGATCGGCCGCTTTTTCAGCGCCTCACTGACCTTCCGGAGTGTGATGTCCCCACTGCCGAGAAGCGTGATATCCGCATCCCGCGCCTCTGCGTTCAGGGTAATGGTGGAAGAACCGTAATCCCGGACCGTCAGCACATCTACAGTGCCCTGCTCAACGCGGATATCGCCCGAAGACATCGCCGTGATGCTGGCGCTTGAAGCCGCGAGATCACCAATATGCAGGTCGCCGCTGGACAGGTTCTGTACGCTCAGCCGACCCGTGACGTGCCCGACCGAGACATTTCCGGTGCTCTGCATCGTCAGCGTCAGACCGCTTGCCTGATCGATATCGATATTGCCGCGGCCGCTGATGGCCGTCACGTCGCCGTTGACGCCGGTGATGCGATACGTCGTCAGGCGGCTATGGGGGAGCTGGATGTCGATGCTGGTCAGGGCCGGGACCATGACGACGGCGCTGTCCTGCGTTGCACAGTCCTGCGGGGACGTCGTGAAGGTCAGGCGGTCCCCGTGTTTCTCCAGACTGCCGCTGCCCGAAACGATATGGGCGTTTTCTCCACCCACGATGGACAGGCGGTCCAGGCATGTTGCGGGGATCACGAGCGTCCCGGAAGCCGTCAGCGGAGCTTGCAGTGAAGGCGGCGCGGGAGGAGCAGGGGGCGGCGGTGGCATGACCGCCGGCTCTGCGCTGGCTGAACCCGGAAGGGCCGCGAGGCTGCATCCCAGAAGCGCGATCAGGGCAAGACGCGCAGGCAGAGGCTGGCGCATGTCTTATTCTCCCTGTGAGCCGTTTCCGGCAGCCGGTGGCGTGACCGTTGCCGGGTTTGCCGGTGCTGGAGTGACCGGGGTCGGGTTTGCCAGCGTCGGATCAGCTGGTGTCGGGTTTGTCGGCGCCGGGGTGGTGGGGGCCGGTGTGCTTTCCGGTGCAGGCGTGACCGACGGCTTTGCGGGCACCGTGCTGTCCGGCGGTGCAGAGGCGGCAGGCGACGTCTGAGGCGTGGTCGGCGATGCGGTCTGCGGTGCCGTCTGTGGTGTTGTGACCGGTGTGGACGCACTGGCGGATGTCGAAGGCATTGCGGGAGTTGCCGCCGCTGGCGTGTTCGCGGCAGGCGGCGTTGCGGCCGGTGCATCCTCCGGCTGCGCGGCTTTCGTGCGGGCCGTGACACTGGGGGCCTGCGGGACGGCAGGGCTTTCAGGTATGGACGGCGCCGTCGGTGCGGGAACCGGTGCAGGTGCCGGAACGACCGGTGCCGGGAGGGTTGGGGCCGCTTCCGTTCCTGTGGTGGGGGGCTGAACCGGAATGGACGGCAGGGGAGCAGGTGTTGCGGGGACAGGCAGAGCGGCGG
>NZ_JACRVU010000060.1 GCF_018811945.1 Gluconobacter sp. P1C6_b
GCGATGGGTCTTCTCGGCCAGGTCCTTCAGGAACAGCGCGTTCATCGTGCCCTTGAGGCCGACATGGAGATGGGAGACTTCGCCCTCTGAAAGGGTGACGATCCGCACGCCGGCATAGTTCATGCGCTTGAAGACGCCGGCGATGTCCTCCTGGTCGCGGGACAGGCGATCCATCGCCTCGGCCAGCACGATCTGGAACCGTCCGCGCTGTGCGTCGGCGATCAGCGCCTGGATGCCGGGCCGCATCAGGGAGGCGCCCGAGATGGCGTGGTCGGTATATTCTTCGACGATGGTCCAGCCCTGCTTTTCCGCGTGAATGCGGCAGACCCGAAGCTGATCGGCGATCGAGGCGTCGCGCTGGTTGTCGGAGGAATAGCGGGCGTAGAGCGCGACCTTCATGACGAGGCATCCCTTACGGTCCGGAGCGGCGGCGCTGCTCCTGTTGCTGCAACCGAAACCAGTCCCGTGCCGCGCGGCGTGCCATCAGGCGAACGAACGCTACAAGGCGCGGGTCGGGGGCATCGGGCCGCAGGACGAGCCGTAATTCGGGCTCAGGCGGTCGATACGCCGGGGCAAGGGACTGGCTGAGTCTGTCCGTCATCGTCGCTCTCTTCCGACCGCATGGCAAGGAAAACAGACACACGATCCGGACAGATGACTGTTATTTCAATGGAAATCCGCATTATGGAACATCGTGCTTGTGCGTGCTCCAGCGTACGGAATCGTAGTTATGGTTAGTCCCGGATACAGGCGCGTCGTACAAATACTGGTGTTTGGCGGTGGCGCGAAAGGGGAAGGTGCATCATGAAGGATATGGAAGTGCCGTTCTTCCGGCAGGCTGGATGAGCGGGCGCTCCATCGACTCTTCGCCCATGGAAGTGCGGGGGGCAGCGCGATCTGATCACTGTTGTCGGCCATGCCGCTATGATTTATTTGCGATTCTTGAGTGTAAATACTTCAAAACTTGAAAAAAGCGGATAACCTTTGGCTGTATTGAGCTTGCCAACTCGTGTTCGACCGATGCGGTTTTTGAGAAATGTGCATACATCTTCGAATTGATTAAGGCTAATCAATTTCCAGTTTGATCCAAATTTACGTTCAATGGCTTTGTAGATCACAGCAAACGCAAATTTGCGGGTCCGTGAAGGTTCACTCTTTGCATATTCGTTGTAGCGGTCGATGAGATGCTTGACGTAGCGGGTAGCATCGCCATCGGAACCTATGGTCCCGGGTGGTGCATTTATTTTACTTGAGGTACGGGACGATTTGAGGACAAGAGTTCCTGCTTGAATGACTCCGGGAGAGTTAAGTGCAATATTGCCGTTGTTTCCTGTAATATTGAAGTCGTTTAGTTTTGCTAGGCTCAGGACCTATTAATTTATTGAACTGAGTGGGGCATTGTGATTCACAGTCTTATCGATGGAGATGAGGCTGTGAGTGACGTGTTTTTGCTGTCTGAGAGGCAGATGGAGCGGATTGAGCCGTTTTTCCCTCTGGCGCACGGAGTGCCACGCGTGGATGACCGGCGTGTTCTGAGCGGGATCGTTTATGTGATCCGCAACGGCCTTCAGTGGAAGGATGCTCCGAAAGCGTATGGTCCGCACAA
>NZ_JACRVU010000061.1 GCF_018811945.1 Gluconobacter sp. P1C6_b
AGACCTGGTGGCCATTGCGAGGGCCCTACACCCGATCCCATCCCGAACTCGGCCGTGAAATCCCTCAGCGCCTATGATACTGCACCTTAAGGTGCGGAAAAGTCGGTCGCCGCCAGGTCCCCCAGCCTACCCAACTCACCACACCAATCCCCCAACATCAACAAACACCACCGCGGGGTGGAGCAGCCCGGTAGCTCGTCAGGCTCATAACCTGAAGGCCGCAGGTTCAAATCCTGCCCCCGCAACCATGAATTCACAAACAAAATCAATGACTTAAAAGGCGGCGCAAGCCGCCTTTTGGCGTTCCAGAGCAACAACTGGAATCATATAGGAATCAATCGGCAGAGAAATCCCACGTAGCAACCCTGCGCACAAGGCGCGCCAGAAGAGGGCCGGGAAGGGAAGGAATCGGTCCAGGCCGTTTAGGTCTACTTCCGTTCTCCTTGCTTTTCACGGTGTCCTGACGTAACTAGAAATGCGAACGGTTCTCACTTTGTGAGTCGGAATTCAGGACAGCGGCGGGTGAGCACGGCAACCTACAAACATAGCGCGCAGGCGCACGGCGAAATGGTGAGTTACGCTTGGCGTCTGACGGGAAGCCGTGATCAGGCAGAAGAGGTTGTCCAGGCGGCTTATGCCGACTGGCTGAAGCCGCAGCCAAGCAGTTACTGGAAAAACCAGCGGCTTATCTGCGACGCGTAGTGCATAATCTGGCCCTCGACCATATCCGGTCACGGAAAAGGCGCGAACGGATATTTGTCGCGGATTCAGATACAAATCTGGCCGAAATGGCATCGCGGAAGCTTCGCCAGAACAACAGACTCTCTCTCGTATGGAAATTTTCCGGCTTCAGGAAGCGTTGTCTGAGTTGCCGGATAACATACGGATAGCCGTCGAAATGCACCGTCTGGGAGAGGTGGTCCCCATTTTTCGGACAGGGCGATAAGCTATCATCTGGCCTGAACGAGGACGGGTTTTATGGGCAAGGTTACGCGGAAACGGTATGCGGCAGAGTTCAAGTCACGGGTTGCGCTGGAGGCGATCCGTGGGGAACTGACGCTGGCGGAACTGGCTTCGAAACATGGGGTACATCAGACGATGATCGCCCAGTGGAAACGGCAGGCGATCGAGGGGATGGCGGCGACCTTTTCCGGGAAGAC
>NZ_JACRVU010000062.1 GCF_018811945.1 Gluconobacter sp. P1C6_b
GAGATCCATCAGGCGCTGGATGTCGCGCTCGACCCGCTTCAGTTCTGTTTTCGCTGCGTCGATGTCGGCCGACGCTTCCATGCGCAGCCGGTTCATCTCGTTGGTGAAGGCCGTGCAGAACTCGGCGAACAGGGCCGGATCCATGAGATGATGACGCAGGGCGTCGAGCACGCGCCGCTCCAGCTCGTCGCGACGCATATTGGTCCGGTTGTCGCAGGTGCCCTTGTTGCGCGCTGTCGAGCAGCCGAGCAATGTGCCGGAGATCATCGAATAGCCGCCACCGCAGCAGCCGCATTTGCTCAGGCCGGAGAACAGGTAGCGGGGACGGCGCTTCTCGCGGAAATGGTCGGGCGATGATGTATCGCGCGTGTCCCGACTGGCGCTGACGCTGGCCTGCCGCGCCTTGACCGCGTCCCACAGGTCTTGATCGACGACCCGCAGTTCCGGCACCTCCTGAATCACCCATTCGGAGTCCGGATTGGGTCGGGCCTGACGTTTGCCGGTGTCGGGATCCTTGATGAAGCGCTGCCGGTTCCAGACCAATTTTCCGACATACATCTCATTGTTGAGAATCCCGGTGCCCCGTGCGCGGTTGCCGGTGATGGTCGAGAAGCCCCAGGCCCCGCTGCCCGGTGCGGAGACGCTGTCGTCGTTGAGGCGGAAGGCGATGGCGCGCGGCCCCAGTCCGGCCGCGAAGTCGCGGAAGATGCGACGGACGACCTCTGCCTCCACCATGTTGATGGTCCGGTCTCCCCGGATTGGCTCCCCATTGGCGTCGAGCCTGCGCACGACATCATAACCATAGGCATTACCGCCGCCGGACTTGCCCAGTTCCACGCGTCCCCGCAGGCCGCGATGGGTCTTCTCGGCCAGGTCCTTCAGGAACAGCGCGTTCATCGTGCCCTTGAGGCCGACATGGAGATGGGAGACTTCGCCCTCTGAAAGGGTGACGATCCGCACGCCGGCATAGTTCATGCGCTTGAAGACGCCGGCGATGTCCTCCTGGTCGCGGGACAGGCGATCCATCGCCTCGGCCAGCACGATCTGGAACCGTCCGCGCTGTGCGTCGGCGATCAGCGCCTGGATGCCGGGCCGCATCAG
>NZ_JACRVU010000063.1 GCF_018811945.1 Gluconobacter sp. P1C6_b
ATTTCCGCCAGAACCTGCTGATCCACGGGATCCTGCCGGTTATGCCCTCACGAAAAGACCGCAGTGTTCCACAAAAAAACAGACTGGCGACGTTACAGGGACCGCAACCGCATCGAGCGGATGTTCAACCACCTCAAGCAGATGCGCCGCAGCGCGACCCGCTACGACAAGACCGCCCTGTCCTTCATGAGTTTCCTCAATATCGCCGCAGCAAGGCTCTGGATCAACTCTTTTGTCAACGTGACCTAGGTCTGCTGATTTACTTCTTCGCTGTTGTTGAGCCCCGTAACCAGGAGGCAGCACGACAGGCAGAAATTTTCCAGCACCTGAAGGGCCCCGCGCAATCTTGCGATTTTTGATGCCGCTGCGTCTCTGATCGACGCACATTACTACGATCCGCATTTCTCTGGCACGGACTGGCCAAAGCTGCGCGCCGAAATGCGACGGAAGGCCGAGATGGCACCGAACGATTTCGAACTTTACTGGTCAGTTCTGTACCAGATGGCGCAGCTGTTTCCTGCGTCGCATATGGGTTTTATCGCGCCGTCTGCACGGATACCCGCGTCCACCTCGTCAGCCCAGAAAACAAAATCTACGTCGCCAACCCGATGTGAGACAACTCTGGGGAACGGTGGCCTCTGGTTAAGCACGGTCCGCCGTCTTAACAGCCGGATTTTAACGAGCGGTGAAATCGATCCCGGATCACCGGCCGCCGAGGGGGGGGTTGCAGCCTGGCTGGCTGCTTCAGATGTACACAGCACGCGTTGATGGATGATCTCGAAACATCATCTCGGCTGCTCGACAGCGCGCAACAAGGGCACCTGCGACAACCGGACCAATATGCGTCGCGACGAGCTGGAGCGGCGCGTGCTCGACGCCCTGCGTCATCATCTCATGGATCCGGCCCTGTTCGCCGAGTTCTGCACGGCCTTCACCAACGAGATGAACCGGCTGCGCATGGAAGCGTCGGCCGACATCGACGCAGCGAAAACAGAACTGAAGCGGGTCGAGCGCGACATCCAGCGCCTGATGGATCTC
>NZ_JACRVU010000064.1 GCF_018811945.1 Gluconobacter sp. P1C6_b
ACGGGGATTTCTCTATCTCGTGGCGATCATGGACTGGTTCACGCGCAAGGTCCTGTCCTGGCGTCTGTCGAACACGATGGACGTGGAGTTCTGTATCGAGGCGCTACAGGATGCCCTCATGCGCTATGGCGCCCCGGACATTTTCAATACTGACCAGGGGTCGCAATTTACGACACCCCGTTTCACCGGGATACTGGAAGAGCGTCAGATCCGCATCAGTATGGACGGGCGTGGGCGATGGCTGGATAATGTATTCATCGAGCGTCTGTGGCGGTCGCTGAAATATGAATGCGTCTACCTGCACGCGTTCGAGACCGGATCAGAGCTGAGGGCCGGGCTTAGCAGATGGATCGCCCATTATAACGAAAGGCGTCCGCATATGGCGCTGGCTGGACGTACGCCCGATGAGGCGTATCATGACGTGCCGACATCATCTGGTCCGGGGTTAACCCCGGACCAGATGGCCAACAGCAACGCTGTCAGAAGGGCGGCATAACAATAACCGGGTATAGCTTATTCAAACCCAAAAACTGTCCGAACAGACGGGTCCACCTCTGATGGCCATGCCAGATTACTGGAAACTCTTCAGAGTATGCCGGACGGTCTCACGGTTGGATTTGAAGCAACCGGTGGACAGGAATGGGCACTCTGGGGTGTTCTCATCAGTATGGGACTCAATGCCGTCCAGTTGCCTCCAGCACAGATCAAAGCTTTCGCACTCGCCATGGGGAAACGCGCGAAAACCGATCAGATCGATGCGGAATTGATTGCGCGCTTTATGGCTTTTCGTCCAGAAGCAGGACGAACACTGCCGGATGAGAAGCTCCAGTTTCTGCGGGCACTGACGGTGCGCAGAGCTCAGATGGTGGAGGCACGTAAACGGCTTTCTGCCCAGATTTCGG
>NZ_JACRVU010000065.1 GCF_018811945.1 Gluconobacter sp. P1C6_b
CATGAAGTCCTCATTGGCTTTCGAGCGATACGCTGTATCAGCCCAGACGCTTGAGGCCGTATTGGTTTTATCCAGAAGGCCCTCGCGCAGTCTGGCACCATCACTGGCAGCAGCATCCGTTGTCTTCCATTTCCGGATGAACCGGAACTTCCGGTCGATGGAAACATGGGACTTGTAGCCAAAGAACGGAATGGCGAGGTCCGTGGCTGGGATCGTCCCGTCATCCTGCCGCTTCGCTTTGGTAAACTTTAGTGTCCAGCGCGCATGACGGTCCTTATGCGACAGCTTTGCGGGTTTGTCCTGCCAATCTTCAGGAATACGCCCTGCCCGGAGGTCAGCTTTCTCAGCGTTCGTATTGCGCTGCTTTGGGGCGGCTACCAATGTCGCATCCAGGATCTGGCCGGACATTGGCAGATAACCGGCGGTCCGCAGAGTGGCATCAAACCGGTCAAACAGTCTTTCAATAGCTCCCGCCTGGGCCAGACGCTCACGGAACAGCCAGACCGTTTTGGCATCAGGTACCCGGTCCGACAGTCCCAAACCGAGGAAACGCATGAAGGACAGGCGGTCGTTGATCAAATATTCCGTTCGCTCGTCGGACAGATTGTTCAGCGTCTGGATCACCAGAATCTTGAACATCAACACGGGATCAAACGGCGGTCGTCCACCTTTGCTCCCATCTGAATAGGCCAGAGCCTTCTCCAGATCGGGGCGGAACACCTCAAAATCCACAGTCCGGGAAAATGCCTCAAGCTGATCGCCAAGCCCGCTTAACCGGGCCAGCCGCTCTTCAACATCAAAGAAACTCGGCTGCTTCATCTGCCATCATCCCCAATCAACGCAGGAGAGATGGAATCACAGAGGAACCCTCAAATCCAGAAGGTTTTTCGAACCCTCCA
>NZ_JACRVU010000066.1 GCF_018811945.1 Gluconobacter sp. P1C6_b
TGGAGGGTTCGAAAAACCTTCTGGATTTGAGGGTTCCTCTGTGATTCCATCTCTCCTGCGTTGATTGGGGATGATGGCAGATGAAGCAGCCTGGTTTCTTTGATGTTGAAGAGCGGCTGGCCCGGTTAAGCGGGCTTGGCGATCAGCTTGA
This sequence comes from Gluconobacter sp. P1C6_b, assembly GCF_018811945.1. Lineage (GTDB taxonomy): Bacteria > Pseudomonadota > Alphaproteobacteria > Acetobacterales > Acetobacteraceae > Gluconobacter. The sequence continues at coordinate 152 of NZ_JACRVU010000066.1, forward strand.
GGCATTTTCCCGGACTGTGGATTTTGAGGTGTTCCGCCCTGATCTGGAGAAGGCTCTGGCCTATTCAGATGGGAGCAAAGGTGGACGACCGCCGTTTGATCCCGTGTTGATGTTCAAGATTCTGGTGATCCAGACGCTGAACAATCTGTCCGACGAGCGAACGGAATATTTGATCAACGACCGGCTGTCCTTCATGCGTTTCCTCGGTCTGGGACTGTCGGACCGGGTACCTGATGCCAAAACGGTCTGGCTGTTCCGTGAGCGTCTGGCCCAGGCGGGAGCTATTGAAAGACTGTTTGACCGGTTTGATGCCACTCTGCGGACCGCCGGTTATCTGCCAAGGTCCGGCCAGATCCTGGATGCGACATTGGTAGCCGCCCCAAAGCAGCGCAATACGAACGCTGAGAAAGCTGACCTCCGGGCAGGGCGTATTCCTGAAGATTGGCAGGACAAACCCGCAAAGCTGTCGCATAAGGACCGTCATGCGCGCTGGACACTGAAGTTTACCAAAGCGAAGCGGCAGGATGACGGGACGATCCCAGCCACGGACCTCGCCATTCCGTTCTTTGGCTACAAGTCCCATGTTTCCATCGACCGGAAGTTCCGGTTCATCCGGAAATGGAAGACAACGGATGCTGCTGCCAGTGATGGTGCCAGACTGCGCGAGGGCCTTCTGGATAAAACCAATACGGCCTCAAGCGTCTGGGCTGATACAGCGTATCGCTCGAAAGCCAATGAGGACTTCATG
>NZ_JACRVU010000067.1 GCF_018811945.1 Gluconobacter sp. P1C6_b
GAAGGTATGAGAGCACCGGTCATATCTGGTGGCAACACGTCGCCAGTCCTTCAGCTTTGCGAACATGTTTTCGATGAGGTGGCGCTTTTTATACAGATGCCAGTCGTAAGGTGGCTTTGATTTCCGGCTCTTCTTCGGGGGGATGCAGGCGGTAATGTTCTGCTCTGCGAGAGACTGCCTGATTTTATTGCTGTCGTATCCCCGATCTCCGATGACTTCTGCCGTTTCGACCGGAAGATCGTTCAGAAGAACATCAGCGCCTTTGAAGTCACTGACCTGCCCAGCTGTCAGATGAAGGCGCACAGGCCTGCCCTGACCATCACACACGGCATGCAGCTTTGAATTCAGACCGCCTTTTGTGCGTCCGATATGGCGGGGAAAAGCCCCTTTTTGAGCAGGGACGCTGCCGTTCTGTGCGCCTTGAGATGTGTTGCATCGATCATCAGGCGCTTCGACCGGCCAGCCTGTTCTGTCAGCGCGACAAAAATCCGGTCAAAGACACCAAGGCGGCTCCACCGGATGAAGCGATTGTATAAGGTCTTGTGCGGACCATACGCTTTCGGAGCATCCTTCCACTGAAGGCCGTTGCGGATCACATAAACGATCCCGCTCAGAACACGCCGGTCATCCACGCGTGGCACTCCGTGCGCCAGAGGGAAAAACGGCTCAATCCGCTCCATCTGCCTCTCAGACAGCAAAAACACGTCACTCACAGCCTCATCTCCATCGATAAGACTGTGAATCACAATGCCCCACTCAGTTCAATAAATTAATAGGTCCTGAGCCTAG
>NZ_JACRVU010000068.1 GCF_018811945.1 Gluconobacter sp. P1C6_b
TCGCGCTGCGGCGCATCTGCTTGAGGTGGTTGAACATCCGCTCGATGCGGTTGCGGTCCCTGTAACGTCGCCAGTCTGTTTTTTTGTGGAACACTGCGGTCTTTTCGTGAGGGCATAACCGGCAGGATCCCGTGGATCAGCAGGTTCTGGCGGAAATCGTCGCTGTCATAGCCCCGATCAGCCAGCATGGCCCTGGGGTTTGGAACCGGTAATGCCATCAAGGCTTCTGTTGTTCTGTAATCCGAGACCTGCCCGCCTGTGAGGACAAAGCCAGGAGGACGTCCCTGATTGTCGCATCGGGTGTGGATTTTGCTCGTAAAGCCGCCGCGTGACCGACCAGAAGCTTCCGCATGAGCCTCCCTTTTGCCCCAGTGGCCTGCGAATGGGCACGGACTACGGTGCTGTCGAGCATATGCTGCCAGTCATCGGTCAGCCCCAGCTCTACCAGGGTTTGCAGTAGGGCATCCCACACGCCCTGTTCGGCCCAGCGGCGAAACCGGACATAAACGGAGTTCCACTTGCCGTAGCGTTCATGCATGTCACGCCAGGGACAGCCGGTCCGCAGAACATGCAGCATGCCATTGAGAAACAGGCGGTTGTCTCCGGCTGGACGGGCCCAACGTCCACGCTCAGAAGGCAGAAGCGGGCCAATCACCGCCCATTCATGATCCGTCAGATCGCCTCGTGCCATGCCTGTTCTCTCTGCTCCTGACCCCACAG
>NZ_JACRVU010000069.1 GCF_018811945.1 Gluconobacter sp. P1C6_b
AAATCAGGCAGTCTCTCGCAGAGCAGAACATTACCGCCTGCATCCCCCCGAAGAAGAGCCGGAAATCAAAGCCACCTTACGACTGGCATCTGTATAAAAAGCGCCACCTCATCGAAAACATGTTCGCAAAGCTGAAGGACTGGCGACGTGTTGCCACCAGATATGACCGGTGCTCTCATACCTTCATGTCCGCAATCCATATCGCGGCAAGTGTCATCTTCTATCTCAAGGAATGAGTCCTGAACCTAGTTGTTTAGTCCCGTGGTTTGATGGTGTGGTATTTTCACGAGAGTGGAAGGAAGCCTTATGGGACAGATACGTCATGGGAGCGCCACGACCAGGCCTCCGCCGGAGCGGCACTCAGCATGGTCGCGGCCAGCAACTTCCATCCTATGCTATCAGGCATTGTTCTGGTCCACTCTAAACACGCGAACGATAGAGGACGCCCAAACCTGCCTTTCTGCATTTTTGATACCTCTTGACACCATGCACGGAGTGCCCAGATTGAATCTGCCGGCCGCCGAAGGGGTCGGCAGACAGAACTATCAGTTTTGATCTTGTGTCCATGTTGCTCAAAGGAGGATATGGCTATGAGAGCCACCGTTGATTTTGCTCCCCTGTTCCGTTCGAGCGTGGGTTTTGACAGAATGCTCAACGCCCTTGATCTCGCCAGCCGGATTCCGGCGG
>NZ_JACRVU010000007.1 GCF_018811945.1 Gluconobacter sp. P1C6_b
AGATGTGTATAAGAGACAGCCGCCACCTGGGCCGCCTGGTCCACCACCGTGCCCGCCGCCGCCCATATTGCCACCACCGTGGCCGCCCCCGCCGGGACCACGGCCGCCGGGGCCGCGTCCACCGCCAGGGCCACGTCCGCGATAGGGACCGACGCCATAGCCCGGGCCCCAGCCGCCACCCCAGCCACCGCCCCAGCCGGTATCGTAGCCGCCATAATAGCCACCGCCGCCATAGCCGCCGTAACCGTCATAGCCATATCCGTCATATCCGACGCAGCCTGACAGCATGCCAAGCAGGCAGAGCGCACCGCCAATGCGGGCGAAGGTCTTTGCTGTCCGACGGATCATTTCGCGTCTCCTGTCAGGCCGGTGTCATGCAACTCCATGACGCCGAAGGCAGCGCCCGCCGGATCGGCGAGAACGGCGATCATGCTGTTCTGGTGATCGAGATGCGGCTCGACCAGAACGCGGCCGCCAAGCTGCACGGCTTTTTCGGCTGCACTGCCCACACTGTCCACCTGCACGAAGCTGAGCCAGCGGGCCCGCGCGTTCGGCGGCAGACGCGGCGGGAGTGGATTGACCGTCGCACGGGCCACGGACTGCGATTCAAGAATATAACGCTGGTTGGTGTCAGGCGCCGGAGCGGCCTCGACCTGATAGCCGAAGAGCTTCTGGTAGAACCCCGCGCTGGCAGACGGCGTGGAAGTCAGGAGCGCGTTCCAGATCCAGTCTCCCTGCGCCGTAGGATCCGTATCGTTCGGATCGCCATGCGGGGCCTGCAGGGTCGCAAAGAGGGCTCCCTGCGGATCGGCGATGATGGCCTGCTCGCCCCGGCCCTGGATCATGGTCGGGCGAAACAGCACCTTGGCGCCCCACTGGCGCGACGACTTTGCCAGTGCGGGGACGTCCGCCGCTGAAATGAAAGGCAGCCAGAGCGGATGGGGCGGGTTGTCGGTGTCGGGCAGGGGGCGCTCGACCAGACCGGCCACGACATGCCCGTTTACGAGGGCTTCGGCATAATGCCCGCGTGAGACGGGGCGGTCCTGAAAGGTCCAGCCCAGAAGGCCGCCATAAAATGCCTTGGCCTTGGCAAGATCGGGAGTCGTGAGCTGGGCATAGACGATCTTGCCCGGCAGGACCTTGGCCTCGCTGGCGGGAGCCGGGGCCGTCGTCTGCGCATGGGCGCCGGAAAGCGGGGCTGTCAGGCCGAGACCAATGGAAAGAGCCGCTGACAGCGTGACGGCAGCCGTACCTGCTCGGGAAGGACGGGGAAAGGGCGGCAAGGCGGCACTCCTTCTGTTCTGGCCCGCACGCAGTGCCTGCTGGCACCCGGCGGGGCGGAGAGGGGACATCCTGTGGTTCCCCGGAATAGGGGCATGACGTTTCATGTCCCATTCCGTTCCCGGAATGCAGCAAAAATGAGGCAGGCCCCTGTCGGGGAAACTCAGATCAGGGCCAGCTCGGCCAGTTCGCGCCGCAGCTGGGGCGGAAGATCCGCAATTCCGTCCTGCGTCAGGCTGTTGCCCAGATCCGGCGGGGCATCTTTGGGATCGAGGTAGCGCCAGCCCTGAAAGGGGCGCATGGGGCGTGGCTGGACCGGGATGATGTCATCGGACACAACGATCAGCGTGCCCGTGCTGCCATCCGCGCGCTGGCAGGATTCCAGCCCGATGATCGGCTGCCGGCACAGGATCATGCCGTCCATCACGCGGTACAGCGAGCCACCGTCCAGCACCTCTTCGGCCCGTTTGGGCATGGTGCGGGTCTGGACGGTGGCGTGGCCGTTGACGCGGTAGTGGTTCAGTCGCTCGCGCAGGACTTCAAGGCTCGGGCAGCCGACGGCCAGCTTGATGATGTTCAGCATGTGTGTCGGGTGCCCTCCTTGAGTTCTTAGTGCGTGCCCAGAGCGTTCTGGGACTGCGAGACGAAATCGTTGATGAAGCGCGTCTTGTCGATGGACTGTACGATCTTCACCTTCCGCAGGTTAACACCCTTTGGAGCCGTGGAATCCGGCCAGATATGGGCGTGGCCGTAATCCATGCCGTGCTCGATATTGATATCCATGACGGCCGTGACGGACTTCGTGACCAGTGTGGGATCAACGGCGATGGCGGAGGTCAGTTCATCCCACAGCGGCAGGGGCGCCTGATACTTTTTCAGATAGTCCGTGACGGCGTTGTGCTTTTCGTCGATGCGGCCGGCGAGTTCGGGCGTCATCATGATGTCGTTCGAGACGTTGCCGACGCAGGTGATGGAGGCCCAGGGCGCGGTCAGGGTGATGCGCGCGGCTTCGGGGTCCATGATCATATTGAAGTCGGATGCGAAATCGGCATTGCCGGTGACGGACATCATGCTGGCATCGAGCAGACCGCCCATGAAAACAAGCTGTCTGGCGGTTGCGGCAAAGGTCGGGTCGATGCGGATGGCGAGGGCGAGGTTCGTCAGCGGACCGGCAGCGATAACCGTAACCTGATGCGGATGGGCATGGACCTCGCGGATCAGGAACATGGCGGCCGGGAGCGGATCAGCAGCGATATGCGGTGCGCCTTCAGGCAGTTTGCCAACGGGGGGCTGCGTAGCCGGGACGTGATCGATGGAGCCGAGACCGCCCCAGGCGCCCTTCCATGGAATGATGCCGAACTGCTGTTCGCGCAGCTTCGTCTCGGCCACCGTGTTGACCAGCGGCGTGGTGGCACCGTCAGCCACGGGGATCTGCGTCTGGCGGGCGATTTCCAGAAAGCGGAGGGCATGCGCCGTGCCCGCGTTTTCCCAGTCATCGCCGACGACGGAGGTCAGGCCGAGCAGCGTCACGCCGGGACGGTTGAGCAGCGGGATGATGGACTGAATGTTGGAGCCGCCCGGGCCTAGGAAGTCGTTGTCGAGCACGACATAGTTCGGAGCGGGGCTTGAGGCAGGAGCAGCGTTCGCAGCGGCGAACGGGGCCAGCACGGTGCAGGCGGCCAGAAGGGCAGAGAGAATGGGTCGGCGCATGGTCTCTTCCAGATGGATTAAGACCGGATCATGCCTTCAAGTGACAAGACGCGCCAGTATTGCTTCAAGCCGGAGCCGTCCTTCGCTCGTAGCGCGCAGGATGCCGTTGGCCTGTTCAAGGTAGTTTTCCTCAATGCAGGCTTCGAGCAGGGCCGGATTCACGCACTCCATGAGCGTGCGACCGGTACGGGCGGCGAAGCGGGCTTCGTTGATCCCTTCGGACAGGCGCAGGCCCATCAGCAGGGCTTCGCGGCCTTTTTCTTCCGGGGAGAGGAGCGTTTCTTCCGTGCTGCCGGAGCCTGTCTTTTCGACGCGTTCAGCCCAAGGCTCGGGGGCGCGATGGCGGCGGGTGGCGTACAGCTCTCCATCCAGCGTGAGGCGCCCGTGAGCGCCGGGGCCGATGCCGATATAATCCGCATAGCGCCAGTAGGTCAGGTTATGCCGGCTTTCCGCGCCGGGGCGGGCATAGTTCGAAACTTCATAGGGCAGCAGGCCGTGACGGGCGGCAATTTCGCCGGTCAGGTCATACAAACGGGCGGCCGTGTCTTCGTCGGGCAGAGTGAGTTCGCCGCGCCGGTGCATGGCTTCAAACTTCGTGCCGGGCTCGATGGTGAGCTGATACAGCGACAGGTGATCGGCCACGAGGTCGAGCGCGGTGGTCAGTTCGTCCGTCCAGTCGGCGTCGCTCTGGCCGGGGCGGGCATAGATCAGGTCGAAGGAAATGCGCGGGAAGAGCGTGCGGGCGGTTTCAAGCGCGCGGATGGCCTGCGTGGCGGAATGTTCGCGGCCGAGCTTGTGCAGCGCATCGTCGCGCAGACTCTGCACGCCGAGCGAGACACGGTTGACGCCCGCCTGACGGAAGGCCGCGAATTTTCCGGCCTCCACGCTGGTCGGGTTGGCTTCGAGCGTGATTTCCAGATCATCTTCCGCATCGAACAGGCGATGTGCGTCTTCGATCAGGGCGGCAACGGTTTCGGGGGCCATAAGCGAGGGCGTACCCCCACCGAAGAAGATCGAGCGCAGGGGGCGTTTGACGCCGTTGCGGGTCAGGCGGGCGGCATCATGTTCCAGTTCGCGGCGCAGGGCTGCGGCGAAGCGCTGCTGCGGGATCACCTCCCGGACATGGGAGTTGAAATCGCAGTATGGGCACTTCGCCAGACAGAACGGCCAGTGGATGTAGAGGGAAAGCGGCCCGGGTGGTGGTGCGGTTGTCAAATGGCGATCCGGACACCGAACTCCACAACGCGGTCAGGCGGGATGCGCAGGAACTCGGTCGTGGAGGCGGCATTACGCAGGAGGAGAAGGAAGATCCACATCCGCCAGAGCTGCATCTTCGGAACACGCGAGCGCACGACAAGCTCATGCGATGTGAAATAGGATGCCTGGATGGCGTCGAACGCCACGCCCAGCGCATTCAGTTCCAGCAGGGCACGGGGAAGATTGGGCATTTCCATGAAGCCGTAGCGGACGATGACGCGATGGATGTTGGGCGCCAGTTCCTGAACGATGGCGCGGTGGCCGCGCTCGGCTTCGGGCTTGTCGAGGTTTTCGACCGTTACGAACAGGATGTGGTCGTGCAGGACCTTGTTGTGTTTGAGGTTATGCAGCAGCGAGTTCGGCACGATGTCCGGGTTGGCGGTCAGGAACACGGCCAGACCGGGAACGCGGATCGTGCGGGACTGCGGCAGTCGGGCGAGGAAGGAGCCCATCGGCATGGAATCCGCCTGCTGACGGGCGGCGATGAGGCTGCGTCCGCGCTTCCAGGTGGTCATGATGATGGTGCTGATGATGCCGATTGCCAGCGGGACCCAGCCGCCATCGGGGATCTTGAGCACGTTCGCCGAGAAGAAAATGCTGTCCACGATGAAGAAGAAGCCGAAGACAATCCCGACCGTTGCGGACTTCCATTTGAAGACGCGGCGGAACACAACCATCGCCAGCACGCAGGTGCACAGGAACGTCCCCGTCACGGCAATACCGTAAGCTGCGGCGAGGGCCGAGGAGGAGCGGAAGGCCAGGACCAGCACCAGCGCGCCGAAAGCGAGGATCCAGTTGAGGGAAGGCAGGTAGATCTGCGCTTCCTCCGACGCATTGGTGTGCATGATGCGGGTGCGGGGCAGGTAGCCGAGCTGGATGAGCTGGCGGCACAGCGAGAAACTGCCCGAAATACCGGCCTGCGATGCAATGACGGTCGCAAACGTCGCCAGGATCAGCATCGGGATCTGCGCCCAGTGCGGCACCAGCAGGTAGAACGGGTTGGACAGGGCGTGCGGATCGCGGATCAGCAGGGCGGCCTGTCCGAAATAGTTGAGCGTCAGGGACGGCAGGACGAAAAACAGCCACGCCTTGCGGATCGGCGCGCGGCCGAAATGACCCATATCGGCGTAAAGCGCTTCCGCACCGGTGACGGACAGGACGACCGAACCCAAGGCGATGAACGACAGGTAGCCGTGCATGATGATGAATTCGAGCGCGAAAGTCGGGGACAGGGCGAGCAGGATATGCGGGTAAAGGAAAATGCCCTTGATGCCGAGAATGGCGAGCACGCTGAACCAGCAGACCATGATCGGCCCGAATGCCTTGCCGATCTTGCCAGTGCCCAGCACCTGCACCGAGAACAGGGCGACGAGCACGACCATCGCCAGCGGAATGATGATGTGGCTGGCCGAGGGAACAGAAGTCTCAATACCTTCCACGGCCGAAAGCACGGAAATGGCTGGGGTAATGATGCTGTCACCAAAGAACAGACAGGTGCCCGCAATGCCCACGAGGCCGAAGAGCCATCGGAAATGCTGTGACTTGCATACGCGCTGGGCCAGTGACATCAGCGCGATGATGCCGCCTTCGCCATCATGGTCCGCCCTCATGATGAGGATGACGTATTTGATGGTGACGATGAGCATCAGCGCCCAGAAGGTCAGGCTGGCGAGGCCCATGATTTCCCAGGGCTGGGCCGGCGCCTTCGGCGAACTGACGATGCTGACCGAAGATTGCAGGGCGTAGAGCGGGCTTGTGCCGATATCGCCATAGACCACACCCAGAACCGCCAGCAGCGCACCCATTCCTGCGGGACGGTGATGACTGGAGCCGTCCTCTTCGCCGCCGATTTCGTGGGTATGCCCTTCCGAGCGGGCCTGTTCGATCGTCTGGACGATTTCACCGGAGTCGTTGGGAATTCCTACGCCATGAGGAGGGTTGGAGGCGTGGTCACCGTCATGTTCAGGCATTGCTGGTTCCATTTACGGGCGTCAATAGAGTGCCGTTGTCTACTGTCGCAGCACCCTTCAAGCGCGGCTCCGCATCACGGCAACTGTCCCTCATGACAAGATTTCTGCGACGGACGCAAGCCGCGTGTCAGGATTGTGGCGCGGGACGGCTTCCGAAAATGGCGGTCCCGACCCGGACCAGCGTTGCATTTTCGGCAATGGCGGTTTCGAAATCCGCCGACATGCCCATCGACAGCACCGGTAGCCCGTGACGCTGGCTCATCTGGCGCAGGAGACGGAAATGCGGGGTGGGGTCATCACCTTCAGGGGGAATGCACATCAGCCCACGGATTTTCGGACCGAACCTTTCGAGCGAGGCTTCGATGAAAGCATCGGCCTCTTCGCGCGGAACGCCGGATTTCTGCGGTTCGTCGCCGGTGTTGATCTGCACGAGAAGCTCGGGAAGACGCCCGGCTTTCTGCGCACCCTTCTCGATGGAGTCGGACAGGGAGGGGCGGTCGAGGCTCTCGATCATGTCGGCGATCTGGCAGGCTTCGGCCGCCTTGTTGGTCTGAAGTCCGCCGATGATATGCAGCCGCAGGTCGGGCCAGCGCTTCCGGAGTTCGGGGAATTTCGAGGCAGCTTCCTGCACGCGGTTCTCGCCAAACAGGCGCTGGCCGGCGTTCAGGGCGGCTTCCACACTCTCGATCGGGTGGAACTTGCTGACGGCGACGAGCGATACATCGGCCTCTGCACGTCCGGCCTTTTCGCAGGCCAGGGCGATGCGATTACGGATGGCGGCGAGGTTTTGGGCAATCTGATCGAACATGCCCGGAGAAGACGCCATTGCGTCCGTGGCCGCAAGATGCGATTTCGGCAGGATGCGAGAGATCGATAGCCTGTCATGACCCAGACCCCTTCCAACACGTCGCCCCGCAATCCGGCCTCCAAAACCCGGAACGGCGGACCACGCCGCCCTCAGGGAGGCCGTACGCCGCAGCGCCGTCCCGCGCCCGATCCGACCCGGGATCTGGCCTTTGATATCGTCTGTGGCGTGGTCGAGCATCGCCGGATGCTGGAGACGACGCTGGACCGTGCGGGCGCGATGGACGCGCGCGACCGTGCGTCCGCACACCGTCTGGCGGCAACGACCCTGCGTCATCTCGGCAGCATGACCGAACTGCTCCAGCCGCTTCTGCGGCGCGAACCGCCCGAGCCCGTGCGCTGTGCGCTGCTCATGGGCGTGGCGCAGTTGCTGCATCTTGAAACACCGCCTCATGCGGCCGTGGGCACGATCGTGGACCTGCTTCGCCGACGTGGTCTGGCACCGTTCGCGGGGCTGGCCAACGCCGTCCTGCGGCGTGTCGCGCGTGAGGGGCAGGAGCTTCTGGACGGTCTGGACGAGGATCGGCTGGACGTGCCGCCCTGGCTGTGGAGCGCTTGGGGCAAGCGGGCCCGGGCGATTTCGCGTGGTTTGCACCGTGAGGCGCCGCTGGATCTGACGCTGCGTCCGGGTGCGGTTGCGCCCGAAGGGGGCGAAGTATTGCCGACCGGCTCTGTCCGCTACCCTGCCGGCACGCGGATCACAACGCTGGAAGGCTTCGAGGACGGTGCATTCTGGGCACAGGACGTGGCGGCGACGATGCCGGTGAAGCTCATGGGAGATGTGGCGGGTAAGACCGTCGTGGATCTCTGCGCAGCTCCCGGAGGCAAGACGGCGCAGCTTGCAACGGCGGGCGCGCATGTCGTGGCGGTCGAGCGTGAGGAAGCGCGGGCAAAGCGGCTTGAAGAAAACATCGCGCGCCTGAAGCTGACGGCGAAGACGGTTGTGGCTGATGCCGCAACATGGCGTCCGCAAACGCCGGTGGACATGGTTCTGCTTGACGCGCCGTGTTCCGCGACGGGGACGCTGCGTCGTCATCCGGATGTGCTGTGGATCAAGCGGCCGCGTGATGTGACGGCGCTGGCGGAAGGGCAGGATGCGCTGATCGACGCGGCAYACGAGATGCTCAAGCCGGGCGGCGTGCTGCTTTACGCCGTATGTTCGCTGCAGGACGAAGAAGGTCCGGAGCGGATCAAGGCCGCGATCGCGCGTGGTGGCTGGAAGTTCGATCCGTTTTCGGAAGAAGAACTGGCCAGCATGGCCGTCGCCCGGACGTGGGACGGAATGTTCCGCACCCATCCGGGCCTGTGGAGCGAACTCGGCGGCATGGACGGGTTCTTCGCCGCGCGACTGATCAAGGTCTGATTCCGCCCGGCACCGGGAACTCTGCGCTCCTGATGCCGGATGCTCCGCCTCAGGGAGCCGGGTTGGAGTGGACCTGATGGATGGCGTTGATCTTCTCTTCCAGCTCGGGAGTGATGGTCACGCTTTCTGCGCCAAGAATGGTGTGGAGCTGGTCGAGGGTCGTGGCACCAATGATGTTGGACGTCACGAAGGGCCGTGAGGTCACGAAGGCGATGGCAAGCTGAACGGGGTCAATCCCTTCTTCGCGGGCGAGGACGTGATAGGCCGTGACAGCCTCATCAACGCCGGGCTTCTGGTAGCGCTGGCCGCGATCGAACAATGTGGTACGGGCGCCTGCGGGACGGGCTCCGTTGAGATACTTTCCGGTCAGATAGCCCTGAGCCAGCGGCGAATAAGCCAGCAGCCCGACCTTCTCCTGAAGCGCCATTTCCGCCAGACCGATTTCGAACGTCCGGTTGATCAGGTTGTAGGCGTTCTGGATGGAGGCTACCCGGGGCAGACCGGTGCGGGAGGCTTCCAGAAACTTCGAGACACCCCAGGCGGTCTCGTTGGAGAGGCCGACATGGCGGATCTTGCCTTCGTTCACGAGGTCCCCGAGTACGCCCAGCGTCTCTTCAATGGGCACGGATGCTTCTTCCGGCAGGTCACGGAAGGTCGTGCCGCCTGCGCCGAACAGACCGATTTTCCGGTCCGGCCAGTGAAGCTGGTAGAGGTCGATGTAGTCGGTGCCAAGGCGGCGCAGGGAGCCTTCGAGGGCGTAGCGGATCTGCCGTGGGGTCAGGCGCGCTTCCTCGCCGTCAGGCCGGAACCACGGCATGGCGGTGCGTCCGACGACCTTGCTGGCGATGACGAGGCGGTCACGGCCACCACGGGCTTTCAGCCAGCTTCCGATGATGGTTTCCGTTGAGCCCTGTGTCTCGGCGCGGGGCGGGATGGAGTACAGCTCGGCGGTATCGATGAAGTTGATGCCGTGGTCCAGCGCCATGTCGAGCTGGGCGTGGCCTTCGGCTTCGGTGTTCTGCTGACCGAAGGTCATGGTGCCGAGGCAGATTTCGCTGACGGCAATGCCGGTGCGGCCAAGTTCACGCTGTTTCATGAGAAAGACCTGATCAGAAAATGGGGGAAGTCCCCAGCATGGAAGCACTGGCGCCATTGATCAAGGCGCTGGCTCTTCCATGCCGACACTACGGGGCCAGTGTGACGATGACGCGCAGGCCGCCGCTCGGACGGTTCTCAAGCCGGACATTGCCGCCCTGACCGTGCAGGATGGTGCGGGCGATCGAAAGGCCCAGACCGCTGCCACCGGTCTCGCGGTTGCGGCTGCTTTCGATGCGGACGAAAGGCTCGAACACACGGTCAAGCTCGCTTTCCGGCAGACCCGGACCATTATCCTCGATCAGGATCTTGACCACATTGTCCTTCTCGCCCGGATTGGTGGCGGGAATGAGCGTGACATGCGCGCTGCCCCCGTATTTCAGAGCGTTGAGGATCAGGTTGTTCAGCGCACGCTTCAGTGCCACCGAGCGGGCCTTGATCCGCACAGGAACATTGGGCGGCTCATAGAACAGATCGTCAGCCTTGTCCGGCACGCTTTCCGCAGCCTCGTCCATGATGGTCTGGAGCAGGGCGCGCAGGTCGAGCGAGACGATGGGTTCGGCGGAGGCACTGTCACGTCCAAAGGCCAGCGTGGCCGAGACCATGGATTCCATCTCGTCCAGATCAGCCAGAACCTTGTTGCGCAGTTCCTCGTCGTCAATGAATTCGGCGCGCAGTTTCAGGCGTGTGATGGGCGTGCGCAGATCATGGCCGATGGCCGTCAGCATGAGCGTACGATCCGTCACGAAACGGCGGATGCGCATGGCCATCGTGTTGAAGGCGATGGCGGCGCGGCGGATTTCGGACGGACCATTCTCGGGCAGCGCAGCCGTGTGGACATCCCGCCCCAGCGCTTCCGCGGCATTGGCCAGAGTCGTCACGGGTGCGATCAGACGCTGCGTGGCCCAGACGATCATCGCACTCCCGGCAATCGACATGACGAGGAAGGCGATCATGAAGGTCGGGGAACCGAACGGATTGGGCAGGGGGGTGACGAAACGCACCACGAGCCAGCAGTCCCGGTCCGGCAGGAGGATCGAGGTCGAATGCGTGCGCATTTTCTGCCCGATCAGGACCTTGCGCGGATAGAGCGAGGACGGCAGGAGCGCCCAGCGCATGAAGGGCGGCATGTCACGGCGCCGTATGGCGCCGGGAAAGCGGGGGTCGCCGTTCAGATGCTCGGCATCCGCGCGCTCACCATCGGCGTGGTCGGCGGGAAAATGAAACTCCGGTCCGCCACCCATTGGGCCCATCGGTCCGGGACCAGCACCGGGAAATCCCGGCCCCCCCATGTCGGGGCCAGAGTGTGGCCCGCCCGGATCCATCGGACCGGGAGGCAGAAATCCTTCATGGCCCTGCGGATCCTCATGCAGACGATGCAGGAAGGACGGCGACGTCATCGCCGGGAACGGGATTTCATGCCCCTCGATCAGCGGGTCCGGCTCCTTGAGTAGCAGGACGGTGACGTTGGAGGGGACGTGCAGGTCGTCGATCGCGTCGTGACGGTCGGCGGGTTTGGCTTCCGCGACCGTACGGTAGATGGAAAAGACCTGCACCTGTTCTTCGTGGACCTGGCTGCGTTCCTCCAGGTCAAAGCGGTCCAGCGCATGGATTCCGAGCCCTGCAGCTTCCACGACCGCAAGGCCCACGATCAGCAGAAGGCTGGTCCGGGCAACAAGAGACCGTGGCAGGATGTGCATCGGGTTCAGAGACGCTCCACTTCCGCTGCGAGCACGTAGCCACCGCCACGGACCGTCTTGATGACCTGTGCATTGCGCCCGTCATCCTCGAGCTTGCGGCGCAGGCGGCTGATGGCGACGTCAATGGCGCGGTCGAACGGTCCGGCCTGACGACCCCGTAGCAGTTCGAGCAGCATGTCGCGCGTCAGAACGCGGTTGGCACGTTCGAGCAGCGCCATCAGCAGATCGTACTCGCCGCCCGTGAGGGAAACTTCCGCCCCGTCCGGGTTCAGAAGACGGCGGCGCACGGGGTCGAGGCACCAGCCGGCGAAGTGGATCTTGCGGGTATCGGCGGCCTGACGCTTGTCTTCCACATCGACTGTCCGGCGTAGCACGGCGCGGATACGGGCCAGCAGTTCACGCGGATTGAACGGCTTGGCGACATAATCGTCCGCACCGAATTCAAGGCCAATGATCCGGTCCGTCTCATCGCTCATCGCCGTAAGCATGATGATGGGAACATTGTCCTGCGAGCGCAGCCAGCGTGCGACTTCAAGGCCGCTCTCGCCAGGCAGCATCAGGTCCAGCACCACCAGCTGGTAATGCCCGTTGGCCCAGGCCTTGCGGGCTTCACGGGCGTCACGGGCGGCCGTGACGCGGAAATGGTTGCGTTCAAGGAACTGGCTCAGCAGTTCGCGGATTTCGCGGTCATCATCCACGACCAGAAGATGGGGCAGGGTTTCCGTGCTCATGACCAGAGGCCTTTCGGGAATGCTGTGACCGCGTTCAGACTGCGTATGCCGCCCGACCGGAAAACGGTATTTCCGGCCGGGAGAGACAGTGGAGCGATGTTAGGCCAGCCACGGCGGAACAGGCAGGTTTTTCGCACGCAGGAACTCCGGATTGAACAGCTTGGACTGATATCGGGCGCCACCGTCGCACAGAATTGTAACAATCGTATGTCCGGGACCAAGTCTGCGTGCCGTCCGTATTGCCGCAGCAACATTGATTCCGGATGAACCGCCCACCGACAGACCTTCTTCGGAAGTCAGGGAAAAGATCTGCTCCAGCGCTTCGGCATCGGGGATGCGTTCGGCATCATCGGGATGAGAGCCTTCGAGATTGGCCGTCACACGGCCCTGTCCGATGCCCTCGGTGATGGAGCCGCCCGTGATGGTGAGGTCATTGGATTTGACCCAGCCATAAAGCGCGGACCCTTCCGGATCGGCGAGGACGATACGCGGGGCCATCTTCCCGGCAGCCTGCGCCTGATCGCGCAACCCGAGTGCGATGCCCGCCAGCGTTCCGCCGGTGCCGCAGGCGCAGGTGAAGGCATCGACCTTCCCGCCCGTCTGCTCCCAGATCTCACGCGCCGTGGTGGCACGATGGCCTTCGCGGTTGGCGGTGTTGTCAAACTGGTTGGCCCAGAACCCGCCGATCTCTTCAGCCAGACGGCGCGAGACGTGAACATAGTTGCCCGGATCGCGATACGGCTTGGCGGGAACAAGGCGGAGATCAGCGCCGATCATACGCAGGAAGTCCAGCTTCTCACGGCTCTGTGTTTCCGGCACGACGATCACGGCCTTGCAGCCGACGGCATGGGCGACCAGTGTGAGGCCGATTCCCGTATTGCCGGCCGTCCCCTCCACGACCGTACCGCCGGGCTTCAGCGCTCCGCTTTTCAGCGCGTCCTCGATGATCGCCAGGGCTGCACGATCCTTGACGGAGCCGCCGGGGTTCATGAATTCGGCCTTGCCGTAAATGTCGCAGCCCGTTTCTTCCGAAGCGCGTCTGAGACGGATCAGGGGGGTCCCCCCGATTGCGGCGGTCATGCCCGGAGAGATAGTCTGCCACCCCTTCGTGGGCGTCTGGGGGATGGTTTGGCGGTTCGGGGAGATGTCAGTCATAGTTCACTCCTGTGCTGGGTGAATTATAGAACGCGTTTTGGAAGGATGAGGAAGAGCATGAAGGTCCTGACGGCAAGACAGGCATGGGAAATGCTTGAAAAAGACCCTGAAAACGCTGCCGGCAATGCCGATGAAGGCACGCCGCGCCCCATTCTGGTAGATGTCCGGACACCGCCGGAATGGATGCATGTGGGCCTGCCGGACGCGGATGCGATGACCGCGCCGCTTCTGTGCATCACCTGGCAGCCGGACCGCCAGCAGGAATTCGTGGAAGCGCTGCTCGAAGCCGTCCCCGACCAGCAGACGCCGCTGCTGTTCCTCTGCCGGTCGGGTGTGCGCTCGCATCATGCCGCACTTCTGGCGGAAAACGCCGGTTATGCGGATGTCAGCAATATCGTGGACGGATTCGAGGACCAGCACGGCCCCGGCAAGGGCTGGCGCTCCAGCGGTCTGCCGTCCTCTTACATGCCGCTGTCGGGTTCCTGATCCGCGTCGTAATGGACTTCCAGCACGGCACACCACGGATAACGGCTGTCATAGCTGTGCCCTGAGCCATCGGCGATCATGCCGTTGGCGTCCGTGGGAACATGGGTGAGCGCCACGGCATCATCCACGTTGCCGCCGACAATGCTCAGCTCATGACCGAAGGGCTGGGCGTTCTGGTTGGTCGCGGACACGATGCCGCAATGCGCCGGAAAGCCGTAGCTCGTGGGCAGCATGGAGAAGGTGACGGTCTTGCTGCGTCCGCGCCCGACGCAGATCAGGTCGCCGATCTTCGGCGCATAGGTTCCCGGATCATGGGCTGTGACACCGCTGGACTGCCCGCTGGCAGCGGCGTTGATATAGGTCGAGTGATTGGGCGAATACGGGAAGCGGTCGTTGGCTCCGGCAACACGCATTACATAGGAAATGAAAGCTGCGGACCAGGCGTAATGGCCGTCATGCTCGATTTCAAAACGGGTGCCCTGGGAGTCCGTCTTGCCTGTCCAGCCGACTTCCGTCTCATACGGGTCCTGTCCGATCCACCAATATTCGCCAACGCGCTGCCACAGGCCGGGGAGGCGCTCGGGCTTCAGTGCGGCATCGGTGGGTTCTGGACGGTCTTCGGGGTCGTCGTCCGAGACGGGGGAGCCGAACATCCGCCATTCGCGCAGGGCGATGGCCGCGACGTCCTGCCGGTTGAACGGCTCGAAATTGCGGGTGGCAAAATCCGGGACGTGGCTGTCATAGCCAGCCGGACCAGTGGTTCCGTTCGCATACTGGGCGTTCGGCGTGCGGGCCGGGTACGGGCGGACACTCTGCTGGCTGGAACATGCAGCCAGTGCGAGCAGGGCGGCCGTAGCAGCTGCTCGCCTGAAAATATGCGAATCTGGCACTGTTATCCTCGTTGGGGGATCTGTTTCCCAGGCTGAATGAAGGGCCAAGACGACCGGGGCGTCAAGGACGGGCGCTCAGCGGGGCATGGCTGGTCGCATAGGCTGCCATGATTTCCGTACAGGCTTTCGCAAGCAGTGGCACGCCCGTGGGAAGGAACCAGATGCCGAGCAGAACTGTCGAAACCAGCGTGTTCACGATCATCCGCATCCGAGACATGGGCGCTGTTCTGAAGAGGAGCATGACCGTAACGATGCAGATGACCGGCAGGAGCAGGAGGTAGAAAAGCAGGCACCATCCGAAAAGCGGCTCGTTGGCGGGGCTGGACAGGGACATGCCAGCGCCGAGCCCGATACCCGGAAGAAAGACACTCGCGACCATTCCGGCAATGACGTTGGCCGTCAGGAAACCCCGTATGATGCGGAACCATAGTGGAAGGAGGGCCGCAGGTCGTTCCCCGGAGACCGGAACAGGAGCGGGCATTACGCAGTCCCGCTCCTGGCAGGAGGACACCCGTCAGAGGGCTTTCGTCTGCTCGGGAAAGAGGGACTGCAGACCAGCCTCCGAAGCCTCACAGCGGCCGCGTTCGGTGATGAGACCCGTCACGAGCCGCGCAGGCGTTACGTCGAAGGCGGGGTTTGCCGCCGGGCTGCCCTGCGGTGCGATCCGCACGCGGCCGGCTTCCCCGTTGCTGTCCAGTCCCGTCATGAACAGGACTTCGTCCGCGCTGCGCTCCTCGATCGGGATTTCCTTCACGCCATCGCGGACGCGCCAGTCGATCGTCGAGGACGGCAGCGCCACCCAGAACGGGACATTGTTGTCGTGGGCCGCGAGGGCCTTGAGATAGGTGCCGATCTTGTTGGCCACGTCCCCCTGAGCGGTCACACGGTCGGTGCCGACAATGACCATGTCCACACGACCGGCCTGCATGTAATGCCCGCCGGCATTGTCAGCGATCACGGTATGCGGCACGCCGTGGCTGCCGAGCTCCCAGGCGGTCAGAAGGCTGCCCTGGTTGCGCGGGCGCGTCTCGTCCACCCAGACATGCACCGGGATGCCTTCGTCATGTGCCATGTAGATGGGCGCGAGTGCCGTGCCCCAGTCCACGGTTGCGATCCAGCCGGCATTGCAGTGGGTCAGCAGGTTCACCTGTCCCTGATGGCCCTTGTGTTCCCAGATCTCGCGGATCAGCTCCAGCCCGTGACGGCCGATGGCCTCATTGACCTGCACGTCCTCATCACAGATCGCATCGGCCTCGACATAACCCGCCGCCACGCGCTCCGTCGGCGGCACGGCTTTGAGACGCGCAACCATCCGTTCGATGGCCCAGCGCAGGTTGATGGCCGTCGGGCGTGTGGCCACCAGAAAGGCCGCGGCCTTCTCCAGAGCCTCGTCCGACGCATCGTCCTGAAGCGCGAAGACCAGCCCATAGGCTGCAACCGCCCCAATCAGCGGCGCGCCACGCACCTGCATGCTGGTGATGGCGTCAGCGACGGCGCCCACATCCCGAAGCTCCAGGATCTCCACGTTCCAGGGAAAGCGGGTCTGATCGAAAATCCGGATGCTGCCCGCATCATCGGAAGGGCGCCAGAGACTGCGATAGGAAATGCCGTTGATTTTCAAGGGAACGCTCCTTGCGGACGGAAAAGGAGGGTGGGTCGCTGACCGGCCCGCAGGAACAGGGGCACGCGCGGCCCGCGACATGCTGGACCAGAGGTTCCTGCATGTGCGTGATCCGCCGCCCTAACTCAAGACCCTTCGCATGAAACTTTCACGCGAGAGAGATTCAGAGAACCCTGTCGAGAATGGCCCGGGCGCTGTCTTCCCAGGGAACAGGCCGGAATTCGGCCCGGACCTTCGCCGTCCATGCCGCCAGCCCCTCGGGATCCTCGATCGTCTTGCGGATCACCGTATAGGCCTCATCAAGGCTGTAGGGGCTGAAATATCGTCCGAGCGGCCCGCCTGCTTCGGGAATGGAGGTCGTGTTGGACACCACGCACGGGCGCCCCATGGAGAGGCTTTCCGTCACGGGCAGACCCCAGCCTTCGAAGAAGGACGGGAAAACGGTGAAGCTGCAATCGGCGTAAAGGCGGCGCAGGTCTTCGTCCGTCGGATTCCGGATGAACCGGATCTTGCCCTTCAGCCAGTCCGCGTTTTCGAGCTGCTGCATGAAATCGGAAACCAGCCAGCCTTCCCGTCCGGCAAAAACAAGGGTTGGCACCCGCTCCGCCGGCATCTCTTCCAGCATTCGTCTCCAGACCCGGAAGAGAAGGGCATGGTTCTTGCGGGCCTCAATGGTCGATACGAACAGCACATAAGGCTCACGCACCAGCGCTTCCGCACTCATACCCCCATCGGAAAGACCAAACCCGGTCCCCAGGGGAATGGGATGGACAGGAATATCCGTGCCGATGTCCTGTTCCGCAAGATACGCCCGTACGTCTTTTGCCGTGGCGTGGCTGATGGCGAAAAGCGTATCTGCGAGAGGCAGGATGTCCTGATGCCAGGCGCGGAAAGTCGTGATGATGCCGCGGTTGCACCATTCCGGACAGCGGATCGGGACCAGGTCGTACATGAGCAGCGCATAGGAGAGCCGCAGGTCGTCGCGCAGCCATCTGACGGTCTGGCTGTAACTGGCGTGGTGCCAGGGAGAGCCGAGGGTCAGGAAGACATCACCGGGACGGGCGACATCTGCGAGCTGTGTGCCTTCCGAAAAGGTCGGCAATTCAGGCCGGGCGCGGCGCGCTTCGAGGCGGGTCTGGAGAGCTTTCAGACCCAGCCGTGCGAATGTGCGGGGGAGCCCCGCGAGACCTTTCAGGATCCGGCTTTCCGTCCGCAGGAAGGCGGAGAGCGTGTCTTCCGGCGCAACCTGTTCGAGCGCCTGGACTGTCAGGGGCGGGGCATTGACCGAGGACGACCCGGGTTTGACGCTGCTGTTGGTGGCTTCGCGGAACACGGTTTCGACCATGGTCCAGTCGACGGTTCTGAAATCCCGGGCATCACTGGCACCAGAGCCACGGCGCACGAACTGGACATTGTGACCGGCGAGGTTGCGCAGGGCGGAACCGATTTCGAACACGACGCGCTGGATGCCGCTTGGCCGGCTGTGATGCAGCAGGTGATGCAGCAGATCGTCGATGTCGATCCACAGGGTCATGATGTCTGTCCGTTCATACGACCCATCAGATGGGCGGAATGGCAGGCGTCGAGGATTGCATCCGCGCTGCGTTCCCAGGGGACGGGCTGGAACTGCTCGCGGACCTCGTCCTGCCATTTTTTCAGGCCGGCCCTGTCCTCGATCGTCTCCCGGACGACACGATAGGCGTCGTCGAGGTCTTCGGGGTTGAAGTATCGCGTCAGTGGGCCGCCCGCTTCGGGAATGGAAGTCGTGTTCGACGCGATGCAGGGGCGTCCGTTGACGAGGCTCTCGGTCACGGGCAGTCCCCAGCCTTCATAAAGGGACGGGAAGATCGTGAACATGCAGCCATCGTACAGATGGGCCAGTTCCTCATCTGACGGGTCACGGAGAAGACGGATTTTCCCCCGCAGCCATTCGGTATTTTCAAGCTGCTGCATGAGGTCGGAGACGAGCCAGCCGACCCGGCCCGCAAAGACGAGGGTCGGGACCTGATCCCGCGGCAGCTCCGTCACGAGACGGCGCCAGATGCGGAATGCCAGCAGGTGGTTCTTGCGGGCCTCAAGGGTGGACACGAACAGCACATAGCTGCCTTTCGCGGGAAGGCCCTTGGGACGTTCGTTCCCGACCTTGCGGGGTGGCCCGAAGCCGCTGCCGATCGGGATGGTCTGTACGGGCGCCAGCAGTTTCAGGCGCTGTTTGCGGGCGTAATCCTCTACGGTCTCAGCCGTGGCGTGGCTGATGGCCAGAAGGCGACCGCACTGGGGAAGGGTTGTGTCGAGCCAGTGCCGGAAATCCCGGATCAGGGAAATCGCGCACCATTCCGGCCGGACGGCAGGAATGAGATCATAAAGCAGCAGGACAGGCTGGATGCCGTAGGCCTTGCGCATCCGGGCCAGACGTTCGCCGAAATCGGGTTCAGACCATGCCGCACCGAGGATCAGGAAGATATCACCGGGTTTTGGGACGTCGGCCGAAGTGGCTGCGGGTGCGGTTGGGGACAGGGGAGCCTGCACTGTGTTGCGCGACGGGGTGGCCCGCTGGAACTTCGCGCGGGCGTAACGGCGTAAGAGCTGCAGGGCTCTGAGCTGATTGACGGCGAGGTTCAGGAGCGGACGTGCCAGTTCCGGCGGCAGGCTCTCGATGCGCCGGATAACGGCATGACGCAGACGGCGCATCAGGGAGTGGGACGGCGCATGGGCAGCGCTGCGTTCCCCTGCCCGAGTGGGCGTTGTTTCGTCGGTATGGGTGGAAAAAAGCGTGTTCAGCGCGTCAAAGGAAACGGGAGAAAGGAGAGGGCCTGTCTCGGGGGGGGCACCTGTGTTCCGGCGGGTAAGAACGATACGGCCAATATCCGGTTTTGCGGCAGCCTGGTGGCGGATGACACTGAGTATTTCGAACACAAGACGCTGGATGCCGCTGGGGCGAGTGTTGTTTTCGAAATACCGGAAGATATCTTCGACATCGATCCAGATGGTGTACTCTTTGGTCATGTGTCCGAACTGGCTTCGCTATTGCCGACGAAATCGTCGGTCTTTCAAATATCGTTAACGCGATGTTATAGAAGAATCATCGTCTTGTGGGCAAGGGGTGGCCATAACGTCGCAGGCAGGTGAGTATTTTCCCTGAATATTCTGGGGATACATTTCATAAAACTTGCGACATATTTCCGACATATTTTATTTCATCTGGAAATACATTCGGGAACCCCGAGCGTTTTCTGAAGTATTCGGCTGCAAAGGCTCTGTAGGGCAAGGGGACGGGGCTGATTTTTCGCGGCCCCGTAACCATGACCCCGTGAGTTCCCGCGTTTTGTCCCTCGGGAACGTGGTCGTCCCCGAAGCAGGCTCGTTTTTTTTCTGACCGTTCCTTAAGACGGTTAGAAAAAGAAACGGATGTTTGCCAATGATTGCTGTCTCGTGAAAGCTGCCACAAAGATACGAACCGGTGCGTTCGTGCTCTATTTCGCACTTTCTGCCTTACTGCTCGTCAAAGGGTTTTCCCTGCGTCACCACCTGATTGGTATGGGGGCGGATGTGGAGTCCTTTGCCTGGATGCTTTACTGGTGGCCCTGGTCCATCGGACACGGCATCAATCCGTTTGTGACAGATCTGGCGTGGAATGGCCTGGGCTATAATCTGACCTGGGCAACCGCATTGCCGACGTTCGGGCTTCTTCTGGCGCCTCTGACATGGCTGGGTGGCCCGGTTCTGACAACCAATCTTGTGATCGTACTGGCTCCTGCCTGTGCGGCTTTCGCGGCATTCCTGTTGCTGCAGTCCGTGACCGGACGCTGGGGGCCGGCGTTTCTGGGGGGGCTGGTTTTCGGGTTTTCGCCGTATGAGATGGGGCAGTCGCTTGGTCATCTCAATCTGACGAGCATTGCGCTTGTTCCGCTCTGTCTGCTTGTGTGCAAAGCCTATCTCGACCAGACGATCACAAGACCCCGCTTTATTGCGGCGCTGTCGATGACGGCCTTGCTCCAGCTCGGCATCTCCACGGAGGTCCTGTTTACGTCTGCTGTGATGGGAGTTGTGACCTGGTGTGTGTTTGTGGCGACTGCGCCGGCTAAGGTACGACACATTTATTTTCTGCTGGCATGTGATGTTGTGCTTGCCGGGATTGTAACGGTTATTCTTGCATCGCCGTTTTTATTCTATCTGATCAAGGGTATGAAGGTCGTACCGGGGCAGTTGAATGATGCTGATTTCTATTCTGCGGACATTCTCAATTTTCTGGTTCCCACGCCGGTGACGTTTCCCGGTGGGGTACTGTTCAGTTCGATATCCGATCAGTTTACGGGGAATATCAGTGAGCAGGACGCTTATATCGGGTTGCCGTTTTTTCTTCTGGCCGTCTATTTTTCAACCATCGCCTTCCGGAGTTCGCTTCTGGCAAAACGGTGTGTGCTGGTATTCTGGATTTCCGTTCTTTTCTCGCTGGGCGGTGTCCTCCATGTGGGGAAGAACGTCGTTCATGTTCCCCTGCCATGGCATCTCGTGGACCATCTGCCGGTTGTGAGTTCGGTTCTTCCAGTCAGATTTGCGATGTTTACCAGTCTGGCTCTGGCTGTCCTGTGTGCGGTATTTCTCGCGCAACGCCAGTCACTCAGTCGCTATGGCGTTGTTCTGTGTGGGTTTCTGTTCCTGTTTCCCGCTCCGGCCGCGCAGGGCTGGGAAGCGACGACGTCCAGTCCGTTTTTCACCGAGGCCAGTATAAAGCGTCATTTCGGAAACGATCCCGTCCTGGTGGTACTGCCGTTCGGTTATCTGGATCATTCCATGGCGTGGCAGCTTCAGTCCGGTTACGCCTTCCGGCAGACGGGCGGATATCTTGGCTATACTCCGACCAGTGAACATAATGACGCTGTTCTTTCAGCCTTTCTGAATAACGCCATACCGCCACATTTTGATGAGCAACTGGGTTTTTACTGCGTCGCTCATCACGCGACCGCTATTGTTATCGGGCCCAGGACGAAGGACGTATTGAGGCAGGCGATCCTCGGAATACACTGGCCCGTGGAACGGGCTGGAGACATGATCATCGTGCGGGTTCCCCCGCGCGAGACGCTGCCGCTCTTTCACATCTCGGGAGACTATTGGCCCAGTTCCGCTGAAGTGAACTGGATGGGGCAGCAGATCGTGGTCGAGACGGGTGTTGTGCCAGGGCGGCTTGAAATTGGCCGGCCTTATACCGTTTCTTCGCCCGGAGTGTCGGTCTCTACAGGCAGTATTGTACGACATATTGATTTTCAGCCGGGAGCGAAGACGGTGATCGATCTTCCGGCCAACAGCAGGACGATCATCCGGGCAGATAAGGTGTTTGTCCCCGCAAAGGAGGGGATCAATATGGATCAGCGGGCCCTTTCTCTCCTGATTGGTCGGCGCTGATGCTACATGAGAGGGAGTTTTCGATGCTTTTACGGAGGATGGATATAAGAATTGAATTCTGTATTTCCATGATGATTTCTGCAGCATGGAAATCTGGCGCTGGATTTTGAATGAGGTGGGATGATTTCGTGGGGGGAATTACCGTTCGGCAGTGTGTAATTGTTCTTGAAGATGGCGTATCTGCTTCTTTGCCGGCAGAAAGCGCGCGTTCCAAGGCACTTGCTCCATGTGGAGACAGGCCGTTTCTGGCTTGGTTAATGCGGGAAATGCAGCGCTTCGGGGTCGAGGAATTTGTTGTTCTGGTATCTTCCTGCTCTGCTCAGCTTGAAGACGTGATCGAACAGATCCGTTCCTTTTTGCCAAAGCAGCCTGAAATTATTCTGAGTACCTGTCCTTTTTCTTCGGGAACGGGGGGCGCCCTTCTGAATTCAGAGCCCTTGCTGCAGGAGCGTTTTTTTTTCTGTCACGGAGAAGCGCTGTTTTCGGGTAATCTTTCGCGTTTTCTGCAACAGGCGCGAGAAGGCAACTCGGTCCTTGTCAGATCTGCCGACTGCCTGAGTCGTTACGGCAATGTTCGCCTGCAGCCTGATGGCGAATATGTGGAAGATTTATATTTTGAGCCTGCTCGGTCCAGTGCGGTGGGATTTGCCAGCAGCGGCATTTATATTTTTGATCATTCGGTTTTCGATCATCTGATTGAAAACTGTTCTCTGGAAAAAGATGTTCTTCCGGCTCTCGTGCGAAATCGTAACCTGAGAGCTGTGCCGCTTTCGGGGACGTTCTGGGATATCGGGAAGATGGCCGACGATGAGATCCAGGCTCTGGATGTGTCTGGGACCCTGCTTCGGCCGGCAGTGTTTCTCGATCGGGATGGTGTTATCAACCGCGATCATGGCTGGGTCGGAACACGTAAGCGGTTTGAATGGGAAAGCAATGTCCGCGAAACCATCGCCCGCATTGCGGATTGTGGATATCATATTTTTATCGTAACGAACCAGTCCGGGATTGCGCGCGGTTTTTATTCCGAGCGCGATCTTGAGCATCTCATGGACTGGGTGATCGACAGTATCCGGGAATACGGTGGAAATATTGATGACTGGAGATATTGTCCCATGCACCCTGAGGCGATTATTGAAAAATACCGCGGGGCGAGTATGGATCGCAAACCCGGACCAGGGATGCTTCTCGACTTGATGAAGCGGTGGGAATTATGTCCATCCAGCTGCCTCATGTTCGGGGATCAGCCTTCCGATATGGCTGCCGCTCGCGCAGCGGGTATGGAAGGCGTTACCGTGGGGCCTGCGTTGCTCGCAGAACTGATCGCTTCAAGGGAGGGTTTCTGACTCCCGGCGTCCCTTGAGGGTCAGGCCGTCGTCTTTCGCATGCAGTCTTCATAGACATCACGCAGGGTGTCTTCCCATGCGATCTGCCGTCTCCATCCCAAGGTCGAGGCGATGAGTGTCGCATCGCCTCGGGCAACCGGGATATCCGAGGGGCGTAACCTGTCAGGATCCGTGACGATCTCGGCATTGATGCCGCTGATGACCAGAAGATCGTCCAGAATGGAGCGAATGGAACGCGTCTCACCAGAGCACACATTCAAGATCGTGCCTGGTGTCAGAGGCTTCTTCGCTGTGAGGACATCAAGATAGGCGTCGCACACATCGCGCACATCGAGAAAGTCGCGCTGGGCGTCCAGATTGCCGACGCTGATTTCCGGTTTCTGAAGCCCTTTCGCGATGCGTGCGATCTGGGATGCAAAGGCCGGAACCACGAAATCGGGAGACTGGCCGGGACCGGTATGGTTGAACGGACGCATCCGGATAACCCGTAGGCCCTCTCTGGCCATTGCGCCCAGGGCCAGATCGGCAGCAGCCTTGGTCGCGGCATACGTATTGCCCGGGGCGAGGGGGGCATCCTCGCTTAGGGCCGTCCCGAGCTGGAACGTGGTGCCATAGGCTTCCGCCGTCGAGGCAAAGAGGAAAGTGCTGTGTGGAACATGGCGCAGCATGGCGCGTGCGACATTGAGCGTTCCGTGCAGATTGACGTCCCACGCGTGGTCCGGAGATTTCCGGGCTGCCCCAATGGTCGAAACGGCGGCGAGATGGATGCAGTGATCCGGTTTTTCGGCAGCGATGACCTTCTCAACAGCCTGCGCATCCCGGATATCCGGGATGCTAGCCATAATCTCGCTGCCGGGGAAACGTTTCCGCACTTGGTGTTGCAGGTGCTGTCCGACAAAACCCCTCAGCCCTGTTATGAGAAGGCGCATACGACCGTCCGCTTAAAGGCCGTTGCGTTTGCTGTGGCGGGCCAGATCAGCTTCCACCATCTCTGTAATCATCTCTTCCAGCGTGGTTTCCGGCTCCCAGGCAAGAGTTTTTTTCGCTTTACTGGCATCGCCCAGGAGTACTTCGACTTCTGCCGGACGCAGGAAGGCCGGGTTGGTGACAACGTGATCTTCGTAATTCAGGCCAACTGAAGAGAAGGCGATACGACACAGGTCACGGATACTTGTGGTGCGGCCTGTTGCGATGACGTAGTCGTCTGGAACTTCCTGCTGGAGCATCAGATACATGGCACGGACATAATCCCGCGCATGTCCCCAGTCACGGGTGGCATCCAGATTGCCCAGAGCCAGTTCTTTTGCCAAGCCGAGCTTGATGCGGGCGACGCCGTCCGTAACCTTGCGGGTTACGAATTCGATGCCCCGCAGCGGGCTTTCATGATTGAACAGGATGCCGGAGGAGGCATGCATCCCGAAGCTCTCGCGGTAATTTACGGTCATCCAGTGCGCGTAAAGCTTGGCGGCGGCATACGGAGAGCGCGGATAGAACGGCGTTTTTTCGTTCTGTACCGGCTCCTGGATCAGGCCATACATTTCAGAAGAGGACGCCTGATAGAAGCGGGCATCGCTTTTGACGATGCGGGCTGCTTCAAGCATGTTGACGGCCCCCATGCCGGTTACATTTCCGGTCAGCAGGGGCTGCTGCCAGGATGCGGCGACGAAGCTCTGAGCGGCAAGGTTGTAGATTTCGTCGGGCTTGACGGTTTCCACAATGCGAATGAGCGAGGACAGGTCGGTCATATTGCCGTCGAGCAACTCGACATCATCCAGAATGCCGAGCCAGCGGAGACGCTCGCCGATGACATCCGCGGAAGCTGAACGGCGCAGGAGGCCTACGACCCGGTAGCCTTTTCCAAGCAGAAGCTGACTGAGATAGGCGCCGTCCTGGCCAGTGATTCCTGTAATGAGAGCTGTAGGCATGTTTTTCCCAGTCCGGCTTGATGACAGTCTGTGCCCACAATACGGGCTCGTAGGGTTTCAGGGGTTAACCTTCCGTATCACAGTGGTCAATGTCTGAGCGGGTCCTGCCGGGACACTCGGGGACGGAAATAGGGACTGTCTTGTGCAACTCACGAAGAGGTGTCTGGGGAGACGGAAATATGCTCACACTATCGCAGGTAAGGGAGGCACCAGGACCCTCTCGACAGCTCGGAAGGGTTCCGGTTACAATCTGTAGCAAAATATATGAATGGAAAGATGATGGCATCTTACAGGAAACCTGAAAGGTCTTCGTTTCATATTCCTGCAGAGCCACAGGATGGCCGGTCCTCTGCAGCGGAGGGCAAGCCAGCGCTGTCGGCCGTGGAGAAGTATCGTCTGCTGCGTGAGACACGGCGTGTGCTCAGGCGCGAGCGTCTCGCCGGAGAGCGGAAAGCCGATCTGCGTTAAGAGGCGGATGCCTAGGGGCTGCTGTTCTGGCCGGATATGACGGGAGTATCGGTCATTCCGGGATAGGCTGACAGGTTGGCGAGGGGGGCGGGGCGCCCCATCAGAAAGCCCTGTGCCGTGCTGCAGGAGGTGTGCCGCAACATGTCGAGTTGGGCTGCGGTTTCGACGCCTTCGGCGATGACTTCCATCGACATGGCGTGACCCAGTGTCATGATGGCGCTGACGATGCTCTGGGCCTGCGGGTCGTTCAGCATGTCCCGGATGAATGAGCGGTCGATCTTGATCCTGTCGAAGGGGAAGCTGCGCAGGTAATTGAGACTTGAAAACCCGATGCCGAAATCGTCCATGACGATTTTGACGCCGAGAGCACGGATCTTGCTCATGGTTTCCAGATTGCGCTGCACGGCCTCGAGAAAGATGCTTTCCGTCAGTTCGAGTTCGAGCCGCTCCGCTGCCAGACCTGTCTGGAACAGGGTCTGGATTACGGCGGCGTACATGTCATCGTGAAGGAACTGGACTGCGGAAATATTGACGGCGACCCTGACATGCGAGGGCAGTCTGCTGACCTGGGCGCAGGCTTCGAGCAGCACCCAGCGGCCGATCGAGACGATGAGGCCGCTCTCTTCCGCTATGGGGATGAACTCGTTGGGAGAAATGACCCCTCTTGTGGGGTGCTGCCAGCGCAGGAGCGCTTCAACGCATTCGATCCGGTTTGTCCGGAGGCAGATCAGGGGCTGGAACTCCAGAAAAAACTGGTTTGTCTCAAGTGCCCGTTGCAGATCGTGTTCCAGCTCCGAGCGATGATGGACATCGGCCTGCATGAGGGGGGTGAAGCTGATCCAGTCCGGCGACTGAAGGCGGCGTGCCTCGTTCAGGGCCAGCTCTGCGTAGTGGCAGGCGGTTTCGAAACGATAGGTGTCGAACGGGATGAGGCAGCATCCGATGCTGGCCGTCAAATGGATCCTGTGCCCGTTTATCGAGAGGGTGGTGTGGAAAATATCCCGGACGATCTGGGCCCAGCGCGTTGCCTGGTCCGGGTGTTCGTAAGGGAAGGGGCAGAAAATGCCGAAATCGTCGCTGCCCAGTCGTGCGACGATGCACTCTTCGGTCAGGAAAGCCCGAAGACGTTGCCCGATTTCGCTGAGAACGTTATCGGCGATGCGGGTGCCATAACGCTCGTTAATGGTGCGGAAACGATTGATGTTGGCGTGCAGGAGGATCCCTGCAGGCTGGCGCGTTGTTCCGTTGCCGAGAAACGCGCTCACGGCTTTCTCGAACTCTTCCCGGCCGCCTAATCCCGTGACACTCTCCGGGGACAGGCTGCGGGAGGCGGAGAGGCAGGGGGGAAACGTGACGGCCAGGGCCAGGCAGTCCAGATCATTGCGTCGAAGGGGCGTCAGTCGGAATTCGACCTGAAAGCTCCGCCCTTCCAGGGTGCGGAGGACACCGGGATGGTAACTGTTATCCGGTGGGGTTTTCAGGGCTCCGGGAAGAATATCGCGGATGGAGGGGACGTTCTGGAGATCGGTTCCAACGCAGGAGAGAAGGGGCCTGTTGGCCTCAATGATCCGGCCCCGATAGAGGATGGCCAGTCCTTCGCTGGAGGCATCGGCGAGATGATGGATAGGAAACAGCGCCGTGATGTTTTCTCGTGATGTGCTGCCGAGTGTCTTTCCCCGGGGCGCAGTCTTCGGGAAGGTGACGTCCACACGATGTGGAGCTCCTTCCTGGCTGATCCTCTGGGAAATATGCACAATCATTTCTGTTCCTCTATCTCTCCAGAAGATGGCCCGGCTTCTGTTAAGAAACTGGAAATGTCAGACAGTCATGAACTGCCCAAACTGAAACAAAATGTTTCTGAACGAGGATCCGGCCATCATGCAGCACCCCGTCCTGACCATTCTGCCGCCGCGGGAGCGTTATGAGGCGGGGCATGCGGGGGCGATTTCCCTTCTTGTCAGCCGGGAAGCGCAGTTTTCGGATGTTGTGGCGGGGATGGGGCGGATTGGTACGCCTCTGCCCGGTGGGCAATACAGGCCGTTAATCCTGCCCCGGGTTCCGCTCTTACGGAATTGGCGTCTGCGTTTCGCCTGTGTGGCGATGATGCGGTTTTGTCGCCCTGCTTTGACGGAAATTCACAATCGGCCCGATCTGGCACGCTTTCTGGCCCGGTTCGGGCCCGTCAGACTGATTCTTCATAACGATCCCTGCACCATGCGCGGTGCGCGTTCCCTCCGGCAGAGAGAAGATCTTGCCCGGCATGTTCTGGTCTGTGGGGTCTCGGAGTGGGTGACCGGGCGTTTTTGTGAGGGATGCGGGCCGATCCGGACGGAGGTGCAGCCCAACTGTATCGACCTGTCCGTATTGCCGACGGTCGGTCTGCGGCAGAAAATAGTGTTGTTCGCGGGGCGGGTTGTGGCGGACAAGGGGGTGGATGCGTTTGTCCGCGCCTGGGGGGCGATCCGGGCGCAATATCCGGGATGGCGGGCTGTCATCATGGGGGCGGACCGCTTTGGACCTGACTCCCCGGAAACGCCTTTTCTGGAAAAGCTGAGGCCTCAGGCCGCGGCCGTGGGGATCATGATGACGGGATACCGGCCTCATGATGATGTGCTGGAGGCCATGGCCGGGGCGGCTGTTGTGGTGGTGCCCAGTCGCTGGGAAGAGCCTTTTGGCATGACTGCGCTGGAGGCCATGGGGTGTGGCGCGGCAGTTGTTGCGTCACCCGTGGGTGCGCTGCCTGATCTGGTGGGAGATGCGGCTTTGCTTGCAGCGCCGGACGAAGCCGGGGCTCTGGAACAGGCTCTGAGCCGTCTGATGGGCGACGAGGGGCTCAGAACCCGGTTGGGAGAACGGGGGCGGGAACGGGCAGCGCTGTTCGATGTTGCGGCTGCCCGTGTCCGGCAGGAAGAACTGAGGCGGGCGGCGATTGCATTCGCGCGCCGCCCGCCGCGGCTTTGAGGTCAGTCCCGTGCCGGGGGCGCCATAAAGGTCGGATCGATGGGATGGGGGATGTGCCGGGCCAGAATGTCATCCACGGCTTTCTTTTCCTCGTCGGTCAGGGACCAGCCGAAGACGTCCTTTACGCCTGAGACCTGACCTGGCTTGCGAGCGCCCCACAGGGCGATGACGGGGCCCTGGTCAAGAACCCAGCGAACGGCGAAGGCCATCACCGACTTGCCGCGCTTTTCGGCAAGCTTTTCGAACTCGTCCACGGCTGCGAGATACTTCTCGAAATTCGGCTTCTGGAACTTCGGATCGTTCGAACGCAGGTCGTCTTTCGGGAAGGTCGTGTCGCGGTTCATCTTGCCTGTCAGCAGGCCGCGGCAGAGGGCACCGTAGGCCAGAACGACGGCGTTGTGCTTTTCGGCGTAGGGCAGGATGTCCTTTTCAATCGTGCGTTCGAAAAGGTTCAGCGGGGGCTGGATCGTGGCGAGCGGGGCGACTTCGCGGAAGATGTCCATCTGCTCGGGAGAGAAGTTGCTCACGCCGAGGGCGCGGATCTTGCCTTCCTGATGGAGTTTCTGAAGCTCGCGGGCGCTCTCGTCGATCGGGGTTTTGTCGTCGGGCCAGTGGATCTGTTCGAGGTCGATCGTCTCCACGCGCAGACGACGCAGCGAGTCTTCGACTTCCTTGCGGATGCGGGCCGGGCGGGAATCCCGGAAGACCTTCATGTTCTTTTCGTCTTCGCCAACCCAGTGCAGGCCGAGCTTGGTGGCGACATGAGCCTTGTTGGGCTTTTCAGCCAAGGCGCGGCCGACGATTTCTTCGGAATGGCCAAAGCCGTAGACCGGGGCGGTATCGATCAGGTTGATGCCTTCATCGAGGGCCGCGTGAATGGTGCGGACACCGTTGTCATCGTCGGAGCCGCCCCACATCCAGCCGCCGATGGCCCAGGTGCCGAGGGCAACGCGGGAGAGGGGCGTGTCGATGCCGGGGATGCGGATGGTGTCGGATGCCATGAGTGTCTCCACTTGAAATGGACGGTAACGAAAAAGCGCTTCGGACTGTAAGTGGTTGCATGGCAGCGGGAAACCTTCCATCCACGCCAGATGCGTTTCTCTCCTTCTGTCCTGACCCGGATCGGCCGCTGGGCCGCCGTGGTCCTGCCTCTGGCCCTGACGCATGTGCGCGTGGCAGGTGAGGCCGATCTTGATCTTCTGGCCGTGCTGCTTCTGCTGCATTCGGGCCTCACCGGGCGGCGGCAGGGCGGATGGGACTGGTTCCGGGAGCCGTGGGTTGTTGCCACGTTCTGCTGGTGGGGCTGGCAGATGCTGTGCACGCTGTGGGTGTCACCGGGACATGGGGCGCTGGTTCAGTCCCTGCTGGCGATCCGGTTCCCTCTTGCTGCTGCTGCGCTGGGCTGCTGGCTTCTGAAGGATGCGCTCTGGCGCCGACGGGTGTTGTGGCTGGCCTGTGCGTGCGGGGTCTATATCGCGTTTCAGATGCTGATCCAGGCCGTGTTCGGGCGCAATCTGTTCGGGATTCCGCGCTTTCATGACGGAACGCTGACCGGGCCGTATGAACATCCGCGGGCTGCAGCACCTCTGTCCAGACTGATTTTGCCGCTGCTGATGGTCGGGTGTGCGGCGGTGGAAGGGGCGCGTAGCCGTCTGGTGCGGACGTTGGGGCTCTGTACGGCAACGGTTGTGGCGGTCGGGATCATGGTTCTGGCCGGGCAGCGGATGCCGCTTGCCTTGTCCCTGCTGGGGATTGGTGTCTGTGCGCTGCTCTACCGGCCGATGCGCCCGGCGGCGCTGGCGGCGGCGGCGATGCTGCCGGTTCTGGTTCTGGTGGCGCGGGTGTTTTCGCCGGGCAGCTTCTTCCATCTCGTGACGCTGGCGCGGCAGCAGCTCACGCATTTTGGACAGTCGCCTTATGGGGAAATCTATACGCATGCGGTCGTGATGGCGCAGGCGCATCCATGGATCGGGCAGGGTTATGATGCTTACAGGCATTTCTGTTCGGACCCGTCCACGTTCCATGGGATTTCCGGATTGTCTGAAGCCGTGCCGGAGCGGGGATGGCTGGATCTGTGTGTGCAGCATCCGCACAACCATTACCTTCAGGCACTGGTCAATGCCGGAGTGCCGGGGCTCATCCTGTTCGTGCTGATGATCGCGACATGGCTGAAGGCGATCTGGCCGGGGCGGAATGGCGCGGCAATTTCGATCGGACTGTTCGCGGCGGTGTTCATTCAGGAATGGCCGATCGCGTCGTCGTCGGACTTCCTGAACCTGCCCCTGAGCGGATGGGGCTTCCTGCTTCTGGGGCTGGCGCTGGCCTATCGGACATTCCGGGGTGGGGACGGGTTTCAAGCAGGCAGGGACCGGCCTATATCGTAAGGCAGATTACGGAGGCCTTATGTCCAGCACCCCTGACACTACTGCGACCCCGGCGCGGACCGGAACCGTTCCCGTGACGGTCCTCACCGGCTTTCTCGGCGCCGGCAAGACGACGCTTCTCAATCACATTCTGACGGCCGAGCATGGCCGTAAATATGCGGTCGTCGTGAACGAGTTCGGTGAACTCGGGATCGACAATGACCTCGTCGTGGATGCCGATGAAGAAGTGTTCGAAATGAACAACGGCTGCATCTGCTGCACGGTGCGCGGGGATCTGATCCGCATTCTGGGCAGTCTGCTGCGGCGCCGGAACCGGTTTGACGGCATCATCGTCGAGACGACCGGGCTGGCCGATCCGGCCCCGGTCGCGCAGACATTCTTCGTGGACGAGAACCTGCGGGAGAAGGCGCGGCTGGATGCGGTCGTGACGGTTGTGGATGCGTTCAACGTCATGGAAACGCTGGACGAAAGTCCCGAGGCCGTGAACCAGATCGCGTTTGCGGATGTGATCGTGCTCAACAAGGTTGATCTTGCGGATGAAGAACGCCGCAAGGAGATCGTGGCACGCCTGCGGAAGATCAATGCGGTGGCGCAGATCCATGAGGCGCAGCATGGCGGCGTCAAGCTGACGGATATCCTTGACCGTGGCGGCTTCGATCTGACGCGCGCGCTCAAGACGATGCCGGATTTTCTGGAAAACGAGCATCACTCGCACGAAGAGGGCATCACCAGCATTTCCCTGAGCATCAAGGATCTGATCGACCAGCGCAGGTTTCAGGCGTGGATCGGGGCGATCCTTCAGGAGCAGGGCGCGGACATCCTGCGGGCCAAGGGCATCCTGCACTTCAAGGGCGAGAAGGACCGCTTTGCGTTCCAGGCCGTGCACATGATGGCGGATGGCGATTTCATCGGTCCGTTCCGCGAGGGCGAGAGCCGGGAGTCCCGTCTGGTGTTCATCGGGCGCAATCTCAACCGTCCGCAGCTTCGTCGCGGATTTGAAAGCTGCATTGCGGAATGATGGGCGATCTTCTGACGGACCGGGGCGGAGAGTGCCGGTTCGAGAGCCCGGTCGTGCATGTGGTTTCCGCACGGAATGGCAACAGTTTTGCGGCGTTGACGGCGGACGGGGAGCTTGTGCTGATCCCTCGGGACTGTCTGCGGGATCCGGAAAGCTGGACGGTTGTTGCGGCGCATGATGGCGGGTTGTGTCTGGCGCAGGATTGCGCTCCTGATGCGTTCCTGTCCGGCGGCGAGGACGCAAAGCTCGTCCGGACCTTCGCCGATGGACGCAGCGAAACCCTGCATGAGGGCCGGCGCTGGATCGAATGTGTGGCGAGTATGACGGGGCATCTGGCGTTCTCGACGGGCAAGCAGATCGAGGTCCGGGCTGCGGAAGGGCGGCAGACGCTGAAGGTTCTGGAGCATCCTTCGACCGTGACCGGCATCGTGTTCGATGCGAAGGGCAAGCGGATTGCAGCGTCACATTATAATGGCGCGTCGATGTGGTTCGTGCAGGCGAAGGTCGATACCGTGCGGCCGTTCGAATGGAAGGGCAGTCATATCGCGATTGCCATTCATCCGGGCGGAGAGGCGCTGGTGACGTCCATGCAGGAAAATGATCTGCATGGCTGGCGGCTGTCGGACGGGCACAACATGCGCATGAGCGGCTATCCGAAGCAGGTGAAATCGCTGGCCTTCACGCGCAACGGCCGCTGGCTGGCGACGGCCGGGGCGGATGCGATTATCCTGTGGCCGTTCTTTGGCGGTGGGCCGATGGGCAAGGCGCCGGCCGAGCTGGCCCGTCTGCCGGGGCTGTTTGTCAGTGCGGTCTGTCCGAATCCGAAAGAGGACATCATCGCGGCAGGTTATGAGGACGGGACAGTCGTTCTGGCTGAAATCGGAGGGGGCGACCAGCGTGTCCTGCCGCTGTGCTCCGGACAGGATACGAAGCGGGGCAAGGTGACGTCGCTGGCTTTCACGCCACAGGGCGGGTCTCTGGTGTTCGGAACCGAAGAGGGTGTTCTGGCGGCGATCGACCTGTCCAGTGCGGGCTGAAGCCTGAAAGGGGCAGCAACTTTTCTGATGAATTGTTGCTGCCCCTGAAACACGGTATGTTCGCTCATGCCCAGCATGGACCCCGCCCCAAAAGCGTCTGTGAAGACCGTGGTTTCGTCGGACGCACTGCCGTTTCCGGCGGAGAGGTCTGCTGATCTGAATATGTACGGGGATCTGAAGGCGTTTTCGGATCTCGACCTTGATGACATTGCCATTGCGGCGGCGGCCGTCTGTCGCACGCCGATCGCGCTGGTGAGTATTCTCGACGGGGATCAGCTCTGGTTTTCCGCGCGGGTCGGTACGGATCAGCCGTCCGGGGCCCTGGCCAATTCGGGATGTGCTCCCGTCATCGCGCGCAGGGTTCCGGTGGTGATCCCCGATATGATGGCCGATCCCGAGACGCGGAAGAACGGTCTCGTCTGCGGGGAGCCGGGTCTGCGCTTTTATGCAGGCTATCCGCTGTTCACCGCAGAAGGCGAGGTTTTCGGCACGCTGTGCGTCGTGGATCTTCAGACACGTCCGCAGGGTCTCTCGCAGGCGGAAAGTGACGGGCTGGCGGCTCTGGCGCGTCAGGCCATGCGACTGATGGAGATGCGTCGGGAAACCGTGGCGCAGGAGCGGCGTCTGACGGCGCAGCAGATCCGCAGGGAGCGCGCCACCCGGCAGGCCAGACAGGCGGAGGCGGAGCGTCGGCACACCCTGGAAAAATACGCCATCCAGCAGGCGGCCGGTGCAGCCGGCGGGGTCGGAATCTATGAATATGATCTGACCAGCGGGGACATCGCCGTTTCCCCGGAAGTCTGCCGCATCATCGGCCTGCCCGTCACGGATGTCGTAACGGTGCGGCAGTGGGTGGCGCAGGTGCATGAAGACGATAAGCCGCAGATCCCGGCCCTGTCGCAGTTGCTGGACGGATCGGCACCGCTGAAACTCGAATATCGCGTGGTACGTGCGGATGACCAGCGGGAACGCTGGGTCCTGCGTCAGGGTGTGCTGGACCGTGATGAGGCGGGGCGTCCCGTTCGCCTGATCGGAACAATCCAGGACATCACGCCCGAGCGGAATGCGACCAGCCGTCTGACGACTCTTCTGGCGGTGGGCGATGCCCTGCGGACGGCCACGACGCGCAGACAGGCGCTGACGGAGTCCTGCCGCCTTCTGGGGCAGCGGCTGGAGGTGCAACGTGTCGGGTTCGCGGCCATTACGGTACGCGACGAACTCTTTACCGTCGATGAGGGATGGTGCGCGCCGGGGATGCCGGTGGTTTCGGGCGCGTTCTCCTTCAGGGCTTTTCGCCGGACGTCGGATTTCCTGCGCAGTGGAGCCGTCCTTATTCTGGATGATCTCTCCAGCCCGTCCTGGATGCGCGAGGAACGGGAGGCCTGTCGTGAGGTGCAGATCGAGGCGCAGATTGTCGTCCCGAAAATGGATCATGGCGAACTGACGGGCTGTCTGTTCGTTCACAGCGCGCTTCCGCGGGAATGGACGCTGGACGAGACGTCCTTCATCCGTACTGCTGCAGACCGGATTTTTGCGGCACTGGATGAGTGGGATGCCGAGACGCGTCAGGAGATCGTCAATCATGAAATCCTGCACCGTCTGAAGAATACGCTGAGCATCGTGCAGAGCCTGGCGCATCAGGGGTTCCGCAGCGTGGATGATCAGGGGCCGCTCACGACCTTCACCTCCCGTCTGGTGGCGCTGAGTGCGGCGCATGATCTGTTGATGCGCCGGAACTGGCAGTCCACGGATCTGGCGAGTCTGGTGCAGGGGGTGCTGACGCCGCTGGGCGTGGAGAACAGGGTTCAGGTCTCGGGGCCGTTTCTCAAGCTGGGTCCGGATACGGCGACGTCCTTCTCAATGCTGCTGCATGAACTGGCGACGAACGCCATGAAATACGGTGCGCTGAGTGTTGCTGAGGGGACGGTGTCCCTGCACTGGACGATGACGGGCACGGGTGAAGGGGCCGTCATGGCATTGCAATGGCGTGAGGCCGGTGGCCCACAGGTTACGCCACCCGCGCGCACCGGCTTTGGCGTGCGTCTTCTGAAGGCCGGACTGGGGCGGCACGGGAAAACGGAACTTCACTACGCCCCAACGGGTTTATGTGCAGACCTGACCGCCCCCATCCTGTCGCTTGCGACGGTCTGAGACACACCGGAGACCCGTTTTACATGCCGGAGGACCCTGACACACGGCCCACGATCCTTATCGTCGAAGACATTGTCTTCATCCGTATGATGACGGAGGACTACTTCGCGAATGCCGGTTTCAGGACCCTGAGCGCGCGTACGACGGCAGAGGCCATTGTGCTTCTCGAAACCGATCCGACGATCCGGTACCTGTTCGCGGATATTCACCTGCCAGGCGGTGAGGACGGCCAGAAACTGGCTGCCACGGCCCGGAAGCGCTGGCCCCCCGTGAAGATCATTCTGACCTCCGCCGACATGCCTGCGGATAAGGTTCGGCTGCCTGTGCGCGGACTGTTCGTTCCCAAGCCCTACAGTCTGGACCGGGTCAGGCAGGCTTTCGAGACGATGCCCTGATCGGACTGTGCCTCAGCGTTCCGGCTGCGGATCCGAGGTCCGGTCCGTGTGGCCGAGGTCGCGTTCGGGGGCAATGATGTCCCTGACGCGCTGTTTCAGTTCTTTCGGACCAGGAAAGCCGCCGTCGCGCTTGCGCTCCCAGATCAACGTTTCGTTCACATGGATTTCGAATCGGCCACCCGTATCGGGGATGAGCGCCACTTCGCCGAGGGCCTGACCGAAGGTGGAGAGCAGCTCCTGCGCCATCCAGCCCGAGCGGAGCAGCCAGTTGCACTGCGTGCAGTAGCGGATGGAAACACGGGGTGAAACAGGTGTCATGAAGATCCTGGGGAGGCTTTGGAATGTTTGTCCCGAGACAGTCTCATAAGAGTTTCATACGTAAAAGCCTTCGCGCCCGCAGCCGTGAACGTTAAGGATACGGACTGGTTCCTCATTCCGTTTTCCTGACTGGATTTTCCGGCTTATGCGTCCTGCCTTTCGTCTGCCCGCGGCACTGCTCCTGTGTGCGACTGTTCTTTCCGCCTGCGCACCTGCGGCGCATACGTCCGCTACCGCCCAGGGCGGCATCCTGCCTGACAGTGCGGCTCCGGACGAGCGCCTCGTCCTGGCTCCGCCGCCCGCCCCCGGAAGTGCTGCGCAGAGTGATGACGACCGGGTGTTTCATGTCACGCGTGCGCTGAAGGATACGCCGCGCTGGAAACTGGCGCAGAGCGATGCAGATCTGGATCCGGCGCATCTGGTCCGGGATTTCTCCTGTGCGGCGGGTTTCGAGATCGATCTGGCAAAGGCGCCGCATCTGGCCCGCGTGCTGGAGCGGATACGCCATGCTGTCGGACACCGGACTTCGGACGTGAAGAAATACTGGCACCGTACGCGGCCGTTCGTGGGCACGAATCTGCCGATCTGTACGTCTCCCGAAGGTCTGGGGCTGAACGCGTCCTATCCGTCAGGTCATACGACGGCGGGATACGGGATGGCGCTGCTTCTGGCGCATCTGATGCCGGAACATGCCTCGGCCATTCTCCAGCGCGGGCGTGTGTTCGGGGAAAGCCGGATCGTCTGCGGGGCGCACTGGAAGTCGGATGTTCAGGCAGGATATCTGAACGCGTCCTCGCTGATGGACGTGCTGCTGGCGCGGCCGGAACTTCAGGACGATCTGGCGTCGGCGCGGCAGGAACTGCTGGCCATGCAGGGAACGGCCCCGGCTCCTGAAGCGGGGACGTGTGCCGTCGAGCATGACGCCGCGATCCATTCCCTGCTCACCGAACCTTAAGTTCGTGACAGGTGCCCGGAGGGATCAGGGCACCTGTTTCCTGTCAGCAGGCGGTGGATGATTATGGTGAGCGCCTCGGTCATTGGCTTCCATGAAGCGGTCGGCCAGACTGCTGTAGAGCGAATGCGGGCAGATCATTTTTGAGACGCCGAATGCCAGAAAGGACGTGGCCAGAAGCGCCAGCGTGACCTGCTGGTTGTCGCACATTTCCATGACGATGATCGTTGCTGTCAGGGGCGACTGCGACATGCCGCAGAAATACGCCACCGTACCAAGCAGTACGACTGCGCCGGGCGTAGTGTGGGGCAGGAACTGCTCCACCCAGCCGCCGATCCCCGCCCCGATGGCGAGCGAGGGCGCGAACATGCCGCCCGGGATGCCGGA
Organism: Gluconobacter sp. P1C6_b; assembly: GCF_018811945.1. Classification (GTDB taxonomy): domain Bacteria; phylum Pseudomonadota; class Alphaproteobacteria; order Acetobacterales; family Acetobacteraceae; genus Gluconobacter. The sequence goes on from NZ_JACRVU010000007.1 coordinate 36,866, forward strand.
GCAGTACGAGACGATCATCGCCAGATATTTGAGGATGAAGAACGAGGCCGGGTAGTGCTCGGTCCCGTTGAAGATGGCGCGGGCCTGATCATAGCCCGTGCCATAAGTCGCCCCCTTGGAGACAAGGCCGATCAGGGCCAGCACGAATCCGCAGGCTGCGGCAAAGGCGATCGGGCGTTTGGCAGCGAACTGCCCCACCCTTCCGGGAATGCCGCGTGAGGCCTTGATGAGAATGGCCGAGAAGCTGCCTCCTGCAAGGCCACCGAGGATGCCGCAGGTCAGCACCGCGATCCATGCCGTGCCGACCGGCACGTCCACATCCGCATGGCCGAAATAGGTGTAATTGCCGATCAGCGCGATGGCGGTGACACCGGACAGAACCACGACGGTCAGGGTACGCCCCGAGGCCTTCTGCTCGAAGGAGTGGGATAGCTCTTCGATGGCGAACATGATTCCCGCGAGCGGCGTGTTGAAGGCGGCGGCCATGCCGGCAGCCCCACCGGCCAGAATCATGCTGCGCCGTGCGGTGATGTTCGACTGTCCAAGCAGCCGGGAGAAGGCGTGCATGATGGACGCGCCGACCTGTACGCTGGGGCCTTCACGGCCAATGGATGCGCCGCAGATCAGCCCGAAAGACGTCAGCAGGATTTTGCCAAGGGACGTCTTGAGAGACAGGACGCGGTCCACGACGGCAACGTTCTCGATGTGTAGTGTCGCGATCGTCTGCGGGATGCCGGAGCCCTGCGCGCCCTTGAAGATGGTGCGTGTGGCCCAGGTGATGAGGGCGAGTCCTGCAGGAGCGACAACCAGCATGGCGGTGGGGTGCCAGCCTACGATCTGATGGCGTACACCTGCCGCCCAGTCACCCAGCCGGGCGAACAGGACCGCCACGATGCCCACCAGAACCGCACCCACCCAGTAGACCGCTGTGCGGCGCCACTGGTGCGTCGTGACCTTCGCCGAGCGTCGCAGATGCAGGATGCGGTCCTTGCGGCGCATGGCATGCTGCGAGGAGCGGGCTTCCGGGAACGGAGGCTCGGGCGGGACGGCGGCGACGGGTGAAGGAGGCGGTGTATCAGCCAATATTCGGACGTCCGGGAGGGAGGGGCGGGGTGTGGAAGAGACGCCCGGTTCAGGCCCGTGCGCTGATGTTCTGCACGTGCCATTAACGCGGGAAAGGGGTCAAGAGTTCTTGCCCGATGGGGGGCAGGGGGCTCAATCCGTCTGGATATGTGTCATAAACCGCACAGTCTGATGCGGATTCTCCGCAGTCATGGTGGGTTATGTCAGGACGAGCGCACCGGAATGCTTGGCCTTGTCTTCGGGCTCAACATGGATGTGAATGGAGGCTCGGCCGAGTTCGGAGCGGATGGCGGCTTCGATCTGGTCGCAGATCTCGTGGGCATCGTGCACCGTGAGCGTGCTCGGAACCACGAGGTGGAACTCCACGAAAGACAGGGCGCCAACCTTGCGGATGCGCAGGTCATGGGCCTCGAGCGCACCCGTGGCGCTCTCGGAAATGACAGCCTTGACCGCATCCATCTGCTCGGGCGAAGGGGCTTCATCCATCAGCCCGGACAGGGAGTGCTTCATCATGGAGAAGCCCGCGCGCATGACGTTCAGCGCCACCAGTGCGGACAGTACGGCATCGAGCCGGTCCCATTTGAGCAGCGGGATCAGCGAGACGCCGATCACGAGCGCGATCGTGGCCCAGACATCCGACACGACATGCTCGCCCGCGGCCTGAAGCGCCTGTGAGGACTGTTTGCGGCCGACCGTGATCAGGGTGCGGCCCCATGCGAGATTGACCAGACCGGCCAGCGCGTTGAGCGCCACGCCCTGGAAGGGTGCATTGACCGGTTCGGGATGGCGCCAGTCATGGATGGCAATGACCAGAATGCCGATGGCCGTGAGGACGACCAGCACGCCTTCGATGACTGCGGAAAGATATTCCGCCTTGCCGTGACCGTAGGGGTGGTTGTCATCGGCGGGCATGGCCGCGACGGACATGGCCCAGAGCGTGCCGACGGCTGCGACGACATTCAGAATGGTCTCGATCGCGTCCGAAAGCAGGGCTTCCGAGCCCGAGACCACGTAGGCCGCGTATTTGATGGCCAGCACCACCACACTCAGCACGATGGAGGCGCGGGCGACCTTGATGCGGGTGGATGTCATGACAGGTCCTCAGCAGCAGGGCTGGTGCGTGTCGCAGACCGAGGGCTGTGTTTCAAGCTGAAAAGTGGGATGGGCGATATCAAAACGCGTCCGGACCAGTTCTGCGGCGCGGGCGATGACAAGATCCGTGCTGACGGGTTTCGTGGGATCGCAGACGAGATGGACAGTCAGGGCCGTCTCGGTCGTGCTCATGGCCCAGATGTGCAGGTGATGCAGTTCGGAGACGCCATCAAGCGACAGGAGGGCGGCCTGCACGGCATCAGGATCGATCCCTGCCGGAACCGCATCAAGCGCCAGATCCAGCGAACTTCGCAGCAGCGACCATGTTCCGATCACAATGGAGACGGAGACGATCAGGCTCATGATCGGATCGATCATCGTGTAGCCCGTGAACGCGATCAGCAGTCCCGCGATGACGACTGAAAAGGCCATGACAGCATCGGCCGCCATGTGCAGGAATGCGCCGCGCACGTTGAGATCGCTCGAGGCGCCTTTCATGAAGAGCAGGGCTGTCACGGCATTGACGGCGATCCCGACCAGCGCGACCCAGCTGATGACCTCGCCCTGGACATTCTGGTGCGAGAACAGGCGCAGGACGGATTCCCAGACGATGCCACCGGTGACGAGCAGCAGGATCATGGCGTTCGCGAGAGCCGAGAGGATTGTCGAGCGTCGCAGGCCGTAGGTAAACCGCGCGCTGGACGGGCGCGTGGCGAGAACCTGCGCCAGCCAGGCGCCCGCGAGACCAAGCACGTCCGACAGGTTGTGGCCCGCATCGGCCAGAAGGGACAGCGAATGCGCCCAGACGCCCCACAGGGCCTCACCCGCGACATAGGCCGTGTTCAGGGTGATGCCGACTGCAAACGCCATGCCGAAACTGGCGGGAGCATGGACGTGCTGGTGGCCGAATCCGAAACCGTGGCTGTGCCCGTCGCAATGGTCGTGATCATGGTGATGGTCATCATGATCGTGGTCCGCATGGTCATGTGCGTGATGCTCATGCGGAACGGTGGTGCCATGATGAGCGTGATCGCAGGCGCAGTCGTGATGGGGATCCGGGGTCATGGAGGCCAGTGCTGTGAGAATTGAAAGCCGACCTTACTGCATGTGAGGCGGCCGTCCCATATCTATTGCCGAACCGTGCATGGCATGGTGTCGTGACTGATATGAACGGCAGCGCTCCTGATGCGTCAGGATGTGCACACGAAGAAGGATAAAGAGACGATGGCTGAAAAGCGTATTCTCATGATCGCGGGTGATTTCGTCGAGGATTATGAAATCATGGTGCCGTTCCAGATGCTGCTTCTGGTCGGGCACAAGGTGGATGTCGTTTCGCCGGGCAAGAAGTCCGGAGAGCTGGTCGTCACGGCCATTCATGATTTCGAGGGGCACCAGACCTATACCGAAAAGCGCGGCCATAACTTCACGCTGAACGCGACCTATGCGGGCGTGACGGCCGGTGCCTATGACGCGCTGGTCATTCCGGGCGGTCGTGCGCCGGAACAGCTCAGCACTGATGAAAGCGTGCTGGATCTGGTCCGCGCTTTTGTGGAGAGCGGCAAGCCGGTTGCGGCAGTGTGTCACGGTCCGCAGCTTCTGGCGGCAGCGGGTGTCATCAAGGGAAAGAAGATTTCGGCCTATCCGGCATGCCGGGCGGAAGTGCTGCTCGCCGGTGCCGAGTACCAGTCCGTCCCGATGGATGGTGCGGTGACGGACGGGCAGTTCGTGACGGGACCGGCCTGGCCTGCGCATCCGGCCTGGATCGGACAGTTCCTCAAGGTTCTGGGCACGCAGATCACGCCGTAAGGGATTCACCGGCGGCGTTCACAACACTGTGGCGAAACGCGGCCTGAAATCGTAGAGAGGAAGCATGACGACTTCCTCTCATTCTCCCGATCCGCAGTCCACCCGACGTACCGGCAGTTTCGGCCGTGCCGAAGGCTTCATGGAGCGCGCCTTCTTTGCGACCCGATGGATCGCCGCACCGCTCTATTTCGGCCTGACGATCGGGCTGCTGCTGGTGGCGTTCAAGTTTTTCCAGCAACTGATCGGGCTGGTGCTGAAGGCGACGGGGCTGGATTTCGACGACGTGTTCGTCGGCGTGCTGGACCTGATCGATTTGGTCCTGCTGGCCAATCTTCTGCTGATCGTGATGTTCTCAGGCTACGAGAACTTCGTTTCCCGCCTCGATATCCGTACGCACGAAGATTATCCGAGCTGGATCGGGCATGTCACGTTCGGGGACATCAAGATCAAGCTCATGGCGTCGATCGTGGCGATGTCCGCGATCCATGTACTGGCCGATTTCATCCGCGTGGATGAAACGTCAACGCGCGCTCTGGAATGGAGCGTTGGCATCCATCTGGCCTTCGTCGTGTCCGGTGTGCTGATGGCCATCATGGACCGGATCATGGAAGGCTCGCCTGACACGCATCACGCTGATCCTGCACCGCCTGTCTCGAAAACGGCAGGAGACGGGCACCACTGATGATCCGCATTACCGAACTGCGCCTGTCACTGGACCATCCGGAGGAGGCTTTGTGCGAAGCAGTGCTCGCGCGCCTGAACATTGCCCCTGAAGACCTGAAGTCCCTGCATGTCGCGCGTCGTGGATATGATGCCCGCAAGCGCGGCCATATCGTGCTGGTCTATAATGTGGACTGCGATGTTGCTGACGAGGCTGCGGTGCTGGCAGCGCATGAGGGCGACCAGCATGTGCGTCCGACGCCGGACACGACGTATCATGCGCCGAAAGCGACGTTGCCTGAAGGCATGCCGCGTCCTGTCGTGATCGGCGCGGGACCGTGCGGGATTATGGCGGCGCTAACGCTGGCACAGGCCGGGCTGAAACCCATCATCATCGAGCGTGGTAAGGACGTAAAGGCGCGGACAGTCGATACGTTTGCCCTGTGGCGCAAATCCGTCCTGACGCCTGAGAGTAACGTGCAGTTCGGCGAAGGCGGAGCTGGGACGTTCTCGGACGGCAAGCTCTATTCGGGTGTTTCGGACCCGCGACATCTGGGGCGGCATGTTCTGGAAGAATTCGTACGGGCGGGAGCTCCGGAAGAAATCCTGACCATTTCCAAGCCGCATATCGGCACGTTCCGTCTGGTCACGATGGTCATGTTTATCCGTGCCGAGATCGAGCGTCTGGGCGGCGAGTACCGTTTCGAGACCCGTGTCGAAGGGTTCGAAATGGAAGGTGAGGGCACGGAGCGTCGTCTGCGCGGCCTGCATCTGTCCAGTGGCGAAACGCTGCCGGCGGAACGTGTCATTCTGGCTGTCGGACACTCGGCGCGTGATACGTTCGAGATGCTTCGCGACGCTCAGGTGGAAATGGACGCCAAGCCGTTCTCTATTGGTGTGCGGATCGAGCATCCGCAGTCAGTGATCGACGTGGCCCGTTTCGGGGCGAGCGCCGGGCATGAAATGCTGGGGGCGGCGGATTACAAACTCGTCCATCATGCGTCGAATGGCCGTGCGGTCTATTCGTTCTGCATGTGCCCGGGAGGGCAGGTCGTGGCGGCGACATCCGAAGAAGGACAGGTCGTTACCAACGGCATGAGCCAGTATTCGCGGGCCGAGCGCAATGCCAATAGCGGCATCGTCGTCGAGGTGAAGCCCGAGCTGGATTTCCCGGACGACGTACTGGGTGGCATGGCCTTCCAGAGGAAATGGGAAAAAGCGGCGTTCGTTGCGGGGGGCAACAACTACAATGCCCCGGCCCAGAGGGTCGGAGATTTTCTGGCCGCTCGCCCGTCCACATCGCTTGGTGCGGTAGTGCCATCCTATCAGCCGGGTGTGACGCCGACGGATCTGACGAAATGCCTGCCGACTTTCGTGACGGATGCCATCCGCGAGGCCCTGCCGCAGTTCGAGCGCAAGCTGCGCGGATTTTCGATGGAAGATGCGGTCATGACCGGCGTGGAAACGCGGACGTCCTCTCCGATCCGTCTGCGGCGTGACCGTGAGGGCCAGAGTCCGACATTGCGGGGTCTGTTTCCGGCCGGTGAGGGCGCAGGATACGCTGGTGGGATCCTGTCCGCCGGGATTGACGGCATCCGTGCGGCGGAGTGGCTGGCGGCCTCGCTTTAAGAGGCCGTCTCGTCACCTTCCATATGTTCGCCCGGAAGTTCTTTCGGGCGGATAAGGGCGATGGCACCGGTCACGAGGCTGGTGCCCAGTACGAAGATTTCCGCTGACAGCGGCAGGGTGAGGGCTGTGGGTCCGAACATGGGCACGAATTTCTGTGCCATGCCCTGCCCGATGGAGCCGAGCGCATAGCCCAGCCCCATGCCGAAGCTGCGTGTGTCGGACGGGAAGCGCTGCGCCAGATAATGTGGGACAAGCGCGAAGATGCCTGAAGCGGCCCCGCCCATGACGAAGGCAGCGACCAGCAGCATGTTCCAGCCTGGGGCGCTCAGGAATGGCCAGATTGTCAGCATCACGACAACCAGCGCACTGAGCATGACGCGGACTTCCCCGAACCGCTCTGCCAGCCAGCCGCAGAAGACCTTTCCGCTGAACGATCCGATGCAGTAGAGCGTAACCGGCCAGAAGACCGCCTGCTGGGTCAGATGATGGCTGCCGCGCAGAATTGTCGGATAATAGGTGTAGATCGCGGCTTTCTGGAATTCGAGAAAGCTCATGAACGCAATGGCCTGAAAGGCTGCGCCCGTCAGACGGAATTTCGGACGCAACTGGGGCGGCGCATGCTCCTTTCGTCCCTGTGCCAGACGTGCTTCGCGGTTGCGAAGCCACACCGGGCTTTCTGGTACGCCAATCCGGATGAACAGCGCCAGAGCGGCGGGGGCCAGACCGATGAAGAACAGAACGCGCCAGCCGTAATGCGGCAGGATCAGAGCCTGCACGCCGGCCGCGACAAAATAGCCGACTTCATAGCCGGACATCATGAGGGCGGAGGCCATGGGCCGTGTCCAGGCAGGGACGCTTTCCATCAGAAGCGCGGCCGAGGCGGTCCATTCGCCCCCAAAGCCGATTCCGAACATGAACTGTACGGCCATGAGCACATAAAAGTGATGGGAGAGGCCTGTCAGAGCCGAAAAGACCGCAAACCAGATCACGCCGAGCATGAAGGCCGGCTTGCGACCGTAGCGGTCGGCCAGCCATCCCCAGCCGGTATTCCCGACAGCACGACCGATGGACTGTCCCATCAGAACGGCCCCCAGATCGGCGATCGTACACCCGAAATCATGGGCGATGTCCGGCAGCGTGAACATGAGCGTCGTCTGGTCGAAAGCATCCAGAAACCAGCCCAGGAAAGACGCAAAAGTGACCTGCCAGTAGGGCAGGAGGGCGCTCAGGGAGCCTTGGGAAGAAGAGGTTACGGCGGAGCGGGTGGTGGCATCCGTCATGCAGAATGGGTCCTGTTCCGGCATCGGAGAGAAGCCGTGCCGAAGGGGTGTCACAGGCCCGGAAGAACGTCCGGGCGGGAAACCGTAACAGCTTTGTCCGGATTGATCGAACGAAGAGTTCGGGGGGCCAGGGAATGGATAGGCCGGGCGGGTATGAGAGCGCGACGTGTGCCCGGATCGCGCCATAAAAACCCATTCCATTAAGGAAAAATTAGGCTCTTGAGCGGCATTGTCCCCGACATGAAGAACGGAGGTGTCCGCATTGGATGATCTAGGACAGGGAGCGACTTCGGTGCCGGCAGCCCCTCAGGACCTGCATGCCGGCCGGACAGTCATGGCAGAAGGACTGTCCGACCTGCCGAAAGGCAAGACCGGCCACGCCTTATCGATGACTGCTTCCAGCGCAGGGATGTTTGCAACGACATTAAGGAGTCGGAGAGCGCGCCAGAAAAGTGCGCTGCCCCCTCTGCGATGGCTGCCGCGCTTCGTGGTGGGCCGCAGTGGAGCAGACAGGGTGATCGGGGCGCAGGTGGACATGAGCCAGCTCTGGCTCTCGGTTCCACGCCGAACCCTGCGCAAGAGCCGGCGCAAGAGCCTGGGTCAGCAGCAGCGGGAATTTGACTCGGATCTGCTGGGAAATGCCTGTGCACAGGCTGCGACATGGCCGAAAGGCATGCGGTTGATGGTCTCGCTGGAAGACGATCAGGCACCGGATGGAGATTTCAACAACCGCCTGAATACCGTTCTTCAGGACAGCGGTTTTCCGGTCAGCCGGCTTGATCTCGTGTTTCAGGAAAGTGGTCTGGCGCAGGACGACAAGGAAACATGTTACACGTTGTCAGCGCTGCGCGATCAGGGGTGCCAGATTTTTCTGGGCGGGTTTGGCAGCGCGCCTTCCAGTCTGAGTCTTCTGCGGGAACGCGCGATGGGAGGATTGCTGGACGGGGTTCAGTTCGATGCATCCATGCTCGCGCCCTCCGGCATGACCTGGCGTCAGTCCGGTGATGCTCCGCTGCTGGATGAATCCGCCACGGTCTTTTACCGCGCAGCTCTTGAGACCGTGAAGGCCCTGGGCCTGAAGGTCCGCAGTATCGGCGTGGATCTTCCCGAGCTTCTGGCTTTCGTACAGAAAGTCGGATGTGTCGAGGCATCCGGAACGGTGCTGGCTGCACCGGAAACGACCGCGCAGATCAGCGAGCGCTTCGAGGAAGCCGCGGGGGTTCCGCGCCGTCGTCGTATGGCAAGAACGGCGGAAGGTCTCTGAGGAGACCTTCCGCCGTATTGGCCGGAAAGGAACAGGACCACCTGTCAGAACGGGAGAGGATCGTTCAGTTGATTCTGCACTGATAGCTGAAGAGGCGTTCCGGATTTTCCCGGAGCATGGTGGCCAGCATCGGCAGCACTTCGGTCAGTGCCGTTTCAACGGCTTCAGGCGACTGGCCGGTCTGGTCACAGATATAGTTCAGCCGCTTTTCTCCCATGAGGTCCTCGACCTGTTCGGGAGACAGGGGCGTTGAAGGAGGAAGCCGGATTTCGCTGATGGTGGTGGCGAACTGGCAGTCCTCCTTCATCATCTTGATGGTGACTTCCGTCAGGCCGGAACGATCCGTGCTTGCGCCACTCAGCCAGTCACCGAAACGGGTGAACACGGATGTTGCGGCCTGGGCTTCGGTCTGGCCTTTGCCGGATACCGGAGACTTGGTTGTGAATGTGTTCTGAATGGTCATTGTCAGGCTCCTTCATCTCAGGAGAAAACGGGCCTTTGCCGGGCTGGTGGCCCTGCGATCACAACGCCCTTCAGGACTGAAGGCTGCGCGACCGGGACAACACCTTTCTGTGTGATCTGTCACAGAATCTCCGGGTGTTGTCACAATCCGCTGCATGGCTCGTTTCAGCGGAGCGCGGCACTTTCCACGAGAACGATTTCCGCATCTTCCAGCGCGGTGATCGTGAAGCGCTCCACGTCATGAATGGCGGCGCCATCCCTGTGTCCGACAATCCGGCCATCGATTTCCACGCTGCCAGTGGCGGGAACGAAATAGGAAAACATGCTGCGATCCGTCTCGTAGGTCAGCGTCTCTCCTGCCTTCAGCGTCGCTCCGAGAACCCGGCCGCGGGTACGGATCGGGAGTGCATTGTCTTCCGGAAAGCCGGATGCGAGCGGAACGAACCGGCCGTTGCGCTCGTGCCGGGGAAAAGGACGTGTCCCCCAGGACGGTGTGCTGCCCGTTTCATCCGGGATCAGCCAGATCTGGAAGAGCGTCGTGGCGTCGTCATCCCGGTTGAATTCGGAATGGATAATGCCACTTCCCGCTGACATGACCTGCACATCGCCTGCTTCGGTGCGGCCGCGATTGCCGAGACTGTCCTCATGCGTGATGGCTCCCGTACGGACATAGGTGATGATTTCCATGTCGCGATGGGGATGCGCGCCAAAGCCGTTATGGGGCGCGATGCGGTCGTCGTTCCAGACGCGCAGGCGTCCCCAGTGCATGCGGTTGCGATCGTGATAGTCCGAGAAGGAGAAATGGTAGCGGGCGTCGAGCCAGCCATGGTTGGCATGACCGAGGGTCTTGAAAGGTCTGATGTCCAGCATGGGATCATGCTCCTGAATTGATGTTCTGTCGTAGATAATGGGGTATGGAGACCATGAAGAAAACGGAAAGGATGGAAATGTGAAGTTTCCGAAAACGGCATGACAGCTCTGCCCGACTTCGAAGGCTGGGCCGTTTTCGCGCGGGTTGCGGAAAGCGGGTCCTTTGCTGCCGCCGCGCGCTCCCTGGGGCTGTCGGCTCCCACGGTGTCCAAGATCATGGGGCGCTTGGAACATCGTCTTGGCGCGACGCTGTTTCAGCGCAGTGCGCGCCATCTTTCCCTGACCGCAGAGGGAGCGGAATGTCTTGAGCGTGCGCGTCGCATCTTGTCGGAAGGAGAGGGGCTGGAAACCGAACTTCGTGAAGGAACGGCGACGCCACGCGGCATGATCCGGCTGGCAGCCCCGATGACTTTCGGCCGCGAGGTGCTCGGGCCAGCCTTGCCCGGATTTCTGGAACAGTATCCGGACATCACGCTGGAGATGGATCTGGATGACGGGGTCGTGGATCTGCTCGGCGGCAGGTTTGAAGCGGCGGTCCGGATCACGTCCGGTCTGCTGCGTCCGGCGGTGTCGGGACAGGCGTTTCTGCTGTGCCGGTCCGTGACGCGGTTTGTCTGTTCGGAGCAGTTTCGTGCCCGGCTTGATGAGGTGGAAAATCCCGAGGATCTGGCGGGACAGGCGGGGCTTCTTTACACCAATGCGGCCGTTCCGGATTTCCTGCGCCTCAGGCACACCGACGGTCGTCAGGCATCTGTCCGGCTGAAGGGGCGGATGAGTGCCAATAGCGGAGACATGCTCCTGCCGGCCATCCGGGCCGGACTGGGGATCGCTCTTCTGCCCGATTTCATGCTGAGGCCGGATATGGAAAGCGGCCGGATTGTGGAAGTGCTTCCCGGCTGGACAGGGGCGGAATTGTCCGTCTGGTTCATCGTCACGGGCTGCGGAGCCACGCGGACGCAGATGTCCGCAAGACTGCGGGTTCTGCTGGCTTATCTGGAGAGAGTGCTTGGCGAGATCGTGTCACAGGATTACAGTGCCGGGCAGGAGAAAACGCGATGAACTATGATGCGATGTTTCAGTCCGCCCTTGACGGTCTGCATGCGGATGGCAGCTACCGTTACTTTGCGGATCTGGAGCGCCGGGCCGGAAATTTCCCCAAGGCATTCCATCATGGCCTGGGCCGTGATGTCACGGTCTGGTGCTCCAACGACTATCTCGGGATGGGGCAGCACCCTGAAGTCCTGACGGCCATGCACAAGGCGCTGGACGAAACGGGCGCCGGAGCCGGCGGAACCCGCAATATTTCGGGCACCAACCACTATCATGTAGAGCTGGAAAAGGAGCTCGCCTCCCTGCATGGCAAGGAAAGCGCGCTGCTTTTCAACTCCGGTTACCTGTCGAACTGGGTGACGCTCGGGACCATCGCGGGACGTCTGCGTAACTGCGTCGTGCTGTCCGATGAGCTCAATCACGCTTCCATGATCGAGGGCATCCGTCATTCCCGCGCCGAGAAGCAGATCTTCCGTCACAACGATATCGAGGATCTGGAACGTCGTCTGAAGGAACTTCCCGTGGATGTTCCGAAGATCATCGCTTTCGAGTCGGTCTATTCGATGGATGGCGACATCGCCCCGATTGAGGCGTTCTGTGATCTGGCCGACAAATATGGCGCCATGACCTATCTCGATGAGGTTCATGCCGTCGGCATGTATGGCGATCACGGCGCAGGCGTGGCTGAGAAACTTGGTCTGTCCCATCGTCTGACGGTTATCGAGGGAACGCTGGGTAAAGGCTATGGCGTTGTGGGCGGCTATATCGCTGCATCCGCTGCCCTCTGCGATTTCGTTCGTTCCTTCGGGTCCGGGTTCATTTTCTCCACGGCTCTTCCGCCGATGATTGCGGCCGGTGCTCTGGCCAGCGTGCGTTACCTGCGCAGCAGCAGTGCGGAGCGTGAAGGCCAGCAGCGTGCGGTCGCCTATCTTCGTCAGGCCCTGGACAAGGCTGGCATCCCGCATGTCATGAACCCGAGCCATATCGTGCCCGTCATGGTGGGCGAGGCAGAGCTGTGCCGCAGCCTGTCGGACGAGCTGCTGAACCGCTTTGGCAACTACATCCAGCCGATCAATTTCCCGACTGTCCCCCGTGGCACGGAGCGTCTGCGTATTACGCCGACGCCGCTGCATACGAATGAGATGATCGACGAACTGGTCGAGGCTCTGGCAACGCTGTGGCAGGAGCGTCAGCTCAAGACTTCCAAGTCCGCTGCAGCCTGAAACGGAACGGGGGGGCGTTCGCACGCGAACGCCCCCCCGTTCATTTCCGGAAGTGTCATGAAAAAAGGCAGACCCTCTTCAGGGCCTGCCTTTTTTGTTTCAGGTCATCCGAAGACGGCTGATCAGGCTGCGGCTTTTGCCTCGGCCTGGGCACCGTGGGAGAGGATCTGCAGGCTGAGGATGCCACCGGACATCTTCAGCGTCTGGCCAAGGTCCAGACGGGCATTGCCGCCGGTCCAGCGCGCATGGCTGGTTTCGATACCCCACCATCCATCAGCATAGGGGTCCGAAAGATGGCTGGAGATACGGTGGGTGTGTTCGCCGCTCCAGATCGTGACTTCACCCACGAGAACGCCGAGTGTGCGGCGATCGTCAACGAAGGGTCCGATCCGGTCAGCCGGACGGGCGGCCTGACTGATGATGCGGACGCTCTGGCAGCCTTCGGGAAGCATGAAGACAAACTGCTCACCGTTGGCGCGGATCGGGTACAGGGCCGTGCCGTCTGCCAGGACGAGATGGGTCTCGCTCATGACATCTGCCGGCGGGGCCGCCTGCGGAGCGGTGTAACCCAGCGTCTCGGCGCGCAGGGCAATCGCTGCGAACAGGGGCTCGACATGCTCACGATCCGTGACCAGCGGCAGGGCGGCGTCCTTTTCCCAGCTCAGAGGGCGCAGACGGGTCACCTGGCTGCCCTGCATGAGGGTGTCCGGACGATGGCCTGCATCCAGGAAGCTTTCCGACAGCGCACCATTCGCCACCAGCACCGAATGCTGTTCGGTTTCGATATGGTAGTAGTCGTAGTCCGTGATGGAGTGGTCGTAGGCAATGCTCATGCCGTTGACCAGCATCCGGACCGGAACGAAGCTGCCTTCGAGCATCATGCAATGCTCGGGCGTGACCAGCAGATCACGACTGGGGATACCGTCGGCCAGTGCTCCGGCGCGCACGCGCACGGGAACGGCGTCCACATCGGCATGTCCCGTCGTTCCGGTCGTCGCATGGGCGTGTCCAACGCGCAGGATCGTCTGCGTGCTGGTCGTGCCATTGGCATAGACCATGACCTTATCGCCAGCCTCGAGGGTCTCGATGGCGCGTTCGCCTTCCGGCGTCAGGATCATGGTTCCGGCCAGGTAGCAGATCTGCCCGTTATAGCCGGTTGCGCCGCCAACGACGCTCCATGTTCCATCGGCATTGTGCACGATCGTCGGTGTGCCCGGGGCCGAATTCGGACCGAAGCAAACGTCTGTCAGGGTGATGCCGTTGCCATACTGATCGAAGGCAATTTTAAGCGTGTAGGTGCCGTTCCCATTGTCCGTGAACGTGGCGCTTGTCGGAGGCGTGTTGCCACTCCCGATGGTGATGACTGAATTTGCGTCATAACCCGTGATTGGCGTGTTTACCGTCTGGTTGTAGTCGGCAAAGACGAGCTGGCTGGATGTGCCATCCACTGCGTCACGGCCAAAGACGATCTTGCCGCCAGCGGTCGCATTGTTGACGTAAAGCGTCGCACCGTTCTGAAGAACCGTGGTGAGGGACGAGCCCATCTGGAACTGGGCATTTGCGCTGCCTATCGTCGTTCCGTCGAGGATCAGGGTGCCTGTGCCGCCGATGCTGTTGCTGTTGATAGAGACAGCCGGATTGCCGCTGATCTGCAGGGTGCCGTTTACCGTCGGGCTGTTGCCCAGGCTCACCGCATTGGACGTATCGATGTCCAGCGTACCGCCTTCGGCGACCGTGAGGCTGTTGACGTTGAAGACTGTGGCATTGGCATCGGAAGAGGTCGCCGTGACATCAAGTGTTGCGTTGGCGGCAACAGTGACCTTCTGGAGCGTTGTCGCACTTGCTGTCGCAAAGGCGATGGTCACAGCGCTGCCATCAGGATTTCCTGCCAGGACGTCGATCCAGGCCTTGTCCTGCGGGACGTTGTTATCGTTCCAGTTTGCTGCAGCGAACCAGTTTCCGGTTGCGCCACCCTTCCAGTAGTTTGTCATTTCTTAGAGTCCTGAGGAGGCCGGGAGCCGTTCCAAAGAAGAGGGGGTGGGTTCCAGGGCCTGACTGTGACGCGTTGTCTTATGCGGAGAGTTAATTATTAGATAATTTAAGCGCAAGATCATTCAGGTTTTAAAAATGAAAACGTCAGTGACAAAACGTTAAAGCGTTATTTTTCAGTTGCTTGCGCGAATCTCATCCGCTGTGGTCCAGAAGGTGACGCTGGACTTGAATCTCTGCTTTTCAGAGAAAACAGGACATGATTCTGGCAGGAAAAAACGGCGGCACGGGTTGCCTGTCAGCAGGCTTCCGACCATCATGTCGTGATGGTGTCACAGGAAAAATCGGTTCCCTTCCGTAAGAATCGGAAAGTAACGAAGCTTTCTCAAAGAATGGGAATTGCGGGAGCTTCCTGTGTACTGGATGTCATGATCAATGACCGGTCTGCCCTGGTCCGGGACAGCGCAGCTTTCATTGTGCTTCTGGAAAGAATCTGGAAAGCGCGTGATGTCGAGGCGAGCCTGGTCTGGTCGGAGCTCGACGAGCGGATCCGTCTGGCGGACGAGTTGCGTGCGAGTGGGATCCGTCCCTACAAGGGGGGCCGTTTCCGCTCGACGAAGCTGCCGTGACATGCCGCCCCTGCCAGACCTGTCCCATATCAACCCTGACGATTTGACCCGTCTCGACATCGTTGCCCTGATCATCATGGCGCTTTCGGCGTTATGGGGGCTGACGCGGGGTTTTGCGACCGAACTGGCCGGGCTTCTGGCCTGGGTGGGGGCGATTGTCCTGACCTACCGGTTCCACGGGATGCTCGAGCCTTATCTGGAACCCTATCTGCATCAGGCAGCACTGGCCGGGAGCGCGAGTACGGCGATTCTTTTTGTTGTCGTGCTGCTGGTCTTCACCATGATCGGCGCGCGGGTCGGTTCGGCGGCACGGGGCGTTCTGTCTGGCGGCGTGGACCGTATTCTGGGTGCCGTGTTCGGGGTGGCGAGGGGTTATGTGGCCCTGATCGTGCTTTATCTGCTGGCGGGGTCTTTTTTCGGGTCCTGGATGACCTATGTGATGCAGGGAAGCCTCATCGGCCCTTACATTGCCGCTGGAGCCACCCATCTGACAGGTTATCTGCCTCATTTCCTGCAACCGCATCTTGCGTCTCCGTTCACAAGCGGCCATGAGGCGTCCTTGTGAAACCAGTCCGGAAAGGCCGCGCCGCATGACCCAGTCCGACAGTCTCAACCGCCCCTACGAAGAGTGTGGGGTTTTTGGCGTCTGGGGTGTGCCTGATGCGTCCGCCCTGACGGCTCTGGGGTTGCACGCCCTGCAGCATCGCGGCCAGGAAGCCGCCGGTATCGTCAGTTTCGATGGCGAACGGTTCCACCAGCACAAGGGTCTGGGGCTGGTTGGCGACGTGTTCGGTGACAGTCGCGTCATGGCGACGCTGCCCGGCACGGTGGCCATTGGTCACAACCGCTATGCCACGACGGGCGGAACTCATGTCCGCAACGTGCAGCCGCTTTATGCCGATTATGAGTTCGGTGGTCTGGCCGTCGCGCATAACGGCAACCTGACCAATTCCGCGACCCTCAAGCAGGCGCTGGTCAAGCGTGGATGCATCTTCCATTCCTCCACGGATACGGAAGTCTTCATCCACCTGATCGCCATCTCGCTTTACACGACCGTGCTCGACCGGTTCATCGATGCGGTCAAGCAGGTCAAGGGTGCGTATTCCCTGGTGACGCTGACGCCGGATGACGGGTTGATCGGCATGCGCGACCCGCTGGGCGTGCGTCCGCTCGTTCTGGGCCGGATGCCGGGCTATGAGCAGGGTAATGGCGGCTGGGTGCTGGCTAGTGAGACCTGTGCGCTGGACATCATCGGGGCGGATTATGTCCGGGACATCGAACCCGGCGAGATCGTCGTCATCAACGGGGACGGATTGCGCTCCCTGCGGCCGTTCGGTGATCAGGGCGGGCGGTTCTGCGTTTTTGAATACATCTACTTCGCGCGGCCTGACTCCGTGCTTGAGGGCCAGCCGGTCTATGAGGCGCGGCGGCAGATCGGCTGCGAACTTGCGCGGGAGAGCGCGGTTGAGGCGGATGTCGTGGTGCCTGTGCCGGATTCCGGTGTGCCGTCCGCGATTGGCTATGCGGCGGAGAGCGGCATTCCGTTCGAACTTGGTATCATCCGTAACCATTATGTGGGCAGGACGTTCATTGAGCCGACGGACCAGATCCGAAATCTTGGCGTAAAGATGAAGCACTCCGCCAACCGTCCGGTTCTGGCGGGCAAGCGCGTTATTCTGGTGGATGATTCGATCGTCCGTGGCACGACGTCGCGCAAGATCGTGGACATGGTGCGTGCGGCCGGGGCGACGGAAGTGCACATGCGCATCACGTCTCCGCCGACGAAGCATGCATGTTTCTACGGGATCGATACGCCTGAAGAGAGCAAGCTGATGGCGGCGACGCACACGCTTGAGGAAATGGCACAGGCGATCGGTGCGGACAGTCTGGCCTTTGTCAGCTTCGATGGGCTTTACCGGGCGCTGGGTCACGCCAATCGGGCCGAGGGCGCGCGCCGTTACTGCGATGCGTGCTTCACCGGGGATTACCCGATCGAACTGGTGGACAAGGAAGGCAATCTGGTCGCGTAAGGCCGGATTTTCCCAGAGAACACAAAAAAGGCGCCGGGCCGCAGGTCAGGCGCCTTTTTTCATGCCTGAATGCGGGGAAGGCTCAGGGATATGGGTAGGGGGGCTGGGACAGGGCAGCCTCGGTGCTGGCATCCGCTGCCGAAGGCAGGATGGAGTCCAGCGGCAGGGTCATGACGGCTTCCAGGCCCGGGGTGAGCGTGGTGTAGGTCAGTGTGCCCGAGAGGCTGCTGACGACGGCATTCATCATGCGCGTCCCGAAACCCGTTCCCTTGAGCTGAGGCGTGCATTCGCCCTGATCCGAGACGGTCAGCACCAGACGGTCGCTGGTCTGGGCCAGGCCGACATGCAGCGGGCCGGCCTTGCCGTCATAGGCGTATTTGCTGGCGTTGATGACCAGTTCGGTCAGGACCAGGCCGATATTGATGGCGCGGTCGGCGGAGATCATGATCGGGAAGAGGGAGAGGTGCAGCTGCTCCTGCCAGTCCCCGCCCAGCGACGAGCACAGCTCCTCCATCAGTTCTTCAAGATAGCGGCCGAGATCCACGATGCCGAAATGCTCGTCCCGGTACAGGCGGCGATGCACGAGGCCGATGGCGGCGATGCGATGCTGGGCTTCGGTCAGGGCGGTTGTGGTTTCTTCGTTCGAAGCGCTGCGGGCCTGGAGCTTGAGGAAGGAGGCAACCATCTGCAGGGAGTTCTGCACGCGGTGATTGACTTCCCGGATCAGGAAATCCTTCTGGCGGAGCAGGCTTTCGCGCTCTTCCAGCGTGGCGGCAAGGGTCGCATTGAGCTCGCGGAGCTGCTGGGTCTGGTAGTCCGCGATCAGGACGCGGCGCAGGCGGCGGGCGGCCTGTTTCTGTTCGCTGGTCCAGCGCGTGCTGTGACCGCGGATCGTCTGTTCCCAGGTCCTGAAGGACGCGCGGGGACGCAGAACGTCGCTGCCTTCTGCCGTGTCTTTGTGAGGGTTTCCGGCCCATTCGATGGTCTGGATGATCTCGACGCGGCTCCAGATCAGGCAGGTCGGCGTCCGGAACGGGAGCGTGATGGCCAGAAGACCCGCCGAGCGTTCCGGCCACTCGGCTGCGGGGGGATAATCTTTCCCCAGCATGGTGCTGACGAAAATGCCGCCGTTCGTGCCCAGTCTCAGCCAGTCATGCAGCCGGTGCAGGTTGTCCGCATCGGGCAGTACGCCGGTCCCGGTAATGGTTCCGTCACTGATGACGGCAAAGCCATTGCACGGGAACAGGGACTGCAGTTCGCCCATGAAGCTGCGCAGGTTGCTTTCGATGGGATGGCGCACGTCGAAATGGGACGTGACGAACTCCATCGCATTGCGAAGGCGAAGGCGCTCCTGATAGGTGACCAGCTCTTCCTTGTTCCGCAACTGGCGCGACATGACGCCGGCCAGGGTGCGGCAGGCTGCGCGGATGTCTTCGGACAGGCAGCGTGGCGTCGCATTGTGGCAGGCGATCAGCCCCCACAATACGCCATCCACGACCAGTGAGACGGAGGCCGAGGCCCGCGTGCCCATATTGGCCATGTACTGGAGATGGATCGGCGAGACGCTCCGGAGTTGGACATCGCTGAGATCAAGTCCTGCAAGCCTAGCTTCCGGAGGGCGGATGGGGGCAGCCTCGTAAGTGATGTCGGGGATGACGCGGATACGGTTGCGCAGATAGAGGGCCCGGGCCTGCGTGGGAATGTCGCTGGCCGGGAAATGGTGGTTCATCAGGGAGGGGAAGGCGGCGTTGCGGCTTTCGCCGACCACACGGCCGGTTCCGTCTTCCATGAAGCGATAGACCAGAACGCGATCGAAACCCGTAAGCCGACGGAAGATCGCAGCGCCCTGGCGGCAGACGGATGTTGTATCCGGGCAGCGCTCGAAGCGGTCTGCCGTGCTGTCGATTTCGCCGAAAATGTCCCAGGTCAGCAGGTTATGCGCTTCGACCGGTTCAAGCTCGATGAGGAGATGCGTATCCTGGGCGTGGCGCAGGATGCTGAAGGTTTCGTCTTTCAGCCCCGCAACGCGCAGATCGGACAGGGAAGGCCGCTTTTCGTCGTGAAGGCGGCTTTCCGGGATTTTCAGGAGATCCGCCAGAGAGCGCCCGAGCCAGTCGGGAGCGAGACGCCCTTCGATATCGCCTGCGCCACCGATGATTTTCAGGCTCGTGCTGTCGGCGACGAGCAGGAGACCATAAGGCTGGATGGCATCCGGGCGATGGATTGGCTCGCGATCGCACGAGCTCATGACGGCATGTTCCAGCGAACAGCCCGGTTCGGGGGCGAGGGAGCGCTGGACTGTCAAATGGAGATCCACCTGAAAGAGGAAGAGACTGCCCGTGTCCACTGACAGACAGCGGACATGGAAGGCCCAGAAATCATTCCGTGCATTATCTGTTCCTCCATCAGGACTGTCAATTTATGACGTCCTGTTTCAGGTCTGGTTGGGTCAGGGCTGTCGACTGTCGGCCTGGATCCAGGATGCGACATCTGCCGAAAGAGCATGGCGGCTGGCCGGACGCGTATAGAGCATGTGGCCGCCCTGATAGAGATGCAGGGACACACGGTCCGCACCTACCGTCAGATGATCTTTCATCCAGCGCGCGGTGCCGAAGGGGCAGGCCACGTCGTAATAGCCATTGGCTACGAAGACTCGCAGGCCCGGATCGAGCGCCAGCAGACGGTTCAGGACCGGGATCTGATGAATGGGCGACGGGCCGCCCGCGCTCCATTTCCAGCTTCCGTTCACCTTGAAGGACAGCAGGTCGTAGGTCAGGGGCGTCTTGAAGCCGAGGTCGTTCGCCGCGTAGCCCGAGAAGGCGTTGCCATAGGCGCGGCCGAAGCCGAACAGCGTCGGATCGGGGCTTTCGTCCAGACCATCGGCCGAGGGGTCGGCGATGGACTGTGTGAAGTCGTACAGTCCGTACAGGCGGCCGTTACGGGACATGATGTCATGCGAGCCGATGGCCGGGATGCCGTGCTGACGGGCGATCACGTCCTGCGGCAGGCCGGTCCGCTGGGCGATCTCGGCATAGAGCGCCTGGCCTTCGGTGCCGGACGGGAGCTTGCCGGCGATTTTCGGCAGATAGGTGTTCAGGGACCACTGATAGGCGTCTTCGGCGGTCTTTTCCGTCACGTTCGGGCTCTGATGCGATGTGATCAGGCTGGGCATCATGAGGGCGGCGGAAAGCGGGTTCTCGTCTGAATCCAGCAGGGGCATTTCGATGGCCGGGGAGATCATCACGATGCCGTTGAGCAGGATGCCCTGTTCCATCTGGAGCGCATTTGCGACCTGGATGGAGCGGATGCCGCCATAGCTTTCGCCCACGAGATAATGCGGCGAGGCCTCACGTCCATTCGCTGCCGTCCACAGGCCGATGGCCTTGGCGAAGGTGCTGGCGTCCTGTTTCACGCCATAGAACTGGTCCCCGGCCTTCGCCGTATCGGTAGGACGGGAATAGCCTGTGCCCACGGCGTCGATGAAGACCATGTCCGTGACGGGAAGCCAGCTATCGGGGTTGTCACCCATCGTGGCGTGCGTGCCGTCCGTCGGGTCCTTGGCGGGCATGGTCAGGGCCTTGGGGCCAGCCGCGCCGAGGTTCAGATAGGCCGTGGCCGCACCCGGGCCGCCATTGAAGAAATACGAGACCGGGCGTGTGCCAGCCGGGACGCCGTCCTTGGTGTAGGACACGTAGAACATGCGGGCGGTCGGTTTGCCGTCATGGTCGCGCAGGATGAGCGTGCCAGCATGGGCGGTATAGGCGATGCCGTTCAGATGATGCTGGGTGACGGAATCCGCCGGGAGCAGGGCTGCCTCGCCGGTAAAGGCATCGGTGGGCTTGGTGGCGTCGGTCTTGGGAGCCTCGGCCGCCGCGGCCGTACAGACGGGGGAGAGAAGCGTTAAAGCGAGCAGGGCTGCGCGGCGGGTCATCATCTGACGGGCATCTCCGATAAAAGAAGCAGGAATATTTCGCCGTATCAGTCCTGAGGCGGAACGGCTACCGCTGCCGCATGAAGTTTTCGTCATGCGGCAGGGTGAGGGGCTGAGGACTGGTCAGGCTTTGGGCGGCGTGATGTTGGGACGCAGCATCAGGCGCGGGTCGGCGAAGCGGTCATACTCTTCCGATGTCATGAAGCCGAGTTCCAGTGCGGCTTCACGCGGGCTCAGCCCCTTTTCCATGGCGTGATGCGCGACTTTCGAGGCACGGTCATAGCCGATGGCGGGGGAGAGGGCCGTGACGAGGACGAGCGAGCGTTCCAGATCCTGCTTCAGCTTGTCGGTATTGGCTTTCGTGCCCTCGACGAGGAAGCGGCGGAAGTTCTCCGAACCGTCATGCAGAAGGGTGATGCCCTGCATGATGTTGTGGATCATGAGCGGCTTGTAGACATTCATGTCCAGCATGCCCGCGGCACCACCAAGGCCGACCGCGACGTCGTTGCTCATGACCTGAAGGGCGAGCATGGCCAGCGCCTCGGCCTGCGTCGGGTTGATCTTGCCCGGCATGATGGAGGAGCCGGGTTCGTTCTCCGGCAGGTGCAGTTCGCCCAGACCGGCGCGCGGGCCGCAGGCGAGCAGGCGGATGTCGTTGGCGATCTTGAACAGGCTGCCCGCTGTCGTCCGCAGTGCGCCGGACAGATGCACCAGTGCGTCATGGGCACCCTGTAGCGCGAACTTGTTCTCGCCTGCCGTGAAGCCGAGGCCGGTCAGGCGGGCGATTTCCGCACAGGCGCGACGGTCGAAGCCTTCATCCGTGCTGACGCCGGTGCCGAGTGCCGTACCGCCGAGAGCGAGGGGAAAGAGGCCGTCGCGGGCCTGTTCCAGACGGGCGATATTGTCCGTCAGCATCCCGGCATAGCCGTGCCATTCCTGACCCAGCGTGATGGGGACGGCATCCTGAAGATGGGTACGGCCGACCTTGACCAGATCGCGCCATTCCTCGGCCTTGGCGGCCATGGCGTCGCGCAGGCGGGTCAGGGCGGGGATGAGGCGGCGATGCGTGCCGAGAACGGCCGCGATGTGCATGGCGGTCGGGAAGTTGCAGTTGGTGGACTGCGACATATTGACGTGATCGTTCGGGTGCAGCGGTGTCTTGCTGCCGAGCGGGTTGCCGGTGATCTGGCAGCCGCGGTTCGCGATGACTTCGTTGACGTTCATGTTGAACTGCGTGCCCGAACCCGTCATCCAGACATGGAGCGGGAACATCCGGTCATGCTCGCCCTTCGTGATCTCGTCACAGACCGTATGGATCAGATCCGCACGCTCCTGAGACAGGCGACCGCTTGCGGCATTGGCCGTGGCGCAGGCGCGTTTCATGATCGCATAGGCCTCGATCATTTCACGCGGCATCAGTTCACGGCCGATGCTGAAATATTTCAGGGAGCGCTGCGTCTGCGCGCCCCACAGCACATCGTCAGCAACTTCGATCGGGCCCATGCCATCGGTTTCGGTACGGCTCATTGTCTGTTTTCGGCTTTCCTGCGGGTGATCCGGCTCATTCCAGGCGGGAAATTATCGCACAATTGCCGCAGGACAAAGGAAGACAGCCATAGAAAATCCAGACGTCGCCACAGCCCGCTGGGGGCTCAGGACTCTACGGTCTGGGCAACGGGGTGACGGCCATAGGTGTTGGTCAGGATCACGCCCGCCATCACGACGGCTCCGCCGATCAGGGTGCGCAGGGAGGGGACCTCGCTGGTGAGGAGATAGGCCAGGACCATCGTGACGGGCGGCAGCAGGTAAAGCAGGGCCGCACCGCGTGAGGCGCCGAGGTGCCCGATGACGAAGCCCCAGGCGGCATAGCCGAAAGCTGCCGGGAAAATGCCGAGTTCCAGCACAGCGGCCTGTCCCTGCCATGAGGCGTGGGAGAAGCTTGTGAGGCCCTGTGGCAGCCATGGGGTCAGGAAAATCGCGCCGGAAATCAGGACATAGGCGATTGTGGGAAGTGCGCCGTAGCGTCGGATCAGGCCTTTTTGCAGGATCGTGTAGAACGCTGCGCAGACAGCCGCACCAAAGACCAGTGTCGCCCCCGACCCGAAGGAGAGGCCACCGCTCTGCCCCTTTGCGATCAGCGCAACACCACTGAAGCTCAGGATCGATCCGGCCCAGCCCCAGCGGGACATGCGCTCGCCGAGGAACACCATGGCCAGAAGGCCTGCCATCAGGGGGGCTGCGCTGATGAGAAGGCTGGCCGCGCCGGATGAGACGGTCATTTCGCCGCAGTTGAACAGGATGTTGTAGACGGTGATCCCAATGATCCCGCAGGCCAGGATCTGCGGAATATCTGTCAGTTCCGGGCGCCGGGGACGCTTCCACAGCAGCCACAGGGCCGCCATGACGGCCGCAACGGCATAGCGCAATGCGGCCAGAGGTACGGGGGCAAGGTCATGCAGGGCAATCCGGACGACGGGATAGGCGCTCGCCCATGACAGGATGGCCACGGCGACGAAGAACGGCAGGAAACGCCCGGAAGAATGTGTCATGACTGCCCATTATCAGGAATATTTCCCGAACGGGAGACGGACTTTATGCGGGACCTCAGAATGTATGTTCGAAGGCCAGTGTTCCGATGACCTGACGGGTTGTATCGCGGCCTGAAAGGGTCAGTCCAACGCCGCCGAGAATGGAGGTGCTGGCGTTCCAGTTGTATTCGATGGCCGGTGCGGCGAACCAGTCGTCTTCCGCTGGCGTGTTGAATGACAGGTTCTGGGCGGCCGGTGTACTCTGAAAGATCTGGCGGCCCTGCACATGGGAACCGTTGGACCAGTCCCGGATCATGTCCAGAGCAAAGACGAAATGATCATTCAGGGAAAATTCGACGGATCCGCCAAAATTGCCGAAGGCCTCGGCATGGGCGCGGCCGGAAAAGCCCGCGCTGGTCCCGTAGACGCTCTGTCCGCTCAGGGGCACAGACGTGACGGGTTGTGTTCCGGTGGCCCAGAGGCGGACGCGAAAGGGGCGCATGGAACCGAATTTGAATCCTGTCTGGTCGATCAGACCATAACGGAAGGAATAGACGCCCGATCCGCTTCCATCCTGTGCCCGGGACAGCCGGTCATAGCTTCCCGTCGGGAAGTTCATGCCGATATCCACGGTAAGGGTTGTGTGCTGCCAGCTTCCGGGCCAGAGCCTGCTCTGTCGATCCAGCGCCACGCCTTGCAAAACAAATGGCAGGTCCGTGAATTTCAGACCGGACGGCGTTGCGGATCGCTGCCAGGAATACTGGACCTGTGGCGTGATGTAGACCGAGATGCGGTTGGTGATGCCGTATTTCAGGATGACGAGTGAACTGACGGAGCGCTGGACGCCGGGCAGGGGATGATAGTCTCCCTGTGAGCCGAACTGCCCGATGGGTGAGCCGACATAGAGATAGGGTTCGACATAGAATGCACCGGCTTTTGGCAGCGGCGTGGGCGGGGAGAACAGGGAGCCTGAATAGGCCTGTTCATCTCCGGGGCCCGCATGGGCCCGGGAGGCGGACACCAGTACAGCCGCGGTTAGGGACAGGCACAGGACAAGATCCAGCGGAAAGCGCACGGCTTCACAGACTTCCAGACAGTGACGGATGAAAGGAAAACGATTGTTTTCCCTTCTGGGTTCACAAACCTGATCGTCTGTTTCTGTCTGGAAGGCCGGATCAGGCTCTTGTCCGGGCCTGACGGGATATTATTTCAGCCAGCGATCGCCGCTGAAACGGTTGTGGGAGAAGAGAAAACCGGCCACCAGCCCGATGGCGGCGAACATGATCGTCCACAGCGAGATCGGCAGCAGCAGGGTCGAGAGCGCCGCGAGCAGGACCATTCCGGCGAAGGCGCAGACGGCGGATTCGAGGAGGCGCGGACCGTAATGGCGTTCAGCCCCGCAGCTGGGGCATTTTTCCGAGGTCGGGCGCATGGGCTGGCGGCAGACGGGGCACAGCGCGATGGCGTTGGCTTCGGGTTTTCTCACTGACCGTTATTCTCCTGATGTTCGCCGACCGCGATACGCGCTTCCACGGCCATACGCCAGGGCGCATCGGCCGGTGCCGCTGCGAGGGCGCGGCGATAGAGGTCAAGGCTCTCACCAGAGATATGGCTGCCGTTGCGACTTTCAAGTTCGGCGAGGCGGATGGCGAGTTCGGGCTCGAAATGCGCGTCGAGGGCGGCTTTCCAGTCCCGGATCGCATCATCCGTCAAACCGGCTTTCGCCTCGACCTGCCCCAGCAGGAAATGCCCGGTCGCATAGGTCGGTGAGCCGGGGGGGATGGTGGAGACCTGGGTCTGGAGCTTGTGGATCATCTGCAGGCCCTTCGCGTCCGGACCCGTCTGCCGTCCGCTTAGCGGCTGGGGCGGCAGGGAGGGGTGACCGTTGACGAGATAAAGCGCGAAGGCCAGCACCGGGATGCCGATTCCAACTGCAGCGACCGGCAGGGCGCGGCTGCGTTTTGCGGGCTCGGCGTTCAGGTCCTCGACGGCGGCTTCGCCATCCGCGGCCAGCAGGCGGCGCTGAACTTCCAGACGGGCGGCCTGATATTCCTCGTCATTGATAAGGGCGAGGGCGTGGTCGCGCTCCAGATCGCCAAGCTGTCCGCGATAGAGGGCGAGAGCGGAGTCACGCGCGTTGACGCGCCGGCGCAGGGTGCGCAGCCCCAGAAATGCGGGACACAGGGCCACCGCCGCGATTATCAGGATTCCCAACCAGAACAAAAAGTCTACTCCCGGCCCGAAAGGGCATCCAGACGCGCGCGCTCGTCATCCGTGAGCGGCGCAGGCGTGACGACGGTGCGGCGTTTGGTCGTACGCCATGCAATGACGAGTCCGGCCACCAGTGCGAGCGCCGGCATCAGCCAGAGCAGGGCGGTGGACCATGAAAACTGTGGGGCCAGACGGATGAATTCGCCGTAGCGTTCGGTCATCCAGTCCATGATCTGCTGATCGGATTTTCCGGCCGAGACCTGCTCGCGCACGACCTTACGCAGATCGCGGGCGAGGGGGGCGCTGCTGTCCTCGATGCTCTCGTTCTGACAGACGAGGCAGCGCAGATGGGCGCCGATGGCTTCGGCCCGCTTTTCCTGCGCCGGGTTGGGCAGCATTTCGGCAGGGTCGTCCACGGCGAGGGCCACGCCGCCGCCGATCAGACCAGCGGCGAGCAGCAGGGCCGGGAAGCGTCTGGACGCCTTCATAGTCCGGCCAGCCTCGGGCGGATTTCCGCCTCGTAGATCTGGGGATCGAGGGCGGCGCTGCCATGCCAGATGATCCGGCCGCCGGGTGCCACCAGAAAGCTCTCGGGCACGCCGGTCACGCCCCAGTCGATGGCGACGCGGCCATGACGGTCGGAGGCGACGCGGGCATAGGGGGAGCCGTCACGCTGGACAAAGCCGGCGGCGTTCTCGGGCTTGTCCTCATAGGCGATGCCCCAGATCGGCATGTTGCGCGAAATGGCACGCAGGCCGGGCATTTCCGCCACGCAGGGGATGCACCATGAAGCAAAGAAATTGACCAGAACCGGGCGGTGCTGGGCCCTGAGTTCCGCATCCGTGAAGCCGTCGCCGAGGCCGGGGAGTCCCGGCATGGCGAAGCTCGGGATGGGCTTGCCGACATTGGGGTTCTTGATGGCGCGCGGGTCGAAGGCGCCGCTGCGCATGTCGCTCAGCATCCGCCAGAAGCCGACGCCGAGGACGCCCGCGCCGATGATGGGAACGGCCGTGAGGATGCCGCGTCGTGTTGCGTTCATGTCCGTCTCTCCTCAGGCACGGGCCATGTTACGGGCGGCGGCGCGCTTGGGAGCGCCGATCCGCATGCGGCGGTCAGACAGCGAGAACGCGCCGCCGATGGCCATCACCAGTCCGCCCAGCCACATCCAGGGTGCGAGCGGGTTGCGGTGCAGGCGCAGGACATAGGTCGTGTCCTTGCCCGTGCCGTGCCGGTCACCGACCACGCCGTACAGATCGGTGATGAAATTGGTGTGGATGGCGACTTCGGTCGTGGTCTGGCTCTGCGTCGTGAAGTCGCGCTTTTCGGGGTGCAGGATTGTCACGAGCTTGCCGTTGTGACGGATGGCGATGTCGGCCTGCATGGCCTTGTAGTTCGGGCCGATATAGTCGTGTACGTCAAGCAGCGTCCAGTCGTCGCCAGCCAGCGAGCGGGTTTCGCCAATATGGACTTCGACGATGGCGTGCTGCGCCTGCGACATGCCGCACAGGCCGAGCACGGTGATGCCTGCGCCGATATGGGCGAGGGCGGCACCCCAGCTTGAACGCGGCAGGTGTTTCATGCGCTCCCACACACCCTGTGCCGAGGTATGGCCAATGCCGATCCGGCGCAGGACGTCGGAAGCGGATGCCGCGATGACCCAGATGGCAAGCGCGCCGCAGGCGATGGGCAGGACACCGGAGAGCTTCCAGAAGCACAGGACCAGACCAATCGCGGCAATGCCGGCGGCAGCATAGAGATGCGAGAAGGTCCGGGCGAGCTGCGCGCGTTTCCACGGCAGGGCGGTCCCGACGCCCATGGCCAGCAGGAGCGGCAGGGTCAGCGGGATCGTGGCGGCGTCGAAGAACGGTTTGCCGACGGAAATGGTGCGTCCGGCCAGAAGCTGCATGAAGGGCGGGTACATCGTGCCCGTCACGACAACAGCGCAGATCGAGCACAGCAGGATGTTGTTCAGCACCAGTGAGCCTTCACGCGAGATCGGCGAGAACAGGCCGGTCGAGGTCAGGGAGGGCGCGCGCCATGCGAACAAAGCGAGCGAGCCGCCGATGACGATGGCGAGCAGGGCCAGGATGAACACGCCACGGGCGGGATCGTTGGCGAAGGCGTGGACAGAGTTCAGGATGCCGGAGCGGACAAGAAAGGTGCCGGACAGCGAGAACGAGAAGGTCGCGATGGCCAGCAGGACCGTCCAGATTTTCAGGCCTTCGCGCTTTTCCACAACGATTGCGGAATGCACGAGCGCCGTGCCCGTCAGCCAGGGAATGAGGGAGGCGTTTTCCACTGGATCCCAGAACCAGTAACCGCCCCAGCCCAGCACGTAATAGGACCACCAGGAGCCCAGCGCGATACCGCAGGTCAGGAAGCACCAGGCCGCCACGGCCCAGGGGCGGACCCAGCGGCCCCATGCGGCGTCAACGCGGCCTTCGATCAGGGCGGCGACGGCGAAGGCGAAGGGGACGGCGAAACCGACATAGCCGGTGTAGAGAATGGGCGGATGGAAGGCGAGGCCCGGGTCCTGAAGGAGCGGGTTCATGCCCTGACCGTCCATCGGTGCAGGGAAAACACGGTCGAACGGATCGGAGGTCAGGAGGCAGAACATCTGGAACCCGGCGGAAACACCGCCGAGAATGGCCAGAACGCGTCCGCGCAGGATGTCCGGCAGGTTGCGGCCGAACAGCGAGACCGCACCGCCACAGACAGCGAGGATCAGCGTCCAGAGCAGGACCGAACCTTCGTGGTTTCCCCAAACGCCCGTGATTTTATACAGGAGCGGCTTGGAGACGGCGGAGTTCGCCGCGACGTTCTGGACCGAGAAATCGTCGCTGACGGCGCACATGATAAGGCACAGGAACGAATAGCCCAGCGCGATAAGCTGCGAGACCGCGAGATAGGGCGCGAGCCCCACGAGACGGGCATCGCGGCGGTTTGCGCCCCAGAGCGGGACGGCGAACTGCACGAGGGCGAGCACGCAGGCGAGGGCCAGGGCGAAATGGCCCTGTTCAGGTCCGAACATCAGGCGGTCAGCCCCCTGCTTTCTTTGCGGTCATGGTGTCCCAGCTCGACGCGTCCGGAGCCTTGCCGAAGCGCGGGTCCCATTTGCCGGTGCGCTTGAGTTCGTCCGCGACTTCCTTGGGCATGTAGGTCTCGTCATGCTTGGCGAGGACTTCGCTGGCCGTGAAGCCGCCGTCCTTCTGGACGATGCCGAGGGCGACGACGCTCTGTCCTTCGCGGAACAGGTCGGGAAGGATGCCGGTGTAATGGACCTCGACCGCGGCCTGTCCATCCGTCACCTGAAAGGCGTTCACGGGGGTGCCGTTCTCATTGATGCGGTGCAGGCTGCCGGCCATGACCATGCCGCCGAGGCGGATGGTGCGGTCTGGCGAAGGCGGGTTGGCCTTCACCTGCGAGGGCGCCATGAAGAACACGATGTTGGACGAGAACGCCCGCAGCGTCAGGGCGGCGGCGGAGCCGACACAGGCCAGACAGGCGATGACGATCCAGAGGCGACGGGTCTTGCGGGTCATGATGCTGACCTTTCACGACGGCGGGCATGGCCCTCAACGGCGGCCAGACGGGCCTTGGATTTCCGAAGGCGCAGGGCTGCACCGACACCGAGGACGAGCGAGCAGCCCAGCGTCAGGGCATAGGATGCTGCGATATAGGGCCAGTGGTTCGGGAGGTGCATCATGCGGCTTGACTGTCCCTGCGGTCGAGGCGCGAACGGGCCAGAAGCTGGCGCGCGCGGCTTTCATGGATGGCGGCGCTGAGCCGGGTGAAGATGACGGCCGCAACGCCAAGCGTGAAGCCGATCGTGGTGATCAGCAGCGGCCAGAGCATCATCATGGACATGGTGGGCGCGCCGGTCAGGGTAATGCTGTCGGGCTGGTGCAGGGTGTTCCACCACTGGACGCTGAACTTGATGATCGGCAGGTCGATCACGCCGGCCAGAGCGAGGATCGCGGCGGCGCGCTGGCCTCGGGCCGGTTCATCGAAGGCGCGGATCAGGGCGATATGGCCCAGATACAGGAAGAACAGCACCAGCATCGAGGTCAGGCGGGCATCCCACACCCACCATGTGCCCCACATCGGCTCACCCCAGAGCGAGCCGGTGATCAGGCACAACGCGGCGGCGCAGGCGCCAACGGGGCCGATCTCGATGGCGGCAAGATCCGCCAGCGGATGGCGCCAGACCAGCGAGAGCACGCCGCAGACTGCAAGGCCGAGGTAGCAGGACGAGGCCAGCCAGGCCATCGGGACATGCACATACATGATGCGCACGGTGTCACCCTGCTGCCAGTCGGCCGGGGCGATGAACAGGCCCCAGATGACGCCGACGACTAGGAAAAGGATGGCGCCACTGCTCAGCCAGGGCAGGAGCGCATGCGCCAGACGCAGGAACTGCCCCGGATTGGCATAGCGATGGAGCAGGTTGGGGGTAGGGCGCACTGGGACACGGACCTCGGCAGATTGGCAACTCGGCGATTGGTTCCCCTTTGAAATAGTCCGAAGCAATCATATTCGGAAGAGGCGCGTTGTCCCATTGTTCCGATCACTGTTATCACGTTTCACGGAATTGAGCGGTAAA
Organism: Gluconobacter sp. P1C6_b; assembly: GCF_018811945.1. Lineage (GTDB taxonomy): Bacteria > Pseudomonadota > Alphaproteobacteria > Acetobacterales > Acetobacteraceae > Gluconobacter. Next base: position 67,206 of record NZ_JACRVU010000007.1, read on the forward strand.
TGCCTCTGTAAATGCCCTTGGGGCGGGAGTGAAATGTGGCTTTCTGGCTGGTGAAATCGGAACCCGAGGCGTTCTCGTGGGCACAGCAGGTCGATCATGGCGTCGAGCCGTGGACGGGGGTGCGCAACTATCAGGCGCGCAACAACCTCTCGGCCATGAAAAACGGCGATCTGGCGCTTTTTTACCACTCCGTCAGCGAAAAACGCATTGTCGGCGTGGTTGAAGTGGTGCGGGAAGCCTATCCGGACCCGACGGCGGAGGACCCGCGCTGGGTCTGTGTGGATGTGAAGGCGATGGGGGCATTTGCCCATCCCGTGAGCCTGGCCGACATCAAGGCTGATCCTGCCCTGGCGAATATGGCGCTGCTGAAACAGTCCAGACTGTCCGTGGCGCCGGTGACGAAGCCGGAGTTCCGCCACCTGACGCAGATCGGGGGTTGGACGCGCCCCTGAGGAGGATCAGTGAATGGCGGAGGAGTCGCCGTTCACGAGAATGTTCGTCTGGCCGTTGACCGGGTGTCCGGCGTAGCTCGTGGGGGAGTCTTCGTCCTCATAGGGGGACTGCACCGGGGCGTTGAACTTCACCGGCATGCCGAACAGTGAGAAATGGGACGGCAGGTTGTTGGTGCCGTTGGTCTTCTGCTGGGCGTTCGTGCCGGGCATCCCGACCGGCAGATGCGTGCGGACGCGGTCGCTGTAGCTGGCGAGGGCGGCTTCCGAGTCTTCCACTTCCGTATAACCGTGCGGCGGGGCGGGGGCGCCTTCATCGGGCAGGGCGGACTGCTGGGCCGGAGTCAGGGGCTTGGCGGGTGCGCCGACGATCTGGCCGGCTGTTGGGCCCATCTGCGGAAGATTTGCCGTGCCGTGTGCGGCGCGGTGACGGGTGTGACCCGAGGAAGAAGAGCTGGAGGCGGCATGGGCCGAAAAACCGGCCGGGATGAGGAGGCTGGCTGCCAGCGGAGCAGACAGGAACCAGCGCGATAATACGGTCATTGTTGTAATTCTCCTCACCCCGCCGGGGGCGTCCCGGGTAGCGTCACAGAGCCGATATCCCCATGATGGCGCCATGTTAGGATATGAAACCTGCTATCCGGTAAACGGTTTCGGGTCTTACGAACAGGAGTTTTGATCGTCATGACCGCAGTGAATGACACGCAGCTTCCAACCAGCGAATTCGCCTCGATGGCGCTGGACGGGGATTCCCTTGCCCAGCTTCAGTCGGTTCTCGAAAAGGTGGAACAGGGCCGCGGGGTTCTCGTGCGTCTTGCAGACCTGATGGGGGGTGCGGTCGGACAGGCTACGCGACTCGGTATGCAGGGACTCGGCCTGGCGCCGGCGGTGCAGGAGAAGTTCCACAACGCGGCTGAGATCGCCATCGAACGGGCGTTCAAAGTCGCCATACTGGGGATCGACAACGAGGCTCCCGCCGTCCGTGAACCCTGGCGTGAGAATGTGGGGCAGGCCGCCGTGGCCGTTTCGGGCGCGCTGGGTGGTTTCGGCGGGATCTTCGGTCTGGCGCCGGATGTGGGCTTCACGACGCTGACCATCATGCGCGAGATCGCGCGCATTGCCCGCGAGGAAGGCGAAGACCTGCGTAACGAAGACACGCGCCGCGCCTGTCTGGAAGTCTTTGCCCTGCGCAGTTTTCCGGCGCGTCAGAGCGATGACGAGAGCGAACTCGGGTTCTTCTCGGCGCGCGCGCTGCTGCGCGGACGGCCGATCGTGATGCTGATGGCCGAAGTGGCCTCGCATTACGGGATCGGTCTGTCGCGCAAATTCGCGTTGCAGATGGTGCCGGTGGCGGGTGCGCTGTGTGGCGCATCGCTCAATGCGGCGTTCCTCGCGCATTACCGTGCTCTAGCCAGGGCACATTTCACGATCCGCCGTCTGGAACGCACGCATGGACTGGCCGTTAAGGAAGCGGCTGCCGACCTGCGTGCAGGTGGGGCGGGCACATCTGAAACATTTTCCTGACTTTCAGGGACTTCCGGGGAAAAGCCCATGCCGATCGGTCTTGTCTGGCTTGGATGGACACTGGTGCTGGCGGTCGTCCAGCTTTTCCTCACCGCCGCCGCCTGCCGTCAGCAGGACGGTCTGCAATGGGCGAGCAGCAACCGCGACGGTGAGCCGCCCCATTACACGGGGATGGCGGCGCGGCTGAAGCGGGCGCAGGCCAATCTGGCGGAAACGCTACCGATCTTCATCGGGGCGGTCCTGCTGGCCTGGGTCTCGGGCCGTTACAGCCCCCTGACGGGCTGGGGAGCCGGGATCTATTTTCTGGCACGGACGCTTTACGTGCCGGCTTACGCGTTTGGCTGGGGGCCGGTGCGCAGTCTGATCTGGGGTGTGTCGATGGCCGGTCTGATTCTGGTGCTGATCAGTCTGCTGTGAAGGATGCCTCGGTCATGGACGGGGGTTCGACGCCTTTGCGCATCATCCACAGATCCACGAGTGCGGAGATGACCAGGCAGACCGCGCTGATTTTGGCCAGAGTCATCAGCAGGCCGTGGGCTTCGGGGATTGCAAGACGCAGCGCGCCGAGAATGACGAGAATGATGGCATAGACGAAGGCAAGCGGCACTGGCGGTCTCCCTGACGATGGGTCACCCTTACCATGCCCGTTGTCGGCACGGCCATGTTTTCCCGTGACGCCCCGGATCATGACACGAGCAAAGACTGTACCCTCATGGACGACATAACGCCGGATCTTCTGCTGCGGGCCTATGCCTCGGGGATCTTTCCCATGGCGCCCGATGCCGGGAGCACGGAACTCTCATGGTACCTGCCTGAAGAGCGCGGGATTATGCCGCTGAACGGGATGCATGTTCCAAGGAAGCTCATGCGGCTGGTGATGTCCGGCAAAATGACGGTGACGGCCGACCGGGCTTTCGATGCGGTCATGCTGGCCTGCGCGGAGCCTGCGCCAGGGCGGGAGACGACCTGGATCAGCGGGCGCATCCGCGCTCTTTACGGTGCCCTGCACCGGCAGGGAAACGCCCATTCCATCGAGGTCTGGGACGGCGAAAAGCTGGTGGGCGGCCTGTATGGCGTGTCGCTGCGCGGGGGTTTTTTCGGCGAGAGCATGTTTTCGCGCGAACGTGATGCTTCTAAGGTGGCTCTGGTTCATCTTGTCGCAGGGTTGCGCAAGGGGCGGTTCACGCTGCTGGATACGCAATACACCACGCCTCATCTGACGCGGCTTGGCGGTATCGGGATTCCGGCGGCGGATTATCAGTCCCTGCTTCATCAGGCGCTGACCGTGCACGCGGTCTGGCCTGACGATTTCAGCCTTCAGGCCCTGCGGGAATCCATTGCGTCCCTGCGTGTGCCTGCCGGGTGCGCGCCTGCCGGAGATCCGCCATGACTGTTTTCACGCGCCCCGCCCTCATGTCTGCCGCGCCATTCGGGCTGCTGGCCGTCGGGCTGTGTCTGGTGACGCCGGCCCGTGCGGAGGATCATCCCCGCCTGACGCCGACGCGCGACGTCACGGTTGTCTACGAACTCACCACGCCATCCGCGCCGCCCAAAGCTGGGCCTAATACCGTCAAGGTGGCGTTCTCGGGTGCGGGCGATCTGCTGCGGATTGATTCGCAGGACGGCAATGGTGTGACGATTCTCGACCGGCCGGCGCAGCAGGTGACGCTCGTGATGATGAAGCAGCAGGTCTATACGCGCCTGCATCCCACCCATGGTCTGCATAATCCGTTCATGCTCGATCTGGACATGCAGTACACACCGGCAGGGCATGAAACCGTGGCGGGCGTGGCCTGTGAGCGCTGGGATATCCAGAGCAGCCATGGCAAGGCCAGCGCCTGCGTGACGGAGGACGGTGTCATTCTGGCTGAGAATGGCGTGGATGCGGATGGGGTGGAAGGATCGATCAAAGCCCTTTCGGTATCCTATCAGGATATTCCGTCCTCGACGTTCGAGCCGCCGGCGGGATTCCATGTTCTCGAGCCGAAGGCCCGGCCGGCCCATCAGAGCCAGGCGGGAAGTGCGACGCCGTCTCCCGTGCCGGAAACTTCAGGCAGCGACATGAAGACGACAATGCCTGAGGCAGCGTCTCCCGAGACGTCCGATTCCGATAGTCCCGTGATTGGCAGCCAGGACAGTCCGGCCCCGGCGACGACAACGCCTGGTCCTGACGCGCCCTTGCCGGGGCAGTCTTCCCAGCCTGATACGACCCAGCCTTCCGTTTCCAATGATTCTTCGGGGGATGGCTCGGTGTCTGCTCCGGATCAGCCGCCCAGCGGTCCTGCTGATGGAAATCACAAATGAGGCTGACGTTCTGGCACGCCGCAGGTGGCGCGGCCTGTGTTCTGATGGCGGCGGTATGCGCTTTTCCGGCGAGGGCAGATGTGCCGTCTGCTCCGGTTCCGGCACCTGCGCCTGAGCCGGGTTCGGCCCCGCTGGTGACGCCCCTGCATGACGCCGATATCGATTACGTCCTGACCGGCCCCTCCGGGCAGCGCCTGCACCAGCGCATGCGCTGGACGTCCGCGCTGTGGCGGCAGCGGGTTGAGCCGGAGGGCTCTGCTACGATCATGCTGACGGATTACCGCACGCATACGCTGATGGTGCTGGATGGCACGAACCGCACGGCGACTGTCATGTCCGCGCCGGGGGAGGGCTTGTCCGCGCCCGGGACACCGGCATCCGGATCATGGCGCAGGCTGGGGCAGGGCAGGATCGCGGGGGAAGCCTGCACGATCTGGGAAAGTGCGGACAGCGACCGTCATCCGACCACATTCTGTTACACGGATGACGGTCTGATGCTCGGGGCGGTCCATGATGGAAAGCCGGTCGTGGAAGCAGTTTCCGTCAGCCATGCCCCGCAGCCCGTCGAGATTTTTGACCCGCCGCCGGGCTATCACCGCGTCGATCCCGCGCACTGAGGTCGTGGGGTCTGAGGCGGGCAGGGCGCTGTTACAATTTGTCCGCCTCCTGCCATGATTGGCGCCTCTTGCTGCCATTTTCAGCGGGCATGATCTTTCTCATGGACGGAAAAGACCCCTTTCATCCGGGGATTTCCGGTCCACGTGTTTCGAGGAGAAAGATGCCATGCGTCGCATCACACGTGCAGTTTTTATGGCCGCTCCCCTGCTGATCGGTTCTGCCATTGTCCCGAATGTTCTGGTGCCGCAGGCCCAGGCTCACTGGCATGGTGGCGGTCGCGGTCCTGGTCCCGGTTATGGCGGCCCGCGTGGCGGCTGGCACGGGGGTTACCGCGATCACTCTGGCGCTATTGTGGGCGGGATCCTTGGCGGTTTGGCTCTGGGTGCCGTGGGTGGCGCGCTTCTGGCGCAGCCTTATGCACCTCCGCCGCCGCCTCCGCCGCAGGTTGTTTACGCTCCGCCGGCAGTCGTTTATGCCCCGCAGCCGCAGGTTGTTTACGGACCGCCGCCGGGTCCGGCCTATCCGGGGATGTATCGGGGTTACTGATCTCGGCAAACTGAACGCTTTGTGTCCACTTTGCCTTGATCGGACCGGAAGGGTGAGGCAATCATGCCCGTCATGACAGCTTCTTCCTCCAAAACGGACCTTCAGCCGGGTGACCGGGCGCCGGATTTCACGCTTTCCGCCTCGGGTGGACGCACGGTCAGCAGTGCGGAGCTGAAGGGGAAGCCCTATCTGCTCTATTTCTATCCGAAGGCCGATACACCGGGCTGCACCACGCAGGCCTGTGGTCTTCAGGAAGTCCTGCCGAAGTTTGAGGCCGATGGCCTGACCATCATTGGCGTCAGTCCCGATCCGGTGGCGAAAATTGAAAAATTCGCCACCAAATACGGGCTCCAGTTTCCGCTGGCCTCGGATGAGGATCATGCCGTCGCCGAGGCTTATGGAACATGGGTTGAGAAATCCATGTATGGCCGGACCTATATGGGAATGGAGCGCAGCTCCTTCCTGGTGGACGGGCAGGGCATCATCCGGAACGTGTGGCGCAAGGTGAAGCCTGCGGCCCATGCGGCTCTGGTGGCTGAAGCGTTCCGGGATCTCTCTTCGGGAGCCTGAGGGCTTTCCCCACAAACTTTTACGAGGGAGACAGGCCGGAAACGCGCCGATGACCGTCTATGGCCGTCCCCGACTTCCCGCGCCCTCCCCGCAGGCGTTTCCATCCTTTCTGCCCGGGGCCGCATTTCCCCCGGCATCTGCATATCGCACGCTGGGCGGCGCTGGCCTGTGTCACGCCGATTGCGCTTTTTGCCGCTGCGGGAAGTGTCTTCCTGTGGGAGCTGGCGCATGGTCCGGTGGACATCACGCGCGTCTCGCATCTCGTGGAGCCTGTCTCCATCGCGGCGGGCAAGCGTCCCGGACATCCGGCCGGCCGTCTGAGCTGGGATACGCTGCGCATCCAGTGGCAGCCGGCCGCGGGCGGCGTTCCCGCCGGGCTTGTGCTGATGGCGCGGGGGCTGAAGGTCACCCGCTTCGATAATCTGATCGCTGAACGTGCCGACGAGGCCGATGCCGTCCTGTCGCTGAGCGCCCTGTTCGAGGGTGTGATCGCGCCGCGGACCCTGCGGCTTGAGAACGCTACGCTGGCCCTGCGCCGTCTGCCTGATGGCGATGTGGACATGGATCTGCCAAACCAGAAGCGCGGCGGTCGGGGTGTGCCGACGCGGCTGGACCGGCTGCGGGCCATTGATGTCCACAATGTTTCCATCACCCTTGCCGGACTGCCGCAGGACCGGACCGCCGTGATCGGGCCGGTCGAGATGCAGGCGCGCCGCATCCGGGAGGCGCCGCATTCGCCGGATTTCGTCTGGACGGGAACGGCCCGGACGATGGTCATGCTCGACGGGTTGCGTACGACCCTGACCGCGCAGGCCAGACAGGTCGGGAATACGGGCAGGCTGCATCTGGACAGCACGCCGTTCGAGCCTGCGGAGCTTGGTGTTTTCAGCCCGCTGGCGGCGGACTGGCATGTTCCGGTGTCGGTCGGCGCTGATGCGGTTTTTGTGCCGCATGGCATGGATGAGCAGCCGTCGGAGCTGACGCTGAACCTGACGCTGGGCGATGGGCAGGTTTTCCAGAAAACGGTCGAGCCGATTCATCTTCATGCCGGACAGGCGAGCGTGCATCTGCGGATGGATCGCCCGGGTCTGGACGGGGGAGCCACGGTTTCGGTGCCGTCTGCCGGGCTGGATGTGGCGGATAACGCGGGTGCGCTGACGCATGTGCATGCCTCGGCCAGTCTGAGACTGGATAGTCTGCGCCAGCCACGGGTGATGGATGGGGACGCGGAAGCCGGGCTGGACGGGGTGCGCTTTGCGACGCTGGGTTCCATCTGGCCGGCGAGCATCATCAAGGGCGGGCGGCGCTGGATTTCCCGGAACATCACCGACGGCACGGGACGGGATCTTGAGGTCAGGGCCCATCTGCATGGCGAGCACGGGCCGGACAGCATCCTGCCGGTCTCGGTTCAGGGGCAGTTGACGGGGCGCGGGCTGACGGTGAACTGGCTGCGGCCGGTTCCGCCAGCGACGGGCCTGGATGCATCCCTGCATTTCGACGGGCCGGAGACGCTCGTGATTGATCTGAGCCGGGGTGTTCAGCCCACGGGCGTGAAGGAGAACGTGCTTCTTCCCGACGGGGAGATCCGGATTGGCGATCTGTATGCCAAGGATCAGACCGGCGATATTTCCACGCATCTGACGGGGCCTCTTGCGGGGTTCATGTCCGCGCTGGCGCACCCGCGGCTGCATCTTCTGGCGCGGCATCCGCTGCCGTTCACGCATCCGGAAGGGATGGTGGACGCGCATGTGCGTCTGACGCTGCCGCTTGTCGCGCACATTCCGGACGGGGCGCTTCATGTCTGGACACAGGCCACGTTCTCCGGCGTGCATCTGGGCAATGTGCTGATGGGGCAGCCGGTGGACGGGGCGTCGGGGAAGATGTCCGCGACCGAGGATGGGCTGGACCTGACGGGGGACGGACGGCTTGCGGGGATTCCCACGCATGTCGTGCTGCATGAGAACTTTCAGGGCGGGGCGCCGTCGCGGGTGTTGCAGACGATTGATGCGCGGTCGGTTCTGGACCCGCAGTCCACCGCGAAGGCCCGGATTGCGCCGGGGGGGCTGTTTGACGGGCATGCGGTTCTGAATGCACATTTCGTGCAGCAGGCCAATGAGATGTCCGATCTGAAGCTGTCGCTGGACATGGCGCAGGCGGCGCTGACAGTGCCGATCTGGGCCAAGCCGATGGGTGAGCCTGCGACGGCCATGGTGCATATCGGGTTCCAGAAAGGGCGGATGTCGGTTCTGGATGGATTGCAGGCGCATGGGACCGGGCTTTCCGTAGCGGGGCGCGGCGTGACCCGGGCAGGCAAGCTGACGGGGATCGTGCTTGAGGGCTTCAGGATCGGCCGGACGGAGGGCGATGCGCGCATTGCCCTGCCGCAGGCCGTGGATCAGCCGATCGGCGTGACGGTCGATGCGGATCCGCTGGATCTGGCGCCGATGTTCGCGCCCCATCCGCCGACAGCGGCGGCGCCTGCATCGCAGGGCAGCTCGGGGGCGAAGGGTGCCTCCATGGGAGACAACTGGTCCATCAGCCTGAATGCGCCGCATGTTTATTACGGGCCGAAGGCACAGGTAGGTGGTGTCGTCTCGCAGATCGAACTGCGGAACGGGCATCTGACATCAGGGCGGTTTGCGCTCGATGCGCCGACGCGGGTCCGGGCGGTTCTGGCCGATACGGGGCGCGAGCATCCGTTTGTGCTGGATATCGACAATCTGGGGACGCTGCTTGAGGGCCTGGGGTTGTATGACCGTATCCGGGGTGGGCAGACGCATCTGGACGGGGTGTTTACGCCCGACGAGACGACAGTGCGGAAGGTGCCGGAAGGTCGGAATACGAAATCGGCCGGGCTGTGGGGCGGGCTGCCGCCTTTCCGCGGGCATGTGGAAATGGGGCCATCGCAGTTTCTGCGGCCGCCTCTGACGCTGACGGCGGTATCGGACCTGTCTCCGCTGCACTGGCTGACCAATCATCTGGACCGCTTCGAGATCAGCCATCTGGCCACGCGCCTGAGCCTGGCAGGGAACCTGCTGGTGCTGCATGACGGCGTGATCGGCAATCAGGCGCTGGGGGCCACGATGGAAGGGCCGATTGACCTGACGACATCCACGCTGAATCTGAACGGGACGATCGTCCCGCTGTTCGGGCTCAATGCGCTTCCGGGGCGGCTGCCGGTGCTGGGGCATCTGCTGTCTCCCGAGAAGGGGGGCGGGCTGCTGGCGGCGACGTTCGATCTGCATGGGACGGTCGAGAAGCCGGATCTGTCGATCAATCCGCTGTCGATGCTGCTGCCGGGCGTGATGCGGCGCATCCTTCATTAAGTCGGCGGCCGGGGTTATGCTCCGGTAACGTGAGGCCGGGGATTTTCCTGAGCGGTCGGGCTTCCCATATCCGGGGAGCAGGCCTTCTGACGGGGCTTCGGGGAGCGGGAGACGCCAGTGACCGACATGACAGATCTTTTCGGCGGTGCTCCGGAAGCGAACCGTGCTCCGGGACATGCCGCAGCCCGTGGGCCGTCCCGTGCGCCGGAGAAGATGCGGCCGCAACGCCCCATCGAGGCGCCGCAGGTTCAGCGTCGGCCGCCGTCACGCACCCAGCCTCTGGCGGACCGTCTGCGGCCGAAGCGGCTGGAGGATGTGCGGGGGCAGGATCATCTGCTTGGGCCTGAGGGCACGCTCACGCGGATGCTGGAACGGGGTACGCTGTCCAGCCTGATTCTGTGGGGCGGTCCGGGATGTGGCAAGACGACGATCGCGCGGCTTCTCGCAGGGCGTGCTGGACTGTTTTATTCCCAGATTTCGGCTGTGTTTTCCGGGGTGGCGGATCTGCGGCGGGCGTTTGAGGAAGCGGATCAGAAACAGGCGGCGACCGGCAAGGGGACGCTGCTGTTCGTTGACGAGATCCATCGCTTCAACCGGGCCCAGCAGGATGGGTTTCTGCCTTATGTGGAGCGCGGGACGGTGGTTCTGGTGGGCGCGACCACGGAGAATCCGTCTTTTGCGCTGAATGCGGCGCTGCTCTCGCGATGTCAGGTTCTGGTGCTCAACCGGCTGGATGATGCGAGCCTTGAGAGCCTGCTGCTGCATGCGGAAGAGGAAGTCGGGCGTCCTCTCCCACTTGATCCGGAAGCGCGGGCCAGTCTGCGGGCCATGGCGGACGGAGACGGGCGGTATCTGCTGAACATGGTCGAGCAGCTTGTGGCGCTTGATCCGTCGAAAGTTCTGACGCCGCGCGATCTGGCGGCGATCCTGTCGCGCCGGGCCATCCTGTATGACCGGGATCGGGAAGAGCACTACAATCTCATTTCTGCGTTGCACAAATCGCTGCGGGGCAGTGATCCGGATGCGGCTCTGTACTGGTTTGCGCGGATGCTGGAGGGCGGGGAGGACCCGCGCTACATCGCCCGGCGCCTGACGCGGTTTGCGGCCGAGGATGTGGGGCAGGCCGATCCTTCCGCGCTGCCGATGGCGGTGGCGGGGTGGCAGACCTATGAACGGCTGGGATCTCCGGAAGGGGAGCTGGCGCTGGCGCAGGTCGTGGTGCATCTGGCGACCGCGCCGAAATCCAATGCGGTTTACACGGCCTATAAGGCGGCCCGTGCCCTGGCGCGCGATACCGGAAGCCTTATGCCGCCGTCGCATATCCTGAACGCGCCGACGAACCTGATGAAGGATATCGGGTACGGCAAGGGCTATGAATACGACCACGACAGCGAAGACGCGTTTTCGGGTCAGAACTACTTTCCGGACGGGATGCCCAGAGCGTCCCTTTATCATCCCACGGACCGCGGACATGAGGGGCGTATCAGAAAACTTCTGGACATGCGGGCCGCCAAGAGGGCATCCCGCGAACCATGACAGTTACCAACCGCATCGTGACCGAGGATGAGGCCGATATTCGCCTCGACCGCTGGTTCAGACGTCACTACCCCAATCTGACGCAGGGCGCGCTCCAGAAACTGTGCCGCAAGGGACAGATCCGCGTGGAGGGAGGGCGTGTTCAGACCAATACGCGCCTGATCCCCGGCCAGAGCGTCCGTATCCCGCCGCTTCCGGATGTGGACAAGCCCGCACCTCTGCCGCCACCGGATCCGATGCTGGCGCGTGAGATCAAAAAGATGGTGATCTATGAGGACGAGCATCTGCTGGTTCTCGACAAGCCATCGGGCCTTGCGACGCAGGGTGGACCGGGCATTACCAAACATGTGGACATGATGCTCGACGGTCTGCGCCCTGAAGGCGGGGACCGGCCGCGTCTGGTCCACCGTATTGACCGTGATACGTCCGGCATCCTGCTGATTGCCCGCACGCCGGGTGTGGCGGCGAAACTTGCGGCGGCGTTCCGTGGGCGCGATGTGGAGAAGACGTACTGGGCCGTGGTCGTCGGGCGGCCCTCGCCGGAATCCGGCATTATCGACCAGCCGCTGGCGAAGATCGGTGCGGGTGGTGCGGCTCTGGTGATTGCGGCGTCACGCGATGAGGAAGACGCGGCTTCGGCCAAGACGGAATATGAAACGCTCGATGCGGCCGGCAAGAAGCTGAGCTGGCTGAAGCTGTCTCCGCTGACCGGGCGGACGCATCAGCTGCGCGTGCATACCGAATCCATTGGAACACCGATCGTTGGTGATCCGCGCTATGGCGGGAAGGCCGCGCATCCGGAAGGGTTCATCGACCGGCTGCATCTGCATGCGCGCCAGCTCGATATTCCGCATCCGGCCGGGGGGCGTCTGATCGTGACGGCACCTCTGCCGCCGCATATGCGCGAAACATTCCGCACGCTGGGATTCGTGCCGGGTGAGACGCCCGCGCCCAAGCGTGTCCGGGGCGGGAACAGCAGCAAGGGCCGGGGGCCTGCGAAATGAAGAAGCTGACCGGCGCTCTGATTGCCGTCATCGTTGCCATTGTGGGTGTGAGTGTGGCCACGCATGTTCTGATCGATCAGGATGCGCTGCGCGAGCGTGTGGCGGTGGCGCTGAAGCACCAGACGGGGCTTACGATGCAGGTCCGTCATTCGTCGGTGCAGCTTCTGCCCTGGCCGGCGTTCGAGGCGTCCGACGTCGTGCTGACGCGCGATGGTCAGACGCCGGTTCTCAAGGCTCATACGATTCATGCGGGTATTGCCGTCTTTGCCCTGCTGCATCGTGAGGTCCGGTTTCAGGACTTCGTGGTTGAGGGCGCGACGGTCAGTCTCGTTCGCGGTCTGGACGGGCAGGCCAACTGGTCCATGACGCCGGATCGTGAGAACGAGGATGCGTCTCTCCCGGTGCATGGTCAGAGCGGGCAGCGGATTCAGGCGCACTGGGATCTGTCTCTGGACGGGCTACATGTCGCACAGGCTTCCGTGCTCTGGAATGACCGTCTGACCCGCACGAGCGGTTCGTTCGGTCTGGATACGCTGGATCTGGCAGGGCTGCGCAGTTCCAGCCCTTGGATCAGCCTTCAGGGGCATCATGCGGGCACGCCGTTCACGCTCAAGGGGCATGTCGGCAATCTGTCGCAGATCCGGGGGACGCAGCCCTGGGCGTTTAGCATCGGGACGACGCTGGGCGATGGCGAAAAGCGCGACTGGCTTAATCTGGACGGGCGGATCGGCAATCCGTCCCGGATGGAGAACGTGGTTCTGACGGCACAGGGCGAATGGCCCAATCTTCAGGACGCGCACCGTCTGTTCCCGCATGCCAATCTTCCGAATGTCCCGGCCCTTGGCGGGGATGTTGCGGTTCAGGGCAGTCCCGGTCCGCTGACGGATCTGGATGGGGACGCGCTGCTGCATCAGGTTCTGGCCGGGATGACGCCGACGCGCGTGCATCTGCATGCCGGTTATGTCGCACTGCGGCAGGGCGTGTTGCGGAACCTGCATGTCGACTCCGCCGGGCCGGATGCGGCGCTGACCGCCACGGCGGATACGCAGTGGCGGGATACGGCCTGGCATGTCGAAGCCGGGGCAGGGACGATGCAGCAGGCGCTTGCGGCCTGGCGCGACGGGTTGAAGACCGCTGTTCCGCTGACGGTGGAGCTGCGGAGCCAGACGACGCTCCTCTCCGGTGCGCCGGCCGTCACTGCGCCGGACAATGCGCGCTTCGCTCTTTCGGGAACGATTGGAGCGGAAAATGGACATCTCGTAGCGGAAGGGAGTGGCAAGACGCTCCATCTGCCGGGAGCGGTACTGCATGATGTCAGTGTGCATGGCACGCTGGACGCGCAGGACCGCGAGAACCTGTCGCTCGATGGACTGACCTTCGGCAGTAAGGAACTCTCCGTGGACGGCGCTCTCAAGCTGGTTCTGGGGCATGACGTTCCGCCGGTCGCGAGCGGAAACCTGCATGCCGCGAAAATGGATCTGGATGTGCTCAAGGGGCTGTGGCTCCAGTCTGCGCAACCGGCTGCTCCGGTTGTGGCGCCCGCTGTTCCGGGTGTTGCCGTGCCGCAGCCTGTGGCGCCGCAGAATGAGGGTCCGGTCCCGGCTGTGAGCGATCATCCTTCGGCTGAGTCGGCCCCTGCGGACCCGACGCCGTCCTGGGTGAAGCGGTTGCGGGCGCAGGATGTGAACCTGCATCTGACGGCGGATCATGTCGTGTTTGCGGGGCGGGATTATACAGATCTGGCGACGCGCCTGACGCTTTCTGGTGGCCATCTGCGTCTGGATCCGATTTCCGGTCAGGCCCAGGGACTGCCACTTTCGGGAATGGCGGAACTGGATGCCAGTGCGCTTCCGGTGACGGGCAGTGTGACGTTCCAGCCGCTGATGCTGCCGGCCGGTCTGCTGGAGACGCAGCTTGGGATGCCGCTTCTGCTTCAGGGGCCGGTGCAGGTCGTGGGGCAGCTTTCGGCGAAGGGCAACAGTTCGCAGGAGCTGCGGCAGTCGCTGGACGGGCATCTGGGCATCTCCATGGTGGATGGCCAGGTGCAGAGCGAGCTTCTGGGGCAGATGGCAGGGTCGGCGGCCAGTGTCGTGCTCGGGAAAGGGGGGCGTTCGCTCCGCTGTCTGGGGCTGCACATGAGCATTGCGAACGACGTCGCCCATATCGACACGCTAGGGCTTCAGTCCGGGCGGTTCTCGACGTCGGGCAGCGGGACTGTCGGGCTTGGGACGCAGGCGCTGGATCTTCGTCTTCTGCCAGTGGTGGATTTTGAAGGGGCGGGCGCGTCCACACCCGTGGTTCTGACGGGCACGCTGGGCGCGCCGCATGTCGAGCAGGATCGTGACGCGGGTGGCAATTTCCATGTGACGATTGGCGGGGACAGCAATACAGCCGATCCCTGCACGGCACCGCTGGCTGCGGCGCGGGAAGGGCAGGCTGGTCCGGCCCCTGCGGCGATCAAGGCCCATCATTCGAAGGCCGGGGATATCCTGCGGGCTCTGGGAGTTCTGCATTGAGCGGGCATAAGCGTTTCTGGAAAGCGGTTTCGGTCGTATCGGAGAACGGGCTGTTCCAGCCACGTCTGGATGGACGGCCGATCCGTCTGCCGCAGGGTCATGTTCTGGCTGTGCGTTCGTCTGCGCTGGCTGAGGCCATTGCGGGTGAGTGGGGGCAGATTGCGGAAGGCGCGGCTTTCACGCCGGATTCCCTGCCTTTGACGCGGATGGCCGGGACGATGATCGAGCGGATTGCGCCCGATTCGCAGGTCGCGCGTGACATGCTGCTCGGACTCGGAGTGGACGACGGACTGTGCTACTGCGCAGAGGGGATCGAGCCTGTTGCGGCGCAGGTTTTCGCGTGGCTTTCGGGTTACGGGCTCCACCCGAATGTAACTGATGGTCTCATGCCGGTTGTGCAGCCCGAGGGCTATCTGGAGGCTCTGGGGCAGCTTCTGGCGCCCCAGGGTGATCTGGAGCTCGCGGTTCTGGGCGTTCTGACGCAGGCGACGGGCAGCCTGCTTCTGTCACTGGCGGTCGTGGGTGGTGCTGTCAGCCTCGTGGATGCGGTGCTCTGGGCCAATAATGATGAAAAATCCCAGCTTGCGACCTGGGGGCAGGATGATGAACTCGTCCGCACGATGGAGAACCGCGAGAAGGACATTCTCGATGCGGGCATGTTCCTGACGCTCGGGCGGCAGGTTTCGATCTGAGAGGAAAATGCCCTGAATGGGGCATGATCTTGCCATATTCGGGGATCATTGAAGCTCCAGCCATGAGACAGAACGAGATGATTGGTGACTCGCCCCGGGCAGGGATCGGGCGCTATCTCCGGATCTGTCGAACACTGTGAGATTCGAGGAAGATATGTCCGTATCCGTTCGTAGGCCCCTGCTGCGCCACATGGGTACCCGTGTTGTGAAGACCTGTTCCATCGGGGCATGGCTTTTTCTGGCTGCGACGCCGCTGATCGTGGTGGTCTGCGCCATTCACGGCTGAGCCTCGGCACCATCAGACACAAAAAAGCCCGGCCCCTTTTGGGAGTGCCGGGCTTTTTTTGTGTCTTCAAAGCTGGAATGTTCAGTTCCGGGGGCTGAGTGCGGGTTCGGGAAGGATCGGGGTTGTCCGATCCGGAAAGGTCAGCCAGTTCTGCCAGAGTTCGTAGGTCCGCTCTTCGGTGAGCTTCAGCCGACAGGACAGTTCCATGGATGTTCTGATCGTGCTGTCTGACCAGCGGCCCGACACGGCCTTGCATTCTGCCTGACGGAAAGCCCACCAAGCGGATTCGCCTTTGCGGAAATCCGCCTGTGTCCGTGACGCGATGCCCGGCCCCTGCATCCGCCGGAGCGCTGCTTCCGTGTATCGCTTCAGTTGCGCCTCGGCCTGAGCCAGACGGGAACTGAAGCAGGACTGGATTTCTGGCGTCGTCCTGCCTGGGCAGACCGGGGCCGCCAGTGCCGGCTGGGCCAGCAGCAGGGCCGTGACGCAACAGACGGGCAGGTGGCGGATCCTCATGGCAGTGCTCCGTGTACGGACGGTGAAATGAAGGTCAGGCTTCTCCGGTATCGGGAACCATAATGCTCACCGTGGCGGTGGCGGCAATCCCTTCTTCACGGCCCGTGAAGCCCAGACGTTCGGAAGTCGTGGCCTTGACCGAGATGCGGCTGACGCTGACCTTGAGAAGATCAGCCAGGCGGTTGCGCATGGCTTCGGCGTGCGGGCCGATCTTGGGGCGTTCACAGATCAGCGTGACGTCGGCATTCACGAGAAAGCCGCCGCGCTCGCGGATGCGCTCACCGGCATGGACCAGAAAGCGGGCCGAATCCATATCCTTCCATTCGTTGTCGGACGGCGGGAAATGGCGGCCGATATCGCCTTCGGCCAGCGCGCCGTAGATGGCGTCGCACAGCGTGTGGATGCCGACATCGGCGTCGGAATGTCCGGCGAGGCCCTTCGTATGGGGCACCTCAATGCCGCACAGGATCAGCTTGCGGCCTTCCTCGAAGGCATGGACGTCATAGCCCAGTCCGACGCGGGGCAGCAGGTTCCGGTCAATCACACCTTCAAGACGCATCAGGTCCTCCGCAACAGTCAGTTTGATATTGTTTTCCGACCCTTCGACGATCGCGACCGGATGGCCAGCCTGTTCGAGCAGGGCGGCATCATCGGTGCGTGCGTCACGAAGGGTGCGGTGAAGTTCGAGCAGGGTGCCGAAGCGGAAACCCTGCGGGGTCTGGGCGCGCCACAGCCCGTCCCGCGGGACGGTATCGACGATGATGCCGTCGGCAGCCTTCTTGATCGTGTCGATGACGGCGACGGCCGGGATCACGCCTTCATGGGTTTTCAGGGCGTTGATGACGTTCTGCACCACTTCTGCCGGGACGCAGGGGCGGGCACCATCATGAACCAGCACCAGATCGGGTGGCTCGGGCAGTTTCGCCAAAGCCTCAAGGCCGTTGCGCACGCTGTCGTGGCGTTCTGCGCCGCCGCTGACGGGAGGCAAAATATCCAGTCCCTTGAGGCTGTCGGCCAGCAGGGGATCATCCCCGACCGGCAGGAGCACGTCCACATGTGGCAGGAGGGCTTCGGCGGCTCTGCGGATGACGGGTTTGCCCCGCAGCATCCGGAACTGCTTGGAAGAATTTTCCTCGCTCTGCGAGGAGGCGTCAAAGCGCCGGCCACGACCGGCGGCAAGAAGGAGGGCAGCGATACGCATGGGGGAGGAATGGGCCGGGATGGCGGGAACGTCAAGCTTGTGTGACTGTTCTCCTGCCTCTCCGTGTGGCCCGCCCACGACCGGTCAGTGCACCAGTGTGCTGTCGTGGGGGCTGTCGAGGCTGAAAACGGGGATGCTGACGTCAAAGCGGTGGCCTGAACGTGGCTCGACCATGTGATAGGTGCCGCGCATGAAGCCGGTCGGCGTCGTGAGCATGGCGCCGGACGTGTAATCGAACTGTTCGTTAGGCGCGATCACCGGCTGTTCGCCGACAACGCCATCGCCATGGACATGTTCTTTGCGCCCAAGTCCGTCCACGATTTCCCAGCTCCGCGAAAGGAGCTGGAAGGTGTCTTTCCGCTCGTTCTCGATGCTGATGTGATAGGCCCAGGCGTATTGATGCTCTTCGGGATGGGACTGGTCGTCCAGCCAGAAGGTCCGGACCGTGACCGTCACGTCGTCCGTGGTTTCGCTGAAGCGGGGAGCGCTTTCCATGGCTTCGGCGAGTGCCGTCTCGGGATCGGCATGAAGATGGGGGTGGGATGACTTGTCAGGCATGACGCCATTGTAAAGCCATCCCGGGCATTTGTCAGGAAAACTTATGCGAGGGCCGCGACAGCCGCCGCACCGCGCTTGAGATCATCGATCAGGTCTGCCGGATCTTCCAGACCGACGGAGAGGCGGATGGCGCCGTCCGTGATGCCGAGACGGGCACGCTCTTCCTCGCTGACGCGCATATGCGTCGTCGTGGCGGGATGGGTGGCCAGGCTGCGGGCGTCGCCGAGATTATTGGAAATCGCGATGACCCTGAAAGCGTTCATGAAGGCGAACGCACCCTCACGGTCCTTGTCCACCACGAACGCGACCATGGACCCGCCATTGCTCATCTGGGCCTTGGCCAGTTCATGCTGCGGATGGTCGGCGCGGCCCGGATAGCGGACCTGAACGATTCCCGGCAGTTCGGCCAGCGCATCGGCTACGGCGGCGGCGTTGCGGGCCATGGCATCCGTACGGAGTTGGAGGGTTTCCAGACCCTTGAGCAGGACCCAGGCATTGAACGGCGACAGGGCGTTGCCCGTGTTGCGGGTGAAAGGCTGGAGTGTCTCGTTGATCCACTTGCTGGAGCCGAGCACCGCGCCGCCGAGGACGCGGCCCTGACCGTCGATATGTTTCGTACAGGAATAGACGATCACATCCGCGCCAAGCCTGAGCGGGGACTGGCCGAGCGGGGTGGCGAAGACGTTGTCCACGATCAGCAGGCCGCCTGCCTTGTGCGTCAGCTCCGCGACGCGGGCGATGTCGAGCACGTCGAGCATCGGGTTGGACGGGCTTTCGATCAGCACGGCGGCTGTTGGCCTGGACAGTGCGCGCTCCCAGGCGTCGTAATCCGTGCCGTCCACCAGTTCGGTCTCGATGCCGTAGCGGGGCAGGAGGTTGGTTACGATCCAGTAGCAGGAGCCGAATATGGCGCGGGAAGCCACGACACGGTCACCGGCCTTTACAGTCGACAGGATGGCCGAGGAGACGGCGCCCATGCCGGTGGCGGTGGCAACGCAGGCTTCGGCGCCTTCGAGAAGGGCCAGACGCTCCTGAAGCGTATCGACGGTCGGGTTTCCGAAGCGGGAATACTGGAAGTGCTGAACGTCGCCCGTGAAGGTGGCGGCGGCCTGTTCGGCGCTGTCATAGACGAAGCCGGATGTCAGGAAGAGCGCCTCGGACGTTTCACCGAACTCGGTGCGGTTCGGGGCTTCGTGCAGGAGACGGGTGGCTGTGCGCCAGTTTTCTGAAGACATGATGTGTCCCTCCATAAAACGCCCTGTTTGTGCAGGGCGCATGTGGCGGGCCGTGGAAGTCCTGGAAATCGTTCGATAACGATGCAGGGCCTCTTTAGCGCAGTTCTTTAGCCTCGCCGCAAGCCGGCCGCTCAAATCACGAGGGTCAGGCACGCCATGACGTTTCTGACAGGCAGGACTATGAGCCGTATTTCGGTTTTGCGTCAACACCTTGAAGGCGGATTGCAGAGGGATCGCAGAGCGGTTATGCTCGGGGTCGTTAGCGGGCGTAGTTCAATGGTAGAACGGCAGCTTCCCAAGCTGCATACGGGGGTTCGATTCCCCTCGCCCGCTCCAGACTTCCTGAAAAACAGTGGTTATTTGGGCATCGGCGGTGCGCTGAGCGTGTCCTGATATTCCTTGCCGTTCCAGACCCAGCGGTCGTTCGGGCTAACCAGCAGGTCATGCATGCCCTTGTGGCGCGTGGGCAGGACGGAAATATCACCGTTCACGGAGTCCAGAACCGTGTTCCAGGTGTCGTTGTGCTTCAGATAGACGGAGGTCGTGCAGCCTGCGGAACCGCAGAGGCGGGCGGACTGAAGCTGCACGAACAGGGCTTCGTCATTCTTGCCCGAGGACAGCGGAGCGGAGCCGACGAGCACGACCGGCTGGTCATGATGTTTGGCCGCGTCCTGAAGATCATCTTCGTTCAGTTTGCGGGCGTCTTCATCCAGCTTCGTGCCCGGATGGGCCGTGAGGATGACGGGAGCCGCACCGGCGTTGGCGGACTGTGCCGCATGCCGTATGTGATGGCGGGTCTTGCCTGTCGCGGCATCCGCACAGGACAGGGCTCCGGGGAGCATGAAGGACAGGGCCAGAACCGCCGCGGGGCGGGAAAGAATCTGCTGGATCGACATGAGACCTGTCATAACACGAAATTGAAGAAGAACATCTGTGAAGCTTCGGGTGTCATTCGTGACGGAGCGTCACCACCAGCACGTCCCGATAGGCCGGCTGTGACGGATCGACGGGCTGGACGGCCGTGACGCCATGATAGACGCGGTGGTCGTCCACGATGGCGGCATCCAGCGGGTTGGTCAGCGTGAAAGAACCGAGCGGTTCCTTGCGCATGCCGTGGATCGTGGTAACGCCCTGTTCGACGTTGTGGCGGGCGACCATCAGCACGAGAACCCAGTCCACGCCATCGCGATGCAGGCCTTCGGGCGTGGGGCGCCCTTCATTGTCCGGTCGCGCTTCGATGCGGAACTGGTGGACCTCCACATGCCAGACCGGCGGCTTTTCCGTCGGTGGCGTCAGGGCATCCGCGATCCGGCTGATCGTGTGGATGGCGGCTGTCATGGCGGGATGGGTGGCGATGGCGTCCGTTACGGCCGGAAACCAGCGTTCGACCCCGCCATTCAGCAGATTGTAGTCCCGGCTCTGATAGTGGGGCTGGTGCTTCTTGCGGGTGATGATGTCGCCCGAGACGGCGAAAGTCGCATAACGGCGGCGACGGTAACGGCCACCATCCGCCATGTAGCGGTCAAGACCCAGATGGTTCCAACTCTCGGCGAAACCCTGCCAGTCCTTTAGGCCTTCATGCTCCAGAAGAGGACGCGTAACGTCGGCCTGCAGGAAGGAAAACCCTTTTTCCAGCAGCGTATCTTCGATGCCGGTCAGAACCCTGTCAAAGGGCGGAGGGAGATCGGTTGGATTCATGAGTTCTTGGACCCGGGGACGCAGGGTTGGATGATGCTGCGTCCCACATTCCCTCTTTGACGGGCTTCTGAAAAGGGATTTCAGGCGCCCAGATCAGGTTTAACCGGCGAAAGATGTTCGCGGACCGTGCTACAGGCCGTGGGAGCCACGCCAAGGATGCCTGCGAGGTGCTGACGGTAAAGCCCTTCATGGATCAGACGTGCGGCCAGACCCGACAGCAGACCGCCACCGAAGCTGCGCTTGGCGTCCAGCATGCCCCAGCCGTTATAGTCACCCAGAGCCACGACAGCGCCGCGGTCGTTATAGGCGAACGGGGCAGGGGTCTTGCCCGCGATGATGTCCGGCAGGGCGCGGCCGAGATACTGGCCTTCCTGGCGTGCGGCCTGCGCCGTCGGCGCGATCGGAGCTGCGTCGATGCGGGAGCAGTCGCCAATCGCGAAAACGGCCGGGTCCTGCGTGGTCTGAAGCGTGGTGGTCACGCCGAGTTGACCCGAGCGCCCGCGTTCCAGACCTTCGAGAAGGTTCGTGGCATCCGAGGCGCGCACGCCGGCGGCCCAGACGCGGAGGCTGGCGGGGATGTGCTCGCCGGATTTGAGGCTGAAACCGGTCTCGTCCGCGCCGACTACCATGGCTTCGGTCCGCACGGAGATGCCGAGCTTTTCGAGCTGCTGCGTGGCAGCGGAAGACACGGCTTCGGGGAAGGCCGGGAGGATACGCGGGCCGGTTTCGATCAGGACGGCGTTCAGCAGGGATTTGCGAACGGCTGGTCCCAGACCGCGGGCGTCATCGATGGACTTGCACAGTTCGGCAATCAGCTGGACGCCGGTTGCGCCACCACCCACGATGCCGACCGAGAGCTTCTCGCCAGCGGCACGGGCTTTCTGCACGGCTTCGCGGAAGGTGGCGAAGAGTGCGTCAGCGTCGTTCAGGCTGTCGATGAACATGCAGTGATCGACGATGCCCGGAATGCCGAAATCGTTCGCGCGCGAGCCGAGAGCGACCACCAGATAATCGTAAGGCAGTGTCGCGCCGGTATCGAGCGAGACGGTCTTGTTCTCGCGATTGACGGCGACAGGGCTGCCCTGGACGAAGGCGAAGCCGAACTTTGCGGCCGTGTCGCGGAAGGGGATGCAATTCCCCTGATGCTGCATGGTGCCCGCAGCGAATTCGTGCAGAGCCGGCTTCCAGTAATGGACGGGGCTGCGGTCAACGAGTGTCAGGGAGATGTTCTGGCGACGGCCCAGCGCTGCAGCGGCTTCAAGCCCCCCAACGCCACCGCCAAGAACAAGCACGCGAGCTCCAGCAGACATGGATTTTTCCTCATATCAAGTGCGAAACGGCACCCGGATTTTGCTAACGGCAGAGGCGGGGACGCACAAGCCCCGCTCTCGCTGACGTGTTGGGATGGTCAGCTGCGGTAGGAGCCGTTGATGTCTATGTAGCCATGCGTCAGATCGCAGGTCCAGACGCGGGCCTGTCCGTCGCCCAGGCCGAGATCGACGGCAATCTCGATCTCCTGACCCTTCATGTGGGCGACGACCGGGGCTTCATCGTAATTCTCGACGACACCGCCATCTTTCGCGATCCACGTGCCGCCGATAGCGACGGAGAGACGGTCGCGGTCTGCGGGTTCACCGCTTTTTCCGACCGCCATGACCACGCGTCCCCAGTTGGCGTCCTCGCCGGCAATGGCGGTTTTGACGAGCGGGGAGTTGGCGATGCACAGCGCGATGCGGTGGGCGGAGAGGTTGGAATCCGCTCCGGTGACGGCGATACGGACAAGCTTTGTCGCACCTTCGCCATCGCGGACCACCATCAGCGCGAGCTCCAGCAGGAGATCATTCAGCGCAAGGGTAAACTCGGCGAGAGCGGGGTCGTTGACGTCATCGACTTCGGGATTGTCGGCCAGTCCGGTCGCGAAAATCATCAGCATGTCCGAAGTGGACGTGTCCGAATCGACGGTAATGGAATTGAAGCTCTGGGCGCAGCCGGAGGCCAGCAGGGACTGCAGCACGTTCTGCGGCAGTCTGGCGTCCGTTGCGACATAGGCCAGCATCGTGGCCATGTCAGGGGCGACCATGCCCGATCCCTTGGCGATGCCCTGGATGCGGACAGGAGTGCCGTTGATCTTCACATCGCGACGGGCGGCCTTGGGGAAGGTGTCCGTCGTCATGATGGCGCGCGCGGCATCGGCCCAGCCGTTTTCTTCCAGTCCCGCCCTGGCGGCAGGAAGCGCAGCGATGATGCGGTCCTGCGGCAGTTTTTCGCCGATCACGCCCGTGGAGGCGAGAAAGACGTCCTGCGGGGGGCAGTCGAGAAGCTGTGCGGTGGCGTCCGCGCAGTCTTCGCAGGCCTGGATTCCGGCGCGACCGGTAAAGACGTTCGCGTTGCCTGCATTGACGAGCAGGGCGCGGGCATAGGGGGTCGTCAGGGCCTCGCGGCACCACAGAACCGGGGCGCCCGGGCAGGCATTCTTCGTATAGACGCCCGCGGCGACCGTGCCGGGGACAAATTCCGCGAGCATCAGGTCCGTGCGGCCCTGATAGCGGATGCCCGCGGCGACGGCGGAAAGCCGCACGCCCGCAATCGTTGCAAGGTCCGGAAGAGGACGAGCGAGCGGAGAGACGGGGAGCGGCTTTGCCATGGACTTACTTCTTTGCAGGTGCGGCAGCCGGAGCTGCATTCGGGATCGCCTTGCCCTGTGCGTCGTAGTGAACGACCTTCACCTGGGATTCAGCGGCCTGAACGATGTCACGCACCTTGTCGCGGATCAGCTCCTGACGGACCTGGTCGTGGACCTGGTCGAAGGTCGGGATCGGGGCCGTACGGGTCGCGAGGACCTGGATTACGTGCCAGCCGTACTGGGTGTGAACCGGGGTCTGGGAGATCGTGTTCGGCTTCATGGCGAAAGCAGCCGCGGAGAAAGCCGGCAGCATGTCTTCCTTCTTGAACCAGCCAAGATCGCCACCGTTCGCACCAGCGGAACCCTTGTCCTTGGAAAGCTGGGCAGCAAGCTTGCCGAAATCAGCACCCTTGCCGAGCTGGGCAATGATGTCCTTGGCCTGGGCTTCGCTGTCCACGAGGATGTGGCGGGCGTGGATCTCTTCTTCCGGCTTCTTGTTGGCGTAATGCGACTGGTAGAAGTCATGCATTGCGGAATCGGTGACCAGCGGGCCGACCTTCTCTTCGAGATAGGCGTTCTGCAGCGCATTCGCGGCAGCGGCATCCATGGCAGCTTTCACGTCCGGCTTGTGGTTCAGGCCTTCCTTTTCGGCAGCGAACTGCACGGCCTTCTGGTCAACGAGCTGGTTGACGATCAGCGGGACCAGGACGGACGGCTGGATCTGGCGGGCCTGCGGCGGGAGGTTGCCCGCTGCGCGCTGCACGTCGCCCAGCGTGATCTTCGCACCATTGACGGTGGCGATCAGCATGTCGGGGTTGGGGGCAGCGGCCGGAGCGGCTGCTGGTGCTGCGGCGGCAGGGGCTGCTGCGGGAGCGGCGAAAGCCGTCGATGCTGCGACCGACGTGCCGGCCAGAAGGGCGGCGAGAGCGAAAGTGGAGCGGGAAAGCCGCATGTGGGGACTACCTCGGATGTAACCTGGAAAAGGATGGCCTGCACCATGACAAAGGCTGGTCCGCCCTGCAAGGGTGCGGTCCGTTACCATTCATTCACGCGCCCTTCACGCACGCTGCAGGCGGGTGTCGCGCGAGGTGCGGGGCCGGTCGGGGATGTGACACTGTGATGACAATGAGAACATTTCATCGGGGTTCCGGGCGGGCTCTCCATTGACCCTTTGCGGCCCGGGTCCTATCTCCAGCAGACGTGAAAATCCTGACGGCCCGGTGTGGCGGGTCTTTCCGATAGTGGAAAGAGCTGGCGCTTCGGGTCTTCGGCATCTCAAGGTTCAGCATGTTCGCACGCCTCGCCCGCGCCCTTTTCGGTTCTGCCAACGATCGCACGCTCAAGGCGTATCAGCGCCGTGTGCCCGAGATCAATGCACTGGAGCCTGCGGTCCAGGCCCTGTCTGACGAGCAGCTCCGGCACAAGACGACCGAGTTCAAGGAGCGGCTGGAAAAGGGCGAAACCCTTGATGGTCTGCTGCCGGAAGCCTTTGCGGTCTGCCGCGAGGCGTCGCGTCGTGTTCTGGGCAAGCGTCACTTTGATGTGCAGCTGATCGGCGGCATGGTCCTCCATGCGGGACGTATTGCCGAGATGCGGACTGGTGAGGGCAAGACCCTTGTTGCAACGCTGGCGGTCTATCTGAACGCGCTGAGCGGCAAGGGCGTGCATGTCGTTACGGTGAATGACTATCTGGCGCGGCGCGATGCGGAAGAAATGTCCATCCTCTACAGCTTCCTCGGGCTGACGACGGGTGTGATCGTGCCGAACCTGTCGGACGGGGAGCGCCGAGAGGCTTATGCCGCGGACATCACCTACGGCACGAACAACGAGTTCGGCTTCGACTATCTGCGCGACAACATGAAATATTCGCTCGCCGACATGGTGCAGCGTCCGTTCAACCACGCGATCGTGGATGAGGTGGACAGCATCCTGATCGACGAGGCGCGGACCCCGCTCATCATTTCCGGCCCTGCGGATGACAGCTCCGATCTGTACCGCTCTGTTGATGATGTGGTTGTGAAGCTGGTGCAGGAGCCTGACGTCTATGACAAGGACGAGAAGCTGCGGTCTGTCACGCTGACCGAGCACGGCTCGCACCGTGTCGAGGAACTTCTGGCCGAAGCCGGCGTGCTTCAGGAAGGCGGGCTGTACGACATCCATAATGTCGCGGTGGTCCATCATGTCCAGCAGTCCCTGCGGGCGCATACGCTGTTTACGCGGGATGTGGATTACATCGTGCGTGACGGCAAGGTCGTCATCATCGACGAGTTCACGGGCCGCATGATGGACGGGCGCCGGTATTCGGATGGCCTGCATCAGGCGCTGGAAGCCAAGGAGCATGTGGAGATCCAGCAGGAGAACCAGACGCTCGCCTCCATCACGTTCCAGAACTATTTCCGTCTCTATCCGAAGCTGTCCGGCATGACCGGTACGGCCATGACCGAGGCTGACGAGTTCGCGGAGATCTATCACCTTGACGTGGTGGAAATCCCGACGAACCTGCCGGTGAAGCGGATCGATACGGATGACGAGGTCTATCTGACAGCGGCCGAGAAGTTCAGCGCCGTGGCCGATCTGATCAAGGAAATCCACGAGACTGGCCAGCCCATCCTCGTGGGCACGACGTCGATCGAGAAGAGCGAATATCTCTCCCATATTCTGACGCAGCGCGGCATTCCGCATAATGTCCTGAATGCGCGTCAGCATGAGAAGGAAGCGATCATCGTGGCGCAGGCGGGGGCGCCGGGAGCCATCACGATCGCCACGAACATGGCGGGCCGCGGGACCGATATCAAGCTCGGCGGCAATATCGAGATGCTGGTCAAGGCCAGCACCGAAGGCGTCGATGACGAGGCGCAGCGTGAGTCCGTCGAGCAGAACATCCGCGCGATCGTCGAAGAGCATCACGAGGAAGTTCACAAGGCGGGCGGTCTGTATGTGATCGGCACCGAGCGGCATGAAAGCCGCCGTGTGGACAACCAGCTGCGTGGCCGTTCGGGGCGTCAGGGTGATCCGGGCAATTCGCGCTTCTTCCTGTCGCTTGAAGACGATCTGATCCGCATTTTTGCCAGCGACCGCATGGGCGCGATGATGCAGAAGATGGGGCTCAAGGAAGGTGAGGCGATCGTTCATCCCTGGCTGAACAAGGCTCTGGAAAAAGCGCAGAAACGGGTCGAGGCGCGCAACTTCGACATGCGCAAGAACACGCTCAAATATGACGACGTCATGAATGACCAGCGCAAGGAGGTGTATGCCCAGCGCCGGGAATACATGGCGACGGACGACCTGTCGGGCGTGATCGCCGAGCTGCGCGAGCACACGATCGAGGATCTGGTGCATGCGCATATTCCCGAGAAGTCCTTTGCCGAGGCCTGGGATACGGAAGGGCTGACGAAGGAAGTCTCCCGCATTCTGAACCTGGATCTGCCGATTGCGGACTGGGCGAAGGAAGACGGCATGGATTCCGAGGGCGTGATCGAGCGGATCGAAGCGGAAGCCGCGAAAGCGCAGGCAGCACGGACAGCCAATATGGGCCCCGAGCTGATGCGCCTGATCGAGAAGCAGGTCGTGCTGACGACGTTCGATGCGGTGTGGAAAGAGCATCTGCACGGGCTGGATCAGCTGCGTCAGGGCATTGGCCTGCGGGCTTATGGTCAGCGTGATCCGCTGAACGAGTACAAGCAGGAAGCCTTTCAGATGTTCACGGCAATGCTGGATGACATGCGCATCCGCGTGACGGAAACGATGTGCCGCATCCAGGCCGTGTCCGAGCCGCCGCCATTCCCGGTCATCAACACCGAGACGTCCGGACCGTCCGAGGAGCCTGCGGGACTGTTTGCGCAGGGTACGACGGGGGGCGACATTCCGGCGCCGCAGCCGATGGCGGGTTTCCCGTCCGCTGCCCCGATGCCGCCGCGTCCGCAGCCTGTTCCGGCGGGTGCGGAGCCTGATGCGGCAACGCTTCAGCGCTGGTATGCGGAGACGCCGCGCAACGCCCTTTGCCCGTGCGGATCGGGTCTGAAGTTCAAACACTGTCATGGCAGGCTCGCCTGAGCCTCTGACACGCAGATAGAGGAAGGAGCGACCGATGGCCGGTCATTCACAGTTTAAAAACATTATGCACCGCAAGGGTGCGCAGGATGCCAAGCGCGCCAAGCAGTTTGCCAAGGTCCTGCGTGAAATCACGGTTGCGACGCGCTCCGGCCTGCCTGATCCGGCGTCCAACCCGCGTCTGCGTGCCGCGATTTCCATGGCGCGTGAAGTCAACATGCCCAAGGACAATGTCGAGCGCGCCATCAAGAAGGCGTCCGGCGCTGCGGGTGGCGACGACTATGTGGAAGTGCGCTACGAGGGCTACGGCCCCGCTGGTGTTGCGATCATCGTTGAAGGTCTGACGGACAATCGCAATCGGACGGCGGGTGAAGTCCGCGCTGCATTCTCCAAGCATGGCGGATCGCTGGGTGAGACGAACTCGGTGTCGTTCATGTTCCAGCGTCTGGGCGTGATCAGCTATCCGCTGGATGTGGCCTCCGAGGACGAGATGCTGGAAGCGGCGATCGAGGCCGGTGCGGACAATGCAGAGACGACCGAGGAAGGCCATGAAGTGACCTGCGCGATGGAGAACTTCTTCGCCGTGCGTGACGCGCTTGAAACCCGTTTCGGAGAGCCGCAGTCGGCCAAGCTCGACTGGCGTCCGGAAAACAGTGTGACGCTGGACGAGGACAAGGCGCGTTCGGTCATGAAGCTGATCGACGTGCTGGAAGACAGCGACGATATTCAGGCCGTCTATGCGAACTTCGACATTCCCGACGACGTGGCTGAGGCGCTGGCTGCTTGATCCGCCTGATGGGCATTGACCCCGGCCTGCGTTTCATGGGCTGGGGCATCATCGACGTGAACGGCAATCACCTGAAGCATGTGGCCTCGGGTGTGATCGGGACTGATGGGTCCGAATCCGTGCCGCTGCGTCTTTGTGAACTGCATGGCGCGCTGAAAAAGCTGATCCGTGAATATGCGCCGGCCGAGGCGGCTGTTGAGGAGACTTACGTTAACCGCAACGGCTCCTCGACGCTCAAGCTCGGCTATGCGCGTGGGGTGGCTCTGCTGACGCCCGCCTATGAAGGGCTGCCGGTTGCGGAATACGGGGCGATGACGGTCAAGAAGTCCGTGGTCGGGACCGGGTCTGCGACCAAGGAGCAGGTGACGATGATGGTGAAGCGGCTTCTGCCGGGGGCGGAGATCCGCAAGGCCGACGCCTCCGATGCGCTGGCCGTTGCGATCTGTCATGCCCATCATCGTGCGAGTGCGGCGCATGTCGTGGCCGGGAAGCGCATGGCATGATCGGGCAGTTGACGGGACTTGTCGGGCAGATCGAGGGCGAGCGCTGCATCGTGGACGTCAATGGTGTGGGGTATGTGGTTTCGGCCTCGACCCGCACGCTGGCAGCCCTGCCGCAGCCGCCGTCCGTGGCGCGCGTGCTGATCGAGACGATCGTGCGCGAGGATGCGATTCAGCTTTTCGGTTTTGCGACGACGGATGAGCGGGACTGGTTCCGTCTGCTGACGACCGTGCAGGGCGTGGGCGCGAAAGTGGCGCTGGCGATCCTGTCGGCGAACAGTCCGGGCGAGCTTCTACTGGCCATCAATGCCGGGGACAAGGGCTCGCTGACCCGTGCAGCCGGTGTCGGGCCGCGTCTGGCGGACCGGATCCTGAGTGAGCTGCGCAACAAGGTCGCCAAGATGCCGGGCGGGGGCGGGACCGTATCTGCACCGGGGATCGTTTCGGGGCCGAGTGTCGAGAATGATGCGCTGCTGGCGCTGGCGGGGCTCGGATTCCGCCGGGCCGAGGCTTGGCCTGTGCTGAGCAAGGTGCTGGCCGAGAACGAGAATGCGACGCTTGATCTGGCAATCCGGCTGAGCCTGAAGGATCTCGCGCGATGAGCGACGACTACCGCGAAACCGATCCAGCCCGTCAGCCCGAGGATATGGGCGAGGGCAGTCTGCGGCCTGAAACGCTTGCGGATTTTACGGGCCAGAAGGCCAGCCGCGAAAATCTGGCGATTTTTATCGAGGCGGCGCGGGCTCGGAATGAAGCGCTGGATCATGTTCTGCTGCATGGACCTCCGGGTCTGGGCAAGACGACGCTGGCGCAGATCGTGGCGCGGGAACTGGGTGTGGGGTTTCGGGCAACATCCGGGCCGGTCATTCAGCGTGCGGGCGATCTGGCGGCAATTCTGACGAATCTCCAGCCGCGTGACGTGCTGTTCATTGACGAAATCCACCGTCTCCAGCCGGCGATTGAGGAAGTTCTCTATCCGGCGATGGAGGATTTCCAGCTCGATCTGATTATCGGCGAGGGGCCGGCTGCGCGGTCCGTGCGGATTGATCTGGCGCCGTTTACACTCGTGGCCGCGACGACGCGGGCCGGTCTTCTGGCGACGCCTTTGCGGGACCGGTTCGGAATTCCGCTGCGGCTGGTGTTCTATACGCCGGAAGAACTCCGGGCGATCGTCTCGCGCGGGGCTCTGAAGCTCGGGATGCGCCTGACGGATGACGGGGCGGAAGAGATCGCCCGACGCTCCCGTGGAACGCCGCGTATTGCGGGGCGTCTGTTGCGCCGGGTGCGGGATTTTGCTCTTGTCTCGAAGCATGCGGTCGTGGACCGGGCGCTGGCGGATGCGGCTCTGGGACGGCTTGAGGTTGACGAGCGCGGGCTGGATGCGATGGACCGGCGCTATCTCAAGCGGATTGCCGAACATCATCATGGCGGTCCGGTCGGTGTGGAAACGCTGGCGGCGGGGCTTGCCGAAGCGCGCGATACGCTGGAAGACGTGATCGAGCCCTACCTGATCCAGGAAGGGCTGGTTCTGAGGACGGCCCGCGGGCGGATGCTGGGTGAAGCGGGATGGCGTCATCTCGGCCTGACGCCGCCGGCGAGCCAGGTGGACCTGCTTTCCTCGCTGGAGCAGGACGATTCCGCGCCCTGAAAAGCCCTGAACATGGTTCGGGGTGCGGGCGCACCATGACTGGAGAAACAGTATGGCCACGCACAAGATCAGGTTCCGGGTTTATTACGAAGACACCGATGCGGGCGGTATCGTCTATCACGCGCGCTATCTGGGCTTTGCCGAGCGTGCGCGGAGCGAGGCGATGCGGGATGCGGATGCGTCCGTCACCGAGCTTCTGAATGATTTCGGACTGGTCTTTGTCGTGCGTCAGGCGGCGATCCGGTACCGCTCACCGCTCCGACTCGATGACGAGATGGAAATCGAGACGGCGCTGGAGGCCATGACTCCGACGCGGCTGAAACTTTGTCAGACCGTCCGGAATTATTCCGGGGGTGGCGAAACGGCTACGGTTATCGATGTTGAGCTGGCCTGCCTGAATGCAGCGGACATGAAACCTGCCAAAATTCCGCCGCGGTGGCGTGATGCAGTAAGAAAACTGGAGGCAGGAGAGGTCTGACCCACTTTCCTGTTTCGTCATGAAGTGCAATGGAGAGTCCTGACCCGCAAGGGACAGGATCTGTACAGGAGAGAACAGTGGATCATGAGGTAAGTTCGAGTGCGCTTGGGGCGGTCGGTGCGGCCGGTCTTTCGCCTCTGGACCTGTTCCTGCACGCCTCCATCGTTGTAAAGCTGGTGATGCTGGGTCTGCTGCTGTGCAGCGCCGGCGTATGGGCGATCATTGCGGAAAAAATCATTCTCATCCGTCGCGTCAACCGTGAAGCGACCGAGTTCGAGGACCGTTTCTGGTCGGGCGGATCGCTCGACGATCTTTACGAATCCGATGGTGCGCGTCCGACGCATCCGATGGCGGCCGTGTTCGGCGCGGCCATGGGGGAATGGCGCCGTTCCGCACGGATTGGCGGAATCGACCTGTCGCGTGGTGGCGTGCGCGAGCGCGTGGACCGCGCGATCGACATCACCATCATGCGTGAAAACGACCGCCTGACGCGCCGTCTGATCTTCCTTGCGACGATTGGCCCGGTGGCACCGTTCGTCGGTCTGTTCGGAACGGTCTGGGGCATCATGCATTCTTTCGCGTCCATCGCGCAGATGCACAACACGAACCTTTCGGTTGTGGCGCCTGGTATTTCCGAAGCCCTGTTCGCCACGGCGATCGGCCTCGTGACGGCCATTCCGGCCTATATTGCCTATAACGGTCTGAGCAATTCCTTCGAGAAGTTCGCGGATCGCATGGAAGCCTTCGGCACCGAGTTCGCGGCCATCCTGTCGCGTCAGTCCGAGGAACGTGCGGACGATACGACCGGCGGGAAGGCCTGAACCATGGGAATGTCTGCGGGAGGACGGGCTGGAGGTGGCGGACGCCGTAAGCGTCGGCCCGCGTCGGAAATCAACGTCACGCCACTGGTGGACGTCATGCTGGTGCTGCTCATCATCTTCATGGTGACGGCACCGATGCTGACCAGTGGTGTCAATGTGGATCTGCCGAAGACGGATGCCAGCCCGGTCAATTCGGATTCCAAGCCGATCACTGTGTCCCTGCGGACGGATGGGTCGCTCTATCTGGGGGACCAGCAGGTGACGTCGGACCAGTTGATCGACCAGCTCAAGGCACAGTCGCAGAATGATCCGACCCACCGTATTTTCGTCCGTGCCGATGCGCATATCGACTACGGGCAGGTGATGCAGGTTATGGGTCAGATCACGTCGGGTGGCTTCACGCATGTTGCGCTTCTCGCGCAGCAGCCCCAGAGCGGCCAGTAAGAGGCCGCTGTCGTGGTGCGTCCACGCCGCTCTGATAACAGGCGCTTTCGTCATGCGCTTTACGGATCAGCCGCCATTCATCTGGGGCTGATCGCGTATCTGCTTGTGCAGATTCCTCCCGAAAAACCGCCCGAGCCACCGGAGCCCCCCACGGTTCAGATGGAATTCGAGCAGGCAGGACCGCCGACCCACCCGGTCAAGGGCGATCATCCGGCACCTGCACCCGCTCCGGCGCCCGCACCGGTGAAGAACGAGGCACCTCCCGCCCCGACGCCGCCCCTGAAGGCGCCGACGGAAGAGCCGCCTCCGCCACCACCACCGCCTCAGCCCGTGCCGCCTCCGCCGGAGACGCCGCCGCAGAAGCTGCCGGACATCAAGCTGCCGCCGAAGATGACGGATGAGTCGCCCGAGCCTGTGCCGGCCTCGCCGCCCAAGCCGTCACCGCCGTCGAAATCGACGATGGTCGCGCCGCCAAGCCCGCAGACGCAGAAGGCCGACAAGCTGCCGGATATGCCGAAATTTTCGCATATGACGCAGCCGAATGCGGCGAAGAAAACCGAAGCGGACAGTCATTCGCTGCTGGCGACGCTGGATAATTTCCGGGCGGACCAGAAGCAGACTCACGCGCCGACCGCGAAGGCCAATCCGCCGCAGGGTGGTGCGCCGAACGGAGGCGGTGTGCCGAATGGTGACATCACGAAGTCGCTGTCCATGGCGGATCAGAAGGCCATCGGTGGCTCCGTGCGCCGCTGCTACACCGAAGATACCGAAGCGCGGAACTATGCGAGCTTTGTCGCGCATATGGTCGTGACCGTTGATGCGACCGGCGAGGCCCGGATTGTCAAATTTGCGCCTGAAACGGCTGCGAAGATGGCCGCAGATCCCTCTTACCGCGTTCTGGCGGAGCGGGCGCGGGATGCTGTGCTGAGCCCCACCTGTGCCCATCTGCCCATTCCCTCCAAGATGCTTGGTCAGACGCATGAGCTGCGTTTTGTCTTCAGGCCGTAATCCACGAGGAAGTCTCATGTCCTTCATTCCCGATACCGAAGCCGAGGCCCTGAGCGCGCTGTTCTCGCGCCGCTCCGTTCTGGGAGCGACCGCCGCGGGCGGTCTCCTGGCGACGCCTCTGGCGGCTTTTGCCCAGTCAGGGGCGGCCTCCGGCCCTGGCGAAGCGGAAATTACCGTCGATCAGGCCCGTCAGGAGCCGATCCCCATTGTCATCCCGAATTTTGGTGCGGGACTGGGTGAGCAGATTTCCGGCGTGATTACATCCGATCTGAACGGAACCGGCCTGTTCAAGGTCATGAGCGGCAGTGTGCCTCCCGGCTCCACGCCGGATTTCAGCGCGCTCAAGGCCCAGGGCGCCCGTGCGGCCGTGGCCGGTCAGGCCGTTGGTGCGGGGAGTGTGCGCGTCGAGATGCGTCTGTGGGACGTGCTCTCCGGGCAGCAGCTTCAGGGTACAGCCTATACGGCGTCCAACAGCAACTGGCGGCGGATCGCGCATATCATTGCTGACGTGATCTATGAGCGGATGCTGGGCGAGAAGGGCTATTTCGACACCCGCATCGCCTATATCGCCCGAACCGGCCCGCGCCATCACCAGATTACCCGTCTGGCTCTGATGGATCAGGATGGTGCGAACGAGCGCATGCTGACGGGGGGCGAGTGGCTGACGCTGACGCCGCGTTTCAACCCGGTGCGTGACCAGATCGCGTTCATGTCCTACGCCAACAACCGCCCGCGCGTATATCTGTTCGATCTGGCGTCTGGCCGTCAGCAGATTCTGGGCGAGTTCGCAGGCATTTCCTTTGCTCCGCGCTTCTCGCCGACGGGTGGATCGGTCGTGCTGTCCGCCACGCGCGGCGGCGGGTCTGACATCTTTGTTGTCGATCTGGCGTCCCGTGCGAAGCGACAGATCACCAATTCCAATGGCGCGATCGACACCAGCCCGTGCTTCAGCCCGGATGGCAGCCAGATTGTGTTTAACTCGGATCGTGGTGGCAGCCCGCAGCTCTATATCATGAGTGCGTCCGGCGGAGCGGCGAAGCGGATTTCCTATGGTAGTGGCCAGTATGGTTCGCCGGTCTGGTCCCCGCGTGGAGACCTGATCGCCTTTACCCGGATTGGCAGCGGCGGGTTCTCGCTTGGTGTCATGAATCCGGACGGTACGGGCGAGCGTATCCTGACGCAGGGCTTCACGGTTGATGGGGCCACGTTCTGTCCCAATGGCCGTGTGCTGGCGTTCTGCCGCCAGAGCGCGTCCGGTGCGGGCGGTGCGGGCTTCGCGTCCGGTATTGGTACGATCGATATCACGGGCTTCAACGAGCGTCCGATCCGGATCTCGACGGGTGCGTCCGACCCGGCCTGGTCTCCGCGGAACAGCTGAGGTCAGGCTCCGCGCTTTCGGTTGGAAAGCGCGGATTTTCAGGGGTGAAAAACCCCGTTTTCCAGAGTCCCATTGCTGCGTTGATTCGGTCTGTGGCCGTCAGGGCCATGTAGACCGGCTCTCGATGCTACGCCTGCAACGCTGAGCTGCTACGCGGGCAGCGCATGTATTCAAACTGCAAAACTGCAATGGTGAGACGAATATGGCGGAATTCTGCCATATTTGTCATAGCTTGTGTGACATTTCTGCCGAGTTTTGTGGTTCCGAAACTGAATCGAACTTTCCGGCCTCAACCCGCGTTAAGACGACACTTGACCCATGATTTGAGTCATGAGTATGGGCGCTTATGGCCACTGGTTTTCAGGCGCGGCAGACAGGGATCGAAACCGATTCCTGCTTGTTCCGGTCTGGAAAGAAGTGGTCCGGGATAACGCGGCATTTTCCGCATTCGGTTCCAGATGTGGGGCCGTTCTCAGGATTGAGACACATGAAGTTCAAGGTATTTGGCGCGCTTGGTCTGGCGCTTGTTCTCGCAGCCTGTTCCAACGGCAACACCAACAAGGGTGACAGCACCGGCGCTGGCGCCGTCGCTCAGGAAGCCGGCCCGACGCCCGGTAGCGAAGCCGATCTGGTCGCCAATGTCGGCGATCGCGTCTTCTATGAGCTGAACCAGTCCCAGCTTTCTGAAGAAGCCCGCGCAACGCTGGACAAGCAGGTTGCCTGGCTCGCCAAGTACCCGCAGGTCAGCATCCAGGTTGCTGGCAACTGCGATGACCGCGGCACGGAAGAGTACAACATTGCTCTCGGCCAGCGTCGTGCAAATGCAGCCCGTGACTATCTGGTCGCCAAGGGCGTGAGCGCTTCGCGCATCACCACGATCTCCTACGGCAAGGACCGTCCGACCGCCGATGGCGATGACGAGCAGTCCTGGGCCCAGAACCGTAACGCCATCACGTCTGTTCGCTGAACCGACGTTTCAGGCCTGACGGACTGGGATGATGAGCGGCCGGGGGATTATCCCCCGGCCGTTTCTGTTTTATGACTGGGCCATGTCGCACGCGAGACCTGCCTGCGTGCCCGTGACCGTGAGTTTGTCTCAGGAGATCCGTTATGGTGCTGTCCCGTTCCCTGCGTGCCGTCTTTCTGGGCACGGCTCTTTCCGTCCTGTTGCCCGTCGTCCCGGCGCTGGCTCAGGATGCCCCTGACAGCGGGGAAATTTCTTCACGCGAAGCCATTGCCCTGCAGGACCAGATCGCATCTCTGCGGCAGCAGCTCTCTCAGGTTCAGAACGGTGGGGGTCTCGCTGCGCCAAGCACGACGGCGGCTCCGCAGGTTTCGGCCGCAGACGGCAATCTGACGGCGCAGCTTCTTGAGCGTGTTTCGGCTCTGGAAGAACAGAACCGCCAGATGCGGGGCGAGCTGGATCAGCTCAGCAATTCCGTCCGGGACAATCAGGCCAGCGTGTCCAAACAGATTTCGGACATGCAGTTCTCGTCCCAGAATGGCGGTGGATCATCGGGCCCGGTTCCTGCCAAGGCCGCCACTGAGGAAAAGGCATCTGCCCCTGCTGCAGAGGACGCCGAGCAGCCGAAGACGGCTCTGGATGCCCTGAAGGCCGGAAACGCCTCCCTGCATTCGGGCAATTACACGGATGCGGAAAGCAATGCCCGTTTCGCCATCAAGACGGCGCATAGTGTGCCCGGCAAGATGGATGCACAGTTCCTGCTGGCCCAGTCTCTGGCCGGGCAGAAGCAGTACCGTCAGTCCGCCGTTGCCTATTACGACGCCTATACCAAGGCGCCCAAGTCCCTGAAGGCTCAGGACTCCCTGCTTGGTGTGGCGGCTTCGATGCTGGCGCTCGGGGACAAGGGATCGGCCTGTCAGGCGCTGGATAAGCTCAAAGCCGAGTTCCCTGCACCCGCGCCGCGTGTGAAGACGGCCGAGACGACGTTCCGGAGCCGCGCCGCCTGTCACTGAGCGATGTCTTTCTGAGTTCGGGGATGGAGCCTCCGGTTGGGGAGCAGGAATTTGCCGACCGGATGGCCAGGCTTGGTCCGTGGCCACCCGATGTTGACGACGCACCGGTCGGGCTGGCTGTCTCGGGGGGCGCCGATTCCATGGCGCTCGCGTTTCTGGCCCGGCGCTGGCGGCGGAATGTTGTGGCGTTCGTCGTGGATCATGCCTTGCGCCCTGAGTCTGCTGCCGAAGCGCAGCTGACGGTTCGCCGTCTTGCCGGGATGAACGTGAAGGCCCGGCTTCTGACGCTTGCACCGTTTCCGAAAGGCCGGATGCAGGAGCGCGCACGTCAGGCCCGGTTCGAGGCTCTTGAGGCGGCCTGTGTTGCGGAAGGCTGTCTGGATCTTCTGGTTGCGCATCATGCAGGCGATCAGGACGAGACGGTGTGGATGCGGCATCTGCGGGCGAGCGGCCCGCTGGGGCTGAGCGGCATCCAGCCTGTTTCCGTTCGCGGGCGTATCCGGCTGGTTCGGCCGCTTCTTGCATTCTCCACAGCGCGTCTGCGCCTGACTTTGCAAGCGGAAAATCTGCTCTGGATTGAGGATCCGTCGAACGCCAACCGGCGTTTCGAGCGGGTTCGTCTGCGGCAGGATCTGACGTTGGAGCAGAGACAGGAAGCCCGCGTTCTGCAGCAGATAGCCCTGCAGGAGCGTCAGCGCCTTGAGGCGGTACTGGGGGGACAGCTTGGTCGCCACGCCGTTTGGTATCCTCAGGGCTGGGCTTTCCTCGGGCGGGAAGGGATAAACGAGGAGACCCTGGCAGTTCTGATCCGGCTGGTTTCGGGAAGTGCCTATCGTCCGGCGCGTGAGGCTGTGCAGACCCTGATGAAACAGGGCTATGGAACGCTGTCAGGGGTTCAGGTCCAGCCGGCGGGGCGGTTTGGGGACGGGATCATTCTGATGCGGGAGGAAAGGGCGCTTGGTCCGTTCGTGCCCGCGAAGGCTGGAGCGGTCTGGGATGGACGCTGGCGCCTTCTGACTCCCGATGTTCCACAGGGAAGCCTGATCGGGCCTCTGGGGGATGCAGTTCATACGATGGATCTGCGCAGGCTGGGCGTGCCCTATGCGGCTGCCCGATGCCTGCCGGGGATCTGGCATGAGGGGCAATTGGTTTTGTGGCCGCGTCTGGGAACTGCTTTCGGCGAAATGGCCGCTGAAGTTGACTTTTCCTGGTCGGTTGGCGTGCCTGCGACCGGGGAAAATCATTTCCGGACGTAAAAAGAGCTTCAAAAACGCAAGAAATGCGTTTTCCTGCCCCCGATGGGGTAGGATCGTGGACGCGGAGGCTTATGTTATGAAGTCAACGCAGAATGTGACCGGTCGGCCAGTTGTGACGGGGGTTCCCGGACCGCATCTGACGGAACAGTCTGAAGGACGACAGAGAGCGAGATGAACAATTTAGGCCGTAACGTCGCGATCTGGGTGGTCATCATCGTGGTCGGAATGGCAGTGCTGACAGCCTTCCAGCCCGGTGGCGGCCAGCATGCAGCCCAGCAGATCGCCTATTCCGATTTCATCCATGATGTGGACCAGCATCAGGTCCGTTCCGTTGTGATCCAGGAGCAGAATGTCTCCGGGACGCTGACGAACGGAACGTCTTTCGAGACCTACGCTCCGCTTGATCCGAGCCTTCCGGCCCGTCTGACAGCCGCGAACGTCGAAGTGACGGCCAAGCCGATGGAAAGCGGCGAAAGCCCGATCCTGCGTTATGCAAGCGCCTACCTGCCGGTTCTGCTGCTGCTCGGGCTGTGCTTCATGGTTTTCCGTCAGATGCAGGGTGGCGGCGGCCGGGCCATGGGCTTCGGCAAGTCCCGTGCCAAGCTGCTGACGGAGAAGACCGGCCGTGTCACGTTTGAAGACGTTGCCGGTATTGATGAGGCGAAATCCGAACTGCAGGAAATTGTCGAATTCCTGCGTGACCCGCAGAAATTCACCCGTCTGGGTGGCAAGATCCCCAAGGGGGCGCTGCTGGTCGGACCTCCGGGTACCGGTAAGACGCTGCTGGCACGCGCCATTGCGGGCGAGGCCAATGTGCCGTTCTTCACGATTTCCGGTTCGGACTTCGTGGAAATGTTCGTCGGTGTTGGTGCTTCCCGTGTGCGTGACATGTTCGAGCAGGGCAAGAAATCCGCGCCCTGCATCATCTTCATTGATGAAATCGATGCCGTGGGCCGTCATCGTGGCGCCGGTCTCGGCGGGGGCAATGACGAGCGTGAGCAGACTCTCAACCAGATGCTGGTCGAGATGGATGGTTTCGAGAGCAATGAGGGTGTCATCCTGATTGCCGCGACCAACCGTCCGGACGTTCTGGATCCGGCCCTGCTGCGTCCCGGCCGTTTCGACCGTCAGGTTGTCGTGCCCAACCCGGATGTGGCCGGTCGTGAGAAGATCCTGCGCGTTCACATGCGCAAGGTTCCGCTCTCGTCGGATGTCGATCCCAAGGTCATTGCACGGGGTACGCCGGGCTTCTCGGGTGCGGATCTGTCCAATCTCGTGAACGAGGCTGCGCTGATGGCAGCCCGTCAGGGACGGCGCACGGTTGGCATGGCGCAGTTCGAAGAGGCCAAGGACAAGGTCATGATGGGGGCGGAGCGCCGTTCCATGGTCATGACTGAGGACGAGAAGCGCTCAACGGCCTATCACGAATCCGGACATGCCATCTGCGCCATCTTCACGCCGGGTAGCGATCCGATCCACAAGGCGACCATCGTGCCGCGTGGACGTGCGCTGGGTCTGGTCATGACGCTGCCGGAGAAGGACAATATTTCCTACAGCCGCAAATGGTGCCTGGCCCGTCTGGTCATCGCCATGGGTGGCCGTGTTGCCGAGGAAATCATCTTCGGACGTGAGGAAGTCAGCGCCGGTGCTTCGGGTGATATCAAGAGCGCGACTGATCTTGCACGGCGTATGGTCACCGAATGGGGCATGAGCGACACGCTGGGCATGATTGCCTATGGTGATAACGGACAGGAAGTATTCCTTGGTCATTCCGTGACCCAGAGCAAGAATATTTCGGAAGAGACAGCCCGGGAAATCGACAAGGAGGTCAAGGTCCTGATCGACACGGCTTACAAACAGGCCCACGATCTGTTGACCACCCGTATCGATGACCTGCACCGCCTGACCGCAGCACTTCTGGAATATGAAACGCTGACGGGTGAGGATGTCGGTCGCATCATGCGGGGTGAGGCCATCGAGCGTACATCGGACGACGAACAGGTTCCCGATAACCGTCGTGCATCTGTTCCGACCACGCGTCCCGGCGCGTTTGATCCGGCGCCTCAGGCGGGGTAATCAGGCAGCCAATCGCACCAACGGGCGCGTCATCGGGAGCTTTCCCGATGCCGCGCCTTTTTCATTTCTGGCAGACAGGCAGGATTCTTCATTATGGCCACCAAAAGGTCTCTGTTCGGTACTGATGGCATCCGGGGAACGGCCAATACCGCGCCCATGACGGTCGAGATCGCACAGAGGCTGGGGCAGGCGGCCGGTCTGTATTTCATGCGCAGTCAGAACCGCCGGCACAGCGTCGTGCTCGGCAAGGATACGCGCCTTTCGGGCTATATGCTGGAATGTGCCCTGGTTGCGGGTTTTCTGTCGGCCGGGATGGACGTCATTCTGGTCGGACCGCTGCCCACGCCTGCCATTGCCATGCTGACGCGCTCCCTCCGGGCCGATCTGGGTGTGATGGTCTCGGCATCGCATAACCCCTTTACCGACAACGGCATCAAACTGTTCGGACCGGACGGTTTCAAGCTTTCTGACGAGGTGGAAGGCGAGATCGAGGATCTGATGTCGCAGGATCTGTCCGCGCGGTTGGCGTCACCGGCGCAGATTGGTCGGGCGTCACGTCTGACGGATGCGGCCGGGCGCTATATCGAGAATGCGAAGGCCTCTTTTCCGCGTGGCCTGCGTCTGGACGGCCTGAAGATTGTCATCGACTGCGCCAATGGCTCGGCCTATCGCGTGGCGCCTACGGCGTTGTGGGAGCTTGGTGCGGAAGTCATCAAGATCGGCTGCTCGCCTGATGGGCTGAACATCAATGACGGCGTTGGATCAACGCATCCTGAAACGCTGTGCGCTGCCGTCAGGGAGCATGGGGCGGATTTCGGTATTGCGCTGGATGGTGATGCGGACCGTGTCCTGATTGCGGATGAGAACGGTAATCTTGTGGATGGGGACCAGATTATCGGCCTGATCGCAGCCTTCTGGAAGCAGCATGACCGGTTGCGGGGAAATACGGTGGTGACGACCGTCATGTCCAATATGGGGCTGGAAAAGGCGCTGGCAGAGAATGGTCTCGAACTTCAGCGTACGGCGGTTGGTGATCGTTATGTTGTCGAGCGGATGCGGGAAATCGGGGCCAATCTGGGCGGCGAGCAGTCCGGTCACATGGTCCTGTCGGACTATGCTACCACCGGCGATGGTCTGATTGCTGCGCTGCAGGTTCTTGCTGTGTCGGTCGAGACCAAGCGGCCGGCCAGCGAGATCTGTCGCTTCTTCACGCCCTATCCGCAGCTTCTGAAAAATGTCCGTTATTCAGGGACCAGCCCGATGAGCAGCCCTGATCTCGCAGCGGCAAAGGCCTGGGCAGATGAGCGGTTGGCCGGAAGTGGCCGTCTTGTCCTGCGGGCAAGCGGGACTGAACCGCTGATCCGTGTCATGGTCGAGGCGCAGGATGAGGCGCTGGTGCATGAGGTTGTGGACCATGTCTGTGATGTCATCCGCGCGATTGCGCACGCCTGATTCTGGCAGATTGACTGTAAAAAGTGGGAACCTGCCGTGAGCGGCAGGGGCGCCTGATCTCGAGGGGCGGTCAGACGGCCGTGACGGCTGCGGGAACGCTGTTTCTGGAAGTGGCGTCTGTCGTGACGGGGATTTCCGCGGTGTCGTCTTCGCGCAGGATGTAGCCGCGTCCCCAGACGGTAGCGATCAGGTTTCCGGCGCCAACATTCTGGAGCTTGCGA
The DNA here is from genome assembly GCF_018811945.1 of Gluconobacter sp. P1C6_b. GTDB lineage: Bacteria > Pseudomonadota > Alphaproteobacteria > Acetobacterales > Acetobacteraceae > Gluconobacter. Next base: position 108,504 of record NZ_JACRVU010000007.1, read on the forward strand.
CGCAGCTTGCAGATGAAGACGTCGATGATCTTCATTTCCGGCTCGTCGATGCCGCCATAGAGGTGGTTGAGAAACGCGTCCTTGGTCAGGACGGATCCCTTGCGGATTACCAGCAGTTCCAGAATGGCATATTCCTTGCCCGTCAGGTGCAGCGGTGCACCATCGACCGTGACGTTCTTGCCATTCAGATCCAGTTCCAGATTGCCGACGCGAAGCTTCGGCTCGGCAAAGCCACGGGAGCGCCGCATGACGGCCTGCAGACGGGCGACCAGTTCGCCTGCGTCGTAAGGCTTGGTCATGTAGTCGTCTGCACCCATGGAGAAGGCCCGGATTTTCGCCTGGGGGCGCAGCAGGGCGGAGAGGACAAGAATGGGCGTCGTGATACGCGCGGCCCGGGCACGGCGGATGACTTCGTAGCCCTCAAGGTCGTTCAGCATCAGTTCGAGCACCACCACATCGTAGTCATAGTGACGAAGCATCTCGATGGCCTCTTCGCCAGACGGCGTGTGGTCCACGGTGAAAGACGCGGTCCGCAGGATCTGGGACAATGTGGTGGCGGCTGACTGATCGCTGTCGACAAGAAGGATACGCATGTTCTCAACTCCCGGCTTGGTGAAGCAATGGTTACTACCCAAGGTTGTGTGTGTCGATAGACATGGATCAAAAATCGTAAAATTGTCATTATTTTTCCCGTCAGAGGAGAACGTTAGGGTTCTCTTAAGGGTGTGGTTGTAGGGTTGAAAGATCGGAACAATCCGCGGAAAACGGTCAGAAACTGCCAATGGACGACTACGACAGACTGCTTGCAAGGCTTTCGAACCTCACCTGCGACTGGGTTGTAGGGAGCGTTAAAGACGTTATCGGTCTCTGTCTGACCGTCATCGGACTCGAAGGTTTCATTACGATTGGGGACCGAGTCGCGATAAGGGCGCGTGATGGACGGGTTGTACAATCCGAGGTTGTGGGGTTTCAGGGCGATGTCGCGCGGCTCATGTCCTTCGGGCCTCTGGACGGAATTGGTCCAGGCTGTGAGGCCAGGATTCCGCTGAACCGCCATGATGGTGGTCTGGGCGTCAATGAAAGCTGGCTGGGCCGCGTTCTGGATCCGCTGGGACAGCCGATCGACGGGAAGGGGCCTCTGTTTCCGTCGTTTGAGCGGCAGCCGGTCCAGTGTCCTCCGCCCAATGCTGCAAGCCGGGCGCGGCTTGGCGATCGTATCGACCTCGGGGTTCGGGCGCTTGATACTTTCACGACCTGCCGGCGCGGACAGAGGCTCGGGCTTTTCGCAGGGTCGGGTGTGGGGAAGTCGACATTGCTGTCCATGCTGGCAAGGGGAGCTGACTGCGATGTCGCCGTGATCTCGCTTGTGGGTGAGCGTGGGCGCGAGGTGCGGGAGTTCATCGAGGACGATCTCGGGCCGGAAGGGCTGGCGCGTAGTGTGCTGGTGATCGCGACTTCGGATTCACCGCCACTGATGCGTCGTGAAGCGGCCCTGTCCGCCATGGCCATCGCGGAATATTTCCGGAACCAGGGCAAATCGGTCCTTCTGCTGATGGATAGCGTGACGCGGTTCTGCATGGCGCTGCGTGAAATCGGTCTGTCGGCCGGAGAGCCGCCGGCGACGCGGGGTTATCCGCCTTCGGTTTTTGCCGAGCTGCCGCGTCTTCTGGAGAGGGCAGGGCCTGGCTATGCCGATCAGGGTATGATCACGGCGCTCTTCACGGTTCTCGTGGAAGGAGATGACCAGAATGAGCCGGTTGCGGATGCCGTGCGTGGCATTCTGGACGGGCATATCATTCTTGACCGCAAGATCGGCGAGCAGGGGCGTTATCCTGCCATTGATGTTCTGCGTTCCCTGTCGCGTGCGGTTCCGGGATGCAATTCGCCTGAGGAAAACGCTCTGACGCAACGCGCGCGTGCCGCGATGGCGACCTATCAGCGGATGGCGGACATGATCCGGCTGGGGGCCTACAAGCCCGGAACGGATCGTGAGGTGGATGAAGCCATCGCCCTGATGCCAAAGCTGAACGAGTTTCTGTCTCAGGGGCGGAACGAACGCACCACGCGCGCCGAGGCTTTTGAACAACTGGCGCAGATCATGCAGATGCCGCTGAAAAACCTGCCCCCGAATGAATCGTAAAGGACCTCACAATGGAACCCTCACCTCTTGAGACACTGATTACCCTGCGGGAGCAGGAGCTCGATCTTGTGGAACGCAGCTTTGCAGAGGCCGTGGCGCGGGAAACGGCGGCGGAGGAAAAACTGACTGTGGCGCAGGCGGAGATCCTGAACGAACAGCGGATCGCGTCCAGCCCTACAGCGGATGACGGCGCTGTGGAGGCATTCAGTCGGTGGCTTCCCGCGGGGCGGCAGGCGGTCCTGGAAGCGAGGGAGCGCTGTCGGGAAGCGGCGATGGATCGCGAGGCAGTGCGTTCAGCCCTGATCGCTGCCCGGGCAGCGATGGAGGCTGTCAGGATCTTGCGGAAAGAGCAGAAGGAAGAAGAGCGGCAGGCAGACCTCAGAAAGGAACAGAATGCTCTGGATGAACTCGCTGTCCGTCAGTTCGGCAGGTCGTGAGAGGGGCCATGCCCGCGTAGAGCCGTCTCGATCTGGGCAGCGGTGCCAATCAGGGCGCAGGCGACCGGATGGGTGCTGTCGCGGACGAAGGCCAGGACGAGGTCGGGATCGCTCGGGAAAAGGTCGCTTTGCAGCGTGATGACCGGTGTCATTTCGCCGTTGCGGGATGCTCCTTCTGCTGCATGTGAAAGAAGACGGGCAACAGCTTTTTCCAGTGCGGGAAGAAGCACCGTGTGGGGGGCGTCATGATGTGCGGTATGGGTCGCAATCAGTTCTTCCCAGCCGCTACGGGTTACGAAAGCGGGGATGCCGTCAGGCGGCGTATCGCGTTCGGCACGCAGAAGGGCGCCGGACTGGGCCATGCCGAGGATATCCAGGGCTGGGAGAATCGCGGGGTCGAGTTTGATGGACATTCGGGTCTTTGGTTCGTGAGGGGAAGAGGCCGGCTTATTCCATGGAAGGCGCGGCCTCTGTGCCGTTGTCAGTGCGGTGGGTTGCCCATGGCCTGCATCAGGGCTGTGACCTGTTCGGGCTGGGCCTTGAAGAGGGCGACATTGGACGGGTTGGGACTTGGCATTCCCGTCGGAAGCTGTCCGTTGCTGGCGGCCAGAGTCATGCCGAATGTGGTCATGCCCATCACAAAGCTCTCGGGAGTGAAGCCGTGGCTTTGCAGGACGGGTGCCAGTCCCGGAACCTGACTGATCTGCCGGATTGTTTCTGCAAGACCCGTGCCATGAGAGTTGGGGGGCTGGATATTGCGGGCCTGAAGTTCAGCAATCGTTGCTGCGGCGCGGGTCATGAAATCAGGCGGCAGCGGGTAATGCATGGCCCGCTCCGTATCCGCGCGGACCTGAGGGGGGACCTGCTGGGTCTGCTGCGGCGCGCCCTGAAGGGGGTCGCTTCCGTCAATCTGGGTCTGGCTCTGGGCGCCGCCCTGATAGGCGGAGGGCGGATAGGACTGTGCCTGTGCGGCCAGAGGCAGCATTGCAACGGAAACGAGAAGGGCCGAGAGCCCTGTCATGCGGGGAAATGTCATGCCTGCACCCATTCGCCTGCGCGCATCAGTGGCACGCGGTTGCCATTCTTGAGACCATCAAGGTCGATCTTGTCCGAACCGATCATCCAGTCAATGTGGATGAGGGAGTCGTTGACGCCTCGCTCCAGCAGTTCTTCCGGCGTCAGACCTTCGATATCGACCATGCACTTCGTATAGGCCTGACCGAGGGCGATGTGGCTGGACGCGTTTTCGTCGAAGAGCGTGTTGCGATACAGGATTTTGCTGGCCGAGATGGGCGAGGAGTGCGGCACGAGAGCCACTTCACCGATCCGGGCCGCGCCTTCATCGGTGCTGAGGATGCGCTTGAGCACGTCTTCGCCATGGCTCGCGGACGCTTCGACGATCCGCCCGTTTTCAAAGCGGACAGCGATGTTGTCGATCAGCGTGCCCTGATGGAAAAGCGGCTTGGTGCTGCTGACCCGGCCATCGACCCTGCTGCGATGGGGCGTTGTGAAGATTTCTTCCGTCGGGATATTCGGGTTGCAGACAATGCCGTTGCCCGATTTTTCCGAGCCGCCCGCCCAGAGATGGCCATCCGCGAGGCCAACCGTCAGATCGGTGCCGGGGCCGTTGAAATGCAGGGCCTCGAAGCGGCTGTCATTCATGTATTTTGCCCGGGCGTGCAGGCGGGCGTTATGGGCTTTCCACTCGGCGACCGGATCGGCCACATCGACACGGGAGGCCTTGAAGATTCCTTCCCACAGGGCTGCGAGTGCTTCATCGGCCGGAAGCTCCGGGAAGACCTGTGTGGCCCAGGCCGGGGTGGCGCAGGCGATGATGTTCCAGTTCACGGCGAACTGGGTGATGATTTCCATTGCCGGGCGGTTGGCCTTGGAATTGGCGCGGTTGGCGCGGGAGATACGCTCGGGGTCCTGGCCCTTCAGAAGGGTCGGATTGGCGCCCGTGATGGCCATGCGGGCTGCGCCTTCACGGAAGGCGCGTGCCATGCCATCGGCCAGCCATGTGGGTGCGACGTCGAAGGCTTCGTCCGGGGCATGGATGAAGCGGGCCAGCGTGGTCTCGTCATCCGCGTACAGTGTCGTCACAAGGGAAGCGCCAGCCTTGTAGGCGTGCTCCGTCACGCGGCGAACCAGCGGGACGGCATCCAGCGGTGCTGTGATGAGAAGCTGCTGGCCCGGCGCGATGTTCAGGCCAACGCGGACGGCAACCTCGCCCAGGCGATCAAGGAGCTGTTCGTGCGAAAAGGTGGAAGGAGCGGACACGTTGGACTCTTTCGCAGTGATCATTCTGTCCGTCATGGTGTGCCCTGTGACGGCGAAGTGCAAGAGAGCTGCGTGGGATCGGGCTGTGACGTGACAGGTCTGCGGACGCGCAGTATCGTCACGGGCATGCAACCCGGACTTCATATTTTTGCCGATGCTGGCGAGCCAGACCAGCGGCCATTCGATGTTGCGGTTGTCATGCCGAGCCTGCTGCGGCCTTCCATCGTCCGGGCGCTCCAGTCCATTTTTGAGCAGAAGGGTGGATTGCGGGTCCAGATCATGATCGGTCTGGATCGGGCACCAGGCGAGGGTGCGGACGAACTGGTGCGGCAGGCGCTCGAAGGACGTCCGCCCGGCTGGGTCGTCGAAGTGCTGTGGCCCGGCTATTCCACGTCCCAGAGGCATGGCGGATTTGGCCGTGCAAAGGATGGTGGCGTGTTGCGCAGTGTGCTCAGCCAGCTCTCGAACGCGCCGCGGATTGCCTATCTTGATGACGACAACTGGTGGGCGCCGGAGCACCTGTCCTCCCTGCTGAAGGCGATCGAGGGACAGGACTGGGCCTGGGCCGGGCGCTGGTTCGTGCATCCGCGAACACTGATGCCGATCTGCGAAGATCAGTGGGAATCTGTCGGGATTGGCGGCGGGATTTTCCGGGAAAGCTATGGCGGGTTTGTGGACCCGAACTGCCTGATGATCGACCGGACACGGGTGCCGGAAGCTCTGGACATGTGGAACCAGCCTCTGGCCGGAGACGGGACACAGATGACGGCGGACCGGAATGTTTTCAGACTTCTGAAGGACAGGCCGGGCAGGCCAACCGGCGAATATACGGCGTATTATGTTCTGACAGAGACCGACGGGTTGCACCCGGCCCGGCTGCGGCTGATGGGGGCGCGGGCCTGGGATGCGGCATCCCGGAAAACGGTCGCCTGATGCAAAACGGCCGGTGCAGAGTTTTCCTCTGCACCGGCCGTTTCAGCCGCCATTACATGGAACGGATCGTGTTGCGACGCGGCGGGCGGCGCTGGCGGTCGGACTGGGCGTTCGGATTGGCGGCCTTGGCCGCCTTTTCGCGTGCGATGGTGCGTAGTTCGACCTCCAGTTCGCGGATGCGGCGCTGGATGCTCTCCTTCAGTGTCGGAGAGGTGTGGGACTTCATGGACGCGATCGTCTCCTTGAGGTCCCGGAGCTGTTTTTCCTTTTCGGCCTGATTGCGGCGAATAGGCTGGTTGTCGGACATCTGTCCCTGAAATGCACGCATGTGTTCGTCTTTCCGCATGAAGCATTCACAGGCCTCCCGCTCATCCGGAGGATGGCGGGATGGAACACGCGAAAGCGTGCCCGGCTGGCCCTGTCTGGCTCATGATTATGGGGGACGGAGTATTACCGTCCGGTTAATTCAGGATCGGGGAGAGAGGATGTCCCGCAAAGCGTCTGTCAGGCGTATGCAGGCCTCGTCCGTTCCGATCGAGATGCGCAGCCAGTCCTGGATGCGCGGGGTTGAGAGATGCCGGACCAGAATCGCCCGTTCGCGCAGTGCGGCGGCGATGTCTCCGGCCCTGTGCTCCGTGTGGTGCACGAGAACAAAGTTGGCACAGGATGGCAGGACTTGGAAGCCAAGATTTTCAAGCTCCGGGACCAGCCTGTCACGACTGGCGATAACGCGCGCCGTGATGTCCGCAAGCCAGTCGGTATCCTGGATCGCGGCGATGGCCCCGGCCTGTGCCGGGCGGGAGAGGGGATAGGAATTGAAGCTGTCCTTGACCCGGATGAGACCTTCGATCAGCTCTGGGGAGCCGATCGCAAAACCCACACGCAGTCCTGCCAGAGCATAGGACTTGGACAGCGTCTGGACCACCAGAAGATTGTCATACCGGTGTGTCAGTTCAATGGCGGATTGTGCCCCGAAATCGACATAGGCCTCGTCGATGATGACGGTGTGGTCCGGATGACGCTTCAGGAGCGTTTCGATCTGCTCCAGCGGCAGGGCGATGCCCGTGTTCGCATTGGGATTGGCGACGATGATGCCGCCGCAATCACCCGTATAGGCGTCGATGTCGATCGCAAAATTGTCATTGAGCGGGATGTGGCGGAATGGCTGTTCGAACAGTCCACAATAGACCGGATAGAAGCCGTAGGTCACATCCGAAAACAGGACCGGTGCGTCATCGTGGAACAGGGCGCGGAAGGCATGGGCCAGCACTTCGTCCGAGCCGTTGCCGACGAAGACGCGGTCCGACGTTGTGCCGAAGCAGGCCGCAATGGTGTTGCGAAGAACTGTCGCCGTGGGGTCTGGATACAGGCGCAGGTCATCGGATGCGGCGTTCCGGATGGCTGTCAGCACTTTCGGGCTCGGACCGTATGGAGACTCGTTCGTGTTGAGTTTCAGCAGGTCCGCGACCTTGGGCTGTTCGCCCGGAACATAGGGGTGCAGGTCACGGACACGGCGGTTCCAGAAACGGCTCATGCGGGCGTTCCGGTGAACAGGCTGGTCATGAGCTGACGCTCGGCGAGGTCACGGGCGGAGACGCCGTCCGCGTCCTTCAGGTCCGGGTTTGCTCCGGCCGCCAGAAGCTTTCTGGCCATGTCTTCACGGTTGAACATGATGGAAAACATCAGCGGCGTGCGACCGGCATGATTGGCATGATCCACCTGTGCACCGTGATCGAGCAGAAGTGTTGCGATGTTGGTCAGGCCCTTGAAGGCCACACCGGAGAGGGCCGTGGCGCCCTTGAGATCGGTGGCTTCCGTATCGGCGCCACGATCCAGCAGCAGGCGCGTGGCGTCGGCGTGGCCGTTATAGGTGGCGACGATCAGCGCGGTGTAGCCGCGGCTGTCGGGCGTATCGATGGCCATGCCGGCATCCAGAAACTGGGTCAGGAGGTCGGTATCGCCTTCACGGGCCGCGTCAATGAACAGGGCGGTGATCTGGTCTGACGTGAAAGTGACGTTCTGGGCGTTCATGACGGTTTCCACATGGCGGTGTCCCCTCGCGGGGTGTTGTCGGAGGAGAGGTTAGCTTTTTGTGTCAGCTGGCGGAAGGGTGAGGCTCTCACCGTTCTCCAGCGCCGCGAAAGGGCGGCTGCCAGGGCGGCTGGCGAATTCCAGACGGGTGGGGGGCTCCAGAATGGCCTCGTCGGTGAGCTGGAAGGTCCCGAAATGGATGGGCAGCCCCTGTTTTGCCCTGAGTGTATCAAAGGCCATGAGGGCTTCTTCGGGAGACATGTGAACGCGGCGCATCAGGTCGCGCGGGTCGTAGGCGCCGATGGGCAGGATGGCGAGATTGATGTCCGGCCAGCGGCGGTGAATCGCGTCGAAATGCTTGCCCCAGGCCGTATCTCCCGCGAAAAATACCGTGTGGCCATCCGCTTCGATCGTGAACCCGCCCCAGAGCGCACGGTTGGAATCGAACGGCGTGCGGGCGCTTCCATGCAGGGCCGGGGTGGCCGTGATGCGGGCGCCGTCATCGGTCGTGCTCTCCCACCAGTCCAGCTCCGCAATGCGCGGCAGATCGGCCTTTTCCAGATGGCGGCGATTGCCGGGCAGCGACAGGCAGAGCGGATCATCACGTTCGGCCAGGGCGCGCAGGCTCGGCAGGTCCAGGTGATCGTAATGGCAATGCGAGACGAGGATGATGTCGATGCGGGGCAGGGCGTCGAGGGGGATGCCGGGCGGACGGACGCGACGGGGGCCGAAACTGCGGAAGGGGGAGCAGCGTTCGGAGAACACCGGATCAGTGATGATCCGCAGAGGCGCGCGTCCTGTGCGGCCAAACTGGAGCAGAACGGTCGCATGACCGATGAACGTGACGCAGCATTCTCCCGGAGCGGGCGTGACCTGGGGCCAGGATTTCTGTGGCGGAAGGGCATCCGGCCAGCGGGGGCGCAGCCCCATCTGCCAGCGGAAGATATTCCCGATCCGCTGGGACGTTGTGCGGGCCGTGCGTGTCTCGTCAGGACGCCAGGCTTCTGGGTTTCGGTAATGGCGCCCGTCGAAATGTGGCAGGTTGTCATTAAGCACAAGAGCGTGTTTCACAATATGGTTTACCAATCAGCCATTGCGTCCGGCGCGACTTCGCGTCATGCCGTGGCAGCAGAATGTGCGGGAGATATCGTTGCGTTTCTTCCCGTCAGTCACAAGCCGGAGACCCCATTCCGATGAGTACGCTTCCCCAACTCGCCATCAATACGATCCGTACCCTTTCGATGGAAGGTGTCGAACGCGCCAATTCCGGCCATCCCGGCACGGCCATGGCCCTTGCCCCCGCAATGTACGCGGTGTGGCAGCATGACCTGAAATACGATCCGGCCGATCCGTGCTGGCCGGCGCGCGACCGCTTCGTCCTCTCGGTCGGCCATGCCTCGATGCTGCTGTACTCCACCCTGTTCCTGACGGGTGTGAAGGATATCCAGGACGGCAAGGTCGTCGATGCCCCGTCACTTACCGTCGAGGACCTGTCGCAGTTCCGCCAGCTGAACTCCAAGACGCCAGGCCATCCGGAATACCGCTTTACCGCTGGTGTCGAGACCACGACCGGTCCGCTCGGGCAGGGCTGCGGCAATTCTGTGGGGATGGCCATCGCGCAGAAATGGATGTCCGCGCGTTATGACCGTCCGGGCTTCAAGCTGTTCGACTACCACGTGACGGTGTTCTGTGGTGATGGCGATATGATGGAAGGCGTGGCCTCCGAAGCCGCTTCCACCGCTGGTCATCTGGCACTGGGCAATCTGACCTGGATCTATGATTCAAACCAGATTTCCATCGAGGGTTCGACGGATCTGGCTTTCACCGAGAATGTCGGCAAGCGCTTCGAGGCTTATGGCTGGCACGTGCAGACGCTGACGGACGGCAATGACGTCGATGCCATTCTTGCTGCGCTGAAGGCGGCGCGTGCGGTAACGGATCGTCCGAGCATGATCGTCCTCAAGACGGTCATCGGCTATGGTGCGCCCAAGAAGGCCGGCACGGCCTCCGCGCATGGTGAGCCGCTGGGTGCGGACGAGATCAAGGGGGCGAAGCAGGCCTATGGCTGGCCGGAAGACGCTCCGGATTTCTATGTGCCGGATGGCGTGAAGGAGCACTTTGCCGAAGGTCTTGGCAAGCGTGGCGCGGAAGCTCATGCGGAATGGCGCGAGCTGTTCTCGGCCTATCGCGAGGCGCATCCGGAACTGGCGGCTGAAATCGACTGCATCCTCGAGCATCGTCTGCCGGAAGGCTGGGACAAGGACATCCCGACCTTCGACGCCGATGCTAAGGGCATTGCTTCACGCGCAAGCTCGGGTCAGGTGCTGAACGCGGTTGCGAAGAACCTGCCCTGGATGATCGGCGGCTCCGCTGACCTGACGCCGTCCACCAAGACGGACATCAAGGGCGGTGGCTCCTTCCAGCCGGAAAAATGGAACGGCAGCTATGGCGGCCGGAACCTGCATTTCGGTGTGCGCGAACATGCGATGGGCTCCATCTGCAACGGCATCGCGCTGTCGGGCATCCGCGCTTACGGCTCGGGCTTCCTGATCTTCTCCGACTACATGAAGGCGCCGATCCGTCTGTCGGCCATTATGGAACTGCCGGTTCTGTACATCTTTACGCATGACTCCATCGGCGTGGGTGAAGACGGTCCGACGCATCAGCCGATCGAGCAGCTTGCCCAGCTTCGTGCAACGCCGGGCATCATGACGATCCGTCCGTCCGACGCCAACGAAGTGGCTGAAGCCTGGCGCACGCTGATCCCGATGACGCACAAGCCGGCCGTGCTCGCACTGAGCCGTCAGAACCTGCCGACGATCGACCGCACGAAATATGCGTCCGCTGCCGGTCTGGCGAAGGGTGGCTATGTGCTGGCGAGCTGTGAGGGCAAACCGGACGTGATCCTGATTGCTTCGGGTTCGGAAGTCAGCCTCGTGGTGGGGGCTTATGAGAAGCTCACGGAAGAGGGCATCAAGGCCCGCGTCGTCTCCATGCCGAGCTTCGATCTGTTCGAAGAGCAGAGCGAGGAATACCGCGATTCCGTCCTGCCGCCTGACGTGATCGGTCGCGTTGCGGTCGAGCAGGCTGCGGCCTTCGGCTGGGATCGCTATGTCGGTCTGGGTGGCGCGATCATTGCCATGAACACGTTCGGTGCGTCGGCTCCGGCCTCGGCACTGCTTACGAAATTCGGTTTCACGCCCGAGGCGGTCTATGACGCAGCGAAGCGTCAGGCCCTGCGCGGCAAGTAAGGGAGAAATCCTGTGGCAGACACAATCTCCAATACCGGTCTGAACGAAGTCGGCAGCGTGCTGCGCGACCTTGAAAAATACGGTCAGTCTCCGTGGCTGGACTTCATCCAGCGCAGCTTCACGGAGGATGGCAGCCTCAGCAAGCTGGTAGAGGAGGACGGCCTGCGGGGCGTGACCTCCAATCCGGCCATCTTCGAGAAGGCCATCGGGCACGGTACGGAATACGATCCGCAGATCCGCAAGCTGCTCGAAGGCGAGGGCCTTTCTCCCGGCGAGCTGTACGAGCATCTCGCCATCGACGATATCCGCTCGGCCTGTGCGGTGCTGGATCCGGTGTTCGAAAAGACCAAGGGGCTGGACGGCTATGTCAGCCTTGAGGTCTCGCCCTATCTGGCCTTCGATGCGCACGGGACCATCACGGAAGCGCGCCGTCTGTGGAAGGCGGTCGGGCGTCCGAACCTGATGATCAAGATCCCGGGTACGGCAGAAGGTACGGGTGCGATCCGCGAAGCCATTGCGGACGGTATCAATGTCAATGTGACGCTGCTGTTTTCGCTGGATGCGTACAAGGCCGTTCTGGAAGCCTATATTTCCGGTCTTGAAGCCCGTGTGGCCCGTGGTGAAGAAATTTCGCGCATCTCCAGCGTGGCTTCGTTCTTCGTCAGCCGTATCGACGGCAAGATCGACGCGGAAATCGACCGTCGCGTTGCAGCGGGTGATCCGGAAGCCGAAGCGCTGAAGGCCATCCGCGGCAAGGTCGCGATCGCCAATGCCAAGATGGCGTATCAGTACTACCTGGAAGTCCGTAACAGCCCGCGCTGGAAGGCGCTGGCCGAGAAGGGCGCCAACCCGCAGCGTCTGCTGTGGGCCAGCACCGGCACCAAGGACAAGGCCTATTCCGACGTCCTGTATGTCGAAGAGCTGATCGGTCCCGAGACGGTCAATACCATCCCGCCCGCAACATTCGACGCCTATCGCGATCACGGCAAGTCCCGTGCGAGCCTGACGGAGAACGTTGATGAGGCGCGGCACGTCATGGCAGAGGCCGAGCGTCTGGGACTGGGTCTGGATGCGATCACGGCCAAGCTGGTCAAGGATGGCTGCGCGGCGTTCAGCGTCTCGTTTGATACGCTGCTGACGGCTGTGGCCACCAAGCGCGAGGCCGTGCTGGGCGATCGTCTTCTGCGGGTCAGCGCGGATCTGCCGCCCGATCTGCGCGATGACGTCGCCGCGGCCGAAAAGGACTGGAGCCACAGCGGCGGTCTGCGCCGCATCTGGAAGAAGGACCCGTCCGTCTGGACGAATGGTCCGGAAGCCGGCTGGCTGAACTGGCTGACGGTCGTGCAGGACCGCCTGTGGCATATCGAGGAGCTGGAAGTCCTGGCCCGCGATGTCCGCAGTCGCGGCTTCAAGGATATCCTGCTGCTGGGCATGGGCGGTTCAAGCCTCGGCCCTGAGGTTCTGGCCGAGACGTTCGGGCAGCGCGAAGGCTGGCCGAAGCTGCATGTGCTCGACAGCACGGACCCGCAGCAGGTCACGGCGTTCGAGAAGGCCATCGATCCGAAGAACACGCTGTTCATCGTGGCCAGCAAGTCCGGCGGTACGCTGGAGCCGAACATCCTGTTCGCGCATTTCTGGCAGGTTGCGGGGCAGGCTCTGGGCAAGAAGCCGGGTGACAGCTTCATCGCCATCACCGATCCGGGTTCGCACATGCAGAAAGTGGCCGAGGAAAACGGCTTCTGGCGTGTGTTTTACGGCGATCCGAAAATTGGCGGCCGCTATTCGGTTCTGTCCAACTTCGGGCTCGTCCCGGCTGCGGCGAGCGGCATTGACGTCCGCAAGCTGCTGACGGTGACGCGCCTGATGGTGGAATCCTGTGATGGAAGCGCTCCGCCGTCGTCCAATCCGGGTGCGGTTCTGGGTCTGATCCTGGGACATGCCGCGCATTGCTTTAACCGTGACAAGGTTACAATCCTCGCGTCAGAAGGCATTGCCTCGCTTGGGGCCTGGCTGGAACAGCTGATCGCCGAGAGCACGGGCAAGAAGGGCCTTGGCCTCATCCCCATCGATGAGGAAGAGCTTGGAACGCCGGATGTCTATGGAACGGACCGCGTCTTCGTGGATCTGCTGCTTGGCGATGATGTTCCTGACAGCCGTCTTGGCGCCCTGCGCGCCGCCGGTGCGCCGGTGGTTACCATCCGTCTGGCGGACAAGGCCCAGATCGGGCAGGCGTTCTTCCTGTTCGAGTTTGCCACAGCCGTGGCGGGTGCGGTTCTCGGCATCGACCCGTTCGATCAGCCGGATGTGGAGTTCAGCAAGCTCGAGACGCGCAAGCTGACCTCGGCCTATGCCGAAACGGGTTCGCTGCCGCCGGAAACGCCATTCGCCAAGGATGGTCCGCTGTCCTTCTATGCGGATGCGAGGAACACGGAAGCCTCTGGAAACAAAGGCGATGCGGTCTCCATCCTCAAGGCGCTCTTTGATCGCGTAAAGCCGGGTGACTACGTCGGGCTGCTCGCCTATATCAGGCGCGACCAGCAGACACGGGACTGGGCCCAGTCCGTTCGCATGGAGCTTCGGGATGCTCTGAAGGTGGCGACAGCCGCCGAATTTGGCCCCCGGTTCCTGCACTCGACGGGCCAGGCCTACAAGGGTGGCCCGGACAGTGGCGTGTTCCTGCAGGTTACGGCGACGGATGCGGCGGATGTGCCGGTTCCGGGCCATGGCTTCAGCTTCAGTGTCGTGAAAGCGGCACAGGCGCGAGGCGATTTCGAGGTGCTCGCGGCCCGTGGTCGTCGTGCCCTCCGCGTTCATATCGATGGACCGCTGGAGGAGGGGCTGAAGGCTCTGGAAACGGCGATTCACAAAGCACTGGCAGGAGCATAAGTCATGCGGATCGGAATCATCGGACTGGGACGGATGGGCGGCAACATCGCTGTCCGTCTGACCCGGCATGGGCATGATGTTGTCGTGCATGACCGTACGCCGGAAGTCACCACCTCGGTCGTCGGACGGTGTGAAGCCGGGCGCGCAACGCCAGCCGATACGCTGGCCGACATGGCGAAGCTTCTTGAAGGTGACGAACACCGTGTGGTGTGGGTCATGCTGCCAGCAGGTCCCATTACTGAGGACTGCGTTCAGCAGCTCGGTGGCCTTCTGGGGCGCGGCGATATCATCATCGATGGTGGCAACACCTACTACAAGGACGATGTCCGCCGTTCGGCTGAACTGGCCGAAAAGGGGATTTCCTACGTCGATGTCGGGACTTCAGGCGGTGTCTGGGGGCTGGAACGGGGGTACTGCATGATGTTCGGCGGCACGAAAGAGACCGCCGAATACATTGATCCGATCCTCAGCGCGCTGGCGCCGGGTATCGGGGACGTACCGCGTACGCCTGGCCGTGATGGCGAGGGTCATGATCCGCGCGCTGAACAGGGCTATCTGCATTGTGGTCCCGCCGGTTCGGGCCACTTCGTGAAGATGGTCCATAACGGCATCGAATACGGCATGATGCAGGCCTTTGCTGAAGGCTTCGACATCATGAAGAGCAAGAATTCCCCGGTTCTTGCGGAAAAGGACCGGTTCGAGCTCAACATGGGTGACATCGCGGAAGTCTGGCGTCGCGGCAGTGTCGTGTCGTCCTGGCTGCTCGATCTGACGGCCGAGGCCCTGACCCGTTCGGAGACGCTCAACGAATTCTCCGGCGAAGTCGCGGATTCCGGAGAAGGTCGCTGGACGATCGAAGCCGCCATTGAGGAAGACGTGCCGGCCCCGGTCATGACGGCCGCGCTGTTCACGCGCTTCCGTTCGCGGTCGGGTAATAATTTTGCCGAGAAAATTCTCTCGGCACAGCGTTTCGGTTTCGGCGGACACGTCGAAAAGAAATAAGCCTGCGCCCATCATGGGCAAGGACTGGCTGGCAGGGTATGGTTTTACCATTGCTGACCAGCCAGCCCCCGCAAAGACACTCTGACGGGGGTTTTTACAGGGGCTCTTATGTCCGTTGACCTCGACGCCATCCATGCGGCTCTGCCGCCGCTGCCACAGACTATCCGGATGGTCGTGTCCGACATGGATGGAACCCTCCTGACGCCAGACAAGACCATCGCGCCTTCGACGCTGGCCATGGTCAGGGTGCTGCAGGAGCGGGGAATTCCACTCTGTCTGGCCAGTGCGCGACCGCCTGCTGCCATGGTTCCCTATATTGAGCAGCTCGGTCTGACCGGGCAGAATGCCGGCTTCAATGGCGGCATCATCTTCAGGCCCGACGGGACCACGTCTGTCAGCCGCGTTCTGTCCCCCGATGTGCTGTCGATCGTCCATGACATGCTGCATCTGCACGGGATCGAGACCTGGTTCCTGCGGCAGTCCTACTGGATGGTGAAGGACGCCTATACGCCCTTCGTGCAACACGAACAGGGTATCACGGGCCTGACGCCGCATCAGGTTCCCGATCTTCGCAATGAATTCGAGGGGATCGGCAAGGTCATGGGCGTGAGCAGCGATACCAGCCTGCTTCAGGACGTTGAGACCGAGCTTGGCGCCATGCTTCAGGGCGATGCGAGCGTGCGCCGTTCTTCCGATATTCTTCTCGACGTGACGCCTGCCCTGGCCAACAAGGGCGAGGCTGTTCGCGAACTGGCGCTTGCCCACGGTATTGCGCCGCATGAGGTCGCCTGTCTTGGCGATGCCCATAACGATCTGCCGATGTTTTCGGTGGCGGGACTGGGCATTGCGATGGGACAGGCCGAAGACGATGTGAAAGCCGCCGCGCAGGTTCTCACAGACACCAACGAGCGCGATGGCTGGGCCAAGGCCGTTGAGCGCTACATCCTGCCGAGAGTTCCCAATCCATGACCATCGACATCCGAGCCGCCACGCTGGAAACCCTTCCTGATTCTGAAGCCGTTGCCTTGCGGATGGCGGATCTTCTCATTGAAGGGATTCTGGCCAAGACGGATGGCCCTTTCCGCGTCGCACTGTCCGGCGGTTCCACGCCGAAACGCCTGTTCGAGATCCTCGCCACGCCGTCGCGGGCGAAGCAGATCCCGTGGGAGCGTGTCGAGATTTTCTACGGCGACGAGCGCCACGTCCCGGAAGGCCATGCCGACAGCAATCATACGGTCGGCCAGTCCGTCCTGCTGTCCCGTGTTCCGGTGCCGGCGCAGAACATCCACGCTATCCCGACCGCTGGCACGGTGGAAGAGGACGCGAAAACCTACGAAAAGACCCTTCAGACCGCCTATGGCGCAACGACGCTTGATCCGAAGCGCCCGCTGTTCGATCTGGTCATGCTGGGGCTGGGCACCGATGGCCATACGGCCTCGCTGTTTCCGGGACAGTCGGTTCTGAAAGAGCGGGTGGCCTGGGTCGGAACGGCTGCACCGTCCACAGCACCTTACGAGCGCATCACGCTGACCTATCCCGCCATCCAGTCCAGCGCACTGGTCGTGTTCCTCGTAACGGGGGCCTCCAAGGTCGAGATGCTGGAGCGTCTGGCCGAGGGCGACAGTTCCATCCCGTCTGCACGGGTGACAAGCGAAGGACGGATCATCATTCTTGCAGACCGCGCTGCGGTGGGAGAGGGCGCATGAGCGGCACGGACATGAATGTTCACAAGCGTACGGCTGCTCGTGAGGCTGCCGACATGGTCAAGAGCGGTATGGTCGTGGGGCTCGGCACCGGCAGTACGGCGGCGTACATGATCGAGCGTCTGGGCGAGCGCGTTGCGGAGGGGCTGGAGATTTTTGGCATCCCAACCTCGGATGACAGCGAGGACAAGGCGCTCAAGGCCGGGATTCCGCTGACGGATTTCAGTGCGCATCGCCGGATTGATATCGCCATTGATGGTGCGGATGAGGTCCAGCGTGGTTCGCTCAACCTCATCAAGGGACTGGGCGGGGCGTTGCTGCGGGAGAAGATCGTGGCGCAGGCGGCTAAGCGGTTCGTGGTGATCGTAGACGGCACCAAGCCTGTGGACCTGCTGGGCGAACGCGCGCCGGTGCCGGTGGAAGTCATTTCCTTCGGCTGGGAATGTACGGCGGAACGTCTGGCGGCCTGCGGCGCGCGCGGCGTGAAGCCGAGGACGGACCGGGCCGGATCGCTGTTTGTGACCGATACGGGTAACATGATTCTGGACTGTCATTTCGGGCCGATCGAGACGCCCGAGGAACTGGCTGAGAAAATGGACCGGATTGTGGGTGTCGTGGAGCACGGCATGTTTCTCAACATGGCGTCTGAAGTCCTTGTGGCGACGCCGGATGGTGTGGAGCACTGGGAGGCATGAAAATGACGGAAAATGAAACACAGCTGGGTCTGAAACCGCATTTTCTCGTGGTCATGGGGGTGTCGGGGACAGGCAAGACGACGGTTGCAAGCGGACTGGCCACGCGTCTGGGCTGGAATTTTCAGGAAGGCGATGCCCTGCACCCACCAGCCAATGTCGAGAAGATGAGCACTGGCCAGCCGCTGACCGATGCGGACCGGGCGCCCTGGCTTGCGCTCTGTCATGAGTGGCTGCGCAAGCAGGTGGAGGCCGGGCATGGTGCCGTCCTGACCTGTTCCGCGCTCAAGCGTTCCTATCGTGAGCAGCTTCGCGGTGAGGACCTGCCGATTGAGTTTGTGCATATCGATACATCTGCCGGGGAACTCGCTGACCGGTTGCAGCGCCGGGAAGGGCATTTCATGCCGGCGAGCCTGCTGCCCAGCCAGCTTGCGACACTTGAAGTGCCTGGCGACGACGAGCCGGTGATCCGGGTTTCGGGCGAGAAGCACCCCGATGTGGTGCTGGAGGAACTGATCCGTCATTTTCAGGCGGAGGACTGATTCATGGCCGAAACCACCCGGCTTCTGGTGGATGCGGATGCGTGCCCGGTCAAGGATGAGATTTACCGTGTCGGAGCACGTTACAGCCTGAAAACAATTATTGTCGCCAATAGCTGGATGAACATTCCACAGTCTCCGCTTATTGAGCGCGTCGTGGTCCCGGAAGGGCCGGACGTGGCCGATGACTGGATTGCGGAACAGGTGACGCCTGTGGATATCGTCATCACCAGCGATATTCCGCTCGCGGTGCGCTGTCTGGCGAAACAGGCTTCTGTTCTGCGTCCCAACGGTGAGGAAATCGACGAGCGCTCCGTGGGGATGGTCTCGGCCATGCGGGACCTGATGCAGGGGCTGCGCGAGACGGGGGCGGTCACAACCTATAATCCGTCCTTCGGGAAAGCCGACCGAAGCCGGTTTTTATCCGCACTGGATACACTCATCGTGCGACTCCGCAGGAAAGCTGCCCTGGCGCGATCGGTCCCCAGTTCTTCAGAAACAATCCACAGGCCCTTCCCCGGAGATGTTCCCTGATTCTGGGGATATCTTCTTCCGGGGGGATAATCCTGTCCCGATGAGGATCTTTTCCCATGAATCCGCTCCGTCTCGCCCAGATTGAAATGTTCTGTGCTGTCGTGGAGGAGGGAACAGTCATCGCGGCTTCCCGCCGTCTGAACTGCGTGGCATCCAATGTGACGGCGCGACTCAAAGAGCTGGAACTGCTGGTGGGGCAGGAACTCTTCCTGCGCGAAAAGGGGCGTCTGATCCTCACGCCGGAGGGGCGGCTCTTCTATCAGCAGGCCACGCCGGTCGTGGCTGGCGCAAGGAGCCTGACGGATCTGTTTTCCGAAGGCACTCCGCGCGGTGTCCTGAATATCGGGGCGCTGGATGTGGCGCTTGAGGGCTATCTGCCACGGATCGTGCCTGAGTTTCTCAAAGCCTGCCCGGGTGTGGAACTGAAAATGTTTCTACGCCCGACCTATACGCTGGAGCGCATGCTGGCAGACGGGGAAATCGACCTGGCGCTGACGGACGGTCCTATCGTCCATCCCCTGATGGAAAGCCGCTTTGCCTTTCGCGAGAAACTGGCGCTTGCCATGCCGGAGGGACAGAAAGGCGCGCGGGACGGCCAGCATGTATTCCTGTTCAATACCGACTGCTTCTATCGTCGCTATTTCGAGACCTGGCTTGAGCGCCATGGGGTGTCGAACGCGATCATCCACACGGTTGAATCCTATGACGTCATTCTCGCCTGTGTTCAGGCTGGACTGGGTATTTCCTGTGTACCGCGCAGTATCATTTCGCAGGTCAAAAGACGGCGTCGTGAAGGAATTTCGTTTACGTATCCCGAAGATCTGAAAGGGAGCGAAGTCTATTTCATCTGGCGTGAGCCGGGACTGAATGATCTGGGGCGGAGATTTCTGGATTATGCGCCGCCGCATCCGGATGCTCATGAAAAGTGATTCCATAGCTCACGAATCATCACTTTTTATTATCGGTGAATGCCTGCACCTTACGGTCATCGAATGAACTGCTGGCTGGCTGATGCGTCTGTTTCATCACCAAGCGCATGGTCGCCACACAGAAAATGCAGGAAATTTCATGACTGAGAAAAGCAATCTTTTCATCAATGGAAGCTGGGTCGCACCGAAGGGTGGCGAGTGGATCACGGTTGAAAACCCGGCCACGAAAGCGGTTGTGGGCGAAGTGGCCAAGGGTGGTCAGGCCGATGTGGATGCGGCGGTCTCGGCTGCGAAATCGGCCTTTATTGGCTGGAGCCGCCGTACGGCGACCGAGCGTGCGGATTATATCCATGCGCTCAAGGATCTGGTGAAGCGGGACAAGGAAAAGCTTGCTGCCATCATCACATCAGAAATGGGCAAGCCGCTGAAGGAAGCGCGGATCGAGGTGGATTTTGCCATAGGCCTGCTGCGCTTTGCAGCCGAGAACGTGCTGCGGCTTCAGGGTGAAATCATCCCGGGCAGCTCCCCGGAAGAGAAGATACTGATCGACCGTGTGCCGCTTGGTGTTATCGGTGCGATCACGGCCTGGAACTTCCCGCTGGCGCTTTGTGCCCGCAAGATCGGTCCGGCTGTGGCCGCGGGCAATACGATCGTCGTCAAGCCGCATGAACTGACGCCGCTGGCCTGTCTGCATCTGGCGAAGCTGGTTGAGGAAGCCAAGATTCCGCACGGTGTCATTAATGTCGTGACGGGCGACGGCAAGGATGTCGGCGTACCGCTGGTGGCGCACAAAGACATCAAGCTCATCACGATGACGGGCTCGACACCGGCCGGCAAGAAGATCATGGCTGCTGCGTCCGAGACGCTGAAGGAAGTCCGGCTTGAACTGGGCGGCAAGGCTCCGTTCATGGTCATGGAAGACGCCGATCTGGACAAGGCCGCTGACGCCGCGGTGGCGTCGCGCTTTGGCAATGCCGGTCAGGTCTGCACCTGCAACGAGCGCACCTATATCCATGAGGCCGTCTACGACAGGTTCGTCCAGAAGGTCCGCGAGAAGATCGAGGCCCTGAAGGTCGGCCTGCCTACGGACCCGTCCACGGATATGGGGCCGAAGGTGAGCGAGGATGAGCTCAACAAGGTCCATGAAATGGTCGAACATGCCGTCCGTCAGGGCGCACGTCTCGCCATTGGCGGCAAGCGTCTGACAGGTGGCGTGTATGACAAGGGCTATTTCTATGCCCCGACGCTCCTGACGGATGTCACGCAGGACATGGACATCGTGCATAACGAGGTGTTCGGTCCGGTCATGTCACTGATCCGCGTGAAGGACTTCGATCAGGCGATCGCCTGGGCCAATGACTGCCGCTACGGCCTGTCAGCCTATCTCTTCACCAACGATCTGAGCCGGATCCTGCGTATGACCCGCGATCTGGAATTCGGTGAGGTCTATGTGAACCGTCCGGGTGGTGAAGCGCCGCAGGGCTTCCACCACGGCTACAAGGAAAGTGGCCTGGGCGGTGAGGACGGACAGCATGGCATGGAAGCTTACGTCCAGACGAAGACCATTTACCTCAACGCGTAACTGTCTGACGGGCGGCGGCATTTCCGTCGCCTACACTCTCTGAAAGGACCGGAACCATGGTAAAAGTCGCTGCACTGGCCACTGACGGCCTCGAAGAAATCGAACTGACGGGTCCGCAGGAAGTGCTGGAAAAAGCCGGTGCGACCGTCACGGTCATTTCCCTCAAGGCAGGGGAGTTTCAGGCCGTGAACAAGGACATCTATCCATCCAACAAGATCCGGGCCGATCTGGCGATTGCCGATGCAAAGGCCGAGGATTACGATGCGCTGCTGCTTCCGGGCGGTCTGGCGTCTCCGGATGCGCTGCGGATGAACAGGGATGTCGTAGCGTTCGCCCGCGCTTTCGTGAAGGCGAACAAGCCGATTGCCGCCATCTGCCACGGCGCGCAGACGCTGATTGAGGTGAATGAGCTGAAAGGGCGGACCGTGACGTCCTGGCCGGCCATCCGGACGGATCTGGAAAATGCCGGTGCATCCTGGGTGGATAATGAGGTCGTGGTTGATGGACCTTACGTTTTCTCCCGCTGCCCGGATGATATCCCGGCCTTCAACAAGGCGATGCTCAAGCATTTCAAGCTCGCCTGAGACGTCTTTCAGGTCACAAAAAAAGGAGGCTCTCCCGGCCGGGGAGGCCTCCTTTTTTGTAAGGCAATGGCGTTCAGATCGTGCCATCCACGGCAATGCGTCCCAGTGCGGGATCATCCGTGAAGAAGCCGTCGATCCCCATGTCCAGATAGCGGCGGACTTCCGCGATCATGCCTTTGGGGTTGCGGGCGGCGTCTCCGGCATCGCTGCGTAGCTGGGCCGGAAGGAAGTGGTTTTCAGGCCGTGCCGTATAGGAATGAACCAAGAGTCCAGCCTTATGGGCGTCCGTTACGAGCGTGGAGGGCTCAAGCCAGGCGCCTTTGCTGTCACGCGGGATCAGGTCCGTGTTGGATGGACCGATCACATCGGCATAGCGGCGAACCTCCTTGAGACCATCGGGCGTCATGAGATCCCCGAATGTCGTGCTCTTGCCCGCTGCCAGAAGATCCGGCGGAATGTCCTTGCGCTCTCCCATGAGCAGCATCAGACGCGCCTGCGGGTTGATGGACAGGACGTCCGCCCGGATGCGCCCCAGATTGCCGGTCTCGAAGGACTGGAGTTCCAGGGGGGCCTGCCGGGTGTAGTCGTGCGCGGCGATGGTCCGCAGGAATGCGGATTCGGGGTTCAGGCCCAGGCTGTTGAAATGGGTGGAATGCTTGATTTCCGGCACGAGGCCAAAGACCTTGCCCGTCGCGGCCGACTGGGCGGCAACCTGTTCGATGACTTCCTCGAAGGTCGGGATTTCGAAATGGTCGTCATAGCGGGTGTTGTGCACGCGGATTGTGGAGAGACGCTCGCGGGCGCGGAGGGTTTTGAGTTCCGCCAGTGTAAAATCAGTGGTGAACCAGCCGGTCTCGGTCTTTCCGTCGATCTTGAGGGAGCGGTGACGGGAGGCGAACTCGGGATGCTCCGCAACATCAGTCGTGCCCGCAATGTTGCTTTCGTGGCGGACGACCAGATGGCCGTCCTTTGTCATGACGAGATCAGGCTCAATGAAATCCGCACCGTCCATCATGGCGCGGGCATAGGAGGCCAGCGTGTGCTCCGGGCGCAGGGCCGAGGCCCCACGATGGGCGAATACGAGGGGCTTCGGCGCCAGTGAGGGCGCGGCTTTCGCCCGCAGGTGCAGGGCGGGAAGCCCCGCTGCGAGCAGGCCGAGGCTCTGGCGACGTGTCAGCATGGGGCAGTATTCCTTACAGGGCTGCGCTGAGGCTCAGGAAGAACATGCGCGGCGCGATGGGGTAGGCCGAGAACTGACCCGAAGTCTGGGTCGCGTTGATCGTGGACCATCCCTTGGTGTTTGTCAGGTTGGTGATGTTGCCCTGGACTTTCAGAGACGCCAGATGCGGGATGTTGTGGAAGGTGTAACCCGCGTTCAGGTTGAACTGCGCGTAGGGCGCGGCCCACATGTCGTTGGTGTAGGTCGCATAGCGCTTTCCGATGACGTCACCGGTAAACTGGCCATAGGCGTTGCCCCAGTTGGTGGTGAAGACGAACTTCTCCGACCAGTCCGGCATGCCGACGACGTTCTTGCCAGCCGTATGGATGATGCTGGAGCCCGTGCTGTAGTTATCGTTGTAGGTAGACTTGTTGTAGGACAGCGCGTTGTACAGCGAGAAATGCGGGCCGAAATGGGTGGTGAAGGAGAAGTCCATACCATCCGTCGTGACCGAGCCCACGTTTGCAAGCGTGGTGGCCGAGCCGATGATGGATGACAGGGTCTGCGTCGTCGCAACAGCCAGAAGGCGGTTCGAGAAGTGAACGTGATAGTACTCGACCTGACCTTCGATCGCCGTCAGCGGGCCAAGATGGATCTGGCGGTGCTCACGCAGACCGGTCTCATACGTCCATGAGGTTTCGGGCTTGCCGTTCTTCTTGAACTCTTCGAAGGCCGCCTGGCTGGTGGCGCCCCAGGGTGTGGCGTTGCCGTAACCTGCGTCCTGATAGGAGCGCATGTTTTCCTGGATGTTGGCGAACCATTGCTCGTGCTTCGTGATGTCCCACACCGCGCCGAAAGCGGGCAGGAACGGCTTGGCGGCGTCGATCTCGCCACCGGGTGCCGTCACGGCATAGGACGGGGAGAGCGAGCCCGGCTTCGCGGCGACCGGCAGGGTGCCGTTCGTATAGACCAGCTCGGACTTGAAGCCCGCCATCAGGGAGAAGTTCTTCGAGATCTGCCAGTTGTCCTGCAGATGCGTGACGAATGTGTTGGTGTAGAAATTGTTGGTGTACTGGTCGATCAGGGCGTTCTGCTGGCGCTCGTAAGGCGTGGTCGGGTTGTTGGCGTCCAGCGGATACCAGCGACGGGCCTGCGTGTTGTTGTTGCGCTCATACCAGCCACCGACTTCGATCGAGTGCTTGCCGAGATGGTAGCGCAGCGTGGACATCAGACCACCGCGATTGTCCCAGTATTCGGTGGTCCGCGTGGCATAGCCCGAGCCACCGAAGACGGTGTTCAGATCCTGACCCGGATAATAGGCGGCGAACAGCGTCGGCAGACCGGCAGCCGAGATCGGACCGGCCACAACACCTTCACCCAGATCATGGTGATAATAGATGCTGTTATCCCAGTGCAGGTTCTCGGTGAAATCATGCGTCCATTTGGAATAGGCGAGGAAATCCTCGCGCTGGGCCGCTGAATAATAATTGCGGTAGTTCAGGCCGACGGCGTTGGCATTGGCCTTGGCATAGCTGAAATTCGGATAGGTGAACGGGCGGACATAAAGACCATAACCGCTCGGCAGTGTGATGCTGTCCTCGTTCGGCTCGACCTTCTGGGACCAGTCGAAGAAGGTCGAGAAGTGATCATGCTCGCTGTTGTGCACGAACTTCGCATTGACCTGATAGCCGCCCTGATGACCGGCGAAGTCCCAGGCGCGGGCATCCTGACGGGAGAAGGAGACATAGGCCGAGTTGCCATTGCCGAACTCACCCGTATCGAGACGGGCGAAGGTGCGGAACGTGGACCAGCTTCCGAAAACCTGTTCAATCTGCGCCCCGCGCTTTTTCAGCGGGTCCTGCGTCGTGAACTGGAGCGTACCACCAAGGTTGGATGTGGACGCCGTGCCAAGCGCACCTGCACCCGAGGAGACCGACGCCGAGCCGATGTTCTCGCTGATGGCCGCGCGCTGCGGGGAGAGGCCGTTGTAGTTGCCATAGGCCTGGTCGCCGAGCGGAATGCCGTCGAGCGTATAGCCGAGCTGGTTCTGGTTGAAGCCATGGACGTAGAGCGAAGAGTTCTGCTCGTTATTGCCCCAGGGATCGGCATTGTTGAACACGACGCCCGGCAGCATTTCCAGCGCCTTGATCGGGTTCACGCCCGGAAGGATCCGCTGGATCTGGACGTGGCTCAGCCCCTGTTCGGAGCGGGTGCGGCGTGCGGTGATGACGAGCTGTTCCGTACCGCCGGCCACGGCGTCAACCTTGGCCTTGTGTTTGGTGTCATGTCTGGCGGTGGTGGCTTTTTTCGTTCCTGTCGTTGCTGCCTCGACAGGATGGGGAAGGGCTGCAGCCAGCGCAAATGGCGAGCAGAAAATGGTCAGAAGCAGGCGGGAACGCAGCAGGTTGCGCGGCATTGAAAGTCTTTCCGGATGGAGAAGAGATCGAATGCGGCGGAAACTAATCTTTCCTTAAAGAACTGCGTGTGAAGCTCCTGTGAACGTGTTGTGACAGAACTGTGACAGCCCTCAGGCGGTCTGCCAGCCCAGTCCGACGATGGCGACGCGACGGCCCAGCGGGGTCTCCTGAAGGACGATGACCTCGCGCTCTTCCAGGTAGTTCAGCTGCCGACGGGCACGGCCCAGAGAGTGCGTTCCATAGGCGCGGGCCAGGGCTTCGTCGCCCGGGCAGGTTTCGCCGTCGAGTGCCGTGCGGGCGAGGAGCAGGAAGACGCCCTGCACGTCTTCGGGCAGGGTCGCGGCGATGGCCTGGGCCTGTTTCCAGTCCTCGCTTTCGGAACGCTCGCGGTCCAGTCCGGCGCGGATGGTGGCCAGCATCCGGTGGAAAGGTCCCAGCTCCAGTACATTGCGTGACAGACCCTGAATCCGCGCCCGGAGCTGGAAGTCCTGATACAGGGTGGCCAGCGGCTTGTAGTCCGAGCCTTCCCCGGCCACGACTTCGGCCACCAGCGACCAGAGCTGGTCGGGATCGGCTTCGACGACGACGGCTGCCGGAGCGGGTTCTTCAGCTTCGCGCTCCGCACCATAGGCGTCGAGCTGTGCCAGAAGGTCCGGCGGGGGCGGACGGGATTCTCTGCGGGGACGGGGCGTGAATTCGTGGACCGGTTCGAGAATGATGTCTCGCAGGTCTTCGGCCGAGACCGGTTCGAGCGGTACGAGAACCGGGCCGGTGGCGTGGCTTGCTGTCGTGACGGGGCCGATGGTCACGAGCTTCGGACGGCGGCTCAGGGCGGGACCGAGCGCCATGAACTGTCCGCGCGCCAGATCACGGAAGGATTCCGCTGCCCGCCGCTCCATACCCAGAAGATCGGCGGCGCGGGCCATGTCGATATCGAGGAAGGTGCGGCCCATCAGGAAGTTGGACGCCTCGGCCGCAACATTTTTGGCCAGCTTGGCAAGACGCTGCGTTGCGATGACACCGGCCAGACCGCGCTTTCGGCCACGACACATCAGGTTCGTCATGGCTCCGAGCGACAGGCGACGGGCTTCATCGGATGTATCGCCCCCCGCGACCGGTGCGAAAAGCTGGGCTTCGTCGACCACCACGAGAACGGGATACCAGTGCGCGCGGGGGGCTTCGAACATGCCGTTGAGGAAGGCTCCGGCCGCCCGAAGCTGCATTTCCGCTTCGACCTGCTCAAGGTTCAGCACCACGGAGGCACGATGGGCGCGCACGCGCTCGCCCGCCGCGCGCAGACTGGCTTCGGACTGGTCTTCGACGTCAATAACCAGATGACCATAATGGTCGGCCAGGGTGACGAAATCACCTTCCGGATCGATCATGACCTGCTGGACGAGGGTAGCGGTCTGCTCCAGCAGGCGCCGCAGGAGATGCGATTTTCCCGAGCCGGAATTGCCCTGGACCAGCAGGCGCGTGGCCAGGAGTTCCGGCAGATCAATGCAGGTATCGGAGCCGTCGCGGCCCTGTCCGAGAACGATGGATGTCATGGCGTCAGGCGATAGCGGAATTGGACGATTCTAGCCACCCAAGGACGCCATTTGCCGCCGCATGGGCCGTGGAAAAACATCCCTGAAGCAGATACCCGCCCGTGGGCGCCTCCCAGTCCAGCATTTCGCCAGCCACGAAAACACCGGGGCGGGATTTCAGCATGAACCGCTCGTCCACGGAATCCTGACGTACGCCGCCAGCTGTGGAGATGGCGCGATCAAGCGCGTCCATACCGATCAGCGGCAGGGGGAGGGCCTTGAGGGTCTGGGCAAGCTGGAGTGGGGTGGCGTCTTTCGGGGTGGCGTGCTTCAGAAGCTCTCGGGATGGTGCATCCAGCGACAGGGCCTTGCGCAGCCGGTTGCTCTGGCTCTCGCGTTCGCGCTGCGCCAGCAGGCGTTTCAGGACGTCGTCGGCTGAGAGCGTCGGACGCAGGTCGAGTGTAAGGATTGCGCGTCCTTCGGTCCCGATCCGGTCCCGCAGGTCCGCCGAGAGCGCATAAAGCGCCGAGCCTTCCAGACCGCGCGATGTAATGGTCAGGTCGCCGCGGCTCTGTCGCGTGCCAAAGCTTAGACCAACGGAATGAAGCACGCTGCCCTCGTGCCGGTTCGCAAAATCGGCGGGCCAGTCGGGCAGGAAGCCACAATTTGCGGGGGCGAAAGGCGCTGTTTCGTTCGTCATAAAATCCGCCCAGCGGCCGTCCGATCCCAGACGCGACCAGCTTGCACCCCCCATTGTCAGAACGGTTGCATCGGCTCTGACGGATGTCTGACCGCCTGCCGTCTCGAACAGAAGTGTTGCGCCATCCCAGCCCACAAAGCGGTGGCGCGTGTGGATATGGACGCCCTGTTCCGTCAGTCGCTGGAGCCACGCACGCAGCAGGGGAGAGGCTTTCATGGCCGTGGGGAAGACGCGCCCTGATGAGCCGGAAAAGCAGGCCTGTCCCAGTCCTTCGGCCCATTCTGTCAAAGAGGATGGCGGAAATGCGCGAATGGCCGGTTCCAGCCAGTTTCGTGCTGTGCCGTAGCGGCTCAGAAAACGGTCCAGCGGCTCCGAATGCGTCAGGTTCAGGCCGCTGCGACCGGCCATGAGCAGCTTGCGCCCCACGCTCGGCATCTGGTCGAAAACCTGCATCCTGCATCCTCGTGCGGCCAGGATTTCTGCCGCGAACAGTCCGGCGGGACCGGCTCCGATAATGGCGACGGACGGGGAAGGGGGGGCAGCATTCATAAGCTCCTGATTGCCATGTGGAACAGGGTTTGTCAGGCTCCGACCCCGCAGTTCTGGCGGGAAAGGGACATGACATGCAGGTTTTTGAGACGATCGGGGCATTTCGGGCGGCGCGGACGGCTTATCCGACCTTGGGTTTCGTTCCGACCATGGGGTTTCTGCATGAAGGCCATCTCGGGCTGGTCCGGCAGGCGAAGGCGGAAAATGGCGCGGTGGCCGTCAGTATTTTCGTTAATCCGAAGCAGTTCGGCCCAAATGAGGACTATGCCTCCTATCCACGTGATCCGGAGCGTGATCTGGCGCTTCTGAAAGAAGCCGGGGCCGATCTGGTGTTTCTGCCAACGCCCGATGTGCTCTATCGGCCCGGTTCCGGCACCCGGATTGACGTCGGCGGTGTTGCAGAAGAACTCGAAGGCCAGTCGCGTCCCGGACATTTCTCCGGTGTGGCGACGGTCGTGACCAAACTGTTCAACATCGTCCAGCCGCAGCGGGCCTATTTCGGGCAGAAGGATGCCCAGCAATGCGCGGTTGTCCGGCGGTTTGTGGCGGATCTGGATATTCCGGTTGAAATCGTGGTCTGCGATATCGCGCGTGAAGCGGACGGTCTGGCCCGTTCCAGCCGCAATGTGCGTCTGACGACCGAAAACCGTCAGAAAGCGCCAGCCCTGTTTCAGGCTTTGCAGGAAGCCGCGCGGCTGTTTCGCAGGGGCGAGCGTGATGTGGACGTTTTGGAAAATGCCATGCGCGTGGTCCTGATCGAAGCCGGACTTCCAGACATCGATTACGCGACGGTTGTGAACGCAGACACGTTCCGCCGCGAACAGCCCTGTTCCGACAACGCTCTGGCGCTTCTGGCCGTGCGGGCCGGGGAGGTCCGGCTGATCGATAACATGCCGCTTTGAGCTGTCCCCCTTCCGTGCGGTATAAGCATGCACTGCTGACGTACGGAGGATTTCAGACATGCAGAAAACCATCATGCGTCGCGTGGCCCAGGGGCAGGGCCACGAACCCGCCGATCTGGTTATCCGGAATGTCCGGCTGTTCGATCTGGTCACGGGCGATCTCATCCCGACCGATATCGCCATCTGCGGCGATCGGATCGTCGGGACTTACGGTGAATACGAAGGTGTGCAGACAATCGATGGCGCGGGCCGGATCGCCGTGCCGGGCTTTATCGATACTCATCTGCACGTTGAATCCTCGCTCGTCACGCCGTTCGAGTTCGATCGCTGCGTTCTGCCGCATGGTGTGACGACGGCCATCTGCGATCCGCACGAAATGGCCAATGTGCTGGGGCGTGCGGCATTTGATTATTTTCTGGCTGCTGCCGAGCGGACCATCATGGATCTGCGCGTCAACCTGTCGAGCTGTGTTCCAGCCACGTCCATGGAGACATCGGGTGCAGTTCTGAACGTGGATGATCTGGTGGCCTATCGGGACCATCCCAAAGTGATCGGTCTGGCCGAGTTCATGAACATCCCGGGCGTTCTGAATGGTGATCCGGGCTGTGTGGACAAGCTGGCCGCCTTTGCGGATGGGCATATCGACGGTCATGCCCCACTCATGCGGGGCAAGGCTCTGAACGGCTATCTGGCGGCTGGCATTTCAACCGACCACGAAGCAACCGCTGCTGATGAGGCGCTGGAAAAAGTCCGTAAGGGCATGACGGTCCTGATCCGGGAAGGATCGGTCTGCAAGGATCTTGAAGCGCTGGTGCCGCTGCTGAACGTCGCGACATCGCCGTTCTTCGCGTTCTGCACCGATGATCGTAACCCGCTCGAAATTGCCCATGAGGGCCATCTGGATTTCCTGATCCGCCGGGCCATCGAACTGGGCGTGGAGCCGTTGGCTGCGTATCGTGCCGCATCCCTGTCCGCTGCCACAGCTTTTGGCCTGAAGGATCGTGGACAGATCGCGCCGGGCAGGCGCGCGGATATCGTTCTGCTTGATGATTTGGAGCGCTGTCAGGTTTCGGATGTCATTTCCGCTGGTCGTCTGGTGAATGATGCCCTGTTCGCAGGCCGCGAAATCGTGTCTCCGGTCGGGCTGGAAAGCGTAAAACTCCCGCGTCCTGTAACGGCGCAGGACATGGCTGTTGAAGGCAGTGGCAAAGACCGTCCTGTCATGGGGGTTATTCCGGGCCAGATCATCACGGACTTTCTGCGTCTGGATATGCCTGAAGACCATGGCCACGCTCTGCCGGATCCAGAACAGGATGTCGCCAAGGTCTGTGTCGTGGCGCGGCATGGGCATAACGACAATATCGGGCGCGGCTTCGTGCGGGGATTTGGCCTGAAGGAAGGCGCGCTGGCATCGTCTGTCGGGCATGACAGCCATAATATCTGCGTTGTTGGAACCAACGACGCCGACATGGCCTGTGCGGTGAACCATCTGGAAAAAACCGGTGGCGGCTTCGTGGCGGTCCGGAATGGACAGGTCCTGGCAGATCTGCGCCTCCCTGTCGCAGGCCTGATGAGCGATGCGCCTTATGAACAGGTCCGGGATGATCTCATCATCCTGCGCAAGGCGGCGAAGACGATGGGTGTTGTTCTGGAAGAGCCGTTTCTGCAACTGGCCTTTCTGCCGCTACCCGTGATTCCTCATCTCAAGATCACGGATTTCGGGATGATTGATGTCAGGACGATGAGCTTCGTATGAAAAATGGCTGCCCTAAGGGCAGCCATTCACGAAGACAATACAGATGAAGCGTCTCAGGCGCTCAGGGCTTGGGCGGCTGTCTCGTCTGCGTCGAGCAGATAGGGACCCGCGTTGACGATCTGGATACAGAGAACGCCGTTTCCGGTCGGTTCGCGATAACCCAGAGGCAGGGTCGCAGATCCGTTTGTCCAGCGCAGGCCTGGGTGGTCCCGGGGATGCCAGCCGGGCAGATCCGTCTTCAGATGGGTGTCAATGACGCGGCTTTCTCTGGAATCCCAGAGTTTCACGTTCCCGATAAGGATGCCAAGGGAGCGCCGGTCATCACAGAACGGGCCGATGACATCCGAAGGTCGTGATGACCGGGATCTGATGATGACCTTGTCGATGCCGGCCGGGAGTTCGAACAGGAACTGGTCGCCGGTATGGCGCATGCGCCGAAGACGCTGGCCGGTGAGCGTACAGACCTCAAGGCCGGGATCCCTGGTGGTGGCAGGAACAGCGGGGCGCCCCATACCCAGGGATTCGGCACGTTCGCACAGCCGTTCATACACAGGCTGAACCTGCTCCTGCGCCATTTTCAGTGGAGCCGCAGCTTCGGCCCAGGATTTTGCGGGAGCGAACAGCGGAGAGACGCTTGTGGTGAAACTCTGACGGTTGCCGGTATCGAGATAGCTTTCCGAAGGCAGGTTCTCCGCCAGGACAACGCTGTGTCTGTCCGTTTCGAAATGATGATAGCGATACTGGGTGATCGAATGGTCATAGAAAATGCTTGTGCCGTTCACGAGCATTCTGGCCGGAACAAATCCCTCATCGACATAGATACAATGTTCGGGAGTCACCAGGAGATCCCGCGCGGGCTGGCTGTCACCAAAAGCGCTGGCCCGGATCCGTAGGGGGTAGCCTGCATCCTCGCTATGCTCCGACGGGCTGACATTCGTATCGCGGTAACCGGTCCAGATAACGGGACGGAACGCTTTCTCATCGTCGAGAACCGCCACGAGATCCCCGATCTGAAGGTCTTCAACCTTTACGTCCCCATGATCGGTACGGATCAGGGTGCCGGTCAGATAGCAGGTGTCCTGCCGCAGGGTGGAAATAACCCAGTCTCCATCCGGAAGCTGGGACACGCCTGCCGTAGCCGCTGGCGTGAAATCACTGGAGACCTGAATATTGTTGAGGACGAGCGTACTGTTGTCAGACCGCGTAATGGTCAGGGTATAGGTTCCATCCTGATTGAGGGAATATGCAGCAGATACGGGCGTATGGTTCCATACGGCAGTGCTTGCATTGTTGATGACGAAAAATGTGCTTGCGCTGACATTCTGGAAG
Organism: Gluconobacter sp. P1C6_b; assembly: GCF_018811945.1. Taxonomy (GTDB): domain Bacteria; phylum Pseudomonadota; class Alphaproteobacteria; order Acetobacterales; family Acetobacteraceae; genus Gluconobacter. The sequence continues at coordinate 140,368 of NZ_JACRVU010000007.1, forward strand.
GATGTCGAAATTGTATTCTCGTTCCCGTCGAAAATAACCGTATTTGAAGTATTGTCAAAAATTACGGTTTGAGGAAAGGTGCGGGCTCCGAAGTATACTGTGCTGTTTTCCTGAATGTTGAGCGTTGATATATCAAGATAGGCAGGGGTATTTTCCGCGCCGAATGTTGAATTGATCACATCGATGGTGCCGCCGCCGCAGATGTTCAGGGCATCGAGCACCACTTTCCCTGGATTGTTTTCGATTTTCAGCGTTCCCATGACCTGGACATGTTCGCCCAGTTCCACACCTGAAGGGGTGTCAATTGTCAGGGTGCAACCGCCATAAATGCAGGCACTCGCTGTTGCGAAAGCATACCCTGCGCCGGACGTCTGGGCTGAAATCAGAAGGTCGCTATTCCCCATGAGTTCGATGCTGGCGATCTGGGTCGCGTTGGCCGTGGCAATGACACCGTAGGCCGACACCCCGTCATAGGTATCAAAATTGGCCGAATTCGCAGGAGTGTCCCAGGGCGTTGTTCCGAGTGCCCAGTTGGCTCCATCGGCCCAGTCAGCGCGGTTATCCGCAGTCGTGGCTGGTGGCGAAAAATGGTTGGTATTGGGCGTCTGGGTGCTGTCGTAAAAATATGTCAGCCCGGCGGGTGATGTATTGGTCGTGTCTGTAAAAGGCGCAGCGCTTGTCACGGTGCCAGAGGACGAGGAATTACTTTCCGAAAGGATGTAGTTCCCGTTGCTGTCCTGACTGAAATGTGCAGTTCCCGGAATGAAGCCATTGGCTGTATGGACGTCGTCCAGCGTTACGATCGTGCCCGTGGATGAATTGATCTGAACCGTCCAGGAACCGGTACCGGCATTCTGTGTCCAGTTTGCGGAGATAGGGACCCCGCCGTCGGCAGCACTGATCGCAAAAAGGGATTTCTCGGAAACGCCGTAGAAGGCTGTGTTGATTGTCGCATCGACATCATCCAGAACAAGAGTATTCTGCGTGTTGGTGTCAAAAGTAACGGAACCGGTGCTGCCGGAAAGATCGGCATAGAATGTTGCGTTATTTTGAAGAACAACTGAAAGACCGCCAGTAACGGCTACCGGATTGCTGACTGTGCCCAGCCGGGAGCCGATCAGGTTCAATGTTCCGCTGCCGGAAATGGAATTGTTGTCGAGAACGGATCCTGTGTTGTTCAGGAGGGTCAGCGTGCCATCTACTGTGCAGCTTGCGCCGAGCTCGACCGGAGCGGCCGTATTGATGACAACCGTGCCTTTGGAGGTGATGTTCAGGGCATGGGTGGCGAACACATAGCCGCCCAGTGACGACGAATTGGCGGCCGCCAGAATTTCAAGCGTGCCATAGTCGCCGACCGTGAGATTGAGGATCTGTCTGATGGCCGGATTACTGGCAATGGCGGTGGCAGGAGCGTCCGAAGTGCCGGCAATGACGACTGTTGCGCCCACGGTTGCCTGTGGAATGGAGTTGTCGCTCCAGTTTGACTTGGTTCCATCAGAACTCTGATAGTAAAAATCGTCTGATTCGGTGCCGGTCCAGTAAACAGTCGTCATTCTTCAGGGCCTCTTGTGAGAGGAGGTGTGACTGACGCTTCTGGGATGGGCAGGTTCACCACAATCTTCACCGCCAGCTTTTCAGGGGCATGGCAGAATATTATTCGCATGTAGTTTATAAAAAGTTAAACCGAAGATTCGGTATGGGGATTCAGCCTGAGAGGCTTGTTTGGTCCACAATATTTGCGGTTACTGTCTGCTGACAGAAGAGTGGCGATTTAAGATTGATGGTGGTCCTGACACAACTAGAAAAGTCTATGTAAAATCGTAGGTTTATTGGTTAAATCACCAAATTTATTTGATGGAAGATCAACGCACGACTCTCCGGAGTGTCAAACCTCAATCGGCCTTGGTGACGATAAGGAGACTACCTACCGTGGTGCATTCCGACGAATGGCCGTCCAGCCTTTGTATCCGGCAACGCAGACAGTGGCACGAACTGGACGGACACGTTCAGGGGCTGGCGCTTCACGCGGCTGTCATCAGCCTGCAACCTGAAAACCGGCATGGCCGACGCGGCCGATACGGACAACTGATCCGAGTGCCTGAACATTCCGGGCAGATTTATCATCACCAGACCGGTAATCATGGCCACGGCCGGACTTTGTTGCGCAAATGGGGGTATTCATCGAGTGGTTCCAGTCTGGTAACCTGCTGGGGTGAGCAAGCCGTCTCCCGCCTAGTTCCGGATGGGCGCAATCAGCAAGGAAATAGCCGTCCAGAAGGTTGGCCACAATACCAGATTGGTAGTGGCTGTCGGTTGCGACCTTCGTGACGGGTGCGCTGGGGCCGGATCCCGTTGTCTTTGATGAGGCGGCCAACGCGATATTTCCCGACATTAAGTCCGGCTTCCCTGAGTTACAAGGTTATGCGGGGCCGTCCATAGGAATATTTGCCTAGGTCACGTTGACAAAGGCTCTGGATTAAGTCTTTTGTCAACGAGGCCTAAACCTGATCGTGAGTATACTTTATGGTTTGTAGGTATCTGGCTTTTCAAGGAAAGTTGGAACCAAAGGATTATCAGACTGAAGCGCGCCCTTGCTCGGCAGCTTTGTCGTATCCCAACCACCACCGAGATCCGCTATGAGTTTGACGCTTGCCAGCAAACGGCTTTCCTGGATTTGCAGAACCGTCTCCTGATTGGAAAGAGCTGTTTGCTGGCTGGTAATAACGGTGGTATAAATCGCTGTTCCATAACGGTATTCATTCATCGATATATCTGCGGCTTTTAATGCGGAAGTGACGGCCTGCTGTTCCTGGCGTCTCTGTTCCTCAAGGGTACGGAGGCTCGAAAGCTGGTCCTCCGTGTCTTGGAGGGCAGTCAGTACAATTTGACGATAATTGGCAACGGCGTTGTCATAATCAGCATTGGCTTCCTGCACGGCAGCCGTGCGTGCACCGCCTTCAAACAGGGTCTGGCTGGCTGAGGCGCCAAGGGACCAGATCCGGTTTGAGACCTGGATCAGGGACTGAACGGGGTTTCCGCTATATCCGTATGCTGCAGAGAGGGAGACATCCGGGAAGAATGCCGCGATGGCTGCCCCCACTTCCGCATTGTACTCTTCCATCTGTCGTTCTGCTGCCGAGATATCCGGACGCCTTTGCAGGAGCGCAGAAGGGACTGTTACCGGGACGGATGGTATGACGTTCGGCATACCTGAGCGGGGGAGAGAAAAATCCCCAGGGGCGCGCCCGATTAGCACTGCAATGGCGTGCTCGTATTCCGAACGATTAACATCTGTTGCTGTAGCACTTGCTCTGGCTTGCTGGAGCGTATTTTCAGCCTGGTATTCATCAGCACCACTGACGGTTCCGCCAGTATGCTGATGATGAACGATATCCAGATAATGTTCATACAGAGAAGCGGAACGGTCCAGCAATGTTTTCAGCGACTCTTCATAGCGCAACGAAAAATAGTCTTGGGCGAGTTCTGACTGGTAGGACAGGCGGGCGTTGGCGACGTCTGCAGCACTGATCTGTGCTGCAGCGACCTGTTCCTGGATTTCCCGCCGGATCTTGCCCCACAGATCCAGATCCCAGTCTGCTGTTATCTGGGCTGCATAGGTGTTCTTGGTTGAGCCTGTCGTATACTGGGTGCCACTTGCGGAACTGGCGGTTCCGCCTTGGCTGTTTCTGGCAAAACTCAGACTTCCGGCGAGTGTCGGATACAGGCTGGCGCGGGCTGCGGTTACGGCGGCGCGGGCTTTGCGAAATGCGGCTTCGTATTCCTTCAGGTTCTGGTTATTGAGCGCAACCTGATTTTCGAGCTGGTTAAGGACAGGATCGTTATAAATCCGCCACCACTCGCCCTTCGGGTAATCTGCCAAATGTGGGGTTGCGGCAGTCCAGCCGGGAGCAGGCTTCAGTTCCTTGAATTTTGCCGAGACAATGGCATGTGGACGCTTGTAGGTCGGTCCCATCATCACGCAGCCCGACAGAGCCAGCGAGGTGAAAATCAGTGCATTGGCGCGAAGACTGGTCAATACAGACCGATGGCGTCTTGTCATGAGAGCGTCCTGAGGCAGGCGTGACATTAGGAGGAACGTACCGGACGGATTATCCGGACGAGATTATGGAAAAAGGGCGGGATTGTTCTCCGGCCCCACTGACCGAAGTGATCGAGATACAGGTAGACAACGGGCGTGGTATACAGCGTCAGGATCTGGCTGAAGAACAGGCCGCCCACGATGGCAATACCCAGAGGACGGCGTATTTCCGCGCCGTAACCGTTTCCCAGAACAAGGGGCAGAGCCCCCATGGCCGCGGCGATCGTCGTCATGAGAATGGGACGAAAGCGTAAAAGACAGGCGGTGTGGATGGCGTCCTGTGCGGACTGATGCTCGTTGCGCTCCGCGTTGATGGCAAAATCCACCAGCATGATGGCATTTTTCTTGACGATGCCGATGAGCAGGATCAGTCCGATCAGGGCAATGATGTCGAATTCCTGTCCGAAAAGGTAGAGTGCCAGAAGCGCTCCGACACCGGCTGAGGGCAGAGTTGAGAGAATGGTCAGAGGGTGGACGAAACTCTCATACAGGATACCCAGAACCATGTAGACAGCCGCCAGTGCGGCAATAATCAGTAACGGTTCCGAACTTGCCGAACTCTGGAACTGGGCGGCTGTGCCTGCGAAACTGCCATGAATGGTAGATGGCACATTCAGCTTCACCATCTCTTCATTGATAATTCTTACCGCATCAGACATCGAGGCGCCTGAAGCGAGGTTGAAGGAAAGCGTGGCAGCAAGTGCCTGTCCCTGATGATTGACGGTCAAGGATGTTGTGGCATCGTAAATTCTGGAGACGACCGAGAGAGGAACAAGCGTCTCGGCGGTGGAGGAAACGGCCGAACCACTGGACGTGCTGCTGCCCCCCGCAAGGCTGTTGGCGATAGAGTTCTTGAACGATGTCGTGCTGGCGGACGTCGTGGTGTAACTGCTGTCCGCCGAAGACATGCGGATGGTGTTTGTCTGCGTGCTGCCACTGGCCGTTCCGCCAGACGCACTGACCCAGACGCGCTGAAGCATCTCGGCATTCTGCCAGTATTCCGGTTTGACGTTCATGACGACGCGATACTGGTTCAGGGGATTGTAGATCACAGAGGCTGAACGCTGGCCAAAGGCGTCATAGAGTGCGTTGGCGACAAGCTGGGGGGTGAGGGTCGTGCGACCCGCAAGATCCCGGTCAATATCCACGTTCGTTGCCAGACCTCCACGCTGAACGTCGGTCGAAATGTCCGTCAGTTCCGGATGTCGCTGAAGGGCTGCCTGCAGGCGAGGCATCCATTCATAAAGCGTTGTCGCATCGCTACTCTGGAGGGAATACTGATACGCGGCGTTGGCCTGTCTCGCACCGGAGGGCAGAAGGTTCGGCAGCATGGCAATGAACTGGGCGCCCAGAAGATCATGCGTGCGGCGGCGCAGGTCAGCGATGGTTTCAACGGCGGAGACGTGACGTTCGCTCTTGTCTTTCAGCTCGATGAACATGTTGGCCTGGTTCGCCGCGCTTCTGCCACCGACAAATCCCGTGACGCTTACGACATCGGGGTTTGAAAGGATCTTCTTTTCTACCTCCGTGATCTTTCCCATCATTTTCTGGAAGGAGACGGCCTGATCGGCGGTGAGATGCGCCATCATGGTTCCGCTGTCCGTGGTGGGCAGCAGGCCACGATGCATGATCATGAACAGGCCGATCATAAGCGCGATGGACAGGGGAAGTGAAAGAATAACGAGCCGGTGATGACGCAGGGCGACAAGCAGGGAACGTTCATAGCCATGCTGAAGACGGTTGAAAGCCCGTTCCAGCCATGCCGAGATCCGGGACCATGCTCCGCCTGTTGTTTCCGTCGCGTGCTGCATGTCGTCAGCGCGAAGAATGCGTGAGCACATCATCGGCGTAAGTGTCAGGGAAAGAACCATGGATACCAGCACCGTGACGGAAATCGTCACGGCGAACTCATGCAGGACGTTGCCGATCAGTCCACCGAGCATCAGGATCGGGAAGAAAACGGCAACAAGGGAGACCGACACTGACATGACAGTAAACGAGACTTCCTGCGCTCCTACCAGAACCGCTTCTGCTCGTGTCTTTCCCATTTCCATGTGACGGCTGATGTTCTCGATCACCACAATGGCATCGTCCACAACAAAGCCTGTTGCGATTGTCAGGGCCATCAGTGACAGACTGTCGAGAGAATAGTTCAGCAGTTTCATTACCCCGAACGTCGTGATCAGCGAGGCCGGGATAACGACGGCGGGAACGATGGTTGTGCGCGGGGAACGCAGAAAAAGCAGTACAACGCCCACAACCAGCAGGATTGACAGGATTAGCGTGCTCTTCGTGTCTTTCAGAGCCGCGCGGATCGTATAGGAACGGTCCATGCCGACATGCAGTTCGACATCCGCAGGGAGAGCAGAGGTGAGCATCGGAAACTCGGCTCGAATCTGGTCAATCGTCTGAACCACATTGGCGCCGGCACGGGGGAAGATGATGACAAGAACAGCAGGCTGTCCGTTATAGAAGCCGCCATTCTCCACGTCTTCCACACCGTCTGAAACATCGGCAACATCTTCCAGCCGGACGGGGCGATTGCTACGATAGGCAACGATCAGCCCCTGAAGATCCTTGGCGCCGTGTACCTGATCGTTGGTCCGCAGTATGATGCGCTGGTTGCCACGGTTGACGAAACCTTTGGGCGTATTGGCGTTGGCTGCTGCAAGTGCGGCACGAATGTCCTCGAAGCCAATGCCGTATTTGAAGATCTTGAGCGGGTTCATTTCCACCCTGACAGCCGGAAGAGCACTTCCTCCGAGCTCGACCTGACCCACGCCGCTGATCTGCGACAGGTGCTGCTCCAGAATATTGGTCGCGGCATCATAGATCTGCGCAGAGGTCTTGGTTTTGGATGTCAGGGCCATGATGAGAATGGGCATCCCGGCCGTATTCGCAGCGTGATAGGTCGGGTCCTGTCGCAGGGTCGCGGGAAGGTCGGCGCGGGCGGCATGGATCGCAGCCTGTACGTCACGCGCTGCGCTGTTGACGTCGCGGGAGGTATCGAACTGAAGGGAAATATTGACCTGTCCCGTTACGGACTGGGAGGTCATTTCATTCAGGCCGGAGATCGTGCCCAGATGCCGTTCCAACGGCTCCGCGATCGTGCTGGCAATTTCTTCCGGTGTACCACCGGCCTGCTGGGCCTGAACCTGGATGACGGGCAGGTCCACATTAGGCAGATCGGCAATGGGCAGAAGCCAGTAGCCAATTATCCCGGCAATCATAAGCCCGATAACGACAAGGGTGGTGCCTATGGGGCGTCGGATGCAAAGGGCAACGACCGACATCAGGACGCCCCCTGTGTTGACGATGTTCTGCGCTTGCGAAGGCGTGTCACCCGAAGTCTCATACGCTCCATGAAGAGATAGATGACCGGGGTGGTGAACAGGGTGAGGAACTGGCTGACCATCAGGCCACCCACGATCGCATAACCCAGCGGACGACGAAGTTCAGACCCTACGCCGCTGCCAATTACCATGGGGACCGCACCGAGCATGGCGGCAAGGGTCGTCATAAGGATCGGCCTGAAGCGCAGATGCGCTGCTTTCGTGATGGACTCTACCGGAGAGAGGCCTTCTTCGCGCTCGGCTTCAAGAGCGAAGTCGATCATCATGATGGCATTCTTTTTGACGATACCGATCAGCAGAACGATGCCGATAACGCCCATCACATCCAGTCCGCTTCCTGTGATCCAGAGGATCAGCAGAGCTCCGATAGCGGCAGAGGGCAGGGTGGAAAGAATAGTGAGCGGATGGATGAAGCTCTCATAGAGCACGCCCAGCACGATATAGACCGCAACAAGGGCCGCCACGACGAGCCAGGCTTCATTGCTCATGCTGTTTTCAAAGACAGCGGCCGTGCCGATAAAGGATGTCTGCACGGTGTTGGGCATTTTCAGTTTTGCGCGGGCTGCATCAATGGCTGAAGTGGCCGCACCGAGCGAGTAGCCCGGAGCAACATTGAAAGAGACTGTTGTGGCTGGAAACTGGGCAACATGCGTGATCAGAAGTGGTGCGGTGGAAGACGTCATCTTCGTGACGGCACTCAGAGGGACCAGTCCGGAAGTAGGTGTGCGCGTCGGCCCGGAATCGACTGTTCCCGTGCTGGCACTTCCGGCCATGTACAATTTATTCAGAGAGTCGGGTGTATTCTGTAATCTAGGGGATGCTTCCAGAATGACGCGATACTGGTTGGACTGCGTGTAGATCGTGGAAATCTGGCGTTGCCCGAAAGAGTCATACAGCAGATTATCGACCGTCTCCGGTGTGATGGAGAACCGGGCACCTGTCGCACGGTCAAGGGTTACATCCTCCGCAAGGCCCTGAGCCTGAAGATCAGATGTCACATCCGCCAGTGCAGGGGATTTCTGCATCTCGGCCACGAGGCGTTCCGACCATGTGCTGAGGCGGCTGCTATCGGAATCTTCAATCAGGAACTGGTACTGCGTTGCAGAAACATTCGTATTGAGTGTCAGATCCTGAACAGGTTGCAGATAGAGCTGTGTTCCAGGAATATTGCTGACTTCATTCAGGATACGGGCGGAAATTTTACTTGCTGAAAGACTGCGCTTGTCATGATCACGAAGTGTAATCTGGAAGCGTCCCCGGTTCAGCGTCGTATTGTCACCGTCCACGCCAATATACGACGACAGACTGGCAACATCAGGATCCTTGAGGATCGCGGCTCCGAGGCGTTGCTGGAGGGCTTTCATTGCATCAAAGGAAATCGATGAATCCATGACGGAAACGCCCTGAATCACGCCTGTGTCCTGATTGGGAAACAGTCCTTTCGGAATAACCACCACCAGAACGCAGGTCAGAACAAGCGTGAGAATAAAGAACAGCAACGTCGCAGTCTGATGACGCAGGATATGGGTCAGGCCGCGGTTATAGGCGGAGATCAGGCCATTAATGAGCTGATCGGCCTTGCGGGCCCATTTCGGCTTGGTGGTCTGATGAGCCTCATCTTTCAGGACACGCGCACACATCATGGGCACGAGCGTCAGGGAGACGATGGCGGAGATGATGATCGTCACGGCCAGCGTGACCGCGAATTCGTAGAACAGGCGACCAATCACGTCGCTCATGAAAAGCAGCGGAATCAGCACTGCGATGAGCGATACCGTTAGGGAGATGATGGTGAAGCCGATTTCTCCAGCCCCTTCCAGAGCCGCTGTCATGCGGTCTTTGCCCATCTCAATATAACGGGCGATATTCTCGATCATGACGATCGCATCGTCCACGACGAAGCCTGTTGCGATGGTCAGGGACATCAGGGACAGGTTGTCGAGCGAGAAACCCATCAACTGCATGACCGCCAGAGTCCCGACAATGGACAGGGGAACAGACAGGGCAGGGACCATCGTAGCTGCCGGATCGTGCAGGAACACGAAAATCACGGCCACGACCAGCACCAGAGCCAGTGTCAGCTCAAACTCAACATCGGAGACAGATGCACGAATGGTGGTGGTTCGGTCTGTCAGTGCTGTGATGTGAATGCCTGCAGGCATATCCTGTTCAAGTCGGGGCAGGGCGGTCTTGATGGCATTGACGGTGCTGAGGATATTGGCCGAGGGCTGGCGACGGATATTGAGGATGATGGCGGGCGTTGTATTGGCCCAGCCTGCCAGTTGCGTGTCTTCGGGGGCCTCCACAACGGTTGCGATGTTCTTCAGGCGCACAGGCCCTCTGGTTGTGCTTGACCAGCCCACCACCTGGTTCATGAGCTGGTCTGTACTGGAGATCTGACTGTTCAGCCGGATCGTACGGGCCTGCTCAGTGCCGTTGAAACTGCCAGTCGGAGAGTTGACGTTCACGTTGCCGATCGTCGTCCGCAAGGTGTCCATATCCAGCCCATAGGAGGTCGCTTTCTGGATATTGACCTGGACGCGATAGGCTTTCTTGTTTCCGCCGGAAAGCGAAACCTCGCCCACCCCGGAAATCTCGCTGATCTTCTGCTGCAGACGTGTGGCGACGTAATCTTCAACCTCCGTCAACGGCAGCGTATCGGAGGTGACGCCAAGAATCAGGACAGGGGTGTCCGCAGGATTGACCTTGGAGTAAATCGGGGGAGCAGGAAGGGCAGTAGGAAGCAGTGAGTTGGCAGCGTTTATGGCTTCCTGAACTTGGAGGGATCGAAGAACTGTTTGTTGATGCGATTGTCTGATGATTTTAGTTTTTTGGCGCTTTGATTGAGGGTTTCGGGGGTGACTTTCGCTCTGCGTTTTGAGCAGATCGCGGTCCATCGCCAGTGGGAGGACTACGCGCTCGCGTTCAATCTTTCGAGGAAGAGGAAGCGGCGCATGTTGTAGACAATATTGGCAAGGCCGATCCTCATGGTGGCCCGGGTGATACCGACAGTTCGGACGAACAGAC
>NZ_JACRVU010000070.1 GCF_018811945.1 Gluconobacter sp. P1C6_b
GTGCGAGATCATGCCAGAATATTGTCCTGTTGTCTGCCATGCTGGCACCGGATGTAAGCCGGAAGGGCCATGAGCCCTTCCAGAGACTGATTCAGTCCGCAGGGGAGTTCGCATCCACATCCGAGGGATCAAGCGGTTCGACCAGTCCTTTTAACTCTGGATCAGTGGAACTGCTCTAAAAGAAAAACCAGACCCAGGGCGTGGGAACTATAACGCAATTCATAGATGGGAAAACGGCTATGGAAGACCTCTCCATGAAACGTTCCTGGCAGAGCAGGGACTGGTCCCACTTCATCAAGCTGTTCAGGGGCCTGACATTCTACGAGCGTTTTGAACAGGCGATCATTCTGACCCTGATTGCGCTCATCATGCTGGTCACCGCCATCGCGACGATTCATCTGATCGGCGCGGTATGGCATCTGGTCGTCGATGTCGGAATCGATCCGATTAACCAGACGATCTTCCAGGCGATTTTTGGCGCGATCTTTACTGTTATCATCGCCCTTGAATTCAAACACTCCCTGCTGGTCGTTCTTGCCCAGGATGAGAACGTCATCCGGGTACGGACCATCGTCCTGATCGCCCTCCTGGCGATTGCCCGCAAATTCATCCTGCTGGATCTGCATGATGTGACTGCCATGGAACTGTTCGCTCTCTCGGCGGCTGTTCTGGCGCTGGGTGCC
>NZ_JACRVU010000071.1 GCF_018811945.1 Gluconobacter sp. P1C6_b
TGCCCCCGCAACCATCTGAACTTGCAATGCCAACGCATCACGAACCCCAGCCCCGAAACGGGCTGGGGTTTTCGTTTGTCCACTGCCCGACGCCATCGTCAGAATGCCGGCGAGATCGCCACGAACGTCGATCTGGAGGCCCTTGTCGGATGGCGTGAGGATGATCGCCTCGATCAGCGAGCGGATCACCTCGGCTGCCTCCTGGCGTTTCTCGTCCAACTCGGAATGCAGCATGTCGTGCAGGTGCGCGAGCTGCCGGTGGTAGAACTCCGCCATCTGCGGATGGAGCAGGGGCGGGGGCGCCTCGGCGGTCGCGAGGAACTCCGTCAGCTCCGTCTTGCGGGCTTCGAGCTTCGATCCACGTTCCTTGACCGTCGCGATCGAGATCGCCTCGGAAAGATAGAGATCCATCAGGCGCTGGATGTCGCGCTCGACCCGCTTCAGTTCTGTTTTCGCTGCGTCGATGTCGGCCGACGCTTCCATGCGCAGCCGGTTCATCTCGTTGGTGAAGGCCGTGCAGAACTCGGCGAACAGGGCCGGATCCATGAGATGATGACGCAGGGCGTCGAGCACGCGCCGCTCCAGCTCGTCGCGACGCATATTGGTCCGGTTGTCGCAGGTGCCCTTGTTGCGCGCTGTCGAGCAGCCGAG
>NZ_JACRVU010000072.1 GCF_018811945.1 Gluconobacter sp. P1C6_b
TAGGCCGTGTTGACAAAAGATCCAATCCAGAGCCTCGCGGCGGCGAGGTTGAGAAAGCTCATGAAAGACAGGACGGTCTTGTCGTAGCGGGTTGCGATGCGGCGCATCTGCTTGAGCCTGTTGAACATCCGCTCGATGCGGTTACGGTCCTGGTAGCGCCGCCAGTCTGTTTTCTGCGGCGCACTTCGGCCTTTGCGTGATGGAATAATCGGCAGGATCCCGTAGAGCAGTAGGTCCTGGCGGAAACTGTCGCTGTCATAGCCCCGATCAGCCAGCATCGCCCTGGGATTTGGAACGGACAAGCTCATCAGGGCGTCTGTGGCCTTGTAGTCCGAGACCTGTCCTCCGGTAAGGACAAAGCCGAGAGAGCGTCCCTGATTGTCACATCGAGCATGGATTTTGCTCGTAAAGCCGCCGCGTGATCGACCAAAAGCCTCCGAACAAGCCCCCCTTTTGCGCCCGTGGCCTGGGAATGGGCGCGGACCACAGTACTATCGACCATATGCTGCCAGTTATCGGTCAGACCCAGATCTACAAGGGTTTGCAGCAGGGCATCCCAAACGCCCTGCTCAGCCCAACGGCGAAACCGAACATAGACCGAATTCCACTTGCCGTAG
>NZ_JACRVU010000073.1 GCF_018811945.1 Gluconobacter sp. P1C6_b
TGGGGACGAAGGCCCTTCCGTAAAACTCAGCTTCCCAAACTCGATTACCAAATCGTCTGCCACATGCCGATCAACCACTTCATACGTCATGGTATCGTTGATCAGATCTTTCCCATTGAAACGAAAAGACATCCCGCCCGGCACACCTGGCAAACGACTGTTCTCTTCCGAGAGCCCTCCCGCCACTGACGAGGCAGTATGACCTTCCTTTTGCAACAGAGAATTGCCGGATGCCAAAAACGGTCGTTTCGAGCAAGGATTCGCAAACACCCGAAGCTTAATTGGGGATTCCCAGAAAATGGCCGATTTTCTAATATTGCCCGTGCATAAATCTGCCCCCAGGCAGGACGATGTAAAACGACCGTTTTTGTCAACCTCACACCTTCACCAATCTTGAAGGAAACCATAGGGATCTTCAACCAAAAGTTCAGTTTGGAGGGCCTTTTATTTGATGTATTTGAGGGGGTTAAATGTTTATCGGCTACGCTCGGGTTTCTACAGAAGAACAGAGACTGGACTTGCAGATCCAAGCGCTCCGGACTGCTGGCTGTAGGCGTATTTTTACCGATCATGGGGAATCAGGTGGTAATTTTTCCCGCTCGGG
>NZ_JACRVU010000074.1 GCF_018811945.1 Gluconobacter sp. P1C6_b
TGGGGACGAAGGCCCTTCCGTAAAACTCAGCTTCCCAAACTCGATTACCAAATCGTCTGCCACATGCCGATCAACCACTTCATACGTCATGGTATCGTTGATCAGATCTTTCCCATTGAAACGAAAAGACATTCCCAAACTCGATTACCAAATCGTCTGCCACATGCCGATCAACCACTTCATACGTCATGGTATCGTTGATCAGATCTTTCCCATTGAAACGAMAAGACATCCCGCCCGGCACACCTGGCAAACGACTGTTCTCTTCCGAGAGCCCTCCCGCCACTGACGAGGCAGTATGACCTTCCTTTTGCAACAGAGAATTGCCGGATGCCAAAAACGGTCGTTTTACATCGTCCTGCCTGGGGGCAGATTTATGCACGGGCAATATTAGAAAATCGGCCATTTTCTGGGAATCCCCAATTAAGCTTCGGGTGTTTGCGAATCCTTGCTCGAAACGACCGTTTTTGTCAACCTCACACCTTCACCAATCTTGAAGGAAACCATAGGGATCTTCAACCAAAAGTTCAGTTTGGAGGGCCTTTTATTTGATGTATTTGAGGGGGTTAAATGTTTATCGGCTACGCTCGGGTGTCTACAGAAG
>NZ_JACRVU010000075.1 GCF_018811945.1 Gluconobacter sp. P1C6_b
ATGTTGAGAATGACGTCGGCCGCATGTACGCCCTGCTCCAGCGCATCAGCGCAAGCGGCTTCGACCGCGGGCAAGCCGTCGCTCAGCACCGTGGTCAGGATATCGACCATCTGCCGGTCACCATCCTGCGCCGCCGCCAGCTTCCGGCGCACCCGGTCCAGCGCGGCCGGAAGGATCCAGTCCTTGAAGGGGGCGCCGTTGCGCAGGGCCCCCGGTTTGCGGGCGAGAACCGGAACATAGTGCCAGGGATCAAAGGTCGTCTGATCGCGGCCGTAGGAGCGGGCGTGCTCACCGACGATGCGACCGTCCTGACGCAGCTCGATCCGATCGGCATAGGCGCGGATCTCGACGGGCCGGCCGATCGCGCTGGCTGCGACCGAGTACTTGTTGTTGTCGAAGCGGACCAGGCAGGTCTTCGACACCGCCGCCGGCAACGCATGGAAGCCGTCGAAGCGCCCGGCATAGGGAACGAGACTCGGCCGCTCGGCTTCGAAGGCCTCCCAGATTGTCACGTCGCGCCGCTCGGGATGGCGA
>NZ_JACRVU010000076.1 GCF_018811945.1 Gluconobacter sp. P1C6_b
GCGATGCGGCGCATCTGCTTGAGGTGGCTGAACATCCGCTCGATGCGGTTACGGTCCTGGTAGCGCCGCCAGTCTGTTTTCTGCGGCGCACTTCGGCCTTTGCGTGATGGAATAATCGGCAGGATCCCGTAGAGCAGTAGGTCCTGGCGGAAACTGTCGCTGTCATAGCCCCGATCAGCCAGCATCGCCCTGGGATTTGGAACGGACAAGCTCATCAGGGCGTCTGTGGCCTTGTAGTCCGAGACCTGTCCTCCGGTAAGGACAAAGCCGAGAGGGCGTCCCTGATTGTCACATCGAGCATGGATTTTGCTCGTAAAGCCGCCGCGTGATCGACCAAAAGCCTCCGAACAAGCCCCCCTTTTGCGCCCGTGGCCTGGGAATGGGCGCGGACCACAGTACTATCGACCATATGCTGCCAGTTATCGGTCAGACCCAGATCTACAAGGGTTTGCAGCAGGGCATCCCAAACGCCCTGCTCAGCCCAACGGCGAAACCGAACATAGACCGAATTCCACTTGCCGTAG
>NZ_JACRVU010000077.1 GCF_018811945.1 Gluconobacter sp. P1C6_b
CCGTCCGTTCGGACAGTTTTGCGGGCTTGATAAGCTATACCCGGTTGTTGTTATGCCGCCCTTCTGACGGCGTTGCTGTTGGCCATCTGGTCCGGGGTTAACCCCGGACCAGATGGCGTCGGCACGTCATGATACGCCTCATCGGGCGTACGTCCAGCCAGCGCCGTATGCGGACGCCTTTCGTTATAATGGGCGATCCATCTGCCAAGCCCGGCCCTCAGCTCTGATCCGGTCTCGAACGCGTGCAGGTAGACGCATTCATATTTCAGCGACCGCCACAGACGCTCGATGAACACGTTATCCAGCCATCGCCCACGCCCGTCCATACTGATGCGGATCTGACGCTCTTCCAGTATCCCGGTGAAACGGGGTGTCGTAAATTGCGACCCCTGGTCAGTATTGAAAATGTCCGGGGCGCCATAGCGCATGAGGGCATCCTGTAGCGCCTCGATACAGAACTCCACGTCCATCGTGTTCGACAGACGCCAGGACAGGACCTTGCGCGTGAA
>NZ_JACRVU010000078.1 GCF_018811945.1 Gluconobacter sp. P1C6_b
GACAGTTTTGCGGGCTTGATAAGCTATACCCGGTTGTTGTTATGCCGCCCTTCTGACGGCGTTGCTGTTGGCCATCTGGTCCGGGGTTAACCCCGGACCAGATGGCGTCGGCACGTCATGATACGCCTCATCGGGCGTACGTCCAGCCAGCGCCGTATGCGGACGCCTTTCGTTATAATGGGCGATCCATCTGCCAAGCCCGGCCCTCAGCTCTGATCCGGTCTCGAACGCGTGCAGGTAGACGCATTCATATTTCAGCGACCGCCACAGACGCTCGATGAACACGTTATCCAGCCATCGCCCACGCCCGTCCATACTGATGCGGATCTGACGCTCTTCCAGTATCCCGGTGAAACGGGGTGTCGTAAATTGCGACCCCTGGTCAGTATTGAAAATGTCCGGGGCGCCATAGCGCATGAGGGCATCCTGTAGCGCCTCGATACAGAACTCCACGTCCATCGTGTTCGACAGACGCCAGGACAGGACCTTGCGCGTGAACCAGTCCATGA
>NZ_JACRVU010000008.1 GCF_018811945.1 Gluconobacter sp. P1C6_b
CAAACGGCGGTCGTCCACCTTTGCTCCCATCTGAATAGGCCAGAGCCTTCTCCAGATCGGGGCGGAACACCTCAAAATCCACAGTCCGGGAAAATGCCTCAAGCTGATCGCCAAGCCCGCTTAACCGGGCCAGCCGCTCTTCAACATCAAAGAAACTCGGCTGCTTCATCTGCCATCATCCCCAATCAACGCAGGAGAGATGGAATCACAGAGGAACCCTCAAATCCAGAAGGTTTTTCGAACCCTCCACCTGCCCATGCTCATGTCCTAGCTTTTTTTGTCGCTGAGTTTTCGAAGGACCAATCAGAAGCTCCAATTGCTATAAAAATAGCTGTGCCTGACCGGCACATGGCCGGGTGGCTTTTTCGTGAGGAAATTGAAAGCTTCCTCAGCAGATATAATGAAGTCCCAGCAACCCAAGAAGATCTGGCTCTGCCTCGCCTCAAGGCAGCTCTCAGAAAAAAGAATGACAACGGGGAATAATATGAGTCGCGGAGGTGTGCATGGATTTCAGGCAGAGCGTCTTAGTCAAATTTTGGCTGTTCGTCGCCTTACCCAAGCACAATTAGCATCGCTGGTGGGTGTTTCGCCTGGAACAATCAGCAAGTGGAAAGGAGGCATCCAAGCCCCCGAACGTGAGGCATTAGAACGATTGGCATTGGTGGTTAATGTCGCTGCTGATTGGTTTCTAAGGCCTTATCTTCCGACCTTGTCGATGCCGCTTTTCCGAAGCAATGCTGCTGCGCATGCTGCAGCTCGGACAATGCTTGGTGCTCGGCTGGAGTGGGCCGAGGAGGTTGCTTGGGGCTTCGCAGATTTTGTGGATTTCCCAGAGCTTAATCTTCCAATGTACCCATTTCGCGATCCTGAAGAGATTACTGCTGAGGACATCGAAGGCGCGGCCGATGAATGTCGCAAGTTGTGGCGTCTTGGTCGCGGCCCGGTGCAAGATTTAGCTCTGGCTGTCGAAAGTGCGGGGATCGTGCTTATCCGGGAAGAGACTGGAATTCCGCAAATTGAAGGGCTCTCAGGGTGGAGTTCAAAACTGTCTAGGCCATGTATTTTGTTATCAGCAGACAAAAACAATGGTTTTCGCAGTCGTTTCGATTTGGCTCACGAGGTGGGGCATTGTGTCTTACATAAAGGCATCGAAAGAACGAATAATCCAGGTCGTCATAATTTAATGGAAAAGCAAGCTCATGCTTTTGCTGGAGCATTTCTATTGCCTTCCGAAAGTATCAGCGGAGAAGCTCATCTACACCCAACTTTGGATGATTTGCTAATTTTGAAACGTAGATGGGGAGTTTCTGCTGCTGCAATTTTGATGCGCCTTAAAGCGCTTGGAATAGTTAGTGAGGATGAAGCTACCAATCTGTTTAAGAGACGTTCTGCCAGATGGGGAGCAAAGGCTGAGCCGGGAGATGATGAGCGGTCACCCGAAATTCCACGTTTGTTGCGTAGAACAGTGGAGCTTCTTGTAGATGAAAAGGTTATGCCACTAGAGAGCATACCTAATCATTTTGGGATGTCGCCACATGATTTGGAGACATTGGTTTCTTTGCCATCAGGTTATTTTTCCGCCCCAGAAAGAGTGATTGAATTGGCGCGTTTACGGAGGCCGTCTCTTAGTCCAGCTAAAAGAACTGATAGTAAGGATAATTTCAAAGAGTCTGAAATTATCCCCTTTCACGCTCGCACCTCTTGAGATTTTGTCTGCAGACCACCGGGAGTGGTCGCTTACGGCTCTCCTCTCGAGGGCCTGAGTGACTGCACCCAGGAGCAGTCAAGACTGAAGCCGAATGTCAAACCTGTCCCGGAAGGTGTCAAACCTGCCGAAAAACTGGCGGAAGATAACGATTTTTGAAATTGATGGTGGACCTGACGCGATTCGAACGCGTGACCTTTGCCTTCGGAGGGCAACGCTCTATCCAGCTGAGCTACAGGTCCATGCGCCCTCAGATAACTGCTTCGGCGACAGATTGCCAGCCCTCTTTTTTGAAAGTTCTGCCGTCCGGGCATACGGCCGGCAGAAGGTCATGGAAAAGTCTGTGTCTGGGCGGTGGCCTGCCATGCGGCGGCGGCGATATCGCCGCCTGAGGGAAGCAGGCGGTCCGGCTGTGTCAGCCACGAGACGGCATCCTGTGCCGCGCCCCGATGGTCCCGGCTGAGAAGATGATGGGCGCCGGGCAGTTCGTCGATCCGTGTGTCGGGGGGCAGCTGGCGGAGCAGGCGTGCAGTGAAAGGGGGCAGGACGAACTGGTCACGGCCCCCAAAAATAATGAGCAGCGGGGTCCGGGCGTGGGGGGCGGCCTTGTAGGCAGCCTGCATCAGCAGGGTCAGACCATAGAGCGGATGGATCGTCGAACTGTGCAGGGTAAGGGGATCGAAATACATCCGCCGCAGGGCCTTGAGGTTGTCGCTTGCAACCCGGTGACCGGGAACCGCCGATCCGTCGAGCTCCCAGTGTGGGGTCAGGAAATCAAGGCCGCCCAGAATGCTCTCCCAGGGCTGACCGATATCGAGCGCCGCTGGGGCAAGCAGGATCGTGCTGCTGATATGGGGCGTGTCTGTCGCGGCCAGAAGCAGGGCTATGGCGCCCCCCATGCTTTCTCCCATGACGTGAATGGGTGTGCCGGGATAGCGGGTGTGCAGCCAGAGCACCTGTTCACGGGCGTCCTGCACCAGTCTTGCCGTGCTGCTCCATCCACCCCGGTCGGCAGTTCCGCCAAAGCCCCGGATGTCCGGCGCGACGAGCGTAAAGCCTTGGGCCGTGAAGACCGGTGCGGCGAACTCCCAGGCATCCCGGCTGTCGCCGTAACCGTGCAGGGCCAGGATGATACCGCGGGGATCGGGCGCGCGGGCCGGATACACGCGCAGGGGAATATGTGTGCCATCCGACATGTCGAGTGTGAGCGTCGGAGGGATGAAGGCCGTTTCCTGTGCTGTCGGATGCAGGTCCGGAATATGGGGTGCCATGCAGCCCTGTAGCGCCAGTAGGGTCATCAGGCAGAGCAGTCCGAAGGAAAGACGTCCGGGGCGGTTTGAAACGGAAGGGAATGAGCCTATCATCACGGATGATTTTAGAACGTCCGCTCCTTCGGGGCGAGAAGGGAGACATTCGTGCCGCCAGAAAAACCTGATCTGGGAAAAGCCGATCTGGAAAAGCCTCATCTGGTACTGATCGACGGGTCCGGTTTCATCTTCCGCGCGTTCCACGCCCTGCCGCCGATGAGCAGTCCCCAGGGCGTGCCGGTCAATGCGGTCTATGGCTTTACGAATATGCTGGCGCGTCTGCTGCGGGACCATGTGGGAACGCATCTCGCCGTGATTTTCGATGCAGGCCGTACGACGTTCCGCAACGAGATCTATCCGCAGTACAAGGCACACCGGCCGGAAGCTCCGGAAGACCTGCGCCCGCAGTTCGGCCTGATCCGCGATGCCACGGCGGCTTTTAACGTGCCGTCAATCGAGCTTGCCGGATGGGAAGCGGATGACCTTCTCGCGGCCTATGCAAAAGCGGCCGTGGAAGCGGGTGGCTGCTGCACCATCATTTCGTCCGACAAGGATCTGATGCAGCTCGTGCGTCCCGGCGTGGAGCTGATGGACCCGATGAAGCAGAAGCCGATCCGCGAGGCGGAGGTCGAGGCCAAGTTCGGTGTTCGGCCCGATCAGGTCGTGGATGTGCAGGCGCTGATGGGGGATTCGACGGATAATGTTCCCGGCGTTCCCGGCATCGGTCCAAAAGGTGCGGCGCAGCTCGTGAACGAGTACGGCACGCTGGAGCAGATCCTTGAAGCCGCACCGGGCATGAAGGCGTCCAAGCGGCGGGACAACCTGATCGAGCATGCCGATGCCGCGCGCATGTCGCGCAGACTGGTGCTGCTGGACGACAACGCGCCGATGCCGCAGCCGATCAGCGAACTCGGCTGCCGCAAGCCTGTCCGCGAAACCCTGCGGGACTGGCTGGAAGAAATGGGATTCCATTCCACCATCCAGCGCATGGGGCTGGGGCTGGCTGCAAAGCCGCGCCCGTTCACACGCCAGATTGTCCGGCCCGAGGACAAGGCAGCCGCACGGGATGAGGTCGCGGCCGTCACGATCCCCGATGCGCCTTATGGTCCCTACGAGACCGTGACGGACATGGACGCGCTGGACCGCTGGATTGCGGATGCCCGGACCGCAGGCGTGGTGGCCGTCGATACCGAAACGGACAGCCTCAATGCACGGCAGGCTAACATGGTCGGGCTGTCGCTGTCGGTTGCGCCGGGGAAGGCCTGCTATGTGCCATTCCTGCACGAAACCATACGCGACCTTCTGGAAGAAGACTCGACCGGGGAAGCTTTCGTTCGTCAGCTGGATCGTACCGAGGCGCTGGAGCGTCTGAAGCCCCTGTTGCAGGATGCGTCCGTCCTGAAGGTCTTCCAGAACGCGAAATATGACCTGACCGTCTTTCGTGGCGCAGGCATTCCCGAGATCTCGCCCATCGACGATACGATGCTGATTTCCTACGCCCAGTCCGCCGGTGAGCACGGGCAGGGCATGGATGAGCTGTCGGAGCTGCATCTGGGGCACACGCCTGTCACCTATGATTCGGTGACGGGAACGGGGCGCAAGCGCATCCCGTTCGCGCAGGTGGCGATTGATACTGCGACCGCCTATGCCGCCGAGGACGCGGATGTCACGCTGCGTCTGTGGCAGGTGTTGCGTCCGCAGTTGCGGACCCGTCATGCGCTCGCCCTGTATGAGGAAATCGAACGTCCGTTGATCCAGATCCTGACGGATATGGAAGAAGTCGGCATCAAGGTGGATGCCACTGAACTGCGCCGCATGTCCGCCGATTTTGCCGAACGCATGGCAACGATCGAGCAGGAAATCCACGAGCAGGTGGGGCGGAGCTTCAATGTCGGTTCGCCCAAGCAGCTTGGCGAGATCCTGTTTGATGAAATGGGTCTGCCCGGCGGCAAGCGGACGAAAAGCGGAAGCTGGGGCACGGATTCCGGCGTTCTGGAATCGCTGGCCGAGCAGGGGCATGAACTTCCGCAGAAGATCCTGTCCTGGCGCCAGCTTGCCAAGCTGAAATCCACCTATGCTGATGCATTGGTCCAGCAGATGGATCAGGATACGCAGCGGGTTCACACGTCCTTTCAGATGGCCATCACCACGACGGGACGGCTGTCTTCGAACGAGCCGAACCTTCAGAACATCCCCATCCGGACGGAAGAAGGCGCGCGCATCCGCAAGGCCTTCGTCGCCGCTCCGGGCTGCGTTCTGCTGTCCGCGGATTACAGCCAGATCGAGCTGCGTCTTCTGGCGCATGTCGCGAAGATCGAGCCGCTGCTTGAGGCGTTCCGTCTGGGGCAGGACATTCATGCCCGCACGGCATCCGAAGTGTTCGGTATTCCGCTTGAGGGCATGGACCCGCTGACCCGCCGTCGGGCCAAGGCCATCAATTTCGGCATCATCTACGGCATCTCGGCCTTCGGTCTGGCGCAGCAGCTCCAGATTCCACCGGGCGAAGCGCGGTCTTATATTGACGCCTATTTTGCCCGCTATCCCGGCATCCGCGCCTATATGGAGCGGACCAAAGAAGAGGCGAAGAAGCACGGCTATGTCACGACGCCGTTCGGTCGCCGCTGCTATGTGCCGGGCATCACCGAAAAGAACGGTGCCCGTCGTGCCTATGCGGAACGTCAGGCCATCAACGCACCGCTTCAGGGGGGGGCGGCCGACATCATCAAGCGCGCCATGGTCCACCTGGCACGGCGTCTGCCAGCAACGGGTCTGAAAGCGCGGATGGTATTGCAGGTGCATGACGAACTGCTCTTCGAAGTCGAGGAGCAGGACGCAAAGGCGCTGGCAGAGTTCGTTCGCACGGAAATGGAAGGGGCGGCGACACTCGATGTGGCCCTTGAAGTAGAAACCGGTATCGGCCCAAGCTGGGCTGACGCACATTAAAGACAGGAAGGTCATGCAGACCAATCACGAACGCCGCAAGCGGGTCGGCAATCGCATCATCTGGGGCGTTCTCGCCGTGGCGGCCGTTCTGGGATATGTTGGCTTCCATCTGGCGTCCAATGGTGGTCCGGGCCTTCTGGTCCAGTCCAACGGCAATGAGGTCGGCGGCAGCTTCCGTCTGGACTCGCTGGGCGAAAGCACCGTCACCGAAGGCGATTTCCACAATACCTGGATGCTCGTCTGGTTCTTCGATGCCAACTGCCCCGAGGAAAAGTGCAAGCCCGTGCTGAAGAGCATGGAACAGGCGTTGGTCACACTCCGGGCCGAGGGTATCCGCGTCTCGCCGCTCGCCGTGTCTCTCAATCCGTTCGACGAGGCTGACCCGCTCAAGGAATATGTTCTTCCCGTCGCGCCGCATGTCATGCCGTTCACGGCCACGCCGAACATGATCAAGGCCATGACGGCCGAATATCATGCGCCGCTTCAGAAGGAAGGGGACCATTTCGTTCCCGCGCCGCAGATCGTCATCATGGACCCGAATGCGCGTTATGCCGGCACCATTCCGGCTGACGGTAATGCCGATGCGCTGATCGCGCGTCTGCGTGAACTGGCGAAGCGCTGAATGAAGCGGGGGTCTGCGCTTCTTGCGATGGGAATGGTTCTGGGGCTGGGGATTTCTCAGGCCCGCGCCGGGGAGCAGACCCCGCCTGACTGGAACGGCATTACGCTCGGCAGTCCCCATCGTGGCGGCACGCTGCACCTGACGGCGGATGGTCCTGGTGGAACACTGGACCCGCAGATCAACTACGGAACACAGTACATTCAGGTGTTCCTCAATATGTACGATCCGCTGCTGACGTTCCGCATGGTTACGGGAACGACGGGGCTGGAGGTCGTGCCGGACCTCGCCGATGCCATGCCGCAGATCAGTCCGGATGGTCTGACATGGCGCATGCATCTGCGCCCGGGCCTGCGGTTTTCAGACGGTTCTCCCGTGCGGATTGAGGATGTGGTGGCATCTTTCCGCCGCATCTATCGCGCGGGAAGCCCGACAGCAGCTTCCTTCTATGGCGGGATTGAAGGCGCGAAAGA
The DNA here is from genome assembly GCF_018811945.1 of Gluconobacter sp. P1C6_b. Classification (GTDB taxonomy): domain Bacteria; phylum Pseudomonadota; class Alphaproteobacteria; order Acetobacterales; family Acetobacteraceae; genus Gluconobacter. The sequence continues at coordinate 7,048 of NZ_JACRVU010000008.1, forward strand.
ATGTCTGGAAAAGCCTGACCTCTGTACGCTCCCAGGTGTCGAAGGGCATCCTGACACCGGCGAAATCGTTTTTCATCTGACAAAACCGGATGGCGAGTTTCTGTACAAACTCGCATTCCCCCATGCCGTGATCCTGCCGGCAGGCACTCCGCCGCATGATCTGGGTGGGACAACCGCTCCGGGGACCGGGCCGTACCGCATCACGGAATACGATCCGGGCCACGGCATGGTGCTGGAGCGCAATCCGCATTTCCATGTCTGGAACCCGCAGGCCCAGACGGATGGCTTCGTGGACCGGATCGAATATGATTTCGGCCTTTCGGATGAAGCGCAGGTCACGGCCGTCGAACAGGGACGCTATGACTGGATGCTGGACGCCAAGCCAGCGGACCGTCTGGGTGAACTGGGCGCGCAATATCCGTCCCAGGTGCACATCAATACGCTTCTGGGTCTGTATTATCTGGCAATGAACATCCATGAAAAGCCTTTCACGGATGTCCGCGTGCGCCGGGCCGTCAGTATGGCCGTCAACCGCCATGCCATGACGATCCTGTTTGGTGGTGACGCGATTTCCGAGCCACTGTGCCAGATGGTGCCGCACGGTATTCCCGGTGCTGATCTGGGGATGAGCTGCCCGCAGGATGTGGAGGGGGCACGCCGCCTGATCCATGAAGCCGGTGCGGAGGGGGCCTCCGTCACGCTGGTGGTCCCCAACCGAGCCATGGAACTCGGAATGGGCACCTATCTGCGCAATGCCCTTCAGTCCATAGGCCTGAATGCGCAGCTGCGTCCGATCACGGCCGGCCTTGCGGAGTCCTACGAGCAGAACACCGCCAACCACGTCCAGATCGCACTGGCCTACTGGTTCGCGGATTATCCGTCGGCCTCAACCTTCCTCGATGACCTGTTCGGCTGCGACAATTACCACCCGAACTCGGCGGTCTCCCCGAACTTTACCGGCTTCTGCGACCAGCACGTCCAGTCCCTGTTCGGTCAGGCCATGGCACAGACCGATCCAGAAAAAGCGGCCCCGATCTGGCAGGAGGCCGGGCGCGCCGTCATGGAACAGATGCCCGGCGCTCCCATGATCCAGATGAAGACGGTCGATTTCGTCTCCAAACGGCTTGGGAATTATTATTCGACACTTCTCAACCACATGGTGTTTTCCCATGTGTGGGTGCAATAAACTCTAAGAGAACAACGGTATTGTGTGCTCTCCTGTCTTCTGAAAGGGACGTGGAGACATGAAAACCATTTTGCGGATAGTGATTCTGGCTCTTCTGTCTTGGCCTGTTCAGGTTCTGGCTCAGGACGAGGATGTCTCAGACTGCATACTGGCGTCTATCGTGCTGCCGCTTCTTGGCGGGCAGGGTGATTCCCCAATCGTTGGCGTCCGCGTTAACGGCGAAAAAGCCGCTTTCTATATCAAGCCCGGCCTTTTCCCGCATTCTCGTGCATGACACGGCGGACCTCTGGTTCCCACGAGGCGGGGATGCGCCCCTGATGGCGCAGAATGGTGAGCTGACCATAACATCCCGAACCGGACTGGAAGAGCTTCAGCTCGGAGCACTCGATCTTCACGGCGTGCCGGCCAATCTTCTGGAAGGGCCCGCCCGACACCAGATCAACGGCCTGCCGATCATCGGAATGCTGGGGCTGGGTGGAGACGTGTTTGAAAAAACATCAGTTCTGCTGGACGTCCCGCACCGGAAAATCGCGTTACTGCGCTTCAGACGCACGGCAGCCTGTCGCACGGCTCCGGCTAGTCTCATGGGCCCGGATGCCTATGGAAGCGATCTGTCTGCGGCTGGTCGGCTGGCGGTGACGATCGGCCATCGCAGCCGGGAGATGACTCTGGACCCGGATCTTTCGGAAACTGTCATGCCGGAATCCTGGGTCAGTGACGCTGGTGTGACGTCCGCTGATCTGCGTCATGATCCCATCGTGACGACGCGTTATGTCGGCATCTCAGTGGGGCATCGACATTCTGTAACGGATGTGAACGTTGGCAGCCACGTTCTGCCCACCTTGAATGTTCTGTTTCAGTCGTCTCTTGAAAACGGAGCTTTCGGCCTGCCTTTTTTCGAGCATTCCGCCGTTCTGATCGACCGGCAGAATGCTCAGGTTTTTGTCCTGCCTGAAGATGCCAAACCTCTGGAAGCAGGACACCATTTGCATTTTGATGAAAGTCATCAGGGGCAAACGGCCATCACCCAGAAATCCGGGACGATAAACTGACGGCCCGCGCGTTCCTTACAGCCCGATATCGCTGCGGAAGATCTTGTCCTCCCACTGGATCGCAGAGGCACCTTCATAGGCCAGCTTGCGGGCCTCTTCCGGTGTCGCAGCTTTCGCGCAGACGGTCAGAACGCGGCCGCCATCTGCTACCAGAACGCCATCGACCAGCTTCGTTCCGGCATGGAAGACCGAGACGCCCGGAACGGCTTCGGCGCGTTCGATTCCGCTGATCCGGCCGCCCTTTTTCGGCGCGTCGGGATAGCCGTTTGCCGCCAGAACCAGCGAGATTGAGTGCTCGTCGGAAAACTCTGCCGCCGCATGTTCGAGATTGCCCTGTGCCAGTGCGGCGAGGATCGGGAGCAGGTCCGATTTCAGACGGATCAGCAGGGCCTGTGCTTCCGGGTCGCCAAAGCGGACATTGTATTCGATCAGCTTCGGCCCCTCGGTCGTCAGCATCAGCCCGGCGAAGATCACGCCCCGGAACGGCGTGCCACGACGGACCATTTCGGCCAGCATCGGGCGGACCATGATGTCGAGCGCCTTTTCCTGCATCTCGCGACCGAAAGCGGGGGGCGGGGAAATCGCCCCCATGCCGCCAGTGTTCGGACCGGTATCGCCGTCGCCGAGACGCTTGTGATCGCGTGCCGCACCGATGAGCACGGCCTTGTCGTCCGAGCAGAACGCGAAGAGCGAGACTTCCTCGCCCACCAGACATTCCTCGATCACGAGCGGCATGCCGAGCCTGCGGATGGCGTCTTCGGCTTCTTCCACGCTCTGAGCAACGACGACGCCCTTGCCGCCCGCCAGACCGTCCGCCTTGATGACGATCGGAGCACCACGACGACGGACGAACTCGATGGCCGGCGCTTCCTCTTCAAAGCGTTCCCAGCGTGCCGTCGGAATGCCAGCGGCGTCCGCCACGTCCTTCGTGAACGCCTTGCTGCCTTCCAGCAGGGCCGCGGCCTTCGTCGGACCAGCGCACGGAATACCCGCTTCGGCGCAGGCATCCGCCAGACCGGCCACCAGCGGCGCTTCCGGGCCGGGGACGATCAGGTCGATCTTCTGCTCCTGTGCGAAACGCACCAGTCCTGCGACGTCATCGGCCTTGAGCGGAACGAGCGTTGCGACAGGCGCCATGCCGGGATTGCCCGGCGCCGCATACAGGGCGGTCAGGCCCGGTGAGCGCGCAAGACATGTAGCCAGGGCATGTTCACGCCCTCCGGACCCGACCAGCAAAACGCGCATTCCGCTTATCCTTTATTATGCAATCGTGGGCTTCGTTTGACGGCGTGCGTAGCATAGACTGGCGGTATGATGGAGAGTGATGGCGCATCGATCCGCGGGAATGTTCCGCAATATTCGGTTTCCGAGATTTCCGGGGCGATCAAACGCACGCTGGAGAGCGGATTCGGCCGCGTGCGCGTGCGCGGTGAGGTCACGGAACTCAAGCGCTATCCGTCCGGGCATGTCTATCTGTCGCTCAAGGATGAAGGCGGCAAGATCGCCGGTGTGATCTGGCGCGGGAGTGTCTCGCGTCTCGGCATGGCGCCGGAGAACGGCAACGAGGTCATCGCGACCGGCCGTGTCTCGGCCTATGGCGAGCGCTCCAGCTATCAACTCGTCATCGATCGCATGGAGTTCGCGGGAGAGGGGGCTCTGCTCGCCAATATCGAGCGCCTGCGCCGCAAACTGCTCGAAGAGGGCCTGTTCGAGCCTGAGCGCAAGAAAGCCATTCCGTTTCTGCCGTCTCTGGTCGGTGTCATCACGTCGCGCTCGGGCGCGGTGCTGCACGACATCATCACGACGATCAGCCGACGCTTCCCGCGTGACGTGCTGCTCTGGCCGGTTCCGGTTCAGGGAGAAGGGGCGGCCGCCCAGATTGCCGCAGCCATCGAAGGCATGTCCGTTCGCCGTCCCCGTACGCCGGATGTGCTGATTGTCGCGCGTGGCGGTGGCTCGCTTGAAGACCTGATGGCCTTCAATGACGAGCGCGTCCTGCGTGCCGTGGCGAACTGCCCGGTGCCGATCATTTCCGCTGTCGGGCATGAGACCGACACCACGCTGATCGATCTCGTGTCGGACCGTCGCGCGCCGACACCGACCGCCGCTGCCGAAATGGCCGTGCCCCTGCGCTCGGAAATGGTCGCGGATATGGCGCATCGCAATGCACGTCTGACCGGTGCGCTCACCCGCATCATCCAGACGGCCCGCGCGCGACTGGATCAGGCCGCAGCCCGTCTGCCCGATCTACCCGGTCTGCTGGATTCCGCACGGATGCGTCTGGACGATCGTGGCCAGCGCCTCGATCTGGCGCTTCCGTCTTTCGTCATGCGCGTGCGCAACCGGCTGGATGCGCCGGGGATGCACCTGCCATCGCCGGAACTGCTCATGGGGCGCAGTCGCGCGCGGTTGCAGGCCCTGCGACTGCCCGCGCCAGAGCTTCTCGTCAGCCGCGCCCGTGCCCGCCTGACGGCACCGACGACCCATCTTCCCAGCCCGGAACTGCTGATCGAACGTCGCCGGGCCGCCCTGCGTCTGGTCTCTGGCGAACTGGATACGGCCTGGCAGCGCTCGCTCCAGACTTTCCAGCTTCGGACGGAGCGCCAGCGCCTGTCGCCCGATATCCTCAGAAGCGCCATCCGTCTCCAGCAGGCCCGGCTTCAGGGACTGGGTAGTCATCTTGAGGCCGTCTCTCCCCGTGCCATTCTCAGCCGCGGCTATGTCCTCGTTCAGGATGTGAACGGCCAGCCCGTCACGAGTGCGGAGGCCCATCCTGTCGCGGATCGCGTCGTTCTGTCTTTTGCTGACGGTGATCGTGGGGCAAGACTGGACAGCCTGTCGCCGCAGGGCGATCTTGGACTGTAAATCTTTCATCCACCCGATCTGTGATCCGGAGTCTGCATGCGTTCGTTCTGGTTGAGTCTCGTTGCCCTGCCGCTGCTTGCAGCCTGTGCCCAGCAGCCGACGGCGCCGGCGCGTCCTGCGGGCTCGCCTCCGACGCAGGCCAGAATCCCGCCACAGGATTTTGCGCCGGGTCTGGCCGAGGAGACGTCTGAGGATGGCAAGAAGAAGCTGTTCAATGATCCGTCTGCCCCGCTGAACACACCGCTTTGCGGCACGGCGCTTCAGGAGCAGGCCCAGACTGGCGCTGCGCTGTATCCGCAGAGCGTAGCGAGCACCAGTTCCTGCCCGCGTAATGCCTGTTTCCAGCCGCTGACCGGGACCTATATTGCGGCAACTGGCGCACAGAGCGTCTGCCGCTAAAGCAGACTTCAGGGGTTACCCGTTACAACCAAAAAAGGCCGGTCGGGAAATCCCGACCGGCCTTTTTCGTGGTTCGCGGAACGCGCTGACGGATCAGCGCTTCCACCAGCCGGCACGACGCTTCGTCGGCGCGACTTCATCGACGTTCACCGGCTGAAGGATATTCCCTTCCTCGGTGGTCTGGGCTTCGACGGGCTTGGCCTTCGGTGTACGACGGGCGCGGGTGCGCTTCGGCTTGACGGCTTCTTCGGAGACAGTCTCCGCGGGAGAGGCTGCGACTTCGGCGGTGGACTCAGCCGGAGCTTCAGCCTCGACGGCCTGAGCCTTCGGCGTCCGGCGCGTCCGGGTGCGACGCGGCTTGGGAGCCTCTTCGGCCACAGGCTCTTCCGGAGCCGGAGCGGCTTCTGCCGCCGAGGCTTCTTCCGCAACCGTCTCGGCCGGAGCTGCTTCCACCGCCTTGGCGCGGGCCGGACGACGTCCGCGAGCACGACGGGGCTTGGGGGCCTCCTCGGCCACCGGTTCTTCCACCACGATGGTCGTTTCAGCAGCCGGAACATGCTCGATCACGATTTCCGTGGGCGTGCTGATCCCGGTCTGAAGGGCTTCGGTCGTCCCTTCAAGTTCGGCCTGCTCGATCACATCGAAGATGTCGAAGCTGCCACCGAACGGATCGGCAGGCGTCGGACCCGTATAGCGACGCGGTGCCGGCCGCTCCTCGCGGTCTTCACGACGACGCGGGGTACGGGTCGGTGCAGGCGCGCTCGAACGGGTGGTTGCCGCAGGGCGCGTCGGAGCGACGTCACGGAGCTCGGACACGGGCTGTGCAGCCGTATCTTCAGACCCTTCGGTATCCTTGACGACGCGCTTGAAGCGGGTGCGGCGACGGCCCGGGATGATGCCGTTTTCGTCAGCAGCTTCGGGAGCAGCGATCTCGCGCGTTTCAGCCTTCGGGGCATCCTGCTCCTGGCTGTTTTCCGCTGCCGGAACGTCTCCGTTCTGTTCGCGACGGCCCCCACGACGGCGGCGACGACGACGACGGCGACCGCCGTTGCTTTCCTCTTCGCTCTCGGATGTGGCCACGTCCTCGATGATCTCGGCATCAACGACAGGCGTTTCCGTCCGCACGACGACAGGTGCTTCTTCCTCGATGATCTCGATCGTACGGACATGCTCCGGTGCGCGTTCCGGAGCACGGACCTGGGCGGGAGCCGGGGTCTGGGCCTGAAGGCGCTCGATGCGCATGTCAGCCGCAGCCAGGTTCTCTTCCGTACGGAAAATCACCTGCATGCGGTGATGGCGTTCGATATCCGCCAGCCAGGAGCGCTTGTGATTGAGGATGTAGAGCGCGATGTCCGAGCCCACATGGACCTCGATTTCGGATGAACGCTGGCGTGCGCCTTCCTCGTCAATGGCGCGCAGGACGTGCAGGGCCGAGCTTTCCGTTCCACGGATGAAGCCGGTACCCTGACAGTGCGGGCAAGGCGTCAGCACGGATTCCGCGATGGACGGACGAAGGCGCTGGCGGGACATTTCCAGCAGACCGAAATGGGAGATATGCCCGACCTGGATGCGTGCGCGATCGGAGCGCAGGGCTTCCTTGAGGCGTTTTTCCACCTGTCCGTTGTGGCGGCGGCTTTCCATGTCGATGAAATCGATCACGACCAGACCGGCCAGATCGCGCAGGCGCAGCTGACGGGCGACTTCCTCGGCGGCTTCGAGGTTCGTGCGCAGGGCCGTTTCCTCGATGTTGCGCTGCGAGGTGGACTTGCCGGAGTTCACGTCAATGGCGACGAGGGCTTCGGTCTGGTTGATGACCAGATAGCCACCCGACGGCAGACGGGCCGTCGGCGAGAACATCGCATCCAGATGGCCTTCGACATTGTAGCGCGCGAACAGGCTCTGGCCACGGTTCTGCCAGAGCTTCACCTTGTTGGCGTTGCTCGGCATCAGCAGGCGCATGAACTCACGTGCGCTCTTCCAGGCGGCTTCGCCATCCACGAGGATATCTTCGATGTCCTTGGAATACAGGTCACGGATGACGCGCTTGATGAGGCTTGCTTCCTCATAGACCAGCGTCGGCGCGACCGAGGAGAGGGCGTGGGAGCGGATGTCGTCCCAGAGCTGGAGCAGATATTCGCAGTCGCGCGTGACTTCCTGCGCCGGACGGCCGGCACCGGCGGTGCGGACGATCATTGCCATGGATTTCGGCAGGTCCAGTTCCGCGATAACGTCGCGCAGGCGGCGGCGGTCGGAATCGGACGTGATCTTGCGCGAGACGCCACCGCCACGCAGCGCGTTGGGCATCAGGACACAGTAGCGGCCGGCGAGGGAGATATAGGTGGTCAGGGCCGCGCCCTTGTTGCCACGCTCTTCCTTGACGACCTGCACCAGCAGCACCTGTCGGCGGCGGATAACTTCCTGGATCTTGTAGTTGCGCAGGAAACGGGCTGTGCGGCGCGACGATGCGCTTTCCTCGCCGGTATCGTGCTCGCCACCAACGGTTTCGGGCGCGCGGCGGTCCTGATTTTCGCCGTCCTCGCTATCCGTAGCCTCTTCGGAAACCGTTTCGGTCTCGCCATCATCGGCGGCGTCGCCGCGCTCGGCAATTTCCTCTTCCTGAAGCGCGATGAGCTTCTCGCGGTCTGCGACAGGGATCTGGAAATAGTCGGGGTGGATTTCGCTGAAGGCGAGGAAGCCGTGGCGATTGCCGCCATATTCGACGAAAGCGGCCTGAAGGCTCGGCTCTACACGAATGACCTTGGCAAGATAGATATTGCCCTTGAGCTGCTTCTTGGTCGATGTCTCGACGTCGTAATCTTCGACGCGGTCACCATCCATGACCACAACACGCGTTTCTTCCGCGTGTGTGGTGTCGATGAGCATACGCTTGGTCATGGAAAACTGAACTCCACGACGCTCCACAATGGCTGCCTTGGCCAGACGGAACGTCAGATTGTGTGGGGTGGAGGGAACGGCGCAGTCCGAACGCACAGCGGCGGGACACGTGGGGTCCCGTTCCGGTGAGGTTGCTGGCTGCGAGCACGTTGAGTGACATTCGTCCCCTGAACAGACGGCCGGTCCAGAGTCTGGAGCCGGATGAAAAACCTGATCCGGACGGGCGGCTGGCCTGTACCGGAATCCATAAGATCGCCAGTTCGATCCGGTCAGGACAGAATGCGGAGGGCTAGTCGCGCATCTGTCAAACGACGGGACGTCGTGGCGGGGACAGGAAAAGGCGGGAGCGGCACGGGAAAGGCGTGAGCCCGTGGCCGGTCGGACCGCACTTTACAGGTCCCTGTCACGCAGGATGACCGAAACAGCCTTCCGTGGCAAGCGCGGCGTTTTTCATTTGTCCGTGCGCTGTTTTCCGGACACTTCGTGCCATGTTCCTGACAGGGTTTTGTGCTGTATGATTGCCCCGTCATTCACCGCCGGACACTGGGAACAAGGGATGCTGACGCGACGCACACTGGTAAGTGGTCTTTCGGGGCTGCCGTTGCTGTCTCCCGTTGCAGCATTCGGACGCCATCCGCTGCATAAGAAACTGCCGGCCCCCGCCGTGCATCGAGGTGCCGCACCTCCGAAGCCGCTCGTCATGCTGGACCCGGGACATGGCGGAAAGGATCCCGGAGCGATCGGGATTTCCGGCACCTATGAAAAGCATATCGCGGAAGCCGCCGCCTCCGAACTGAGCCGTCAGCTTCTCTCGTCGGGGCAGTATCGTGTCGCCATGACGCGCTCCGAAGACCGGTTCATCCCGCTGGAAGGGCGCGTTGAACTGGCCCAGCGGCATCAGGCGCATCTTTTCATTTCCATGCATGCAGACGCCCTGCATGACAGGGATGTGCGCGGGGCGAGTGTCTATACGCTGTCCAGCGGAGCCTCGGATGCACAGACCGCCTCTCTTGCGCGGACGGAAAACAGTGCAGACCGCTTTGCCGGACCGGCCTTCCACGGCATGTCGCCCGACGTGCAGCAGATCCTGGCCAGTCTGGTCTCGGAAGAAACGCGTCGGGGTTCAGCGCATATGGCGGCAAGCGTTGTCAATTCGTTCCGCAACAGGATCGGCCTGCTGACCCATCCGTCACGCCATGCCGCGTTCGTGGTTCTGAAATCGTCCGAAATTCCGTCTGTTCTGGTGGAGATGGGATTCATGTCCAACCGGCTGGATGAAGCGGCACTGCGGCAGGCTGTGCATCGCACCCAGGTCGCTAGTGCGATGAAAACCGCCATAGACCGCTATTTTGCCACTCATGCCGGTGTCATGACGGGTTGATCCGCTCTGGGTGCAATGAAGACTTCATGGTCATGCGGGTTGCGCATGACGAAAGAATCGGTCATTTAAGGCAGCCATGACGTTTCTTTCGATCCTCTCGCTTCGACTTATCGGCCCCTGAACGCCTTTCCAAGGCGGACAGCGCTCCGTTGCGTTCAGGGGATAACAGACCGAAAACCATCCTGAACCAGACGAGACGATCACAATCATGAGCTTCCATCATCCGTCCTTCGGCACGATCGCCGACGACCGCGTCATCATTTTCGACACCACGCTGCGCGACGGCGAACAGTCCCCCGGCTTTTCGATGAACCTCGAAGAGAAGCTCCGTATGGCCCATGCGTTGAGCAACCTGGGTGTGGACGTGATCGAGGCCGGCTTTCCTGTGGCGTCCGAAGGCGATTTCGAGAGCGTGCGTCGCATTGCAGATGAAGTGCGCGGGTCGGTCATCTGTGGTCTGGCGCGCAGCGGTGGCAAGCGTGACATCGAATCCTGCGGTGAGGCGCTGAAGAAGGCTGAGCGTCCGCGTATTCACAACTTCATTTCCACATCGCCGCTGCACATGAAGTACAAGCTGCGGATGGAGCCGGAGACGGTTCTGGAAATCATCGCGTCGGGCAATCAGAAGGCACGTCAGTTCACGGATGACGTCGAATGGTCGGCCGAGGACGGCTCCCGCACCGATCCGGATTTCCTGTGCCGTTGCGTGGAAGTGGCGATCCGTAATGGCGCCAATACGATCAACATTCCCGATACGGTCGGCTTTGCCACGCCCGAAGAAATGCGCGCCATCTTCACCATGCTGCGTGAGCGCGTGCCGGGTGCGGATCAGGTGATCTTCTCGACGCATAACCACAACGATCTGGGTCTCGGCGTCGCCAATACGCTGGCCGCTGTCGAAGGCGGTGCACGTCAGATCGAATGCACCATCAACGGCATTGGCGAGCGCGCAGGCAATGCGGCGCTTGAAGAAATCGTCATGGCGCTGCGCACCCGTCATGACCAGTACGGCAAGACGACCGGTATCGAGACGACGAAGCTGCTGGGCATGTCCCGCATGCTGGCGACGATCACAGGCTTCGACGTCCAGCCGAACAAGGCCATCGTCGGCCGCAATGCGTTCGCGCATGAAAGTGGCATCCATCAGGACGGTATCCTGAAGAACGCTGCGACCTACGAGATCATGACGCCGGAAAGCGTGGGCTGGAACAAGACCTCGCTGGTCATGGGCAAGCATTCCGGCCGTGCGGCGTTCCGCGACAAGCTGGCGCAGCTCGGCTACCCGCCGCTGGAAGATGAGGCCCTGAACGCCGCGTTCGCGCGCTTCAAGGATCTGGCCGACAGCAAGAAGGTCGTGTTCGACGACGATATCCGTGCGCTTGTTGATGACGAGAGCCGCGACCATGAGCGCGTGCATCTGATCGCGCTGGAACTGGCTTCCGGGACGAAGCAGAAGGCCCGTGCCAAGCTCGAAATCAGCGTCGATGGTGCCATTCAGTACGCCGAAGTCAGCGGCAACGGTCCGGTCGATGCAGCCTTCCGTGCCATTGGTGAGGCATTCCCGCATACGGCTGAACTGGCTCTGTTCTCTGTGGCCAATGTCACCGAAGGCACGGATGCCCAGGCCCGCACGACGGTCCGTCTGCAGGAAAACGGCAAGCTCGTGGACGGGCAGGGCGCCGATGCTGATACGGTGGTGTCCGCCGTCCGCGCTTATATCCATGCGCTGAACAAGCTGCTGACCAAGCGTGAGCGGACGGAGCCGGAAGCGCTGTCCTGATCCACAGGGACAGGGTGCTTTCACGAAACAGGCATGCGGGGAGACCTGCATGCCTGTTTTTTTTGACATGCACATAAAAAACTATATAAAATAGTTTATCTAAGAAGTAGACAAACATAACACGATCGGTATGGTTCCGTTATCTGTGGAATAAGGGACCGTCATGCCGCATTCATGGCTTTATACGCTTTCAGGACTGCTGGTTGGTTTTCTGGTGGGAATGACCGGTGTGGGCGGCGGCTCCCTGATGACACCGCTGCTGATCCTGCTTTTTGGTGTCAAACCGCAGTCGGCTGTAGGGACGGATCTTCTCTATGCCGCCATCACCAAGATCTTCGGCACTGCCCTGAACCGCCATCATGGTGTTGTACGCTGGAGAATTGTTATTCTTCAGATGGCCGGCAGCCTTCCCGCAGGCCTCCTGTGCCTGATTTTCCTGCGCCACTTCGGCCCGAGTCCGTTTGTCTCGAAGCTGATTACCGAAGTCCTGGGCGTGGCGCTCCTGCTGACGGTTCCCGCCATCCTGTTCAAGCCCTGGCTGCAGAAATGGTCCATCGGTGCGGGAACGCTGCGCCCGCAGACCGTTGATGCGCTGACGGTTTTTCTGGGTGTCGTGCTGGGCACGCTGGTGACGCTGTCATCGGTGGGAGCAGGGGCCATCGGAATGGCGGCTCTGACGGTGCTTTATCCACGGGTCAGTACCCGGGAGCTCGTGGCGACAGATATCGCCCATGCTGTTCCGCTGGCGCTTCTGGCCGGTGGTGGCCACTGGCTTCAGGGCGCGGTTGATACCGTTGTGCTGGTGGAACTGCTCATGGGGTCCATTCCAGGCATCCTGCTCGGGACACTGCTGGCTGGGCGCCTGCCGGAGGATGCGCAGAGATGGTTTCTGGGCATCCTCCTGGCGATCATCGGTCTGAGAATGATCTGAGACCGATGATTTCGGACGTCAGGTTTCAGTAACCGTAACCGCCCTGATAGTTCTGGGCCGGCTGCTGCTGATAGCCACCCTGCTGTGAGTATCCGCTGTTGGCCGGATACTGGCAGTTCGTGTTGGGCGGGCACTGATACTGGGGCTGCTGGCAGGTGGTGCCTGGAGGGCACTGGTACTGCGGTTGCATGTACTGGCCCTGCTGCTGTGGATAGGCACCCTGCTGGCCGTTGTAATAACCCTGCTGCTGGCCATTGGCATAGCCGCTCTGATAGCCGGGGCGGTTGGGCGTGGTGATCGCACCTGCGCCGGCACCCAGAACGCCGCCAGCCAGCGCGCCGATCGCAGCACCCCGGCCACCGCCTGCGAGAGCGCCGATCGCAGCGCCTGTTCCGCCGCCCAGAAGGCCGCCTCCCAGTGCGCGCGAGCCAGGATCATAGTTCCCCTGACATCCACCCAGAGCCATGACTGTGGCGAATGCTCCGACCAGCGCCGTACCGCGCAGGGCAGAGTGGGAAAAAGCGGTCCTCATAGTCCGAATCCTTGATCGTCTTTAACGGAAGCGAGCGCTGCTTATAGCTCAATATCCGTTGCGTGGGCGGTTGGGCGTTGTCGCTGCACCAACTGCCGCACCTGTGCCTGCTCCGGCAAGGGCTCCGATGGCCGCGCCCGTTCCGCCGCCGGCCAGCGCGCCGATGGCTGCGCCGCCGCCGCCGCCGATCAGGGCGCCTGATCCGGCGCGTGCGCCACTGTCATAGGGGCTGCCGCAACCCGTGAGCGCGACGCCGCAAAGAGCCAGAGCTGCAAGAAAGCGGGGTGTTGTGAAGGTCTTCATGGCAAAACATCCTGTTTGGCGTTCCGCTCCGTAGCCCGATGGCCGGCGCGGCGGAACGGTTTCGCGGATCTAGACACACAGAACGTGACAGAAGGGTGGCAGGATCGGGGCGCACGATTATTTTTTTCGATGTCCCCGGATGGGATCTGTACGATCCATTAAGATCGGGCGCATTATATTGCGTCCTCGGGCCTTGCTGAACCTGCGTCGTCTGGTTAAGTCCACCCGCGGGGAACCGCCCCGCAATCACGATCCGCCATCTGTCCCCCGCACAGAGCCGCGCCAGGAGTTTTGGATGTTTTCTCGTCTGCTGGGTCTCATGTCTGCCGACATGGCCATCGACCTCGGCACTGCCAACACGCTCGTTTATGTCAAGGGTCGCGGTATTGTTCTCGACGAACCCTCCGTTGTGGCGATTGCCGAGGTGCGGGGCAAGAAACAGGTTCTTGCAGTTGGTAACGAAGCCAAACAGATGGTGGGCCGCACACCGGGAAACATCACGGCCATCCGTCCGCTGCGCGATGGTGTGATCGCAGACTTCGAAGTCGCGGAAGAAATGATCAAGCATTTCATCCGCAAGGTTCACAACCGTCGCGCCTTCGCCAGCCCGCAGATCATCATCTGCGTACCCTCCGGCGCCACGGCCGTCGAACGCCGTGCGATCCAGGAAAGTGCCGAGAGCGCGGGCGCGCGCAAGGTCATGCTGATCGAGGAGCCCATGGCGGCAGCCATCGGCGCGGGTCTTCCGGTCACGGAACCTTCGGGCAGCATGATCGTGGATATCGGCGGCGGCACGACGGAAGTGGCCGTCATTTCGCTTGGCGGCATCGTCTATGCGCGCTCGGCCCGCGTGGGCGGGGACAAGATGGACGAAGCCATCATCTCCTATATCCGCAAGACCTATAACCTTCTGGTCGGCGAAAGCTCGGCAGAGCGTATCAAGATCGAACTCGGCTCGGCCATGATGCCGGATGATCCCGCCAACCCCGACGGTCCGCTGACGGAAATCAAGGGCCGTGACCTCATCAACGGCGTGCCGCGTGAAGTGATCGTCAGCCAGGCCCAGATCGCCGAGAGCCTCGCCGAGCCTGTCATGCAGATCGTCGATGCCGTGACGACCGCGCTTGAGAACACGCCACCCGAACTGGCTGCCGACATCGTGGACAAGGGCATCGTTCTGTCCGGTGGCGGTGCGCTGCTGTATCGTCTGGACGAGGTGCTGCGTCTGTATACGGGTCTGCCCGTGACGGTCGCGGAAAACGCCCTGTCCTGTGTGGCGCTCGGAACGGGACGGGCGCTTGAGGAAATGCGTCGTCTGCGCAGTGTTCTGAGCAGCATGTACTGAGGACTTGGCTAACGCCGGATGCTGTCCATCCATGCCCGGCAGGTGCTTGCAAAGGCCGTCCTGCCTATCCTGATCCTGCTGGCGGTCGGGCTTGTCCTTCTCGGACTGGTCCGTCGTCCGGCCGTTGACGGGGTGCGTCTGATGGCGACGGATTTCATGGCGCCAGCCTATCATGGTCTGGTCTGGCCGCAGGAGCGGGTAAAGGTCTGGCTGACGGATCTGCGCGGTGCGACGGATCTGGCAAAGGAAAATGCCCGTCTGCGGGACGAAAACCGTGCGCTCCGCCACTGGTATGATGTTGCCGTGGCGCTCGCGGCGGAAAATGGCCGCCTCAAGAAAAGCCTGCACTGGATCCCCGAGACGGTGCCCCAGTATGTGACCGGCCGGGTAACGCGCGACGATGGCGGCCCCTATTCCCGTGCCGTTCTGCTGGACGTGGGCAGCGGGCATGATGTCCGGATCGGGGATGTCGCGCTGGATGCCGCCGGGTTGCTGGGGCGTGTCACGGAAGTCGGGCCCCATACGGTCCGCGTCCTGATGATCAATGACGATGCGAGCCGTATTCCCGTTACGCTCGGAAGCTCGCATGGCGATGCGATCATGGCCGGAGATGATACGGCATCGCCCCGCCTGATTTTCTATCCGCAGGACCATCATCCCGTTGAAGGCGAGCGCGTGGAAACCCGCGGCCAGAGCACGATGCCGGCTGGCCTGCCGGTGGGTACGGTGCATTACAGTGCGCCCAACCGGCCGGTTGTGGTGCCGGATGCGGATCTGGACCGGCTGGATATCGTCCGCGTGTTCGATTACGGCGATGACGACTCGCAGGCCCCCGACGCGCCCGGACGCGTGCGCGTGAAAAAGCTGCCCCAGAACCCGCTGACCGGCCCGCTGCCGTTCTCATGGCTGCCCAACCTGCCGGACATGCCGGGCCGGGGAGGGCAGTAAGCGTCATGGTTGCCGAGAACTCCACGCCGCATCTGCATTCCGCCGTCGAGCCCAAACAGACCTTCCGCCGCGCGCTCGACATGGCGGCGCGGGCGGCCATGCCGTCCCTGTTCATCGTGTTTTCCGCGATCCTGCTGTCCGCGCCATTCGGTATTCCCGGACAGGCGCAGCTTCAGTTCGGGATTGCGATGTGTACGGTCTGGTTCTGGGCCTACAGCCGTCCGCGCTCCATGCCGGCGCTGGCGGTTTTCCTGTGCGGGCTGGTGGTCGAGATCTTCAGCTTCGGACCGCCGGGAACCGTGCTGCTGTCCCTTCTGGTGATCTACGGTGTGGCGCATCACTGGCGCTATGGCCTGTCCCGTCTGGGCTTCATCGCGGGCTGGCTGATCTTCAGCGTTTTTGCCGCTCTCGCTTCCTTTTTTCAGTGGGCGCTCGTGTGCCTGCATGCCGTGGCACTTCTTTCTCCTGCACCCGGCCTCTTTCAGGCAGCGCTGACAATCGGTATCTATCCCAGCCTGACCGCGCTGTTTGTCTGGGGACGCCGCACATTTGCCAATCCCGATCAGGCCTGACAGCGTCTTTCGTGTTCCGCAGGCCCTGTGCCGCGCGGATAGCCGCTTTCTTTTCCGGATCCTGAATTCCCACCCTGATGTTTTCCCGAAACAACCCTTTCCGGTCACGGATACGCCAGAAGCGCCAGGCTGAGCCTGTGCGGTCGGGGCGTGGCGTCTTTACGCGCCGGGCGCTGCTGGTCATGGCCGTGCAGGCCGGGGTTCTGGGAGTGCTGGGGCGACGGCTCTACACTTTGCAGGTCGTGGATGGTGGCCATCTGCGCCAGCTTGCCGAGCGTAACCGGACGAGCAAACGCCTGCTCGCTCCGGTGCGGGGCACGATCCATGACCGTTTCGGTGTGGCGCTGGCAGACAACAAGGTGAGCTGGCGCGCGCTTCTGATGCCCGAAGAGACGACGGATATTCCGGCCGTGATCGAGCGCTTTTCCCAGATCGTTCCACTGGACGAGCATGACCGTGCCCGGATCGAGCGCGACCTGCGCCATGTCCATAAATACGTTCCCGTCACGCTGCATGAGTTCCTGTCCTGGGACGACATGGCGCGCATCGAACTCAATGCGCCGTCCCTGCCGGGCGTTCTGGTCGATGTCGGATCGACGCGGCTTTATCCGTTCAGGGATCTAACAGCCCATATCGTGGGCTATGTCGCGCCTCCCAATGAAGAGGACGTAGCGAAGGACACGACGCTTTCGCTGCCGGGCATGCGCGTCGGGCGTGCCGGGATTGAGCAGACGCAGGAAGCCGTTCTGCGCGGTGAGCCGGGCTCTGTGGAGATGGAAGTCAACGCGGTCGGGCGTGTCATTGGCGAGATCGATCGGGTGGAAGGCCAGCAGGGCGAGGATGTCCGTCTGACGCTGGATTCCGTGCTTCAGCAGCAGGTTCTCAGCCGCCTTGAGGATCGTGTCGCCAGTGCGGTGGTCATGGACTGCCGCAATGGCGAGGTGATGGCGATGGTCAGCACGCCGTCCTTTGATCCGTCGCTGTTTGACTCCGGTGTCAGCCACGCGCAGTGGAACGAGTGGGCGAATGACCCGCGTACGCCGCTGGTGGACAAGGCGGTGTCCGGTCTCTATCCGCCCGGTTCGACCTTCAAGCCCGCCGTGGCCCTTGCCGCCCTGAAATCCGGTTCCGTTACGGCGCAGGACCGTTTCAACTGTCCGGGATATTATGACCTCGGTGGGGTGCGCTTTCACTGCTGGAACCGCTGGGGGCATGGCCTCATCAACATGCGCGAAGGTCTGAAATATTCCTGCGACGTCTATTTCTATGAAGTGGCGCGCCGGTGCGGCATGGACCCGATCCAGGCGGTGGGCAATGCGATGGGGCTTGGTGTCAAGCTGGGGATCGAGCTGCCGCATGTCCGCTCCGGGGTCATTCCCACGCCGGAATGGCGGCAGAAGCATGGTTTCCACTGGAACGGTGGTGACACGGTCAATGCCGGCATCGGGCAGGGCTTCGTGCAGGTAACGCCTTTGGCGCTGGCCACGTATGTCTCGCGCATTGCCTCGGGCCGGGATGTGCAGCCGCATCTGTTGCGGGCGACCAATGACCAGATGTCCGCGATGGCTTCCGTGGACGATGTGGCAAAGGTCGATCTGCCGCCAGAGTATCTGGACGTGGTGCGCGGCGGGATGTTCGCGGTCGTCAATGACCCGCACGGCACGGCACCCAAGGCACGGCTGGATCTCCCGGGTATCCAGATGGCGGGCAAGACAGGCTCCGCACAGGTGCGGCGCGTGTCGCGGGCCCTGCGTGAATCCGGGCATTTCAACTCGATGAATCTGCCATGGGAATACCGTCCCCACGCGCTGTTCATCTGTTTTGCGCCTTACGATAATCCGAAATACGCGGTTTCGGTCGTGGTGGAGCACGGTAACGCGGGTGCGGATGAGGCTGCCCCTCTGGCCAAACTCATCATGACCGACACCCTGCTGCGCGATCCCGCCAGTGACGTGCGTCCGCTGGCGCCGAGCGTTGCGCAAACACCGTCACCGGTCGCAGACGGAACGGCGCCTGCACCGACAGCTCCTGTACTGTCAGCTCCTGCTCCGGCCGCCCCTCCGGAACAGACGGATCCGGGAGCAGCGCAATGAGACGGAACGGCATGAATACGTTCGGCTTTCTCAAATCCGACCGGCGGCTCCTGCGGGCCGAACCCGATTTTCGCCCGATGGCACGCCTGCTTCAGGTCAACTGGTTTTATGTGCTGCTGGTCTGTGTGCTGGCCGGCGTGGGTTATATCGCGCTTTATTCGGCCGGTGGCGGGTCTGCCAAGCCGTTTGCCGGGCCGCAGATGGTGCGGTTCGGCTTCGGGCTGGTGATGATGATCGCTGTCTCGCTCGTCAGTCCGCGCATTCTGCGCATGGCGTCCGTGCCAATCTACCTGCTTTCCGTCACGTTGCTCGCGCTTGTGCTGCGGATGGGACATGTGGGGAAGGGGGCGGAACGCTGGATCAATCTGGCGGGCATGCAGTTCCAGCCGTCCGAATTCGCCAAGATCGGCCTCGTCCTGATGCTGGCAACCTGGTTCCACCGCATCGGCAATGAGCGGATGGGCAATCCGCTGCGTCTGATCCCGCCAGCACTGCTGACGCTGCTGCCTGTCCTGCTGGTGCTCAAGGAGCCTAATCTCGGAACTGCCACCATCATCGGCGTCATCGGTGCGACGATGTTCTTCGCAGCCGGAATGCGGCTGTGGCAGATCCTGCTGCTCGTGGCGCCGCTGCCGTTCATGGGCAAGCTGATCTACAGCCATCTGCACGACTACCAGAAGGCCCGGATCGACACCTTCCTGCATCCCGAACACGACCCGCTAGGTGCAGGTTACAACATCATCCAGTCCAAGATCGCGCTCGGATCAGGCGGCATGTGGGGCGAGGGATACCTGCATGGCAGTCAGGGCCAGCTGAACTTCCTGCCGGAAAAGCAGACAGACTTCATCTTCACCATGATCGGTGAGGAATGGGGTTTTGTCGGCGGGATCGCCGTCATCACCCTGCTCGGAACGCTCGTCATGGGCGGCATGCTCATTGCGATCCGCAGCCGCAACCAGTTCGGGCGGCTGCTGGGTCTGGGCATTGCGATGGATTTCTTTCTGTACTGCGCCGTGAACCTGTCTATGGTCATGGGCGCCATCCCGGTCGGTGGCGTGCCATTGCCGCTGATTTCCTACGGTGGTTCGGCCATGCTGACGATGATGTTCGGCTTCGGCCTGCTCATGTCTGCCTGGGTCCATCGCAACGAGCGTGACCCTGGTGAGGATGAAGACGAAGACGACTGATCTTTCAGAGTTCCAGAAGAACCTTGGACGAGCTTTTCCGGTCCAGAGAGGCGTCAAAAGCGGCTTTATACTGAGTTAGCGGAAAGCTGTGGGTGACGAGACCATCCGCAATCCACGGATTGTCCGCCAGGATCTTGAGCGCCTCCGCGAACTCTTCATCGAAGCGGAATGTTCCCCGATAGTCGATTTCCCGTGCAATAATCTGTCCCAGGGGGGTGGGCACATCCCCCGGTGGAAAAATCCCCACCTGTACAAGGATTCCGCCTTTCTGCGTGCGCGCGATGGCTATGGGAAGGGCAGGAATGACACCCGTCGCTTCAAAGACGATGTCATATTCCGTGTCATGAGTGGCACGAGCCGTGTTGATGGTCGTGGTCGCACCCAGCTTGCGCGCAACATCCAGCGCAAAGTCCTGAAGATCGGTCGCGACGATTTCTGAAGCGCCAGCCACTTTCAGTCCGGCGACGATCAGGGCACCAATTGGGCCCGCGCCCTGGACCAGGATGCGTTTGTCTTTGACGTCGCCCGCGCGGGTAATGGCATGCAGCGCCACGGAGAAAGGTTCGGCGAGGCTGGCGCGCTTCACGTCCAGCCCAGATGGCAGCGGATAAAGCTGGGATGCTTCGACGACCATGTCCCGCCGGAAACCGCCATTCGTATGAGGAAGAAACGCTGCGCTGCCAAAAAAGCGCATGTTCCGGCAGAGATGTTTCGCACCGCGCTCGCATTCCGGGCAGTGTCCACAGGGTCGGGCGGGATGAATGGCGACAGCATCCCCAATCCGGAAGCGCGTTTCGTCCGGGCCAACAGCTTCCACGATTCCGGAAACCTCGTGGCCCAGAATCATCGGCTCACGCAAAACGGAAGCCCCCACGCCGCCATGCAGGAAATAATGCATGTCTGATCCGCAGATGCCGCCCCAGGCGGGGCGCACCAGAACCTGCCCCGCTTTGAGTGGCGGAACGGAAACGGTCTCCAACCGCAGATCGCCCTTTTCATGAATCACCAGAGCTTCAGTCGTCTGAGGAGTGGAAATGCCGACCATGGCTGTGCCTCTTTCATCTGCGCAACGTAGGAAGAGATGTTCAGATATGAACCATCTTGTGCGCTAAAGGCAGTCACGTTTGGGAGACATGGAGGGCTTTCTGGAGAGTGTCCGCATCCAGTTTGCTGGGGGGAGGACGCTCTCTATTCCATCGTGGGAAGCGTGGTGCCGGATCCGGCCCACCACGCTCCCATGGCTTCAGCCCTCGATCTGGCCGAAATCGGCGATCAGGGCTGTTGTCTCGCGGAAGCGGGACAGAAGCTTGAGGCGGTTGGCCCGCACTTCCGGTTCCGGTGCATTGACCGTTACGGCCTCGAAGAAGCGGTCGAGCGTTGGGCGCAGGGCGGCAATGGCCTGCATCGCATCGGTGAAGCGCTCTTCCTTCAGGGCCGTCTCGATCGCAGGGACGGCCTGATCCAGACCGGCAGCCAGAGCGCGCTCTTCGTCCTGCGTATAGAGAGCCGGATCGGGCGCGCCGGTATGCGGGCCGTCCTTTTTGTCCTCGATGCGCAGGATGTTGGCGGCGCGCTTGGCGGCGGCGAGCAGGTTGCGCCCGTCTTCCGTCTGGATCATCTCCGACAGCGCCGAGGTCCGGGCCAGAAGCCGGACCAGATCGCCATCAAGCCCCCCAGCCAGCGTTGCGGCCAGCACGTCATGCCGCTCGCCTTCGCTGCGAAGCTGCACGCGCAGACGTTCGGCAATGAAGTCCGGCAGCTTGGCCAGCTCGCCACCTGTCCGGCCATTGGTAGCCTGTGCGAACAGTGCCGTCAGGTCCAGACGCAGCCCGTTGTCACGGATCGTGCGGATGATGCCGAGGGCTGCACGACGCAGCGCATACGGATCGCCCGAACCGCTCGGCAGTTCACCAATGGCAAAGAATCCGGCCAGCAGATCCAGCCGGTCCGCAAGCGCTACAGCGACCGAAACCGGTGCTTTCGCGGTGTCGTCGGACTGACCGCGCGGCAGGTAATGCTCTGCCACAGCGCGGGATACAGCTTCGTCCTCGCCATCATGCGCCGCATAATAGCCGCCCATGATGCCCTGAAGTTCAGGGAACTCGCCGACCATTCCGGTCGTCAGATCCGCCTTGGCCAGCAGACCTGCGCGCTCGGCCTGGGCGATCTGCGCGCCGTCAAGCCCCATGGCCTGCGCCACGGTGCCCGCAAGCTTTGAGATCCGCTCGGCGCGTTCGGCCTGCGTTCCCAGCTTGGCGTGGAACGTCACGGCTGCCAGCGTGGGAACGCGGTCCGCCAGTTTGGTCTTTCGGTCCAGATCCCAGAAATGCCGCGCATCGGCAAAACGGGCGCGCAGCACGCGCTCATTGCCCGCAGTCGTCAGTTTGCCGCCATCCTTGAACGGCAGATTGCCGACAAACGCGAAATAGGGCGCGGCCTTGCCGTCCGGATTGCGCAGGGCAAAATAGCGCTGGTTGATCCGCATGGAGACCTGCATCACTTCGGCAGGCAGATCCATGAATGCTGCGTCGATCTTACCCAGAAGCGGTACCGGATATTCGACCAGTCCGCAGACTTCATTGACCAGCCCGTCATCCTGCACGACCGTAATACCATGCTGGCCCGCCAGACGCGCCACACCGGTGCGCACCATGTCGCGGCGGCTGTCCATGTCCACGATAACCGAGCGCGTCTCAAGCTCTTCCTGCCACTGCTGGCCGGACAGGATCTCGAACGGTCCCGGCGCCAGAAAGCGATGGCCTTCGGAGAGGTTGGATGCCTTCAGACCATGTGCGTCGTCCCCTTCGCGGGCGAGGGCGAACGGCACGACATGCCCGTCCAGCAAACAGGCGATCCGGCGCAGCGGGCGGACCCAGGTGAAGTTCGAGCCCGCACCCCAGCGCATGGATTTCGGCCAGGGGAATTTCCACAGAAGCTCGGGCACAGCTTCGGTCACGCGGCTTTCCGCGCTTACCGGATCGAGCGATTTGTTCAGAACCCAGAAGCCGTTTTCCAGCGTCAGCTCATCCGGTGTGACGCCATGCTTTCGGGTGAATCCGGCCAGAGCCTTCTCTGGCGCACCCTCACGCGGGCCGCGTTCTGACACGCTGCGGGCCGGGATTTCGGCATCGACGGTCAGGATTGCCGCAATGCGACGGGCGCCGAAGAACGTGCGCAGATCGCGCGGGTTCAGGCCATCCAGTGCCTTCGTGAGCAGCGAACCGAGATCATCGGCCGCGCGGGCCTGCATGCCGGAGGGGATTTCCTCGCTGAACAGTTCGATAAAGAGTTCAGCCATGGGACGTCTCCTCCTCACCGGCGAGCCAGGCTTCGCAGGCGGCTTTGGCAAGCGCTCGGACGCGCCCGATATAGGATGCGCGCTCGGAGACGGAGATCACGCCTCGCGCATCGAGCAGATTGAACAGATGGGAGGCCTTGAGGCACTGGTCATAGGCGGGCTGGGCCACACCGGCCTCGGAGAGGCGCATGGACTCACGCTCGGCATCGTTGAAATGGGTCAGCAGCATCTGCGTGTCGGCGAGCTCGAAATTGTGGCGCGAATAGTCCTGTTCGGCGCGCAGGAACACGTCGCCATAGGTCAGGCCCTTGCCGTTGAAATCGAGGTCATAGACGTTCTCGACGCCCTGCACATACATTGCCAGCCGCTCGAGCCCGTAGGTCAGCTCCGTGGACGGCAGGACGGTCGGAATGCCACCGACCTGCTGGAAATAGGTGAACTGCGAGACTTCCATCCCGTCACACCAGACTTCCCAGCCCAGTCCCCAGGCGCCGATGGTCGGGTTTTCCCAGTCATCCTCGACGAATCGGATATCGTGCAGTTCGGGGTCGATCCCGATGGCGCGATAGCTGTCGAGCAGAAGCTGCTGGCTGTCTTCCGGTGTCGGCTTGAGCAGCACCTGATACTGGTAATAGTGCTGAAGACGGTTCGGGTTCTCGCCATAGCGGCCATCCGACGGACGGCGGCAGGGCTGCACATAGGCGGCGGCCCAAGGCTTGGGGCCGAGTGCGCGGAGCGTGGTGTGAGGGGAGAGCGTGCCTGCTCCGAGTTCGGTATCGTAAGGCTGCAGAATGGCGCAGCCCTTCTCGGACCAGAATTGATGAAGGCGCAGGATCAGGTCCTGAAAGCAGAGCGGCCGGGTCGCAGACAATTCGATAGGCTCCGGTTGGCAGAAATCGGGCGCCACCTTACAGGCACAGGCCCTCAACCGGAAGGGAGCGTCATTTCGCCGATCTTGTAGACTGGGCGCGAGTGCATCATATGATTGAGGCTCTGCAATTTCTTCATCTGGAAGGATGATGACGATGAACAACGAAGAACGCGATCTGATCGCCCGTTTCGTCGCCCGTGTCGGGGGAGGGCCGCAGGTCACGGGGCCTGGACAGCCACCGGCCGCGCCTCTGCCGCCGATCGACCCTGAAGCGGACCGCTTCATCGCTGAAAACTTCCAGAAATATCCGGAAGCCCGCTATCGCGTCACGCAGATGGCCGTGGTGCAGGAAGCCGCGCTGGCGCAGGCCCAGAACCGCATCCGCCAGCTCGAGTTCCAGCTCCAGCAGGCCCAGCAGCAGCTCGCGCAGGTCCAGCAGTCGGGCGGGTCCAAGCCGGGACTGTTCGGTGGTCTGTTCGGCGGCGGTAACCGTCCGCAGCAGTCGGCACCGCCGCCGGGCTGGGGTTCGCAGGCCGCTCCTCCGCCAAACTTTATGCCGCAGCAGCAGTATGCCTATCCGCCGGGTTATCAGCCGGGCATGTTCCAGCGCGGTGGTTCGGGCTTCCTTGGCTCGGCCCTGACGACGGCCGCAGGTGTGGCTGGCGGCATGATGGCTGCCAATGCGCTTGAAGGCCTGTTCTCCGACCATCACGGTGGTGGCGATGCTGCCGGTGGCTGGGGTGCGGGTGGCGACACCATCATCAACAACTATGGCGGTGACGCCTCGGCCTCCGATCCCTTTGGCGGGGCCGGAACCGATGCCGGCAGCTTCTCCGATTCCGACTTTGGCGGCGGCGGCGATGCTGGTGGTGGCGGAGATTTCGGCGGCGGTGACGGCGGCGGCTTCGACGACATGTTCTGATCCTGTCTTTATCAGACAGCCATTATTCAAAACCCGTCCGGACGTGATGTCCGGGCGGGTTTTTTGATGTTTGCCAACCGGGCGGCCTATGCTGCGTTCGCTTTCATGACTGTCCCCATTTCCCAGCCGGGAGGCCATACTTGATGTCCCAATCCGCCCCGACCGCCGATTTCCGCGATCTCTGCGCTTTTGATACGCTCGAAGACGGGAAGATCACGCCGTTTTCCCTGGACGGCACGCCGGTGGTTCTCATCCGGGAAGGAGAGAATGTGCATGGTTTCGCCGGAAAATGCCCCCATAAGGAGGCACCGCTGGAGCAGGGGGCTTTCTGCCAGACGGAAAAAGGCAGCATGCTGGTCTGTCCCTGGCACAAGGCGGTTTTTGATGCGACGGATGGCAGCCTCGTCGAACCACTGGCGCTCGATCCCCTGCCGCAGTACCCGGTCCAGATCGTTGATGGCCGTGTTCTGGTCGGGCTGAAGCCGAAGCAGCGTCAGGCTCCGGAAAAACGGCAGGAAAACGAGAGCGTCCTGCTTCTCGGAGCCGGAGCTGCGGCCGTCAGTGCGGCGGTGACGCTCCGGGCGGAAGGGTTCGCGGGCACCATCACGATGGTCAGCGAGGAAAAGGATCTTCCTTACGACCGCACCGCCCTGAGCAAGACCGTCCTCGTCAGCGAATCCGAAAAGGCCCATGCGCCCCCCGTTCGGGAAGAAGAATTCTACACCCAGCGCGGCATCACCCGCGTCCGGGGCCATGTGGCGCAGTTCGATCCTCAGACCCGCAGGGCCAGACTACAGGACGGAACGGAACTGACGGCCGATCATGTTCTGATCGCGACGGGGGCCGTGACCAGAAAGCCGGATATTCCGGGCGTGGACATGAAGGGCGTCTATACGCTGCATCGTGAGGCGGATGCGGAGCGGATCGCCGCCATTCTGGATCCCGATCTGGCGGTGACGATCGTGGGGGCGGGATTCATCGGGCTTGAGGCGGCTTCGTCCCTGCGGCAACGCGGCGTGGGTGTGACGATCATCTCCGACAGCGAAATCCCGATGGAAAAGCAGTTTGGCCGCGAAATCGGTATCCGCCTGCGCCAGTTGCATGAAGAAAACGGCGTGGCGTTTGTCTCGGATGCGCGGGTCACGAAGATCTATGCCGAGGAAGGCGGGGACGGAACGGCTTCGGGTGTGGAGCTCGATGACGGCACCCGTCTGCCCGCCGCGTTTGTGCTGCTGGGCGTGGGTGTGACACCCGCCACGGATTATGTGTCGGGTCTGGAGCGCGATGAGAGCGGCGCGATTGTCGTGAACGGACAGATGCGCGTGACCAGAGGCGGCGAGGGCGGGGTCTATTCCAACGTGTATGCAGCCGGAGATGCATCCGCCGTTTTCCATGACGGCGCACCACGGCGAATCGAGCATTGGCGCCATGCTGAAGTGCAGGGGCGGATCGCCGCGCTCGCGATGATGGGACATGACACCCCCAACGTGCCAATGCCCTGGTTCTGGACGCAGCAGTTCGGCAAGAAGATCGAGCTTCTGGGCTGGGGGGAGAGCTTCGATAACGTGGCGCTGGAAGGCGATATCCGCGGATTCAAGTTCCTTGCGACCTATCTCAGAGACGGCAGGCCCATCGCCCTGGCCGGGGCCGGACATGCCGCCGACATGGCGCGGGCTGCGGTCGATTTCGATGGTTTCATGCAGGAAAAGGCCTGAACGCGCCCTCAAGGTCGCAGAAAACTTGACATGAGAGGGCCGTCCCGGCTTCCTGCGCCCACTTATCCGCACAGGACGTTGAAGAGGCCCGACATGCATCCATACCGCACCCATGACTGTAGCGCCCTGCGTGAGGAGAATGCCGGGCAGATTGTCCGCCTTTCCGGCTGGGTGCACAGCAAGCGCGATCATGGCGGCCTGCTGTTCATCGACCTGCGCGACCATTATGGCGTAACGCAGATCGTCATCCCCGCTGGCACGGACCTGCTGGAAAAGGCCGAGCGCCTGCGCGTCGAGAGCGTCATCACCGTGACCGGCAAGGTCGTGGTCCGTCACGGCTCCCAGCGTAACCCGAACCTGCCGACCGGTGACGTCGAAGTTCTGGCCGATGCCCTTGAGGTCCGCTCCAGCGCCGAAGTCCTGCCGTTCCAGGTGGCGGGCAACGAGAACTACCCCGAAGACCTGCGCCTGAAGTATCGCTACATCGACCTGCGCCGCGACAAGATGCACCAGAACATCATGCTCCGCAGCAAGGTCATCACGAGCCTGCGTCAGCGCATGATCGAGCAGGGCTTCACCGAGTTCCAGACCCCCATCCTGACGGCTTCGTCCCCCGAAGGTGCGCGCGACTTCCTCGTTCCGGCGCGTCTGCATCCAGGCAAGTTCTACGCCCTGCCGCAGGCTCCGCAGCAGTTCAAGCAGCTTGCGATGGTCGCCGGTTTCGACCGCTACTTCCAGATCGCACCCTGCTTCCGCGATGAAGCCTCGCGCGCTGACCGGAGCCCGGGCGAGTTCTACCAGCTCGATTTCGAGATGTCCTTTGTCACGCAGGAGGATGTCTTCACCGTGCTCGAACCCGTCCTCGCCGGTGTGTTCAACGAGTTCACGCCCGAAGGCTGGAAGATCACGGAGGGCGCATTCCCGCGCATTCCCTATGCCGACGCCATGCGTGACTACGGCTCCGACAAACCGGACCTGCGCAACCCGCTGATTATCAAGGACGTCACGGATGCTTTCCGCGATTCCGGTTTTGGCCTGTTCGCCAAGATTGCAGCGTCGGGCGGTCAGATCCGCGCCATCCCGGCTCCGGGTGCGGGTGATCGTCCGCGCGGCTTCTTCGACAAGCTGAACAGCTGGGCCCGTGAAAACGGTGCCGGTGGTCTGGGCTACATCATCTTCGAGGAAGAGGGCGGCAAGGGCCCGATCGCCAAGAACCTCGAAGCCGATCGCGTCGAGAGCATCCGCGAAATTTGCGGTCTCAAGGCCGGGGATGCCGTGTTCTTCGCTGCAGGCAAGGGCGATGAAGTCGCCAAGTTCTCTGGCGTGGTGCGCACCAAGGTCGCAACCGAGCTGGACCTGATCGAGAAGAACGCGTTTCGTTTCTGCTGGGTCGTGGACTTCCCGATGTATGAGCTGAACGAGGAAACCGGGAAGGTCGACTTCTCGCACAACCCGTTCTCCATGCCGCAGGGTGGCCTCGAGGCCCTGAACACGCAGGACCCGCTGACGATCAACGCCTATCAGTACGACATCGTCTGCAACGGCGTGGAATTGTCCTCGGGCGCAATCCGGAACCATCTGCCGGAAGTCATGCTCCGCGCGTTTGAAATCGCAGGCTATGGCCCCGAAGTCGTGGAAGAGCGCTTCGGTGGCATGCTGAACGCCTTCCGTTACGGTGCCCCGCCGCATGGTGGTGCCGCACCGGGCGTGGATCGTATCGTGATGCTGCTGGCCGATGAGCCGAACATCCGCGAAGTCATTCTCTTCCCGCTCAACCAGAGCGGCGAGGACCTGATGATGGAAGCTCCGGCCCCGGTCGAACCGGCCCGTCTGAAGGAACTGCATCTGGCGCTCGACCTGCCGAAGCCCAAGCCGACCGCCAGCAAGTAAGCCTTACGCAGCGTCGTTCGCTGTTGAAAACCGGCATCTTTCATTCGGGAGATGCCGGTTTTTTCATATCGTCTGCAACACTTCGTCATTTCTATCGTTGGAGAAACAGATCCCAACCTTCAAGGCAGACACTCCAATGGTCGACGGCAAGAAAAACGCCTTCCTGACAGACGTGCAGACGCTGCGCGCAAACGCAAAGAAATCCCTCGACGACGGTGCGGTGACCGCTACCTACAAGGGGGACGTCAAGACCACGATCGATATCCTTCAGGCTGTTGTGGCGACCGAACTTGTCTGCGTTCTGCGCTACACGATGCACGCCATTTCCGTTGAAGGCCTGACCAGCGAGAGTGTCGGCGCCGAGTTCAACGAACACGCAGCCTCCGAGCGCAAGCACATGCTGGCCGCTGCAAACCGCATCGACCAGCTTGGCGGCCTGCCGAACTTCAACCCCGAGGGGCTCGCCACACGCTCCGCCACCGAATACGGCGATGGCGGCAACCTCGTGGAAATGGTGAAGCAGGACCTGATCGCCGAGCGTGTCGTGATCGAACATTATCAGGAACTGATCCGTTATTTCGGCGACAATGATCCCACGACCCGCATCATGCTCGAAGGCTTCCTGGCCGATGAGGAAGATCACGCCACAGATCTGCATGACCTGCTCGTCGCCCATGAAGGCAAGCCGTTCCTGTCGTAGATCTAAAATATCCGGGCATATTGTCAGGGCGTCTTTCCGGATGGAGAGGCGCCTTTGTGCATTTATAAGCTACCAATGAATCCGTATGCCACCCGTAATGGCTGCGCTTCCCCCTGCTGCGCCCTGAATGGTGTCCCGATGTCCTCCAAAGAAACTGGCTGTGAGGTCAACGCCCGGAAGTGATTTCAGCGGATAGGAGAAGGTCGTCGTGACCCCCTTTTCCTCCATCAGCGGAGACTGGGCAGCCCGCTCCACGTCAAACGGACCGACCTTCGAGAGGTGCGACAGATCCAGAGGTGCCCATTCCGGTCTGACCGGGAAGGCTTCTCTCTTCTGGGTAAAAGAAAAGCCGCGAGCCGGCGCCAGAATTTCCGCGCCTTTCATGGAGTTGACGGTCGGGCGCCCTCCGGGCACCCGGGGCGGAACATTCCGGTGAGGTGGCATGAAGTAGGATGGTGCTTCAGCACGAAGCGGAGATGTCCATAAACCACTCAGGACGACCGCAGCGAGCCGCCAGTCAGGACGGGTCAGGGGACGGGCCACGGCAGCAGGCTCTCGGCGTGGCCGGAGCCCGAAAAATGGTGCGGCAATCACTGCTGACCCTCCCAACGAAAACAAAGACTGGGAACGTCGGTAATCGCGGGGTCTCTCGCTACGCAAGATGCGGAGAAGCCTCTATAGATGTGTTAAAAATACAACTGTCAATAAAATAACAAGATTAAGAACGACACTTTTGGACTATTTATAGACAATAGTTGCAAATATAACGCACATAAACTTCTGTATCTTTATGTTTCAGGTGACGAGACGTTTCTGAAATCCGCAATACAAAATCATGCGCTGCCCCGATTTCGCCATAGCTGCGCCGCATCGGCGTCAACAGCGCAATGGCATCATCTTTCCGTGACAAGGCGTCATGGAAAGGAGAGCATTGATGCTGAAACATCTGTCAGGGATCTTGGCTGTTTCCGCCCTGTTTGCAGGTACGATGGCGATTGCGCCAATGACGGGAACAGCCCATGCACAGTTCGTGCCCTATAGCGGCCCTTACCGCCAGCCGCCTCCGCCGCCGCATGTTCTGCCCGAACCTGTCCCGCCCCACCATGGCGACATGCGCTGGATTCCGGGACACTGGCGCTGGAGTGGGAACGGCTATCAATGGCAGCCAGGCCATCTGACGCGACGATTCAATCTCCGTCATGCCTGATACGGGCCGGGGCCGGAGCCGTGTCTCCGGCCCCCTTGTGCTGTCAGACTGTGACCAGGACCGGAACGTGATCGGAGGCCTTTTCCTTCGCGCGCTCGTCCTTGTCGATCACGAAAGCTTTCAGCCGTTCCGTCAGGCGTGGAGAGAGCAGCGCATGATCGATCCGCAGTCCTGAGTTCCGCTGGAACGCTGCCGCCTGATAGTCCCAGAACGTATAATGCCGACCGGTGGGATGCAGAGCGCGCAGGGCATCCGTCAGCCCCATCCATTCCAGCCTGCGGAAAGCCGCCCGCGTCTCGGGGCGCACTAGCGCGTCAGCCGGCGAGAGGGCGCCGGGGGCCAGATCTTCGTCCGTCGGGCAGACATTGAAATCCCCGATGAACGCAAACGGCTTTTCCGCATCAAGCAGAACCTGCGCCCGGGCTGCCAGCGCGTCGAAAAAGGCGAGCTTGGTCGCGTAACCGTCTTCACCACCGGAATTGCCGTTGGGCAGATAGAGATTGCCGATCGTTATCCCGTCGAGTTCCGCCTCGATATAGCGGGCGGACGGATGGTTGAAACCGGGAAGCGTATGATGCGTGACCGTGAACGGCCGCCGCCCGATCAGCGCCACGCCATTATAGGCTTTCTGCCCCGACGTCGCGACGTGCAGTCCGGCTTCGGCGAACACGGCCGGAAACTGGCTGTCTTCGCATTTGATTTCCTGAAGGCACAGCAGGTCACATTCCGGATGACGCTCCAGCCAGTCCTGAACATGATGGGCACGGGCGCGGATGGAATTGATGTTCCAGCTTGCGAAGGTAAAGGGCGTGGCGGTCATCGGATCAGGCCAGCGAGAAGCTGGTGCCGCAGCCACAGGACGACGCCGCATTGGGATTCGTGACCGTGAAATGCGCCCCCATCAGCTTGTCCACGAATTCCAGTTCCGCATTCTCCAGCAAATCGAGGCTGGTCGTATCAACGAACACCTTCGCGCCGTCACGCTCAATGACGACATCGTCCGGAGCCTGATCCCGCTCCAGCCGGAACTGGTACTGGAACCCGTTGCAGCCGCCAGCCAGAACCGCAACACGCAGCGCAAGCCCGTCAGGCTCGGGCTGGGCTGCGATAATGTCCTTGATGCGGGCGGCGGCGCTGGCGGAAATGCTGAAAGGCACGGTGTCGGACATGGGCGTGTGTTCCCGGAATCTGAAAAGGCGGCTGGACCCTGCTGGCCCCAGCAAGACGGCTGCGGTCCTGATTATATGGTCAGAGCGGCGTCGAGGGCAAAGGGCGCGTGGTTGCACGCGCGCCGGGCTGGCGTAGAATAAAACCGTGATCCGGCCGGAAACGGCGCTCTACCGGCCATAAGGCTTCGGGGCAGGGGTTACAGCCAGACGGCTCACACACAGGATATGTCTTGATGGTAGCGATCTACGCGGTACAGGACTCCGGCTCCCGGGGACGGCTCTATCCCGAAGTGGAAAGCCCCGTCCGTTCCCCTTGGCAAAGGGACCGCGACCGCGTGCTGCACTCGGCCGGGTTTCGTACCCTGCAATACAAGACGCAGGTCTTCATCAACCATGAAGGCGATTTCTTCCGCACCCGCCTGACGCATTCGCTCGAAGTCGCGCAGATCGCGCGCTCGATCGCCCGCAGTCTGGACCTGAACGAAGACCTGACGGAAACTGTTTCGCTCGCCCATGATCTCGGCCACACACCGTTCGGTCATGCCGGTGAGGACGCACTTGCGCTCGCGATGAAGGACTGGGGCGGCTTCGATCACAATACCCAGTCCCTGCGTCTCGTGACGGCTCTTGAAGCGCGCTACCATGCCTTCGATGGCCTGAACCTGACCTGGGAAGCACTGGAGGGCCTCGCTAAACATAATGGCCCGGTCAAACGCCCCACGCCCTATTTCGTGGAATACGACGCAAAGCATCATCTGGACCTGCAAAGCCATGCCTCGGCCGAAGCACAGGTCGCAGCCATGTCGGACGATATCGCCTATCACGGCCATGACCTCGATGACGGTCTGCGCGCCGGGCTACTGTCCTTTGAAGATATCGAGGATCTGCCGCTGGTCGGAGACGCCCTGCGTCGCTCCCGCGAAATGGAGCGGCAGATTGGGCGGGAGGCGTCCGATCAGGCCCAGCGCGTGCGTCATGAAACCATCCGCGTCGTTATTAACCAACTCGCTACTGACCTGACCAACCAGACGCGCCGGAACCTTGAGGCGCTCAACCCGCAATCGGCTGACGACATCCGCCATGCCGGCTACCCCGTGGTGGCGTTCAGCCCGGAAATGCGCGAGGCCAACAAGGCCATCCGCAAGTTCCTCTATGCCCGCATGTACCGGCACTGGCGCGTCAACCGCATGGCGCGGAAGGCCAAGATCGCGGTCCGGGAAATCTTCGACATCCTCTCCGAAGATCCCGGCCTTCTGCCCGATCCGCTGCGGGGGCATGCAAAAGCCGCTGATGACGTGCAGCGCAGGCGTCTGGTGGCCGATTATATTGCCGGAATGACCGATCGTTTCGCGATGGAAGAACATCGACGGTTGACGGACCTCTCCGTGCTGGGCTGATAGAGCCTCTGATCTGAAGACGCGTTACAGGAATCGAGCTGAAATGGCCGCTGACACCACGACCCTTACGACTGACTGTCTCTTTGCCCGCACCCGGGTTCAGGTGTGCGACGCTCTGCGATCGGTCGTCCCCGGCCTGCCGGAAGAGGTGGTGCAGCGCGTCGATCTGACTCCTACCCGTGACCCGTCCCACGGCGACATGGCGACGAACGCTGCCATGCTTGCCGCCAAGCCCGCGCGCCGTAAGCCCGCCGAAATCGCCGCCGAACTGGTCGAGAAGCTCGCCGCCCTGCCGGAAGTCGCCAAGGCCGAAGCCGCAGGCCCGGGCTTCGTGAACCTGACGCTCAAGCCCGAAGTCCTGCAGGGCGTCGCCGTCTCGATCCTCAAGGCTGGTGACCGCTATGGTCGCTCCACGATGGGGCAGGGGACGCGCGTGAACGTGGAATACGTCTCCGCCAACCCGACCGGCCCGATGCATGTCGGTCACTGCCGCGGTGCGGTGGTTGGCGATGCGCTGGCCAACCTGCTCGAAGCGGCTGGTAACACCGTCACGCGCGAATACTATATCAACGATGCCGGAACGCAGGTCGTCGCCCTGACCTGGGCCACGTACTGGCGCTATCTTCAGGTCATCGGCACGGAGATTTCCGCGGATGATTTCAGTCCGCTGACCCCGAACGGCCTGCAATATCAGGGCGAGTATCTGATCCCTGTTGCCCGGAGCATCGCTGACAAGCATGGGCGCACGCTTGCCAACGCCGAAGGCGGCCCGGCCGATCCGTCCGTCTGGTTCGAGACCGTGCGGCGCGATGCCCTGACGCAGATGATGGCTGCCATCCGCGAGGATCTGGAAGCGCTGGGCATTTCGCATGAAGTCTTCGCCAGCGAAGCCGAAACGCTGGCCAGTGGCCGCGTGGATGCCGCGATCGCGAAGCTCGACAGCAAGGGCCTGCTCTATGAAGGCGTGCTGGAGCCGCCCAAGGGCAAGATGCCGGAAGATTGGGAGGCCCGCCCGCAGACGCTCTTCCGCTCCACCGAGTTCGGCGACGATCAGGACCGCGCGCTCCGCAAGTCCGACGGCACCAACACCTATTTCGCAAACGACATCGGCTATCACGCCCAGAAGGCCGAGAATGCTGACGTCTTGATCGACGTCCTTGGCGCCGATCACGGCGGGTACGTTTCCCGCATGCGCGCCGCGATTTCGGCCCTGACGGATGGCAAGACCGGCTTTGAAGTCGTGATGTGCCAGATCGTGCGCGTCGTGAAAAACGGCGAGCCTGTCCGCATGTCCAAGCGTGCCGGCACGTTCGTCACCCTGCGCGACCTGCTGGACGAAGTGGGCCGCGACGCCGTGCGCTTCACGATGCTGACCCGCAAGGCCGATGCACAGATGGAGTTCGATCTGGACGCCGTTGTCGCCCAGACGCGCGATAACCCCGTGTTCTACGTTCAGTACGCTCATGCCCGCTGCCGCTCGGTCCTGCGTTCGGCTGAGACGATGTTCGGCGCGGACGCCGTGACGTCGGAGGCTCTGTGCAGCGCCGATCTGTCCAACCTGTCTTCGGACGTTGAACTGGCCGTCCTGCGCCGTTTGGCTGCATTCCCGCGCAGTGTCGAAGCCGCCGCCACGGCGCGTGAGCCGCACCGGATCGCGACCTATTGCATTGATCTGGCCTCCGATTTCCATGCCCTGTGGAACCGGGGCCGCGAAGATACCACCCTGCGCTTCCTGCATGAGAACGACCGTGCAACCAGCCTCGCCAAGCTGGCGCTGGTTTCGGCCATCGCGGGAACGCTGCGCTGTGCCCTCACCATTCTCGGCGTCGTGCCGGTAGAGGAAATGCGATGAGCCCGGAAAACGATCAGGATCGCAACCGCCCCGATCCGGGCGATTACGCCCGCGCCCCGAAGCAGCCTGCGGGTCCGGCTTCGGGAGCGCGCCCGCAGGCGCGTTTCGACCGCGAACGGCTGAGCAACGACTATGACGATGAACCCCCGCCGCGCCGTCGTCCGGCAGCCGCTGGCGGAGCCTCCGGGGCAGGACGTCTGACGTCCGTGCTGGGCAACGATCCCGCCACGCGCAAGCTGGTTGGTGGTGCGGTCGGTATCGGCGTCGTGCTTCTGCTGGCGGTCGGCGGCTGGTCGCTCATGGGCAGCCATCATGGTGGCATTCCCATCATTGGTCCGCCGCCGGGCCCTGTGAAAGACCGGCCGGCCGATCCGGGCGGGATGCAGATCATGGGTGGTGACGATGGCGACACGGACATGACCGGCAATGGCGAGGCGCATCTCGCTCCCGGTCCGGAACAGCCGGATACGAAAGCGCTGGCCCGTCAGTATGGCGTCCCGCCGGGAACGCCTGCGCCGGAAACACCAAAAGCCGATGCCCCCAAGGCAGATGGTGCGGCTCCGGACAATGCGCCCGCAGCCCAGCCGCCTGCCATTCTGCCTGAAGCCGCCGCGCCTGCCGATACGGGGCAGATGTCTCCGGGTACCGCGCTGCCTGCCACCGTTCCGGAGAAACCGCAGGATCAGGCAGCGGCACCGGCCGAGACGCCGAAGGCTGCACCGCCCAAGGAAGCGCCGAAGAAGGAAGAGGCGCCTGTCCATCACGCCGTACGGCCAGCCGAGAAGCCGCTTCCCGCGCCGGTTCCGGAGCCTGAGAATGTCGGACCGCCGAAAGCCGCCGCTCCGGCTGCGGAAACATCCGGCGGGACGCATGAAGTCCAGCTCGGTGCGCTCGACAGCGAAGCCGCAGCCCGGAAGGAATGGGATAGCCTGCGCCATCAGGCCCCGGCCCTGTTCGCAGGCCATACGCCACTGTTCGAGAAGACCACACGTGGGGATCATACCTTCGTGCGGCTGCGGATCGGCGGCTTTGCGGATCTCAAATCTGCGCGCGCTTACTGTGTGAAGCTGCACGCGCAGTCCGTCGCCTGTACGCCGGCCCAGTTCTGAGAGCTGGCGTTTGAGCGAGACACTTCATCTGACGCTTGACGGGTTTGAGGGGCCGCTGGACCTGCTCCTCGATCTGGCCCGCAGGCAGAAGGTGGATCTGGCGAAAATCTCCATCCTGCAACTGGTGGAGCAGTATCTGGCCGTCGTGGACAAGGCTCGTGCGGAAGCGCGGAGCCTGCGGCTGGAACTGGCGGCAGACTGGCTGGTCATGGCCGCGTGGCTCGCCTGGCTGAAATCCAAGCTGCTCCTGCCCGCCGAAAACGAGGATCCGGACGCCGAAGACGCGATCGAACTGCTTCAGGAACGCCTGATCGAACTGGAGCGGATGCGCGCCGCTGCCCGGTGGCTGGCCGAACAGCCCCGTCTGGGGGTGAACGTGTTCCGGCGCGGGCTGGGCGAGGATCATACAGAAATCGATCGCTCCGGTCTGCGTGTGGACATGCCCGCGCTGATCACGGCCTATCTTTCTGCCCGTCGCAGAACAGGGCGCCGACGCGTCTATGCGCCACGGGCCCGTCGTTACTGGAGCGTGCAGGATGCGCTGTCCCGCCTCAAGCGCCTTCTGGGGACTGACACTGTGGTCGGCTGGCAGACCCTGACTTCCCTTCTGCCGGACCCGAACGAACTGGACGGTGAAGAGGGCCCTTATGGGCGCAATGCCGCTCTCGCAGGTACGCTGCTGGCAGGGCTCGAAATGGCGAAGGGCGGTGCGCTTGAGCTGCGTCAGCCGGAGGCATTCGGGGAAATCGAATGGCGGGCGGCCACGCCCTCATGACGGATCCCGCAATGCTCGACCGGGCCTGCCTTCTCGTGGAGGCACTCATTTTCGCCAGCCCTGAACCCGTAAAGTCTGCGGCGATTACCGAGCTTCTGACTGCACAATCCATTTCCGTGCCGGTCGAAGAGGCGCTTGAGGCTGTGCGGAGCCGCTACGCCGACCATGCCGTGGAAATGGTGCTGGTCGCGGGTGGCTGGCAGTTCCGCACCCGGCCGGAATTTGCGTCTGCCCTGACGAAAGTTGTGGAAAAGCCCCGGCGCCTGAGTCGCGGCGCGATGGAGACGCTGGCCATCATCGCCTATCACCAGCCCTGCACCCGCGCGGAAATCGAAGCCATCCGTGGCGTCTCGCTCGGGCAGGCGGTTCTTGACGCCCTTCTGGAAGACAGTCTGATTGCCCCCAAAGGTCGCAAGGACGTTCCCGGGCGTCCGGTTCTGTGGGGCACCACGGCGAATTTTCTGGAAAGTTTCGGTCTGCCGGATCTGCGGGGGCTGCCCCGCCGGGAGGACTTCCTGCTGGACCGTGCGCCCACGGAAGCAGAAGACGATGCTTCTGCCGTAGGCGGAACGGAGCAGACAGGCTAGGAATGATGCATGTTTGACTTCAGTTTCTCGGAAATCGCGCTGTTCGTGATGGTGGCGATGGTCTTCATCCGCCCGAAGGACCTGCCGGTTGCCATCCGCACCCTGTCGAACGGGTTAAAGGCGATGCGGCGCATGGCGGCTGAATTCCAGTCCCATGTCGACGAGATGGTTCGTGAAGCCGACCTCTCCGAAGCGCGCGACCAGTTCCGGGACCTGAAGAACTTCAACCTGCGCGACCGTGTCACGAAGGCCATCGACGGCGACAATTCCATCCGGCGCAGTCTGGAACTCGACACGCCCGCAAAAGCGTCCGCTGCCGATCTGCCGAAAGTTCCGCCTGCGCCACCGCTTCCGCCGCCGCCCCTGACCGATCTGGAAACGGTGCCCTACAATGCCCGTCCGCAGTTCGAGCCAGCCGTGGATCTGCCTGTCGAACCGGAACCCGAGCCCAACGACGATGTCGTGGATGCTCCGTCCATTCTGCCCCCCTGCACGGCAAGACGGCTTCTGCATGAGCGCTCCCGCTGGCGGGCACCTGACATCCTGCCGCCCGTCCGCGCCATCCATGCCGGCCGGCGCGTTCCCATTGCGAGCGGAAAGGACGGCGAATGACCGATACCGACAGCATCAACGACACGCCGATGCCGCTCCTCGAGCACCTCGTGGAGCTGCGCAAGCGGCTGATCTGGTCCATCGTGACCTTCGTGATCGCGTTTGCCATCTGCTATCATTATTCGGGCGAGATCTACCGGTTTCTGGCGGCCCCGCTCGGCAACATCATGCGCAAGAACGGGGAGCAGCCGCACCTGATCTATACGGCGCTGTATGAGGCTTTCTTCACCTATATCCGCGTGGCCGTTTTCGGGGCGACCTGCCTGTCTTTTCCGATGATCGCCATACAGGCCTGGATCTTCATCGCCCCCGGCCTGTATCGCAGTGAAAAACGTGCCTTTGCGCCATTCCTGATCGCCACCCCGATCATGTTCCTGATCGGTGCGGCACTCGCCTATTACGTGGTGTTCCCGTACGCATGGCAGTTCTTCCTGTCGTTCCAGACACCGCAGAACACCGCTGGTGGCATGCAGATCGAGCTTCAGGCCAAGGTCTCGGAATATCTGACGCTGGTCACGAAAATGATCCTGGCCTTCGGAGTCTGTTTCGAACTGCCTGTCGTCCTGACCCTGCTGGTGCGTGTCGGTCTGCTGAGTGTGGCGCAGCTCAAGCGCTTCCGCCGCTACGCCGTCGTCGCGTCCTTTGCTGTTGCCGCCGTGATCGCCCCGCCTGATGCGATTACGATGCTGAGCCTCGCCATTCCCCTCGTCGCCCTGTACGAGGTATCCATCCTCACGGCCCGGTTCGTCGAACCGAAACCCATGGCCGCTGATGAAGACTGATGACCAGACCTGTCGGAGCCCTGAACCATGCATGACCTGAAAGCCCTGCGCGCCGATCCGGCCGCTTTTGACGCTGCTCTCGCACGTCGGGGCCTGTCACCCGTGGGACAGCAGCTTGTCAGTGACGATGAGGAACGTCGCGCCGCACTCGCTGCGCTTCAGGAAGCACAGGGTGCCCGCAAGGCGCTGGCCAAGGAAATCGGCCTGCTCAAGCGCCAGAAGCTCGATACCGCCGAGATCGAAGCGAAAGCCGTCGCCCTGCGTGACCAGATTGCCGGTCTGGAAGAGCGTGCCAACACGATCCAGACCCGCATCGACGACGTGCTGAAATCCCTGCCGAACCGCCTCGATGCCTCCGTGCCGGATGGAAAGAGCGAGGACGAGAACGTCGTCGTCCATGTCCGTGGCGAGAAGCGCGAATTTGCTTTTGAGGCGAAACAGCATTTCGAACTTGGCGAAGCTCTGGGTCTGATGGACTTTCCGACCGCCGCCAAGCTGTCGGGCACACGCTTCGTCGTTTTGCGTGGCGAACTCGCCCGTCTGGAACGCGCGCTTGGCCAGTTCATGCTCGACACCCACACGACTGAGTTCGGCTACAGCGAAACCAGCGTGCCGCTTCTGGTAAACGATGATGCGATGTACGGCACCGACAAGCTGCCCAAATTCGCCGAGGACTCGTTCCGGACCGATGACGGCCGCTGGCTGATCCCGACCGCCGAGGTCCCGCTGACGGCCTCGGTCATGGGGGACATTCTCCCGGCTGACGCCCTGCCGATCCGTATGACCGCGCTGTCCCAGTGCTTCCGCTCCGAAGCCGGTTCGGCCGGGCGCGACGTGCGCGGCATGCTGCGCCAGCACCAGTTCACCAAATGCGAACTGGTTTCCGTCGTGAAGCCCGAAGACAGCGACGCCGAGCATGAGCGCATGACGCAGGCCGCCGAGACGGTTCTGGAGCGTCTGGGCATCACCTTTCGCCGGATGCTGCTCTGCGCGGGCGATACGGGTTTCGGTGCGGCCAAGACGTTCGATCTGGAGGCCTGGCTTCCGGGGCAGAAGGCCTGGCGCGAAATTTCTTCGTGCTCGAATACGCGCGATTTTCAGGCACGTCGCATGAATGCGCGCTATCGTGCCGAGAATGGACCGGCCTTCGTCAATACGCTGAACGGATCCGGTCTCGCTGTCGGTCGAACGATGATCGCTGTTATGGAGACATATCAGAACGAAGATGGCAGCATCGATATTCCAGAGGTTCTGCGTCCTTACATGGGCGGGCTGAACCGCATCGGCTGAGGACTTTCAGGTATGATCACGATCCGTCGTTTCGCGTTGGCTCTTCTGGCCGCAGGCTCCATTCTCGCCTCATGCCCCGCCGAGGCGGACAGCATGCGCACCCTGCACGGTGAGGCGCTGTACCGTGAACGCATGGCCCTGCCGCCGGGCGCTGTCCTGAGCGTCTGGATCGAAGATACGGGTGCCACGCATGGCGCGCCTCTGGTCATGGCCGAGCAGCGCGAAGAGATCCATCGTGGCGTGCCTATCCCCTATACATTGACCTACCCGGCTCTGCCCCCGGGAGGACATTACGTTCTGAATGCCGAAATCACGGTCGAGGGACGCAGACTCTTTGCCACGCCGGACGGCGGCACGCCTCTGGATCATCCCCGGCTCCTGCTGCGGCATGTGGCGGGAACGGCCATCCGCGCGCCTTACGGGGCATGGCGGATTCAGAGCGTAGGCAGCCTTCATTTTGACAATACCGCCGAAGCGCCTGGCCTGACGCTGCAACAGGACGGCACGGTTTACGGGACGGATGGCTGCAACCGCCTGATGGGGCATTTTACCCTCTCGGGACAGACGCTTCATTTCCTGCCGCTTGCCATGACCCGGAAGGCCTGCTCGCCGGCCCTGATGGCCCAGGAGCAGCAGATCGGAGCTTTCCTGCCGAGCGTGACCTCATGGTCGCGTGACAGCGACAGTCATCTTGTGTTGCATGGAAGCGGTTCCGTTGGCACGATGGTCCTTGTCCCGCAGGATGCCCAGTAGGTCTGCCCACAGCCAGTCCAGGTCTGATTTCAAAAAAACTTTTGATACTTCACGATTTTTTGGAGGGGCAGGGGGGTATTGCACCTCTTCCCCTGAAAACGGAAACGGGACTAGTGTCATCCGGCTTTCTCCATATTCCAGATGGGGGAGCAGAAAGATCTTCTTCCGTGTCATTGCGGGAGTCCTCTGACCGGCAGAGGTTTTTTGTCGCATGGCGTGGCGCGCTATTGCTATCAGGCCGGAGGCTTGGGAATGAAAACAACGATCCAGCTTGGGCTGGGACAGAAATGGACGGCATCGGCCACTGCAAAGCAGGGTGCAGGTGAGGTCAGGGAGATCATGACTCTTGGGGCCGGCCGGGTGGGTTTCCGGGTGGAAAACCAGTCGCTGGCTCTGACGCAGGTCTCCGAGGCGGCCTACAGGGCATGGATCAGAGAGACGGAGGCCGTATTGACCAGAGACGCCATCCCAGCGGCGCAGCTTTCCCCGGGGCTGGAACTCGGGCGTCGCATCCGGCTTCTTCGGGAGATGGCGGGACTGAGCCAGCAGCAGCTTGCGGACAAAGTCGGGATCTCGCGCTCGGCCGTGGCATTCTGGGAAACGGGCCGTTCGGGGCATGTCGGCAAGCATCTGGGCAGTCTCGCGCAGGTGCTGGGTGTTGAACCGGAAGTGCTGCTGACAGGAATGGCCTACAAGGCCATTCAGGCGACGCTCACCCCTGACGAAAATACGATGCTCACGCTCTACCGGCAGCTTGATCCTCTTATCAAGCTTCAGGCCCAGAAATGGATCGAGCGCCGCGTGCGCAACAAAACAGGCGAAGAACAGGGCACAAAGCCTGCCATTCAGCCTAAAAGAGCCTGATCTCCCGGCCTGACAGATGTCAGGCCGGTCTGCGTTTTATGACAGTCGCTTGCGCGGCCCCCCCGGCCGCCGGTTTCCTTTCGCCGGGAAACTGCGGCCCCCCGGCTTTTTGGGGCCGGAAAAACCCGCCCTGTTGCCCGGTCTGTCGTTATGGCCGCCGCGGCCAGGGCGGCTACCGATGCGCTGCTGCTTCTGGCTCTCGCGCATCCGGCTCTGGGTCCGCAGGACCTGTTCAATCCAGTCATTGAGAATGGACGTGTTGATTTCCGCGTCCTGACGGGCCGGATAGGCGTCCGGGAAGCGCAATGCCAGCCACCGCCAGGCCACCAGCCGCTTGTGACGCTTCTCAGCCCGCTCCAGCTCTTCGCGCCCCGCCTGTTCCGGATGCGGCAGACGCCCCGTACCCGGCGGTGGCACCGAACGCCCGGCCGCATGATCGGCCGCCCACTGGACAAGGCGCTGGATTCCGTTGTCCCGCTCGTCGATCGGGCACATGGCGTAGGTCCAGCGGGTCGAAAGATCGAGGTTTTCAACGCCTTCCAGGGCGGCCGCGATTTCCAGCGCCTGTTCCATATCGGCCAGACGGTAATTCGGATCATCCGCCCGTAGAACGGCGTGTTTGATGCGGGTCAGGACACCGTAAAGACTGTCACTGCCGATCTCTTCGGCGACGGCCCGGACGATGTCCGAATCCGGCTGCACGAGAGGACGCAGTTCCTTGATCTCTTCAGGCGGAGCGCTCAGCATTTTCCGCACAAAGGTCGGGCTGCCAGCACCAGCGAGAACGCAGACCAGTCCGCTTTCATGCTTGCCGTAACGTCCCGCGCGGCCGCCGATCTGCTTGACTTCCTGCGAGACCAGATCGCGCGTCTGTCGCCCGTCGAACTTGCGCAGTGCACTGAACACGACGCGGCGGATGGAGAGGTTCAGCCCCATGCCGATGGCGTCCGTTGCGATCAGGATATCGGCCTCGCCACTGTTAAAGCGGGCGGCTTCGGCACGACGGACTTCCGGGCTCAGGGCTCCGTAAACCACGGCCACGCGACGCCCACGCGCCATAAGCTCGGCACGCAGATCCAGCACTTCGCGGCGGGAGAAGGCGATGACGGCATCGCTGGGCTTGAGTTCATCAAGATGCAGCGTCTCACCCGCCTTGAGCGGGCTTTTGCGTTCGAGATGGATCTCGTCCACCGGATCGTCGCAGAGTTCGGCAATGCGCTTGACCAGCGGAATACAGTCCGGCGCGCCGAGAATGAACACATGCCGGGCCGGGACACCCATGATGGCAGCCGTCCAGGCAGCGCCCCGGTCCGGATCGGCGAGCATCTGGGCTTCGTCGATGATCGCCACATCCACCGGATTATGGAACGGACACATCTCCACCGTCGCCGCCAGATGGCGCGCACCCGGCATCTCGATCCGCTCTTCACCCGTGGACAGCGACGCGGGCACACCGCGTGAGAGCAGGGACTCGCGGAATTCATGCGCCAGAAGACGCAGGGGCGCCAGCGCCAGACCGCTCTCGGCATTCGCCAGCGCATTGAGCGCCGTATAGGATTTGCCGGAGTTCGTCGGACCCGTCACCAGCGTGATGCGGCGCTTCAGCGCACGCGCCGTGCGGAAATGCCCGGCAAACCGGTCCAGCGCGGCCACGCGGGCAATGGCGGCGTTGCCGGCCTTGTTGCCCAGATCCAGAACTTCCGGCCGGTCCCTGGTTCCGCTGCGCCACTGCGGCAGGAAGGTCCGGAGGCGCTTGAGTTCCGAAGGATCAAAGAAGAACAGTTCGATCCCGTCCGGCCGTGTCTCGCGACGGGCGACAGGAATCCGGTTTTCGGCAATCCAGCGCAGGGCTTCGCGGCGCGAACAGTGCAGGACATTCGGCAGCTCATCGAAGCTGACCAGCCCTTCCTCCCACTGACGCAGCCGCTCAAGCTCACGGGCCCTGCGTTCTTCCGCACGGGCCTGAATGTCGGCCTGTTCACGGGCACGGCGTTCTTCGGCAATCCGCAGATCGTCCTCGAAGCCGAGATCAACGCTGCCGAATGCAGCCGCGATGCTCTGGGACAGTTTTTCAAGCTGGCCGCTCGACAGGATCACACCCGTATCGGCCAGATCGGCGCGGACGTCTTCCAGCACGGCACGCGGGGAGTCGCCCATTTCCTGCCAGCGCGTCATCAGGACATCGTCGAGCGTCCGGCGCAGGGCTGGCATGTCGGCACGCGGATCGTGGATGCGGGCCGCGGCTTCCTGCGTATCCGGCTTGCCGACCCAGACCTCGCCGGCCCTGCGGCACACATTCATGAGCTGGGACGCCCAGGTCTTGCGGCGCACGATGCACAGCGCCTCGATCAGTCCGTCATGGGAAAGGGTCGCCTCCGGCCCTTCAAGCCTGCGCGCAACCTGCCGCAGCAGGGCAGGGCGCTCGCGCGGCGTAATGTCGAGCGGGGCCCCGAATTCGGCCTCGGCCCGTTGAAGGGCGCGTTCGGCCGGGGAAAAAGAGTCGGAAAGAGTGGCGTCCGGCATGGAGTCGTCTGTCATAAGAGTCTTGTGCGTCATTCCGGCATGCGCTTCAACGCGCATGGGTTTCCCGAGCGGCAACGATTGGGCTAAAAGACCCGACCATTATCAGGTCCGTGACCTGTTATCCGTTCCGAACCGGAGACAGAACCAGACATGTCCACCCCGACTTTTGCCGCCCCGACTCCGACCATCGACGAGCCCCTGACCGGCCTGGTGCCGTTCGAAGGCCATCCGAAGCAGTACCGCCTTGCTGAGCCCAGCAAGGAATATGCGCATCTGTATCCCGCGAAGGTCCTGACGGTCCATCACTGGACGGACCGCCTGTTCAGCTTCACCACGACGCGCGATCCCGGCCTGCGTTTCGAAAACGGCCAGTTCGCGATGATCGGCATTGAGGTCGAGGGCAAGCCGCTCCTGCGCGCCTATTCGATCGCGTCCGCCAATTATGAAGACCACATGGAGTTCCTCTCCATCGCTGTTCCCGATGGCCCGCTGACCTCGC
Organism: Gluconobacter sp. P1C6_b; assembly: GCF_018811945.1. Taxonomy (GTDB): domain Bacteria; phylum Pseudomonadota; class Alphaproteobacteria; order Acetobacterales; family Acetobacteraceae; genus Gluconobacter. Next base: position 51,332 of record NZ_JACRVU010000008.1, read on the forward strand.
GTCTGCGTCATGTGAAGGTGGGCGATACGGTCCTGATCGGCCGCAAGCCGGTTGGCACGCTGCTGCTCGACAACCTCAAGCCGGGCCGTAACCTGTACTTCCTGTCCACGGGTACGGGTCTGGCGCCGTTCATGAGCCTCATCAAGGATCCCGAGGCTTACGAGCGCTATGAGAACGTGATCCTCAGCCACACCGTCCGTATTTCGGGCGAGCTGGCCTATGAGAACCACATCCGCCACGAGCTGCCGGAGCACGAGTTCCTGGGTGAGTTCGTCAAGGACAAGCTGCGCTACTACCCGGCCGTGACGCGCGAAGACTATGCCGTGACCGATCGCATCACCAAGCTGATCGAGACAGGCAAGATCTTTGAGGATCTGGGCATCGACAAGCTCGATCCCGAGCATGACCGCGTCATGATCTGCGGTTCGCCGGAAATGCTGGCCGACACCGAAGCCCTTCTCGAACGTATGGGTTTCGTGGAAGGCAATATGAGCCATCAGGGTTCGTATGTCGTTGAAAAGGCCTTTGCCGAGCGCTGAGGTCTCAAGAGGCACGAAAGGCCGGGATGATGCAGGATTTTGATCTGTTCATTATTGGTGCCGGTTCGGGCGGGGTGCGCTGCGCGCGCATTGCCGCCCAGAACGGAGCGCGCGTCGCGATTGCGGAGCGCCGTCACTGGGGCGGAACCTGCGTCAATCTCGGCTGCGTACCCAAGAAACTGATGGTCTATGCGGCCGAGTATGGCCGCGAGATCGCCGATGCCCCGTCCTATGGCTGGGACGTCAAACCAGTCGCGCATGACTGGTCCACGCTGATCAGCGCCAAGGATCGCGAAATCGAGCGCCTGAACCGCATCTATGTTTCGATGCTGGAAAAGGCCGGGGTGACGCTGTTTACGGGTGATGCCAGCTTCGTGGACGCCCATACGGTCGAAATCGGCCCGTCTGAGCTGGCGCCGGATGCATCCGTCCAGCGTGTCCGGGCGAAGAACATCGTCATCGCCACGGGCTCCACGCCCACGCGCCTGAACATTCCCGGCGCCGAACATGCCATCGTCTCGGACGATGCCTTCCATCTGGCTGAGCGCCCCGAGCGCGTCGCCGTGATCGGCAGCGGCTATATCGGTATCGAATTTGCCGGTATTTTTGCCGGGCTTGGTTCGAAGGTCGATCTGGTTTTCCGCCAGCAGCTTCCCCTGCGCGGCTTTGACCATGAAATGCGCGCCCATCTGTCCGAACTGCTGCCGCTGAACGGCATCAAGGCGCATCCCGGCCGTTCCCCGGAGCGGATTGAGAAGGTTGTGGACGGTTATCGCCTGTATCTTGAGGGCGGCGACATCATCGAGACGGACTGCGTGTTCCTGGCGACGGGCCGTCATCCCAATCTGGCGCCGCTGAAGCTCGGCAATGCAGGCGTTGCCACATGGGACGGACGTATTCCGGCCAAGCCTGAGGATGCGACCACCAACGTGCCCGGCATCTATGCCATTGGGGACGTGACGGACACCTACAACCTCACGCCTACCGCCATTGCCGAAGGTCATATCCTGGCCGAGCGCCTGTTTGGCGAGCCGGGCCGCGAATGGTCCTTCGCCACGACGCCCAAGGCCGTGTTCTTTTCCCAGCCGCTCGCTACCGTCGGCCTGAGCGAAGAAGAGGCCGTGCAGAGCCACGACGTGGACATCTACACGTCCAGCTTCACGCCGATGCGCCAGACGCTCTCGGGCCGCAAGGGCAAGACCCTGATGAAGCTGGTCGTGGATGCGCAGAGCAAAATCGTGCTCGGTGCGCACATGATCGGTCCTGATGCTCCCGAGATCATTCAGGGCCTCGCCATTGCAATCACGGCAAAGCTGACCAAGCGGGATTTCGATCGCACGATCGGCCTGCACCCCACCAGTGCCGAGGAATTCGTGACCATGCGGAGCCTCACACGTCACGTCCCCCGAAAAGCAGGCTGAACCATCATGGCGGCGCGTAACGGTCTCACGGAGGCCCCGCAGTCGGGCCGTCACACATTTTCTGAAGGGCAGCACCGGACATGAAGTTTGGCTGGCTGTTTGCCCCGTCCATTACCTCCGTCATGTTCGCTCTCCGCACCACGATCGCAGCACTTCTGGCGCTGGCGATCGCGTTGTGGATGGAGCTCGGTGAGCCGCAATGGGCCGCCATGACCGTCTGGATCGTCGCCCAGAACTCCCGGGGCGAAAGTATTTCCAAAGGCCGCTGGCGTCTCGTTGGCACGGTGATCGGGATGGTGATGGCCATCGTGCTCATGGCAGCCTTTCCGCAGTATCCCTGGCTGTTCCTTCCGGCACTCGCGCTCTGGGTCGGGCTGTGCGCTGGCCTTGCGACCCTGACGCACAACTTCCGCGGCTATGCCCTCGTGCTGGCCGGATATACCTGCACCATCATTGCGCTGGGTGCGGTCAAGGAGCCCGATCACGTCTTCAACGTCGCGATGGCGCGCGGCACCTATATTTTTCTTGGCGTGATCTGCGAAACGGCGATGGGCATGATTGCCCTGCCCAATGTCGCAGGCCGCGCACGCGAGGAACTTCGCAAGCGTCTTCAGGGTATTCTGACCCGGGCCATTCCTGCCCTGACGGCCGTGCTCCGCCAGCAGCCGGGCGCTACGGACGACCTGTCCACCCTGCTGGGTTCGCTTCAGGCTTCCAGCGACCAGATCGAGTTCAGCCGCATCGAGATCCGCAGCGAGGGCAACGAGGTCGAGCATGCCTATGTCACGCTCGGACTTGTGGCGCGCGTCCTGTCGCGCGGGCTGGGTCTGCGGACCCGCATGACGTCCGTCACGCATCAGCCCGAAGCCCTGCGGCCTTTCCTTGAAGATATGGCCACGGCTCTGGACGGCCTGCCGGAGCGCCTTCTCACGGATCGTCGTGGCATCGCGGCCCTCGTCCAGACCGAAGCTCTTCTTGCCGAATGCCGGGGCCGCATGCAGACGATCCTGCCCCGTGACGATGAGGACTCCCTGAACGAAGGGATCATTCTCACCGGCGTGGAAGTCATGCTTTCGGATCTGTGCGAGACGCTGCGTTCCTATCGTGCCAGCGTGGATGGTGCTCCGGTGTCCGAACGCCATCGCCTGACCCGTAATCCGGACTGGCGCGCCTCGATGCGCAATGGCGTGCGGACGACTGTGGCCCTGCTGTTCGGCGCTTATGTCTGGGAAGTCACGGCCTGGCCACAGGGTGGCGTGTTCCTGACCTTCATCGCCGTGGTCTGCGCGCGTTTTGCCACCTTCGAGAATACCGTCCTGCTGAGTGCGGCTTTCTTCTACGGTGCGGTCTTCGCTGCTCTGGCGAGCGTTATTCCGGTGTTCATCGTCATGCCGGTGACAGCCAATTATCCGTTCTTCTGCCTTGTGGCAGGCTTCTTCATGATGCTGGGCGGGCTGGCGTCCCGCAATCCGTCCACTGCCGTCATGGCAGCGTCCTACGGTACGTTCTTTCCGTTCCTGCTGGGTATGGACAACCAGGGACGCATCAACGAACTCGGCTGGTTCAACACCACCATTGCGCTCCTGCTGGGACTCGGTGCAGGTGTGGTGATTTTCCGTGCCGTGCTGCCCTTCACTCCGGCCCGTGCGGGCGAGGTCCTGCGCTATCAGCTCAAGCGCAGCCTGCGACGGCTGGCGCTGCCCGGTGTGGTCATGGACGAATATGTCTGGATCAACGAGGGCACACAGAGCATGGAGCGCGCCGTGCGATTTGCTGGCTCCCTGTCCAGTGACCGGGCGGAAGCCATGCTGCGCGGGACACTGTCCGTTCTGACCGTCGGACGAAACGTGCTGATGCTGCGAAAGCTCGCCCAGCATGGAAGCCTGCCGGATACGGCGGTGACGGCGGTGGATGGGCTGGTCCGAAACCTGCTGCGTCGCAAGCTGCCTCTGACCCATACGACCGCCACGATCGACCCGACCCTGGACGAACTCTATGCGCTTGAGCGTCAGTCACAGGACCCTTCGATCCGGCATGATCTGGTTCTGGCCATCGGCTCCCTGCTGATTGTACGCACCGAGATGCCGGTCAGCAGGGCCTTTCTCAAGGGTGCGTTCTGACGGCCGTCAGGGTGTGGCGAGGAACCGCAGCAGGTCTTCGTTCACCCGTTCGGCGTGCGTCATGAACAGCCCATGCGGGGCGCCGTCATAGGAAATCCAGGTTGATCCCGGGATGGCGGCCGCAGCCTTTTCGCCCGCGATCCCTGCCGGGACGGCAGAGTCGGCCGTGCCATGGATCACCAGTGTCGGGATGGTAAAGGCCTGAAGATCAGGACGGAAATCCGTTGTCCCCCACGCATCCACGCAGTCCAGCGTCGCCATCGGACTCGCCATGGAGGCCAGCAGGAACGACCAGTCCAGCACACCCTGGCTGACCGGATGATGCATCAGGCTGACACCGTAGAAATCGGGAATGAAATCCTTCAGGAAGCCGAAGCGGTCCTGACGAATCTTCTGCTTGATCCCGTCGAAGACGGAAATGTCCACGCCCTTGGGATTGTCGGAGGTTTTGAGCAGGAAGGGCACGACGGAGGCCAGCAGCACCGTCTTGGAAATGCGTGAGCGGCCATGGCGGCTCAGATAGCGTGCGACTTCGCCGCCGCCCATGGAGAACCCGACCAGTGTTGCATCCCACAGATCAAGCTGTTCAAGGATGACGGCCAGATCGTCGGCCAGCGTGTCGTAGTCATAGCAGTTGATCGGATGGCCGGACTGGCCAAATCCGCGACGGTCATAGGTAATGACGCGGTAGCCCGCTTCGACGAGGGCAAGCGTCTGCTTTTCCCACATGTCCCCGGTGAGAGGCCATCCGTGGATCAGGACGACAGGCTTGCCAGCCCCCATGTCCTTGACGTGAAGGCTCGTTCCATCAGTAGCGGTGATATACGGCATGGTTCTGATCCTCGAAGGCATTCATACGAGGACCAGAACTTGCTGCCGGGAATTTGGTTGCGTCTTACCAGCCGTTTCCGCGCGGGGCTGTCCAGCCATTGCCGGATGCATCACCAAGCTGTCCGGACTGCGTGTTGTTGCTGCCCTGATAGGACGAACCGAACTTGGACAGGTTCGCACCCGTCACGGAATCGCGCTCCACACCGGCTTCATGGTCCGGATCGGGACCATGCTCGAAATCGGTGGAGGGTGTGTCGGAATAACCCGGCGGCGGCTTGCGATGACCGCGGGCACGGAAATGCTCACCGCCAGTCGTGGCCTGGGACTGGGCATCGCTCTGACCTGGCTGCGTCGGAAGCGTCGTGCCGGCCGCGTAGGGCTGACCGAAGGATGCGGTCTGGGCCTGTGCCGCCCCTCCCAGCAGAGCGGTCGCCAGCAGGGCGTGGCAGAAGAAACGGGAAGAGGACAACATGTGATCCGGTCCTTGGCCGATCATGACAACAAGGCTGCCTTCCGGAGGAAACGCGACGTCAGGCTCTGACATCCCCGGCAAGGCGGCATATCAGTCTATAATCGGCCCGCTTTCCCCCGTGTTCAAGACTTCTTTTCCTCTGGAACCGTTTCAGAGCCGCCCCATATCAGAAGACATGACGATAGTAGTGCGGGTTTTTCCGGTTCGGGGCGGTGACTGATGGATGATCTTCTGACGTCCGTCCGTCCGCGAACCCTTCTGGCCGAGGGGGCCGTGTGGCTGCCCGGCTTTGCCCTGTCCGAAGCGCACGCGCTCCATCAGGCCATTGCGCAGGTCTCGGCACAGGCGGCTTTCCGCCATTTCCGCACCCGTATGGGCCAGATGTCGGCTGCAATGACATCGTGTGGCGCCTGTGGCTGGGTCGCCGATCCGTCCGGCTACCGCTATTCCCGAACCGATCCGCAGACCGGGCAGCCCTGGCCTGCCATGCCAGACGCACTTCGTCACCTTGCGGTCCGCGCAGCGACTGAATCGGGATATGAGGGCTTCGACCCGTCCTCCTGCCTCATCAACCGCTATGGACCGGGTGCGAAAATGGGTCTGCATCAGGACAGGGATGAGGGGATGCCAGAGGCTCCGGTTGTGTCGGTTTCTCTTGGCGTACCTGCCCGTTTTTCGTTCGGTGGCTCACGCCGGAGCGACCCGAAACGCGTCGTCGAGCTGCTCGACGGCGATGTGGTGGTGTGGGGTGGGGTATCGCGTTTTGCGTGGCATGGGGTTTCGTCCATCCGCGAAACATTCCATCAGCAGACAGGTGCCATGCGATACAATCTGACGTTTCGCGCTATCAACGCCGCGCTTTTTCGGCCATAACCAGCGCCCCGCAACTTCTGCATTCACACTCATCCGGAGGGCATTTGATGCACCCCTCGAGCCAGACCCCGACGTCCACCAACACGATGTCCTGGTCTCCTGCAAGCTGGCGTTCCCGTCCCATCGTCCAGGCTCCATCCTATGCGGATGAAGCGGCGCTTGCTGCTGTCGAAGCTCGTCTGCATCGATACCCCCCGCTGGTTTTTGCGGGTGAAGCCCGCCGCCTCAAGACGCGCCTGGCCGCAGCATCGCGCGGAGAAGCCTTCGTTCTGCAGGGCGGCGCCTGTGCCGAGAGCTTCGACGAATTTACCGCTGACATCGTGCGCGACACGTTCCGTGTTCTGCTCCAGATGGCCGTCGTGCTGACGTTTGCCGCCAAGGTCCCGGTCGTGAAGATCGGCCGCATGGCGGGGCAGTACGCCAAACCGCGTTCGTCCAATACCGAGACGGTCGATGGCGTGACGCTGCCCTGCTACCGTGGTGATATCATCAACGGTCCCGAGTTCACGCCCGAGGCCCGTATTCCCGATCCCGCCCGTATGGAGACCGGATATTTCCAGTCCGCCGGCGTGATGAACCTGCTGCGTGCCTTCGCGCATGGCGGTTATGCGAATCTGCATCAGGTTCATCGCTGGAACCTCGGATTCGTCGAGCGTTCCCCGCTGGCCGCCCGTTATCAGGATCTGGCCCATCGCATTGACGAGACGCTGTCCTTCCTCCGCGCCTGCGGTTTCGACGGTTCGGCCGCGCAGATCGACGAGACGGAGTTCTACACGTCTCACGAAGCCCTGCTGCTGCCCTATGAACAGGCCCTGACCCGCGTGGACAGCACGAGCGGCGATTACTACGACTGCTCGGCGCATTTCCTGTGGATCGGTGACCGTACCCGCCAGCCGGACGGTGCGCATGTCGAGTTCCTGCGCGGCGTGCAGAACCCGATCGGCATCAAGGTCGGGCCGACCACGACTGTTGCGGACCTCGAAAAGCTGCTCGAAATCCTCAACCCGAAGGATGAAGCCGGCCGCATCACGCTGATCTCGCGCATGGGCAAAGACAAGGTGCGCGAGCATCTGCCGCCGCTGCTCGATGCCGTGAACCGCACGGGCCGCACCGTGACCTGGCTGTGCGATCCCATGCACGGCAACACCACGACCACGGCCAGCAAGATCAAGACCCGCTCTTTCGACAACATTCTGGGCGAGGTTCTCGGCTTCTTCGACGTGTTCGAGGCCATTGGCCGTCGTCCGGGTGGCATCCATCTGGAAATGACGGGTCAGGACGTCACGGAATGCATTGGCGGCGCACAGTGCCTGACTGAGGCCGATCTGGGCGGCCGCTATGAAACATTCTGTGATCCACGCCTTAATGCCGAACAGTCACTTGAAATGGCCTTCCTTCTTGCTCAGGAATTGACGGGACGAGCAGGAAAGAAAGAATGACCGCCTCCGATCCCCAGAATACTCCGCAAGTCGCGCTCCAGCGCGCGCTTGGCACACTCGGTCCGCTGGACGAGAAAACAATCGAAGCGCGGACGGATGCCTATTTCGGGCGAACGCGGCACATCGTGGAGCATTTCGGGGATTCCCGCGTCACCTATGCGGTGTTCATCCGCCGCCCGGTGATCGCGGCCTGCGGGCTTGTCGTCCAGTGGCTGAAGAACGTGGCGAAGGCCCAGGGCTTCGAACTGGACTGCCGGGAGATGTATGCCGAGGGCGAATGGGTCGGCGCGGGCGAACCGCTCCTGTACCTCACCGGAAGTTTCACCCGGCTGGCCCCGCTTGAGACGCTGGTGCTCCAGCGGATCGGTTCCACCTGCGTGGCCGCGCATAACGCCTATCAGATGGCCATGGCTCTGCCGACCATCCCGTTTCTTGCCATGGACGCCCGGCACTGCGCGGGTTTCGAAATGCAGGAACAAATGGCCTATGCCGCAGGTGTGGGTTCCCGCGCCGCGCAGAAGGAAGGGGCCCGCGGTTTCATCGGTAATGCCAATGACGCCACGGCCGGTTTCTTCGGCCTCGATGCCGGTCTGGGCACCATGCCTCATGCCCTGATCGGCTATGCAGGCTCCACGCTGCGTGCGGCGGAGATGTATGACGAGGTTTATCCGAACGATCCGCTGACGGTTCTGGTGGATTACTTCGGGCAGGAAATCACGGATGCGCTCGCCGTGTGCCGCCGCTTCCCCGAGCGGGCTGCGAAGGGCCATCTGAGCGTCCGGCTCGACACACATGGCGGTCGCTTCCTTGAAGGACTGGACCCCCAGACCTCATATGGTGTGCTTGAGCGTCATACACCCGGCACCATCCGCCGCTACCGTTCCGATCAGGAACTGCGCGATCTGGTGGGAACGGGTGTGTCGGCCGCAGCCATCTGGCGGATGCGCGAAGCTCTGGATCATGCCGGTTTCCACCATGTGAAGATCGTCGCATCCTCCGGCTTCAACGTCGCCAAATGCTCGACGATGCGGGACGCTCATGCCCCGATCGACGTGATCGGCAGCGGGTCCTTCATTCCCGACCGCTGGTCCGAAACCTATGCAACGGCTGATATCGTGGCCTATGACGGGCAGCCCCGCGTCAAGCTCGGACGCGAGTTCCTGCTCCAGAAGGCCCGTGACAGCCAGGAGACATCATGACCGACGATACGATTGACCCTGTCGAAGGCGTACCCGGAAACGGCGCACAGCCGGGTTCGTGGAGTGTACGCATCATCGACCTGTCCGGCGCGTCGGAAGACGAGGACGACACGGTCGAAGTCGTGAAAGACTTCATCGACCTGATGCACGCCAATGCTTATGCCCGTGCCTATGTCCGCGACAGTATCGAGCGCTGCCGCACGCCGGGCGCGAGCAGCAAGGAAGTGCTCGAAAACTGGTTCGCCTTCGGTGAAAATGCCGAAGTCGTGGATGCCGGCGAAGACGGCTGGAAGTCGTCCACGGAACTGGAAGACTTTGCGGCCAGCCGCGCCACCCCGATGGAGCGTGACTGGCGTGCCATCGATCCGCGCCGCCTCGTCGATGACGAGGAAATCAATGGTCCGCCGGATGATGATGACGACGAGGATGACGAAAACCGTCACGAAGTGATCCGTCACTGAAACCCCGGTGCAGGGAAGGGGCATGGTCCCCTTCCTTCGCACGGTCCTTCATAAAAACCTGCTCTGGCAACGCGGCGCATCATGCGGCATTAAGGCGTCATGAAACTGCGCTTCGCTCCGTCCCCCACCGGTTACCTGCATGTTGGCAATGCGCGCCTTGCCGTCGCCAACTTCCTTTTCGCGCGCCATAACGGCGCCAAGTTCCTGCTGCGGATCGATGATACCGATACCAGCCGTGGCAAGCCCGAATATGAAGAAGCCATTGGCAAGGACCTGTCATGGCTGGGGCTGAAATGGGACGAGTATGTGCGCCAGTCCGAGCGTCTCGACCGCTATGCCGAAGTCATTGAAAAGCTGAAGGCGTCTGGCCGTCTCTATCCCTGCTTCGAGACGGAATACGAGCTCAACGCCAAGCGCGAAGCCCGCATCCGTGCCGGCAAGGCGCCGATCTATGATCGCGCGATGCTCAAGCTCACGGCCGATCAGCGCGCCCGCGCCGAAGCCAACGGCAAAACGCCGCACTGGCGCTTCCGCCTCAGCGATGGCAGCCGCAAGTGGCAGGATCTCGTCATGGACGAGTGCTCGGTCAAGCTGACGGCCATTTCTGATCCGGTTCTGGTGCGTGGGGATGGGACGATCCTCTACACCCTGGCCTCCGTCATCGACGATCTCGACATGGGCATCACCCATATCGTCCGCGGCGAAGACCATGTGACCAATACCGGCGTGCAGATCGACATCGCCGAAGCCCTCGGCGCAAAGCCCGACCATTTTACCTTCGCGCATCTGCCGCTTTTGCTGGATTCCGGTGGCGGAAAGCTGTCCAAGCGGTTTGACTCGCTGGCGCTGAAATCCCTGCGTCAGGACGGGCTGGAGCCGATGTCGATCGTCTCCTATCTCGCCCGCGTGGGCTCCTCGGATGATCCGCAGGTCATGACGATGGATGAGGCCATTGCGGCCTATGACATCTCGCATGTCTCCAAATCGGCCGCCCGCTTCGATATGACGCAGCTTCTCGCCCTGAACCGGCGCGCTCTGCACAACCTGCCGTTCGAAGCCGCAAAGATCCATCTTCCGCCCGAAGCTGACGAAACGTTCTGGCACGCCGTGCGTGGCAATGTGGATCTGTCCGCCGAAATCCCGCATTGGTGGGATGTGGTGCATGGCACGATCATTCCGCCGTCCCAGCCGGAAGACCGCGCCTTCCTTCAGCAGGCTCTCGACACCCTCCCGGCCGAGCCGTGGGGCGAGGACACCTGGAAGGACTGGACCAACGCGCTTAAGGAACTGTCTGGCCGCAAGGGCCGCAGCCTGTTTATGCCGCTGCGTCTGGCCCTGACGGGGGAGGATGCAGGACCGGAACTGCATGTCCTGCTCGGCCTGATGGGCCGTGAGCGGACGGTCGCGCGCCTGCGGGACGCCATTCAGGCCTGATCCTGTTGCCCGTCGCGCCGTTCAAAAAGCATGACGGGCTTTTTTTTCAGATTGCCCTGACGGACCAGAACGCCGTCCAACTCTCACCCGGTTTCAGATGCAGCAGACCGGGCTTGCATGAAAAATCATCCGCAAATCCCGCCGGTGTCGCATATCCATACCAGGGTTCGATGCACAGGAATTCCGCGCCCGGCTTTGTCCACAGACCAAGTTCCCGGAAGCCGCCCCAGACGAACCGGATGCCATGCCCGTCCGGATCCACCATATCCACGGACCGGCTTTCCGGCTTCTCCAGAATGAGGGCGTCTTTTGCGAACAGCGCATCCGTCAGGGGAAGAATATTCTCCCTGACCGGGGTATGGAACTTCTCCGGCAGCATCAGCCCATCGGCACCGATCCGACGGACGGGCAGAGGCTCGTCATATTCGAAGACCAGCCTGTAGCTCTCTTTCGCTACACCGTCCTTCAGCGGCCAGCGGAACGCCGGATGCGCGCCCAGCGAAGCATGGAGTGTCTGGCTGCTGTCCGGGTTGTGCAGGTGGTACGAGACCCGCAGCGTGGCGTTCTCGATCAGATAGACCACCCGCAGATGGAACGCGGCAGGGAAGAGGGCGCGGCTTTCCGCGTCGTCCACGAGCTCCAGCGTGCAGCCTTCCGCCGTTCGCGAAATCCATCGGAACGCCCGGTCCCGCGCCAGTCCGTGTTGTTTGAGATGCACGGGCTGTCCATTGAGCGTGGCCCGATCATCGGGGAGTTTACCGATGATCGGGAACAGGATTGGCGAATGTTTCGGCCATGCCGGCCCCGCGTTCCAGAGCAGGTCTTCCGATCCGCTGCGCAGGGCGACCAGCTCGGCGCCATGACGTCTCACCGAGGCCTTCAGCAGGCCGGTGCCGAAATCATGTCTGTCATCCGTCATGTGTTCAGTCATGGGATGTCTCCTGTCGGGGGGTAGGATCAGGTGCCTTGGGCGTATCACCCGGTTCGGTCGTATGGAAGCGACGGAAGTCGACCTCCACCCGGCCATCCGGACGATTTTCGATCATATCCGAAAAACGGTATCCGTGTTTCACATGTCCGATCTCATAGGCGTGACGGGCAAAAACGGTCTGGGAGGAAATCTCGTCCGTACCGTCCATCGTGATGATGATTTCCGCGTTCTGGCCAATCAGTGTTTCTGCAGTGAGGCCGTAAAGCGGGCTGTGGTCATCGATCAGATGCGTCGCGTTCAGGCTGATCCGGAAGATCGGCATGTGCGACTGCACCAGTGTCAGCCGATCGAACCGGCGCACCAGACGTCCACGCTCATCGGGCATCAGCCGCGTCAGCGTCATTTCGATATTGGCCGAAAGAATCAGCGTACGGCGCTGGTTGGCCAGGCGGATCGTCAGTGTTGGGATCACGTCGTCATAGGAGACGACCGCCACATGGCTGAACAGCACCCGTGCGCGGGGGCGCGAGAAACGGGCAAACACCAGCCCCGTCGCCAGGGCATTGAGCATCATGCCCGCCAGAACTTCGAAAGAGACGATCGTGTTTGTCAGTCGCCCGACGGGGGCCATGGTGCCGTAACCGACGGTCGAAATGGTTTGCACGCTAAAGAAGACATCATCGAGGAAATCGCCGTGCGGGACACCGCTCACACTGTGCGGGATGACGTAATACATCAGTGCAAAGGCGACATTGATGACCAGATACAGACCCATGGATGCCCAGAAGAAGGCAAACCAGCTCATCGTCATCAGGGTATGGTAGAGATCACCGAAAACCCCGGCATCCAGACCGGTCCGGATGATGTCGCTCCGGCCGTTCTCTTCGAGAACATGGGCCCGGATTTTGTTGGCGGTCTCGACGACCGTTTCATGCGTTTCAGGATGGACTGGCACTCCAGGATCGGGTCGGGGTTCCATCCGTTTCCTATGGCGCCAGTGGATCATGGGATCAGCTCCTGTTCCTGCGGGCGCTGCTCAGTTCGCTGACAACGCCGTGAAGGGTGCGAAGCTCCTGTTCCGTCACTTCGCCTCGGGTGAAGAAATGACGCAGGTTCCGCACCATGCCAGGGCGTTTCTGCTCATTTCGAAGGAAATTCGTCTCGTCCAGATCGCGGATGAGATGGGACATGAAATTCTCCATCTCCCCCTTGGTCGCCACATGCGTCTCATTGGTCATGAGTTCGCGGGGCGGCGTCATGTCTTCCGTCAGGAACCACTCATAGGCCATGATGAGAACGGCCTGCGCGAGGTTGAGGGACATGAATTTCGGGTTGAGCGGATAACGGACCAGCGTATCGGCGCGGGCCATGTCCTCGTTGTCCAGTCCGGCGCGTTCTGGTCCGAACAGGATACCGGTGCGCAGGCCGCGATTGGACGCAACGCGCAGTTCGGCCGCGGCTCCGCGCGCGGTCATGACCGGTTTGACCACATGGCGCGGGCGCGGGCAGGTCGCGAAAATGCGGTGCAGATCGGCGACCGCATCATCCACGGTCTCGAACACCTGAGCTGCATCCAGAATCCGGTCCGCGCCAGAAGACGCATACCAGGCCCGTTCCTGCGGCCAGCCGTCGCGCGGGGCCACGATGCGCAGATGGAACAGGCCGCCATTCGCCATGGCGCGCGCGGTCGTGCCGATATTCTCGGCAAGCTGGGGGCGCACCAGGATCACAACCGGATCAAACTCACCAATAGGGCCGATATTGGCCCCGCCGTCACGTCCGGTCATGGTTATGCCTTCCGCCATGTTGTGCCACCAGGGCCGTCTTCAAGAGTAATGCCATCGGCGGCAAGCTGCGCACGGATGGCATCGGCACGGGCGAAATCGCGGGATTTGCGGGCTGCAAGACGCTCTTCAATCAGCTTTTCAATGGCACCGGCATCCACACCGGACTGGAACCACTCGGCAGGCGTGACATTGAACAGGCCCAGCAGCTTTCCGGCTGCCAGCAGGCTGGAGGCCGCGTCCTGATCACCCTGTATGGCGGCGTCCGCCAGCGGATGCAGCGCGGCAATGGCCAGCGGTGTGTTCAGGTCATCGCACAGCGCATCCATAACTGCGGCCGGGACGGTGGCGTCGGCTTGAGCGTTTCCGCGTTCAAGCGCCCGGTACAGCCGGTCCAGAACCCGGCGTGCTTCCTCAAGCTTTTCCCAGCTGAAATCCAGCGTGGAGCGGTAATGCGCGCCCAGATAGAGCAGGCGTAGCGGTTCGGCGGGCGAGCGATCCAGCACTTCGCGGATCGTGAAGAAATTGCCGAGCGATTTCGACATCTTCTCGCCGTTCGACAGCAGCATCCCGTTATGGACCCAGTGCGTGGCGAACTTGCCGTGCGGGTAGCAGCACATGGACTGCGCACGCTCGTTTTCATGATGCGGGAACAGCAGATCGTCGCCGCCACCATGGATGTCGAAGCTCTCGCCCAGATAACGGTGAGACATGGCCGAGCATTCGATATGCCAGCCCGGACGACCACGCCCATACGGGCTGTCCCAGCCCGGCAGATCCGGCTCGGATGGCTTCCACAGCACGAAATCGCCCGGATCACGCTTGTATGGCGCGACTTCAACACGCGCGCCCGCAATCATGTCATCGAGCGAACGCCCGGACAGCGACCCATAGGACGGGAAATTGCGCACCGCGAACAGCACATGCCCTTCGGCCACATAAGCATGGCCGTTCTCGACCAGGCGCCCGATCATTTCCAGCATGTCATCGATATGATGGGTCGCGCGCGGCTCGATATCGGGTGGCAGGATGAAGAGTGACGCGAGATCTTCATGAAAGGCCTGCGTCGTGCGCTCGGTCAGGGCGGAAATGTCCTCCCCGTTCTCCTTCGCGCGTGCGTTGATCTTGTCGTCCACGTCGGTCACGTTGCGGACATAGGTCACACGCGGATACATCGTGCGCAGCAGGCGGATGAGGATATCCGCGCACATCATGGCGCGCAGATTGCCTAAATGCGCGCGGTCATAGACGGTCGGTCCACAGAAATAGACGCGCACATTCTCAGGATCGAGGGGCGTGAACGGTCGCTTGTCGCGAAGATGGGTATCGTGCAGGCGGAGCACGTTTGAAGCAGGATCGGCCATACGCCGATCAATGCGCCAGCCTTGGTTCAGGTGCAACAGGCTTTGTTACTCTTGTCGGCGCCTTTGACCCCTGTAATAGGGGGCGCATGAGCAGTGCCCTTTCCAGTCCGCCGACCGATCCGACAACTCCGCGCAGTCACGCGCTGGCCCTGCTGCGCGTTGCCCTCCCGTTGGCCCTGTCGCAGCTTTCCGAAATGGCCATGGGGGTCACGGATACGATCCTGCTCGGTGGCCTCGGTGTAACGGAAGTCGCGATTGGTGGCCTGTCGAGCACATTCTTCTTCACGACAATGGTAACTTTTCAGGCCATTCTCGGTGGGGCAGGGGTGCTTCTGTCGCATGGCCGCGGTGCAGAGGATCACGGGCAGGCTTCCCACGATGGCCGGAGCGTCATGAGTGCGACGCTGCTGCTGGCCATTGCGGTCTTCATCCCCTGCGCGCTGCTGCTGGCTTTCTCAAAGACAATCTTCGGCGCGATTGGCGAGCCAGCCGAGGTCGTCACGCATGGCAGTCGTTTCATCGATATTCTGCTGCTGTCGCTGTTGCCCGATCTGGCGGTCATCGGCGTCCTGCGTGTCGCGCTGCCTGCGCTCGGAGCGGAAACGCTGCTGCTCTGGATCATGCCGGCCATGGCGGTCTGTAATGGTCTGACCAATGCGGCTCTCATTCATGGCTGGGCCGGGCTGCCAGCCATGGGGCTTTATGGTTCCGCGACGGCCACGACGCTGACCGGCTGGGTCGTCAGTTTCGCGCTTTTCGGACTGTGCCTGACCCATCCGCGTGTCCGGGCGGTCCTGAAGCCGGCCGCCGTGCAGTGGCCTGTCGTAAAGGAACTGCTGAAGCTCGGCGGACCGATGATGATGGGGGCGGCGGCCGAGATCCTGATGTTCCAGATCACCAGCCTGCGCGCCGGTGAACTCGGGACACACAGTCTGGCCGCCCATCAGGTAGCGCTGAATGTCAGTTCGCTGCTGTTCATGGTGTGTCTGGCGATTGGGCAGGCGACCAATGTGCGCGTGGCCTACTGGCGTGGTGCGGGCCGTATGGAGCAGAGCCGTCGTGCGGCCCTGACCGGCACGGGCATCGTCCTGATGTGGAGCCTCGCCACATCTTCGCTTCTGCTGATCTGGCCGGAGAAGATCCTGCCGCTTTATTTCTCGAATCGCGCGCCTGATCCCGAGACCACGGCACTTGTTGTCATCCTGCTACGGACCGCCGGGCTCTATCAGATCGTGGATGGCCTGCAATGCGTGTTCAGCGGTGCGCTTCGGGGCTGTGGTGATGCCATTACACCCATGCTCATTGCGGTAGCGAGTTACGGTCTGATTGGTCTGGTTTTCGGAGGATGGCTGGCCTTCCACCAGCATGTCGGTGTGGAAGGCCTGTGGATCGGTATGGCGCTGGCGCTGGCCACGACCTGCGTGGCCTTCGGGATCAGGCTGCTGCGCGTGATGCGCAAGCCCGTCCCTGCCAGATCGTGATGAAATAGATCAGCAGGCCCAGAGCCGAGAACACAGCTCCGCCCCAGCCAACTGATCCTAGTCCCAGCCCGGAACTGACCAGTACGGCACCCAGCCAGGCGCCAAAGGCATTGGCCAGATTGAAGGCTGAATGGTTCAGAGACGCCGCCAGCGTCTGCGCGTCTCCGGCAACTTCCATCAGGCGCGTTTGCAGGGCGGGAGACAGCATAATGATTCCGGCCGGGACCAGGAACGTGACCGGCAGCATGGCGTAGGGCGAGGGCAGCAGCAGCCAGAACCCCAGCATGAAAACAATGCTTGTCGTCAGCGAGACGATCACCGTCCGGTCAATGCTGCGATCCGCCATGGTTCCGCCGAGCGCATTGCCCGCCACCATGCCGAGACCCCACACAACCTGATAGACCGCCACAAACCAGCCCGGCAGATGCGTCACCTGCGTCAGTCCGGTCGTCAGGAAGGTGTAGATCCCGAATAGGCCACCAAATCCGACTGCACTGGTCAGCAGCGTCAGCAGGACCTGCGGTCGCTTGAATGCGCCGAGTTCCGCCAGTGCCGTTGCACCGGGATGCGGTTTGTCCCGGGGCGCGAAGAACCAGATTCCTGCGAAGCACAACACGCCCAGTGCTGCGATGCTTCCGTAAGCCACGCGCCAGCCCACATGATTGGCGGCATAGGTGGAGAGCGGTGAGCCGATCACCGTCGAGATCATGATGCCTGACAGCACCTGCCCGACGGCCCGCCCGCGCCGGGCCCGCTCGACCATTGACGCACCGATCAGGGCCGAAACGCCAAAGAAAGCTCCATGAGGCAGCCCCGTAATGAAGCGCATGAGTTCGATACCGGTAAAGCCCGGCATCAGGATGCTGCCAACATTACCTGCGATGAACAGGCATAGCAGACACAGCAGGAGCGTGCGGCGGGGCAGGCGTGCACCGATGATGGCAATCAGGGGCGCGCCGATGACAACGCCCATCGCATAGGCCGAGATCGCCCAGCTTGCCTGCGAAATGGTGATGTTCAGGGAATGGGAAAATTCCGGCAGCAGTCCCATCATGGCGAATTCGCCGGTTCCGATGGTGAAAGTTGCCAGCATGAGGGACAGCATGGCCGGTCCGACACCGTGGGGTGGGCGCACCCTCTCGACGTCGGGAGGTTCGATGGAGTCCATAAGAAGTAGGTCCGGGAATGGAGGTCAGGACCGTGCTGCCATTGCCGGAGCCTGAAAAGCGGTAACGGCTTCCCGAGAGGGAGAAGCCGTTACGGACAGATCAGTTCTCGGTTGGCAGACGGATGGTCTGCCCCGGATAAATGTCATCCTTGGATGTGACAAGCGGTTGATTTGCATCAAGGAGTTCATCGCCCGTGACATCCTGCGGCAGCTTCTGTGCCACCTCGTCCAGAGTCTTGCTGGTCTTGATCTCCAGGAATTCCGGATCGGGCGTGCCGGGTGGCACGGCAATCTCGGCCTCAACCGCGGAGACGCCCGCGACGTTGCCGGCCGCCAGGATCATCTGGTCGCGTTCCTTGGCGCTTTCAGCCTTGCCACGCAGATAGATGGTGCGGTCATCGATCACCAGATGGGACATGTGCATCTGGGCGAGGCCAAATCTCTTGAAGGCACGCTTGATGACGCTCTCCCCGGGCTTGGGGGGCAGCGGCGCGTCAAGGGACTGGACCAGTCCTTCGAGGGAGCCTTCGCCGACACGGCCGGCCTTGGGATTGAAGCGATAGATTTTCATACAGGAAACTCGAAAAAGCGTGTTGCTCCCCCGGGGAGAGCTTCTTCAGAAGCACAGGGGGAGTTCCGGACCGTTAGCGCAGCCGGACATAAAGTGGTTGCGCATTTTCCGAACCCCCACTGCAAGAAAATCACAGGGCTCGCAAGCAGGTTTTGATTGACCCCGACCGGGGACTCCTGTAGGCGCGACGGCACAGCCGGAAACGTGGACGTACCGGCCGGACCATCAGTGCGGGATTCTGCATCCCGCCGGCCCGGCATCTGGGTGCGCGCCCGTCCTTTCCAATCCGGGGAAGGGCCTACCGGCACAACAAAACGGACCGCCATGCAGCATGGGGCGGTTCTGATGAGTACAGGGGTCAACCCATGTCAAAGCGTCTTGAGAGCAAGTACAAGATCAACCGCCGCCTCGGCGTCAACCTGTGGGGCCGTGCCAAGTCCCCCGTCAACCGTCGCGAATACGGCCCCGGCCAGCACGGTCAGCGCCGCAAGCAGAAGCCGTCCGACTTCTCCATCCAGCTGATGGCCAAGCAGAAGCTCAAGGGCTACTACGGCAACATCAGCGAGAAGCAGTTCCGCAAGTATTATGACGAAGCTGTCCGTCGCAAGGGCGATACGTCCGAGAACCTGATCGGTCTGCTCGAGCGTCGTCTGGACGCCGTCGTGTACCGTCTGAAGTTCGCGATCACGCCGTTCGCTTCGCGTCAGTTCATCAGCCACGGCCACGTCACGGTCAACGGCAAGAAGGTGAACATCCCGTCCTACCTCGTGAAGGAAGGCGACGTCATCGAGGTTCGTGACTCCTCCAAGCAGCTCGCCATCGTGCTCGACGCTGTGCAGACGGGTGAGCGCGACACGCCGGAATACGTCGAAGTCGATCACCG
Source organism: Gluconobacter sp. P1C6_b (assembly GCF_018811945.1). GTDB lineage: Bacteria > Pseudomonadota > Alphaproteobacteria > Acetobacterales > Acetobacteraceae > Gluconobacter. The sequence continues at coordinate 70,303 of NZ_JACRVU010000008.1, forward strand.
CCAGATGAAGGGCACGTTCCTGCGTACCCCGGTTCTCTCCGATGTGCCGTACCCGGTGCAGATGGAACCGAACCTGGTCGTCGAGTTCTACTCCCGCTAATTCGATCCCGGGCCCACCGGCCCGGATCAGAAAGCGACCGGAAAGCGCCGGATGGGATCTCCCATCCGGCGTTTTTTCGTTCTGTGGAGAGCGGGGTGCCTTTCATGTTGCGCCGAGCTACTGCTGATCGTTACCATAGTGTGATATTGGCAAAGGATCCGGGGATGCGTCCTTTCATGGCTGCGGGACTGTGCACAATTCTTTCGGCGCTTCTCTGCTCGCCGGTCCTGTCCCGGGGGATCAACACCTTCGTTCCCCCAGTGCATATCGCGGTCAATCTTCCGCCAGCTTATACCGTGACCTCCGCGCAGATATCGAGAAGTTCCGGGCATTATGTAGATGCCCCACAGGCACGGGTCATGGCTCCGCCTCCCATCCGTCTCACGCGTGCGGGAAAAGCGTGGCAGTTTCTTCGCAGTATTCTGCCTGGCGGCTCAGGAGTGGCGTCTGACAACGGCAGTCTTCATGATCCCGTCTCCGGGAGCGCCATCGGGAAATTCGGGGAAGCCTATGCAACGTCTGGCCCGATGGGAACCGGGATCGCACCTCATGGGAACACCGTGGATTAGACGGTTTGTCATCAAACCGGTATTTCCCTGAAGAGGAGCCGTCCCATCCCTTGACGGGGCAGGGGTCCTTCTGCACATTGCCGCCTCCCGATGGAATAGGCTTCGATCAGGGTTGTCCTCTGCTTCTGCTGCCAGGTGATCTGCCTGTCTGGGCACCATGAAGGTTCCAGTCCCGGGTTTTTCTTTTTACCGGAGGCATCATGTCAGAGGCGTTGAGCGCAGAAATTAACCGCGAGATCGCCCGTCGGCGCACCTTTGCCATCATTTCCCATCCGGATGCCGGTAAGACGACCCTGACGGAACGTATCCTGCGTGCGGGTGGCGCCATCCAGATGGCCGGCAATGTCCGCGCCAAGGGCGAACGCCGTCGCACCAAGTCCGACTGGATGGGCATCGAGCGCGATCGTGGCATTTCCGTCGTGACCTCGGTCATGACCTTCGAATACGGCGACTGCGTCTTCAACCTGCTTGATACGCCGGGCCATGAAGACTTCTCCGAAGATACCTACCGCACCCTGACGGCCGTGGACTGCGCGGTCATGGTCATTGACGCCGCCAAGGGCATCGAGGATCGGACCCGCAAGTTGTTCGAGATCTGCCGTCTGCGCGACATCCCCATCGTCACCTTCATCAACAAGATGGACCGTGAAGCTCAGGACTGCTTTGCGCTGCTCGACGAGATCGCCAGCACGCTGGCTCTCGATACGTCCCCGGCGACCTGGCCGATCGGACGTGCGGCAAAGTTCATCGGCACATACGATCTGCGGACGAAGAAAGTGCATACCAAGGAGCCGGTCGGCGAGGAGGATCCCCGCATCATCCAGATGCGTGAGGAAGTCGAGCTTGCCGAAGCAGCCCTGCCGGAATTCGATCGTGAGTCCTTCGATGCCGGTCATCTGTCCCCGGTGTTCTTCGGCTCGGCCATGAAGGAAATCGGTGTCACGGATCTGCTCGACGCGCTCGTCGCCTATGGTCCGGCCCCTCGTGCCCAGCAGACCGAGACCCGGGAAGTGAAGGCCAGCGAGGATCAGGTCACGGCTCTGGTTTTCAAGATCCAGGCCAACATGGACCCCAACCACCGTGACCGGATGGCCTTCGCACGCGTTTGCTCCGGTCGTCTGACCCGAGGCATGCGCCTCAAGCATGTCCGGACCGGAAAGCAGTTCGCCCTGCATACGCCGCAGTTCTTCTTCGCCCGTGATCGCCAGCTTGCCGAAGAAGCGTTTGGTGGTGACGTCGTTGGTATTCCCAATCACGGCACCCTGCGGATCGGCGATACGCTGAGCGAGAGCGAAGAGCTGCGTTTCACCGGTGTGCCGCACTTCGCGCCCGAAATCCTGCGTCGTGTCCGCCTCGATGACGCGATGAAGGCCAAGAAACTGCGTCAGGCTCTGGTGGAACTGGCGGAGGAGGGCGTCGTCCAGCTCTTCCGGCCGCAGGACGGTCTGTCGCCGATTGTGGGCGTGGTCGGAACGCTTCAGCTCGACGTGCTCCAGTCCCGGCTTCAGGGTGAGTACGGCGTGGCCATCGGCTTCGAGAGCACGCCGTATTCCCTGGCCCGCTGGATTACCGGCGACCGCGCCAAGATCGAGGCATTTCAGGATCTGAACCGCTCTGCCATGGCCGACGATCTGGACGGAGATCCGGTTTTCCTGGCGACGTCCTCCTTCATGATGCGCCGGACCATCGAGATGAACCCCGATCTGGAGTTCCATGACATCAAGCAGATCGGCATGGCTTCGGTCTGAAACGGAAAAACCCCGCTCTGCAAGGAGCGGGTTTTTTCTTACAGCCCCATCAGGGACAGGATGTCGGCGAAGGATCGGAGCGATGCGCCTTCGACAATCAGCGTCCGGCCGATCTGAAGCGCCTTCTGTCGTGCAAGCAGACGCTTCTGTTCCGTGGTGCACAGAGCATAATCCGCAACCTGCGCGAACCCGACGGTCCGGCGGATCATTTCCAGCCCGCAGAACCCGGCCGCATCGCGCAGGACTTCGCTCAGGAAGGTTTCGATGAGGGCTGATCGGTTATCGGGGCCGGACAGCGCCCACATATCTCCGCAGCCTGCCCGAAGGCCGGTTCGCAGTTCTTCGGAAAATTTCTGCCAGAAGGTCAGCATCTCTGTTCGGATTGTGTCCGCCTTGTGCGGCGCCGCGCAGAGATGCAGCGTCAGATTGCCCAGATAGAGCCCGCAGTCAAAGCCGATGGGCCCCATCGTTGCGAACTCACCGTCAATGACCCGCACATCCGTGCCATCCAGCATGATGGAGCCCGTGTGCAGGTCCCCGTGCAGCAGGGCCTGCCGGGCTGTCAGGAAGCGGCCCTGAAGCCGTTCGACGGCCTGATGCAGGACTTTATCGGTCTGAAGCGCCTTCACATCATCCTGCAGGCCTTCTTCCGGCTCCGGATTGCGGTCGCAGACACGATACGGGTCCGTCAGGATCAGATCGACCGTGATGCGGGTGAGAGCGGTATTTCCGGAAAACTGTTCCAGCAGATGCGCGCCGGTCTCAAAGGGCTGACTGACCCAGCCCGTCGCCTGCACGGTGCGGGCGACATACGATCCGATCACAGCGGAAAACCCCGGAGCGGCCTGATCCGCGATCAGGGCCGAACGCAACACGTCATGGTCCGTCAGGCATTCCATGACGAGCAGGAACAGGTCCGGATCATAAGCGAAAAGTTCCGGCATCAGTCCCGTAACGGCAGGGGCGACGGCCTGCATGTAGCGCGACTCATAAAGGGCGCGTTCCAGAGGCATGGGCCAGTCCGGTGCCACGCGCACATGGGGGAGAGCCTGCTTGCAGCACAATGCTCCCACCGGGCCATGCACCAGGAATACCGTATTGAGATTGCCGTCACTGACTTCGCGAATGCTCCAGTCGTCCGCTCCGCCACCCAGACGCTCCGAGAGGTCAGGCCGTTGCGCCAGCCAGTCCCGCAGGGCCCGGACATCAAAGATACGGTAGGTCATCGGTTTTGCTCCAGCATGGCGAACAGGGTGGGGACGAGCCGCGCAGGCAGTTGCGTGTCAGGCTGGATCAGTCTCAGGGCCTGATACTCCGCATTGCCAAGGCGATGGCACCGCTCCTGCAAAGTCTCGAAATCCACTGTGATGGCGATATCCATCCCCACGTCCACGATATGCGTCTGCGGATGCTCACAGGCCAGAAGACAGGCTCCAACCTGACAGTCTGTATCCGTCAGACCCAGTTCTTCGTGACATTCCGCCAGAAGCTGGGCCGCCAGATTGATCTCCGCCTCGCCCTCGCGGCTTTCCACATTGCCCGCCGGAGCGCCCTGCCAGTAGCCGGGAAGATAGATGGAGTGTTCCGACCGCTGTCCGATCACGATCCCGTCGCGGGTCCGCAGCAGCCCGACGACTGCCAGCGGACGCAGCATTTGCGGGCCATAAAGATCCGGCTCACGCATCTGGGCAAGAACCCGGCGGTATTCGGACCAGTGGCCATTGATGATGTCAGGCCCGATCACATCCGCACAGAAAACGCGGCCGTTATACAGGTTGGGATACTCAGCAAGTGCGGCATCCCAGTGCGACATGACGCGGGCTTCGATTTCGGGAGAAAGCGCCGGCATGGAACGTCCGACCCGCACGACGAGGTCGGGATTCAGAGGCGTTACAGGCCATTCTGGCGGGGAAGGGGACATCTGACGCTCCGGACCGAGACAGCGGAAAAGGGGAGGGCTCTTTCATGAACCGGAATATCCGGCCCCGCAACGTGCCGTCAGGGCATTTCAAGCCGGACCGAAACCGGACAGTGATCTGACAGCCCGGCAGGTACCGTATCGTTTTTATAGGTCATGACCCGCAGGCTGTCGGGTACGAGCCAGTCCCGCGCGGCATTTCCCAGCAGGATGTGATCGATGAAATACTCCCCGCCCCAGCAGGGATTGGCCTTGCCCGCCGTCGTGAGCGTCACGGGCGTTTCGGCCTCAATCTGCTGCATCAGCGGATCATGCAGCGTCAGACGGCGGTTGAAGTCACCCAGAACTGCATAGGCCTCGCCCTCATCCTGCCGCTCCAGCATCCAGTCCTGCATGATGCGGACCTGCTGATACAGGGTCGGGCAGGAGTGCTGGCGCTGGTTCAGCGGCTGGTCCCAGCATCCCGTCTTGAGATGCACGACCAGAAGCCGCAGGTTTGCAGCGCCATCGCTGATGGTGACATCCAGGCCGCCGCGTAACTGATGCGCTGCTTCTGGTCCGGCCACATTGAGGGGCGACAGTTCCTCATTGACCGTTACATGCAGATCGCGCCGTACGGCCACGCCAACCCGCTGCACGACAGGATCGGGCGTGAGAACGATCTGATAGGTTTTGGAGCTGAAAACACGGGAAGCGGCGATCGGGCCGTCCACTTCCTCAAACGCCACGACATCCGGGTCCAGATGCCGGGCATAGGCCGCGAGTTTCTGGAAGTCGCGGTGCTCACCACCTGGAACATCATCCGGCAAAGCCGGATCTCCGGACGGGCGCAGTGTCAGCCAGTCCATGTTCCAGGTCGAGAGTTTAAGGGTATGGGCAGAAGAAAAAGCCGTGCTGGCGGCAAAAACAAGCCCGGCCAGCACGGGGATAACAGTCTGCCTCAGGCTGCCTGTCCTTCGGTGGTGCCGATTTCCTCAAGTACGTTTTCAACCGTGCGCGTCTTGCGTGTTCCCTCGTCAAGAATAAGGATCTCGCCCTTGGGAATGTCGTAGAACCAGCCCTGAAGTTTCAGTTCACCCTGTGCCAGTGCTCGGACAACCGTGGGGTGCGTCCGCAGATGTACGAGCTGAAGCAGCACATTGTATTCGGCGAGCGAGCGGATGTCTTCCGGCCCGGCATCCTCGGCCTTCAGGTCGCCCAGAGCCGCCCGGGCTGCCTCACCATGACGCATCCAGCTCTTGACCGTCGGCAGGCTGTCCAGTTTCGGCGAGTTCAGATCCATCAGCGCGCCCATGGCGCCACAGTTGGAGTGACCGCAGATGATGACGTTCTTCACCTTGAGCGCGCCAACCGCATATTCAATGGCGGACGACACCCCGCCCAGCATCTCGCCATAGGCCGGCACGATATTGCCGACATTGCGCACGATGAAGAGTTCGCCAGGCTCCGTCTGGGTAATGAGACTGGGGCTGATCCGGCTGTCGGCGCAGGTAATGAACAGGGTGGACGGAGACTGGCTGGAGGCTAGGCTCTCGAACAGTTCCGCATTTTCCGGATAGACGTCCGTTTCGAATTTCCGGACGCCGCCCAGCAGTTTCGCCAGAGTATCACGACCACAGGCCATGGTGTTCTCCTTCATCTTGAACTACCGGGCAGTTAGAAGGCTTTGTCAGGGCAGGTAAAGCATGATTCCGGTCAGCCCATGCTTTGTAACCGCCCTGACATACCATGACGTGTTTTCTTATGCAGATTCCAGTGTCTTGCGCAGCATGGCAAACACCGCCTCCGAGTCCGCATTCGGCCCCCCGGCCTGCGCCATGTCCGGACGGCCACCGCCACCTTTTCCGCCCATCAGGGCCGAAGCCTCCCTAACCAGCTTCACGGCATCCAGACGGTCCGTCAGGTCCTTGGTCACAGCGATCACGATGCTGCCACGGCCATCGGCATTGGACATGAGCGCCACAACACCGGAGCCGATCTGCTTGGAGATGCTCTCCGCCAGACCCTTGAGTTCCTTCGGGCTGACATCGCCCAGATCACGCGCGGAAAGCGTGATGCCGTTGATATTTTCGGTGGCACTGGTGCCTTCGCCAGTCGCGAGCTTGCGCTGCAGGTCAGAAACCTGAGCGGTCAGGGCCTTGCGCTCTTCCAGAAGCGCCGCCACGCGGGAGGCGGCATCGGTGACCGGAACCTTGAGCAGGTCAGCAATCTGCTTCAGACGGCTCTCGGTCTCCAGCGCAAGTGCTTCAGCAGCGAGGCCACAGACGGCCTCGATCCGGCGCACGCCAGCCGAGACGCCGCTTTCCGAGACGATCCGGAACGGCCCGATCTCACCAACGCGTCCCACATGCGTGCCACCACAAAGTTCGATGGAATAGGCCGGACGATCGTCGTCGCCCTTGCCCATTGAGACCACGCGGACCTCATCGCCATATTTCTCGCCGAATAGGGCCATGGCACCTTCCGCCACGGCTTCTTCCTGCGTCATCAGGCGCGTTTCGACCGGGGCGTTCTCGCGGATGCGGGCATTGACCTCGGCCTCGACCGCCGCCAATTCCTCATCCGTCAGCGGACGCGGCTGGCTGATATCGAAGCGCAGACGCTCCGGCGCATTCAGGCTGCCCTTCTGCGTGACATGCGTGCCGACCTGCCGACGCAGGGCTTCATGCAGCAGATGGGTTGCGGAGTGATGGCCACGAACTGCCGTGCGGCGTGCGTGATCGATCTCTGCATGAACCGCCATGCCCGGCTTCAGCGTCCCTTCGACAACCTTACCATAATGCACAATCAGATCGCCGTTGCGCTTCTGCGTATCGGTGATCTCGACCCGCACGCCCGGAGCCGTCAGTGTTCCATGATCACCAACCTGACCGCCGCTTTCGCCATAGAACGGCGTCTGGTTCAGCAGGATTGCGACCGTGTCGTCACCAGCAGGCGCCTCGGCCAGTTCGTCATTGCCACGGAAAACGCCCTGAACTTCCGCATCGGCCTTTTCGGACACATAACCGAGGAACTCGCTCGGACCGTGTTTGTCGCGCGCGTCGAACCACACGGTCTCGGCCGCGGCATCGCCCGATCCGACCCAGGCCGCACGCGCACGCTTGCGCTGCTCGGCCATCGCCGTCTCGAAACCGGCTTCATCAACCGTGCGGCCCTTTTCACGCAGTGCATCCTGCGTCAGATCCAGCGGGAAACCGAACGTGTCATAGAGCTTGAAGGCTACGTCGCCCGGAAGGGCTTCCTTGTCGCCCAGACGGTCCAGCTCGTCGGACAGCAGCGTCAGGCCACGTTCCAGCAGGGCGGTGAAACGCTCTTCTTCGCCCTTCATCGTCTGTGCAATCAGGGCCTGATGCTGGACGAGTTCCGGATAGGCTGCACCCATCTGCTGGATCAGCGCCGGCAGCAGGCGATAAAACACCGGCTCCTTTGCGCCCATGATGTGCAGATGGCGCATGGCGCGGCGCATGATGCGACGCAGCACATAGCCGCGACCTTCCTTGGACGGCAGCACGCCATCAGCGATCAGGAACGCGGTGGAGCGCAGATGATCGGCCACAACGCGATGGCTGGCCTTGAACGGACCATCCGCGTCCTGGTGCATGATTTCGGCCGAGGCTTCGATCAGCGCACGCATCGTGTCGGTGTCGTAGTTGTCGCGCTTGCCCTGCATGATCGCGGCAAAACGTTCCAGCCCCATGCCCGTGTCGATCGACGGCCGCGGCAGCGCATCGCGCGAACCATCCGGCTGGTCGAGGAACTGCATGAACACCAGGTTCCAGATCTCGACGAAGCGGTCCCCATCTTCATCCGCGCTCCCCGGGGGGCCACCGAATACACTGTCACCATGATCGTAGAAGATCTCGGAGCACGGACCACACGGTCCCGTGTCACCCATGCGCCAGAAATTGTCGGAGGTGCCGATGCGGATGATCCGGTCGTCGGACAGGCCGGCGATCTTCTTCCACAGATCGGCTGCATCCTCGTCCTCCGCATAGACGGTGGCGAGCAGCTTGTCTTTCGGAAGACCGAAATCGCGCGTCAGCAGCGTCCAGGCGAATTCGATGGCTTCAGGCTTGAAGTAATCCCCGAAGCTGAAATTACCCATCATTTCGAAGAACGTATGGTGGCGCGCCGTATATCCAACATTGTCGAGATCGTTGTGCTTGCCCCCCGCCCGCACGACCTTCTGCGCCGTGGTGGCGCGCGAGTAGGGGCGCGTTTCCTGGCCGGTGAAGACGTTCTTGAACGGCACCATGCCAGCATTGGTGAACAGCAATGTCGGGTCGTTCTGCGGCACCAGGGATGCCGAAGGAACGATGCGGTGGCCCTGCGAACCAAAGTATTCGAGAAAGGCCGATCTGATATCGTTGGTGCTGGTCATGATGAGGGAGCGTCAGTTCCGGGAAGACAGGGAAATAATCTGCCTGTCCTTAGACTATTGTGACCGCCTTGGAAATGCAGCCCTCAGTCATTGCGGCCATGCGGTCCGGTGCTGTCGTCGGGAAGAACGGACAGGTTGGAGGTGGCTTCCGGCATTGCGCCGTCAGTCTGCGCCCGGAAGACGAGGCGTCGCGAAAGATTGAAATTGGCGATCATGCCGCACAGTGCACCTGCGGCAAGTGCAATCACCGGATGACGAACGGTCAGCGGAACTGTTGCATACAGCAAAAAGACCATGCCGCGGTTGAGGAGAAATCCGAACGAATTGGCCAGCAGGAATCGCAGCCACTGCAGAACCATGTGTTGGTTCGAGCCTGCCGAGAGGCGGAAAGTCCAGAACCGGTTGAGAAACCAGTTTTCGGTCGCCGCCACGAAATAGGCGATCAGGGTTGCTGCGGTCAGTCCCAGAGGTGCCCGGAGCAGCGACACCGTTCCCCAGTCCACAAGAAACCCGAGACCGCCCACCGCCCCGAAACGCAGGAACTGATCAATGATTTCCGGTCGGTTGGATGGATGGAAAATGCGGCTGAGTGACAAGGAGCATGTCTCCGGGGTGTCGGGGTGCGCCCGCTCTAGCCTGTAGGGAAAGCCAGCCGCAAGGAGAGTTTCGTTTCCGGCATGATGGCTGCCCAAAGAAAAAGGCGCCCCGAAGGACGCCTTTCTCAAAACCGAAGTCGAAGACCCCGGCGGTCAGATCATGTCTGAATTACTTCAGGATGATCTCGACGCGACGGTTCTGCGGCTCGCGGGTGTTCGGGCCGGTCGGAACCAGCGGCTTGGACTCGCCGTAGCCGTGGATGTCGATGGCAGCAGCCGGGACACCGTCACGGATCAGCTCAGCCTTCACGCTGGAAGCGCGACGGTTGGACAGACCCAGGTTGTACTTCTCGCCACGGGGACCCGGGTGAGCAGCAGAGTTATCCGTGTAGCCGTTGACTTCGATGCGCGTCGTCTGGACGTGCGTGGAAGCCTGGGCTGCCTGGGCAACGATCTCACGGGCGCGGCCCGTCAGGTCAGACTTGTCCCAGTCGAAGAACACGAGATACGTGCGGGCCGGGGTCGGAGCCGGCGGCACAACAACCGGAGCCGGCGGCGGCGGCGGCGGAGCCGTGTCGAAGGCATAGCGCAGGCCCAGGATGAACTGGTGCGAGAAGCGCTGGTCGAAGTTCACGTTGCCCTTGTGAACGCCGGAAGCGTTGTAGGCCGTGGAACGATACGGACCGTTGACGAAGTCCTGACCGATGAAACGGTATTCCGTCGTGACGGCCAGACCCGGAACGTTCGGGATGTCGTAGGCTGCACCGACGATGCCCTGGTACGCGAAGCTGCCCTGCGTGCCGCCCATGCGGTCAACAGCGCCGTTCACGTAGTTGGTCGTGGTCGGGTTGTAGTGCTGCCACAGATAGCCGGCACCGACACCGACGAACGGCGTGACGGGGACGTTCAGGCCGAAGTTGGCGAGATCGATGTCATACAGCACGTTGACGAGGCCACCATAAGCCTGGTCGGACCCGTGGGTCATGCCGTTAACAGCCGTCGGGCGACGGTGGTTGATCTGGGAGTAGTTGTACAGACCCTCGACTTCAACGCGCAGGCCGTTACCGAAGCCCCAGCCGAATGCACCGAAACCGGTGAAGCCGTCGTGGTGGCGGTAGCGGGAGCTCGAAGCAGCGTTGCTGCTCGTGCCGTCAGCCTGCGTCGTCGGCGAGAAGGAGCCGTGCTGCTGCTGAACCAGGTTGTAACCACCGCCGATGTTGACATAGGGGCCGGTGATCGTGCTGGCCATGGCAAGCGACGGTGCGGCGACCATCGACGTCATGGCAAGGAGTGCCGTGCGGAGACGCATGTTTTCGTCCTCTTAGTGACTAACGTTCGAGCCGTTGGAAAATGCTTTCACCAACGGACCCAGCGCGATGCATAAGCGCATATAGAGCTCAGAGTTCCCCGGGACAAAGCCAGTCAGGGTCTTCAGGCTCTACTCGGGGTAGGGGAGTGACATAAAAGCCACATTCCATTTCGCCCGCTTCACGATCTACGCCTCGCGTCTACGTTGCCTTAGCTCATGGTTCCAGCAGAAGCCAGAGGCTGGAGCAGAAATCAGCTATGCAAAAATGGAAGCAAAACAGGCATTTAGCTGCGATGTGACGGAATTTTAACATTCCTCACGGACGGCAGCCTTCGCGGATGAGCAGATTACGCACTGTTTCTGAAGAAATATCACGGGTCGTGAAGGCCTTCCCGATCCCGCGCAGCAGAACGAAGGCAACCTTCCCGTCCTGCATTTTCTTGTCCCGAGTCATGTGGCGCAGAAGTGTGTCGGCAGAGAACGACTCCCGGAACCAGTCAAAACTCACCGGCATGTCGAGACTGCGCAGATGACGGTCCAGTCGATGCAGGTCTTCGACGGGCGCGTACCCCAGTTCTACCGACAGGGCCATGGCCAGATGAATCCCGATCGAGACCCCTTCGCCGTGGAGGAGGCGTCCGTCATATCCCAGTTCCGCTTCCAGGGCGTGTCCGAACGTATGCCCCAGATTGAGCAGCGCCCGGCCACCGACAGAGGCCTGTTCCTTTTCATCCGTCGCCACAACCGCCGCCTTGAAAGCGCAGGCCCGACGGACCGCTTCCGCCAAGGCAGCGGGATCGCCGTCCAGCACCGCGTGTCCATGGGCTTCGCACCAGGCGAAAAGCTCCGGATCGGCGATGAGGCCGGATTTGACGATCTCGGCATATCCCGCAACGCGCTGGCGACGGGGCAGGGTCGCCAGCGCGGAACTGTCAGCGAGAACCGCGATGGGCTGATGGAACGCCCCGATCAGGTTCTTGCCCGCTGCGGCATTGATTCCTGTTTTGCCGCCGACGCTGCTGTCCACCTGCGAGAGCAGTGTGGTCGGGATCTGCACGAAGGGCAGTCCGCGCAGGGCCGTAGCCGCGACAAACCCAGCCAGGTCGCCCACGACTCCGCCTCCCAGAGCGACAATGGTTGTCTTGCGCTCGATGCCCGTGGACAGAAGCTGGTTCATGACATCGCCGTAGCAGGCGAGGGACTTGCTTTCCTCGCCACCCGGAACCGAAATCACATCCGCGCGGATGCCGGTTTCCTCGAACGACGCGAGAAGCCGCGGCAGATGCAGGCCAGCCACGGTCATATCCGTAATAACGACGACGCGCTTCTGAGGCAGGTGCGGGGCCAGCCGGGCGCCGGCCCGCGAAATGAGATCCGGTCCGATCAGCAGATCATAATTATGATGGCTGAGGGAGACATGCACTGTCTCCGGCCTGCGATATTCTTCCAGGACTTCCCGTACGCGCTGCACGCCCTGTTCCACCGTGTCATCTCCACAATCGATAATGATGTCCGCCTCGGCGTAGACGGGGTAACGCAGCCCGACCAGCCGCTCCAGCACCTCATCCGGGCGTCCCTGCGCCAGAAGCGGACGTCCCGCACGTCCGGCAACCCGCTTGACGAGGACGTGCACCGGCGCGCGCAGCCAGACCGAAACCGCATGACGGCGGACCAGATGGCGCGTCTGTGCATCCATCCAGGCTCCACCGCCCGTAGCGAGGATGCAGGCTGGGCCGTCGAGGAGTCGCTGGATGACGCGGCGTTCGCCGTCCCGGAACGATGCTTCGCCATGGCGGGCGAAGATTTCGGGAATCGAACAGCCGGCCGCTCTTTCGATCTCGATATCGGCATCCACGAACGGCAGTCCGCAGATCTGGGCAAGGCGCCGTCCAATGGTGGTTTTGCCGGCCCCCATCATTCCAACGAGCACAACCGTACGTGACGGTATGCCATCGGGCGAGAAAAAGGGTTCCGGCTTGGCTGAAAGGGGGAAAGGCAGGCGTGACATGCCCTGCTACCTATCATAGGAGAAGGAACACGTCCTGCCCTCACTTCGAGACCTTTTTCAATGGCAAATCTTGATCGTTCCCTTTTCCGCCTGCCGATGATCGGCGGGGCTGTTGCCGTCCTTCTTGTTCTGGGCGCTGGCGGAGCGTTTCTGCGTCTGGGCATGACCGCCACCCCACCCGCCCAGACCATGGTTCACAAAGATCTGTCCGGAGGCGCGTTCGCAGCTTCCACCACTCCGCAGGCCGCGCTCCCGGCTATGCCGCCCGTGCCGGCAGCCGGACCGATGCCGGCCGCCCAGCCGGCTCCGGCACCCGCCACGGTTCCGGCTTCCGCCCCCGTTGCGGCTGCTCCGGCCGCCCCCGCTGTCCAGTTGACGCCTTCCACGCCGCTGCCGACGATGCCGGCTCCCAAGGCAGCGCCGGCCCAGCCGATGCCTGCTGCTCCCGTCGCACCGACTCCCGCGCACTGATCCGTCCCTCATGGCGCGCTGCAGTGACGTCCAGGGGGACAGCAGGCATGTCGAGGCTTTTCTGGAGATGCTTGCCGCCGAGCGCGGCGCGGCACTGAAAACCCGACAGGCTTACGCCTCGGACCTCGCCGATTTCGCACTCCATTGCGTGCCGCTCTCCCTGTCTGAAGCGCGGGGAGAGCATGTCCAGTCCTATCTTGCGGAACTGTCCCGTGCGGGCCTGGCGGCCCGGACCGCCGCACGCCGCCTGTCCTGCCTGCGCCAGTTCTACCGCTTCCTGATGCTCGAGTCGGTACGTGAGGACGATCCGACCGAGCGTCAGCAGGCTCCCAAAATCGCATCGTCCCTTCCCAGGCCTCTGGACGAGGACGAAATCCGCCTTCTGCTGGAAACCGGCACGCGCGGTCATGAAAACGAACGTCGGGACATCGTCTCGCGGGCCGCACTGGAGCTGCTCTACACGACCGGTCTGCGCATTTCCGAACTGCTTGCCCTCCCTGTGTCCTGCGTGCATGTCCGCGGACCGATGCTTCTGGTGCGGGGGAAAGGCGGCCGGGAACGGCTGGTGCCCTTATCCCAGAGTGCGCGGGCGGCGGCGGATCAACTCGTGCATTTCGATCGCGATCTCGGCAGTCCCTGGCTCTTTCCGGGACGCAACCCGCAGAAACATCTCACGCGGCAGGGATTCGACAAGATCCTGCTCGCTTGTGCCCTGAAAGCCGGACTGGACCCCGACCGTGTCAGTCCGCACGTCCTGCGGCATTCGTTTGCCAGCCATCTTCTGGCGAATGGAGCTGATCTGAGGGCGCTCCAGATGCTTCTGGGCCATGCCGATATCGCCACCACGCAGATCTATACGCAGGTCATGTCCGAGCGCCTGCGACAGGCCGTGGCGGCGCATCATCCGCTGGCACGGAAAGCCGGGGCCCCGGTCGATGCGGACTGAACCGATCATTCCGCATGCCGCAGGGACTGTTTCCGGACGCGCAGGCGTGCTATCGGGCTGGCCATGCGCCAATTCCTAGATTTCGAGAAGTCGGTCGCCGAACTCGAGACCAAGATCGACGAACTCCGCCAGATGGGCAGCCAGGGCAAGGACTCCGGCACCAGCGGCATCAATATCGATGACGAGATTGCCCGTCTGTCCGAGAAGGCCGACAAGCAGCTCCGCTCGACCTATGCCAAGCTGACGCCGCTGCAGAAAGTGCAGGTGGCCCGTCATGCCCAGCGCCCGAAGGCTCTGGATTATGTGCATCAGCTGCTAACGGACTACACGCCGCTGGCGGGTGATCGCGCCTTTGGTGACGATGACGCCATGATCGGTGGTCTGGCCCGTTTCCGCGGCGAGCCGGTTGTCGTCGTTGGCACCGAGCGTGGCCACGACACCGAAACGCGCCTGAAGCACAATTTCGGCATGGCCCGTCCCGAGGGCTACCGTAAGGCGCAGCGCCTGATCGAAATGGCTGGACGTTTCGGCCTGCCGGTCCTGAGCTTCATCGACACCGCTGGTGCCTGGCCCGGAATCGACGCCGAAGCGCGCGGACAGGCGCAGGCCATCGCAAAATCGATCGATGTCTGCCTCAAGGCTCCCGTACCACTGGTCGTGACCGTGATCGGCGAGGGCGGCTCTGGCGGTGCCATCGCCATCGGTGCGGGCGACCGCATCCTGATGCTCGAGCACTCGATCTATTCCGTGATTTCGCCAGAAGCGGCAGCGTCCATCCTGTGGCGTGATCCGAAGCTGGCTCCGGCAGCGGCCGAGGCACTCAAGCTGACAGCACAGGACCTTCAGTCCCTCGGCGTGATCGACCATATCATTCCAGAGCCTCTCGGTGGCGCCCAGCGCGCTCCGGAAGAAGCTGTCAAGGCGGTTGGGAATGCGATTGCCGAAGAGCTTGTTTCCCTTCAAGGACTCACCGGACCGGCGCTGATCCAGAAACGCCGTGACAAGTTCCTCTCCATGACGCGCGCTCCTCTGCACTGAGGAAGCCTTCAAAAGCCGCTGCTCCCCCGCAGCGGCTTTTGTTTTTTCAGGCTGGCAGTTTGTGCGCGGCTTCACCGGCCAGCGGCTCGCGTCCATGCGCCATGATGAGATCATGCAGCGCCAGTGCCGCTTTCCCGACCAGATCCCCGTCATAGCCCTTGGCGACCAGCGCCACACCGCTTGCGCCATCCGGCAGGTGGTAGGGGTAGGACCCGAGATCGATCGTCGGGAATGTTTTCTGCAACGTCGCCAGATCGGCGGCGAAGTCCCCTTCCTTCAGGCCTGCGGCATGCCAGCTTGCGGAAACGAGTGGCGCGCCCTTTTCCAGCTGCGGCACCAGCCACGCGACCATCGCGGCAAAGATCGACGGTACGCCAGCCATGACATGGACATTGCCAATGCTGAAGCCGGGCGCCACGGATACCGTGTTAAGGATCGGCGTTGAACCTTCGGGTAGATAGGCCATGCGCTGGCGGGCGGCGTTGAAGCGGTCCGCCCCCAGTTTCGCCTCAAGCAGCCGGAAGCTTTCCTCATGCCGGACCAGCGGCGCCCCCATCGCGGTTGCGACGCATTCGGCCGTGATGTCGTCATGCGTTGGTCCGATGCCGCCGGACGTGAAAACGATGTCGAAGGCCGCGCTACATTCGCGAACCGTCCGTACGATCCGGTCTTCGATGTCGGGAATGACCCGGACTTCCATGAGCCGGATTCCCTGTTCATTCAGGGCCTGAGCCAGAACCCGCGTATTGGCGTCCTGCGTGCGCCCCGAGAGGATCTCGTTGCCGATGACGAGAAAACAGGCAGTTTTTTGAAGCATCTGTCCGCTCCTGATAGTCTTCGCCACAGAACGTAACGGCTCGCCCCGCGTTGTCGAGGACAAACCCGCTCCGGACTTTCGTTTTCATCAGGAGGAACCATGACCAGCATCCCGCTTCACCAGCCCGAATGCATTCTCGATCTGCGCGCGACGCTGGGGGAGGGGCCTGTCTGGATTGAGGGCGAAAAAAGCCTGTATTTCGTGGATATCCCCGAAGCAAAGATCCATCGCTTCACACCCGCCAGTGGTGCCCATCAGACATGGTCCGCGCCAGATCGCGTGGCGTTCCTGCTTCCTGTCGCGGACGGGACATTTCTGGCCGGGATGCCGGACGGCCTGCGCCGTTTTGATCCACGCACGGGCAACTTCTCCGAGCACACGATCGTGGAAGCCGGGAAGCCCCGCAACCGGCTCAATGATGGCTGTGTCGATCCGCAGGGGCGTGTCTGGTTCGGCACCATGGACGATGGCGAGGAGAACCCGTCCGGTTCGATCTATCGCGTCGTTCACGACAGCAAGGGACTGAACATTACTCATCACGACGAAGGCTATACCGTTTCCAACGGTCCGGCCGTCTCCCCGTGCGGCAAGGTGCTGTATGTCTGCGACAGCCCGGAACAGACGATCTACGCCTTCGATATCGAAGCAGATGGCGATCTCGCAAACGAGCGTGTCTTCGCCCGGCTGGAGCACGGCTATCCCGACGGGATCGTGACCGACAGTGAAGGGACTATCTGGTGTGGAACCTGGGGTGGGGGCCGTGTGGCGCGTTTCAAACCGGATGGTACGGAACTGCCGCCGATTCCCATGCCCGTCACGAATGTCACGAAAGTCGCTTTTGGTGGCGATGACCT
Organism: Gluconobacter sp. P1C6_b; assembly: GCF_018811945.1. Lineage (GTDB taxonomy): Bacteria > Pseudomonadota > Alphaproteobacteria > Acetobacterales > Acetobacteraceae > Gluconobacter. The sequence continues at coordinate 87,058 of NZ_JACRVU010000008.1, forward strand.
GAAAACGGTCTTCGTGACGACAGCGCGCAAGGGGCTGGATGCGGAGACGCTGGCGAAAGAACCGCAGGCCGGCTCCCTGTTTGCTTTCCGCACGGACGTTGCCGGTGTGCCGCAGCAGGTCTTCCGTCTGAACTAGCCCAGAAGCTCCTGCAGAAGCGGGATCAGCGGAAGGTCAGGATCGGGCATGGCATAGCGGCCAAGATCGACGGCCGCGACCCATTCCAGCATCTGGCCTTCGCGAGGGGTGGGAACACCCCGCCAGCGCCGCACCACATAAAGCGGCATCAGCAGATGGAACGGCCCGGCGTTTTCGCTGACGAAGGTGAAGGGTGCCAGACAGGCCCCCGTCAGATCCAGCCCTAGCTCCTCGCGCATTTCCCTGATCAGCGCCTGCTCAGGCGTTTCGTCGCGCTCGACCTTGCCACCGGGGAACTCCCAAAGTCCCGCAAGACGCTTCCCTTCCGGGCGTCGGGCGAGAAGGATCCGTCCCTGCGCGTCGAGCAGGGCAGCCGCGACGACCAGCAATGTCCGCGGCTTTGGCGGCTCCGCAGCGAGGGGAGCGGGCGCGGCGGGAGGCGGGGGAGCCTCAACCGGTTCCTGCGTCTTCGCGAGGAACGTCGCACGGGGCAGTTCGAACAGATCGATCGGGCAGTCCTGTCCGCGCGAGACGAAACGGCGGCTGGATGTTCCCGTCTTCACAAAGCCGAGCTTTCCCAGAACGGCCGCTGACGCGATATTGTCCTGCGCGGCGTCGGCCGTGATCTTTTCCAGCCGCAGAACCGTCAGCCCCCATTCCACCACGCGCTCACCCGCCTGCGTGGTCAGGCCCTGTCCCCATTCCGTGGGGGCCAGCCAGTATCCGAGCGACCCGGAACGCCGGTCATCGGAGAGCACGAGCGCGATCGCGCCCAGAAGCGCTCCGTCGCGGGTAATGGCAAAATGATGCGCGCTGCCCTGGGCGCTGTCGCGACGGGTGGAGTCGATCCACTGTTCCGCCAGTTCGCGGGGATAGGGGAAGGGCAGGCGACTGAGCATCCGGACGACGCTCCAGTCGTTGATGAGACGATGGATTGCCGGGGCGTCACCCGGCTGCAGGGAGCGCAGAACGAGTCTCCCTGCCTTGAGTTCTGGTGTCATGTCAGGACGAAGACACCTGATCGCCCGCCGGCTTGTCGGCCGGAACGCCACACCGGGCCAGAAGCCTGCGCAGCATGTTGATGACCGGGAAGACTTCCTGATTGTGGTCGCCGCCCAGTTCGTTCCAGGCCGCCTGTTCCAGCTCCACGATATCCCGGTCTTCCTTGAAGATCCGCTCCGTGAATGCGACGAGGAATGGCCAGGCGATATCGAGAACTAGCTTTGCCTTCGGGCGGCGGATCGACAGCAGCCCGAATACACGGCAGGTCTTCTCTTCAGCGTCCTGCGGTACGTACACGATCCACAGATCCATGACCGGCGGCTCGTCACCCGTCGCGATGCGCAGCGTCTGGTACGGATATTCCGTCCGGATCGTCATGACATCCTTGTGGGCGTATTTCTCGCTCGCGTCGCGACGCTCACCGAAGATGAACGTCTCGCCCCAGGGCTGCTTGCCGCCAGTGCGTGCGAAGCTGTAGCGCGCCTCGACCAGCGTGGGCTCGTCCCTGCCGCCGAGGAAACGCGGCTTCATCTGGCCCATCTGCTTCATGTGCATGAACTGATGGTTCATATCCATCAGGTTCTCATGCATGAAACTGTAATGGCAGGCGACTGTCTCGCCGAAACGGCGCGTCTTGTATTCGGGGTTGCCTACCGAGCCCAGCTGCGGAAACGGCGTGCTCTCGGCCTTTGCGGGGTCGCCCGGGAAAATGAAGATCAGCCCGCCTTCCTCGCGGCACGGATAGGTCCGCACGCCGTTCGGCAGCTTGCCCTTCCCCAGATAGGGCACGTCGATGCAGCGTCCCGAACGGCCATAGGCCCAGCCATGATAGCAGCACTGGACCGCTTCACCACTGACTTTGCCAAGGCTGAGCGGAACCTGCCGGTGCGCACAGCGATCCTCGAGCGCGAATACGGTGCCATCCATCGGGCGTACGAGCGCGATCGGCTGCCCGGCATAGCGTGTGCCGATGGTCTTGCCGCGTTTGAGCTCGCGGGACCAGGCCACCGGATACCAGTAGTCAGGATTGGACAGGATGCGCCGAAGATCTCCGGTCTTTCGGATTACATCTTCCACGGGAGAATATTCACCGATATTCGGGTCGATTACCCGATCCGTGTCCGGAGATGTGCTTTCGGCAGCAGCAGAAGAGGCAGAAATAGTCTGCGACATGAGTATCCTGATCCGTGATGAAACCGCGACGTCGTCTTGTTGAGAATGAACTTAACAGGCAAAGCCCCACCACAGGAAGAGATCATTCTTCACCGGTGCAGCGCGTCTTTCCCGCAACATGCGGCACAAAAACCACCTTTTCGGTGTCATTGAAACATCATCTGGCAATGCTGGCGCTTTGCGGGCGGCGCAGGCACGTTTAGGAGACCGCTTCCCAAAGTTCATAAATCCCAGATTCCGGAGTTTCGGCCACGGTGCGAACCAGATCCCTGCTTCTTTCCTCCATCGCACTGTTTGCAGTCAGTCAGTCAGCCCTGGCTGCGGGTCATACGCCTCTTCAGGCCGCCGACGATGCAGCGCCGGTTACGGCACATGCCCGCACGCATGTGGCCGCGCGCCATGCCGGGAATGCCGCTCAGGTCGCGGGAGGCAAAAACACGCCGACCCGAAACACGCCTGCGCGCCGCAAGGCCGAGGCACTGGAATCCCATGCAACGGAAAGTGTCGCTGTTACCGGCCGTCAGCTGACGGGACGTGACGCCGAGCAGGCCGTCTCCAAGGCGATCATGCGCCAGTATGTCCCGGGAACCAGTGCCTACAAAATGCTCGACCGCACGCCGGGCGTGAGCTTTACGTCCACCGATCCATTCGGAATCGACAGTTTCGGCGCCAATCTCTACGTCCGCGGCTTCTTCATGAACCAGATGGGCGTCACGGTGGACGGCGTGCCCCTGAACGACCAGACCTACCAGTCCGTCAGCGGCATGAGCCTCGCCTCCGCTATCATCCCCGACGACATCCAGTCCATGCGCATGTCGCAGGGCGCGGGTTCGGTCGAACTGCCTTCAACCAACACGCTGGGTGGCACAATCCAGATTGGCTCTGCGGACCCCGAGGACAAGCGCGGCGGCAAGGTCAGCCAGTCCTTCGGCAGCTATGGCTCGTATCGCACCTATGTCCGTCTGGATTCCGGCAAGCTGAACCCGACCGGCACCAAGTTCTATACGTCCTATGCCCGCACCGATGAAGGCATGTGGATGGGAAGCGGCGACCAGTTCATGCAACAGGTGGACGCCAAGCTCGTCCAGCCGATCAATGAACGCAGCCGCATGTCCGCCTTCTTCAACTGGTCCAGCCTGGCGCAGTGGAACTATCCGGACACGTCCATCGGTATCCTGAAGAATCTCGGCTGGCGCACGCCGCATCTCTATCCGAATTACGGTCTGGCTTACGGCATCGCCAATGGGACAAGCGCACTGCCGGCCGGTTACGGGAATGTGCCGGGTATCGATGGCTCCAACATCGCCATGTATGACGGTGGCCAGGCCGAAACCAACTACATGGGCGGCCTGCATTTCGACCTCGCCCTGACCGATCACCTGACCTGGAACACCACGATCTACGGTCACAGCCAGACCGGCTATTACAGCTATACGGATTCGGACGATCCTTCGCCGAACGGGGCGCCATTTTCCGAAGAAGTCTGGCAGAACCGTCAGGAGCGTTACGGCCTCGATACCAGCCTGCGTTACAAATGGGGACGTCATACTTTCGAGGGGGGCGTCTGGTACGAGAACAACAACCAGCAGGCAGGGCTGTTCAATTATCAGCAGCCGCTTCTGGGGCAGGGCGCGCCGCTCAAGGCCGTTGGGCCCTATGATGTTTATGGTCCGGCGTTCCTCGAAGGCTACAACTTCCAGTGGACCACGAACGTCATGCAGTTCCATCTGCAGGACAGCATCCAGCTCGCCCAGGGCCTGACGCTGCATGCCGGGTTCAAGTCCATGACCGCGACGACCTCCGGGGGCGCGCAGTATAATAATGCCGACTGGACGGGAGCTGATGCCCTGCCGAACGGCTCCTTGACGGCTTCGCAGGCTTTCCTGCCGCACGTCAATCTGGACTGGCACATCAACCGCCACCATGAAATCTATGTGGATGTGGCCGAGAACATGCGGGCCTATGAGGTCTCGGCCTATGGCGTGGCGAACTCGGTCTATTCCGTGCAGGATCAGGCCACGTTCCAGGCCCAGAAGAAGTCTCTGGAGCCCTCCAAGGCCTGGGTCTATCTCGGCGGCTATCGCTACACGTCGAAGTACTTTCAGGTGAACGCCACCGTCTATCACGCCAGCCTGATCCACCCGATCCTGGCGGCCGCTGTCGGTTCCCTGACCAATCCGGTCTCGCAGGTCATCGATTTCGGCCACATCTCCATGACGGGTGCCAACGGCGACATCACCATCACCCCGATCGACGGCCTGAGCATCAGCAACAACCTGAGCTACAACAAGGGCACCTACGATCGGAATGTGGATACGGTTGGCGGCTATTACGCCCTGGCAGGCAAGAATATCGTCAACTATCCGGCCTGGATGTACAAGACATCAGTCGCTTACACCTGGAAGGGCATGACGGCGCATTTCGATGCGAACTACTATAGTCGTCGCTATTACAGCTTCATGAATGACACCTCGATCGGTGGATACTGGTTGGCTAACGCTGGTGCGCAGTATCGCTTCGGCAAGCTGAGTGTCCTCAAGGACGTCACAGCCAGCTTCAACGTCTACAACCTGTTCAACACCAAATACATCTCCATGATGGGTGAGAACGACAATCCTGCCGTGGGCGACTACCAGTCCATGGAGCGCGGTGCCGTCCGCGAGTTCTTCGGCACTGTCAGCGCGTCGTTCTGACCAGCGGGCAGGGCAGGCGGCGCTTTGGTCCGCCTGCCTTCATCGTCAGGAGAAAGCTGGCAAAGCTGCCGGGTCAGGGTCGTCGGCGTTCCGTCCCGTCAGACGGGCGCGGGCTGCACTCACAACACGCCTGCCTCGCCTCACAGTGCGTCGGAACAACTGCCGCAGAACAAGAATATTTTTTCCGGCTCCCGTCGTCAGCATCATAAACGCAAGGCTGGATGCCGCTTCGATGAAAGACGTGACTTCAAAGCTGGTGGCAAAGGTGAGAAAATCCGGAGCTATCTGTAGGCTTGCGGCAAAACCGTCATGGCCCAGTAACCACGTGGCACAACCCACAAGCAGAATAGTCCCCAGCGCAAGAATTCCCACAACGTGGGGAAATTCTTTTATCCATCTGCCGGGGCGCGTCACAAGCTGATCACGACAGATCCTGCCGACCGGCGTATCGGGGGCGGCGTAGGCCAGAAAAATCGCAGCAAACATGCAGAGAAGTATCAGGGGTGCCATGAGTGTAACCTCAGTTCTCGCCATCCGAAGAATGATAGTCCTTTTGGGATAGTCGGTTCGCAAGTGTTTTCAGATCGGCGACGCCGAGTGTGGCACGAAGGCTGTCAGGTATCAGCGCTGCGTTAAATGGTGCGCGCGTGGGAGCTTCTTCCTCCCTGCTTCCGGCCATGGTCCGGATTGTAGTCTGCGTGCCGAAAATCTGTGGGTGCCTGTTCTGCTGAAGATAGCGATCCAGTGTCGCTGCAGCGATCCAGCGGGCCTGTGTGTAGCCCTTTGCCAGAGCGGCCATGGCGAGGACGTGTGCAAGCAGGTAATCATCCGGTTTCAGGCCATGCTGCTGAATGAAGGCCGCTTCGTAGTAGTCCAGCCCCGTCGTGACAGCATTCTGCTCCAGCATCCTGTGCAGTTCAGTCCGCCGTTTCGTATCATTCGGGATCAGGGTACCCCAATTGATCGGGTCCTTTTCACGCTCTGCCTGATCGGCATCGAACATGGTCTTGAGACGCGGATTGTCTCCGGCCTGAGCCGTATTCACTGCGGTGGCCAAAAGGAAAAGCAGTCCGATGCCGTGAAGTATCTTCATGATTTTTTCGCCCTTACGATTGCGGAATCCCCAGTTCGGCACTCAGATCGCTGATGAACTGCGAGGCCACCCGGCCGGAACGACTGCCACGAGCCATGGCCCACTGAAGCGCCTTGCGCCGCAGTTCCTCGCGCGGAACTGGCAGCTTGTAATAAGCCGCATAGGCTTCGACGATCGCCAGATAATCATCCTGTGTTGCGCCATACAGGCCAATCCAAAGGCCGAATCGATCTGAAAGCGAGACCTTTTCTTCAATGGCTTCCGACGGATTGATCGCGCTTCCCGTCTCGTTTTCGATCATGTCCCGCGGCATCAGGTGCCGCCGGTTCGATGTCGCATAGATCAGGACATTCTCCGGCCGTCCCCCGATGCCCCCATCGAGCACGGATTTGAGCGACTTGTAGTCTGCATCCTGGCTCTCGAACGACAGGTCATCGCAGAACAGGATGCAGCGCCGCTTCGTGGTGCGCAGGACGGCCAGCAGTTTCGGCAGGGAAGAAAGTTCGTCACGCTGGATCTCGATCAGCGCAAGTGTGCCGCCGCCCTTTGCCCGCTGCTCCGCGTTTACGGCCGCGACGGATGCCTTCACCAGCGAGGATTTTCCCATTCCGCGCGCGCCCCAGAGCATGACATTGTTGGTGCTGAAGCCCTCCGCGAAATGCCGCGTATTGGCCATGACCTGATCCATCTGCCGCTTTACGCCCTGAAGCAGAGACAGCGGCACGCCTGAAACCTTCTCGACCGGCGTCAGCACACCCAGAGCGGCCTGCCAGAGAAAAGCATCATGTTTGTGCAGGATATCCGCGCTCGGAGGAGGCGGACTCATGCGTTCCAGACTGTCGGCAATACGTTCGAGAACACTGAGCAGGGCATGGTCGGTCATGGAAAACGGTCCCGGAACGAAAGGAGTTGAGATCAAAAGACATGGGTGCCGTGCTTGACGGGCAGCCCCCGGACGATATGGTCCCCGCCAGCTTCACTCAAGACTGGACCCTTACATCCATGAGCAGTCTGTTCATTTCTTCCGCCCAGGCCGCCGATGGTGGTGGCCTCCTGTCCAATCCGCAGGTGCTTCAGTTCGCCCCGATGATCTTCATCTTCGTGGTGTTCTATTTCCTGCTGATCCGTCCCCAGCAGCAGCGCGCCCGCAAGCTGCGCGAAGAGCAGGGTTCTCTGCGTCGTGGTGACCGGATCGTGACGGCAGGAGGGATCGTTGGTGTCGTGCAGGCGACCCGCGATGACAGCGATGAAGTGGATGTCGAAATCGCTCAGGGTGTGCGCGTGAAGATCGTCCGCAGCACGATCACGAACATCACGTCCCGCGAAAAGCCGGCTAACGATTCCTGAGCCGGTTTTCAAAAGACCCGTTCATGAAAAACGCCCCGCCCGGAAATCCGGACGGGGCGTTTTTTTATTCTGATGAACCCGGAAGGGATCAGGCAGATTTCAGTTCGGCTTCCGCGAACTCGTAGTTGGCGAGCTTGTCCAGATAGTTCGTGATGTAGTCCGGACGGCGGTTGCGGAAATCGAGGTAGTAGGCGTGTTCCCACACGTCGAGGCCCAGCAGCGCCTTACCCTGACCTTCGGCCAGCGGGTTGGAGCCGTTTGCCGTCTTCGTGACAGCCAGCTTGCCGGACTTGTCCAGAACCAGCCAGGCCCAGCCCGAACCGAACTGCGTCGTGGCAGCCTGCTTGAAGAGCTTCTTGAACTCTTCGACGGAGCCGAAGTCTTCAGCGATCTTCTTTTCCAGACCGGTCGGGATCTGACCGCCCTTGGGGGAAAGGTTCTTCCAGAACAGGATGTGGTTCCAGTGCTGGCCCGCATTGTTGAAGACCGGAGCGATCTCGGGCTTGCCGTAGGAGAACGCGATGATCTCCTCAAGCGTCTTGCCAGCCAGTTCCGGCTTGCTTTCCACGAAGCCGTTCAGCGCCGTGACATAGGCCTGATGGTGCTTGTCGTGGTGCAGTTCCAGCGTTTCCTGGCACATGCCGGCACCGGCGAGAGCGTTTTCTGCGTAGGGCAGGGGAGGAAGTTCGAAAGCCATGATGTCACTCCTTGGCAGAATAAGACGAGATGACCGTCCTCAGGGGCGGCCGCTCCCGCATATCGTTCTCATTTATGGGGAAGATTGGCAACGCTGTGTTCCATCGCACCGATGAGGGCCGAGTAGTCCTCATTCGCATGCAGACGGTTCGAAAGGGCCAGCGCCTGATCGGCAACGGCCATGCCGGGCATGAATGCGCCGACCTTGCGCCCGGCATCCAGTAGCAATCCCATGTCCTTGGACATGAGACGGGTCGGGAACTGGGACGGGAACTCGCGGTTCTGGCCCATCTTCAACTTGCGTTTGTGGTGCGGGCTGACAACAGCCACCTGTTGAAGCGTGTCGAACACGACATCACGATCCAGTCCCGCGGCCAGCCCGTAAGAAACGCCTTCGGCGATGACGTTGAGCGTGGCCCCCATCACGCCGTTCACAACCAGCTTCAGTCGTGCAGCGGAACCGGCAGGCCCGGCGTGGATCGTCAGTTTGCCGATGACGTCCAGAACCGGCTGTGCGCGCTTGACCACAGCCTCGTCACCGCCCACGAGCATGACCAGATCGCCGGTCTCGGCTTCAGGCGTGCTGCCGGACATGGGGGCATCAAGCAGGGAAAACCCATGTTCGACAGCAAGGCTGGCAAAGGCGTCGGCCTGATCGGGGGAGACGGTGGAGGTATCGAGAACGAGCTTGCTGGGTGTCAGGGCCGCAAGCGCCCCGTTCTCGCCATGCAGGGATTCGTTTTCCGCCGCATCATTGGGCACACAGAAGATGATGATCTCGGCCGCTTCGGCAATCGCACGGGGCGAGGGGAGCATTTCCGTCTCGTCCTTGCCGCCCGACGGGGCATAGGCCACAACCGGATAACCGGCTTTCCGAAGATTGGCTCCCATACGCTGGGCCATGGCGCCATAACCGATAAAACCGATCTTTGGACTGGGCATGGAAACTGGCTCCTTGTGATGCGTTGCAACAGACTCACGCATCATAGGTGCCAGAGTTTCGCAGAGTCCGGAAATTGATCATGGCGCTTTTTCGCTATCCTCGCCCCCTGCCATCCGAAATCACGCCGAGAGACATGTATCTCTCGCGGCGCAGCCTCATCGGCGGTGCGGCAGCACTGGGCGCCGTTTCCGCCACTGCTGACGCAGAAACGCTCCAGACACATCCCGGCCCGTATTCAGGAAACCTCACGCCCACGCCACACGAAGACGTGACGCATTACAACAACTTCTACGAATTTGGCATGGGTAAGGCTGACCCCGCGACTCAGTCGCAGGCTTTCCATCCTCTGCCATGGACGCTCGAAATCACCGGCCTCGTTCGCAGGCCGGTCCGCCTGGATGTGGAGCAGCTTCTGCGCTCCCCGGCGATCGAGGAGCGCATCTACCGCATGCGCTGCGTGGAGGCATGGTCCATGGTCATCCCCTGGGACGGTATCCCGCTTGCCATGCTGCTGAAGGATGCTGATCCCGATCCCCGGGCCACGCATGTCGCTTTCGAAAGCATCGTGCGGCCCTCCGAAATGCCCGGCCAGAACGAAGCCCTGTCCGGTATCCAGTGGCCGTATGTCGAGGGCCTGCGTCTGGATGAGGCTATGAACCCGCTGACCCTTCTGGCGCTCGGCATTTACGGGGAAACCCTGCCGAACCAGACCGGTGCGCCCCTGCGTCTCGTCGTTCCCTGGAAATATGGATTCAAGGGCATCAAGTCGATCCAGCGCATCCGCTTGTTGGACCACGAACCCCCGACGACGTGGAACAGGCTCGCTCCGGACGAATACGGTTTCTACGCGAACGTCAATCCGCAGGTCGATCATCCCCGCTGGAGCCAGGCAACTGAGCGGGTCATCGGCGCGCATTCCCTGTTCGGCGCCACACGGCAGCCTACCCTGATGTTCAACGGTTACGGGGAACAGGTCGCGGATCTTTATCGTGGCATGGATCTGCGGAAAAACTTCTGATGTCGCCACATTCCACGCATGCCGTCCCGGGGGTGTCTGGCATCCTGAAACGGCACTGGCGCCTGGTCCTGTATCCGGTTGGCATGATCCCGGCAGTGTGGCTCGTCTGGCAGGGGCAGCATGGTGCGCTGGGTGCCGATCCGGTCAATGTCTTTGAACGCTCACTGGGGCTCTGGGCGTTCCGGTTTTTGCTGGCCTGCCTCGCCCTTGCGCCGCTGAGGCGCTTCACAGGCCTGAACTTGCTCCGATATCGTCGCCTGACCGGTTTGCTGGCGTTTTTCTATGCCAGTCTGCATCTGCTGGCCTATGTCGGCCTCGATCACGGTTTTGACTGGTCAGTCCTGTGGGTGGACATAACACACCGCTATTTCATCATTCTGGGAATGAGTGCGCTTGTCCTGCTCATTCCGCTTGCCCTTACGTCCAATGCCCTGTCCATGCGTCTGCTCAGGCGACGCTGGAAGTTTCTGCACCGGCTGATCTATCCCGCCGCAATTCTGGCGGGCATCCATTTTTTCCTGTCCTTCAAGACCCTGAACAGTGTGTCTGCTCCTTATCTCGCAGCACTGGCCCTGATTCTGCTGAGCCGTTTCCTGCCGCGTTCACGGACAGGAAACGGTATCTAGTCACAAGGTAGGCTGCTCACGCTGCCGGTCGCAGGGCCGCGCGGATTTTCGGAGAGAGTTCCGTCAGGGCCGAGCGGCGCTGCGTCAGCATGTCGGCCGGGATGGGGCGGGTCGGGAAGTGACATCCGTCCGCCAGAAGCAGTCCGTCCGGCAGATGGGTGATTTCGCCGGGCCGGAAATCAAGCCGCGAAAGTGGAATGCCGCATGCCCCGAGCACTGCGATATGCGCGCTGATCCCGAGCGTCAGGACCAGCTTCAGCCTGTGCATGTTCTGCAGTTCGGTACACAGGGCGGCGCGGCACTCCTCAAGTTCGGAAGGAAGGGCCAGCGGCTGGGGAGAGAGAGGCTGCATCACGGTGGTGATGCGCCCCACGATCGCGTCCGGCGATGCAGGCGCTGCATCGAAAACGATATTGTTGGCCCGTAAAAAGGAGCCCAGAGTCTCCACGGCGTCTTCCGGATCGAGGCACACGATCAGCATCTCGGCTGAAAGTGGCCCAATCCCTGACCGGTCCCCTTCCGCAGCGGAAAGAGGCGGGGGCGGGGAGGCGGTCGGTCCGGTAGAAGCCCGAGGTGTCATGAATCGCTGGTCTCGTCACTGTTGATGTCGGCAGGATGACGGACAGGTCCCTGTCTGGGGGGATTGCGCGGTTCCGCCTGACGGCGCGTGAACGAAGGCGCAATGTCGGCCAGTTCCACGAACAGGTCAGCCTGACGGCGCAGGTCGTCCCCGATCATGGGAGGCGTCGAGCGCATCGAGGAAATGACCGTGACCCGGACTCCGCGCGCCTGTACCGCTTCCACGGCGCGCCGCAGGTCGGAATCACCGCTTACGATCACGGCATGATCGAGACGGCCGGCCTGTTCCAGAAGATCCACTGTCAGTTCGACATCCATGTTTCCCTTGATACGCCGTCTTCCTGAATGATCCGTAAACTCCCGGGCATTTTTCAGCACGAGATGATAGCCATTATAGGCCAGCCAGTCGGTCAGGGGGCGAAGGGGGGAGTAGTCGTCCGTTTCGGGCATTGCGGCGTAATAGAAGGCACGCTGGAAAAGGCACTGGCTTTCAAATAGGTTGCGCAGGCTGCGGAAGTCGACTTCAAACCCCAGATTGCGGGCTGCGTGATGGAGGCTGGCGCCGTCGATGAAAAGGGCTGTGCGTTCGTTCTGGCGCAGAAGCATAAGGGTAATCCTGGTATGTAAAATATGTTTCCCTGTACGACAGGGGCAGAGACTGCCTTCCAGCTGCGAACGAGCTTGGATGCACTCAGGTTCAATTCCGGAGGTGAGGCAGGTGCGGATTGCAATCGCATGAAGCGCATGTTATTGCCAGCATTCTCTCTTATTTTATTCCTTGTCTTACCCGAAGGGGGCCTGTCGCATGGCGCGCGTAACCGTCGAAGATTGCATCGAGAAGGTTCCTAACCGTTTCGAACTGGTTCTGCTTGCTGCACAGCGTGCACGCGGTCTGTCGCGCGGTGAGGAAATCCGTCTGGATCGTGAAAACGACAAGAACACGGTCGTCGCCCTGCGCGAAATCGCCGAAGACAAGGTGAGCCTGCCGGTTCTGCGCGAAGGCATCATCCGCTCCCTGGCCCGTGCACCTGAGCCGGAGCCCGTTGATGAGGAAGTGCTGGATCTCATTCCGACCGACCAGAACATCTTCGGTCTGCAGGATGTCTCCACCGAGGAAGAGCACGCCCACATGGCAGAGAACATGTCTGCTGACGAGGCTGCCGCGATCGAAGCTGAGCTGGGTGGCCGGGGTCGTCGCTGATTTCTGCCCAAGTCTACTGAAAGGGGGATATGCTTCATGCCTGATGCATCTTCCCCGACTGCGCCCCCGCCCGTAGCGAGCGGGGACTTCAAGCCGTCCATCGCCGGACTGCTCCGACGGATCGAAAGCTACGATCCGTCCGTCGATCTGACCCGGATCGAAGCCGCCTATGATGTCGCCGCCAATGCCCATAACGGGCAGCGCCGCGACAATGGTGACGCTTACATCACTCATCCCATCGCAGTTGCAAACATCCTTGCCGGTTTCCGTATGGATGCAACCTCGATCATGGTGGGGCTGCTCCACGATACCGTTGAGGACACGGGTGTTTCCTGTGACTCCCTTAAAGCCCGTTTTGGCGAAGATGTTGCAGCCCTTGTCGATGGGGTGACGAAGCTCACGCGCCTTGAGCTCCAGTCTGATCGTACCAAGCAGGCGGAAAACTTTCGCAAGCTCGTTCTCGCCATGTCGCGGGATATCCGTGTCCTGATCGTCAAGCTGGCCGATCGTCTGCACAATATGCGCACGCTGCATTACGTTCAGCGGACCGACCGCCGGCAGCGTATTGCCCGTGAGACGATGGATATCTATGCGCCTCTGGCCGAGCGCATCGGTATGGATCGGGTCAAGACAGAGCTTCAGAATCTTTCCTTCGCCCAGCTTGAGCCTGAAGCCGATGCGACAATCCGTGCCCGCCTGAACTTTCTGCGCGGGCAGGGGGCGGATGTTATCGAACAGGTCCGCCAGGAGTTGATGGCCCTGTGCGCCGAAAGCGGGATCGACAAGGTTGAAGTGACGGGGCGTGAAAAATCGCCCTATTCGATCTGGGAAAAAATGCAGCGCCGGAATGTGGCGTTCGAGCAGCTTTCGGACATCATGGCGTTCCGTCTGCTCGTTCCCACACGTGACGCCTGCTACATGGCGCTTGGCGCGATTCACGGCGCTTATCCGATGATCGCCGGGCGCTTCAAGGATTACATTTCCACACCCAAGGCCAACGGATACCAGAGCCTTCATACCGGCGTGACGCTGCGTCATCCGCGCAACCAGAAGATCGAGGTCCAGATCCGGACCGCCGAAATGCACGATCTGGCTGAAAACGGTGTGGCGTCGCACTGGGCCTATAAGGAACATGCAACGCCGAGCGAGCGCGAAGCTGCGGCCCTGTCTTCGGCCTTCGGCGCGCCGACCCGCAAGCTGCGCTGGGTTCAGGATCTGCTGGAAATCCTCGAGGACAGTCAGGCTCCCGACGAGTTCCTCGAAAACACCAAGCTTGAACTCTATCAGGACCAGGTTTTCTGCTTCACCCCCAAAGGGCAGCTGATTTCCCTGCCCCGTGGCGCAACGCCCGTCGATTTCGCTTATGCGGTACACAGTCAGGTTGGCGACACCTGCGTAGGGGCTAAGGTCAATGGCCGTCTGATGCCTCTGCGGCACGAACTGCAGAATGGCGATCAGGTCGAGATCATGACGGCTCGTGGCGGTACGCCATCGCCGTCGTGGGAGCGGTTCGTCGCAACCGGCAAGGCCCGTGCCCGCATCCGGCGCTTCGTGGCGCAGCAGCAGCGTCAGGTCCATCTCGATAATGGCCGTGCCGCCATTGCCAAGGCGTTCCGTCAGGAAGGCGTGGACGGGTCCGAAAAAGTCCTCGACGGGATTCTCAAGGAACTGCGTCAGGCGTCGGTGGAAGACCTGTACGTCTCGGTCGGAAATGGTCAGCTTGGCCCCAAGGATGTGGTCAATACGGCCTATCCGGAGCTGCGTCAGAGCGTCCGTGCGCCGAGAATGGTGCCCGGCCTTTCTCCCCGTTTCGGGCAGTCCCTCATGCTCGGCGCCGGACATGCCGGGTCCAAGGCTGCTACGACCCATTCAGGCAGTACGATCAAGGGAATCGGCTCTGGTATCGCCATCAGTTTTGCCGGTTGCTGCCGTCCCCTGCCGGGTGATCCGATCGTCGGGATCATCGCTCAGGGTAAGGGCGTCACCATCCACCGTCGTGGCTGCCAGAACCTGTCCAGCTTCGCCGATACGCCCGAGCGTTTTCTCGAAGTGGACTGGGACTACGAGGCTCTCGGCCGCCGTCAGGGCGCCGAGCCCTATACGGCCCGCCTGTCCGTTGTCGCAGCCAACGAACCTGAGGTTCTTGCAACGCTCACCAACGTGGCCGCCAAGCACAATGGCAGTGTCATTAACCTCAAGATCGTCAACCGGCAGCTCGATTTCATGGAAATCCTGGTCGATCTTGAAGTGAAGGATCTGCGTCATCTCTCGTCCATGATCGCGGCGTTCCGCACGGCGGTGGGCGTCATGCAGGTCGAGCGGGCCAAGGGATGACGTTATGATCCTCGGCATGGGGACGGACCTGTGCATGATTTCGCGCATTGAAAAAAGTGTCGAACGCTTTGGGGATCGTTTCCTGAATCGTGTTTTTACCGAAGCCGAGCGCGCCTATGCCGACCGCTTTACGGGTACCGCACGCATGGGCAGCTACGCCAAGCGCTGGGCGGCCAAGGAAGCCTGTGCCAAGGCTTTGGGAACGGGCTTTGCGAACGGGGTCATGCTTCAGGATATCGGAGTCTGCAATGGCCCGGGCGGTGCGCCGGAACTCCTGCTTTCAGGTGGAGCGGAAGAGGCCCTGAAGCGCCTGACCCCGTCAGGGCAGGGCGCCCAGTTGCTCGTCAGTATGAGTGATGATCCGCCCTTTGCCCTTGCGCAGGTCATCATACAATCCGTCCCCTTGGCGGGTGTGCAGTCCGCTCCGCATGCATCCGTCCGGATTGAACCGCTCGCCAATGCCGCCAAGCTGCGTTAAGAGCGTCTCATGACCAAGGAGAACAGGCCCGTGCAGGGTTCAGAAAGTGCCGGCGACAAGCCCGCGCGCCGCGAAGAGACGCTTGGCGAGAGCATCCGCTATTTCTGCGTGCTGCTGCTGGCTGTATTTGCCGTACGATCCCTCGTGGTGGAGCCTTTCAACATCCCGTCCGGCTCGATGATTCCGACGCTGCAGATCGGCGATTTCGTTCTGGTCTCGAAGTTCAGCTACGGCTATTCGCGCTTCTCGTTCCCGTTCTCGCCAAATGTCTTCAGCGGACGAATTCTGGGGGCTGAGCCGCATCGCGGTGATGTCGCGGTCTTCCGTTTTACGCGTGATACGTCCGTGGACTATATCAAGCGCATCATCGGCCTGCCTGGCGACCATATCCAGGTCACGGGCGGCAAACTGATCCTCAATGGTATCGAAGTTCCCCGCACGGCGCTCGGGCATTACGAAGTGCTGGACGAGAACAACCGTCTCCTCAGCGGCGACCGTTACCGCGAAAGCCTCCCGGGAAGTGCGGGACGCCCTACCGTCGAGCATGACATCCTCAAGCTGACGGATGAGGGATTCGCCAACGACACGCCGGAATACGTCGTGCCTGAGGGCTCCTTCTTTGCCATGGGCGATGACCGTGACGACAGTGCCGACAGCCGCTTTCAGGGCGATGGGCCGGATGATCTCGGCTTCGTTCCGATGCAGAACCTTGTCGGCCGTGCGCCCATCGTTCTGTTCTCCATGGATATGCGTCATCCTGCCTGGCAGTTCTGGTACTGGCCGACCGAGATCCGCTGGAACCGTTTTCTGCATTCCGTCACATGAAACTTTCTCACACAGAAGCCCTGGCCTCGATGCAGGCCGCCCTGGGGCATGATTTCAAGAAGCCGGAACTGCTGAGCGAGGCCCTGACGCACCGTTCTGCCGTTTCCGGTCGCGACCCCCGTCGTGCCCGCCGTAACCAGCGCCCCAAGGGCAGCGGATCGAACGAGCGTCTCGAGTTCATCGGTGATCGCGTCCTCGGCCTGCTGATGGCCGAGTGGCTGCTGGAGCGCTATCCAGACGAGCAGGAAGGGGCCCTCGGTCCCCGTCATGCCCATCTGGTATCACGGACCGTGCTGGCTGAAATCGCCGATCAGGTTGGTCTCTCGGCCTCGCTCCAGATTTCCCCGCATGAGGAAGATGCCGGTATCCGGCGGCTGTCCAGCATCCGGGCGGACGCGATGGAAGCCCTGCTTGGTGCGCTGTATCTCGATGGCGGTCTGGAACCGGCCCGCCGTGTTGTGCGCCAGTACTGGCAGTCCCGCATCGAAAGCGCCGACCGGCCCCACAAGGAGCCCAAGACGCTGCTGCAGGAATACATGCTCTCGCAGGGGCTGCCGCTTCCGCATTATGAACTCCTGTCTTCGGACGGCCCGTCACATGCGCCGGTCTTTCGCGTCAGCGTCACGACGATGGGGCATACGGGAACGGGAGAAGCCGGCAGCAAGAGGCTGGCAGAAAGCGCAGCGGCAACCGCCCTGCTGAAACACCTCGGTCAGAATGTGGCGTCCTGAGATGTCATCAACAAAGGATCAGAACATGACCACGCGCTGCGGTTTCGTGGCTCTCGTCGGCGCCCCGAACGCGGGGAAATCCACCCTGCTTAACCGGATTGCCGGAGCCAAGCTGTCCATCGTCAGCCCCAAGGCCCAGACGACCCGTTTCAGGACGCTCGGCATCGTCATGCAGGACAATGCCCAGATCATCCTCGTGGACCTGCCCGGCATCTTCAAGCCGCGCCGCCGCCTTGACCGGGCGATGGTCAACGCTGCCTGGTCCGGCTCTCAGGATGCGGATCTGACCCTGCTGCTGGTGGATGCAAAATCCGGCCTGCGCGAGGATGTTCGCGAGATCATCGCCAAGCTGGCCGAAAGCAAGAATCGCATCTGGCTCGTTCTGAACAAGACGGACCTCGTCGAGCGCGGTGAACTCCTGCCCCTGACGCAGGAAATCAGCGGTCTCATCACTGTCGAGCATGTCTTCATGCTGAGCGCCCGTTCGGGCGAGGGCGTGAGCGATCTGATGGCCCGTCTGGCTGCCGAACTGCCCGAAGGTCCTTTCCTCTATCCCGAAGATGACCTGACGGACCTGCCGGACCGTCTGCTCGCCGCCGAACTGGTCCGTGAGCAGATCTTCATGCAGACGCATGAGGAAATTCCGTATCAGGCCACCGTCGAGACCGAGAGCTTCAAGGAGCGTCCGGACGGATCGGTCCGGATCGAGGTGACGATCTATGTCTCCCGTCCCGGGCACAAGGCCATTCTGATCGGGGAGGGTGGTCACAAGATCAAGTCCCTCGGCGCACGGGCGCGGATGGAGCTTCAGGAGCTTCTGGACCGCAAGTGCCATCTTTTTCTGAACGTCAAGGAACGTGCGGGATGGGACGAGGAAAAGGCCCGGCTGCGCGCCATTGGTCTGGACGACTGAAAAAGACAGGTGCCGGAGCGTTTGAAATCCGGCATCCTGACATCGCTTGTTCCAATCCCGCCACGTCTGTATGACAGGCGCACGTCAAGACACATCCAGCCAGAGACGGGCATGATGACCGAAAATCGAGAACAGAGCCCCTCCTACAAACGCGTCCTGCTCAAGGTGTCCGGTGAGGCACTCATGGGCGACGGACCGTCAGGGGTGGACCCCGTAATGGTGGACATGGTTGCCGCCGACATCGCTGACGTGGTGGCTTCCGGAGTGGAAGTCTGCCTTGTCGTCGGCGGTGGCAACATCTTCCGCGGCCTTGCTGCCGCAGCCAAGGGCATGGACCGCGCACAGGGTGATTATGCCGGTATGCTGGCCACCGTCATCAATGCGCTGATGCTGCAGAACGCGCTCGAGCGTCGCGGCATGGAAACGCGCGTCATGACCGCGATCCAGATGGCCGCCATTGCCGAGCCCTATATCCGCCGCCGCGCCGTGCGGCACATGGAAAAGGGCCGCGTCGTTATTTTCGCAGCCGGTACCGGCAATCCGTTCTTCACGACGGATACGGCAGCCGCCCTCCGCGCCAACGAGATGGAGTGCGATGCGCTCTTCAAGGGTACGCAGGTGGACGGCGTCTATTCCGCCGACCCGCGCCGCAACCCGGACGCCCAGCGCTATGACCAGCTGACCTATCTCGAAGTCCTGGCCCGTGACCTGAACGTCATGGATGCCGCGGCCATCAGCCTTGCGCGTGAAAACAGATTGCCCATCGTGGTCTTCAACATGCATGCTCCCGGCTCCTTCGGGGCCGTGATGCGTGGGGAAGGGCTCTTCACCAGGATCATCGAAGCGGACTGATCTCCGCATTTTCAACGAAATCTTCAGGCTCTCTCCTGAAAGCCACGTCGAACTGAAAGGAACAGCTCATGTCCGCTGCCCTGAATGACCTTCTCGCCGATCTGACCCGCCGTATGGACGGTGCGATCGAAAGTCTGCGCCGGGACCTTTCCGGTCTGCGTTCGGGCCGGGCCAGTCCGAACCTTCTGGAGCCGGTGCGCGTCGAAGCCTATGGCTCGGAAGTTCCGCTGTCGCAGGTCGGGTCCATCGCTGTTCCCGAAGCCCGCATGCTGACGGTGTCTGTCTGGGACCGCACGGTTGTCGGCGCTGTCGAGCGTGCCATCCGGGACAGTGGCCTTGGCCTCAATCCATCCACGGACGGTCAGACGGTCCGCGTTCCCATTCCGGCCCTGACCGAAGAGCGCCGCAACGAACTGGCCCGCGCTGCCAGCCGTTACGCCGAGAACGGCAAGATTTCCGTGCGTGGCGTGCGTCGTGACGGCATGGAGCAGACCAAGGCCCTGGAAAAGAAGAGCGAGATCAGCCAGGACGACATGAAGACCTGGACCGACGCCATCCAGAAGCTGACGGACCAGTACATCAAGAAAGTGGACGATATCCTCGCGGACAAAGAACGCGAGATCAAACAGGTCTGATTGCGCATTTGTCTGCAGGATCTCTTCCCCGTCACGACCGTGTCGTCTCTTCTTCATCCGGGGGCGGCGTGAGCGTCGTTCCCGTCCATATCGCCATGATCATGGACGGGAATGGCCGCTGGGCCCGCGCGCGCAAACTCCCTGTGGCCGCAGGGCACCGGCAGGGTGCGGAATCCGTACAGCAATGCGTTCGCACGGCCATCCGGCAGGGCGTACGATACCTGACGCTCTATGCGTTTTCCTCGGAAAACTGGCGGCGCTCCGCAGAAGAGGTGGGGGATCTGACATCCCTGCTGCGCTTCTATCTGCGTCACAAGATCAATGAACTGCATGCCCAGGGCGTGCGCCTGCGGATCATCGGTGAGCCCGAACGCTTCGAGGGTTCCCTGCGTGAAGAACTGCGCCGCGCCGAAGACCTGACACTGCACAACACGACCCTGACCCTCACGCTCGCGCTCTCCTATGGGGGGCGTGCGGATATCGTGCAGGCTACCCGCCGTCTGGCTGAAGATGCCGTCGCCGGCAAAATCTCGGTCGAGAGCATCAGCGAAGCCATGCTCGACGATGCGCTCCAGACCTCCGACATGCCCGATCCCGATCTGGTCATTCGCACCAGCGGCGAGTGTCGTCTGTCCAATTTCCTGCTCTGGCAGAGCGCCTATGCGGAGCTGGTTTTCATGGATGTGCTCTGGCCCGATTTTGGCGAAATCGAGTTTCTCGAAGCCCTCTCGCGCTTTGCAAGCCGCCAGCGCAGGTTTGGTGGCCGCCCCGCATGAGTGCCTCCTCCAGATGGTCTGACCTGCGCCTGCGCCTGCTGTCCGCTGCGGTCCTGATCCCGGTTGCGGCGTTCTGCATCTGGCAGGGTGGGCCGGTCTATGACGCCCTGATTCTGCTGGCGATGCTCGGTCTGGCCTGGGAGGGTGAAACCCTCATTCGCCAGCCCCTGAAGACGTGGCGCGGCTGCCTTCTGCTGGCTTGGCCCGTCATCTCCGGTCTGGCAGCCCTGAAAGGGGAGTGGAGCGCAGCCTTCTGGATGATCTGGCCCACCCTGATCTTCGGATTTCCGGCCAGCGTGCCTGTCGTTGTTGCCATCATCGGGGGCCTGTCCCTCCTGTGGCTGCGGCATCTGCCGCTCGGAATGGCATCCGTTCTGTTCGTCATCTCCGTCGTGGTCGCGAGCGACAGTTTCGCCTATTTGGCTGGTCGTGTTTTCGGCGGCCCCAAGCTGGCTCCTTCAATTTCACCGGGCAAGACACGCTCCGGCGCAATAGGGGGGCTTGTTGGTTCGGCGCTGGCCGGTGGTCTGGTCGCCTGGCTGGCCGTACCGGGTACGCAGCTTGGCGGCCTGGTCTGCGGCGCTGTCCTGAGTGTGTTTTCCCAGAGCGGAGACCTTCTGGAGAGCGCCGCCAAGCGTCGTCTCGGCGTCAAGGATTCAGGGCGTCTTATTCCCGGCCACGGTGGTCTTCTGGACCGCTTCGACGGTCTTCTCGCGGCGGCACCTGCCGCAGCGCTGCTTTCGCTCGCGGTTGCCACGCAGCCTTTCTGGTCCATCCTGCCTGCAGATCTGACTGGCGGTTCTGCACACCCACCCATTTTTCAGGGGAGCTCTTCTCATGACTGACGGTTCTGCGCGCTCAACACGCCGCCGCATTACGGTGCTCGGCAGCACCGGCAGTATCGGAACTTCAACGGTCGACCTGCTCGCCCGGATTCCGGATGAGATCGAGGTGCGGGCCCTTGTTGGCGGATGCAACGCCGCCCTGCTGGCCGAACAGGCCCGTCGCCTGAATGCCGAAGTTGCCGTCATTCATGACGAAAGCCGTCACGAAGAGCTGAAATCCTGCCTCGCCGGGACAGGTATCCGTACTGCGGCTGGCCGTCAGGCCGTCATTGAGGCCGGTGCCATGGAAGCCGACTGGACCATGGCAGCCATTACGGGCGCCGCGGGCCTCGAACCCACGCTCGCTGCCGCCCGCAACGGTCATGCCGTGGCGCTTGCGAACAAGGAAGCGCTTGTCTGTGCCGGCGACGTCATGCTGCGCGCCGTCGCCGAAGCCGGTGCGACGCTCCTGCCGGTCGATTCGGAACATAACGCCATCGCCCAGTCGCTTGGCGGCTGTGACATGGAGAGCGTCGAGAAAATCATTCTGACGGCTTCTGGCGGTCCGTTCCGCAAATCCTCGATCGAAGAGATGCGTGCCGCCACGCCCGAAAAGGCCCTGAAGCATCCAACCTGGACGATGGGTGCGAAGATCACGATCGATTCCGCGTCCATGGCGAACAAGGGTCTGGAAGTTATCGAGGCAGCCCGTCTCTTCGGCCTGACCGAAGACCGGATTGACGTTCTGGTCCACCCGCAGTCGGTCGTGCACGGGTTGGTGCAATTCCGCGACGGCAGTCTCGTCTCCCAGATGGGCTCGGCCGATATGCGTATTCCCATTGCCCACACACTCGCGTGGCCGAAGCGCATGGTGACGCCCTGCGAACGTCTTGATCTTGCCGCTTATGGCCGTCTGGAGTTCGAAGCGCCGGATGAAGTGCGCTTCGCCCCTCTGCGTCTTGCCCGTCAGGTTCTCCGGGCTGGTGGTGCGGCGCCAGCCGTTTTCTCCGCCGCGAACGAAGTTGCCGTAGATGCGTTTCTGAACCGGCGCATCGGCTTCCTCGGTATCGGCGAGACAATCGACGCTGCGCTGCAGGCCATGGATGAAAATCCGGAACTCAGGACCCTCGATGACGTGCTGCAGTGGGACGCGCGGGGCAGGGCCCTCGCCGAAGCCCATATCCTGCGGCAGAGTGGGGGGCTGCGAAACGATGTGAGCGAGAACGCCCTGAATGCATGATCTTCTGCGGACCATTCTGGCCTATGTCCTGATTCTGGGGATCCTGGTTTTCATCCATGAACTCGGGCATTATCTCGCGGCGCGCTGGCGTGGTGTGAAGGTCGATACCTTTTCCATCGGTTTCGGGCCTGCCCTGCATCGCTGGTACGATCGTTCGGGCACGGAGTGGCGCATCAGTGCCATTCCCCTGGGCGGGTTCGTCAAGCCGCATGGTTTCGAAGGTCCGGAAGACGCAACCGACGAACAGAAAGCCGCCTGGATTCCGGGCCGGACTTTCCATGACAAGCCCGTAGGCTCCCGGGCCATCGTCATTCTCATGGGGCCGGTCTTCAATTTCATCTTCGCGATCCTGGCCTTCACGGTGCTGTTCGCGGTGGTGGGCAAGCCCGAGATCCACGGAGATATCTCGCAGGTCACGGCCGGAAGTCCGGCAGACCGTGCGGGTGTAAAGCCCGGTGATGTGATTACCCGGATCGGCAATACGCATATTCTCGGTGCCGAGGATGTCATGGCGACCGTCGCGTCCCATCCCGGTCAGCAGACGGTTCTGGGCATCCATCGTGGCACGGAAGATCTCAGCCTTCCGGTCACGCTCGACACCCTGAAGAATGGTGGCCACGACATGGGCAGCCTCGGTGTTGCGTTCGCCATCTCGAGGGGACGTCCCGTTTCCCTGCCTTCGGCCTTCATCATGGGGATGCAGGAAACCTGGGACAAATCGGTCATGACGCTTCAGGGCGTCTGGCAGATCCTCAGCGGGCAGCGGAGTGCGAAGGAACTGGGGGGGACGATTCGCATCGCGCAGCTCTCCGGTCAGGTCGCCAGTTACGGTCTGGCCAGCATCATTTCCTTCATGGCGCTGCTTTCGATCAATCTTGGCCTGATCAATCTTTTCCCAATTCCGGTGCTCGATGGGGGGCGTCTCGTGTTCTATGTCTGCGAGGCGATCCGCGGCCGCCCGGTTTCACGCAGGGTGCAGGAGGTGAGCATGCAGGTCGGAATGGCTCTGATCGGCGCTCTTTTCCTCTTTTCAACGGTCAACGATCTGACCAACATCGGACTGTTCCACTGGCTCTTTCACGCAGTAAGCTAAATATTCTGAAAAGACTTGTGATACAGTTGAACACGTCAGGGCATCTTGCGCGGGACAGGGGTTATCGGATACCTCCGCCAATGGCGTAACGTGTCAGTCGCCTGCAAAAAATATGTTACAAGGAAAGCCGGTTTGTCAGGATCACGGTCAAGAGGTTCCCGGTCTTCGAACAAGCGTCTGGTGCTTCTCGCATCAGCCTGTCTGCTGCCCGTCGTCCTCGGAACGGCTCAGGCGCGTTCCGTTCGTCATCAGGCCCCGGCATCAGCCCCCGGTGGAAACATCATTCAGGCCATCTCGGTCAAGGGGAACACCCGGATCGAGACGAGCACGGTGCTGTCCTACATGGTTGCCCAGCCGGGTGACACGTTCAATCAGGATGACCTCGACCGCTCGCTGAAGACACTTTACGCCACGGGTCTGTTCAAGGACGTGACGCTGCACCGCGACGGCAACACGCTTCTGGTGGACCTGGTCGAGAACCCGATCGTCAACCGTATCGTGTTCGAGGGCAACCACGCGCTGAAGGACGAGGATCTCCGCAAGGAAATCAGCCTGCGTCCCCGCGCCGTGTTCTCTTCCCAGACGACTGCCGCCGACCGCCAGAAGATCCTGAACCAGTATGCCGGCAAGGCCCGCTTCGGTGCGACCGTCACGCCGCAGATCGTCAAGCTGTCCCACAACCGTGTGGATGTGGTCTTCAACATCAACGAAGCCCAGCAGACGCTCATCAAGAAAATCGTCTTCGTCGGCAACCATGCCTTCAGCGAAGCACGCCTCTCCCAGGTCATCTCGTCCAAGGAGACGATCTGGTACCGCTTCTTCTCGTCCTCGGATGAATACAACCCCGAGCGCGTGAAATACGATGCAGAGTTGCTGCGCCGCTTCTACCTACATAACGGCTTCGTCGATTTCCATATGGTGGATGCCACGGGCGAGCTGGCTCCAGACCACAAGTCGTTCTACATCACCTTCACCGTGCATGAGGGCGACCGTTACCGTCTGGGCAAGATGGATGTCCGCTCCAGCGTGCGCCATGTGACGCCCGAAATGCTGCGCCCGCATGTCGAGCTGTTCCCGCACCAGATATATGACGGCACGGCGATCCAGAACAACACGAAGAACATGCAGGAATGGCTCCAGGCATCGGGCCATCCCTTTGCCATGGTCCGTTCGGAGATCGCCCGGAATCCGGAAAAGCACATCGTTGACCTGCTGTTCGACGTCACCGAAGGTCCGCATGTCTATGTCGAGCGTATCGACATCAACGGCAACACCATCACCCATGATGACGTGATCCGCCGGAACCTGCCGATGGCCGAAGGGGATCCGTACACTCCGTTCGACCGCAAGTATTCCAAGCTTGGTCTTCAGGATCTTGGATATTTCAGTTCGGTCTCCGTTGACCAGACGCAGGGTTCTGCGCCTGATCGTGTGAACGTATCCGCGAACGTAGTCGAAAAGCCGACCGGTGAGTTCTCTCTGGGTGGCGGTTACTCGACGGACGTCGGTATTCTCGGTAACGCCTCGATCAAGCAGCACAACCTGCTCGGAACGGGTGTGGACGCCGGTATTTCCGGAACGGTCGCCTACTATGAAAAGCAGGCCGACATCTCCATTACCGATCCGTACTTCCTGAACCGTAACCTTGTGGCCGGTGCGGATTTCTATTTCATCCAGAACAACTACCAGACGTATCAGAGCTATAAGGAATCCCAGTACGGCATGAGCCTGCGTCTGGGTTACGCCTATAACAGATACCTGTCGCAGTCCTGGAACTATACGCTCGTTGACCGTCAGGTCGGCAACTTCTACGACGCCGCTGCCGTCGCCGAAGATCCGAGCCTGATCCAGTGGGTGCCCTCGATTTACGTCCAGCAGTCCGCCGGCTGGTCGCTGCTCTCGCAGCTCAGCACGTCCGTGACCTATGACCGTCGTGACCGCCGCATGAACCCGCATTCGGGTTACATGTTCAAGGTCGGTGGCGACTTTGCCGGTCTGGGCGGCAACTCGAAATATGCCCGTGTGAAGGCGGATGGTGCCTATTACCTGCCGCTCGATGACCTGACCGGGAACCATGACTGGACGTTCCAGTTCAAGGGCGGCGTCGGTTACATGGGTGACTGGAGTTCGAGCGGAAACCGCAACATCATCGATAACTTCTATCTCGGTGGTGAAAACCTGCGAGGCTTCCTCCAGGGTGGTGTCGGCCCGCGTTCAGGCCATCTCAAGATCAACGGTGTCTATATCCCGGCCCAGGGTCAGGAAGATCTGCTCGGTGGCCGCTTCATGTATACGGCCTCCGCACAGCTCAACTTCCCGCTGCCCATGGGGGACGATCTCGGAATTTCGGGTCGTGGCTTCATTGATGCCGGCAGTCTCGCAGGCCTGCGCGTCAAGCATCTCTATACGAACCGCACGAATGACGGCGACAACTACACCCCGATCACCGGTGACAACCTGATCCCGCGTGTTTCCGGCGGTCTTGGCGTGTCCTGGAAGAGCCCGTTCGGTCTCGTCAACATCGATGGCGCCGTGCCGATCCGCAAGGAACATGGTGACCGTCTCTATCCGCTGCGTTTCGGTTTTGGCCAGCAGTTCTGAACTGTTCGCGACCTTGCCGTCCTGTTTCTCAACCCCTTGCCAAGAGGTGGTCATGACCCTCAATTCCCTGATGCGCACGGTTTCGGCCGGCGCGCTTCTGGCAGCGACGATTCTCGTCTCCGCTCCGGGCGCCCATGCCCAGGCTTCCGGTGGCAATGGTGGCTGGTTCGTTCCCAAGGCTGCTCATCCTGACGCCCCTCCGCCGCGCCCTGTCCAGCGCCGCGTTCCGGA
Organism: Gluconobacter sp. P1C6_b; assembly: GCF_018811945.1. GTDB lineage: Bacteria > Pseudomonadota > Alphaproteobacteria > Acetobacterales > Acetobacteraceae > Gluconobacter. The sequence continues at coordinate 113,098 of NZ_JACRVU010000008.1, forward strand.
AGCCGCGCCCGATGAGGAAGAAGACTCCGCACCGGCCGAGCAGCAGCAGGCTCCGCCGATCCTGCCGCTGCCGCCGATCCCGGCTCCCCCGAGCATCGCAAAGGCCTCTCCGCCGCCGGCCGCCGTCATTGGCGTGATCAATGTTCAGGCTGTCATGCAGATTTCCAGCGCCTGGCAGGAAATCCAGCAGGTTCTGGGTGCCCGCCGTGACCGTCTGGCGCAGGCCGTGCAGCGTGAGGAAGCCGCCTGGCGTGGCGAGCAGCAGAAGCTTCAGGCCCAGGCCCGCAGCCTGACATCCGACCAGATCCAGCTGCGCGAGCGTCACCTGCAGGAACGCCGTGCCAAGGATCAGCACGATTTCGGCAATCAGGCCCGCATCATCCAGGAAGCGGCACAGGTTGCCATGCACCAGATCGAGCGTGAGCTGGAAGAGCCGAATGGCATCATCGCCGCCGTTGCCGCTGCCCACAACATGAACCTGATCCTGCATGCGGAGCAGGTCGTGCTTCACGTCGGCGGTCAGGACATCACTGAGGAAGTGGGCACGCAGCTTAACAAGACGCTGCCGCATGTCTTCATTCCCGATGATGGCGTGGACCCCGAGCAGCTTGCCCGCTCCGGCAAGATGCCCACCACGGCTGACGAACAGCGGCAGGCCCAGGGACCGCAAGCTCCCGGACAGCAGCAGGCTCCGGCGTCCGCACCGAGCGAGTCTGTTCTGCGTCAGCATCACTGAGGCGACGGGCCGTGTCTGACATGACAGCAAGCGAAAGCCGCCCAGGCGACAGCCGTTTCTTTCAGCGTTCCGGACCTTTTGGTCTGGAGCGTCTGGCAGAGGTCTCGGGCAGCGAAATCATTCCGGCCGCATCGGGGAAGGGACTGTCCGAGTTTCGCGGCGTTGCGCCCCTGCATGTTGCGGGCCCGGATGAAATCAGCTTCCTCGACAACCGCCGTTACCTGCCGCTTCTGGCAGAAACCAAAGCCGGAGCGGTTATTCTCTCCCCGGCCTTTACCGACAAGCTGCCGCCCGATACGGCGGGGCTGGCCTGCAAGGCGCCTTATCTGGCCTGGGCGCGTGTGGCCACCCTGTTCCATCCGGCTCCCGCTTCCACGGGTGTCCGCCATCCGAGTGCCTGGATCGCGGAAGACGCCGAAATTGGCGAAAATGTCGAGATCGGTCCTTTCGCCGTCATTGGCAGCGGTGTTCGTATCGGCCGTGACAGCATCGTCGCAAGCCATGTCAGCATCGGCCAGAGCGTCGAGATCGGTGAGCGTTGCCGGATCGGCGCTCATGCCGCCATCTCCCATGCCCGGATCGGTGATCGCGTCACGCTCTACCCTGGTGTGCGTATCGGTCAGGACGGTTTCGGGTTCGCTGTCGGTCCCGAAGGTTTCGAAACGGTCCCCCAACTCGGGCTTGTCGTGCTGGAAGACGGTGTGGAAGTGGGGGCGAACTCCACCATCGACCGTGGTTCCATGCGTGACACCCTGATCGGAGCCGGAACCCGGATCGATAATCTCGTGCAGATCGGCCACAATGCCCGTCTGGGCCGCTGCTGCATCGTCGTCTCGCAGGCTGGGATTTCCGGCTCTACGGAACTGGGCGATTTCGTCACCATCGCTGCACAGGCCGGCCTGATTGGACATATCAAGATCGGCTCCAAGGCCCGGATTGGCGCCCAGTGCGGCGTCATGTCGGATGTAGATGCCGGTGCCGACGTCATCGGCAGCCCTGCGATGCCGTTCCGGGAATTTTTTCGTAATGTTGCCACCTTGCGGAAACTTTCGCGTAAAAGCGGGGACTAGCAGTCCTGCGGCGCGGATGGTAACTCCCCCGCAGGTTTGCTAAGGGAAGCCATTCGTGCTGCCACAGGGCAGCGACTGACAGACAACACCGCTTGAAGGGCATGGTGAAACGATGGACCGAGTGGACGCTCCAGCCGAACAGATGACTCCCGCGACAGACGCCGCTGCTGAAAGCCATCAGGTTCCGCAGAGCATCGACATCCTGAAGATCATGCAGTCGATCCCGCATCGCTATCCGTTTCTGCTGATCGACAAGATGGTCGAGATCCATGCCGGGCAGTCCGCCATCGGCATCAAGAACGTGACGGTTAATGAGCCGTTCTTCCAGGGACATTTCCCGTCTCACCCCGTCATGCCGGGCGTGCTGATCGTCGAGGCCATGGCCCAGACGGCAGCAACGCTGGTGGTCATGACGCTGGGCAAGGCGTTCGAAGGCAAGCTGGTCTATTTCATGACGATCGAAAATGCGAAATTCCGCCGTCCGGTCGGCCCTGGTGACCAACTCCGGATCCATGTCGACAAGGAACGCTCCCGCGCCAATGTCTGGAAGTTCAAGGGTGTGGCCCGCGTAGACGATGTCGCCGTTGCCGAAGCGACCTTCAGTGCGATGATCATGGGTTGACCCGGATGCAGATGGCAGGCAAGCGCCCCGAAACCGCCGAAATCCATGCGACCGCCATCGTCGACCCGCGCGCGCGCATTGGCGAAAACGTGCGCATTGGCCCCTGGTGCCTGGTCGGTCCCAATGTCACGATCGGTGACGGGGTCTGTCTGCACGCATCCGTTCTCGTGGATGGCTACACGACCCTGCGTGAAGGCGTGGAAGTCTATCCGTTCGTGACGATCGGTCTGGCGCCGCAGGACCTCAAATATGCTGGCGAGCCGACGCTGTGTGAGGTCGGGGCCAATACTGTCATCCGTGAAAACGTGACGATTCACCGTGGCACCGCGCAGGGGCATGCCCTGACGCGGATCGGTGCGAACTGCCTGATCATGGCCAATTCACACGTCGCCCATGACTGCGTCCTCGGTGACCGTGTCATCATCGTCAACAATGTCGTCATGGGAGGCCATGTCGAGATCGACGATGACGCCAAGATCATGGGCTCGGCCGCGTTGCACCAGTTCGTCCGGATCGGTCGTGGTGCCGTTGTGGGCGGTGTCTGCGGTGTGGAAATGGACGTCATTCCTTACGGAAGTGTTCTGGGGAATCGTGCCCGTCTGGTCGGGCTGAACTGGATCGGCCTGAAGCGCTCTGGCGTTGGTCCGGAGGAAATGCAGGCCATGCGACGCGCCTTCCGGACGCTTTATCCGCGTCATGGTGCGACGGAGTCCGTTCTGGAAACCCGGATCGCCGAAGTCCGTCAGGAATACGGACATCTCCCCCGCATCGCCGAGATGCTGGACTTCATGGAAGCCCCCAGCCGTCGAGGCCTGACCCGCGTTGCGCGTCAGGAAGGACAGTCCGAAACCGAAGGCGCCTGATCGTGGGGGAACGCGGTTGCATCGGCATTCTGGCAGGCTCGGGACCGCTTCCCGCGCAGGTCGCCGCAGCAGCTATCGCCAAGGGGCGCAAGGTTTTCGTCATCGGGTTCCGGGATTTTGCCGATCGCTCACTTCTCGAACCTTACCCGCATGAAATCATCCGCCTTGCCGCTGCCGGTGACATTCTTGGCGCTCTCAAACGGAACAACTGCCGCGAACTGGTTCTGATCGGGCCGGTGCGTCGTCCCGCCTGGCGTGATCTACGTCCCGATGCCGAAGGCGCGCGTATCCTGGCCAGGCTGGGCCGTGCCATCTTCTCGGGCGATGACGGACTGCTCGGAGCTGTCGTCCGTGTCCTCGGTGAGGAGGGTTTCCATGTGCGCGGCGCCCACGAGTTTCTCGAACATGCCACCGGCCGCTCTGGAACCCTTGGCCGCGTCCTTCCCGACGCCCAGGCCAAACAGGATATTGCCCGTGGTGTCGAGGTGCTGAAAGTGATGGCGGCCCTGGATATTGGTCAGGGCTGCGTTGTCCAGAACGGTCTCGTGCTGGCTGTGGAGGCTCTGGAAGGGACGGATGCGATGCTGGGGCGCTGTGGGCGGCTCATGCAGGCGGGAAGTGGTGGCGTTCTGGTAAAAATGCCCAAGACGGGGCAGGACCTTCGGGCGGACATGCCGACGATCGGTCCGGAGACGCTGGAGAATGCGGCCCGGAACGGATTGCGGGGCGTTGCGTTCCAGCCCGGAGTGACCCTCATGACGGACCCTGCTGGCTGTGTGAAGCTGGCAGATCGTTATGGGCTGTTTCTGTATGGGCTGACGCCGGAAGATCTGAAGGATAAGTGATGAGCACGTTTCTGCATACGATGGTGAGAATCCGGGATATCGACCGGAGTCTGGCGTTCTACAAGCTGCTGGGGATGAAGGAACTTCGTCGTAAGGAAGTGCGCGAGGGGCGTTATACGCTTGTTTTCATCGGATTCGATGACAACGAACACGGGCAGGCCGAGATTGAACTGACCTATAACTGGGATCAGGAAACCGACTATGAGGTCGGCACCGGTTTCGGGCATTTCGCAATTGGCGTGCCGGATGTGGCCGCTCTTGTGGAGACGGTTCGCAGCGGAGGCGGCAAGGTGACACGTGAGGCCGGTCCGCTGAAATTCGGAACGATCATCATTGCCTTCGTCGAGGACCCCGACGGCTACAAGATCGAGCTTATCGAGAAGAAGTAAAGTTTTTCAGCAGCTTCAGGGCATTTTCCAGCGCATCGACGATCGTCTTTGCGTTCTGCTGGACCGCCTTGTCCCTGTGCGTGCCGAGAATGTCGGCACAGAGCAGGGCAGGGGCGAGCGCGTTGCGCATGTCGTGGCGGAAGGTCGCGACGTCCTGGGCGGGGTTGCTGGCGGGTAGAGTATTGCTGGACTCGGGCATGGGCTGAAGTTCCTGTAGGTCTGGCATTGACATGAGGGGCCTGCGTGCTTACAAGCCCGGGTCTCAATCACCGGGCGTTTCGTGCGCCCGATCGACGCGGATGTCCAGCAGTTGAGGCGTCCGCCTGGTTTTTAAGGATCAACGTCATGAAGCGCACGTATCAACCCTCCAAGCTGGTTCGCAAGCGTCGTCACGGTTTCCGTACGCGTAGCGAGACTGTCGGCGGCCGCCGCGTACTGGCCAACCGTCGCTCCAAGGGCCGCAAGAAGCTCTCCGCCTGAGTTTGACCCGATCGGCACGATCCATACAACAGGCCACACTCCGCGCCGTTTAAAAAAACGGCCGCAGTTTCTGCGTGTGGCCGGGAAGGGGCGCAAAGTCGCCACTCCCGGTATGGTCGTGCAGATCCTGCCGGATGACACAGCGACCGAAACCCGCGTCGGTTTCACGGTCACGAAAAAAGTCGGTAATTCTGTCATCCGTAACCGCACCCGCCGTCGCCTCCGCGAGGCCCTGCGTCTCGTTGCGCGGGAAGACGGTCTGCCTTCCGGCGATTTCGTCCTCATCGGACGGGATAAGACCCGGGGGCGCGATTTTTCCCTTCTCAAGGATGATCTGCGTCAGGCCCTTCGCAAGGGGCTGGACGTCAATTTCCGGGAAAACCCCCGCGGGCCGTCCGGCAAAGGCCGGGACCGGGCGAAATGATCGCGTCCATGATCAGGGAAGCCGTTACGGCCCTGATGCTCTCGCTTATCGACGCCTACAAGCTTTTCATCAGCCCGTTCATCGGCAAGAACTGCCGGTTCGATCCGACATGCAGCACCTATGCGCTGACGGTCATTCGTGAGCATGGGCCTGTGCGTGGAGGATGGCTTGCACTACGCAGGATCGGGCGCTGTCATCCTTGGGCAGAAGGGGGTGTAGACCTGCCTCCGAAGCCACACCGGCATTAAAAAAGCCCTCCGCCTATTGTTTTGAATGCGGTTTTCGGCCACTTGAGGCGCAAGCCCTATTCAGTGAGACGAAAGACCGGCATCCGCCCGATGGACACCAAACGCATTATTGCGGCCACACTTCTCTCGGCCCTTATCCTGATCGGTTTCGACTATTTCATGCCGAAGCCCCATCAGGACGATCCCCATCCCGTCACGCATGCGCCTGCAGCGCAGGTTCAGAACAGCGCGCCGACACCGGCTGCGCCATCTGCCGAAGCTGCTGCTGAAACGCAGGCGACTGCGCGGCGCATTCCGGTGGCAGGGCCGGACGTGCAGGGCTCCCTTAACCTGAAGGGCGCGGTGCTGGATGACCTGATTCTCACGAAATATCGCGAGACCCTGGCCAAGGACAGCCCGCTGGTGCGGCTGCTGGACAAGGCGGGAAGTGCGCATCCCACGTTCGTCGTGATCGGCTGGACGAATGCTCCGGGCTCCAATGCCCGTCTGCCGGACCTGAATACGGTCTGGGAGAGCTCCGACGAGACGCTGACGCCGGACCATCCGGTGACGCTGCACTGGGATAACGGGCAGGGGCTGGTGTTCTCCATCCAGATTGGCCTGGACGAGCACTACATGTTTGCCGTGAGCCAGACGGTCGAGAACCATTCGGGTCAGCCGGTGGCTTTGGTGCCGTTCGAGCGCGTGCAGCGGGACTATGATGCACCGGAAGGGGCTTTCACGGCGCATGAAGGTCCGATCGCCGTCATTGGTGGCCGGATGCAGGATGAAAGCTACAAGAACCTGCGAAAGGGTGCTGACCATCCGGATCACGTGTCCTGGTCGTCCACGGGTACGAATGGCTGGGATGGCATCAGCGACAAGTTCTGGCTGACGGCCGTGGCCCCTGCGGATGGCACGCCGGTTGCGGCGAGCTTCGCTTACGTTCCCGGAGCGCCGGGGTCGTATCAGGTGGGCATGTCCACCCAGAACGCCCAGCAGATCATGCCGAACGGTTCCATCACTGAGAAGAGCCATGTCTTTGCGGGTGCGAAGGTTGTCAGTCTGTTGCAGGGCTATAGCAAACAGCTCGGGATCCCTGATCTGGACAAGGCGATCGACTTCGGGTGGTTCAGCTTCCTGACCCGTCCGCTGCTGACGCTGCTGCACTGGCTGTATCTGCATCTGGGTAATTTTGGCCTCGCGCTGATGGCGCTGACGCTGATCGTCAAGATCATTCTCTTCCCGCTGGCCTCCAAGGCTGCCCAGTCCTCGGCGCGGATGCGTCTGCTGGCACCGAAGGTCAAGGAGATCCGGGAGAAGAACAAGGACGATCCGATGGCCATGAACCAGAAGGTCATGGCGCTGTATCGTGAAGAGAAAGTGAGTCCGGCGAGCGGCTGTCTGCCGATGCTGATCCAGGCGCCGATATTCTTCTGTCTGTACAAGATCCTGAACATCAGCATCGATGCGCGTCATGCGCCGTTCTTTGGCTGGATCCATGATCTGTCGATGCCGGACCCGACGAACGTGTTCAATCTGTTCGGGCTTCTGCCGTTCGATCCGACGCATTACTCCTCGTTCCTGCATGTCAGCATCTGGGGTACGGCACTGGGTTTGACGTTCTGGCTGCTGCAACGCCAGACCAGTTCGACGGCGAGCCTTGATCCGGCGCAGGCACGGATGATGCAGTTCATGCCGCTGGTCTATGTGTTCTTCATGTCCGGCTTCCCGGCCAGTCTTCTGGTTTATTACACCTGGAACAACCTGCTGACGGTCGCACAGCAGGTGTTCATCCAGCGCCGGACGGGCCTGCCCGTTCCGGTGTCGCGGACCTGAGATCTGGCAGAGGCATGATGAAAGAAATTCCGGGGCCGCCGACCGAGGCCCAGATCGAGGACGGGCGGCTTCTGTTCGCGGGAGAATGTGAGTTCTTCTTCGGCTCGCAGAAGATCGACCAGCTTCCGCCTGTCGGCCGGCCGGAAGTGGCGTTTGCCGGCCGGTCCAATGTTGGTAAATCGAGCATCATCAATGCGCTGACGGGGCGTCGTGCGCTGGCGCGGGCATCGTCCGAGCCGGGCCGGACCAAGCAGCTCAACTTCTTCAATCTGGCTGACCGGCTGTCTCTCGTGGACATGCCAGGTTACGGGTTCGCCAAGGCGGCGAAGTCGGTCAAGGAAGACTGGCAGGACATGATGTTCTCCTATCTTCGTGGCCGGACGACGCTGGAGCGGGTTATCCTGCTTCTGGATGCGCGGATTGAGCTCAAGGCTTCGGACAAGGATGTCATGGAACTGCTGGATCGTGCGGCGGTGGTGTTCCAGATCGTGCTGACCAAGTGCGATCAGGTGAAGCCGAAGGCGCTTGCGGCAAAGATTGCCGAAGTCGAGGCACTGGCGCTCAAGCACGCCGCCGCCTATCCGCGCATCATTGCCACCAGCAGCGAGACCGGTTTCGGGATTGAGGATCTGCGGGCTGAAATTGCCCGTTTTGCCGTGCCACTCCAGACGTCAGGGGAAGGACAGTCCGGATCATGACCAGTAAGACCCCCATTGAAAACCGCAGCCGGACGCACAGCGACAAGCTGCCGGACGTGGCGCCTATCGTGAATGCAGAGGAAGCGCAGCAGCAGGCTGCCATCCTGTCCAGCGCACTGCCGTTCCTGCGGCGCTATGCCGGGGACACGATTGTCGTCAAATATGGCGGTCACGCCATGGGCGAGGGCAAGCTGGCCCATGCGTTCGGCTATGACATTTCCCTGCTCAAACTGGTCGGAATCAATCCGATCGTTGTGCATGGTGGCGGACCGCAAATCAGCGCGATGCTGGACCGCCTGAAGATCCGTTCGGAGTTCGTCGACGGACTGCGGGTGACGGACAAGTCGATGGTCGATGTGATCGAGATGGTCCTGTCGGGCAGCGTCAACAAGCAGGTGGCGCAGTTGATCAACCGGGCCGGAGCACTGGCGGTCGGAATTTCCGGCAAGGATGGCGGCCTGATCCAGGCACGCCGTCTGACGCGCACCAGGCGTGATCCGGATAGTGAGATCGAGAAGGTCATCGATCTTGGATTTGTCGGACAGCCGGAAAAGATCGATCCGCGGGTGCTGTATGCGCTGCTCGGTGCGGGACTGATCCCCGTGATCGCCCCTGTGGGTGTCGGCGAGGACGGCGAGACCTACAACATCAACGCTGACACTGCGGCAGGCGCGATTGCCGGTGCAGTGCATGCCTCGCGCCTGCTGATGCTGACGGATGTTCCAGGTGTGCTCGACGAGAACGGCAAGCTCATTGAAGAGCTGAGCGCGGAAGAAGCCATGCGCCGGATTGCAGATGGGTCGATTTCGGGTGGTATGATCCCCAAAGTCGAGACTTGTCTTGAAGCCGTCCGCAAGGGCGCGAAAGCCGCCGTCATTCTGGACGGGCGTGTGCCGCATAGCTGCCTGCTGGAGCTGTTCACACGGGCCGGACCGGGGACGCTTATCAAAGCGTAAACGACTGGCAGCAGGACTGGACCGGGATTATGGCGCTTCGTGTGAGAAGCGCCATTTCCTGTTTTCGGCCACTCCTTCCTGAAGGGCCTGCATGCCACGTTCGAGCAGGCTCTCGGGGTTTTCCTCGGCATTGGCTTCGCGAGAGACAAGCCCCAGCTGAAGCGGCAGGTGGACCGGCGGATCGATCAGGATGGGAATGCCATGGGCCGTCATGCGCTCGGCGCGCTCGGCTGCGGCAAAGCGGTCCCCGCCATCCATCCAGAGCCCGAACGTGTTGTTGCTGATCCGGCCGATGGCATCTGTCGGACGAATGGCTTTTCGTAGAAGGGCCACGCACTGACGCAGAGCTTCCTCGCCAGCCTCGAAGCCCCGGGTCTTTGAAAGCTCTGTCAGGCCAGGCACCCGGGCGATGATCAGGGTTGCGGCCATCGCTTCCTGATCCAGCCGGCGGCTGCGGCGCTCGATTTCCGATTTCAGGCCGTTCCAGTTCAGAAGGTTCGACGCGATGTCGTAGTCGGAATCCGTCAGGATCCGGCGGTGGATGCTGTCCAGTTCCCAGAATCCGGCCAGCAGGGAGCAGACCGTCTCGCAGAGCTGCTGGTCCTGCGCGGACCAGGGCTCGGAGCGCCAGACAACGAGGCAGAGCTGTCTGAGGCTGCGGATATTTTCGCGGCAGATCATGACATGGCTGCCGCCGGTTCTGAACAGCTCCGTGCCAGTCCGGGGCGCGGGCGTCGACAAGACGGACTGGATGTCCGCAGGCAGGGCGGATGATGTGAACAGAAAGGTCTTCGGAGCCGAGGTGTCCAGCAATGCGCCTTCTGCGGCAAGGGGAGCGAGCAGGGTGTCCATTGCCGCTGCAGACGCCAGCCTGGGAACGATGGCCTTGCGGAGTGCGGTGGTGATGGCGGCAAGGATTGTGATCCCCGCGGTGTCGGAATGCCCACTGGTGGCATGGGCGGGGTCGGGCCGGGGAGCAGAATCTTTTTCGGCCGGGGGCGACATGACGGCGGTGGTTCCGGGCAGCGTCTGTGAGAGCGCCTTGAGGGTGCCGCGTGTTCCGGTACTCCGGCCTTCGCTGTCCTGAAAAGGGCAGGAGGAGAGGATGAGGGTCAGAGGCTCGCCCTGCGGGCTCGTAATCTGGACAGGCGTGCCGGCATGGGGCTGAAGGACGTTCACGGTGTCGCACAGCGCGCTGAACGGGCGGCCGATCAGGGGCGTCGTGGGCTGTCCAAGCCATGTTTCGGGGGAAATCAGGATGATTCGGCCCCGGCTGTCGGTCTCGAAGACCAGATCCACCGCCTGATAGAGCAGGGAGCGCCAGCGTTCACGGCTTTCGAGAGTTGACGCCAGCATGTTCCGCAGGTTCTGCGGGGTCCTGTCCGGGGATGGATTGTTCATGAACTGGGAGAACAAGGAACGCATATCAGGCAAGGGTGACATATCCCGCAGAGAGCTCTCGGTCGGGCCAGTCAGTCAAAGCCCCCGGTTTTCATAAGCGTGATTGGTTAAGAAGTCATTAACTATGCCGGAGCACGGGCAGAGGGGCCGTCAGGAGTAAAGATCCGTTGACAGGAAACCCCCGGAACCGCATGGTCCGGCGGATTTCTGCTTCTTTTTTACCGGACCGACCTGATGCCGAATGCACCCCTTCGTACCGCCATTGAAGCTCTGTGGGAGCGTCGTGCGACGCTCAGCGCCCGTACGGAAGGCGAAGACCGCGATGTCGTGGAAAAAGTCCTGTCTGCGCTGGACGCCGGGACGCTGCGTGTCGCCGAGCCGTTCGCAGATGGCTGGACTGTTCATGAATGGCTGAAGAAGGCGGTTCTGCTGTCGTTCCGTCTGAATGACAGCCGGGTCATGGAACGCGGTTGCGGTGGTGAGCCGGCATTCGACAAGGTTCCGCTGAAGTTCGATGGCTGGGACCAGTTCCGCTTTGCCGAGGCCGGTTTCCGTGCGGTTCCGGGTGCGATTGTGCGTCGCTCGGCGTTCATTGCGCCGAATGTGGTGCTGATGCCGAGTTTCGTGAATGTCGGCGCGCGCGTCGACAGCGGCACGATGATCGATACCTGGGCGACGGTCGGGTCCTGCGCCCAGATTGGCAAGAACTGCCATATCAGCGGTGGTGCGGGCATTGGTGGCGTTCTGGAGCCGCTGCAGGCTGCTCCGGTCATCATTGAAGACGACTGCTTCATCGGTGCACGTTCGGAAGTGGCCGAGGGCGTGATCGTCGAGAAGGGTTCTGTCCTGTCGATGGGCGTGTTCCTGGGCGCCTCCACCAAGATCGTGGACCGTGCAACGGGCGAGATCTTCATGGGCCGTGTTCCGGCCTATTCTGTCGTCGTGCCGGGCACGCTGCCGCCGAAGGAGCCGGGGCTGCCGTCGCTGGCCTGTGCGGTGATCGTCAAGCGTGTGGACGAGCGCACGCGCTCCAAGACCTCCATCAACGATCTCCTGCGCGACTGATTCCGTGACGGAGTCAACCTTTCCGACAGATCCCGTGGCGCTGGCCCGGGACCTGCTGCGCTGCCAGTCGGTCACGCCGGCCGACGGAGGGGCTCAGGCGCTTCTGGCTGGTGTGCTGGAAGGGATGGGGTTCGAGACGTTCCATCTGCCTTTCGGGCCTGCTGACGCGCCGACGCCCAATCTTTATGCCCGGCTGGGGAAAGGGCATCCTGCGCTCTGCTTTGCAGGGCATACGGATGTCGTGCCGCCGGGCGAAGGCTGGGCGCATGATCCTTTTGCGGCGGTCATTGAAGGTGACCGGCTTTATGGACGCGGGATTGCGGACATGAAGGGCGGGGTAGCCTGTTTTGTGGCGGCCGTTGCGCGGCGTCTGGAGCAGGGACCCCTCAAGGGTTCCGTCTCGCTGCTGATTACGGGAGACGAGGAAGGTCCGGCCCATTTCGGGACGAAGCCGGTCATTGAATGGCTGGCGGAGCGGGGTGAACTGCCGGATTTCTGCGTTCTGGGTGAGCCTACCAACCCTCAGGCTCTGGGTGATGTCATTAAGATCGGTCGTCGTGGCAGCATGAATGCTGTCGTGACCGTGCGGGGGACGCAGGGGCATGTGGCCTATCCGCATCTGGCGGATAATCCGGTCCATCGTCTTCTGGCCGTGTTTTCCGAACTGACGGCACGGGAGCTGGATGCGGGGAGCGAGTGGTTCGATCCGTCGTCCCTTCAGGTCACGAGCATCGATGTCGGAAATGGGGCGACCAATATCATTCCGGGAAGCGCTGTCGGCCGGCTGAATATCCGGTTCAATGATCTGCATACTGGTGCCGCTCTGACGGCGTGGATCGAGGACGTGGTGCAGCGTCACGCCCCCCACGCGGACGTGCAGGTGTCCATCAGCGGAGAAGCATTCCTGACGCAGCCGGGGGATGCGGTAACGTGTCTGTCCGAGGCCGTACGCGGTGTCACGGGACGGACGCCCCGGCTCGATACCGGCGGCGGGACGTCGGATGCGCGCTTTATTTCGCAATACTGCGAGGTGGCGGAGTTCGGGCTTGTCGGCGCGACCATGCACAAGCGTGACGAAAACGTGGAGCTTGGGACGCTGGAGGATCTGACACGGATTTATCTCGCGTTCATGGAAGGATATGGACTGTGAGTTCCGGACGGCCGGGTCCGTTCCCTCCCACCGGGAACATGGCCATTCCGCTGGGCGTGTGGCTGCTGGGGCGGGGGCGGTCCGAAGGAATCAACTGTTTCGCCCCCGGAGCAGGAGCCCTGTTCGCGGCTCTGGCACCGACGGTTGCGCTGGCGGTCATTGGTGTGTGGATGGCGTTCATGCTGCCGCCTGCCGAACGGATCATGGGGCTGGTGCGGGCTGTGGTACCGCTGGTCTGCACACTGTTGCAGCTGGTGGTGTCGGAGCTTTATGCAGGCGTCCTGAGCCGCAAGGGGCTGTGGACGCGTTATGCCACGGCATCGCTCTGGTGCGGGTGGCTGCCACTGGCCATGCTGATCATGGCCCAGGGCGTGCTGCATCTCGTGCTGCCGGGGGCTGCGGCGTCCAGTCAGGCGCTGGGCGGCCTCGCTTTCGGGGCGCAGCTCTATACGCTGTGGCTGACCTGGTATGTGACGAAGGTCGGGCTTGTAACGACCGGCTGGCAGGCTTTTGTCATGACCGTCCTGCAGACCCTGCCGGTAGCAGTGCTGCTTTGGGGCCTGTGGCTGCTGCCGCCGCATTACAATGCGGTCGTGGATCTGCTCGGACTGTCGTCCTAGGAGCGGGTGAAGGGATCGTCGGGATAGCCGACATCCATCAGGCAGAGCCCCTCGGGCGGGGCTGTCTGCCCGGCCGCGCAGCGGTCTTTTGCTTCCAGAATTTCGATTATCTTTTCGACCGGCCACTGGCGTGAGCCGATCATCATCAGGGTGCCGGCCATGTTGCGGACCTGATGGTGCAGGAAGGAGCGCGCCTTCGTGTCGATCATGACCAGTTCGCCATCACGATGGATGTTCAGGACGTCCAGCGTGCGGATGGGGCTTCTGGCCTGACAGGCGACGGCGCGGAAGGATGTGAAGTCATGTGGGCCGAGAAGATGGTTTGCGGCCTGCTGCATGAGGTCCACGTCCAGCGGGCGCTTGATGTGCCAGACACGGTTTTCCATCAGGCCCGGGCGGGCGGGCCGGTTGAGAATGGTGTAGCGGTAGCTGCGCCATGTCGCGGAGAAACGCGCGTTCCATTCCGGGCCGACTTTCGCGGTTTCCAGCACCACGACGCGATGAGGCTTGAGATGGTAGCCCATGCCGTCACGGATCTGCCGGGCGTCGATCGGGGCGTCATCCGGGAAATCAAGATGGATGACCATGCCTGCCGCATGCACGCCCGCATCCGTGCGTCCGGCGGTGATGCTGGGGACCGGGCGGTTGCGAACCAGTTTTGAGGCAGCGGCTTCGATCAGACCCTGAATGGACGTGCCGTCGTTCTGCTTTTGCCAGCCGAGATAGCCGGTGCCGTCATATTCGATGCGCAGGGCCCAGCGGTTCAGGCCCGTGGGCTCAATGGCGGGTTCAGCGATAGGCTTTGCAGCCTGCGTGTCAGACAAGGCGGGTGCCTTTCGGCACGGGCTGGCCGCGCAGGAAGTCGGAAGCGGACATCATGCTGCGGCCGGGTTTCTGCAGGCGATCGATGCGCAGAGCACCGGTGCCGCAGGCAATGGTCAGGCTGTCATCGAGCGTGGTGCCGGAGGCAGCGCTATGGCTTTCGGCAGGGAGCGGGGTGGCTGCACCGATCTTGAGGACGATCTCGTCGAGTGTTGTGAAGGCGCCGGGCCAGGGCGTCAGGCCGCGGATCTGTCGGTCGATCCCGGCGGCTGTGCGGGTCCAATCGATGCGGCCATGATCGCGGGTCAGGCGCTCGGCGTAGGTGACGCCGTCTTCAGGCTGCGGCACGGGTGTAGGCTGTTCGGCCAGCGCACGGATGACCAGACGGCCACCGATTTCGGACAGGCGGTCGTGCAGCGTGCTGGCGGTGTCGGTCGGGCTGATGGGGGTGGCCTCTTCGAGCAGAACCGCGCCGGTGTCGAGGCCTTCATCCATCTGCATAATGGAAACGCCGCTCTGGGTGTCTCCAGCGACGATGGCGGACTGGATGGGCGACGCGCCACGCCAGCGAGGCAGGAGGCTCGCATGGATGTTCAGGCAGCCCAGACGCGGAGCGTCCAGCATCGCTTTTGGCAGAATGAGGCCATAGGCGGCGACTACGGCGGCATCGGCATTCAGGGCGGCGAAGGCTTCATGTTCGGCCGTATCGCGGCGGACGCGCGCAGGGGTGCGGACCTCAATCCCTGCGGCTTCGGCGGCCTCATGAACCGGCGAGCGGCGGAGCGCCTTGCCGCGTCCCGCCGGGCGGGGAGGCTGCGTGTAGACCGCGACCACCTCGTGACCGGCGTCGAGCAGGGCGTGCAGCGCCGGGACCGAGAAGTCCGGCGTTCCCATGAAGATCAGCCGCATCAGGAATCAGCGCCTTCCGAGCTTCTGCTCTTTGGCGAGGCGGCGCATGATCATGTTGCGCTTGAGCGTCGAGAGGTGATCGACGAACAGGATGCCGTCGAGATGGTCCATCTCGTGCTGGATGCAGGTGGCGAGCAGGCCGGAGGCATCGCGCTCGATCGTCTCACCCGCGAGATTGCGGTAGCGCACACGGATCGATTCGGGGCGGACGACTTCGGCATACTGGTTCGGCAGGGAGAGGCAGCCTTCCTCGCGGGCGGCGAGCTGATCGGAATCAGAAATGATTTCCGGGTTGATCAGCAGCATGGGTTCACGCGGTGCGTCTTCCTCGGCCACGTCCACCAGGGCGAAACGCATGCCAAGCCCAACCTGCGGGGCGGCGAGGCCGATGCCCGGAGCCTTGTACATGGCGGAAAACATGCCCGGAAGCTGTTCGCGGATGAAGGCAATGTCCTCGGGGCGCACGTCGCGGGTGACCTCCCGCAGCACCGGCTGGGGGGCGATCAGGATCGGGGTGGGCGGCACCGCGTCGATGCCGGACAGGAAATCGAATTCGCTCATGTCCTGCGATGTAGCGAGCGCGGGCGCCAAATGCCAGTGTAAGATCGGGTTTGAGTGCAGGTTTTGCGTTGCCTCCTGTAAGGGCAGAGCTTGCATCCGCTGAGGTAGACACCATATCGTAGGGTCAGCCGGTTGCCGCATGCTGGGACCGGTCCTGTTTATGTCTCGCTCATGGAGGAGGCTTTAGCCCTATGTCCGGTCGCCTGTTCACGTCCCCGATGTTCCTCGGTTTCGATCACCTCGAGCAGATGCTTGAGCGTGCTGCCAAATCGACGTCCGATGGGTATCCCCCCTACAATATCGAGCAGCTCAGCTCCACGGCCCTGCGTATTACGCTGGCTGTGGCGGGTTTTGTCATGGACGATCTGCAGATCACGCAGGAAGACAACCAGCTCGTGATCCGCGGACGTCAGGCTGATGACAGCCAGGGGCGCATTTTCCTGCATCGCGGGATTGCCGCGCGGCAGTTCCATAAGGCTTTCGTGCTGGCGGAAGGCATCGAAATCGGTGGGGCGTGGCTTGATAATGGGCTGCTGCATATCGATCTCCTGCGTCCGGAGCCGGAAGTGCGCGTCAAGCGGATTGCGATTTCGCAGGGGCGGCGCAGCACGGCACCAGGGCCGGCAGTGCATCATGAAGTAGTGCCTCCCGTCGTGAAGGCACGGCGGACGACGCGTCCGGCGCGAGATATCGACGACGAATAAGACCGGTCGCGCGGTTGCATTTTTTTTACAGACTGAACTCAAGGCCGGGCGGGATTCCGCCGTGGCTCCAGAAGGAACCTGACTTGAACAATCCCTTCGAAAACGGTGATCGTTCGGATGACAAACTCCCCGCGGATCTGCGGCGCATCACGGGGCCGCAGCTCCTGACGCTGGGCATGTCCCACCTCGCCTATGTCAAATCCGTCATGCATGACGGGGAACTGGTCGTGGCCATTCATGCTGCCGACGGCACGCCCATGGCGGTCGCGGAAGACGAGGAAAGCGCGCTTGATGCGATCCTCGAGCATGAGATGATCCCGACCCTGCTTCAGTAATCCCAGCCAGAAGGTCCGCACCCGTGAGCAAGAACGCCGATATTTCCCGTCACCTCGAAGAAGAGCGCCTTGCGGGCGTAGTGGTCCATAACGGGCTGGCCTATCTGGCCGGTCAGGTTGCAGATGACGCCAGCCTCGATACGGAAGGGCAGACGGTCGACATCCTGAGCCAGATCGATGCGCTTCTGGCCTCGCTGGGCACGGATAAGAGCCGGATCCTGTCAGTTCAGATCTTCCTGACGGATATCGGTGAGATTGTTGCGATGAACCGTGCCTGGGACGCCTGGCTGGATACGGCGCACAAGCCAGCGCGGGCGACGGTCGAGGCGAAGCTGGCTGTGCCGGAGTGGCGTGTCGAGATGACGGCGATTGCTGCGCTGAAATAGGTTTTGTTTCTGGATTTTCCGGGATGAAAAGGCTGCCTTTCTGCTTTGGGTAAGGTGGCCTTTTTTAAACTGTCGGAAGAACTGCTGCCTCTTTGGGCCAGCGACGATGCAGCCACAGCCATGCCCCCGGGCGCTCGCGGATCCAGCGTTCGAGCGTTTCGTTCATAGCGATACAGATTGACCTGATATCCGCATGACGATCTCCAGTGCGGTCCGTCTGAAGTGGTGCTTCACACACCATCCGAAACCGTCCTTCTCCCAAGCGCACAATATATACGGGTATGATGGGAAGATTGAAACGTAAGGCCAGTTGCGCCACAGCGGGTGCTGTCATGGCATCCCGTCCGAAAAACGGAATGGCGAGCCCGTCATTCATTTTCTGATCCACCAGAAAACCAAGTGAGCCACCGCTCTGAAGATGGGCCAGTGCCTGTCGGGCACCCTTCGGGCCTTTGGGAAACATAATCCCTGTCGCGCCAAGAGCTTTCTGCCGCATGCTCTGCGTCACAAGATCAATAACCGGATTGGAAGATGCCCGATAGAAGCCTGCGACAGGCATGCCCAGACTGGTTGCTATGGGAAGAATAAGCTCCCAGTTTCCCAGGTGTCCTGAGAAGAACAAAGCCTGTGATCCGTTCGCTTTCAGGGCATCGATATGCTCTTCCCCTGTAATTTCCCAACCTGGGCCAATGTCCGTACGGGTAAAGGACGAGAGATAGGGCAGTTCTGCCACGTTCTGCCCCAGATTGGTCCACACATCCCGAATGATCTGCTGTCGTTCTGCCAGGGGCAGTTCAGGGAGCGCAAGATGGAGGTTCCGGTCCGCAATCCGGGTTGCACGGAGCCGCATCCCTATCTTCCGCATCAGCCAGCCACCAGCCGTTGAAGCATATCGCGGGCTGACGTTGCGTAGCAGGCTAATCACGCTCGAAAGCGCTACCGATTGCACGTGACGGGAAAGACGGCACAGGATGGGTGTGATTGGAGCCATGCGACGATAGTCGCGACAAAAACAATATAATCAAATATTGTTTTGTATCCAATTACCACTTTAATTTCTTAATTTATAATATTGTTGTGAATTATTAAAATTAGAAAACATATTTTTTCCATAATTATTATTTTGTTATTTATGTACAGATGGATATCAGGCGGGTCTAGTATGTTGCGGAGTATTTTTTGGGGGCGAGGAAAAATAATAAAGTATAGTAATATGAAATGTCTATTTTTGGACAAACAACAATAAATTTTCATATTAAAAATATACAAAGAATTTTAATTAGTTATCTATTTTATTTATATATATTAGTGGATGGAGAATGCGGTGTGACATCCGGACACATATTATGAAGGGATTAGGGGCCTTTCTGCAAAAGGCAGGTAAATTTTGTAGGCCCCCTTGTTGCGCAGGGTATCAATCCTGAAGCTCGGACTGGATTTTCTTGATTTCGGCTTTCAGGGCGTGGACGCGTTCGGGATCTGATTTCTCAGCACGAGCGAGGTCGCGTTCAACTTCCTTCAGGCGGTGTTCGAGTTTCTGCTGGGGAGGGAGTTCGTGGGAATGGCCGGTCATGGTCTTACTTTCTGGTCAGGATCTGGGTAGCAAGGGCGGTGATGTCGGCGCTTTCGACGCCTTCGGGATTGCGAAGGGCGCGTTTGGCGATTTCCTTCTGTTCCTCAGTTGCGCCTTCGGCACCCTTGAGAACGAACTGAGCCAGTTCTTCGACTTCGCTTTTCGTCAGCAGCTTAGGCTGACGGTGCGCCTTTTCGGCAAGGTGATGCAGGCCTGAGGATTCGTGGGGGAGGGGATCGTTGGACATGGGAAATATTCCTGTCAATTCAGCATCCGTAGGGGAGGCCGTCTGTCTCTTAAACATGGTTTGACATGAATGGTTTTCAATAGAGATATCGAAAATTGCTCTGTCGCGAACCGTATTGGTCAGGGGAAGAACTGTTCCGGTTTCTCAGGATATGCGGCGCAGTCTTTTGCGTTGACTGGATTTTGCGATGCCAAGACCTTCGCGATATTTGGCGACGGTACGGCGCTGGATGGAAAATCCTTCCTTTTGCAGCAGGCCTGTCAGGGCGTCGTCGGAAAGGACGTTGTCGCCCTCGGCGGCCACCAGGGCTTGGAGGCGGTGCTGGATGGCATGGGCGCTCTGGGTCGTGCCGTCTTCGGATGTGAGTGCTGTCGAGAAGAACAGTTTGAGGGGGACGGTGCCGCGGGGCGTGTCGATATATTTACTGCTGACGATGCGGCTGATGGTGCTTTCGTGCAGTTCCGTGCGTTCGGCGATTTCACGCATGGTCAGGGGGCGTAGCGCGGTGGAGCCGTCACGTAAGAAAGCAGCCTGATGCTGGACGATGGCCCGACCGACAGTCAGGAGCGACAGTTTGCGACTGTGCAGCGCGCGGATAAGGGCTGTCGCTTCGCCTGCGTAGGCCAGCAGCATCCTGCCCGCTTCCGTATGGCCATCGATCTGTGCGCGCAGTGTATCGTCAAGTCGGACTGTTGGTAGCAGACGCGTGTTGAGGGTCAGGCGAAATCCGGTGCCGTTGGGGCGTACGATCAAATCCGGTTCAATAGGCGCAGCCGGGGACGGCAGGCTGAGGCCAGGGCGCGGATCGAGGGCCTGAATCTCGGCCAGCATGTCCAGCAGGTCATCCTGATCGAGAGCGCATTTTTCACGCAGTCTGCGCCAGTCCCGTCGGGCGAGCAGATCCAGATTGTCGAGCAGAGTCTGCATTGCAGGATCGAGGCGATTGCGGGCTCGAAGCTGGGCGGCCAGACACTCTTCGAGTGAGCGGGCGAAGAGACCTGCGGGTTCGAGATGCATGAGAGTCTGGCGGATTGCTTCGAGGTGCCGCGCATCCATGCCAAGTTCGGCGGCGAGGTCCGTAACGGAAACGGGGAGGCGGCCGGTTTCGTCGAGACTGTCCAGCAGGTGGAAGGCCACGTGCTGGTCGTCCGGGGGAAGAGAAAGGCGGATCTGGAGGATCAGCTCGTCGCGATCGGACGGAGGTGGCGCGGCGGCTTCAGGGCGTTCGGGCGCGGTGGTGAAGCGGTCCGGGTCGTCGTCGTGAAAATCTTCCTGTGCGGGTGGGGATTCGGGGGCTGTGTCGCCGGGCTCCAGAATAAGGAGCGGGTTGGTTTCGCAGACCTGCCGGAGATGCTGGGCGAGATCGGTCTGCGTATATTGCAGCAGGGCAATCGCCTGACGCAGCTGGGGCGTCATGACGAGAGACTGCGACTGACGCTGGATCAGGCCCGGGACAAGCATCCCGGCATGTTACAGCGAGAAATTCTCTCCGAGATAGACCCGGCGGACGTCTTCGTTCGCGACAATGGCTTCGGGCGTGCCTTCCATCAGCACCTGACCGCCATGCATGATATAGGCGCGATCAATGACTTCGAGCGTTTCGCGGACGTTATGGTCCGTAATCAGCACGCCGATGCCACGATCCTTCAGATGCGAGACGAGATCACGGATTTCGCCGACAGCGATCGGGTCAATGCCGGCGAGGGGTTCATCGAGCAGGATGTAGTTCGGCTGGCTGGCGAGCGCGCGGGCGATTTCCAGACGACGACGTTCACCGCCGGAAAGGGCCAGCGAGGGCGAGCGGCGCAGATGGGTGATGCCGAACTCTGCCAGCAGGCCGTTGAGCATCAGGTCGCGTTTTTCCGGGTCGGGCTCGACGACTTCGAGGGCCGCCATGATGTTCTGCTCGACGTTCAGGCCGCGGAAGATACTGGCTTCCTGCGGCAAGTAGCCGACACCGAGGCGGGCGCGGCGATACATCGGCAGCTGCGTGATGTCGGCGCCGTCCAGCGTAATGGTGCCGGTGTCGGGCTGCACGAGGCCGACGATCATATAGAAGCTGGTCGTCTTGCCGGCACCGTTCGGGCCGAGGAGGCCGACGGCTTCGCCGCGCTGGACCTGAAGCGAGACGTTCTTGACGACGGCGCGCTTCTTGTAGGACTTGCCGATGCCGCTTGCGACGAGACCCGTGGGGGGCGGCGAAGAGGGAATGTAGCTGTCTGTCACTTGGGTGCCTGGCTGCTGTTGGCCTCGTTCGGCACGACGAGCCCCTGAATGGGCGAGTCCGTGCCCGGCAGCATGGTTGCAATGCCGGTCTTCATGTTCACGATGGCCTGCGAGCCGTTGTTCTGGTTCTGGCCCTGCGTGACATGGACATGTCCGATCAGACGCGCGATCTGGGTATCGAAAACATAGACGCCGCGGTCGCCGGTAGCGGTCTGGGTCTGGGTACGGAGGACAACGTGCCCCCAGCCGTAGGCGCGATCGAGCTTTGAGGCGCCCCCGCCCATCGGATTGGAGGAATCGGAGGCCTGGGCCGGCTTGGCCGACTGCGGCTGTCCCGGTGCAGGTGCGTCGCTGGGTTTGCTGAAGGAGACCAGAACGTCCGCCTTGACCTGCTTGCCGTCATTGGTTGTTACGGTGGCATCACCGCGCCCGACCGACATGCGCGTTTTCGAGTGATACTCCATCACGTCACGCGCCGTCAGGACGTCCTGCGGGGTCGTCAGCTTGAGATGCTTGCCGGTCATGACCATGACGGCCTGATCCATATCGTACAGGGCATGATCGCCCCAACCCTGATCGGTCTGGTTGTAAATATGGACGTTGCCGCGAGCCTCGATCCGGTACAGCTCAAGAGAGCCTCCCATCGGGTCGCCGCTGTTATCCTTGGCGTTGGCCGGGGGCGGAGGAGGGGCAGGCTGTCCCGGAGGCGGGGTTTTCTTGCGCAGATATCCGATCAGCGTGTCCGCATCGACCGTCACATCTCCACGCACGGCCCGCGCGCCTCCCGTAAGCGTCACGGTCTGGGCGTTGCGGTCATAGATCTCTTCTTGTTTCCAGAAGAGCTGGACGGCTTCGCCGTGGGACATGTCCAGTCCGTCCGCATGCGCCGGGGCTGGGGGAAGGGCGAGCGGCAGGGCGATGAGGCTGTCTCTTATACACATCT
>NZ_JACRVU010000009.1 GCF_018811945.1 Gluconobacter sp. P1C6_b
GGCTATCTCCCTGCGCTGGCCTCCGAGCTGCGCAGCGGCCGTCATGATATCGTCCATACCCATCTCGGCCGTGCCTCCGCCCGCGTGAGCTGGCTGCGCCGGGCGGGTCTGGCGGGGTCCGTTCCGGTGGTGGCCACGCTGCACACCTCCTATCGCGGTCGCAGCTATGGCGCGCATGACGGGCTGGTCTGCATTGCGTCCTGGCAGCAGGAGGCCCTGCCGGAAAAACAGCGTGACGCCTCTGCGCTGATCCCCAACTGGACGGTACCTCCGGCATCAACCTGTGAAGCGCGCACGGCTCTGCGGGAGCGGATGCGGCGGGAATGGAACATTCCGGACGGCGGCGTCGTGATCGGCGCGGCGGGACGGATGGTGGAGGAAAAGAACTTCGGGCTTCTGATCCAGGCCTGGCAACAGGCGGAGCTGAAGCCCGGAACCCGTCTCGTTATGGTGGGCGACGGGCCGGAGCGTGGCGCGCTGCAACAGGCGGCACAGGGGCGTCCTGACATCATCTTCACCGGCTACCGCACGGACATGCCCGATCTTCTGGCGGCGTTCGATGCGTTTATCGTCCCCTCACGGCATGAGCCGTTCGGGCTGGTGCTGCTGGAGGCCATGGAAGCTGGATTACCAGTCTGCGCTACGGCGGCTGGGGGCGTGAAGGATATTCTGGCGGATGCGCCGGACTGTCTGGTGGCGCCGGACAGTCTGGGGGCGCTGACGGAAGGGCTGCGGCGTCTGGAAAGTGCCGTGCCGCGCCAGTGGGATATGTCGCGCTACAGGATCGGTGCGGCAGCCAGCAGGGTCGAAGCGTTTTACCGCCGGTACTGCTGAGGGCTTACAGTTCGTAGTAGCGGCGGGAGACGTAGCTGGAGAGGCCTTCGTCCGGCATGATGTGCCAGCCATTGGTGATCGCGGGAATGAACTCGCACAGGAACACCAGCACCGACAGGAAAAAGAGCAGCATGCCGTGCCCCACGATCTGGATGCGACGCCAGAAATAGAGCGGGGGCAGGAGGACCCACAGGATCGTGCCGGGACGGAAGCCCGCCGCCAGCAGGCTGCGGCGGTCCATGATCAGCGCGCAGTAGAAAATCCCCACACTGACGACCATGGTGCCGATATTGCTCGCGAACGCCGGAATGAGGCCGAATCCCTCCAGAATTCCGATCGCCATGCTGCCGAAGAACGGGCCGATCAGGCTGAGCCACAGCCAGCGGTTCGAGATCAGGCTTGCGGGAAGGGCCGGGGGAACACCTTCGGGCTGGGGCGGCCAGAACACGCAGCTTCCGGCCGGGTGCCATTCGCCGCCGAAGCTTTCGGTCCAGCACAGGGTGGAATGTCCGATGATCCCTTCCGTGACCAGGGCTTTCATCCCGTCTGCGGACACCGGCCCCTTGCGGGTGCCATGTTCTTCGTAAAACCAGCTCACAGTTCGTCCTTTTTCCGGCGGCGTATCGTCGTTCCGGCTCCTGCTGGTTCCTGAACGGCTCAGTCTCTCACGACTTTTGGGGTTTTTGGCAAGACCTATCCCGTCCGGATTATGGGATGTGGCCCTGTCGCCACGTATGAAAAAGGCCGCAGGTCCGGGAGGACTGCGGCCTTTCTCGTGATCTGCGGACTGGATCAGCTCGTATGCTGCTTCAGTTCGCGGCGGACGTCGGCAGGGCGCATCGGCATGTGACGCAGGCGGATGCCAACGGCGTTGAAGAGCGCGTTGCCAATGGCGGGAGCGACGACCGTGACCCCCGGCTCACCGAGGCCCGTGGGCTTTTCGGTGTTCTGGATGAACTCGATGTCCATATCCGGCACATCGGGGATGCGCAGCGGGGTGTAGGTGTTGAGGTTGCGGTCCTTGATCGTGCCGTTGACGATCTCGGTGCCTTCGAACAGGGCCATGCTCAGACCCCACAGCGCCGCGCCTTCGGTCTGGGCGAGTGCCCCGCCCGGATCGACGATGGTGCCGGCATCAAGCACGAGCCAGAGCTTCTGGCAGGTGATCACGCCCGTCCTGCGATCGACATGAACCTGTGCCGCACCGGCCGTCCAGGTCGGCATGCCGCGTTCCTGACCGAAGCTGGTGGCGATGCCGATACCGGTATCGGCCGGGAGCTGCTTGTTGGCATAACCGATTTTGTCAGCCAGACGCTGGAGCACGGCGGCCTGACGCTTGGCGCCACCCACGGAGTTCGGAGCCTGACCGGCGTTGCGGCCCTGCGCCGTGAACATGGACAGGCGGAAGGCCAGCGGGTCCTGCTTCGTGGAATGGGCCAGCTCGTCGAGGAAGCATTCCAGCGCCCACGGGGTCCAGCCGGCACTGACCGAGCGCAGCCAGCCGGGACGGAAGGTCGCATTGGCCAGATCGTTGCTGACGGCGCGGACGCGGGTCGGACCGGTTTCGTACCAGTGATCGGCGCCGGCGATGGCGAACGGATCGTATTTCTTGCCGTCTTCGCCCGTGGCGAGAAAGGCCGGAGCCATGACCTGCGTCGGCCATCCTGCGACCGCGACATAGTCCATGCCCACGATCTTCTTGCGGTCGTTGTCGAGCGCAACCTTGATCGTCTGGATGGACGGCGAGCGGATGGAATCCAGCTCCATGTCATCGGAACGGGTCAGGATCAGCTTGACCGGTGCGCCGCCGATGGCCTTGGACGCAAGGGCCGCGGGGATGCAGTAATCACCATTCAGACGACGTCCGAAGCCGCCGCCGAGCATGTAGGTGCGCATGACGACCTGCTCTTCGGGGACCTGAAGCGACTTGGCGAGCTGCGGCAGGATCAGGGACTGCCACTGGTTGCCGGTGTGGATTTCCCACATGCCGTCAATGTGGCGGGCCACGGCGTTCACCGGTTCGAGCTGGTAATGCGCGACCGAGGCACAGGTGTAGCTGCGCTCGAAGACCTGACCGGGATGGATGGTCAGGGCTTCGTCCACACCCTTGTCGTTGAAGACGCGGGTGCCGTTCTTCGGGTCGGCGGCCAGCTTGCGGCCGTGTTCGATGATGTCCGCCTCGGAGACGTTGATCGTCGGGCCGGGATTCCACTGGACCTTCAGGGCATCGGCGGCGCGGATTGCGGCGGGATAGGTCTTCGCCAGTGCCACGACCCAGCCCGGAACGATGCCGGAGGGATCGTCCAGCACGACGTAGCGCACATAGCCCGGGATCTTCTTCGCGGCGCTGTCGTCCACGGAGATGACCTTTGCGGCGTAGCGGGTCGGCGGCATTTTCGGACGGCCATAGACCATGCCGTCGAGCTTGACGTCGATGCCGTAGATCGCCTTGCCGGTCGTCTTGTCCGGAATGTCGAGAGCCGGGACCTGCTTGCTGATCAGGCGGCGGTTGGTCGTCGGCTTGAGCGGCAGCCTGGCCATCTCTTCGGGTGTGAAGGTCTGGGTCGGCTTGGCGCGGGCGACGATGTCACCGAAGGAGACGCTCTTGCCACCAGCGGAGACGACGCTCTCAC
Source organism: Gluconobacter sp. P1C6_b (assembly GCF_018811945.1). Lineage (GTDB taxonomy): Bacteria > Pseudomonadota > Alphaproteobacteria > Acetobacterales > Acetobacteraceae > Gluconobacter. The sequence continues at coordinate 3,468 of NZ_JACRVU010000009.1, forward strand.
TGACCGTGCAGCGGTCCGGCGTGGTGCCGAGGAGCTTTGCGCCCTCGGTCAGCATCACGCTACGGGCGGCGGCACCGGCCTGACGGAATGTGTCCCAGGTGTCCCACACGGACCAGGACCCACCGGTGACGTATTTGCCAGCCCATTTCGGGGCGGTGTCGACCTGCGTGATCTTGATCTTGTCCCAGTCGGCATCCATCTCGTCCGCGATGATGCGGGCGAGGGCGGTGCCGACATGCTGGCCCATTTCGGCGCGGACGATGTTGACGTTGATCGACCCGTCCGGGGCGATGGCGCACCAGATATTGGGCTCGAACGCGGCTTCCGGCGGCATGGCGGAGGGCAGGGTCGTCGCGGCGCCGGCCTTGCGGGCGAAACCGAACATCAGCCCGGCGCCTGCGGCCGTCATCAGGAAGTTGCGGCGGGAGAGGCGCGTGGCGTCGCTCTTTTTCGCAATCTGTTCGATTTTAGCCATTGTTGGCGCCTTCCTGCTGCCTTGAGGCAGCTTCCTTGATGGCCTTGCGGATGCGGATATAGGTCATGCAGCGGCAGAGGCTGCCGCCCATCACGCCGTCAATCTGGTCGTCCGTCGGGTTCGGGTAGTCCTTCAGGAGGCTTGCGGCCTGCATGATCTGACCGGACTGGCAGTAGCCGCACTGTGGCACCTGCTGGTCACGCCAGGCGACCTGCACGACGTGGTTGCCTTCCGGGTCGAGGCCTTCGATCGTGGTGATCGAGGCGCCTTCGACGGCGGAGAGTGGCGTGATGCAGGAGCGTGTGGCGCGGCCGCCCACATGGACGGTGCAGGCGCCGCATTCACCGATGCCGCAGCCGAACTTGGTGCCGGTCAGGTTCAGATCGTCACGGATGACCCAGAGCAGGGGGGTGTCTGCCGGGGCGTCGACCGTAACGGGCTGTCCGTTGAGTTCAAATTTCGTGGTCATGTCCTGTTTTCCCAGTCCTGCCCGGATCAGTGCGAAGCGTTGATGGGCGGAGCTTCGAGCGTGGCGCGCGCGCTGGCAGCCTTCTTCTCCAGATCCGTCCAGGGGGGCAGCGTGGTGCGTGTGCGACGCAGATACGCGGCGATGCGGGCCATGTCATGATCGGACAGGCCGGAATAGAAGCTCGGCATCGAGATGTGGTCCTGACCTTCCTCCGCGGTGATGCCGTGCAGCATGACCTGATAGAGGTTGTTCGGCTCATCCAGCCACAGCGCGTTGTTCAAGGCCAGTTCCGGGCGACCCAGAACGGGGTTCGGGCCGGAATTGTAATGGCAGGCGCCACAGGCTCCCTGATACAGGCGTGCGTCTTCGTCGAGCGGCTGCGGACCCGTCAGGTCACGGCCGGACATCTGCATGGCACGGGAGATCGCGGCCTGATCGCCAGCACTGCGCTGGGCAGCCTTGTCCACGTCCGCATAATAATGTGCGATGGCATGCACATCTTCCTCGGGGATCTTGGAGAGGAAGCGGTGCGGAACGGGCGACATCGGGCCTGCGGCGGAACCGTGCAGCGGGGCTACGCCGAAGCGCAGGTACTGGAACAGCTCGTCTTCGGTCCAGACGACGGGCGTCGGGTTGTGGTCGTTCAGCGGCGGGGCAATCCAGCCGTCGATGACCGCACCGTCATAGACACTGCTCATCTTCTCGGCCCCGAGAAGGTTACGCGGCGTATGGCAGGCGCCGCAATGCTCGTTGCCTTCGGCGAGGTATGCGCCGCGGTTCCACTGTGCGTCATGCTTCGGGTCGTTCTGGTAGCGGCCCGGGGTGAAGAACAGCAGTTTCCAGAAGCCCTGGCCGATCAGGCGGATGTTGATCGGGAAGGGGACTGTATTGTCACGCGGCTTCATGTGGATGGCCGGGCGCGTCATCAGATAGGCGTACAGGTCCGAGACGTCCTGATCGCTGACCTTCGTGAAATGGTCGAACGGGAACGCCGGATAGAGTTGGGAGCCGTCGCGGGCGATGCCCTTGTTCATGGCGCGCTTGAACGCGGCCAGCGACCAGTTGCCGATTCCCCATTCTTCATCAGGCGTGATGTTGGACGAAAAGATGTCACCAAAGGGTGTGGCCATCTTGAAGTCGCCGGCCAGTTCGGGGCCGGGCTTGCCATCCACGCGGGTATGACATTCCGCACAGTAGCCGCCATTCGCCACGATTTCGCCACGGCTGATGGCGTCTGCGGAGAATGACGATGCGGCTGGCCGCGCGATCGGGGCAATGGCGGGGTACCAGGCATAGGCAAGAAAGCCGATGCCTCCCACTGCGCCAAGGCCAATGACGGCGGCAGCTATCCGTTTGAGCATGCTTAAACTGTCCCGGCAGGTTTGAAATTGTTTGCCACAAAAGATGGCAGTTGGGTGCAACCTAGGGCACGGAGCCGTGAAAGGAAAGATTGCGTTATCTCAAAACCGGGTGTTTCCGGAAATAAATGTCGCCTCTGTCATGAAAATAACACAGATTTTGCGCTCTTTCAGCGTTAATACGGGATATTCTCGGTCCTGATTGCAGTATTCCCTGAGGTGGACTCTGCACGGATATGAGAAGGATATTGATGGGGTGTCGTGAGGGTCTGTTACATTGCTTCTGTGGCAAGTATGTCTCTCGGCGAATATTCTGACACCGAGTGTCAAAAGCCTCCTATGCTTCTGACGGACTTCCAGGACCTGTTCCGAGGGGAGTTCAGACCCCGGTTTCTGCCTTGGCCTATCCCCCGGTGGGGTTCTGGTGATGCGGGAAGGCTTGGCTTATGATTTCCCGGCGGCAGATTGGCCGTTCTGCCGAGAGGAAGCGTTATTTCCCCCCGTCCTGCCCTGATCCGGTCTCTCGCACTGGCCTTTGTCATCCTGAGCGTCCTGTGCGCGCTCTGCCTGGGGCGGTATCCGCTGTCGCCGCTGCGCGTGATGGGGGTATTTGGGTCTCTGCTGCATCTGTCTCCCGCGAGTGATCCCGTGGCGCAGGTTGTCGTCATGCAGGCGCGACTGCCGCGTATTCTGGCGGCGCTGCTGGTCGGGAGTGCGCTGTCCTGCGGGGGAGCGACCTATCAGGCGGTGTTCCGCAATCCGCTGGTCTCGCCCGATCTGCTTGGGGTTCTGAGTGGGGCGGCGTTTGGTGCTGCGCTCAGTATCGTCAGTGGCGGGTCGGCGGTTGTGGTGCAGATGGGTGCGTTCGGCGGCGGTCTGCTGGCTGTCGGGACGGGACTGCTGATCAGCAGGACGCTGCCCGGTGGGGGGATCCTGACGCTGCTTCTGGGCGGTCTGATCGGGAATGCGATCTTCACCGCATTACTGTCTTTGGTGAAATATCTGGCCGATCCGATGGATCAACTCCCGGCCATCGTGAACTGGTTGCTGGGCAGTCTGGCACCGAGCGGATGGCAGGAACTGGCCTGGATGTCGGGGCCGCTGATTGTTCTGACGGTGGCGCTGGTTCTGTGTGCGCCGGTGCTTGATGTGCTGTCGCTCGGGGATGACGAGGCGCGCAGTCTGGGCGTGTCGGTGCGGGTCATGCGGCCGGCGCTGATTGTTCTGGCAACGCTGGCCTGTGCCATGACGATCTCGATGGCGGGGATCATTGGCTGGATCGGGCTTCTGGTACCGCATGTCGCGCGGCTTCTGGCCGGGGCGGAGCATCGGAGCATGATGCCGGTGACGGCGCTTCTGGGGGCGGCCGGGCTGGTACTGGCCGATACCTGTGCGCGCAGTCTGACGACGGGGGAGGTCCCGCTCGGGATCGTCACGCAGCTTTTCGGGGCGCTGGCCTTCGTGCTGGTGTTGCGGCGTCTGCGGAGTGGGGTGGCATGACGCTGCTGTCGTGCCGGAACCTGGGATTTCGTCAGCCACGGGGGAATGCTCTCGTGCTGGAGGGCATCGATCTCTCGCTGGAAAAGGGCGAGCTGGTCGGGCTGCTGGGTCTGAACGGGGCGGGCAAGAGTACGCTGCTGCGGCTGCTGATGGGGTTTCTGATGCCTTCGGTCGGAGATGTTTTTCTGGAAGGGCGCTCTCTGCGGAAATGGTCGGCTTCTGCCATTGCGCGGCATCTCGCCTATGTGCCGCAAAGTCATGTCGCGACCTTTCCCTATACGGTGCGGCGGATGGTGGAACTGGGGCGTGTGCCTTATTCCGGGCTGACGGGGCGGCTGTCTTCGAAAGACCGGCTGGCCGTTGATGCCGCGCTGGAGCGGATGGGGCTGTCGGGATTTGCGGATCGTCCGGTGACGGAACTTTCCGGCGGGGAGCGCCAGCGGGTCGTGCTGGCGCGGGCCATTGCGCAGGACGCGCAGGGCCTGCTGCTGGATGAGCCGATGACCGGGCTGGATTACGGGTATCAGTTGAGGCTGATGGCGCTGCTGGCGGATCTTGCGCGGGAAGGCCGGCTTGTTATGCTCACCTCGCACCGGCCGGAAGAACTGTATGTCCGCGCAAGCCGGGTTCTGGTCCTCGATCACGGCCGGATTGACGCGGACGGGCCGCCACAGGATGTTGTGACGGCGCAACGGATGTCAGCGCTTTACGGTGTGCCTCTGACCCAGACGGACCATGCCGGAAACCGCTTTTTCCATCATGGAAGGGACGAGAAATGACACTCTCACAACTCTTGAAGCGGTTTTCGGCCCTCACGCTCCCGGCGACCCTGCTGGGCGGGGCGCTGGCCATATCCCTACCGGCGCCTGTGGCGTATGCCGCTCCGCCTGCGCGGATCGTGGAAGGCTGGTACGCGCATAATGCGACGCTTATCATGCTGGGCGCGCAGGACCGGATCGTGGGCACCGTGGCGCGTCCGGCGATGCTGCCCTGGATGTTCCGTCTGGTGCCGGAACTGGCGAAGGCGGAGACGCTGGATCCGGGCAATCTGAATGCGGAAGAACTGCTGGCGCTGCATCCCGATCTGGTATTCGTCACCAACTCGGGCCATTCCGCCGAGGCCCTGACACGCGCGGGACTGAACGTGGCTCCCGAAGGGTTCGACCGCTTCGACGCGATGCTCGACTGCGTGGACGGGACCGCGACCCTGCTTCAGACGCCGATGGCCGCCAAACGGGCGCAGGCCTATCGCTCGGCATTCCTTCAGGTCGTCTCGCAGGCCCCGACCAACCCGCAGGGGCCCCGCGTGCTGCATGTGGAGTCCCTCAAGCCGCTGCGGGTGGACGGTGATGACAGCATCATTGACCAGTGGATCCGCAGTGCAGGCGGGCAGAATGCGGCGCAGGGGATTCACGGCAACAAGCAGCCTGTTTCCATTGAGCAGGTTCTGTCCTGGAACCCGGATATTCTGATCGTCGCTGCCAATGCGGGCGATCCGGCAGCCCTGAAAAAGGACCCCGTCTGGTCGAAGCTCAAGGCCGTGCAGTCGGGGCGGGTCTATCGCAATCCGACGGGTCTTTTTCCCTGGGACCGCTATGGCCCGGAATTGATGCTTCAGGTGATCTGGGCCCGGCAGATCGTCCAGACCGGGCAGGTGGATGTCCCGGCGATGATCCGGTCGATCCGGTCTTTCTATCATGATTTCTATGGCATCACGCTCTCGGCCGATGATGCGCAGCGGATGCTCGATGCGCTTCCACCCGCTACCGATACGCACTGATCTTCCGATTTTCCGAGGAAAACCCCGTATGACGCATACCGCCTCGCCTCGCGGCCTGAGTTCTTCCCGCAGGTTTTTCCGCGCGGCGTGGCTGCTTCTTGCGGGAAGTGTGCTGGCCGGAGAACTGGGAGGAGGGCTGGGGAGTGTTGCGCGGGCGGAAGAGACCCTGCTGCCCGTGCCGCAGACTGTTTCGGTCTCCAACGGCGTCGCCTCCATTGGTGGCGGGGTTCAGATCGTATGGGATACGCGACCGTCGCCCCTGCTTCAGCGGGCGGTGGCACGGTTTACGACACGTCTGACCGCGATCGCCGGGCCTGCGGGGCATGGTGCTCCCTATGTGCTGCATGTTTCGGTCGGGCTGGACCGGGCTTATCTCAGCGTGGATGAAAAGGAGCGTTATGCGCTCACGACATCCGCCACCGGCGCACGGCTGGAGGCGGACGGACCGGCGGGTGTGATCCACGGGCTGGCGACGCTGCTTCAGCTTGTCCGGGCCACGCCGCAGGGGGCTGTGGTGGAGCGGGTTCATATTGATGATGCGCCCCGGTTTGCCTGGCGCGGTCTGCTGATGGATGTGTCGCGGCATTTCGACACGGTCGAGACCGTCGAGCGTCAGCTCGATGCGATGGAACTGGTCAAGCTCAATGTCCTGCACTGGCATCTGAGCGACGGAGCCGCCTTCCGGGTCGAGAGCCGGATGTTCCCGAAGCTCCAGACTGTGGCATCGCACGGCCAGTATTACAAGCAGGCGCAGATCCGCGAGGTCGTGGCCTATGCGGCTGACCGCGGCATCCGTGTCGTACCGGAAATCGACGTGCCCGGCCATGCGCTGGCGATCCTTCAGGCCTATCCCGAACTGGCGGCCCAGCCTCTGCCGGATGTGACCACCAAGGGCCTGAATCTCAACAATGCCGCGCTGGACCCGACCAATCCGCAGACATTGCGCTTTGTGCGCGTGCTGTACGGGGAGATGGGCGGACTTTTTCCGGACCGTTATGTTCATACCGGTGGCGATGAGGTCGTTTCCTCCCAGTGGACGAAGAATCCGGCCATTGCGGCCTATATGAAGGCGCATGGCTTCGAGACGGCCGCTGCGCTTCAGGCGGCTTTTACGGGAGAGGTCGCGAAGATCGTTTCCGCCCAGGGTCATGTCATGATGGGCTGGGACGAGGTCAGCGAGGCGCCGATCCCCAAAAATGTCGTCGTCGAACCCTGGCGGGCCTCGAAATGGACCGGGACGGCGACGCAGGCCGGGCATCCGGTTGTGGTGTCGGCGGGGTATTATCTGGATCTGCTGCGGCCGTCCGCCGCCCATTATGCGGTCGATCCGTTTGATACGAAGGCCGAGGGGATCACGGCGGATCAGCTGGCGAAATATCCGCCCAAACATCCTGAATTTTCGGTGCCGTTCGCGATGGACGAGCATGCCCCGCCGCTGGATGAGGGGCAGAAGGCGCTGGTCATGGGGGCTGAAGGCACGCTCTGGGCGGAAATGGTGTCCGAGCCGATGCTGGATGGGCGGCTGTGGCCCCGGATGACGGCTCTGGCCGAGCGGTTCTGGTCCGCGCAGGATGTACGCGATGTTTCCGATCTGGAACGGCGCCTGCCGCTTGTGATGGCGGAGCTTGAGGCGACCGGGCTGCAGGCGACGCAGCATCGGGAAGCCATGCGTGAGGCCATGGCGCCGGGGCATTCGGAGGCGCTGAAGATCCTGACCGAGGTGACGGTCCCGGTCCGCAACTACGCTCTCAACCATCTCGCTGCATCCAGCGGGGATGCGATGCTGTCCGCGCCGGTTGCGGTGACAGACCCGGATGCGTTCGTAGCTTTGCGGTTCAATGTGATGGCCGCGCGGTATGTCCGGGGCGAGCGCGCGCTTGCGGCCCCGCTGCGGCAGATGCTTCAGCGCTGGTCGGACAATGACGCGGCGTTTGTGACGGGCGCGAAGGGCGTTCCGGTGTTGGAGGCGGTCGTGCCGGTGTCGCATGCCGTCGGTCTGCTGTCGCGCGCGGGGCTCGGGGTGCTGGACGGGCGGGACGGTTCGGCCTGGCGGATGGATGCGAACCGGCTGCTTCAGGAACAGCAGGCGGCCTTTGAAAACTCGGCCAGCATGCTGGCATCCGCGCATAGCCCGCAGCCGCCGGGGGGATTGCTGATTGCGATCCTGCCGGGCCTCCGGGCGCTCCTGACGGGTGTGGCAGAGCGCGCGGAGTAAGGCATCGGCCTGTTGTTGGACCGGGGGGATGGATTTCCGGCGCCGGGCGGGGGAAAAGGGGATATGACACGTTTTCCGATCCTTCTCCTCGACTATGACGGCACTCTGGCGGAGACGCAGCCAGCCATTCTGCGTAGCCTCAAAGAGGCCTTTGATGCGGTTGGTGTGACAGCACCTTCCGCGGATGTCCTCAAACAGGAACTGACGCGGGGCGGGACGCTCCAGACCCTGTTCCAGGCGATTGCACCTAAAAGCGACGAACGCGACGCCGCTTCATTCGTGCGGCACTACCGCGCGTTCTATCCGGCGGCCGACGAGGAAGAGACGGTCCTGTTCGACGGGGTGGTGGAGACGCTGGTCGCTCTGAAGGAACAGGGAAAAACCCTCGCCATTCTCAGCAACAAGCATGCGCCTACAGTTCATGCGAGCATGGCGCGGTTCGGGCTGGAACCATTTTTCAGCGGTGTTGTGGCGTCGGAGCCGAATTTTCCGCACAAGCCCGATCCGCGCGTGATGGAAGAGCGCGTGCTTCCGCTCTTTCCCGATCTGCCGCGTTCGGCTTTCCTGATGGTGGGCGATACCGTGGCCGACCTCCAGTTCGCCCGTAACGCCGGGATCGCCTCATGCTGGGCCAGTTATGGTCATGGGTCGTCGCAGCAATGCGCCGCACTGGGGCCGGATCTGCGGATCGACGCTTTCGCGGATCTTCCGGCGGCGCTCAAGGGCTGAAGGTCTCCTGAAAGGGAAACTCAGACGGCGGGGCCGATACTGCCCCGCAGAACCAGTTCGGTGTCGAGGATGACGTTTTCGCTGCTTCCCGTGGCGGCGCTCAGCAGGCGGACGGCTTCCGTGCCTTTGCGCTCATGCGGCTGGCGGATCGTGCTCAGGTCTTCGGTTTCGGCCTTGGGGATGTCGTCGAATCCGAAGATCGACACATCCTGCGGGATGTTCAGGCCAAGCTCGCGGATGGTCTGCATGGCGCCGATGGCCACCCGGTCGCTCATCGCGAGGATGGCGGTCGGGCGCTGGGCGCGGTTGAGGAGATGGCGCACGCCCTGGGCGCCCATGTCCTCGGAATTGATCGGGATTTCCCAGGTGGGGACGTCTTCGGGCGCGATCCCGGCTTCCTGCAGCGCGAGTACATAGCCTTCAAGGCGCATGGCAATGGTGCTGTGGGCGATATTGGCGCGGCGTTTGGCGGTCAGCGGGCCGAAATAGCCGTCATGGGCTGTTTTGAGCGACAGGATGCCGAAATGCCGGTGGCCGAGATCGAGAAGCGTCCTGGCTGCGCGGTAGGCGGAGCCGCGATCGTCAATCCCGACATAGGGCACGCCGTTGAGGCGGGGCTGATCCACCACCACGAGGGGGACATTGCGCTGCTGGGCCATCATGACGCAGCGGCTGTCGGGGGCTACGGAATAGAGGATGTAACCGTCCACGGCAGCGTTGCCGAGTGAGACGGGGGCCGTGCGGTTGCGCAGGTTGCTGCCGGCGGAAATCAGGGCGAGGTCGGTTTCCAGCTCGTCGCAGGAGCGGGCGACGCCGTTGAGGACGCTGAGGACCGCGGGATCGGTGAAGGCGTAGGGCAGGTCCTCGCTGAAGAGGAAGCCCAGCGCGCCGGCACGGCCGGTGGCGAGCTGCTTGGCGGCCGGATCGGGGCCGGTGTAGCCGAGTTCCTGTGCGGCGGCGAGGATCTTCTCGCGCAGGGCGGCGGAGAGCTGACCGGGGCGGATATAGGCGTTTGAGACCGTTGTATGGGAGACGCCGACCTGCGCCGCCACGTCCTTGAGGGTTACTTTGCGGCGGTCATGCTGTCTGGTCATGGGTATGGTCTGTCCAGTAACGACACCAGACCCGTCATGTCAGATCCTGACGCTCGCAGTATGGTGTCAGTGCTCTTTGAAAAATCACTGGAATCACCATACCCATTCTGCCGGACAGAAACCAGTCACGGGCGCGGGAGGATTTACGAAAATTGAAAATTTCCTATTCGTCTTTGCCCACGGTCTCCCTCGGGTCTCTTCAAAAGCGGTTCGCGCCCGTGAGATCGCAGGTCAGTCCTGTTTCGGCTTCGGGGCGGGGGCTTTCTTGGGCTGTGGCACCGGGGTGAACATCGCGCGGCATTTCGGGGAAAGCTGGTCGATCTTCTTTTTCATGCAGGCGGTGATCTTGGCTTCGTTGGGAATGGCCAGCGTACACAGACGGATGGCGTCGCCCTGACAGGCCTGCTTCTGTTCTTCGCGGGTGGCAGCGCCTGCGGCCTGCGTCAGTGCAAATGTCAGACCGGTCAGAGCGATAAAATAACGGATCATATTCTTTCTCCTTACCTTCAGGTAAGCGTATGGGACTTTTTGCGGTTTCAGTCCCGAATAACTTTATCGCAACTACAGTTCCCCTGCTGTCTTCAATAAGGACCGGACAATTCCTGATTGAGGATTGTCAGGGGTGAAGAATACGGGCAAACCGCGCCGAGGCTGCTGGCCCGGGTGTGGTTTCCGGTGTGGGGGAAGGAAGCTCTGGCGGAAGTGCGCCGGGCTGCAGGCTCATCAGCAGGGCGCGTGCGCGGCGGGCATCCGGCGTGTCGGTCCAGCAGTAATGGATGGCACGGGATTCGCGCTGGGATTCGATCAGTCCGGCGCGCCTGAGTGCGCCCAGATGCTGGCTCAGCGTGGGTTGTCCGATGCCGGTCATGGTCTCGATCTCGCTGACGGCATGGGTGCTGTCGAGCAGGGCGGAGAGGATCATGAGGCGCTGCGGCTGGGCGAGGATGCGAAGCCATTCCGCCAGTTCGCGGCTTTTCTCAAGGGGAAGCAGGACGGTCATGAGCGCTCCCGGGGCATGGGCTGGAAGAACCATGTCGCACCGGCCTTTTCCACAGCGGCCTGTGTCTGGAGCGGGGGGGCGACGGTGCGCTGTCCCGGCTGCCAGCTTTCAGGCGTGAGCGCGCCTGCACGGTCCACTTCCTGAAGTGCGCAGAGCAGGCGCAGCAGTTCGGGAACGGAGCGCCCGACCGTGGCCGGATAGTTCAGGATGGCGCGGATGATGCCCGAGGGGTCGATCACGAAAACCGAGCGCACGGTGGCGCTGTCCTGTGCCGCGCTGTCCAGCATGCCATAGGCGCGGGCGACGGCGAGGGAGGGGTCCTCGATGATGGGGAAAGGGATCTGGATCCCGAACTGCGTGTTGATGGCCTCGACCCAGGCAAGATGCGCCGGGAGGCTGTCCGCCGAGATGCCGAGCAGGGCGCAGTCCCGCTTCTGGAACTCTTCCGCGCTGCGGGCCAGGGCGATGAACTCGCTGGTGCAGACCGGCGTGAAATCGGCCGGATGGGCGAAGAGCAGCACCCAGTGTCCGCGCAGGGCGCTCATGATGAATTCGCCATGCGTGGTTCGGGCGCTGAAATCCGGAGCCCGGTCGCCAATGCGCAGAAACGGAAGGGAGGATTCAGCGGGAGGGGATACGTTCATGATCCGGTTCCAAAAGCATCAGGGCGCTTGACATGCAATACTTACAATATTAACTTAACAGTTAATGAAAGTGTCGTAAAGGCATTCCACAGCCAGAAGGTGAACGCCATGCATGATGCAGCAGTCCAGGCCGCAACAGGCCAGATCCGGCGAACCGAGGAAGGCACGGCGCCCGCTCCCGTTGTCTGTACGTTTTTCGACGAAGCTACGAATACCGCGAGCCACGTCGTCCATTGTCCCGTCACGAAGCGTGCAGCCGTCATCGACTCTGTGCTCGATTATGACGCAGCCGCCGGTCGCACGTCCCATGGATCGGCGCAGGCGATCGTCGATTACGTGGAGCGCGAAGGTCTGACCGTCGACTGGCAGCTTGAGACGCATGCCCATGCCGATCACCTCTCCGCCGCCCCCTGGCTGCAGGAAAAGATTGGCGGAAAGCTGGGGATCGGCGCGGATATCACGCGGGTTCAGGCGGTGTTCGGCAAGATCTTCAATGCCGGAACGCGGTTTGCGCGGGACGGATCGCAGTTCGATCATCTGTTCACCGACGGCGAGACCTTCCGGATCGGGGACCTTCCCGTGACGGTGCTGCATGTTCCGGGCCATACACCGGCCGACATGGCGTTCGTGATCGGCAATGCCGCCTTTGTGGGCGATACGATCTTCATGCCGGATTTCGGAACGGCGCGGGCGGATTTCCCGGGTGGGGATCCGCGCCAGCTGTTCCGCTCCATCCGCCGTCTGCTGTCGCTTCCGGTCGAGACGCGGCTGTTCCTGTGCCACGATTACAAGGCGCCCGGCCGGGACGAGTATGCCTGGCTGACGACCGTGGGGCATGAGCGGGATTACAACATCCATGTTCATGACGGCGTGAGCGAAGAGGAATTCGTGAAAATGCGGACGGAGCGCGATGCCACTCTGGCGATGCCGCGTCTGCTGATGCCCTCCGTGCAGGTCAATATGCGCGGGGGGCATCTGCCCGAACCTGAAGCTGATGGCGTGAGCTACATCAAAATTCCCGTCAATCGCGTCTGACCTGGGCGCGCCTGTACCTTATTTCCCGAGATTTTAGCCGTTTCTGGAGTTCCCATGCCAACCCGTTATCTGACCGACAGCTACGCCGTTTCCCCCCAGATTACCGTGCAGGATATTGTGGATCTGAAGGCAGAGGGTTTTCGCACGATCCTGTGTTTCCGTCCTGACGGGGAAGCCCCGGACCAGCCGGAAATGCCGGTGATTGAAGAAGCGGCCAAAGAGGCCGGGCTGGCATTCGCCGCCATTCCCGTGAAGGCGGGGACGGTGCCGGATGAGGCGCAGGTGGCGCAGACACGGACGGCTCTGGCCACGCTTCCGGCGCCGGTTGTCGGTTATTGCCGGTCAGGCGCGCGGGCGGCGCAGATCTGGGCTCTGGCGGAAGCGGGCAAGCGTCCGGCGACTGAGATCATTGCTGCGGCGGGCAAGGCCGGGGTGGATGTTAGCGGTCTGCGGGGGCGGATCGAGAGTGTTGCGGCACCGTCCGCAGCGCCGCGCAAGGGAGCGGCACATTTTCAGGTGCTGATTATTGGCGGTGGCGCGGGGGGGCTGTCGGTTGCGGGCAGTCTGCTCAAGCGCAACAGCCATCTGTCCATCGGCGTGGTCGAGCCGTCGAATGAGCATTTCTACCAGCCGGGCTGGACGCTTGTGGGCGGGGGGGTCTTTCAGGCGGCCCAGACGCGCCGCAAGGAAGCGGATGTCATGCCCAGGGATGTCGTCTGGGTGCGGCAGGCGGCGAAGCTGTTCCGGCCGGATGTGCGGGAAGTGGTTCTGGGGGACGGGTCTGTTGTCTCCTATGATGCGCTGATCGTGGCGACGGGCATCACGCTGAACTGGAATGCCATTCCGGGGCTGGCGGAGACGCTGGGCAAGAACGGCGTGACGTCGAACTACCGCTTCGATCTGGCGCCCTATACCTGGCAGCTCGTGCAGCAACTCAAGAGCGGTACGGCGATCTTCACGCAGCCGCCCATGCCGATCAAATGCGCCGGTGCGCCGCAGAAGGCCGTGTATCTGTCCTGTGATGCCTGGAAGCGCCGGGGTGTGCTGGACAGCATTTCGGTTGAGTTCGACACCGCAACGCCGGGGCTGTTTGGCGTGAAGGAGTTCGTGCCGCCGCTGATGGAATACATCAAGCGCTATCACGTCGGGCTGCACACCGGGTCAAAGTTGGTGGAAGTGGATGGTCCGAACCGGACCGCCGTGTTCGAGCGCAAGGTCGGGGACGGTGTGGAGCGGGTCGAGCGCAAGTTCGATATGCTGCATGTGGTGCCGCCGCAGAGTGCGCCGCAGGTGATCCGCGAGAGTGCGCTGGCAGGTTCGGATGGGTTCGTTGAGGTCAATCCGGCGACGTTGCAGCATGTGCGTTTCCCGGATGTGTTCGCCATTGGTGACGTGATCGGGACGTCTTCGGCCAAGACGGCTGCCGCGGTCCGCGTGCAGGCGCCCGTGGTGGCGACCAATGTGCTGGCCTTCCTGAAGCATCAGGCTCCGGTTTCGGAATATGAAGGTTATGGCGCCTGTCCTCTGACGGTGGAGAACGGGCGGATCGTGCTGGCCGAGTTCCGTTATGGCGGGAAGCTGGCGCCGACACTGCCGAAATGGCTGCTCAACGGGCAGAAGCCGACGCGTCTGGCCTGGTGGCTCAAGAAATATGTCATGCCGCTAATGTACTGGGACGGCATGCTCAAGGGGCGCGAGCTCATGGTTGCGCCCAAGCCGTTGAACGCGAAGAAGGACGGCTGAACCGGTTGTGCAGATTGCGCTTGAACTGGCCTGCGGTGTCCTGATCGGGTTCACGCTGGGGCTGATCGGGGGCGGGGGGTCCATCCTTGCCGTTCCCCTGATGGTCTATGTGGTGGGGGTGAAGAACCCCCATGTCGCGATCGGGACGAGCGCGATGGCCGTGGCGGTCAATGCGCTGACCGGGCTGGTCAGCCATGCCCGGGCGGGGACGGTCAAATGGAAATGCGCTGCCATTTTCGCGCCCTGCGGTGTGGTGGGGGCGCTCATCGGGGCAGCGTTCGGCAAGGCCGTGAACGGGCAGAAGCTGCTGCTCTGTTTTGCGCTGCTGATGGTCGTGGTGGGCGTGCTCATGCTGCGGGGACGGCGCAACAAGAGTGAGGCGGGGGCGGCATGCAATCGCCAGAACATGCCGCGCGTCATGATGGCCGGGGCCGGGACGGGTGTTCTGTCCGGGTTTTTCGGGATCGGGGGCGGGTTCCTGATCGTGCCCGCGCTGATTGCCTGCACGCGGATGCCCATTCTCAATGCTGTGGGGACATCTCTTGTGGCCGTGGCGGCGCTGGGGGCGAGTACGGCGTTGAGTTACATGCTTTCGGGCTATGTGGACTGGGTGATGGGGGCGCTGTTTGTAGCGGGGGGAATTGTTGGCAGTTTTCTCGGAACCCGGGCGGCGAAGCGTCTGTCGGGTTCCGGCGCGGCGCTGACGACGTTCTTTGCGTGCGTCATCTTCACGGTTGCGGCCTATATGATCTGGAAGAGCCTTTCGGCCCTGTAACAGCGGTCAGTCGAGGCCGAAATTCGGGAAGATGGTGAAGCAGACCATCGAGAAATAGAACATCACCGCCAGAAGGATGTGACACATATAGAGCGGCGCGATCATGGCGCCGCGCCTGCGGAAGAAGGCCATCAGCACACCGAAGGCCGCGATGGCCACGGCAAGCGCCACATTCAGCATGAGCCGGCTGTCGCCGTTGCTGATGGCGATGACCAGAAAGATCGAGCCTACAATGGCCGAGCCGACATGCACGGGCGTGAGGAAGCTGAAGGGGCGCTTGTACCGGGCCGCGAAAATGGCGAGCCAGACGCCCATGATCACCGTGAGAGTGAAACACCCCGTCGAAGCGTACAGCATCTGTAATCCACCCTGTTCCTGATGTCTTTGCGCAGACTCTCGGAGCCGTAACCGGAATATTCGGAAGTCTCCGCGCTTTTCAGGTCTTGCAAAGCACGTCGCTCCGACTGCGTGTTTACTCCAGAACGGCCTTTCGGGCCAGACGTTCCCGGATGCAGGCCGCTTTCTCCCCTGAGCGGCGCAGAAAAATTGTACCACCCCCCGGTATTATGATTTTCAAGGTTTCCTTTCTGTTTCGATATGACATACTGGTGACACGCATGAGGTTGGGGAGGATACAAAGGGATGGATCTGGGAGCACGCCTGCGATTTGTGCGGACGGCACGGAACCTGTCCCAGCGAGAACTGGCCAAGCGGACAGGGGTGACCAATTCCACGATCTCCCTCATCGAATCAGGTGACATGAATCCGTCTGTTGGAACGCTCAAGCGTATTCTGGACGGGATCCCCGTGACGCTCGGGGAGTTTTTCAGCATAGCTCCTGAAGGTGGAGAAAAGATCTTCTACCGGGAGGGCGAACTGATGACGTTCGAGCAGGGTGGTGTGACCTTTCGCCAGGTCGGGGCCCCCCTGTTTGGCCGAAGCCTTCAGATCCTGCGTGAGACCTATGCATCCGGGGCGGATACCGGGGCCACGGTCTATGCCCATGAAGGCGAAGAAGGTGGGTTTGTCCTGCACGGGCAGGTGGAAATCACGGTGGGAGACAGGCGCGAGATCCTGGGCCCGGGTGATGCCTATCATTTCGACAGCCGTCAGCCGCATCGTTTCCGCTGCCTGAGTTCCGAGGGTTGCGAGATCATCAGCGCCTGTACGCCGCCGACGTTCTAGGATTTCCGTCCCGGACTTTCAGAAGCTCCGCGTTCAAAAGAACGGGAGGGGTGTGCTTTCCCACAGGTTGCGGCGTTGTGTTGTGGGATTATGCCTGTCTGTATTGTGGTCCACAGGGCGGGCATGCCCTGCGGAGAGCCACGGACATGCCAGATTGTCCGCACCCAGAAAGAGATGACATGTTTCGTGTGGTCGCCACTTCTTTGCGCAGGGGGCTTGGTGTGGGGGTCTGTGTCCTGTTGCTGAGCGGTCCGGTCGTGGCAGAGAGCGTGACGCGGACACGGGACATCTGCCCGGTTCAGCGTACGATGCTTCAGATCGAAACGAAGACGCTTGCCGAGGCTGTGACGGAACTGTCCCGCAAGACGAAATGCCCCATACTGATGGATGAAGGGCTTCTGCGAGGCGGTAACAGCATTGCCGTTGCCGGCGTCTATACGCCGCGTGAGGCGCTGATCCGGCTTCTGGGTAATGCCGAGCTGGACGTGATCGAGACGGTTCAGGGGCTGGCCGTCATGCCGCTGACCTATCGGGCCGCGCATCGCATGGACCATGCTGAGCGGATGTAGTTCAGGAAGGCGTGGTCAGCGGCGTCCTTTCCAGATTCGGCGCTGCAGCAGGAAGGTCAGGAGCGCCATCAGAGCGAGATAGGCGAGAACATAGATGCCGATCCGTCTGCGTTCGGCCTGATGGGGATGGGCGACCCAGTCGAGAAAGGCCGAGACGTCGCCAGCCATCTGTGCGGGGGTGGCCTGGGTGCCGTCGGGATAGGTGAGCATGCCGTCCTGAAGGGGCGGGGGCATGCCGATATGTTTCCATTTCAGGGCGGTGTTGTAATAGCGCCCTTCGTCGAGTTTCACGCCCGCAGGGGCGGGAGCATAAGAGAGCAGGATCTGCCGGATTTCCCCGGCACCGCCGGGCAGCGTCAGGGCCAGGCGGGAGAGATCGGGCGGCAGCAGTCCGTGATTGGCGAGCCGTCCTACAGCCTCGTTGGGGTAGGGCGACAGGATAGGATCGGTGGCTGTGGCGGGACGGGTTTTTGGATCACCGTTATCGTCCGTGCCGTTGGGAAGCTGCTGATCGGCGGCCCATTTTCGGATCTCATCCGTCGAGAGGCCGAGGCTGCTCATGTCGCCGTAATCGACATGTTCCAGGCCGTGGCAGGCGCTGCAGACCTGCTGGAAGACCATCAGGCCGCGCTGGGCCGGGGTGCTGGCTGCGGCGGGCAGGACGGTCAGGCTGGTGGCGAGGAGGAAGTTCCGGGGCCAGTGCGTCATGACGACATCTCCCGTTCGGAGGCGAGTGGCATGACGAGCAGGAAATGGATGAACCACCAGGCCATCGCCACGCGGCTGGCGAGAAGCCATGCCGGTGTCGGCGCGTGCATCCCCGCAATGCCGAGCAGGATGAAGGCCGCGAAGGCGAGGGGCAGCGACAGGCGCACCATTGGTCGCCGTGTTGCGGGGCGGACGGCCGAGCGGTCCAGCCAGGGCAGCACGAACAGGACGGCGAGGCTCCCCGAGGCGAGGAGAAGCCCGCCGAGGCGTGAGGGCACAGCGCGGAGGATTGCGTAGAAGGGGGCGAAATACCATTCCGGCCGGATGTCGCGTGGTGTAACGAGCGGGTTGGCCTGAACGTAGTTGTCGGCCAGCGTGAGAAGATCGGGCAGGAAAAAGACCAGCCCGGCATAGACCATCAGGAACAGGCAGAGCGCGAAGCCGTCGCGGCTGGTGTAATAGGGGTGGAATGGCAGGGTCTGGCTCGGGCTGACAGGGTCAATGCCCGAAGGATTGTTCGATTTCACGACATGCAGCGCCGCGACATGCAGGGCAATGGCGGCGAGGATCGCGAAAGCCATCGTGAAATGCAGAACGAAAAGGCGGTGCAGCGCCACGTTCCCAAGCGTATCGCCGCCCAGCAGGAGTTCGGACAGCGGCTGCCCGATCAGGGGAATGGCATGGACGGCATTCAGGATCACCGTGGCCCCCCAGTAGGACATCTGTCCCCAGGGCAGAACATAACCGGCAAAGGCCGTCACCATCACCATCAGCATCAGGCCAAGGCCTGTCAGCCAGAGCAGTTCGCGCGGGGCCTTGTAGGAGCCGTACCACAGGCTGCGCCCGATATGGATGTAGAGGCAGGCGAACAGCATCGTCACGCCGCCCATGTGCAGGCTGCGAATGAACCAGCCCGAGGGGATCTGCCGGTCTATGGCCTCGACGCTGGCGAAAGCCTGCGTGATGTCGGGCGTGTAGTTGATCGCGAGGAACAGGCCGCTGGCGACCATGAAAACCATCGTGACGATCAGGAACGCGCCAAAGCTCCACAACGCATTGAGGTTGCGGGGCATCGGGAAAGCGACATATTCGCGGCGCAGCAGGCTCATGACCGGCAAGCGACGTTCGAACCAGCCGCGCGGATCTGTGTCGGGGGTTTTCAGGGGCGAAGTCATGCGGGTCGGTCTTCAGATCTGCTGGATGTCGGACATGCTGAAGCCCGGATCACCCGCGCTGTGGCCGATGCGAAGTTTCGTGTCGGAAAGGAACGTCACGGGCGGGACTGGCAGATTGCAGGGCGCGGGTGCGCGGCGTGCGACACGGCCGGCCGCGTCGAAATGTGATCCGTGGCAGGGACAGAAATATCCCCCCTTCGCTTCTGGCGTGGAGCCGGGTTTTTCGAAAGAGGGCACACAGCCAAGATGGGTGCAGACCCCGATGAGCACGCCATATTCCGGGCGGACTGAACGGTGCCAGTTCGTCGCGTCCTTTGGCTGCTGAAGGACTTTCGAATCCGCGTCCCGCAGGGTGGCCAGATGGTCCGGAGCCTGAAGCGCAGCCAGCATCTCAGGCGTGCGGTGCTGGATGAAAACAGGCCAGTCCCGCCAGCGCAGGGTCATGTCCTGCCCGGGTGTCAGGGAGGACAGATCGACGTGCAGCAGCCGGTCGGACAGGGGAGTTGCTGCCGGGTTTTTCAGGCTCTCGACAAAGGGTACAGCCAGGGCGCAGGCCCCCGCACAGCCGAGCACCACGGTCCCGGTGGCCAGCAGATCCCGCCGTCTGGTGCCATCCGAAGAAGGGGGCGTCTCGCTCTGGGTCATGCGGAACCTCTGCCGGCTGCGCCGGCTGCCCGGCAGGAAAGATGACAGCAGGATAGGCGTCTTTGCGCTTTCGAGAAAGGCGGCGTGCGGTAGCTTTCGGGGCGTTTGGGAGCTAGTGTTTTCCGAAGTGATGTAACGACACAAGCTGCGGAAGGGCCCCGGACATGACAACGAAAACCCGTTTCAGGATCATGCCTGCGGCTCTTCTGTGTCTGATGCCGCTCATGGTGTCCCAGGCCATAGCGGCGGATGGAGCGACGCTGTATCGGGGAAAATGCGCGATGTGTCACGGACCTGCGGGCGCGGGGCGTCCGGGGGCTTTCCCCCCGCTTGCGGGACGGGTCGGGCAGATTGCGGGCAATCCGGACGGAAAAGCGTATCTGGCGGCGGTTCTGGTGAACGGGCTGCATGGTCCGATCACGGTGGACGGACAGTCCTACAAGGGATTCATGCCCTCATTCCGGGCGCTGTCGGATGAGGATATTGCAGCCGTCCTGGCCTATGTGGGCACCGTGGGTAACAGCGCGGCGCCTGCCGGGATGTCCGCCCAGGATGTGGCCTCCGTCAGGGCTGCGCCAATGGATGCGGCCGCGCTTCAGGCGAAACGGGCTGCCCTTCAGACGGCTCATGTGATCCCCTGAGGAAAAACGGACATATTTTGTTACCAAACAAACGTAAATGCGTCTTGTAACGGCGGGTCCATATCTGACTAGCTGCGTTCATTCCAAGTGATGCCAGCCGGTGAAATGGCCAGAGAGGGGAACGACCATGTCACAGACCATAGTGCCGCATACTTTACCGCTAAAGAATGTTCACGTTCCCGCTCGGGACCGGACAGCGACCCGGGCACCGGGGCGGCCGGTCAATCTGAGGCTCAAGGATAATATCCTTGCGGCGATCGCGCAGGTGCTCGTGGAAGAAGGCTATCAGGGCCTCACCATCAGTCGCGTCGCCAAGGCCGCCGGAGTGTCGACCGCGACGGTCTATCGGCGCTGGCCGACGAAACAGGCCATGTTCTTTGATGCGATGCGTCTGTGGCGTGACGATCTGACCCCGCAGATCGATACAGGCAGCTTCGCCGGTGACGTGGATGAGCTTATCGCGGCACGCATCCGGTTTCTGGTCACCCCTCTGGGCCGCACTTACGGAACCCTGCTGGGTGAAGCCGTGCATGACCCGGAATTCGGTCAGGTCCTGTGGGAAGTGAGCGTGGTACCGGCGCGTGCGCAGATGACGCTTTTCCTTGAGCGTGCCAGCAGGCGTGGCGAGAAGGTTTTCTGTCAGAATCCCGACACGGTCCTGGACATGCTGCTCAGCACCATCCATTTCCGCGCCATGAATCTTCTGGGGCGCGAGCCCATGGATGCCGACAGGACCCTTAAGGAAATCCGGTCTCTGGCGCGCAGCCTGATTGTTGGCTGAGCGCTATAGGGGCCTCAGAAGCCGTACGACACGCGGCCGCCAATGAAACGGGGCGGTCCGGGGATGTAGAAATAGGTTGTTGTCGCCATGCCGCCGCTTTCGAAAAAGCTGCGGTTGAGCAGGTTCGAGGCGTAGACCGTGGCTTCCCACTTCCCTGATGAGGGACGCAGGGTCGCATGGGCGCCGAGCAGGAAATAGGGCGGCAGGCGATAGAACCCCGTGCCGCCGACCGCGATGGCCTGACTGCCGCGATAGGACCAGTCCGGCCCGATATCGAAGCCCAGTCCCGGTGTCAGCGCCTGTCGCCATTCGGCCTGACCGTTGAGGGTTAGCTTGGGCTGGCCGTTATCCACACCCGCGAAATTGCTGTTCACCGCCTGCCAGACGCCTGTCTTGGCGTAGGCGGCATTGGTTGCGGCGCGGTTGACGTTCAGGAAGTCCTGATAGTTGCCGCGCTGCCAGCCGATATTCTGCGTCACGAAGACATGGCGTACCGGGTGTAGTTCGATCGTGCCCTCGAAGCCCCAGCTTTCGGATTTGGGGACGTTCGTGATCTCGCTCAGCGGTCCGTAATTCGGGATCAGCACCGTGCCCACGACCTGCTGGTTATGGAAGTCGTTGTAAAAGGCGGCACCGTTCAGGCGCAGGACATTGGGGATCGGGTCGCTCTTGAAGCCGAGTTCGTAGGTCAGCACGGTCTCCGGACCGAACGGGTCAAGCTGGGCCTGGATCTGGGTGTTGTTGGCGCTGAAGCCGCCGGGTTTGAAGCCCTTGCTCATCTTGTAATAGACGAGCGTGCTCTTTGTCGCCTGCCATGACACGCCAACCTGTCCGGCGAACTGGGCCGAGGCCGTGCTCTCGCCGTGGAAGGCCGTGGTCTTGCCGCCGAAGATTTCCGAAGTAAGACCGGGCAGGCTGCGGTCGTCGATTTCGTGCAGCAGACCGGCGAACAGCGTCACGTTATGCGGCAGGCGATAGCTGATATGGCCGAATTCGGACGTGCTCTCCTGATTCATGGAGAAGGACGTGGCCATCATGTAACCGCGGGCCGCATAGTCGGTATAGTCGAAGAAGAAGCGCTGTTTCATGCGGCTGCGCTGGTAGAATGCACCGACCACCCATTGCAGGCGGCTGTCGGGATTGCTGGAGCCCAGACGCAGTTCCTGCGTGAAGGCATTGGCGCTGATGGTGCGGTAGGTGTCCGCTTCGGAACGGGAGGTGCCGTCCTGATCGGTGTATTCACCCTGCCGTTCGGTCTCGAAGGCGGAGACGGAGGTGAGTTTCGCGAACCCGAAATCATGATCGATATGCAGGTCCCAGCCCCAGAACTGGTTGTGCTCGCTGGGTTTGAGGCTTTCCGGACGTCCGATCAGGTTGGCGAATTGCGGACGGACAGACCATTCGGCCTGCGTCTGGCCGAGCTGGGGCAGGCCGCTCGTGCCGATCAGGCGGTGGATGGCCTGGCTTGTGACGACCTGGCTGTTGTCCTGTACGAAATGGCCGGAGAGCAGGATCGTGGTGCGATTGTCATCCGAATGCCAGCGCAGCTTGCCGCGCAGGGCGTAGGAATCCGCGTCTCCGAGATGGGCGCCGTTCTGCGGATCGGTCTGCCAGCCACCACCCTGTCGGATCTGCCCGGCCAGCCGGAAATCCAGCCCTTTGGCGATCGGGCCTGAAATATACGCTTCGCTCCGGCTGCGGGCGTAGGAAGCGATGTCCTGACTGGCGCCGTAATGCAGGGTGCTGGTCGGGTCGGCGGTGCGGAAGCGGACTTCGCCGCCGGTGTCGGATTGTCCGTGTGTGGTGCCGACCGGGCCGGGGGTGACGGTGGCGTCCGCCAGATCGAACATCAGGCCGCTCGACATGGTCGATAACGCGAAGGGCACGTCATCGAAATAGGTCATGACGGTCGGGATGTTGTTCATGGTGAAGTCGTTGAAGCCGACTCCCCGCAGATAGAAATTGGTGGAGGCCGTGCCGTTGATGGACTGGATCGTCAGGTTGGGCGCCACGCGCTCCAGATCGCGCAGGGTGACGACGCCGCGCTGGGTCAGGCGGTCGGCGGTCAGGCGCGTGTCTGCGTCCGGGCTGTGCTGTGCTGCGGCAAAGGCGAAGTCTGTCCGGCGGGCAGTGACGGCAATCGTTTCGGTGTCACGGGCCTGGATGGACTGGGGGGCGACCTTGTGGGGTACAGGCTTTGCGGCTGAATGATGGGCGCTGGCGTGAGGGGACGCTTCGGCCTTGCCAGCCAGAGGCTTCGCCTTTTCCGGCGAGGCTGCCAGGGCGAGGGACGGGCCAAGGAAGCTGGCACTGAGGCTGGCGCTCAGGAGAAGGGCCTTGCGAAGCGTCATGGAAAGGGCGGTTCTCCTGAAGAGGGGACGTTCCGAAGGGGCAGCCTGCCTGAAAAAGGACAGCAAAGCCCGAAAAATAACCGTGCTTATATTGTACTCATGCAACAGAGCAAACGCTCGATGCACAATGGCGCACAGAGGCGCAGATTTTGCTTGAACTGTTATGATATAACATAATAAGCATTCCGCTCTGACAATCTTTCGTCTCTGCCGTATCCCCTGTCCGGAGGCTTCATGCCGTCTATCGTGTCTGCCCGTTCCTTTCTTCTGCTTCTGGGCTGCACTACCGCCCTTGCCGATTCCGCGTTCGCCCAGTCGGTGACCCCGTCGGTAACGTCTTCCCAGGCTGCTGCGCCCACCGCTGAAACCCAGACGGACGATGAGTCCACGGCCGCCCGCGCCAGCTTCGGTCATGCTGACGACCAGCATGGTACGACAACGACGGAGAGCAGTCGCACGGGCGCGGATGACATTACCGTCAACGCCCATCTCGAGCGCGCCCGCGCTGCCCTTCAGCCGTCCACGGGTGCGACGACCTATAATTTCTCGCGGCAGGCCATCGAGACGAATCCCGGCGGCGACAATGCGGGTCTGAACACGCTGCTGCTGCAGGCCCCGGGTGTGGCTCAGGACAGCTACGGGCAGATCCACGTTCGTGGCGATCATAATGAGGTGCAGTTCCGTCTCGACGGCGTGGCACTTCCGGAAGGCATGAGCGTGTTCGGACAGACGCTCATGACGCGCTTTGCCCATTCCATGTCTCTGACGACCGGCGCGCTGCCCAGTGAGTACGGCTTCCTGCAGGCTGGTGTGATCGATATCAACACCAAGAACGGCTATTCCGATGCCGGCGGTGACGTTTCGATCTATGGTGGCGCACGCGACTATTTCTTCCCGTCCGCGCAGTTTGGCGGCCATCATGGCAAGTGGGACTGGTTTGCGACGGGTGATTTCGTTCACAACCGTGTCGGCATCGAAAACACCACGCCGAGCTTCAACGCGATCCACGATCTGACGAACCAGTACCACTTCCTGGGTCATGCCCGTTACACGGTGGATGAGAACACGCGGATCAGCCTGACCGCCGGTGTGTCCAACGCCGAGTACCAGCTTCCCAACAACCCGGGACAGCAGCGCCAGTTCGCCAATCCGTCCTTTACCAGTAGTGATCTGTCGCAGAAGCTCTATGGCAATGGCGACAGTTCGAGCCTGACCGAGCATCAGAAGGAAATTACGGATTTCGGCATCCTGTCCCTGCAGAAGGACATGGGCAAGCTGAGCTTCCAGACGTCCGCCGTGCTGCGTTACAGCTCGCTGCGGTATTCGCCTGATCCGCTGGGCGATCTGATCTATAACGGTATTGCCCAGCGTGCGGCGCGTTCGGTTTTTTCGACGGGAACGCAGTCCGACGCCACCTGGCAGGCTGCCAGAGATCATACGGTCCGCTTCGGCTATCAGATCTATGTGGAGCGGAACGTTTCCAAGTCGGATTCAACTGTTTACCCGCAGAGTGGTGAGGATGCTGATGGTAACGCGGTCTATTCCGACAATCCGCTCACCATCCATGACGGCACGGGCCGGACGGGCTGGATGTATGGCCTCTATGCGCAGGACGAGTGGCGCCCGCTGAAGAACCTGACGATCAATTACGGTCTGCGGTTTGACGGTGTGGATGAATATACCCACGCCAAGCAGGTCAGCCCGCGCCTGAACATCGTTTACAAGCCCTGGCACGGTGGCACGTTCCATGCAGGATATTCGCGTTACTTCACGCCGCCGCCGTTCGAACTCGTTGGCGGTACGTCGCTCAACAAATTTGCCAATACGTCAGCGGCTCCGGGGACGTTCCTGAACAGCAATGTGAAGGCCGAGCGCGACCATTACTTCGACGCAGGCTTCGCACAGACGATCCTGCCGGGCTGGCATGCGTCGTTTGACGCCTATGTGAAGCTCGCCAAGAACATGATCGATGAAGGGCAGTTCGGCTCCCCGGTCATCCTGTCGGCATTCAACTACCGTCGCGGGCAGGTCAATGGCTATGAGTTCGCCACTGATTACACCCGGGGCGCCTTTAGTGTGTACGGCAATTTCTCCTGGTCGCGCGCCATCGGCAAGGATATCGTCACGGCCCAGTGGAACTTCGATCCGGATGATCTGGCCTATACCGCCAAGCACTGGATCCATCTCGACCATGACCAGCGCTGGACGGCGTCTGCCGGAGCAAGCTACTCGTTCTTCCACAGAACCGGCCACCCGCTGCGCCTGTCCGCCACGATGGTCTATGGCAGCGGTCTACGGGCCGATGGTGCAACGCCGAACGGGGATTCCGTGCCTCAGTACGCCACGTTCAACCTGTCGCTGGTCCAGTCCTTCAAGGATCTGTTCCAGGTGCCGTTCCTCAAGCGCACCCAGCTGCGTCTGGATGTGACCAACCTGTTCGATCGGACCTATCTGCTGCGTGACGGTAGTGGCATCGGTGTGGGGGCGCCGCAGTATGGTCTGCGCCGGACGATCCTTACCGGTATTGACCAGCGTTTCTGACGCTGGTGCCTGACGGGTCGAATGATCCGTCAGGCTGGTTTTGCTGCCGGGGGCAGAAGCGCTTGGTAGCGGATCTTTTCAAGGGCCGCCGGGATGTCCATGAGCGGCACGGCTTCGCACAGAAAATCTCCCTGCACGAAATCGCATTCCATCTCCAGAAGCGTGCGGACCTGTGTGGCGTTGCCGATCCCCTCGGCCACGACCTTGCGCCCGAGGCTGTGGACGATGTCGATCACGCCCCTGATGATCGCGGCATCTGTTCCATGGCGTTCCAGACCGGCCACGAAAGCCCGGTTGATCTTTACCGCATCGAACGTGATGGTCTTGAGATGCGTCAGGGACGCAAATCCCGTCCCGAAATCATCGAGGGAAATCTGGATGCCTTTCCGGTGTAGGGTGTCGAGTTCCTGCTCGATCTGCCCGTGGTGTGGGCGCGAGAAGATGTTCTCGGTGATTTCGAGGGCCAGGGAGGTGAGCGGGATATTCATTTCCTCGGCGAGGAGAGCGATTTTCCAGAAGAAATCGCTACCTTCGAAATCGCAGGACGTGATGTTGATGGCGATACGTTCGAAGCGGATGTTCTGCTCGCGAAGCTTGCGCATGTCCTGCATGACCTGCCGCGTGACGAAGGTGTTCAGGGTCAGGGTCAGTCTGGGGTCTTCAAAGACTTCGGGGAAATGCTGCGGCGAGAGGATGGGGTGCTGCGGATGGTCCCAGTGTAGCAGAGCCTCGAAGGAAATATTGCCGGGCGTGCTCAGGGAAAAGATGGGCTGGTAAAAGACCGCAATGCTCTGGTTGCGCAGTCCGGTCTGGACACGCCTGCGCAGGCGGCCGGCATGGTCCAGTTTCTCTTCCATGACGGGATGATATTCGCGGATACGGTTCCTGCCGCTGGTCTTGGCGGCATAGAGCGCGAGATCGGCGCATTTCAGCAGGGCTTTTTCCCGCGCATCGACGAGGGGGACGCGGACATAGCCGATGCTGACAGTGCAGGCATGGGTCATGGTGCGGTTGCGGAAGCTGAAGCGCATCTGCTCGAGGATTTCGAGAAGGATCTTTTCGAACAGTGCCGGGCAGTCACCCGTCATGAGGATGGCGAATTCGTCGCCACCGATGCGGGCGATGAAGCAGTTTTCACTCTGGAAGGACTGGAGCTTCTCGGCGACTTTGCGCAGCAGTCGGTCTCCGGAATCGTGCCCTGACGTGTCGTTGACCGTCTTGAACGTGTCGATGTCGAGCAGGGCCAGACAGATATGGCCTGCCGCACTCTGGCGCAGGGTTTTACGCAGGGTATGGGAGAAGTGCAGGCGGTTGGAAATCTTGGTCAGGAAGTCCGTATTGACAGCGTGCTGGAGCTTCTGACGGCTGGATTTCAGGTGGTTTTCCGCCTGCTTGCGCGACGTGATATCAAAGCGGATGGCCACATAGCTGGTGACTTTTCCACTTTCCGAAATATGGGGAACGATCGTGGTGTCGACCCAGTAAAGGGAGCCGTCGCGCCGGCGGTTGCAGATCTCGCCGTGCCAGACATGGCCTGAGGCAATCGTCCGGTACATCTGCCGGAAGAACTTCCGGTCATGCTGGCCGGAGCGCAGCATCCGGTGATCGTTGCCAATGAGTTCGTTCCGCGTATAGCCGCTGATCTCCTCGAACCGGCTGTTGACGGAAAGAATGCGGCCACGGGTGTCGGTAATGGCGACAATAGCAGAACAGTCCAGGGCATGAAGAACGAAATCGTCGCGGGTGCCCTGAGGCCAGTTCTTCACATAATCCAGGCTTCTCCTGAAATCATCCTCTTGCTTTTCCATCACCCAGGCTGGCTCTCTCGATAGGAGATCTGAGTAATATCATAGAATAATTAAGCGTTCGTTAAAAGGATATCCTTCTGTTTTCAGGTATATTTTTGAAGGTCTGTTGCGGAGTTTTTCTTTCTTGCTGTGGGAAATGTCAGTTTTATTTTGACTGTTTCGGAGGAAGATTTTCTTAACAGAATGAGGCGCGTCCAGCTCTTTCGGAACCCTGAATGGGGGGCTTTTCTTACAGTTCGGCCCACTGGCGCAGCAGGTTGTGATAGGTCGAGGTCAGCCCGAGAACGGCGGGATGGCTGTCGGGCAGCGCCTTGCGGGTTTCGATGATGGAGCAGTCGAATTCGTAAAGCAGACGGCGCTTCGTATCATCGCGGACCATGGACTGGGACCAGAAGAACGAGGCCCAGCGGCTGCCGCGTGTGATACGGTTGACGCTGTGCAGGCTGGTCGAGGGATAGAGTACCATGTCGCCGGCGGGGAGCTTGATGCTCTGGGTGCCGTAGGTGTCCTGGATGACGAGTTCGCCGCCGTCATACTCGTCCGGTCCGGTGAGGAAGAGCGTGGAGGAGACGTCCGTGCGGATGCGCATCCCGGCACCGGGGATCGGGCGGATGGCGTTGTCCACATGGGCGTCGAAATGCATGCCGGTGTCGTAGCGGTTGAAGAGCGGCGGGTAGACGCGCAGGGGGAGGGCGGCGCTGTTGAAGGTCGGGTTGCGGCCGAGAGCGCGCAGGACGAACTCGCCGAGTTCGCGGCATTCGGGGGAGTCCTGCGGGATCTGGAGATTGAGCTTGGCCTTGGCGGACTGCTCCCCCGCGGTGACGCGCCCGTCCGTCCATTCGGCGGCTTCCAGTCTGTCACGGAAGTAGCGGACTTCTTCGGGAGAGAGGACGTTCGGGATATGGATCAGCATGGACGTCGGGCCTTGAGGGGGAGGACGGGGATGAGAAGAACGGGCTCAAAATGAGAATGACTCTTATCTCGGAGTCATAAAGCCGTTTGGGGAGGGGGGCAATTGGTGCAGGCCTCTGGCGTCATGTGCGGGAACGGCGGCAAATGTCGCATTTCCTTTCGTTGACAGGACTGGCGGGGCAGGGGATGACACGGACATGGCATTTCTTTCCCTTTTCGTTACGCGCCCGACGGGGATGTCGCGCGGGTGGCTGACCGGCGTGGCGCTCATGGTGGCCTGTATCGTCGGAGCGGGACAGAGCCGGGCGCAAGGGGGCCTCATGGCGCCGCTGTCCATTCATGATGCGATTGCGGCGGCCTGGAAAGCGGACCCCGTACGGGCTGAGCTGGAGG
Organism: Gluconobacter sp. P1C6_b; assembly: GCF_018811945.1. Lineage (GTDB taxonomy): Bacteria > Pseudomonadota > Alphaproteobacteria > Acetobacterales > Acetobacteraceae > Gluconobacter. Next base: position 31,994 of record NZ_JACRVU010000009.1, read on the forward strand.
TCAATCAGGATTCCGCCGATGCGCGGGCGAAGGCGGCGCAGTCCTGGTTCGCGGGCGGCCCGACGCTGACGGGCGACTATTATGATGACCGCATCAGCGGGTCCAATCATGGGTACATCACCTGGCAAGGTGGGGTTTCGGTGCCGCTGTGGCTGCCGGGGCAGGGCACGGCGACCGAGAACGTGGCCAAGGCCGAGGCGAAGACGGCGACCGTTCGCCTTGATGTGGAACGGATGTCGGTTGCGGTACGGGTCGTGGATGCGACCGGGGCTGCGATCATGGCCATGCGGCGGCAGACGGCGGCGCTGGCGACTGTAGCTGCGCTAAAGCGGATCGAAGCGGATGTGCGGCGGGCCGGGCATGTCGGGGAAATCGCGGTGTCGGACCAGCAGGCCGTGGAAGCGCAGCTGGCGCAGGCCCGCAGCGAAGCGGACATGGCGGCCGAGGAAATCGAGACCACGGCGAGCCAGTTGCGGACGCTGACGGGGCTGCCGGGCGTGCCGGACATCACGCAGGCGGACGAGCACTGGCTGGCGCTGACGCGGGCCAATGATGCGCGCTGGGTCGAGGATGTGGACCCGCGGGTGCGGGCGACGCATCAGGCCGTGATTGCGGCGCAGAACCAGATGAAGCTGGCGCGCAAGAGCTTCATGCCCAATCCGGAAATCGGCGTCGATGCGATTGATCAGGGGCAGTATCAGAGCCCCTGGGATACGCAGGTGGGGGTCAATCTGCGGGTGCCGCTGCCGAGCGCGGTGACGAATACGCCGCAGGAATCTGCCGCACGCGACCGGATGGCGGCCGCCACGCGGCAGGAAGTCGAGGCGCGGCGGGCCGTGCGCAACGAGATGGCGCAGGTGCGGGCACATCTGGTCGCGGCGACAGGATCGCTGTCGAATTCGCGGGTCGAGGCGAGTTCCATGTTGCGCCGGGCGGACGGGATGGAGCGGTCCTGGCGGGTGGGTGAGACGCCGCTGATCGAGGCGTTGCGCGCACGGATGGATGCGTACCGGGCGCTGCTGGATCTGAACCGTGCGGAGATCGCCTGGCATGCGGCGATCATCCGGATGGGTATTGCGACGGGGACCATTCCATGAGCCGGTTTGTGCGTTTTCTGGTCTGTGGGGTGGCACTGTGCGTACTTGGGCACGCGAGTGCGGCGGACGGGCCGGGCTGGATGCAGCCGCTGACGCTCGGGGCCGAAGCGCGGGAGGGCGAGCATCTCCAGACCGCGACGGTGCGGCAGGGAACGCTGCATGACACGGTGTCAGCGCTGGCGCGGGTGAGCGCGGATCTGTCGCGGACGGTCGTGATCCGCACGAGCGGGGACGGGAAAGTCACGGCTGTGCGTGTCACGCCGGGGCAGAACGTGGTGCCCGGGCAGGCGCTCATCGATTACACGGATCACTCGTTGCATATCCTGCATCTTCAGATGGAGCAGGATCAGGCGGCTCTGGCGTCTGCGAAAGCAACGTTGGGGGAAGCCGAGCTGGCGTATCGGCGTGGGCAGTCGCTTGTGGGTAGCACGGTGTCCGTCGGAGAAGTCCGACGGCGCCAGGCGGCCGTGCAACAGGCGCGCAGCACGGTCGTGGCACGGGAAGCGGATATCGGGGTGATCCAGCATCGTCTGACGGAAGAGTTCACTTCCGTGACGGAAAAGATCGTGCAGGATGAGGCGTCCACGCTGATTTCGCCGGTGCGGGGCGTGGTGCAGTCCATTCAGACCTCCGTGGCGTCGGATGTGACGCCGGGGCAGCCTGTGGCGACGATTGTGGATCTGTCGGGCGTGTGGATTGTTGCGGATCTGCGGCCGGATGAGGTGTCGCGGTTGGTGCCCGGTGGCGTTGTGACGGTGCGGCCTTCGGGGAACGCGCGGGCCGAGCCGTTCCGGGCGAAAATAACGACGATTGATGGCGTGGCCGATCCGGTGACGGGGCTGGTGCGGGTGGTGTGTGTCGTGGACAGGCCGGTGGCGTTCCTGCGGCCGGGGATCATGCTGGATGCAGCTCTTGAGACCAGTGAGGCCGTGGACGGCATGATTGTGCCATCGAGCGCGCTGCAGACGATCGAAGGGCACGATCTCGTCTATGTGCAGACGGCCGAGGGCCAGTATGCGCCGCGCGAAGTCCGGGTGCGGCTGGCGACGGATGAAAGTGTCGTTGTGCAGGGCAATCTGAAGGCGGGGGACCGTGTGGTGACGGAAGGCAGTTTTGCTCTGAAATCCATGTCGCTTGTCAGCGGGCTGGATACGGACTGACCGGGTTTCATGCTGCATTTTTTCCAGTCCAACCGTTTTGTCCTGCTGGGCCTGCTTGTCGCGCTGATGATCGGCGGGGTGATGACGGTACCCGGCCTGCCGGTCGAGCCAGTGCCGGATATTTCGCCCAAACAGGTCATGGTTTCGGTCACGGCACCCGGTCTGGCGACGGAAGAGGTCGAGAAGCTCATCACCTTTCCGGTTGAAGCGAGCCTGACCGGGATTCCGGGCGTGACAGACCTGCGCTCCGTGTCGCGGACGGGGGTGTCGGCGGTTTATCTGCAATTCGATGACGCGACGGACATTGATCTGGACCGGACGCGGGTTTCCGAGCGGCTACAGGCGGCGCGGGACAGCATCACCATGCCGGGCGTGAGTGTCTCGATGGGGCCGCTGGCGACGGGCATGGGCGAGATCATGCAGCTTCAGATCCGGGGCGGCGGTCTGTCACTGATGGAACTGAACCGCCTCATGACCTGGACAGTCGTGCCGCAGTTGCGGCTGGTGCCGGGCGTGGTGGACGTCAACGTCAATGGCGGGTCGGTCGAGACGTATCAGGTAGCGGTCGATCCGGCGCGGATGCGGGCGTTTGGCGTTTCGGTCAGCGAGATCGTGCAGGCTGTGGACACGAACAATGCGTCGTCCGGCGGTGGCTGGATTGCGCATCATGCCGAGCAGAATGTGGTGGTCGGCCGCGCCCTTATAGGCAGTCTGGCGGATTTCGGCGCCATTCCGGTGAAGCTGGGTACGGGCGGGCATGTGATCCGGCTGCGGGACATGGGCGTTGTCTCCGCTGGTCCCCGCACGCGGCTTGGAGCCGTGACGCGCGACGGGCAGGGCGAGGCGGTCATCGGCGTCGTGATGATGCAGACCGGGGCGAGCTCGAATGCGACGCTGGCGGCGATCGGGCGAGTTCTGCCGACAATCCGGCAGTCTCTGCCGCCGGGTGTGACTCTGGAGCCATTTTACAGCCGGGCGAGCCTGACGGGGCAGACCATCCATACGGTCAAGGAAAACCTGCTGATCGGCGCGGCGCTGGTACTGTTCGTGCTCGTCGTCGTGCTGGGGGACTGGCGGGCGGCGCTGGTGATCGTGTCCGTCATTCCGGCGTCTCTGGTGGCGGCAATGGCGGGGATGCGGCTGTTCGGCGTGTCGGCCAATCTGCTGAGTCTGGGCGCGATCGATTTCGGAATGATCGTGGACAGTTCGCTCGTCGTGGTGGAGCACATCATGGTCGAGCGTGGGGAGCGCCGGCAGGCAGGGTCTTTTGCCGCGCTGACGGCGGATGCCGCAAAGGCTGTGGTGCGACCGGTCAGTTTCGCGATCTTCGTCATCATCATGGTCTATCTGCCAGTGCTCACGCTTCAGGGCATCGAGGGCAAGATGTTCCGGCCGATGGCGCAGACGGTCATCATGGCGCTGCTGGCCTCGCTGGCTTACTGCTTCGTCTGTGTGCCGGTGCTGGCGGCGCTGGTGATGCGCAATGCCCAGCCGGACCGGGAGACCTGGTTCGTGCGGACGGTGCGACGGTATTACGAACCGGCGCTGCGCTGGACGGAGCATCACAGCGGGCGGCTTCTGGTCGTGACCGTGGCGGCGTTTCTGCTGGCGGTGCTGATCGGCGGCCGTCTGGGCGGCGAGTTCGTGCCGCAGCTCGAGGAGGGCTCGCTGGTCCTGACCTCGACGCGGCTGCCGGGGGCGTCGCTCGATACGGTGCTGGAGGGAGTGACGGCGGAAGAGAAAATCCTGCGGTCTTTTCCGGAAGTGCAGACGGTTGTGAGCAGTACGGGAACGGCGGCGATCCCGACCGATCCGATGGGGACGAACGAGACCGATACGTTCATTTTCCTACGCCCGCATGAGGACTGGAAGACGGCGTCCACGCAGGCCGGGCTGGTCACGAAGATCAATGACGTGCTGGAAAAGACGCGGCCGGATGCGGCGTATTCCTGGTCGCAGCCGATCCAGATGCGGATGGATGATCTGCTGGCCGGTGTGCGCACACAGCTTGCGATTTCGGTCTATGGCGATGACCTTGCGGAGCTGAACCGGATTGCAGGGCAGGTGGTCGAGACGTTGCGAACCGTGCGCGGTGCGGCGGATGTGGCGTTGCAGGGAAGCGGGACGGTGCCGTTCCTGCATATTGACGTCAATCGCGATGCGGCGGCGCGGCTGGGTGTGTCGGTACCGGATATTCTGGCGGTTGTTGAGGCCGTGGGCGGCCATGTCGGCAAGCCGGTGACGGTTCAGGGCGCAATCATTCCGACGCAGGTGCGTTTGCGGGAGGATGCGGTCAGTTCAGTGGATCGGATCGGACATCTTCAGGTGCGCCGGGCGGACGGGCAGGGCTGGGTTCTGCTGTCGCAGGTGGCGGATATCGTGCTGTCGGACGGGGTGTCGCGGATTGACCGGGACAATATCCATCGCCGGGTGATCGTGCAGGCCAATATCCGCGGGCGGGACGTGAGTTCGTTCGTCGCGGCAGCGCAGCAGGCTGTAACGCAGAAGATCCGGATGCCGCCGGGCTACCGGATGGTCTGGGCCGGGCAGTTCCGGAACCTGCAATCGGCGCTGCATCGACTGTTCATTGTCGTGCCGATCGCGCTGGCGCTGATTTTCCTGCTGCTGGTGGCGGCTCTGGGGTCGTTCGGCGCGGCGGCGCTGGTCTTTGCCAATCTGCCGATGGCGGCGACGGGCGGGATTTTCGTGCTCGCGCTGCGGGGGCTGCCGTTCAGCATTGCGGCGGGGATCGGGTTCATTGCGCTGTTTGGCGTGGCGATCCTGAACGGTGTGGTTCTGGTCAGCCAGATCCGGGTGTTCCGTCAGGACGGTCTGGCGGCAGCGGATGCGGCGTTTCAGGCGGCGCGCAGCCGGTTGCGGCCAGTTCTGGCGACGGCATCCGTGGCCAGTCTGGGCTTCTTTCCCATGGCGTTTTCGGGCGGGTCGGGCGCGGAAGTGGAGCGACCCCTGGCATCGGTCGTGATCGGAGGGCTGGTGTCTTCGACGCTGCTGACGCTGTTCGTGCTGCCGACGCTGTATGCGCGGTTCTTTGGCCACGAAGACAAAAGCGCCCCAAACAGGGGATAAGCCTGCCCGGGGCGGGAGCCCTTACTGGAAGGGCAGATAGCGGAAGTCGAAGAAAATCTGGCTCATGCTGGTATGCGGATCGCCACCAATGCCGGACCAGATCTGCCGTCGCGAATAGGCAAGCTGCGTGCCCGCTTCCACCGTGCCGAACTTGCCCTTGAAGAAACGCCACCAGCCGCCGATCGTGATTTCCGAAACGCTGCGGGTATTGGCGGTGCAGGACAGGGTGGAGAGTTCCTGCAGACAGCCCGCGTTGGAGTAGCCCGGATTGCCGTAGCCGTAGGAGTTGCCGTTTTCGTTGAAATAGGAATGGCCGACGCGCTGCGTGCCGAAATAGCCGTAGACGTCAATGCGCGGGTTGGGATGCGCGATGACGCCTGCCTGGGCCTGAACGCCGAAGAGCGGATCGGGGCTGCCATTGGCCTTGAGCGTGGCATCGGGCAGCAGGACGGACCCATAGCGGTTGATCCCCCAGCCCGCGAGCCCGGCCATGCGCAGTTCCAGTTTGCCGGGAATGAGCGGCAGGATCATCGAACCGCCCGCGCCGCCGCCAATGGCGGTGTTGTTATGGCCGGTATTGCCCATGGTCACGCGGTCATGGGGGAAGTGCAGGATGCCTTCCATTTCGTAATGGCCCCAGACAGGATCGTAAGCGACCTTGCCGATGACGTCGGGCGCGATCTCGTTGGAGAAATTGGTTGTGTCGTTGGTCAGGCCAACGCCGTTCTCGCCGATCGTGACGGTGGAGCCGTTGGGCATCGACACGGCACCGTTGCTGGTGGAAAAGCCGGTCGTGTCATACAGTGTGGCGGGATTTTCGATCGAAAGACCGGTCCACAGGCGGTGATGGAAGAAATCCTTCACGATGCGCACCTGCCACTGACGGGACCAGGTCTGGCCTGCAAGCATCGAGGCCTCGATCGTTTCCGGAAGGCTTTCCTGTCGCGCGACGATACCGGCACGGCCCGGCGTCAGGAGGCTCCAGGCCTGGCCGCCGAGGAAATGCCAGCCCGCCTTGTTGTCGTCATAGGCGAGATAGGCCTGACGCATGCGGAAGGAATAGCTGTTGCTCTCGTAAGGATCGGTCGTGACGGCACCCGCGCCGAAATCGGATTCAAAGAAGCCCGAGATCGTGGCTTCGGAATTGATGTTGCCACGTGCGAGCAGGGACAGACGACTGTAGCGGGCGCCGCCGTCGAAATTATTGGTGTGATAGCGCGGCTCGTTCGGATACGGCATGTCCTGCCAGTAGTTGAACGTATCGGATGCGACATGGCGGTTCTCGAGTACGGCGGCGGTGTCGACGAAACCGCCAAGCATGAGCGTGACCGGGCCAAGACGGAACACGCCGTGATCGCCGACGGCACCCGCGGACTGCGCGCCCAGCGTTTCACGCGGGTGTGGACCCACGCCGTTTTCCGCGAAGTGGACGAGGACGTCTTCGGCGCGGTGGCCGACGACATCGAGTTCCGACCCCTTGCCGGTGTCGACCAGGCCGCGTCCGGTGGGGGAGAGGGAAACGCGGTCGCGTCGTGCCACGGCTCCGCGGACGGGTTCGGCTCCCGTGGCGGCGGCCATTTCGCCGGGGGCGGCCGTGAACTGGGGGGCTTCGGCGGTTTTGATGCCATGACGGCGGGCGGATGCGGTGGTGATCCGTTCGCCATGGTCTGCGTGGACATCACTGCGAGCTGCCGGACGGGCGGTGGCGAGCTGTCCGTCATGCGAGGGGGACGCATGGGTGGCAGAAGTGCCTGAGGCGTGGTGTCGGGCGATTTCCGCTTTCAGCACGGCCATGTCGTGATTGATGGCGCGCTGTTCTTCCTGCACATGGGCTTGAGCTGCCTGAAGACGGCTCATTTCCTGTTCCATCTTTGAAACGATATCGTCATCGGCCCGTGCTGCTGTGCCTAGCATAAGGGCACCCAGTGTCGTTCCGAGAAACAGATATCCGCGTCCCGATAACCGCAGGGAACGTAGCGTGCGGAAGGTAAGCAGTTTCAACTAATTCCCCCATGTCAAAAGATGTCCTGAACATGTGCATGAACTCGGGCACGATAGCTTTTAAAAAGATTTTCAGGTCGGTCCTGACGCGCCGCAGGCCGCGGGGAAGTGCGGGGAACGTGTAATATTCCCGCCCTGATTTCGGATAAATTCACGGAATAGTGAAATTATTTTCCGTGAGGAGAGGAGCGTTCCTTGAAAGAACAAACAAGAATTCAGAAAATTGAATGTAAATTTATTAGATATTTTTTTAAACAAATTCAGATTAAATATAATTTTGTATTCATAACTTGTTCGGTCTTGATTTGTGTCCTGTCCGGAATTTTCATCATTTTCTTTTCGATGTGTTGATCCTTGTCTCTGTAATAAAAAGTATCAGAGCCGTTCCGGGCGCTGGCGGCTGACAGGATCACCCAACCGGGTTCTGCATTTCATCTTCACCCCGTCCTGCCGCTCAGGCATGCTGGGTCGACGGGCATGATGGTTCATGCGGCTTTTGGGAAATGGAACGCGGTGATGAGAGTTGCTCTGGGACAGTTTGCTGTTGCGCCGGACTGGGAAACCAACCAGCGGCAATGCCTCGATCTGATCGCACGGGCGCGGGAAGGAGGGGCCGAGCTTCTGGTCCTGCCCGAAGGAATCCTGGCGCAGGATATCAACAATCCCGAGCTTCTGCCAAAGACGGCGCAGCCGCTGGACGGCCCGTTCATGGAAGGGCTGCGCAAGGCCAGTCAGGGCATCGCTGTCGTGGGGTGTGTGAATGTGCCTGACGGGAATGGACGGTTCTACAACACGCAGTTCGTGCTGCGCGACGGAGCGTTCATCGCAACATACCGCAAGCTGCATCTGTATGACGCGTTCAGCATGAAAGAATCCCAGCGCACTTCGCCGGGGCTGGAACTGCCGCCTGTTGTGCAGATCGGGGACATGAAGGTGGGTCTGATGACCTGCTACGATGTGCGTTTTCCGGAACTGGCGCGTCATTTGGCACTGGCGGGGGCGGAAGTTCTGCTGCTGCCAGCCGCCTGGGTGCGGGGCCCGGGCAAGGAACGCCATTGGGAAATCATGTCCGTGGCGCGGGCGCTGGAAAACACCTGCTATGTCGTGGCGGTCGGGGAATGCGGCTCCCGCAATACCGGGTTCAGCATGGTGGTCGATCCGCTGGGCGTTGTGACGCTGGCTCTGGGCGAGGCGCCGGCTCTGGGCTTTGCGACGCTGGACCGGGAGCGGGTCGCGCATGCGCGTCGGGTGCTGCCGGTGCTGGAAAACCGGCGGTTTGCGGCCCCTGTTCTGGCGGACCTGCAAGGCTGAAATCTGGCTGTACGAGAGGTATATCTTCTGCAAACGGGTATGTTACAGTGAGTTTCTGTTAAACAGCCTTGCAGACGAATGATGAAGAACCGTATCGCGTGGGGTGTGGGAGCCGGGGCTCTCGTTACGGGACTTGGTGTGATCGGTCTGAGTCTGCGCAACCCGCAGGCGATGCAGGCTCAGGCGGGCCGGCCAGACCCGTGCGCTCCTGCCACCGCGCAGGCCCAGCGTCCCCAGAACTGTTCGGATTCCGGACGTTCCTCGGGGGCGGTGTATGTTCCCAGATCCTCCAGAAAACCTGACGATGATGGCCGCGGCGGCCGTTCTGGCCCCGGAGAAGGCGGTTCGGGAGAAGGCGGGGAAAGTTCGGCGGGCCATGCAGGATTTGGCGAAAGCGCGGGTGGCCATGCGGGCGGGGGCGAATAGTTTTCGCGCATGGTTCAGCTCCGCCGCCTGACGTCTTCTGCACGACCGGACTGGAGGGCTGAGGCGGACCGGCTCGGCTACCATTATTACCGCAACGCCGATGGAAGCTTCGCCTGGCGCGAGGATGTCCGTTACGAGTTCGATGCGGCTGCTGTCACACTGATCCGAAAAGTCTCCGAAACGCTGCACCAGCTCTGCCTGTCAGTCGTGGACGAGGCCGTGAGGCAGCCGGGCGGCCTGGATGCGTTTCACATTCCGCCTGCCGTGCAGGACGTGGTGCGCCAGTCCTGGATGCGGCGTGATCCGTTTCTGATCGGGCGCTTCGATCTCGCCTGGTGCGACGGTCAGCCCCGGCTGATCGAATATAATGCCGACACGCCCGCGACACTGCCCGAAAGCACGCGGATGCAGACCTCATGGTATCGGCAGAGAGGACATCCGCATGCTCATGCCCCTCTGGACGCGCAGGCCCTTGTAAATCGGCTGGCGGATCTGCGACGGAAGGGGCGGATTGATCGCATCCTTCATATCGTGCCCTATCCGGACAATCTCGAAGACACGACCCATGCCGTGTATTACCGGCAATGGGCCGAACAGGCGGGACTTGAAGCGATCCACTGCGAATTACGCGATCTGGAAATTACGCATGGCGGCCAGCTTCTGCATCGCGGGCGCATCGTCCGGAGCATGATCCGCATGTATCCGTGGGAGCTGATGTTCCGCGATCCCGGCGCCCGACACCTTGAGCACTGCGGCTGCACATTCCTGAACCCACCCTGGACGGCGCTGCTGTCCAACAAGGCGCTGCTGCCTGTTCTGTGGAAACGCTATCCGGGACATCCCAACCTGCTTGCCGCCGCTTATTCGGCGCAGGACGTGACCGGCAAGGACGGGCGTTCTTCTCCCCGGGCCTATGTGGAGAAGCCGATCCATGCCCGTGGCGGCGAGAACGTGCGCATTCTGCGTGATGGCCGCGCCCTTTGCGCTGAGGCCGGGGCCTATGGCGCGTATCCGAAAATCTATCAGGAATTCGCCGATCACCGGATTGATGGGGTGACGGCATCGGTCGGGGCATGGATTGTCGGGGAGAGCTTTTCCGGTCTGACCATGCGGGAGAGCCAGGATCCGATTGTGCGGCACACCTCGCCGATCGTGCCGCATCTGGTCCGCAGGCCGGGCTTCATGCGCAGGCTGCTGCGCTCGGGGTGAGCGATCGCGAGCGTGTCTGAAAACTTCACACAACACTGCCCCGGTTTTGCCACATGAGGGGATCAGCGTCCTGTAGGGTGCCGACTTCCGACATCGTGAGGATGCCATGCGACCTGTCAGTGCAATCAACAGATTTGGGTGGGGCCAGCGGGAGAGTGCGCGGGATGGAGCGGGCCTGTCGCTACGTGACTGGCTCGCGCATCAGCTGACCGGGCCTGACACAGCCACGTTCAGAGGGGTATCTCCCTGTGCCGATGGCCTGATCGCACTGCGGGAACAACGTCGCACGAAGGTTCAGGGCGATCCACTGGTCAAGCCGATCTTCCAGGGGGAAGTCGCCACGCAGATGGATACCCTGCTGCTGACGGATCAGCCCTTCCGGGAGCGGCTGGCGTGGTTCTGGTTCAATCATTTCACCGTGAGCCTGCGGCAGGGCAGCACGCGTGCTGTCATCGGCGCCTATATGCGCGAGGCCATCCGCCCGCATGTGACCGGACGCTTTTCGGACATGCTTCTGGCGGTCATGCGCCATCCGGCTATGCTGATGTATCTGGACAATGCGTCCTCCATCGGGCCGGGCAGCGTGGCTGGCCGGAAGAGCCATCACGGGCTGAACGAGAATCTGGCCCGTGAATGTCTGGAGCTGCACACAGTCTCGCCTGCCGCCGGATACAATCAGGGAGATGTGACGTCCTTTGCCGCAATCCTGACGGGCTGGGGCGTGGACATGAAGGCAGACCGGCCGGGTTTCGTGTTCCGGGAAAAGGCGCACGAACCGGGACCGAAAACGCTCATGGGCCAGACCTTTCCGGAAGGCGAGGACGGCGGCGTGCAGGCCCTGCACTTCCTTGGTACCCATCCCGCGACCTATCGCCACATCGCCACGCAGATGGTCCGGCATTTCGTATCGGACACGCCGTCCCCTGCTTCCGTGCGGCATGTCGAGACCGTTTTGCGGGACAGTGAAGGCGATCTGCAGGCGGCATCCCTCGCGCTGGCGGATCTGCCCGATCCGGGGCCGGGCGGGGGCAAGTTCCGTTCGCCCATGGACTACGCTACGGCCGTTCTGCGTGCCTTATCCGTCGGTGGAGAGCCCAGCCGCCCGGACGATCCGCATTCCCCCGCCCATCAGCTGACGTCAGCTTTCAGCACCCTCGGACAGCCGCTCTGGACGGCACCGCTGCCCAATGGCTGGAGCGACGATGCGGCGGACTGGTGCGCACCCGCGGACATGCTGGCCCGTGCGGACTGGGCGTGGAGGGTGGCCGCGCATGTCCGCAGCGGCGATCCGATGGACATTGCCGATATCGCCCTTGGGCCGGCTCTCCGGCCCCAGACCCGCACGGCCATGCATCATGCCGGGTCGCGTCAGGATGCGCTGGCCCTGCTGTTTTCTTCCCCTGAATTCCAGAGGCGCTGAGTCATGATGATTTCCCGTCGTACTGCTCTGCTCGGTCTGGCTGGCAGCTGGACACTTGGACGTTCCTCTCTGGCCTTTGCGGGCTCTTCCGGTGGGCCGGATGATCCGCGTCTTGTGGTCGTGATCCTTCGGGGCGCGCTGGATGGCCTCTCCGCTGTCACCCCCTATGGCGACCCCGGTCTCGTGACGTATCGCCGGGCGCTCGTCCTCCCCGAACCGGGGCAGGAGGGCGGCTTGCTCGATCTGGGCGGGTTCTACGGTCTGCACCCGTCGCTTGCAAACCTGCACGGGCTGTATGGAGAAGGCCAGATGCTGCCGATCCACGCGGTGGCGGGGCATTATCGCAGCCGGTCGCATTTCGAGGCTCAGGATTATCTGGAAAGCGGCGCGGATGAGCGTCTGGACAGCGGGTGGCTGAACCGGGCCGTTGCGGTGCTTCAGGGGAAGGCAAACCGGCCGGACGGCTACGGGCTGGCCATGGGGCTGACGGTGCCGCTTCTGCTGCGGGGTGCGGCCCGGGTGGGCAGCTATGCCCCGGCCGGAAGCCAGCATCCGGACGCCGATCTCTACAGCCAGATCCTCGCCCTGAACGCTCATGATCCCGTGACAGGCCCTGCTTTCCGCAGCGCCCTGAAGGCCCGCGGATTTTCCGAGGCGTCCAGGATGGACATGGGGGCCCCCACCGCTCCGGAAAAGTCCCGCAAGCCCGATGCTTTTACCCGCCTCTCCACGGCGGCCGGGCAGATGCTGGCCACGCCGCATGGCCCGCGGATCGCAGCTCTGGAAATTGGCGGATGGGACACGCATGCCGGGCAGCTTGGACGGCTGGGCAGTCCGCTGGCGCAGCTCGATCGCGGTATCGGAGCGCTGCGTCAGGGGCTTGGCGAAAGCTGGAAACGTACGGTGGTTCTTGCGATGACGGAGTTCGGACGGACGGTGCGCATCAACGGCACAGGTGGGACGGATCACGGAACGGGCACGGTTGCCTTTCTGGCCGGTGGGGCCGTGGCTGGCGGGAAAGTCGGGGGAACCTGGCCGGGTCTGCGGAGCAGTCAGCTGTTCGAGAACCGGGATCTTGCCCCCACGACGGATCTGCGGGCGGTAGCGGCTGGGGTGCTATGCGATCACCTGCATCTGCCGTCGCGGGCCGTTGCAACGGTCTTTCCGGGCCCGGCCGTGGACCCCATGAAAGGGCTGGTCGTCCCGGTCTAAACGCGTTTCAGAACTCCGAGACGACCGAGAAGAAGGTACCCCGGCGCTGTCCATATTGCGCCTGATAAATGCCGACCCCGCTGCCGTCCCGGAGCTGGTAGCGTTTGTCGAACAGATTGACGGCATCAGCCCGGACTTTGATATCATGCCCGAAAGGGACCTTCGTGAACGTATGCTGGTAACCGATATTGAAGACGTCGTATTGCGGCTCCTTGTCCAGATTGGCAAAGCCGCTGCGCAGGCCGTAGCCATAGATGAAATCGACATAGGCCATGTCGTGTTTCGTGGTCCACGAAGCCCCGGCCGTGGCGGTGAATTCGCCCTGATGGTCAAGCTGGATCGCATGAGTGCGGATATAGGCGAGCTCGGCCGGATCAAACTGGTACTGTGCCGAATTGATGTCGCGGGCCGAGGTTTTTACATAGGAAAAATTGCCGAACAGGGACCACGGCCCATGCCGCCAGGAACTGCCGAATTCGGCGCCGTAGACACGCCCGCGCCGGTAGCTGAAGGGCGCGAGAATGACCGCGCGGCCGAACTGGCCCAGATCGGTAAGGTCATGCGCCCATTTGGCATAGGCATCGAGCGTGATCTGAAAACCGGGCGTGATGCGCTGAAGGATGCCACCATCCACATAATGCGATTTCTCGACCTTCGTGGCGCTGTCGATGGTATTGGCGGCCGCGTTCGTCGTTCCGGCAAAGCGGGCCAAGGTGGACGGGTAGACATATTGCGGGGAAGGCGGGGCGAAATAGCGGGAATAGCCGAGATGTAGCGTCGTGGTGCGCGTCGGTTTCCAGACCATGTTCGCACGCGGGCTCAACTGGCCTTCATTGTCGAAAGACGAGGCGAAACGGTCGTAGCGGATGCCGTAATTGAAGGTCAGGTTGCGCGTGATCCTGTATTCGTCCTGGATATAGGCCCCGGCCTCGACCGACCAGTTTCCGGTATTATCGATCAGACGCACGGGTGTGTTCACGGTCTGGTTGCCCATATCATCGACCGGAAAAGCGAGTGTGTCGGTATCGAGACGTTCGGACGTGTACTGTCCCAGCAGCCCGGCCAGTAAGGTGTGATGGCGTGCGATGTCATAGGACAGGTCAGTCTGCAGGCCGCCGGTCGTGAAATCGTTGACCTCATGTTCGGACACGCCCTGATAGATCAGGTCCCGGTCACGGTCCGGCGTGTAGTCGATCCGGCCGTAGCGGAAATAGGGTGAGACCTGAAGATTCAGCCGGTCGGTCGTGCGCTGATAGGACAGGACGGCATAGTAATTCTGTTCGGTCTGGCTGTCGTTCAGGTTGGCCCAGTTCATGGACGGATCGTGCGGATTGACGCCTGCGACGTTATAAAGGGTCGTGTAGTCCGGGCTGTTCGTGTCGAAAGTCTTGAAAGAGTTGGGAATTTCGAAATCCGCGTAAGAAGCGCTGGTCAGCAGCGTGAGGCGGCTCGCCTCGTCCAGATGCCAGGAAAGATACGAGAACGCCTTTTCCTGTTCGGTCACATCATGGATCGCGCGGAACGTGTCGCTCGGATTTTCGATGCCGATGGTGTTGCGCGTGAAGGACAGGGTGGTGAAATAATCCAGCTTTCCATGCTGGCCGCCAAGCTGCACGGAGGGGACAAACGTGTTGTAGCTCCCACCGTAAAGCGAGACCTGATTGTGTTTGAGGCTGTCACCGGTTTTGGTCGTCACGTCCACAACGCCTGCGGTGCGAAAGCCGAACTGTGCGGGGAGGGTGCCGGTCAGCAGATCCACGGACTGGATGATGCGGGTATCGAGTTCCTGGCCGAAACCGTTCAGCCCTTCAGGCAGCAGCACTCCGTTGACGCGATAGGTCAGGCCGCCATGCTCACCCCGGACATGGACCTCGCCATAGCTGTCGAGAACGACACCGGGGACACGCAGGAGGATCTGGCTGAAGGCTGCGTTCTGACCACCCGGTGTCGTGGTGATCTGGCGCTGGTCGATGGTGTAATCCACTGCCCCGAGACCCGGAAAAATGCGGGCCCGTTCGCGGTTGAGATGCCCTGTCACACTGATCCGTTCGGGGACAGGGGGTTTTTCGGCTGAGGCGGCTTTCCTGACGGTCTGCGGTTTTGTTTCGGGCAATGCAGGGTCTGCGAGCGCCGTCCCGAGAACGGTCAGACTGACGGTCATCCACGCACAGGAGCGCTTATTTCGGAATAGTAAACTGATTATTATATAGCTTATGCTATATCTGGTGGTGTGCATGCAAGGCGGCCTGCGAACGGGGTTTGGGTCATCATGGATGATGGAAGGCTGTCAGGATTAAAGCATCTGCATTATGATATGCAATATGCTATATTGATTCGTCTGAGGTTTTCGGGGCAGGGCGCCGATCGATGGGGCATTTCCTATCGGGGGGAGTGTCTGTAAGAGGGAACCTCGTTCCGGACTGTTTTTCGTCAGGGAATTTTCCTCAGGCCTATGACTGTTTCATCTCCTCCCGCTCCTGTGGTCGTCCGTCGCCGGACACAGGCCGATCGCAGTGCGGAGACGCGCGGCAAGGTCATTCAGGCAACCGTCATGCTGCTGCAGACGCAGGGCTATGCCGCAACGACCGTCCAGCGCATCGCCAAAACGGCGGGCGTCAGTCTGGGGGCGATGCAGCATCAGTTTCCGACCAAGGCGCAGGTCATGGCGATGGTGCTGCGGCATTATGCGGTCAAGCGCGCACGGCTGTACCGGCGGGCGCTGAGCATGAAAGGCAGTCCGGAAGAGCGCGTGGATGCCATGCTGGACACGATGTGGCGGCTGGTGACGGATGGGCCGGAATTTCTGGCCACAGTGGAAATCGAGCTGGCGCGGCGGAGCGATCCGGATCTGGAGGCGGTGACGGCACCGGTGCTGGAGCGGATCGATCAGTTCATGATCCGCTGGCTTTCAGGGCGGCGCATGGCCCCGCCGGACCCGCATTTCGTCGAGTTGCGGCTGCTCAATTCGGCGCTTTTGCGCGGGTTGGCGGTCGAGCGTGCGCGTGGTGTGCCGCTGGAGGATCTGGCGCGGTCCTTTGAAGTGTGGCGTCGCTTCTCCAGGGCGGAATTTCTCAGGATTGCAGCCCCTTAAGTCTGGAGCAGCATGGTTCGGGAGCAGAGGCTGCGGCGGCTCGAAGGTCATTGCATTTTTAGAATAATTTTCTTGACGCTCATAAAACAAGTAGGTTGTATTGCTTTTATATTGGATTCACGAACGGGCTGCCCCGTAAGGGAAAAGGCGCTTGTTCCGGACAGATAAGGTCAAACATGACAATGCCGCCTCTGACTGCCGCACAGGTTTCCGCACCCGAGATCGCCGAACGTCATGGGAAGGTTCGTGAGAAAATGGAGAAGGCCGGGCTTTCGGCCTATGTCTCCTTTGATCCGAACAATGTCTATTACCTGACGAATTTTGCGAATTTCGTGCATGAACGGCCGTTTGTGCTCGTGCTGACGATGACCGAGACGTTCTTTGTCGTGCCGGTGCTCGAAGTGCCGCATGTGCTGCGGCACAAAGTCGGGGAGCTGAAGCTTCTGAGCTATGCGGAGTTCCCGGCCGTTGTGGGATCACGCTGGTCCGACCGGTTTGCCGAGGCGCTGCCGAAGCAGGGGGTGGTCGGGATCGAGGGGGCCTGTCCGGCGTATCTGCAGGCGCAGATCCCCAATCCGGTGAAGGTGCTGAACATCATTGACGAGGTCCGTGAGATCAAGTCGGCGCATGAGATTTCGCGGATCGCCTGGACGAGCGATGTGATGACGAAGGCGCTGGCGATGATGCTGGACAAGGTGCAGCCCGGTGGGATGGTGGCGCATGCCATCGGTGACGTGACGCCGTATTTCTATCAGCGCTGTCTGACGGAATCTCCGCAGTACAACGTCATGTCGAGCCATGCGGCCGGGCTGATCCAGCCGCCGGCCTATACGGATGATCCGCATAATTTCTCGTGCCTGATGGCGACCTGTGAGCCGGGCGGCCCGTTCCTCGGGCTCGTGGCTGGCAAGATCAACGGCTATGGGGCGGAAATTGAACGCACCTTCTTCCTTCAGACGATCCCTGAAGAAGCAAAGCGGCCTTTCGATACGATGATGGAGATGCGTTACAGGGCCTATGACATGCTCAAACCCGGGGCGATCGGTTCGGAAATCGATGCCGCCTGTCAGGCGATCGCGCATGCGGCCGGCTATGAGACGCCGCTGCACCGGACGGGGCACAGCTTTGGCGTCACGAGCCATGAAGCGCCGTTCCTGGCGCTGGGCGAGGACAACGTCATCCAGCCGGGCATGATCTTCAGCATCGAGCCGGGGATCTACATCAAAGGGAAGGGCGGGTATCGCCATTCCGACACGGTTCTGGTGACGGAGACGGGCTACGAGATCCTCACGCAATATCCCGACAGAAAAGAAGACCTGATCGTCGGGTAAAGCCCTTCCGGCCTGCGCCTCCTGCCGTGAAAGGCCGGGGGCGGAAGAACTGCCGGAAGAAATTGCATTTCTCTGCTGTCTTTCGTTCCGGAATAGAAACCTATGTTCATTGCAGATCGACTGGAGCGTCTTCCGTTCTCCGGATTTCACGACCGGCTCCTGTTTCTCGGGGACGCGTACTGAGTTTTCCATGCTTTCCGCATGACTGCCACATCTTCTGAAACCGGAGTTGTCCCGGGGAGACCTGAAATGTTCCGAATTAACAATATTCTCCTGTGTACGAGTGCGCTGGTTCTGACGCTGCCGGCTGTCGCGGCAACGACGTCGGGCAAGACTGTGCATGGAACGAAAGGTCACCCTGCTGCCAGGCCGTCGATGGTGCGGGTGAAGCACGTCGCGCCGTCTTCGGATCCGGAATCGATCCAGGTGTACCGCAGGAAAAATGCGTTCGGGCAGCTGGCGATGCAGCATCAGGGCATGTCGGTCACGCATATCGATTCAACCGAACTGGCGCGGCATCAGGTGACGGATGTGAAGGGGCTGATGAACCTTGCGCCCAATCTGACGGTGCAGCCGCAGGGTTCGAGTTCGGCGGTGAACTTCACGCTGCGCGGTGTGGGCATGAACGATTTTACGGCGAACAATACGCCGTCGGTCATGACCTATGTGGACGGTGTGGCGCTGCCGATCGGTTATATGGCGGGTGCGGCAATGTTCGACATGGCCGGGGTTGATGTGAGTACCGGCCCATCGGGCTTTACGCATGGTCAGACGGTGACAGCCGGTGAGATCAATATCAAGACGGCCGATCCGACGAAGGCATTCCATTATGGCGCATCGGAAGACATTGCGACCTATGACCGGAGCATTACGAACCTGTATGTGTCGGGGCCGCTGTCGTCGAACGTGCAGTACCGTATTGCGGGTTTTACGCAGCAGGGCGGGGGATTTCAGAAGAACATCAATACCGGGCAGTCGCTGGGGAATGCCAACAAGGGCGGCTTGCGGGCCAAGCTGGCCTGGCAGCCGGATGACAGGACGAATATCGTTTTCAGCGGCAACTGGATGCAGGATAATTCCCAGGCGATGGGCGCCTATAACATTCAGGATCTGGCGCGCAATACGCCGACCTATCAGAATAACCGCAACACGGGCTGGGGCTTTACGCCGGATTTCCTGAAGATCACGGGCAATTCCGCAGGGACGAAGCCATCCTACAACAACACGTTCTGGGGGGCGGGCGTCAATTTCACGCGCAATCTCGGTTTTGCCGATCTGAGCACCATCAGCGCGTTCCAGCAGATGTATGTGCATAATCTGATGGATCTGGATGGCACGCGCTATGCGATTTATGACGATGACGTCAATACGGATGCGAACCTGTTCTCGCAGGAAGTGAGGCTGGCGTCGCGCAATCCGCATGACCGGCTGCAATGGAATGTGGGCATGTATTATGACCGCACACAGATGCATTCGGTCATTTTCAACGATTACACCGGGTCGGGGTCGCGGCCCTATATCCAGCGGACGAGCTACAATCAGGATCAGCAGGCGTTCAGCCAGTACGGCCATCTGCGCCTGACGGTCACGAAGCGGCTGCATCTTCTGGCGGGGATCACGCATGAATCCGATGACCGCGATCTCTATAACATGCAGACAATGCGCTATAATACGGCTGTCTATCCCACACCGTTCGACAACCATTACGGGCGTCGTGGGGCGCTGACGAACCAGTTTTCGGGGATGGGCGGGATCGAGTATCAGGCGTTTGATAACCTGATGTTCTATGGCTCCATTCGCAAGGGCTTCAAGCCGGGCGGCTTTACGGCGAACAATACGGTTGTGGCCTCGCAGCTCAATCCGACCAAACCGGAATCCCTCCTGGCCTATGAGGTCGGTTTCAAGTCTGATTACTGGAACCACAAAATCCGCCTCAATGGCGATGCGTTCTGGTACGACTACCATGGCCAGCAGGTGGCCGGTCTGGCGGTCGTGCCGAATTATGGTGTGGTCGGACAGTACGTGAATATTCCCAAAAGCCGGATCTGGGGTGTGGAAATGGAGATCGACGCCAATCCCATTCCGGGGCTGCTGCTGCATCAGCATTTCGGGTACGAACGCGGAAACTATGAAGATTACAGCGCGATCGATACCACGGCCGTGGCGGCGACCTATATCAGGACCGGAAAGCTGATGGCGCTGTATCGCAGCTATGCCGGGGTTGATATGGGGATTCCGAAGCTCACGCTGGAAGGCTCGGCATCCTATAAGGCGAAGCTTGGGGCACAGTGGTCGCTCACGCCGTATCTCGACTACAGCTATCGCGGCTCGCAGGTCGATGTTCCGGGGAACAACCTGTATCGGATGCCGGCGTATTTCCTGATGGACGTCGGCCTGACCTTCGCGCCGAAAAGTGGAAAATGGTCTCTCGGGACCTATGTCAACAACATCCTGGACCGCCGCTATGACGTGACGCGCCAGACGGGGCTGAACGGCATTTTCGGCATTCCGGGAACGCCGCGCATGGTGGGCGGCCGACTGCGGGTGGATTTCTGAACCTGTGCGCTTCGCCAGATGCGATGTGTCTCCTCTTCCCGTCCAGCCGAACGGAGAGAGGATGAGCGGTTTTCAGTAGCGTTCGGGTACGAGCATCGTTTCGGGCGTGGGTTCGCGCTCGTAATCCGGATGGAACACGCGCTCGGGCAGGACGACTTCGGGGCGGCTGACGGGTTCGTAGGGCACGAGGGACAGCAGATGTGCGATGCAGTTCAGGCGCGCACGTTTCTTGTCGACTGCCGGGACGACCCACCACGGGGCTTCAGGGATGCTGGAGCGTTCCAGCATGACTTCCTTGGCCAGGGTATAGTTTTCCCAGCGGCGGCGGCTTTCAAGGTCCATCGGGCTGAGCTTCCACTGCTTCAGCGGGTCCTGGATGCGGGCGCGGAAGCGTGATTCCTGTTCTTCGTCGGTGATCGAGAACCAGAACTTGATGACCCGGATGCCGCTGCGGACCAGCATGCGTTCGAATTCCGGAACGGAGCGGAAGAACTCTTCGTATTCCTCCTCCGTGCAGAAACCCATGACGCGCTCGACGCCGGCGCGGTTGTACCAGCTTCGGTCGAACAGGACGATTTCACCCGCGGCCGGAAGATGGGCCACGTAGCGCTGGAAATACCACTGCGTGCGCTCGCGGTCATTCGGGGCGGGCAGGGCGGCGACGCGGCAGATGCGCGGGTTCAGGCGCTGGGTGATGCGCTTGATGGCGCCTCCTTTGCCGGCAGCGTCACGGCCCTCGAACACGACGACAATGCGCTCGCCCGTGGCCTTGACCCAGTCCTGAAGCCTGATGAGCTCGCCCTGAAGGCGGATCAGCTCGCGGAAATAGGTGCGACGGAAGGCACGCTCCGCAGGATCGAGGCCTTTCCCTTCGTTTTCTTCCAGGGAGAGTTCGAATTCCTCATCCAGGTCATCGATGATTTCGTAGCGCATGCGCTCCCGGGCCTGTTCGTCTGGCGAAAGGCCCACGAAATCGTTGTCCTGCGTCATGGATTGGTTCCTTTGTCATCGGCATCACGGGCCGTGAACGGAACCTTACCGGGCGCAGTGGGACTGAAGTTTGAAAGTTAATTGAAATCACAATGCAGGTTTTCAGAACGTGGTGGTCATGTTCAGTCCCAGAACGGCGCCGCGGGATGCGGAAACCGCCCCTTTTTCCGGCTCCTGTCCGCCAAGGTTCCAGAAATACTGGAAGTCCGGCTGAAGGGTGATGTAGTCGCGCACAGGGAGCTGCCATGTCAGTTCGATATGATGTTCCGGAACCAGAAGCCTGCCCGAACTGTCCGACAGGCGGATGACGTCCCGCGCGTTTTCCTTTGCGCGATGACTGTAAAACCCGGTGCCCCAGCCGATCCCGATCACGTCATTGGGACGGGACGGTACGAAGCCCTGAAAGGTCAGACCGGCCTCCACTTCCGTCGTGAAGCGGTTGCGTGTCCCGCTGGCGAGGGTGGCGCGGACGAAGGTGTTGATGGCTTTGACGGGCTCGCTCACCGTACGCCACAGGGCCTGATCCAGCACGACATATCCCAGCCAGGTTCCGGAATGATACAGCGGTTTCCCCGTGCTGTCGGGACTGCCGAGCAGGCCGCTATGGCTGTCGTAGCGCGGGTCCGGGAAGCGCCCGGTATCGTACAGGCCACCGATTTTCCATGTTCCGGGAAGGGCTGGCGCGTCCTTTCCCGAAAGGCTTTGTGCGGCATCCACCCAGAGCTGTGCCTCCCCCATGAACAGTGTGCCGCCACTGGTGGAAAAGGTTGTGCCCGACGGATCGATACGGGTCGGGCTGATGTCGCTGTAGAACGGTCCTTTGGTCGGGTTGTCGTCGGTGATGGCCAGCATGAGCACGAGCGGATAGGCGGGCGACCATTTAATCCGTGTGCCGACGGCGGAAAACGGCCATGACGGGCCGCCCGAATAGAGATTGCTGGATGTCGAGAGCGGCCAGCCGAAACTGGCATTCAGGAACAGGGACGCGTTCTGGCTGACGAGGAATTCGGTATCCAGATCGATCGTGCCGACGCGGATATCCAGCCGGTTTCCGAAAAATCCCTGCCCGTACCAGAGTTCGAACAGGCGCGTCGTGCGGCCCGCATCATAACCACTGACCGGGTTCAGGGAGCCAAGGCGTTCTCCTGCAAGCGAACGTCCGCGCACCTGAATGGCGCTGATATTGAGCAGCCCGTCATGCCAGCCGAAAGCCCGCCGCGTCTCCAGCAGGAGTGTTGCGGCCGTCATGCCGTCATAGGTCGGGCCGGGATGCTGTCCGCCCGAGGTCAGGCCCCAGATTTCCTCGACATCCTGAAGATTGAACCGGATCCCCTTGCGGGCCAGCCAGGACCGCGCCCCACCCGCGTCGCCCAGAAGCTCGGTGCCGGTGTCTTCAGGGGGCAGGACAAAACCGGGGGCGGGGGAGGGCAGAGGCACACCGGAGGGCAGAACGTCTGTCACCAGCGGCGCTGTGGCCGCGTGTCCGGTTCCGATCAGTAAACCCAGAACAATACACAGACCGGCCAGATGCCAACGATCCGGAACGCGGTCTGACAAGAGGGGTCCCCTTTCCCCAAGGTGCTGGAATGTCCCGACCATTCACAGCAAGGGGAGGGAGATGGGAAGTGAAGTTATTATGACGTCCGCTCAGGATCAGGCGTTCACGGCCAACTGGACAGGACCCTGTCTTTTACGGGTCCGGGCAACGGCACGTAATCCAGATCCCGTGCGATATCATCGCCCTGTTTCAGTCCATACCGGAACAATGTTTTCACTGCCGCAGTCGCTGTCCTGTCCGCCGGATGGGCGGGAACCAGAACGAAAGTCGCGCTCATGATCGGCCAGGCCTGCGGGGCCGGGGCATCCAGAAAATGTACGGCGTAATGGTCCGCATGGAGCCAGTCCGCGCTGCTGGCCGCGCCTGTGAAAGCCGCTTTGCCGGGGGCGACAAACTGCCCGGCATGGTTTTTCAGCCGTACGGTATTCAGCCGGTCCCGACGCGCGAAGGCGTATTCCACAAAGCCGATCCCGCCGATGGACTGCCGCACGCTGGCCGCCACCCCGTCATTGCCCCGCGCTTCCGAGCCATCACCCCACATCCCGGCTTTCCAGTCGGGGGCGACGGCATGAAGATAGTCGCTGAAGACCTGACTGGTGCCCGAGGCTTCCTCGCGATGGATCGGCAGCACATCCAGATCCGGCAGGCGCAGGCCGGGATTGAGCGCACGGATGCGCGGATCGGCCCATGACGTGATCCTGCCGTCAAACAGGGCGGCAAGTGTTGGTCCGTCCAGCTTCATCTGATTGGACGCGACGCCAGGAACATTGATGACCACCACGATCGCGCCGATCGCCGTCGGGAACTGGTAAAGCCCCCGTTTATCCAGAACGTCCCCCGAAAGCGGGAGGTCCGATGCACCGAAATCCACCTTTCCCGCCATGACGAGCTTTTGTCCCTCGCCCGAACCGACGCTGCGGTATGTCAGGGAAAGGCCGGTCTGACGGTGGAGTTCAGCGCCCCAGGCACGGTAAAGGGGCGCGGCGAAGCTCGAGCCGCTCCCTGTGAGAGCGGCTGCATGCGCCGTCCCGAAGGCCATGATAACAAGAGCGCCCGCAAGGACGCGCGCGATAAACCCCACACGATCAAACATGCTGACCACGCTCCGTTCTGATGCTCCGGCTGCCCTGTCAGTATCACTGCGGGGAACGTCGTGACCATGCCTGTCATCAAGGTTTAAGCGGCCACCTGTGGCCTCGAAGCAACAGTGTCATTATTACACAATATTGCTAATGAGAATCATTTGCATTAACATCTGGGATGCGGGAAACAGACCCCAGTCAGAACGTCGCGGCGGTTTTGCCTGACGCGTGGTCCCCTCCGGATCAGGCGGAAACCGTCCGAAGATCTGTGAAGTTTCCAGAGTTCAGGTGCCGCATGCCTTCAGAAAACGATTTTTCGATCCCGTCGCCATCGGGCGCATCTTTCAGGTCATCCCGCGACGGTTCGGGCCAGAAATGGTCAGCCCTCGTCATGCTGGCGCTCGGCGCAGGACTGGGTGTCGCAGAAGCCGGGGATGCCGAGGCACAGGACGGAACGGATACTGGCACGACCGCGACCGACAGCACGATCAACCTGTCCGCCGTGCGCGTTCACGGGCAGGTGGACGCTGACAGCAGCAATACGAACAACACGTCCCTCGATATCGGGCGCATGCCGGGCACGGTCCGTGACACGCCGCAGACCATCAGCGTCGTGCCGAAAGAGCTGATCATCCAGCAGCGCCTGTTCACGCTGGATCAGGCGCTCGCCAATGTTCCGGGCATCACCATGTCCACGGGCGAGGGCAATGGCGGCCTCAATGGCGACCAGTTCCGCATCCGCGGCCAGCAGGCGCGTGGCGACATCTATGAGGATGGCCTGCGGGACTTCGGAACCTATGTGCGGGATACGTTCAATACCGAGAGCGTCGAAGTCATCAAGGGGCCGAGCGGCGAGTATTTCGGCGCGGGTAATGTGGGTGGCGTGATCAACCAGACGCTCAAGAAGGCGCATCTGGGTAACCATTACGATCTGGACCAGACCTTCGCCAGCGGCATGCAGTATCGCGGCACGGCGGATGTGAACTACCAGCTTGGCAAGCATACCGCCCTGCGCGTGAACGGCATGTACAACAAGCAGGACGTGGCTGACCGCGATAATATCCGCACGGACCGTTACGGTGTCGCAGCCGATCTTGGTTTCGGTCTGGGGACGAAAACGACCTATCACCTGAATTACCAGTGGCTCGGCAGCCGTGGCACGCCGGATTACGGTGTTCCGATGATCCAGATCGGCGGCATTTATTCCCCGATCACGAGCCATGGTCTGAACCGCGATACGAGCTATGCGCGCAGCTTCAACATGGACAATTCGAACATCCACATGGTGACGTCGAAGTTCTCGTCGGAAATCGCGCGCTGGCTGACGTTCAACAATGATACGCGTTTTACGCACTACCATCGTGACTATTCCGCAACGACCCCCAATGCCTGCACCGGGACCTGTGTCACGTCGTTCCTGTCAGGCGGCAACCCGACGCTGCCTTACGGTGCTGGCGGTGGTGTGGCCTATCAGCAGGATGGATGGGGCATCCAGAACGTCATGATGGCGCGGGCGAAGTTCAACACGGGTTTCCTGCGTCACGACGTCAGTGCAGGTGTGGACATCAACTACACCAAGGACGACCGGATCATGGGCACGTATGTGAACCGTGTGAACGACCAGACGATCCGCAACCCGTCCTATTCCTCGCCGGGCACCTATATCACCTGGCCCTCCAGCGGGCACCGGACGGCGGATTTCCGCGATCTGGGTCTCTTCCTGGCAGACAAGATTCACATCACGAAGCGTCTGTCCCTGTTCGGAACGTTCCGCTGGGACAGCTTCGAGAGCACATACTGGAGTGCGGCGGCCGCTTCCTCGGGCACGCAGTCCCAGTCGTCCAGCAAGTTCAGCCCGTCCGCGAGCCTGATGTATGATCTGGACGACAACAAGACCGTCTATTTCACGTTCTCCCGCTCCTACAAGCCGGTCGGAACGGATGTGTCGTCTGAAATCACCAATCAGGCGAGCGTTGGAGACGTCCCGGTCAACGGAAAGAACCTCAAGCCTCAGCGCAGCGACCTGTTCGAAGTCGGCACCAAGATGGACTTCCTCAACAAGCATCTGGGCATGACGGCGGCGCTGTATCAGATCGAGCAGAACAACTCGTACACCTATGACGAGAGCGGCAATATCATCACCGGCTTCCAGGATGCGGGAACCGGGCGTGAGATCCGCGGTGCGGAACTGAGCCTGACGGGCAAGATCACGAAGGAATGGGAAATCTATGCCGCGTATTCCTACATGGGCGGCAAGGTAACGAATTCCACCACGACGGACGGCAAGCAGGCCCCGCAGCTCCCGCACAACAACTTCTCGGTCTGGACGTCCTATGATCTGTCGCCGGTGCTGCTCAAGCCGGGTCAGGGCAAGCTGAGTGTCGGTGGTGGCGCGCAGTACAGCTCCGGCTACTGGGCGAACGAGGCGAACACGGCCCGCATGCCGTACAACTTCTCGCTGAACACCATGATTTCCTACCAGTACGGCCGGTATCATGTGCAGTTCAACGCCAACAACCTGTCCGATCACCTGAACTATGCCTCGGCCTTCAGTACGGGCCGTGCCGTGCCACAGTCCGGCCGGACCTTCATGGGCAATTTCGGCATCGGTTTCTGATCCGGACCATTCCCCTGTCCTGTAAAACCCCCGGTCTTTCACCCTGCGTGAAAGACCGGACCAGAAAGGAACGCGATGTCATCAGTGTCAGGAGCGCATCAGGATAACGGGACCGCCCGGCCTGCGCCTTTGCCTGTTCCGCAGCAGGTGAAGGCACAGCTGATTCTGGCGCAGACCCATCTGGATGCAGGGCGTCGGGAAGACGCCTTTTCCTGTTTCGGGGTCGCCGCACGCAGTGGACATCCCGTGGCGCTGAACATGCTCGGCCGTGCCTATGAGCGCGGCTGGGGCGTGAAGCGCAATCCGGCCATGGCGGCGCGATGCTTTGAAACCGCGACCGAGGGCGGAGACGGCTGGGCCATGTTCAATCTGGCCGATCTGTTCCTGGCCGGGGACGGGGTGCCGAAGAATACGCAGCGGGCTTACCGGCTCTATGTGGATGCCGCCCGGACCGGAAACGCCAAGGCCCTGAACATGCTGGGGATCATGCACGAGGACGGTTCCGCCCCCCCGGGGGAGCCTGATCCGGACACGGCCCATCAGTTCTATCAGGCCGCGGCCGAGGGCGGAGACTGCTGGGCCTGGCTCAATCTGGCGCGTCTTGCGCTGGAGCGGGGCGCCTGGTCCGAGGCGGCACAGGGGCTTGAAAAGGCGCTGGATTGCGCGATCGTCGGCGTGCCCGACGCCGTGCTGGCCCTGATCCGCCCCCATGCCCGGGAGCGGGTGTTCCAGGCCCTCATGACCCGCTGTCTGGCGCTGCTGGAGGCCCAGGCGGCGAGAGGGGGCTCCCATGCCGCCTGAACTGAAACATCGCATTACAGACCGTGCGCTTTTCATACAGAATGGTGAGGTGACAGCGCTTGAAACCATGACAGGATATTGGTCTCAGGGAAGGATCGCGTTGCATGGATGATCGTGTCGCACAGGTTCTGGAGCTTTATCACGAGCGGCTTCAGGCCGAGCGTGAAGAGCGCAATGCCGGGATCCATCGTCCCAATTCCGAACGGTTTCTGGCTGTGGGTCGCCGGACCGGACAACTCATCAGCATTCTCGCGCGGGTGCTGGAAAAGCCAACCATTCTCGAACTGGGAACGTCCTACGGCTATTCCACAATCTGGCTGGCGGAGGCGGCGCGGACTTCGGGCGGACGGCTCGTGACGATGGAGCTGGAGCCGCAGAAGATCGCCTTTGCCCGCGACATGGCCGAGCGGGCCGGGCTGGCGGATTACGTCGATTTCCGCCACGGCGATGCGCTGGACCTGATCGGCCGGATGGACGACGGCATCGACTTCGTCCTGATGGATCTGTGGAAGGACCTCTATGTGCCCTGCCTCGAGGCCGTCCTGCCGAAGCTTGCTCCGGGCGCCATCATCGTTGCGGACAATATGCGCATTCCCGGCGGTGAAGACGCGCGGAAGTACCAGCAAGCCGTCCGCGCGATCCCGGACATGCTGAGCGTGCCGCTGTCCGTGGGGACAGGGCTTGAAGTCAGCCGGTATCTCCCCGCTTAAATCCCTGTTTTTCTCACCTCAACCTGCGTCCGGCGCTGTGCCGGCACAAGAAAGCAACATGTTCAAGACATTCATGAACCGATACGGAACCCCACTGACGACCGGGTTCTTCGTTGTCTCCGGCGTAACGGGCGTGGCGCTGTTCTTCCACTGGGGGCCAACGGCGTTTCATCCCGTCCATGAGTGGCTGAGCATGGTGCTTCTCGCCCCCTTCATCCTTCATCTGGTGAAGAACTGGACGTCGCTGGTCAACTACGCGCGACGCAAGACGCTGTATGTGCCGCTGATCATCGCGTTTGCGGCCTGTATCCCGTTCTTCTTCCAGGCGCCCAGCGGACATGCGGGCAACCGGCAGACGGCATTCATGGCGCTTCCTGTTCTGGAACACGCGCCGCTCACGCTGCTGGCGCCGCTGGTTCATATGGATGCGGACGCTCTCATGCACCGGCTTCAGGCGCAGGGCTATACGGTCAGTTCGGCGGATCAGACGCTTGACGATATTGCAAAGGCGTCCGGACATCCCGTCAATGATACGGTGGTCGCAGCCCTTCAGCGCCCGCATGAGCATGGTGGTCCGGGAGACGGATCGGGCCATGGAGGCCATCACCAGCACCCTGAACAGCATCAGGACTGAGATACAAAAGCCCCGGGCAGACCGGGGCTTTTTCATATCGGCCTGAAATCCGGGCCCCGGACACGAAACGACATGCAGGAGGGTGCGAATCATCCTTGATAGTGAGAATGACTCTCATTATCGTCGTTTCAGTATTTCCGCCGTTCCTACAGGTGCCGTGATGTCCCTTAGCTTTTCCCCCTGGCAGATGTTTCTCGACGCCGGCCCGGTCGTGCGGGGCGTCATGACAATCCTTGCGATGGCTTCGCTCGTGACCTGGACGATCTTCATTGCCAAATCCATCGAACTCCAGCGCCTTCGCTCTCGTCTGAAGAAGTCCGAAATCACGCTCGAAGATGCCGAGACGCTGGATATCGGCGAGGAATGGACGCGCACGGGATCGGGCTCCGGCATCGCCCATGCCATGGTCATGGCTGCCGAAGTCGAGCGTCAGCGCTCGCAGGACATTCCGGGCGACCGCGAGGGCATCAAGGAACGCATCGTCCTGCATCTTGAGAGGCTGGAAGCCGCCGAAGGCCGCCGTCTGATGCGGGGGACGGGCGTTCTGGCGACCATCGGCGCGACGTCTCCGTTTGTCGGCCTGTTCGGCACGGTCTGGGGCATCATGTCGTCCTTCACGGGTATTGCGGCCGCCCATGCCACCAGCCTTGCGGTTGTGGCACCGGGCATTGCCGAAGCGCTCCTTGCCACGGCACTCGGCCTCGTCGCCGCCATTCCTGCCGTGGTGATCTACAACCATCTCGCCCGTCAGACGGCCGCCTGCCGCGCCTGTGTCGCGGATCTGACGTCGCTCGTGATGCGCCTCGTTTCGCGGGATCTGGCGCGTGGGATCAATGGTGGCAAGGTGCTCCGCTTCGGCCGCGATACGCTGGCTGCGGCAGAGTAAGTTTCCATGGCCATCCGGATCCGTCACGCGGACGAAACCGTGCTCGAAGCGCACGAAATCAACGTCACGCCGTTCATCGACGTCATGCTGGTGCTGCTCGTGATCTTCATGGTCACGGCCCCGCTGACGACCGTCAATGTCCCCGTCGATCTTCCGTCTTCCACGCAGCAGACGGCGCCCCGGCCGGACGAGCCCGTTTTCCTGACCGTCAAGGCGGATCACAATCTGGCCCTCGGCGAAAACGACGTGCCTGCCGCGCAGTTGACGGAAGCGCTCGCGGCCGCGACCAAGGGCAACCGCGACGAACGCATCTTCCTGCGCGCCGACAAGACCGTGGATTATGGCACGCTCATGGACGTCATGGATCATCTGCGAAGTGCAGGCTATCTCAAGGTGGCGCTCGTGACGCTTCAGGGCCAGACGACACAAGGCCAGACGACGGGAACAACGCCCTGATGTCGGACGGGCTGATCTCCGCGCAAGCGACGCTGCCAAGGTTTCGGGAGTGGTATGCCGCAACCTGTCGTGTGGAAGATCGCCGGAGTGCACGGCTCTGGGGCGGGTCAGCCCTTGGTGTGGTCGCACTTACGGGGGTGGTCCTGTTCTGGGCAGTGATGTCCGCGCATCCCCAGCCCATTCCGGCGGCGGAACCGCCTCCGGCTGCGATCAGCATCGATCTTGCGCCTGTCCCCGCGCCGGTTCCGGCCCCGCAGCAGGATGTCGATCCCGGTCCGCAGCAGGCGGTCGCGGCCGCAGAGCCGCAGCCGGAAGATCCGCCCAAGGTTGAAGCCCCGCCAAGCCCCGCTCCCAACCCGCCGGTCCCGGTACCAAAGGTGGAGAAGGTCAGGCCGCATAAGCCGAGTGTGCACAAGCCGCTGCCGCCCGTTCCGGTAAAAGCACCTCCTGCGGAAAAGACCACGGCCCCGCGGAGTGTGGAAGCGCCGCCCACGACCAGCCCGAGCGCCGCTTCGGCCACCACGTCCAGCCATGCGTCGCATGATCCCGTCACCTGGCAGGGCGAGCTTCTGGCGCGTCTGGAACGGTTCAAGCGCTATCCGCAGGAAGCCCAGTCCACGCATCAGGAAGGGACGTCCCTCCTGCATTTCGTCATGGACCGCAAAGGCCATGTCCTGAGCGCCAGCCTCAAACGCAGCGCGGGGCATGACCTGCTGGATGCGGAGACGCTGGCGCTGATCCACCGGGCCGAACCACTGCCTATTCCGCCCGATAGCGTGCAGGGCGATCCGCTGTCCCTGACGGTTCCCATCGAGTTCTATCTGGAACACTGATCCGCTTTTCCCCTAGACATCGCGCAGGGAGAAAAGACATGGATATCGTTCTTGGGGCTTCAGGGCATGTGGGTGGCACGGTCGCCAGACGCCTGCTGGAGCAGGGGCGGGCGGTTACGGTCGTTCTGCATCGTCCGGACAGGCTGCTGAATGGTCGGCCCGCGGGGCCAGCGTGGCCGTGCTTGATGTCCATGACACGCCTGCTCTGACAACGGCTTTTTCCGAAGCCCGGCGCGCATTTCTGCTGAACCCGCCCGCCAGACCGTCGCTGGATGTGGATCGGGAAGAACGCCGCACGGTCCAGTCCATTCTTGAGGCCGTTCGGGGAGCATCCCTGGAAAAGATTGTCGTGCAGTCGACCTATGGTGCGCAGGACAACCCGCATTGCGGGGACCTCGGGAGCCTGTACGCCTTCGAGCAGGGGGCACGGGAAACGGGAGTGCCGCTCTGTATCGTGCGGGCGGCATATTTCATGAGCAACTGGTACGGCACCCTGTCCACTGCGCGGCAGTCAGGAGTATTTTCCAGCCTGCTTCCAAAGGATTTCAAAGCCCCGATGGTCGCGCCGCAGGATGTGGGCGAACTGGCGGCCCGTCTTCTGGTTTCATCCGTAGAAGAGACGGGCATTTACAGTATCGAAGGTCCCGAGACCTATACGCCAGAAGACGTTGCCACAGCTCTCAATGCCGTGCTGGAGCGGGATGTCGCCGTGGACGAAATCTCGCGTCCCGAATGGCCGGAGTTCTATCGCAGTCACGGCTTCTGCTCCGAAGCCGCGCAGTCTTACGCCACCATGACGGGGATTTTCGTGGACGGGCGCTATGAGCATCCGCGCACGCCTTTGCGGGGTGCGACGGACCTTCAGACCTGCCTGCGCAATCAGGCGTCGACGTTATCCAGATAATCGGCTGACGGGACAAAGAACAGCGAGCCCGTGACGGGGCGGCTGTAATCCAGCAGGCGATCGTAATTTCCTTCCGGCTTGCCGATGAACATGTTGTGCAGCATTTCCTCGGTTACGGACGGGGAGCGTGCATAGCCGATGAAATAGGTCCCGAATTCGCCCTTGCCGGCTTCGCCGAACGGCATGTTGTCCCGCAGGATATCGACCTGTTTGCCGTTGCGCGTCACGACATTCAGCGCGTTATGGGCGTAAGCGGGCTTGGTCGCGTCATCGAGTTCAACATTGGAAAGTTTTTTGCGGCCGATGATCTTTTCCTGCATCTCGATCGGCAGGGTGTTCCAGGCCGCGAGATCATGGAAGTATTTCTGGGTAATGACGTAGCTGCCGCCTTTGAAAGCCGCGTCTTCGTCACCGATGATGGCAGCCTCGCACGCTGCGGCATTTTCGGGGTTTTCCGTGCCGTCCACGAAGCCGATCAGATCCCGGTCATCGAAATATTTGAAGCCGTGAACTTCATCGACGACCGTGCACACGCTGCGCAGGCGGTCCATGACCAGCTTAGCCATCTCGAAACACATGTCCATGCGCGTGGCGCGGATGTGAAAGAGCATGTCGCCCGGTGTGGAGATGGCGTGATGAACGCCTTTGATTTCCTGAAACGGATGCAGTTCCTTAGGACGCGGGCCGGGAAAGAGGCGGTCCCAGGCGGCAGAGCCAAAGCCCAGAACGCAGGATAACTGCCCGTTCAGGTCCCGGAAACCCACCGTACGACGCAGGCCCGAGAGGTCCGCGCACAGGCTGCGGACGGTCTTTTCCGCATCCGTGCCGGGATTGATGTTCAGAACCAGGAAAATCGCAGCCCGGGTCAGGGGAGCGGCAACGGGCTGGGGCGTGGTGTCGGACATCGGAACAGTCTTTCCATCAGCGTGGCAATATATGTCTGCCCCGTTGATAGCGCGCTCCATGTCGAACGAACAGATTATGAAAACGGGTGAACTCCGTTTTGAAATACTGCGTGCGTGCAGTAGTGTCCGGCCACAAACGGAAAAAGGTCATCATGGACAGTAATCTGAAATGCCCGGTCTGCGGGTGCGAACACGTTTATCCGGATGGTGCGCTGTGGATGTGCCCGGAATGCGCGCATGAGTGGAACCCGGCCGAGACGGCAGCGGAAAGCGGCGAGGCTTCCGCCGAAATCCGCGATGCCAATGGCAACGTCCTTGCCGACGGTGATAGCGTGACGGTCATCAAGGATCTGAAGATCAAGGGCTCGTCCATGGTCGTCAAGGGCGGCACCAAGGTGAAGAACATCCGTCTTTCGGACGGTGGCGACGGGCATGACATCGCCTGCAAGATCCCCGGGATCGGCGCGATGAACCTGAAGTCCGAGTTCGTCAGGAAGGCCTGACGGACGGTGGGGGCGCAGCCGTGTCCCCAAGGATCCGGTGGGCGGCTTTCAGCGCCGTATGCAGTTCGGCGTAGATATTGCCGTCCCCAAGCGCCGGGGTGATGTGGTGCCGGTCCATATCGGCCCTCAGGTAAACGCTCACCCGCCCGAAAATCAGCGCGATGCCCCGCTGATGTAGTTGCGCAATCAGGTCCCGCAGGTCGGCGGCAGCGGAATAATCGATGTCGGTGACGGGGCTTGCATCCAGCACGACACAGCGGACGGGATGGGGCGCATGCTCCACCAGATCCAGAAGATCCTGCCGAAAGCGCGTCGAATTGGCGTAGAACAGATCGGCGCAGAAGCGGAAGACGATCAGCCCGGGAGCGCTTTCCAGCCCGTCCTTTGCGGGCAGCGCTTCCAGAACACCGGCGGTCGGGGACTGTTGCAGCACCATCGTATGAGGCTCGTAACTGTGCCGGACATGGCGGAACAGTGAGAGCGCGATGGCAAGGAAAATGCCTTCCTCGACGCCGATCCCCACAACGACGGCGGCTGTCGTAACGGCCAGCCAGAACTCACCGGGGCTTTCCTGCCGGATCGCGCGCAGGCTCTTCAGGTCGATCATGCCGACCGCCACGGTAAAGACGATCCCCGCCAGAACGCAGCGCGGCAGCGCCTCCAGCGGGCGCGTCAGGAACAGCAGCACCATGAGCGTCACGCAGGCAAACGTGACCTGTGCCACCTGCGTGCGGGCACCGGACCGCACGGCCATGGCCGTCTGCGTCGGGCTGCCATTGACGGTGAAGGTTCCGCTCAGTCCCGCCGCGACATTGGCGGCAGAAAGCCCCAGAAGATCGCGGTTTTCATCGACAGTTTCATGAAACCGCTCTCCGAAAACCCGGGATGTCGCCGCACTCTGCGCGATAATGACGAACACGCAGGAGGCCGCGACGGGCAGGAGGGCCAGAAGCTCGTTCCAGGAAATGTCCGGCAGGCCAAAATGCGGCAACCCACCTGCGACATGCCCCAGTGTCGGAACCCCGTGATGGGAGAGGTTCAGCCCCATGCTCAGCGCGATGCTTCCGATCACGACGCAGAGCCCGGCTGGAAGATGCGGCGCAAGGCGCTGCCCGGTCATGAGGATGCCGACCGTCACCGCCGAGAGACCTGCGACCATGAGGCTCCCATGCGGGATCTGACGAAGGGTCTCGTACGCCTGTACCAGCGGATTATGCGCGCTGACCGACACGCCCAGCATGTCGTGCAGCATCGCGATGCACACCTGCACGCCCACCCCGGCCAGAAATCCCGTCAGCACGGTGCGGGACAGGAAATCCGCCAGAAACCCCAGCCGGAAGACCCGGGCCACCAGCAGAAGTGCTGCGCAGAGCAGCGCCGTCATGCTGACGAGCGCGATGTAATGCGCACTTTCGGGGCGCGCCATCTTGCCGACCGCGCTTGAGAAAATGGCCGCCGTCGCGGAATCGGCAGCTACGACCAGATGCCGGGACGAACCGAACGCGGCAAAGGCCACAAGTGGCAGCAGGACCGTATAAAGACCCGTTACCGCGGGCATGGCCGCAATGCGCGTATAGCCCAGAACCTGCGGAATATTCACCGAGGCGAGGGACAGACCTGCGATAATATCCGTCCAGCCGCGACGGGGTCCGGTGGGGTTCTGCTGTTCCGACATGATGTGTGTTCTAGGCCTTTGATCGGCGGATGTCTTCACAATGTCCAACAGGTGGTTGGGTCCGGCACGGAAATGCCTCATGATCTGGTCGCTCAAACGGATCTTTCGTCCGTACAGTCAGAAGGAACAGGATCATGACCCAGAGAGTAGCGCTCATTACCGGTGGTTCACGCGGTATCGGTGCGGCGATCGCGCTGAAGCTGGCGCAGGATGGCTTCGATATCGCCATCACTTATGCCCGCAATGAAAAAGCCGCGCAGAAAGTCGTTTCAGAAGTTGAGGCGCTGGGCCGCAAGGCTGTTGCGGTGCAGGCGGATGGTGGCAGCACGGACGGCAATATCGCGGCCATCACGAAGACGCATGAAGCGTTCGGGCGTCTGGACGCGCTGGTCTGCAACGCGGGCATCTATCCTTACGGCCCGATTGCCCAAATGACCGTCACTCAGATCGAGGAGGTTCTGAACCTCAACCTGCGCGCCGCCATGGTCGAGACGGTTGAAGCGCTGAAATACATGAAGACGGGTGGCCGCCTGATCTATATCGGCTCTGCCTTTGGCGAGCGTGCGCCGTTCCCGGGTATTTCGCTCTATTCGGCGACGAAGGCCGGTCTGATCGGCTTCACGAAAGGTGTGGCGCGGGATCTCGGACCGCAAGGCATTACGGCGAATGTCGTCGAGCCCGGTCCGATTGCAACGGACCTCAACCCCGAAGACGGCGCGGCCGCTGCCGTCATCCGCAAGTTCACGGCCACGGAATCCTACGGCAAGGTCAACGACATTGCCCGCACCGTGTCGTTCCTCGCCAGCCCGGATGCGTCCTACATCACGGGTGCGTCCATCCTGGTGGATGGCGGTCTCGTCGCCTGAGACCGAAAACGGCTCCCTCACATCGAGGGAGCCGTCGTTTCTTCAGAAGCTGGTGGAGAGCGAGCCCATCATCGAGAAGGGCGGCTGGATGTAATAGGACGGGGCGGAATCCGCCGAGATCTTGTTGCCGTAGACACCCGTTGTGGCCCGGGCGTTCTCTGCGAAGTAATAGACGCCGCCCAGCTTGTACTGGCCGGTCAGGTTGGTGAAGTTCAGCTTGAAGACCGGTGACTGCGCGATGAAGAATTTCGGCAGGTGATACCCCAACGACAGTGAGTCCGAGAAATAGGATGGCATCGTCTGGTCGTTCATGAACGTCGAATACTGCTTGTCCGTGTAGCGGATGCTGGCATTCAGGAAGAACGGGCCTTCCGTGTAAGTCAGGCCAATGCTGCCCATGAACTTCGGCGTCATGATCGGCGTCTTGCCGCGCGTCTTCAGATAGTCGATCGAGCCGTTATCGGCGGCAATCGGCAGGTTGTTGTCCATCGTGGCGTGCAGGTATTCGAACGACAGATACGGCCGGAAGCGGTGGAACAGCGGTTTGGTGGACAGCATCAGATCCACGCCGCGGATCGTCTCGCCACCCGTATTGAGCGTCTGACTGACAGGTACGTCGTTGCTATAGGTGTTGAGCGACAGCAGGCGGTTGGTGACGTTGAAGTTGTAGACGCTGACATCCGCGAGGAAGACGTCACCCGTATAGCGGTATCCCAGCTCTTCCTTGATCGAATACTGCGGCTTCGCATTGGCCCCTGAGGTCGTCATGGCACCCGTGCTTGTGCTGTAGCGGGTGATCAGATTGACGGGTGAGGGCGCGCGGAAATCGCCTTCCGCGTTGATGTAGATCTGATGATGCGGCGCGAAGTCCCAGGACCAGGACATGCGGGGCATCGGGGAGACGAAGGTGTGGTTCGAACGGCTTGCCGTGCTGGCCAGGAAGTCCTGACCACGCAGGGTTTCGGAAACGACCTTGATGCCCCCGGTCAGCGACATCTTGTGGTTCAGGAAGAACTGCGTGTCTTCCATGAAGCCGGAATTGAGGCTGTAGGACCCCAGATAGTTGGTCGAATAATAGATGTTGCCGCTGGTGGTGCGGTAATAGGCGGCCGTATCCGTGTCCGAAGGCTGGGCGCCCGTGACCTGGTTCATGCGCGACAGTGGCGTTTTGAGGGAATAGGAATTCTCCTCATGCCAGTAGCCGATCTGGCCGTCATTGTTCTCGCCATGCCAGTGCAGGCTGGCGACAACGCCGCCCTGCTGGTTGAGGGACATGGCATTGGTCGAGACAGCCGCGCGCGTGGCCGTGCTGATCTTGCCATCACCGTTCAGATCAACCTTCTGGAGTGCCGTTCCCGCATAGGTATGGCCTTCCTGCAGACGCGAGGCGCTGTTCAGCGTGATGGCTGCGCGCTGGTAGTAGGGCGTGATGGTGACGCTGAAAAGATGGTTCAGCGCGAAGTGCATCGGCAGGGACGCGTAGAACTGGTCCTTGTCCGAGCCATGCGTGCCGTAATAGCTGCTGGGGGATGTCGCGCTGAAGGTGGCGGTGTAGCTGATGGGCGTCGTGACCGGCAGGCCGTTCTTGTCCGCATAGAAGTTCGCCATCGTGGGATAGCGGTTCTGGTAATAGAACGAGTGGTTGTAGCCCACGAACAGATCGATGGCGCTGCGTTCACCGATCTTCTTCGTCATCCGGAAGTCCATGTGCTTGCGCTCGCTGGTGCCCGAGCCGCGCCAGGCGTCCGAATGCATGTTCGAGAATGAGGCATAGCTTGTGATGCCGGAATGGCCGATCTCGCCGCTGTCCAACCGGATGAACTCGCGCGACGTGTTGAAGGAGCCGTAGCTGCCGGAGATGAAACCGCCGAATTTCTGTGAGGGCGCACGGGTGGTGATGCTCAGCGCACCAGCCGCGGCGGAGGTCAGCGGATCTTCGACCGAGATCGAGCCCGGCGTCATGGATTCAGAGGCAATATTGTTGCTGTCGATGTAGTTCTGGATGAAGTTCGACGCAGACGTTGAGGAGCCGTTGGCGATCGGCATGCCGTTGAGCAGGAAGCCGATGTCGTTGTCATACAGGCCGCGGCTGCTGATGGAGCCGCCTTCGTTTCCGGAAGGATCTGGCGTCGAAATATTGACGCTGGG
This sequence comes from Gluconobacter sp. P1C6_b, assembly GCF_018811945.1. Lineage (GTDB taxonomy): Bacteria > Pseudomonadota > Alphaproteobacteria > Acetobacterales > Acetobacteraceae > Gluconobacter. The sequence goes on from NZ_JACRVU010000009.1 coordinate 69,463, forward strand.
CAGGTTCTTGATCAGGTCGAGCGGCGAACTGGTCGGGCTCTGCATCTCGATATAGGCCTGCGTGACGGACTGGATGGAGCGAGCTGCCGTCTCCGCCCGCATCATGCCGCCACCCGGAGCCTGGCTGCGCTGACCCAGAACGCTGATCGATTCCTGCCCTCCCTTCGCTTCCGTCGAAGTGGGCGCGGCGTGATGTGCCGCCTTGCGGGCGTGTCTGGTCTTCGTGGGGTCTTCGGCCCAGGCGGTATTGCCTGCAAGAACGGTTGCGCTGCTGAGGATCGTGGCAGCCGCCAGAAATTTTTTCCCTCTTCCCATCAGAAAGGAGAGCGCGGGCAGTCGGCAGGGACGCACGGGGTCTGACGGGGCGGGGATTCTGGAAGACATGTCTGGCGGGATCCTGAAAAAACTAACGCTACGATACCGTTATGAATCTGGGGCTGAAGATAAAGGAGACGATCATAAGAACATTCCCAAGGAAAAATTGGTAGTTTCATAGTCTGTCATGAAGGAGGAGTTTCCATTCCGGTCTGGAAATATGGGTTCCCCGGAACGTTCCTGGTTCAGAGCAGGCGTCTGGCCCCGAAAATCGCGCTCGCCGAGATCAGGGCGGTCAGGCCCAGATAGAATGCTGGGGCCTGTTCCGTACCGCTCCAGGACATCAGGGCAGCGTTCGTCAGCGGCGCGAGGCCGCCGAACAGGACGACGCCGAAGGAATAGCCGATCGTCAGGCCACGTCCGCGCAGGCGATCCGGGAACAGAAGGCCGATGAAGCCATCAAGAGCCGCGAAATAGAGCAGTCCGCTGACGTTGAACAGAAGCGGCATGACCAGGATGCTCTCCGGCCATATCGAGACCAGCCGGAACATCGGCCAGGGCAGGCAGAACAGAAGGGCGCAGGACAGGAGCATCGGCGTGATGCTGCGGGTTCTGTCGAAATAATCCGCCAGCTTCCAGCGCAGGGGCGTGAACACAAGCTGCCCCCCATAGGTCAGCAGCGCGGACGCATAGGCCAGCCGGGCCGCGACATGGAAATGCAGCCGGGCATAATGGGGCATGTAGATGCCCAGATAGGTGATGCCGCTTCCCAGCGCGACGGAGCCCATGACGGCCAGCGTGCGGAGCAGATTCTCCCGTTTGAGGAACGGGGACGGGACCGTGACCTTCGCAACGGGGGGCGAAGGGCGTGTCCGGACCAGTCTGAAGCGCAGGACCAGCGCCAGCAGCCCCGCCAGGGCGCCCAGACCGGCTGCGATCCGGAACCCATAGCTGTCGAATCCCTGCGCGGGCAGCAGCAGAGTCAGGCTCAGTGTGACGATCGCGGCGGCAAGGGAGGCGACGATCTGCCCGATGGCCTGCCAGCTTGCAGCCCGCGCCTCATGTCCCGGCGCCTGTTCGATCAGGAAGGACGTGGCACTTCCAAACTCTCCCCCTAGCGAAAACCCGTGCAGCAGGCGCGCCGTGACGATCAGGAGCGGAGCAGCCATGCCGATGCTCTGATAACCGGGCGTGAAAGTAATCAGCAGGCTGCCGGTCGCCATGAGCGCAATGCACAGGATCATGGTGAAGGTCCGGCCCCTGCGGTCCGTACAGATCCCGAGCACGACGGCGCCGACGGGGCGTGCGAGCAGGGTGAAGCCGAAGGTCGCAAGGGTCAGCGCGATCTGGGAGAAGGCCAGCCCGGCAGGAAAGAAGGTCTGCCCGATGGCGCTTGAGAACGATGCGTAAATAACGAAATCGTAATATTCTATGATGTTGCCGAGAATGGAAGCAATGACAGGCAGCGTCATCCTGAAACGCGTGGAAGGCCTGCCATCCGCGTTCATGATGCTCCGGCTCCACCAGAGCCCGCTCCGCCCTGTCCTGATCCACTCGGGCGGTCCCCGAGATTGCGCATGATGAACCGGATGAAGGAATGGAGCGTCGGCGCGCTGTAGCGTTCCTTGTGATAGAGCAGATAGATCGGCCGTGAGGGCAGCGTGTAATCGGGCAGGAGCGCCTGAAGGGTCCCCGCTTTCAGATCGTCCTGCACCAGATCGGTCGGCAGCATTGCGATGCCCAGGCCGCCCAGAGCCGCGCGTCGCATGGCCTGCGTGCTGTTGAACAGCCCCCGCCTGCGCATTTCGACCGTCACGCGGCCCTTGGGACTTTCAAAATGCCACTCATGCCGGGCCCAGTGCCAGGGCGATGACGATGTGTAGGCAAAGGCCAGTGCATCATGCGTCGCAAGCTGCTGCGGCACCAGAAGCTCTTCCCGACGGTCGAGATAGTCCGGGGACGCGCACAGCGTCATGCGGTAATCCGTCAGCCGGCGGCACATGAGCGAGGACGGTTCAGGCACGCCAAGGCGGATGGCGATGTCGAACTTCTCATGCGTCAGGTCCACACTGCGTTCCGTCAGGACCAGATCGACATCCACGGACGGATTTTCGGCCAGATACCGCGCCAGACAGGGCGTGACGCTCTGGGTGCCGTAAGTGACCGGTGCCGTGACGCGCAGGGTGCCGGAAGGCAGGGTCTGCGCGGCCTGTGCCAGATGTTCGGTTTCATCCAGCAGCTTGAGAATGGACTGGCATTTCTCGAAATAGACGGCCCCGAACGCTGTCAGGCTCTGGCGCCGCGTGGTGCGGCGCAGCAGGCTCGTGCCCAGTCGTTCTTCCAGAAGGCGCACGTAATTGCCCACCATCGTGGGGGAAATGCCGCAGCGTTCTCCGGCAGCGGTCATGCTGCCGGTCTCGACGACCGCCATGAAGGTGGTCATGGCCTGAAAAACGTTCATTGCAAACCGCTGGTTGATAATGTTTCCATCATAGCAGCATTTATCGGGGCGATTGAAGGCCGTAACGATCCTGTTACGATGTTTTCCGTTCCGACCATGAAAGTATGTGCTGCATCATGCATTCCAGAGCATTTCCTGCATCCCGTCCACTGGCCCGCAACCGTCTTTTCAGCCGGCGCCGGGCCAGCCTGTGCGGAGTGTTCGGCATGATGGGGCTGATGCAGACTCTGGCACTGGGCGGATGTGCGCAGACGGATCACCCGGCTGTCAGCACGGTTCCGGTTGCCCAGCCCAGCACGGCCACGACATCCATGGCCGCCACCGCCAATCCGCTGGCCTCGCAGGCCGCGATGGATGTGATCCGCCGCGGCGGCAGCGCCGTTGATGCGGCGATTGCGGCGCAGATGGTGCTGGCCGTTGTCGAACCGCAGGCCTCGGGTCTGGGGGGCGGCTCCACGATCCTGTACTGGGACAAAAGCGCCGGAAAACTCTCGTTTTACGATGGACTGGCGGCCGCGCCTGCCATCGTGCCGCAGGACTATGCGCATGATGCGGACGGGCACGCCATCCCTCACGCCCTGCTGGAGCGCAGCGGGCGTGTTGTGGCCGTTCCGGGCACGCTGCGGACGCTGGAACTTCTGCACAAACGTTACGGCAAGCTCCCCTGGGCAGATCTGTTTCAGGCCGCCATTGCTACGGCCCGTAATGGCTATGCGATGCCCGGCTATTTGCATCTTGTCCTGACGGAACGCCCGGAACTGGCGCAGAAAGCCAGCTTCAAGTCCTATTTCGATGCGGACGGTCATCCGTTGCCCAAAGGCACGATCCTGCACAATCCGGCACTGGCCGAGACGCTGACGCAGGTGGCGACCAAGGGCGCGGACTACTTCTACGGCCCCGTTTTCGCCCGCAAGATTTCCGCTGCCGTGGCGACTGGGCCGTATCCGGGGCACATCACGCCGAAGGATCTCGCCTCCTACAAGGTCCGCGAACGCGCGCCGCTCTGTGTCGAGGCGTTTGGCCGCCGCATCTGCTCCGCCGCCCCGCCGGTCGCAGGGGGGCTGTCCGTGCTTCAGCAGCTTGCGATCCTTGATCGTCTGAAAATCGGCCAGTATCGACCCGGCAGTATCGAGGCTGCGCATCTTCTGCTGGAAGCCTCGCGTCTGGCAGAGGCCGACCGTCGCAAATATGCCGCCGATCCCGACTATACGCCCGTTGCGACAGATGAACTGCTGAGCCCGGCCTATCTGGACGCGCGTGCGACTCTGGTTTCCAAAGGGGAAGCGGCAGGTCAGGTCCGTCCGGGCGTGCTGAAGAGCCGTCTGGTCAGTCTTCCGGTTTCTGACGCGATGACGGTGCCCGCCACGACGCATCTGGCCATCCGCGATGCTGCCGGAGACGCTCTTTCCTTCACCACGACCATCAACCTTAACTTCGGGGCGGATATCGTCGTGGACGGCGTCGTCCTCAACAACGCGATCACCAATTTCGCGACGCATCCTGTCGTGGACGGACTGCAGGTCGCCAATATCGCGGCTCCCGGCAAGCGGCCGATTACGACGATGGCGCCGACCATCGTATTTGGCGCGGACGGGCAGCCTGAAGTGATCGTGGGCGCTGGTGGTGGCGCGCGGATCATTGATTCCGTGGTGCAGACACTGGTCGGCCATCTCGCCTGGGGACAGAACATCCGCACGGCCATTGAACAGCCGCGTATCGGCGCGCAGAACCGCGCGGAAGAGCTGGAACACGGCACATCGGCCGCCGAACTGAAATCCGCGCTTGAGAGCATGGGCCATCACCCGCATGCTGCCGTCATGAACGCGGCCGTGCAGGCCATCACCATTGGTCCGGACGGGCTCACAGGCTGGGGCGATCCGCATCGCGACGGCGTTGCCCTGGGCCAGTAAGTCTTTGACCTTCAACGCCATCCTTCCCATCCGCTGGAGAGCCTCATGAAGTTTTCTGCCCGTCTTTTCCTGTGTGCCAGCGCACTGGGAACGCTCGCCGCCTGTGCCACGCCGCAGCCCGCACCAAAACAGCAGGTCGCCGTGGCCGAGCCGGACCGTCCGCATGGAGACGGTGGCGTCAGCGTTTTCTACCAGCCGCCTGCGCAGCTTCCCGCAGGACCGGGCGTCATGATCCGGACCGAGGACATTCAGGGCAAGCACCTGCCCGATAACGCCGGACAGGCCGTCCGCACGCTTTATACGTCTATCAGCGGTGTCGGCGAGCCCGCTCCCGTGGCGGTGTCGGGGCAGATCATCTTCCCCAAAGGCACACCGCCCAAGGGGGGTTGGCCGATCGTGGCATGGGAGCATGGCACGACCGGCATCGCCGATATCTGCGCGCCGTCATGGCGGGGCTATTTCTCGCGGGACCGGGCGTATCTGGATCGCTGGCTGGCCGCAGGCTTTGCTGTGGTCGCCAGTGACTATCAGGGCCTCGGCACACCGGGGCCGCATCCGTATCTGATGTATCGTCCCGAAGGCTACAGCGTGCTGAACGGCCTGCGGGCCTCCCTTCAGCAGTACAAGGGCACGCTGCGCAACCAGATCGTTCTGGTTGGTCAGTCGCAGGGCGGTGGTGCGGCACTTGGAACCGGCTGGCTCGCCCCGCAATATGCGCCGGATCTGCATGTTCTGGGTACGGTGGCGACGGGCGTCGTGATTGCGTTCCATGTCCCGGCAAAAACGGCTCACCCGCAGCTTGTGCGTGACAACCCGGAATCCCCGCACATGTCGGCGTCCTACGGCATCCTGACGGTTGAGGGCTCCATGACCAGCCTGCACCCGGAAGCGGACGTGCGGCAGTTCATGACGGAGAAGGGAAAAGAGCTCTCCCATCAGGCCCGTCAGTCTTGCCTCGGTGATCTGTTCAAATACACCAACGCCCATGACATGACGGAAGAGAACGTCTTCACCGGCGATCGTTCACCGCTGGAACAGGGTTTCGATACCGCCTTCACCATCCCGGACGCGCATCTGAAGATGCCGGTCTTCGTGGGAACGGGGCTTGCGGATGACGAGGCCGGTGTCGCCCAGCAGTATAACGCGGTCGCCGCGATGTGCGATGCCGGAACGTCTGTGACCTGGAAGCAGTATCCGGGGCTGACCCATAACGGCGCGGTCAATGTCTCGGCCGATGATTCCGTGCCCTTTGCCCTTAGTCTGCTCAAAGGTGTGAAGCCGCGCGGGAACTGCCGGACCATCAAGCCAATTTCAAAGCTGGAGAAGCCGCTTCCGGGTATTCACTGGAACAACTGAATCCGGCAACAGCCGACATGAAAAAACCCGGGAAAGGCGAGGCCTCTCCCGGGTTTTCTGTTCTGTTCCGCGGCATTCCGGGAAGGAACGTCGCGGGGCCTGAAGGATCAGGCGAACTTTGCGGCCGTTTCGACTGCGCGGTCTGCAAGATACGGGCCGGCGGCACGGATCTCGATGGAGAGCAGGGCAAGGCTGTCCTGATCGCGCTCGCCGAATGTCAGCAGGCCATTACCGGCCGTCCAGCGGCAGTCGGCATTGTCGGCAGCCTGCCAGCCATCCAGATCGGCCTGTGTCAGATGCGACGTGATGGAGCGCGTGGCACGGGAGTCGTACAGGACGACATCGCCGACCAGAACGCCCAGCTCACGACGGTCATCAACGAACGGTCCAACCGTCTCGGACGGACGGGCCGTGCGGGAGACGACGCGAACTGCACTCACCCCGGCAGGAATCATGAAGATTGCCCGGCCGGCGGCCTCGCGGCTCTGGCGGATGACCATGCCGTTATCGGCCACGAGATGCAGATCCGCATCCTGCGTCAGTTCGGCAGCAGCTTCATGGCTTTCCAGACCGGCAGCGATGGCGCGATCCGCAATCTGGCGGAACATCGGCTCCACCGTTGCGCGGTCCACGGTCAGGGCTGCGGCGGCGTCCTGCTCCCAACTCTTCTGACGGCCACCGAGGCTTGCGACTTCACCGTGCTGGGTGAAGCTGCGACGGTTGCCGGTGTCGAGATAGCTCTCGGTCAGCATGCCGTCCGCCATGATGACGGAGTGGTTTTCCGTCTCGATGTGGAAGTAGTCATAGACGCTGATGGAGCGGTCGTAGAACACCGAGCGGCCGTTGACGAGCATGCGGGTCGGGACGAAACGGCCATCGATGAAGAGGCAGTGTTCCGGCGTGACCAGCAGGTCCCTGTTCGGCACGTTCGCGGCAATCGCATCCTTGAGGATACGCACCGGATGACCGGAGAGGTCAGCCGAGGCGCCACCCTGTGCACGGACGCGCCTGCTGCCGACCCAGGTAACCTTGCGGCTGACGGGGCGGCCATCGACCCAGGCCGTAACCTCGTCGCCGATGCGCAGGTCTTCGACGGCCACGGTGCCGGAAGGCGTCGTGATCATCGTGCCGGGCAGGAAGCAGACTTCGCTGCCCTTGGCGAGCGTGACAACCGTGCTGCCGTCGCGGTCTTCGGTCAGCTCGGCATGATAGTCGGAATAATCACCTTCGAGATCGATGGTGTAGCTCGCATCACCTTCCGTGATGACGAGCGTGTCACCGTTGATGGCGGCCTTGGCCACGCCGGCATACTGCAGGCTGTCGATGTCGATATGGCCGCCGACGGCGAGGACCGTCTCGTCAATCTCGCCACCGGCATCCACCGTCAGCCAGGAGCCGGAAGCAACGGTGGTTTCGTCAGCCACGCCGCCGGAGAGAACCGTCTCGAAAGCGCCCTGCTGCAGCGTGGTGTGATCGGTGCGGCCAGCATCATACTGGGTGGACCCGCTGCCGACCGTCGTCTCGCTTGCCGTGCCGCCTGCGCTGATGAACTGCTGGCTTCCACCCTTCACCGTGGCGCTGACGGAGGCACCATACACGTAGTCCATGCCCTGTTGGTCGAGGACGGTGCCAACGGCGGTGCCGCCTGCGCTGACCGTCTCATGGGCATGACGTGTGATGGTGCTGCCGCTGGTGTAACCGCCGGACAGGACGTTGATCTTGCCAAGCGTGGTGGCGCTATCGCCGAAGGCCGAGCCTGCAACCGTGTCCTGACCGCGGATGATGGTCGCGCCGTTCTCGACGCCGCCGGCCTGAACCGTCTCGAAAGCCTGACCGCCGCTGAGCAGCGTGCCGACCGTCGAGCCGCCGGACTGGACGGTGATGTTGCCCTTGGTTTCGGTCGTGCCGCTGGCAAATCCGCCGCTGGCAACCGTCATGGAGCCACCCGTGATGGTGGTGCCTTCCGCAATGCCGGAATCGAGGAGCATACCGCCGCTGACAGCCGTGTTGATGGCCTGTCCGGTCGCGCTGACGACTTCGCTGCCGTTGACCAGGTTCGTGCTGACGCTGCGGCCACCAGCCTCGACTGTTTCCGTCCCGCCGGTCACGCTGGCATTGTAGCTCTTGCCATCGGACAGGACATCGAGCACGCCGCCGGTGTTGACGGTCTCGCTGGCGCCCGTGCCGCTGGCATTGATCTTCTCGACGCCGCCACTGTTGATGGTGGTGTCGAAGGACATGCCATACTGGCCGACGACTTCCGTGCCGTCTGCGTTCACGACGGTGTTCTGCGAGATCCCGTTGTCGTACTGGACGGCACCCGTGGACAGCGTTGCATGGTCGGCCAGACCGTCAGCGTTGACGATCTGGAGGCTGTTGGTCGACAGCGTGGCGTCCTGCGACGTTCCGTCCACATAATCCATGCCCTGATAGGACAGGGTCGTGCCGGAAGCGACCGCGCCTGCGCTGACATATTCATGGCCATGGGTGCTGACGGTCGTGCTGGCAGCCGTTGCGCCGGACGCGATATGCAGTTCGCCGACGCCGGAGACGACGTCATTGACGGCCGTGCCGGACAGCCATTCCTTGGCGCCGTTGGCGATCGTGGATGCGGAGTCCACGGCGCCCGAAGCGACGCTCTGGAACGCGGCGCGACCACTGATGACGGCCCCGCTCGTGACGCCGCCGGATTCGACAACCGACCAGCCGCTGGTGTTCTGCGTACCGACCGCGACGCCACCGGCCTCGACGGTCAGGGTGCCACCGCTGAGCGTGGTGCCGAGCGCCGAACCAGCATCATACAGATTGCCGCCGGAAAGGGTCGTGCCGCTGGCAACGCCATGGGCATAAACCTGCTCGTAGGCACCGGCATTGACGGTCTCGTTGACGGACCTGCCGCTCAGGACAACGTCGAAGCCGCCGCTGTTGACGACCGTGTTGTAGGACGAGCCGCCCTTGCCGGTGTGGTCGCCGGAGTCGCTGTACTCGACCATGCCGCCGCCATTGTTGATGACGGTGTTGGTCATCGTGCCGCCATCGACATAGACCGCATAGTTGCCCTGCGAGTTCACAGTGACATCTGTCGCGGAGCCGTTGCCCTGGACCGTCATGCCGCCGTCGTTGAGGACAACGCCCGAGGCGCTCGCGCCATTCAGGACGATGAACTGGTCATGGAAAACGGTCGTATCCACCGCGGAACCGCCGCTGCGGACGATGACGGACTGGTTCTGCTCCTCGGTTCCGGCCGCGCCGGAAATGGAGGTGGCGGAAATCACGCCACCATCGAGAACGTCAACCGAACCGCCGTCGAGAACGGTGGTCGAAACCGTGCTTCCACCGGAGGACACGATCAGGATGTCGCCACTGGAAACGGTGGAACCGCTGACTGACTTGCCAGATGTAACTGTCTGTTCGCTCATGGAATGCCCGCCACGAAGGTGGTTAATAGTTTGTTAACTATGCACTCCACAAAAAAATTAACAACCGGTTTTTGGCTTTTCCAACAAAACGTGACTGCCGGGAACATCTTTCGACGCGTTTGTGGGAACGCCCGGCGCATGGTTTCATGACAGCGATCGCCCCCTTTGCGGCGGGAAAAGAGGAACAGGATTCATGGGCGCATCTGTCACGATTTATGGCATTTCCAACTGCGACACGATGCGCAGGGCGCGCGCATGGCTGGGCGAGCACGGGGTCGCGTTCATCTTCCACGACTATCGCAGGGACGGTGTGGATCGCTCACGTCTTGAAGGTTGGGTGGCCCGGCTGGGATGGGAGAAACTGCTGAACCGGTCGGGAACGACGTTCCGGAAGCTGTCGCCAGAGCTTCGGGAGGGCCTAGATGCGGAGCGGGCCATTGCGCTCATGCTGGAACATCCGGCCATGATCCGCCGTCCGGTTCTGGAAGGTCCGGGCCTGTTACTGGTCGGGTTCCGCCCGGACGATTATGCGGCGAGCCTGTCAGACTTCAGCGCTCAAGACCAAGCGCCCTGATCTTGCGGTGCAACGTGGCGCGGCTCACCCCCAGAAGGCGGGCGGCGGCGCTGACATTGCCGTGGACCGTCGCCAGCGCGGAGTAAATGACCTGCGCTTCAGCCCGACGGAAACTGGGCTCTTCCTGCGCATCGAGCAGGGGCAGCAGGGCCGGGAGGCTGGACAGTTCGCCTTCTGGCCAGTTCATGTGCCGGCGGCTGGCATGTGTCGCACCCCGGACATGACCGTCACGGTCGAGAGCGACCAGCATCGACGAGGATGACGTGGACGGTCCCAGGGTCACGATCATGTCCTGCCCGAAGCGGTCATGAAACAGTTTTTCCTCCACGCGCCGGGCCGTCGTCAGGAGCGCGTCCATGAGCAGGGGCGCGGCGGGCACGACGTTCTCGGCCGTAAATGAACTGATATCCATCGTGCCTGCGAGTTCCCCGATGGAATTATATACTGGTACGGCCATGCCCGTGAGCTTGCGGAAACACAGCCGCCAGTGCTGGTCGTGCACGACCATGACGGGCCGTTCCTCACGCAGGCAGGTGCCGATGGCATTGGTCCCGGCGTTCTGCTCGTCCCACACCGCTCCTGCCTGAAAACGCCAGCGTCGGCAGCCGCTGAGCTGGCTGCGCTGTGTGTGGCGGGAGAGGACGATGCCGCTGGGATCGGCCAGCATCACCATGAAGTCCAGCGGGTCCACCAGCCGGTGCAGATGCTGCATTTCGGGCAGTGCACTCTGGATCAGACGCTGCGTGCGGCCGCTGACGAAGCGCAGTTCCGGCTGGCTGAGGACCTGTGTTTCCCAGCGCTCGGACGGATCCAGATTGTAGTTCGTGGAGCACCTTGCCCATGAATCGGACAGGCAGGTGCGGGACATGGTTGTGGTCATCGCGCCCCTCGGGCGGCGACATAAGACACCGGGTGTCGAAAACCTGTCGCAGTTCTGCGACAGGTGCGACGCGGACGGTCACAATCGGGTGAGTGTTCAACGATGTGGGATAGCCCCCGCCGAACGGAATCAGGAATGACGGGTCCCGGAAAAGGTAAAACGTTGTGTGTCAGGTGGGTTTCTTCGCAAGCCATCGGTAACGCAGCGCTCCTTGTCTTTTCCGGTTCAGTGCTGTGGATCGGAAGGGAAGCAGGCATGAAGCCGGAGCTTTTGCAAGCGCTGGTCACTGTCCTTCCTGACGTACGAACAGGGCTGACCCGTCCGCCACAGCCATGACGGAGCGCAAACGGTATCGCGTTCCGCCGATGATCAGGAAAGACAAATCATTTCAGAGAGAATGGTTTTCGTTTTTCGCAAGAACGAGGTGTCATGTCTGCTTCACTCCAGAGGGTAATGTCTCCATTAACCTCTATCCTGCTCGCGCTTGTCGGGCTTTTCCTGCTGGGAGGGGGAGGATATCTCCTCATTCTCGGCGGTTCGTGGTTCTATGCCCTTGCGGGCCTCGTGATGCTCGCGGCTGCTGGTATCAGCTTCCGTAACCCGCTGCTGGGCGCGCGTCTGTACGCAGCGCTTCTGCTGGTGGCGACCGTCTGGTCCGTTCTTGAGGTCGGGTTCGACATCTGGGGCCTGGAAGTCCGCCTGTTCACGCTCGTCGGCATTGCAGCCTGGATGCTGCTGCCGTGGGTGTGGCGCACCGGTCATAACTGGGTGTCGGACAAGCGCGAACTGCTCGGTTCTGCCGCCATCGCGATGGTTGCGATCATCGCAAGCTGCTTCACGTCCTACTCCATCAACGGCACGCTTCCCGCAGACCGCATGGCGGCGACGGGGCAGTCCGATCTGACGGCCAAGGACACTCCGGAAGCTGACTGGCCGGCCTATGGCCGCACGGTGGGTGGTGACCGCTACAGCCCGCTGGGCCAGATCACGCCGGCGAACATCAGCAACCTCAAGCGCGCCTGGGTGACCCGCACGGGTGACGTCCAGAAGGCCGATGAAGGTGTGGTTGCCGGCCCGGATCAGGGACACGAGTTCAATCTTGAAGTTACCCCGATCAAGATCGATGACACGCTCTATCTGTGCACGCCGCATAACTGGGTCATGGCGCTCGATGCCAAGACCGGCAAGGTGAAGTGGAAGTTCGATCCCAAGCCTGCTGCCGAGGATCTGGCCGCGAACGTCTATCTGGCCTGCCGTGGCGTGTCCTATTACAAGGCGCCGGATGACTATCAGGCTCCGGACGGGTCCAAGGCCTGCCAGAAGCGCATTTTCTCCCCGGTCGGCGACGTGCGCCTGCTGGCTGTCGATGCTGAAACCGGCAAGCCCTGCGAAGACTTCGGCGAGCACGGCTTCATCTCCCTGCGCCAGTATCTCGGTCATGTTCCGCATGGCTTCCACTTCGTGACGTCGCCGCCGCTGGTGGTGAAGGATCGCGTGGTTCTGGGCGGCTGGATCTTCGACAACCAGGCGAATTTCGAACCGTCCGGTGCAATCCGTGCGTTCAACCCGATCACGGGCGAAATCGAATGGGCCTGGGATGCCGGTCACAACCCGGAAAACTGGAAGCCCGGCCCGAACGACGAGCTGACGCGTGACACGCCGAACGCCTGGGGCGTCTACACGGCCGATCCGGATCTGGGTCTGCTCTATCTGCCGATGGGTAACTCCCCGCCAGACAACTGGGGTGGCTCGCGCCGTCCGTTCGACGACGCAACCTCCAGCGCCACGATCGCCCTTGACATTGAGACGGGTGAGCGCCGCTGGACCTTCCAGACCGTGCATCACGATCTGTGGGACATGGATCTGGCGATCGGACCGTCCATGGTCGATCTGCCGGGCCCGAATGGCGAGAACATTCCTGCTCTGATCCAGACCACCAAGCGCGGTGAGTTCTTTGTTCTGGACCGTCGTACCGGCAAGCCGGTTCCGGGTTATCCGGTTGAGGAACGTCCGGTTCCGACCGCGGGTGTTGCAGCGGATGACCATGTCTCCCCGACGCAGCCTTACGCTGTCGGCCTGCCGTCCCTGACGCCGCCGGACCTCAAGGAAAGCGACATGTGGGGCGCGACGCTGCTGGATCAGATGATCTGCCGCATCCAGTTCCGCCAGTCCGCTTACGAAGGTCAGTTCACGCCGCCGCATGTTGGCAAGACGACGATCGTCTATCCAGCATTCTATGGTGTGGTTGACTGGCAGGGCGCCTCCATCGATCCGCAGCGCAAACTGCTGATCGCCAATGCGAGCTACCTGCCGTTCCGGATCCGTCTGGAGCACCGTCAGAAGGCTGAAAACGCTGGCATCCTGCCGAAGTGGAACGGTCAGGGCGACAAGCCGGAAGCCAAGGGCGACGCTCTGAGCGTGTCCCCCGATTACGGTACGCCGTACATCGCCTACACCAGTCCGTGGCTGAACCCGCTCGAGATCCCCTGCAAGGGACCGGTCTGGGGCAAGATCACGGCCATCGATCTGGTGACCAAGAAGATCGTCTGGCAGCACCCCGTCGGCACCACGCGCGACACGGGTCCTTTCCGGACGCATAACAACCTTCCGCTTCCGACCGGTATGTACAACATCGGCGGCAGCGTCCTGACCAAGGGTGGCGTGTCCTTCATGGGGGCTACGGCCGACGATTACCTGCGCGGTTTCGACATGTCGAACGGCAAGGTCATCTGGCAGGACCGTCTGCCCGCAGGTGGACAGGCCACGCCGATGTCCTATCAAATCGATGGGAAGCAGTATGTTGTGATCGCCGCAGGCGGTCATGGGGGCCTTGGCACCCGCAGCGGTGATTATATCATCGCCTATACCCTGAACGGGGAACAGGGCGCAGCCGCGCACTGATCGTCCGGTCATGAATGGAGCGTGTCCCTGGCGGGCACGCTCCACACTCCCATTAATATCTATGGAAATTCACGTCATGCGTTGCAAATTCACGCTCGGAGTGCGCCTTGGTGCCCTGGCAGTCTGCATGCCTGCTGTTGCTCTCGTTCCGGGCTTTGCCGCGCATGCCGCAGATATTCCACTGGCCATTATCGGACCGCATGAATACGACCTTCCGGTGGATTTCAAGCCGTTCAACGTGGTCGTGCAGTACGGTGACGGGAACGCGGCCGGTTCCGTCTATGACAGTGGCGGCCAGCGCCGGGCGCGGGGGGGCAGTCATACCTGGAGCGGCATGACGAAATACGTGCATTTCCGCAGTTTCGACGCGATCCCGCATGTCAGCTTCGCCTTCGAGCTGATTCAGTCCGAGGCGTACACTCTGGCCAACGGGCAGAACTGGGGCGGTCTGGGCACGACGATTGTCGGACCGGCCGGATGGTTCAAGCCCAACAAGCACAGTACGCTCGGCATCCAGACCTTCATGGAAACCCCGTCAGGCACGCGGGATTCCATGGCGATGCATTACTGGGCCAACCTGTCGAGCATCATTTTCGACTACGAATGGAAGCATTTCAGCTTCGACGGCGATCTGGGCAGCGTCGTAAGTTCGACCAAACACCGTAATGGCGAACACAGCTATTCAGCCGGCAACGTGTTCTACACGAACCTGCGTTTCAGCTGGAAAGCCTCGTCACGTTTTGAGCCGTTCTTCTCGCTCGACTGGCAGAACAGCGGCGGCATGCATGACAACACCTCCAACCTCTGGGTCGCCAATTCAAGCAGTCGCGAGACGGCGCTGGGCGTCGGTGCAATGATCTACGTCACCAAGCGCCTGTCGATCACGCCGCGTTATTCCCATTCCGTCGAAGGTCGCAACGTGGCGGAAACGAACGCCTATTACATGAAGATCGCCTATCTGTTCTGAGACCGTGTCCGCGGCCTGTTTCAGGCCGCAGCCTTCGGACGAAAGCGAGCCGTGGTGATGTCGCAGTCATACTGCGCTGCCGTTTCGCAGGGATTGCTGGCGAGTTCATTGACGGCGCTCAGAATGCGCTCGACCTTGCTGTCATCCATCAGCACACTGAAATTCAGGCGCGTCCAGCCGGGCTTTTCGATTTCCTGACCCGAGAGAATGGCGCTGCGGATCAGGCCGGATTCACCTTCATCAATCCCCAGAAGCCGATGCGCATACGGCCCCGCGCAGGCACAGCCGCCGCGGACCTGAATGCCGTAACGGTCCGACAGCATGCGCGTGAAAAGCTGCTGGTGAATGAAGCCGCCATTCTTCACATCGCGGATGCGGAACGAGAAAATCGGAAGAGCCTCGGCTGTCGGATGGCCGAGGATTTCAATGGCCGGATTGGCGCTCCAGGCCTTCACGGCGCGCGCGCGCAGTTCGGCATTGCGCTGCGCCATATAGGTCGCCCCGATGACGTCCTTGACGATGAAGGCCAGAGCCGCGCGGATATCTCCGATCACGTTCGGCGTCCCGCTCTCCTCGCGTGCGGCGAGGTTCGCGGTGTAATCGTGGTTCCAGGGCGAGACGAAACGCACCGTGCCACCGCCCGGAAGAACAGGCGTTGTGCGGGGCATCGCCTCATTGCGCACGATCAGCACGCCCGATGCCGCCGGGCCACCAATGAACTTGTGGCAGGACACGACAACCGCATCCTTTTCAAACGGCGTGCCCGGCTGCATGTCGATCGGGCAGTACGGGCCAGCCCCGGCATAATCCCAGATGGACAGCGCATCGTGTTTCTTCAGCAGGGCTGTGACCGCATTCACATCCGTCAGAATGCCCGTCACGTTGGAGGCAGCCGAGAAGGAACCGATCTTCAGCCGATCCGCCGGGCAGGCTTTCAGCGCCTGTTCCAGAACACCCAGAGCCGGCCCACCTTCCGCAGCCTCGGGGATTTCGACGATTTCCGCACCGCTCTCACGCCAGGGCAGGATGTTGGAGTGATGCTCGTAAGGGCCGATGAAAACGGTCGGACGCTTTCCGGCTTCGCACAGGGCCGGGATCTCCAGCAGGTGAACCAGACGGTTCAGCCCGGCCGTGGCGCCATTGCCCATGAAAATGGTCGTGAAATCGGGGGAGGGGGCATGGCAGAACTGTGCGATCATGGCGCGGGCGCTGTTGCGCAGGCGCGTCATGTAGGCGCCGCAGAAAGATGCTTCGGTATGGCTGTTGGCGTAGAACGGCAGGATTTCGTCCATGATGAACGTCTCGATCTGCTTCAGTGCGCGGCCTGAGGCGACATAATCGGCATAGAGCAGGGACTGCGTGCCGAACGGCGTCGAGAACTTCGCGCCATCTCCGATCACACCCCTGGCAAGCGCGGCAAGCCCGTTATTGCGCAGCGTCTGTTCGAACTGTTCGAGAATGGCAGTGCTGTTGTCGAGATTGCCGATCGTTTCCATGGCGCGATGTTTTCCCCGTCCGTAATAGTCCTGCGTGCTGAAAGGACGATAGACCGATGGAAAGAGTAAAAACCGCTCCTTTTTTGAGTATGAAAAATCCTTTTTGTGGTCATATAAAGCGATATGGCCAGAAAACTCGATCAGACGGACAGGGCGATCCTGAGAATCCTGCAAAAGCAGGGCACCCCCTCCCAGCGTGAACTCGCCGAGAAGGTGGGCCTGTCGCAGAATGCCTGCTGGCGGCGGCTGAACGCCCTGCGCGAGGATGGGGTGATCGCCCACGACACAGTGCGGCTCAACGCAGCCGCACTGGGCCTGACCCTGACGGTCTTCGTACTGATGCGCACACGCCATCATTCGCGCGAATGGTTCGAGACATTCCGCCAGGTGGTCGGTTCGATACCGAACATAGTTGATTTTTATCGGATCGCGGGTGAATACGATTATCTTCTGAAGGTGGTGGCCTGCGACATGAACGATTTCGATCGTGTCTATCAGCAGATCATCAGCAAGGTGGAGCTTGATGCCATCACCTCGTACATGACCATGGAAACCCTGGCGGACAACAGGGACCTTCCGGTCTGAAGCGTCCTTCTTCTGAAGCCTCTCCCGTCCACAGCAGGAAGCCCCTTGTCCATGAGCCAGCCCGACCAGCTTGCCCACAGTCTGCGTACGCGCCATGTCGTCATGATCGCTCTGGGAGGGGTGATCGGGGCGGGATATTTCATTGGGGCGTCCGCGGCACTCTCGCTGGGCGGTCCTGCGGTGCTGCTGTCCTATGCGCTTGCCGGAACGCTGGTGTTCCTGGTCAATCTGATGATGCGCGATCTGGCGCTTAAGGTACCGGGACGCGCGTCGTTCCTGCGGCAGATCCAGTATGCGCTCGGCAATCGGGCCGCTTTCGTGGCTGGCTGGGCGTACTGGCTGACCTGGATCATCGCGATTGCGGTGGAAGTCATTGCCGTGGCGACGATGCTCGCGCCCTATATCCCGCTGCCTTATGCCGTGCTTGAAATCCTCATCATGGCGCTGATGACCGGCGTGAACCTCATGTCTGTCAAAGGTTATGGCGAGTTCGAATACTGGTTCTCCGCCATCAAGGTTCTGGCAATCGTCTCCTTCATCGGGATTGGCGTCTGGGCGCTGCTGAGCCGTCCCATTCCCGTTCATGACAACCTGTTTGCGCACGGGGGCCTGCTCCCGCATGGCTGGCTGGCGCTTCTGGCCGTGATCCCGACCATCCTGTTCTCGATGGGCGGTAGCGAGATTTCCACCGTCGCGGCCGTTGAATCGGACAATACCGAGCAGAACATCGTCCGCGCCACGCGCTCCATCGCGCTGCGGATCGGCGGGTTCTATCTCGTCTCCATCGCGCTCGTGCTGTGTCTGGTGCCGTGGAGCGATGTCGTGTCGGGCTATTCCCCGTTCCTGCTGGTGTTGCATCGCCTGCATGTGCCGTTCGCGGATGTGGCGCTGGCGATCGTGGTGATGACGGCGGCGCTCTCCAGCCTCAATTCCGGGATCTATGTGACGTCCCGCATCCTGTACGAACTAGCGGAATCCGGCTCCGCGCCGGGCCTGTTCCTGACGGTGGATGCATCCACGAAACTTCCCCGCCGCGCCATTCTGGTCAGTGCGCTGGCGTCCATTCTGGTCGCCGCCGTGGCCGTGCTCTCGCCGACGCTGATTTTCGGCCTGCTGGTCAGTCTGACGGGTGGATTCATGGTGTTCAACAACACCATGATCGTGGCGGGCCGCCTGAAACTCGTGCCGGAATCTCCCTGGAAGGCTTATGCGGCTTTGGTGCTGATCGGATGCACGCTGATCGCCATGCTGATCCAGCCCGAAACGCGCTCGCAGATCATTCTCGGTGCGTTTGCACTCCTGCTGATCTTTGTGGCGGAGCGGTTTGTGCCGCGCCGTCAGCCAGACTGAGGCTTTAGAAAAGAGCCCCCTGCGCGGGGCTTTCGGGTACGCGGCGTCCGAAATCCCGCTCGATCCAGCTTCGCAGCACAAGCAGGATCTGCGCCTGCTGCTCCGCCGTCAGCGCTTTTCCGGGTGCCATGCCGTACCATTTGGATAGGCAACTCCGGCAGCACGCTCCGGTGGCGTGCTGCGCGATAAAGACCGGATGGCCACGCATGGGCGTCTGCTTGCCATCGCGGGGCGGATGAGCCGGAGCCAGACGTTCGGCGATGAAGGCCGCACCATGCTCCATGACGGCATCAAGGCCCCGGCTTTCGAGATAGAGTCGTGCCTGATCGTCCAGATGAAAGCGGGTTCGGAACCGGGAGCGGGCAAGGCGTTCAAACAGCTCTTCGGGATCAAATCGGCTCACCAGCCCACAACCTTCTGAAAAACAGGCAAAAAATCGCGTGAGAGGGCGTCAGCCCTCTGTAAGAACATTTGTTCTTTCTCCATATGGTAACGGATGGACGCTTTTCCGAGACGCTCCCGCTCATCTTCCGCGGCGGGAGATATAACAACACTGACAGTACTCTCTCCGATTCAGGTGCAGGATCTGTTTTCTGCCCGGCTGGACGAGATCTGCGCCGCTTTCGATGAATGGGGCTTTCCGCTGGTCGTGGCGGGACAGCTCGGCGATGCCGCGCCCAATGCCTATCCCAAATATTACCAGCTTCCCCTGACCGATCCGCAGTTCGGAACCACCCTCGCTCTCGAAGTGCAGAAATCCATTCTGGCGCGGGCGGAAGTCGGCCCCGGCGATCATGTCCATGTCACCGGCATGCTGCGCGCCCGGCAGTATCGCGGGCAGGTCGTCCTGCGCTTCGAGGTCGTGGCCGTGGAACTCCACGATCCCGGCCGACAGAAGGTCGAGCGTGTGGAGCGTTCCGTTCTGGATGTCCTGCGCGGACTGCCCTGCGCGTTTCATCCCTATCCCACACGGCCTGACGCGCGGCTTCTTCTGATCCATTCTGCAGCGTCCAGCGCATTGGTGGCGGAGGATTTTCTTCAGGCCCTCGGCGGCGCCTGCCGCCCGGAACGTGTACGAAGCCTGCCGACGGCCATGAGCGATCCCGGCCGTCTGGCGGAGGCGATCCGCACCTGCCGGGAAGACATCATCGTCCTGATCCGCGGGGGCGGGGACGTGTCCGATTTCGTGGTGTTCGAAAACCCACTGGTGCTGGAGGCTCTGGCCGTCTGTCCCGCGCATCGCGTTCTGGGGCTGGGCCATACGGCAAACCGGACCCTGGCCGAGCGCGTCGTGGACCATGCCGCAACAACGCCCGCCGATGCCGGGCATTACATCAGGCGCATGAGTGGCAAGGTCTGGCAGGAACAGGAAGAAGCCCGGGCCCAGCAGGAAGAAATGGCGGCCCTCCGGGACAGCGTGACGCAGACTGTCGTGCCTGAACGGACGCCGATCGGAATACGTCTGCGCAACGGGCTGATCCTGCTCGCGATTGGCGTGGTGCTGGGGCTGCTTCTGACCCGCCTGCTTTAAGGAACAGATGTTTCCCGGAGTGTTCCGGTCATCCGCAGAGCGGCGACGGTCATGGCGCCAAGAAACATGCACAGACCGAGGCGACCATCCCTGTGACCCTGTGGCAGCACGAAACCGGCACACAGGATACCCAGCGTCAGTTCGGCCCCGGTCCTGTATCCCGCAGCGCCGCTGATGACGCCTGCAACTCCGGTCAGGGCAAACAGAGCCTCTGTTCTGGACATAGCTTCGGGCTCCGTTTCATCGTGATCCGGAAAACCGTAACGCCTAGAACAGGAATACGTCAATTTGAAACCGAAATGGTCCTGATCCGGTGGCAGCAGTCCGAAAAGGACTGCTGCACACCTCGTCGGGGATCAGCGCACGTCGACGCGGACGGACGGTTTGGTGGTCGACGGATCGGTGATGGCGTGCATTTCGATCTGGATGGGCTGCGCACCAGCCTTCTCAAGATGGGACGCCACGACCGCCGCCAGATGATTGGTCACGTCCGTCAGGGCCTGTGCCTGGGCGTCGGGCGTGGGTTGCGGCGGGGCAAAGGCCTGCACGACGAAGAGCACGTTCGCCTTGCGCGACAGGGCGGCCTTTGCGGCGCGTTCCACGACGGGACCGTATTCGGATTCCGGCGTCCCGCCTGCGATCGCCAGGAACGGGGCATGCGGCGGCGGCGCAGGCGGCGCGGGCGGAATATAGGGATGAGGGGGCTTGCCCGCATTCGGGTTGAACGTGCGCTGGTCCAGCAGCTTGCACCCCGAGAGCAGGGGCGCGGCCAGCAGCAGCCCTCCCATCAGGAGGGCGGACCGGGGCACAGGACCCCGCGGCGAACGGAAATGTCGGACAAAAGATGCCATATCGCGCGGAACCGTCGCAGGAACGGAGGCTTTGAGCAAGATTATAGAGTCAACTTCATGAAAAACTGTTGATGCCCCCTGTTGCTCCGCTGTGGCGGTGCTATGGAAGATGCCCGAGTTTTCAAGGAACGGAGTAGGGCAGGTCATGGCTGTAAAAATCGCGATCAACGGTTTCGGACGGATCGGACGGCTGGTGCTGCGTGGCATCATCGAAAGCGGACGTACGGATGTCGAAGTTGTCGCCATCAACGATCTGGGTTCGGTCGAGGCCAACGCACACCTGCTGGCCTATGACAGCACGCATGGCCGCCTTCCGGGAACTGTCCGCGCCGAAGGCAGCAGCCTGATCATCGAAGCCAATGGCCGCACTTATGGTCCGATCAAGGTGTCCGCCGAGCGCAACCCGGCACAGGTCCCATTCCAGGGCGTCGATGTGGCGATGGAGTGCACGGGCCTGTTCACGTCCCGCGAGAAGGCGTCTGCCCTGCTGGAAGCCGGTGCCAAGCGCGTCGTCATCTCCGCTCCGGCCACGGATGTCGATGCGACGATCGTTTACGGCGTGAACAACGACGTCCTGACGCCGGACATGAAGATCATCTCCAACGCGTCCTGCACCACGAACTGCCTCGCTCCCGTGGCGTCGGTTCTGGACAAGGCCTTCGGAATCGAATGTGGCTATATGGTCACGATCCATTCCTACACGGGCGACCAGCGCACGGTGGATACCCTGCACAAGGATCCGCGCCGCGCCCGCGCCGCCGCCCTGAACATGATCCCGACCTCCACGGGCGCTGCCAAGGCCGTCGGTCTGGTCCTGCCGCACCTGAAGGGCAAGCTGGACGGAACCTCCATCCGCGTTCCGACGCCGAATGTTTCGGTCGTCTCGCTGGACTTCGTGCCGACGCGCACCCCGGCCTCAGCCGAAGCCGTTAACGAAGCCATCCGTGCCGCTTCGCTCGAAGGCTCCCTGAAGGGTATCCTCGAATACAACACGGCGCCGCTTGTCAGCTCCGACTTCAATCATGACAAGGCATCCTCGATTTTTGACGCGACGCAGACGGTCCTCGTCGATGGTGGCAAGATGGTGCGGGTCTGCTCCTGGTACGACAACGAGTGGGGCTTCTCCAACCGCATGGCCGACACGGCCGCCCTGTTCGGGAGCCTCTGAGTGATGGCCTTCCGCACCCTTGATGGTGTGGACGCACGCGGCAAGCGCGTGCTGGTCCGCGCCGACCTTAATGTTCCGATGCATGACGGCATCATCACCGATGACACCCGTCTGCAGCGGGTTGCCCCCACCATCCGCGAACTGGCCGACAAGGGCGCGCGCGTCGTGGTGTTCAGCCATTTCGACCGCCCCAAGGGTCAGGTCGTCCCGGCCATGTCCCTGCGTCCGATCGCGCTGAAGCTCGGTCAGATCCTCGGTCAGCCGGTCGGCTTCGTGGCCGAATGTGTCGGCCCGACCGTGGAAGCCGCTGTGGGCGCCATGGCCGACGGCGATATCATCGTCCTCGAAAACACGCGCTTTCATGCGGGTGAAGAGGCCAATGACCCGGAGTTCGCCAAGGCTCTGGCGCAGAACGGCGACATCTTCGTCAATGACGCATTCTCGGCCGCGCATCGCGCCCATGCCTCGACCGAAGGCGTGGCCCACGATCTGCCGTCCTTCGCCGGACGTCTGATGCAGGCCGAACTGAGCGCCCTGTCCGCCGCTCTGGAAAATCCGGAGCGTCCCGTCGGTGCGATCATCGGTGGCTCCAAGATCTCGACGAAGCTCGACCTGATCGGGAATGTTATCGAGAAGGTGGACACGCTGTTCATCACAGGCGCGATGGCCAACACCTTCCTGGCGGCTGAAGGCATGAATGTGGGCAAGTCCCTGCAGGAAGCCGACATGCACGAGACGGCGCGCAAGATCGCCCATCTCGCACAGGAAAAGGGCTGCGAGATCATCCTGCCGGTCGATGCGGTTGTGGCGCGCGAGTTCAAGGCCAATGTCCCGACTGAGACCTGCCTGATCGGTGAAGTCCCGGACGATGCCATGATTCTGGATGCCGGTCCGCGTACGGTCGAGCTGATCCGCGACCGTCTGGATACGCTCAAGACGCTGGTCTGGAACGGCCCGCTCGGTGCGTTCGAGATCGCACCGTTCGACAAGGCGACGGTTGAAGTTGCGCAGTATGCCGCGCAGCTTACGGAAGAAGGCAAGCTCAAGACGATCGCCGGGGGCGGTGACACGGTTTCGGCCCTGCGTCATGCAGGCGTCGCGAGCGAGATGACCTATGTCTCAACGGCAGGCGGGGCTTTCCTCGAATGGTTGGAAGGCAAGATCCTGCCGGGGATTGAGGTGCTTCGCTCCGCGGGCCATGATCTGGGGCTCGAATAAAACAAAAGCCGGGGAAGGTGACTTCCCCGGCTTTTTTATGCGCTGTGGTCTTGCCGTCTGTCAGGCCTATGACCACCCGCTCCGCCATCGACAGGAGAGCCTGTCCTGAGCGGTCGGCCGGAGGGGATGCTGCTGTCTCCCTCCAAAACTGAATCGCAATCCGCTTATTCCGACCGGTTCAATGCTGACGGGAGCCAGAACCACGGCTTCTGCCCCCCCCGGGTTCCGCGGCCTGAAGTGGAGCGTGACTGGTTTTCCAACACTAAAAAACCCCGCTGGAGCACGGCTCCGGCGGGGTTTTTCGTAAAAAGATGTTTCCTCAGGCCTGAAGCCCGTTTTCGCGGCGGCGATGCTCGACTTCGGCGGCCATGGCCTTCTGAAGCTTCTCCATCGCACGGGCCTCGATCTGGCGGATACGCTCCCGCGAGACGTTGTAATGATGGGACAGCTCTTCCAGCGTGGAAGGCTCTTCCTTCAGGCGACGCTCGCTCAGGATATGACGCTCACGCTCGTTCAGCGTCATCATGGCCTGATCCAGCAGAGCCTTGCGACCCGTGAACTCTTCGGATGCCGCGTAGGTCTGTTCCTGATTCTCGTGATCATCCACGAGCCAGTCCTGCCACTCGCCTTCACCGTCGATGCGCAGCGGCGCATTGAGGCTGTGGTCGGGCGCGGCCAGACGCTGGTTCATCGAAACCACGTCCTGCTCCGGCACGCCGAGCGTCGTTGCAATGGAATTGACCTGTTCCGGCTTCAGATCGCCGTCATCAATGGCCTGCATCTGCCCCTTGAGGCGACGCAGGTTGAAGAACAGCTTCTTTTGTGCGGCGGTTGTGCCCATCTTCACCAGCGACCAGCTGTGCAGAATGTATTCCTGCATGGCGGCGCGGATCCACCACATGGCGTAAGTGGCAAGGCGGAAGCCACGCTCCGGATCGAACCGGCGCACGGCCTGCATCATGCCGATATTGCCCTCGCTGATGAGTTCGTTCACCGGCAGGCCATAGCCACGGTAGCCCATGGCGATCTTTGCCACGAGACGCAGATGGGAGGTGACGAGGCGGTGTGCCGCGCTCGTGTCCTCATCCTTGCGCCAGCGCCGGGAGAGATCGAGCTCTTCCTGCGGCGTCAGCAGCGGGAACTTGCGGATTTCCTGAAGGTAGCGGGTCAGGTTGTTTTCGGGACCCACTGAAATGACGGCTGGGGATGCCATGATCTTCGACTCCTTTCGCCCGGGGCTTAACCCGCATCCGGATGAGATGGAGACTCATACGGACCGGCGACGGGATAGTTCCGTCTGACCCAGGTGACGCATTGGGAAGGACTTTCACGTCCCCGACCGTCAGCCCCCGGACTGGGCGACCTCTGGTGGTACGATCCATTCCGGCGGCGCGTCAGCTCGTCGGATGAGCTGTTTATGACAGGCTCAGCCAAAAAAGTCAATGGCCTTTGAAGGTTTAGCCGATCAGTCGCTTTTTCAAGGTCTGGAAGTCTTCAGGGGGCGCAGTTTCGAAGGAAAGCTGCTTTTTGGTCCGCGGATGGATGAATCCGAGTCGGGTCGCATGGAGCGCCTGACGGGGGAAATCAAGGGCCGCTTCCTTCGCATCCTGCGACAGACCGCGCGCTGCTGCGGGAATCCGGCGCAGATAGACCGGGTCTCCGAGCAGGGGGTGGCCTGCGTTCGAAAGGTGAACACGGATCTGATGGGTCCGTCCAGTGGCGAGGCGACATTCGATCAGGGAGACGGCGGCCTGAAAAGGTTCGATCAGTTTGAAGCGTGTCAGCGCGACCTTGCCGCCACTTCCAACAACGGCCATGCGTTTGCGGTCCCGCTTGTCGCGGCCGATATTGCCGTCGAACTCGCCCTCGGTGGGAAGCAGCCCCCAGGCAAGCGCCAGGTAGGCGCGGTCGATATCGCGTGCGGCAAAGGCTTCGGACAGCGCGTTATGCACCATCGCCGTCTTGGCCACGACCATCAGGCCGGACGTATCCTTGTCCAGACGATGCACAATTCCCGGACGTTTCTCGCCGCCAATGCCCTCGAATCCTTCCCCGCAATGCCCGAGCAAGGCGTTGACCAGCGTGCCGGTCTCGTTGCCCGGGGCAGGGTGGGTGACGAGCCCGGCCTGCTTGTCGAGTACGATCAGGTCGTCATCTTCGTACAGGATACTGAGCGGGATCTGTTCGGCGACCGGTCGGGCAGGGGTGGGGGCGGGGAAGGTGAGCACCATTTCCATGCCGTCGCGCAGCGTTTCCGCAGGCTCGCAGACCGTCTTTCCATTGACGGAAAGATTGCCGCTTTCAATCAGGGCCTTGACCCGGGAGCGGGAAACCGTGCCGATGGCGTCCGCCAGCGCCCGGTCGGCCCTCTGGCCAGCCGTAGACGCATCGACAACAAGACGGAATGGGGAAACAGGATCAGACATGACACAGGGTGTAGCCGAGGAAATGGCGAACAGCGAGTCGCAGACACCAAAAGCGCTTCTGGCCGCCGTGATTTTGATGGGCGTGCTGATCATTGCGGCCGTCTTCGGGCTGATCGGCGTGATTGCCTACCGTTTTCTGCATCCCCGTCCGAGCGTCACGGCGACCGTACCGCTGGCTGAGGGCGGCTTTTCCCGTCTGGCGCTGCCGCTGGGTGCGGGCGAGCATATCACGGCGGTCACGTCCCGCCCGGATGGTCTGATGGCCGTGACGCTGAGCGGGGCGGGAAGTGACCGGGTTCTGCTGTGGAATCCGGAAGCCGGGAAGATCGCCGCCGAGCTCGATTTCGGAACGCCTGCACCGTCCACGCCGTGACCTGACCGGGATGCTCGCTGAACCGTGAGCCCTGCTGCCGCGTTAAGGCAGCAGGATTTATGAAGGATCAGGGATTATGGGACGTCTGATTGATGCGGTCGTGGCGGCCGGCACGGTTTTCGGAGTTCAGTACGCTGCACGGGAAATCAGCCCGGCCGACGATCAGTCCACCCGCCGCTGGTATGAGCATCTGAACAAGCCGCATTTCAATCCGCCCGGTCCAGCCTATGCCGTGATCTGGACGCTGCTTGACGGGCTGCTGGCCTGGTCGGGCTATCGATTGCTGCGGGCGGAAAAGTCCTGTTGCCGGACAGCGGCGCTTGTTCTGTGGGCGCTGTGCGTTGCGGGCGTGGCCGGATTTCCGTTCTTCGTGTTCCGCAAGCGCCAGCTCGGGACGGGGCTTGCCATCTGCATTGGCCTGATCATGACGTCTGGTGCCTCGATCCGCACAGCGCACAAGGTGGACTGCAAGGCGGCCGCGATGCAGGTGCCCTTCTTCGTCTGGCTGATTTTCGCAACCTGCATCCACGAACAGATCTGGCGCCGGAACTGAAATCCGGCCTCTGCGTCGTCTTTCAGGGGACGTTGAGGACAGCCGTCAGAAGCCCGGGGAACCGCGTGTCGAGTTCTTCGCGGCGCAGGGAATTGCGATGCTGGACGCCCTCGATGCGTGTCCGCAGGATTCCGCTGTCCCGCAGAACCTGAAAGTGATGCGACATGCTGGATTTGGGCCGCGTCCCGATCAGCGTGGCGCAGTTCGCTTCCCCGACCCGCGCCAGATGTCGCACGATCTCCAGACGTGCGGGATCGGCCAGGGCTCGCAGCACCAAAGTCAGTTCGAACGTCGCGGGCGCAGGATGGTCGTAGGCAGCCATGGGGGTCTTATCCCTTTCCTGAGATTTTATCGCAACACCTGCTTTGTTCGACTCGTATCAAACAAAATGCTTGCCTTGTTCGAATTTTGCCGAACAATATGAGGGCCTGTCCAGAGGAGACAAGTGATGCCAACCCTGTTCGATCCCATTGATTTCGGTCCCATTCACGCGAAAAACCGGATCGTGATGTCCCCGCTGACGCGTGGACGTGCCGACAAGGAGGCCGTTCCGACCCCCATCATGGCGGAATACTACGCCCAGCGCGCCAGTGCGGGGATGATCATCACGGAAGCCACGGGTATCTCCCGCGAAGGTCTGGGCTGGCCGTTCGCACCGGGAATCTGGTCCGATGCACAGGTCGAGGCCTGGAAGCCGATCGTGGCCGGTGTGCATGCAAAGGGCGGAAAGATCGTCTGCCAGCTCTGGCACATGGGCCGCATGGTCCACTCGTCCGTGACCGGAACGCAGCCCGTCTCGTCCTCCGCGACCACGGCCCCCGGCGAGGTTCATACCTATGAAGGCAAGAAGCCGTTCGAGCAGGCCCGGGCAATCGATGCCACGGATATCAGCCGCATTCTGAACGATTACGAGAACGCCGCCCGCAATGCGATCCGCGCCGGTTTCGACGGCGTTCAGATCCATGCCGCCAATGGTTATCTTATCGACGAGTTCCTGCGAAACGGCACGAATCACAGGACGGATGAATACGGCGGCGTCCCCGAAAACCGCATCCGCTTCCTGAAAGAAGTCACTGAGCGCGTGATCGCCGCCATCGGAGCCGAACGCACAGGCGTGCGTCTGTCCCCCAACGGCGATACGCAGGGCTGCATCGACAGTGCGCCGGAGACGGTTTTCGTCCCGGCCGCAAAGCTGCTTCAGGATCTGGGTGTGGCCTGGCTCGAACTGCGCGAACCGGGCCCGAATGGTACGTTCGGCAAGACGGACCAGCCCAAACTGTCCCCGCAGATCCGCAAGGTGTTCACGCGCCCGCTGGTGCTCAATCAGGACTATACGTTCGAGGCCGCGCAGAAAGCCCTGGCGGAAGGCCATGCTGATGCGATTGCCTTTGGCCGCAAGTTCATCTCGAACCCCGACCTGCCGGAGCGCTTCGCCCGCGGCATCGCCCTGCAACCTGATGATATGAAAACCTGGTACAGTCAGGGTCCGGAAGGATACACGGACTACCCGTCCGCCACATCCGGCCCCGACTGACCGTCAGCTTTCCGGGAGCATGTCCTGCTCCCGGAAAGCTGTTCAGGCCGTGTTTCTCAGACCGGGCGAACCAGTTCGTAAAGCGCCACGGCCGCCGCATTGGAGACGTTCAGGCTCTCCATGTCGCCGGGCATGTAGACGCTGGCGATTTCGTCACAGGTCTCGCGCGTCAGCCGACGCAGCCCGGCGCCTTCTGCCCCGAGTACAAGGGCCACGCGACGCCCGGCAAAGCTCTTGCCATCCAGACGCGTGCCACCGGCATCCAGCCCGACAACCCAGAAATCCTCGGCCTGAAGCGCCTGAAGCGCGCGGGAAAGATTGACCTCGCGCAGGATGGGTACGACATCAAGCGCGCCCGACGCAGCCTTCGCCATCGCACCGCTTTCCTGCGGGGCGTTGCGGTCCTGCACGAGAAGGGCAGCGGCTCCGAACGCTGCGGCCGACCGGAGGATCGCGCCGATATTGCGCGGATCCGTCACCTGATCCAGCACCAGAACCGGGCCCTTGCGCTCGACGATATCAGGAATGGCCAGCGTCTCCAGCGGTTCGACCCGCAGGCAGACACCCTGATGGACGGCATCGCGCTCACACAGCCGGTCGAGGCGCTCACGATCCACGATCTGCGGTTTGCGGGATGCCTTTTCGAATGAGGCTGCAGCCTCGCGCGTGGCCAGAAAGTCATGGATGACGCGCTCGGGATTGGCGAGCGCGGCCTGTACGGCATGATGTCCGTAAATCCAGTAGCCGGGGCCGGAACTGGCGGCATGGCCACGACCGGAACGGCCACCCCGTTCTCTGGTGCGACCACCAGACTGGGAAGAGCTGTGATCGGCAGTGCCGGCGGGAGGAGCGGAGCGATCCGTGATACGATCGGGGGCGGAACGGGAGGGAGATCTTCTGGCCATAAAAAAGCATATAATCGACAACAGGCGATTGACATAGCCGTCAATCCGCCATATCCCAACCGCCGACCCGGAGAGGTGCCCGAGTGGCTAAAGGGGGCGGACTGTAAATCCGCTGGCGTACGCCTACGTTGGTTCGAATCCAACTCTCTCCACCATCTGAAAACCGCAGAAAACTGCGACTTTCAGGGGGTCCACAGAATAAGGGGCAGGAAATGCCTCTTAATTTCTGTGCCAATTTGTGCCAAGGCTGGTCAGTTATCGACTGAGAGACTGGCACAAGGAATGGCACAGAGCCTCCCAAAGGGAATCACTTATCGCGGGCCGCTACAGTATCAGTGGCGCGTCCGCGCGCGTGGTGTTTACGCAAATGGCGTCAAGGACACGCTCGAAGCAGCCGTTGCTGCTCGTGAAGATGCAAGGCAGCGCATCAACGCCGGGACGTGGGATGACGGGCAGCGGCTCAGGTCGTTCACGCTCGCAAGGGGACTTGATTACTATGAAGAGCACGTCCTCCCGCACAAAGAGGGGGGCGACAAAGAGCGGTCGCGCCTGAAGACGTGGCGTGAATGGCACGGTGGAGTAAAGGGCCGGGGAGGGGACTGGCTGCAATATCCTATGTCGTCCATCATGCCGGACCAGATTCAGGCGTTTATTGACGAGCGACTGCGCGCCGGGTCCGGTGCCTCGACCATCCGGAACTGTGTTGCTGTCCTGTCTGCTGCGTTCAGAAACTGCCGGTCCCGGCTCCATCTCGATATCCCGAATCCCTGCCTCTTGGTCTCTCTGCCGCCACCGCCTCCGCCGCGACACGTCACACTCCCCGCAAGTGATGCAGTGGCTCTCCTTGCGGCGTGCCGTGAGGGGCCGGATTACCTGATTCATTGCGTCCTGATTGCGATTGAGACAGCAATGCGCGCCGGGGAAATCCGGCGCATACAAAGGTCACACATCTACAAGACGCACATTCACCTCCCGAAGACAAAGAACAGTCGCGGCGGTGTGGTCCGTGCTCGTGACGTGCCACTGACAGAAGAGGCCGAGGGCGTTATTTCTGACGCCGTGAAGGTTCTCCCGCACCGCCCTGATGATTGGCTGTTCGGCGACCCAGAGAAACGGGGTGAAGACGGCGGCTTCACTGAGAGCATGTTAAGCAATGCGTTTGCCGCCGCCGTGAAGCGTGCGCGTGGGGCGGGGCTGACGAAATCGGTCAGGTTCCATGACCTGCGACACATCGCGATTACTGAACTGGCGAAAGACCATGCGGGGGCGATGGAGCTTGCCAAACTGACAGGACACAAGACGCTCCGTGTCCTGACGGAGACGTACTATAACCCGACCCCGCTAGACCAAGCTGCCGAACTCAGGCGGCGGCGGGCAGAGAGAAAAGCGCGAGAGAAGGCGGCCTAGTGCCGCCTTCTTCGGGCTGGGGCACTAAGCCCCGGCTCTCCCCGTCAGTCCAGCACGCCGTAGGTATTTATCAACCGTGCTATACTGCCGACCGACCGCTTCCGCGATTTCCCCGCATTTGAAGCCCGCCCGGTGCCATTCTGCGATTTCTCTCTTCTCGTCCGGCGTCATGTGACGGCGCGGCTTGTGGTCGTTGACGATAAATGCCGTCACGGTGTGTCCGCCCATGGACGGCTCCGGTTCTACCTCAATGTGAACCCCTGACGCCGACCGAGCGCCCAGAATCTCCCGATACAACGCCGACTTGATGGCCTGCGGCGTCATGCCAGATGCCGCCCATTCCTCAAGTGCAGCCTCCATCCGGGGATGGCTGAACTCTGTAAATACCATACCATACGCACCGGGGTAACAGTGAATTACCTGTGCCGTGAAGCCGTTATCAATCATTGTTCTGTTATCCGCTCGTTGAATACAGATATACGATATGCCTGCACGGCAAAGACGGCAAGTTATCTAAAAGTATAGCTCGAATGACAACATTACAAACCAGAATGGATTCCATTTTATATTTATGAACAACGTCATGAATTTTCATGTCCATTTATGAATGAGGTCATGAATTCATGAACACAAAAAAGGGGGCGTTCATTTATGAACGCCCCCTTCCTGAACCAGATTTAATCCTCGTAAGGTGAAAAGGTCACTCCGGGACGACAGAAAGCCCGGTCTTCTGGGTCTGCTTGGACTTCGGACCTGCCTTGAGACGTGCCACTTCCAGCGCGTCGGCCTGCGCTTGCTGCTCACGCTGCCAGTCCTGAGCTGCTGCACGGACTGCCGAGAAATCCCTGGTTTTCAGGGCCTCAAGCGTGCCCGCGTCCCGGCTGTCCAGCGCAAGCTCAATCAGGTTTGCATCCCTGAGCGCCCGCTCTGCTTTCTGGTAATCTGGCGACCGGGCCTGACGCTCTGATTCCGCAACCAGTTCCTTGCGCTCGGCTTCGGCACCTTTGCGAGCCTGCATCATGGCGTCCTGACGGCTTTCTTTCAGGCGGTCGGCCTCGGCTTTCAGCGCCTGCGCCCGCTTCTCGGCGTCGTCTGCGGCCTTCCGGGTGCCGGGTGACAGGAAAGAGGCGTTGCCTCTGGCGGTCTTGGCCTCTTTCGCTGCCCGCGCTGCCACCTTCTCCGCTGCCCGGATGGCGGCATCTACAGCGGCCTGCCGGGGTTCAAGAAGCGCAGGCAGGCCCGGAACGTCCAGCCGCGCGGCTTCATGTGCGTAGCGTTCCCGGATTTCCGCAAGCGCCTGCCTGATTACCTGCTCGCCAGACTGTTCAGCCGGTGCCGGGCGAAGTGGAACAGGGCGGCTATCCCGAACATCATCAGGGCCATTTCCGGGAGATGTGCCCTCTCGAACGTCTGCCACGTTCCGGCCAGCATTGCCGCCGTCTGGGCCGGATGCAGGACCACTGGCAGGACCACCGAGAGGCTCATCATGACCGGGAACACGAGCCCCATGACTGTTCTGATTTTCCTGATTCTGCGCATTGCTGATTTCCTTTCGTGCCGCCCTGCGGGCCTTCCATTCGGCGATGGCCTCTTCCCGCGCTCCGGGATTGCCGTCATCAGGATTGTAGTGCGGGAACGTGCCCGAAAGCGCCTTTTCCAGTTGTTCATTCGTCAGTTTTTCCAGCCTGTCGGCCACCCTCGCCAGTTCCGGGCGGGTCCGCATATCGGCGGCGTCGAGGTCCTGCGACGGGTCGGCTGGGTCCGTGATGAAGACGGTGCGGGGTGCTACGTCTGGCAGACTATCGAGCGGCCCGTTTTCTGATATCCACGCGATGCTGACTGCCGCACCGCAGGCATCCCAAGCGCCTTTCGCCATCTGCACGGCGTGGTCAAAGTCCTCACCGCCGGACGGGTCGTCAGCATAGGCCGCTGGGTTCACCTGCTCGCCGACAAAAGACGGGAACCGCGCCATGATTTCAGCCTCGGACCGCCCTGCAAACGCATCACGGTTCGCCTGCAACCACTCTACTGACACCGCATCGCCCGTTTTCAGGACTACAGCCGGAACGCGGAAGGTCGGCGGCGGTGAATCTGGCGCAAGTCTCAATAGGTCTTCCGTTGTGATTTCCTCTGCCTGCTCATGCCTCATGAGCACTTCATCCGCCGCGACATCTTCTGCATGGCGCTTCAGGAAATCAGGGTCTGCGTCCGGCTCATAACCATCATCTGTGTCCGCGGGCCTCGGGTCTTCCGGTTCGTCCAGGGCGACAGCCCTAGACGGACTGTCCGGGACTTCTGGTTCCGTGATTTCCTCGACCGGGGCCTTGATTTCCGGCACTATCTCATTCACCGGGGCTTCAATGGGCCTGATGGCGTTCGTATTCTCGAATGTCGCCAGACGCTCGGCAAGTGCAGCGTCAAGCCGCTTCTGGGCCTCACGCGACAGTTTCCAGTCATGAGAAACGGGCGGTTCCAGAAGACTCAGGGCAATAGCCACTTCATCGCGGTAAGCCGGGGTTCCGGTCAACTGAACATTCGACCAGCCATGAAGGACAGCGGCCTGCGCCAACTGTGCCGCCGTCTCCGGGGATGGGTCGCGGGGGCTGACAATCCGGTCCCCGAAATCCTCAAAAACGTCGCCCGTATGCAGTTCTATCGTCGCCACGCCACGGTTGCGGTCGATACGGATTTTCGAAATGGCCGCGACCTGTTCAGGCGTCAGTGACGATTCAGAAATCTTATAGTGGCCTGCGAGAAGACGGGCACGGAACCGGCTCTCCCTGTCCCAGCCGTCACTTTCCGGCATGTCGTCCGGGTCGTCCTGCGGTGCATCAGGTGCAGGCGGGGCGTCACTGTCAGCGATTTCCGGCGTCGGCTCCGGTGCCCAGCGAATGGCGTTTGCCTCGTCGTCAGGACGCTCAAACCTCCATCCCCTGTCATCTCGTCTGCGGCCTTGGACGTAATCAATGTAATCATGAAGGCTGAAAATGTCCCCGGCCTTCTTGCCTTCTTCGACCTGCCGGGCTTTCCAGCGGTCGTAAGACCTTCGGGCCGATGCTTTCAGGTGGTCGGGCAATGCTGCGTATCCGTCCGCGCCTGCCATCCATCCAGTTTTCTTTCTCGCCATCGTGTGCGCTCCTCTCTCTGGGAGCCGCTGGCGGGCCTCCTCTGCAATGAGCGCTTCAAGGCGCACAATCTCGGCAGACAGCCCGTCAACGGCTCTCTGTGATTCTCGTGCCTGACGATGCAAGGCACGGTGATTATCGAGAGAAATTATGCCGGGCGCGGGTGCCTCGGGATGGCGTCTGGTGTGCTCGATATCCGCCCGGCTGACGGTCGGCTCCGGTGGCAGCGCGTCGGGTCCGTCAAGTTCTTCATTTGACCTGATGCGCAAGCGGATATTGTACCCGTTTTCTTCAAGCCATTTGTTGCCCCGGTCTTCAAATTGGGCACGCATAACCCTGCCCTTGCCAGCCATGAAAAGGGCGTTCCAGTCCCGCGCCTTTTTCCGGTCAAACGTACCGTCCGGATTCATCCGGCGCATAGTCAGCAAAGCGTGGACATGCCTGTTCTCGCCGCCATCTCGTGAAATGGCGTTGTGACAGTCGAAGTGAACCGCCATTCCGGTATCAATCAGCGGCTTGAAAACGTGGGCAATATATTTGCGGTGATATTGAACCGGCAGACCGCGTGGAATGCCAAAGAGAACCTGCCTTGCAACCTGCCCATTTGCCTGCCGCTCCATGGCCTCGGCTTCACGCCAAAATTGCGCCGGGTCGGTCAGGTTTTCGGTGGGTGTGACGTGCTCAGGAAATAGAGAAAAATGGTCATAATGCTCGGCCCGTTTGCGCGTGAAATCAAACGTCTGGTCTGTCAGCCGGTCGGGTATCCGCCCGCATAGATTATATGCCGCGCATTTCAACACCGCACCGACCGACGCGATACCGAAATTCAGAGCAATCCGCCTGTCGTCAACCTCCTGCGTTGCTGATGCAAAAACGGCTTCCATGGGTCATCACCATTAGCCCTGCACAATGTGCCCGCGCCGGACTTGATAGCTCAGAATGGCAGTGCCGCCATAAACGCCCATCGGAAGGGCCAGAGCACCAATGAGCGCCGTGCCTGATGCAACGCCAGCGCAAAGCCCCATCAGAACGAACGCCGCCGGGAGCCATGAGAGCACTTTCAGCACTTTAACGCGCATGGGCTCACGGAATTCAGCGACGATGGCGGGATTGCGAAGGCGATATTGGGACATTGCAGACCTCTTACGAGTAACGCTCACGCAGTGAGTGTATATACGAGCATATCCATGCCGTCAGGGCATGGAATAGATGACCTTCTTATAGCACATGCGGTCACATACTGTGAAAGATTTCTTCCGAAAATCGTGATTTCTTTCAGGTAGTTAGCCTACCATTGACCCTGAAAATGCAACATTTCAGGGGGTCAAAATGACTGACACAAATTCACTCGAAAACGAACTCAAAAGAGCGCAGGAACGCATCAGGCGGGAGCGGCTGGCGGTCCAGAAAATCAAGCGTGCGATGGCCCGCAGGGAGACTGCCGAAAAACGGAAAATCGAGGCTCAGGCCCTGTGTGCTCTGGGCCGGGGCGTTGTCGCGTTTTGTGAAGAAAACGGCAGCCCGGACGCGCGGACCGCTCTGGTGGATTTCCTGCTCTCGTATGTGACCCGCGCCAGTGACCAAGACGCCATTATTTCCACGCTCGAAGGCAAGCGGATTTCTGCGGCCTTCCGTGCGCCTGAGCCTGCCTTCCCACCTGTTGAAGTTGTGGGCTGAAAGGGAGTGACGACATGCGATTCAATCTCGGATTTCTTACCGGCGCGGACGATATTTCAGCGTCACTGGGTGCACTAAAAAGGCAAGTGACAGGTCCTGTTTTCCGGCTGCGGACGCTCTGGCGTGGCGACGGCAAGAAAGCGCCCATTTCCAGCACCATCACGGACCCAGCGGAACGGTTCCGGGCTGTCGCTGATTTCTACCGTGTCAGCGGTGTGGAAATTGACCGCCGGGTGCGTGTGACAGCGGCGTGCTTCTGGCTGGCTTTTTTGCCGTCTTTGCCGCTCGCGGTCGGCACTCTCACTTTTGCGCTTACGGAGCATATTTATAGTGCCGCTCTGCTGTGTGCGTCCTGTGCGCTCGCATGCACGTCGCAGGCTCTGAAATGTGGGCTTGCAAACTACCAGTTCCGGACCCGCACCCTGTCGTCATTCCGGGACTACTGGCGCACCGATTTGCTGCCGAGATTCAGGAGTGACAGGTCATGAAGAAAATCCTCTTCCTTGCTGCGCTCCTGCTCGTCTTCCCGGCGCTTGCTCATGCAACCACAATAACGGCAGACGAGGCGACATGCAGCGCGTCGGGTTCTGTAATTACGCAAACCCTTGCCGTGCCCTGCGCATCGGACTGGTGGCGGCAAAGTCTGGAACTCCTGTTTCCGGGCGTCGGTCCTCTCTCGTCGTCCGGCACGTCGCAAGCCGCTCAGGGTCTGTTTGCTGCCTCGGGGTCTTTCCTTGCCGTACTCGCTGCCGTGGCTGTCGGCGCGCTTTCATGGCACGCGATTTCCGGGACCGTGGCGACCGCTCATGAAGGCGTTATTCTGGGACAGAAATGGCATACGGTCTGGGCACCCCTGCGCCTGTGCTTCGGTTTCGGCATGCTCGCCCCGACTGCAAAAGGCGTGTGTCTGGCGCAAATCCTTGTTGTGTATGTCGCCCTGTATGGCGGAAGTCTGGGAAATCTCGTCTGGACTTCATACGCAACCGGGCTTGTAACACCTACCCTGAACGCGCCGCCCCTGCCTGCGACTGGCGCTCTGGTGCGTGATTTCACGGAAGCGGAGTTGTGCCGTCAGTCACTGCTTGCAAACAACAGTCTGGCGGGGCCACTGTTCAACCTGCCTGCGTCGATGCCGAGTGCGACGGTCGGCGGCACGACTGGTGAGAATATCTCCGTCAGCCTTGGCAATCTGTATAACGCAATCAGCGCCCGCTTTACTGGCGGAAACCTGACCTCATCGTCTCAAACAAATCGCCATATTGTCACATGGAATTACGGTGTCTGTGGGCAGATTTCCGGGACGTTTGCCATTGGCTCCGGCGGTGACGACAAAGCAACGCAGTTCGACAAGGCGCGGCTTGCGGCAATTGAAGAAGCCCGCGACGCCATCAGCACGGGCGTGGCGGATTTCCTTGATTACCGGACGAACCCGGTAAATCATCAGGGCGACATCAAAGCAGGGATTCCACAGGTTTCCGGGGCAGCGTTCACGAAATCAATCAGTGACGCGAAGTCCGCTCTGGATACGGAGTTCACGGCGGCGGCTCAGGTTCTCGTGGACGTTCAGGGTGGGTCTGACAGTGCTGTCGCCTCATTCCTGAATGATACGAACAAATACGGATGGCTTACGGCAGGCATGTTTTATATGGCCTCGGCCCGGCTTCAGTCTGCGGCGTCCATGCTGGCGTCTGATATCCCGCAAGTCAGCCTCCCGCCGATGGCCGACACTGACAAAAGCGGTCACATTGACCTGAAAACTTGGGGATACGCCGGGGATTACGTCAGGGCCGGTGAAGCCGTTCTTCAGCCGTTGACGGTCCAGT
This sequence comes from Gluconobacter sp. P1C6_b, assembly GCF_018811945.1. Lineage (GTDB taxonomy): Bacteria > Pseudomonadota > Alphaproteobacteria > Acetobacterales > Acetobacteraceae > Gluconobacter. Next base: position 106,268 of record NZ_JACRVU010000009.1, read on the forward strand.
GGAACGCCACGGACGACACTGCGGACCTGAGGAATGCCGCTCTGGCTGGCAGCACTCAGGGCAGCACGGCAAGCCTGCACGGTGTCCAGAAATGGCTGTTTTCCAAAGTTTTCAGTCTTGGTGACAAATATCTCGTCGGCATCAACCCGGCGAACGGGTCGCCCATCCAGCAACTCACGAATTTCGGGAACGATTTGCTGAACCTGATTTCCCTCGTTGTCCTTGGGGGCGCGGCTGCGGGCACGATGCTGGGTGGCCCTGCTGGTGCTGCGGCTCTGGCGTCTGCGGTCGCATCGGGGCCGCTGTCATGGCTCGGGATTATCGTCGGAATGCTGCTTCTGGTCGGCATTGAGCACGCTTATCTGATTCCGATGATGCCATTCATTGAGTTCACGTTCGCCGCAATCGGGATTCTGATTACCGTCGCGGAAGCGTTTGTGGTGCTGCCGGTTTGGGGCTTTCAACACATCAGGATGGACGGCGGCGAGTTCGTGAATCAGGAACAGCGCTCCGGTTATCTGCTGCTACTGTCCCTGTTTTTGCGGATTCCGCTCACTATTTTCGGTCTCGTCCTGTCGCTGTCTGTCATGAACGCCGGTGTCTGGCTGGTGTCCCGGACGTTTTCTGTCGCTGCTCTATCGGGAACTGCGGATAGTGGAGCCGGGCCGATTGGTGCGGTCGTGATGCTGGTCATTGAAGCGTGGATGGTGTGGAAAATCACGACTGCAAGCCTGCGCTTGATGACGACGACACCCGAACTGGCGGCTAAAATGCTCGGCTGGACGTTGGACAGTCTGCGGACTGATGGCCCGTCCCATTTCGTCGGCGGGGTCGTATCCAAAACTACCGGCGGCGTCGGCCAGTCCGCTGCCAAGGCAAGCCAGAAAGCCGGGAAAGAGGCGAAGCCCCCTGACGCCGGGGGCAGCATGTCCGGGCAGGCTGGCGGGGATATCGCGCCGACAACCGAAAAGCCCGCGTCCTGACCTGTGCCACGCGGGGCGGTTTGCCGTCCTGATGGTGCCCTCGCGAGACCTGCGTCCTGGTCGATTTAGACCAAGGCGACAGGGCGAGCCGATACCGGCTTGATACCGTGATGATGACGGTATCACTCCCCGATAAAATGATGATTTCCCATACGGATGACCGGCCTGCGAGGGTACAATTCCCTTGGGAAAACCAAGGAAAAAGGGGGCGTCATGACCCAAAAATACGAAATGAAGCCTGCACGCGGGCGGCCTCTTTCATCACGTATTCGGAGACCGCGAAATCTGTTCGATGCGGCGACTGGAAGTTACGTCCTCGCGCCCTATGTGCCCCTGACCGCCCGGCGCATTCTGGTCGGGTCGGACGCTCTGGCTCGGATTGAGTCTGTCGCTCCCGGTGATTTCTATGCAGAGCAGCCGGGAGACGTGTGGTTTGAGTTTTCCTCTGAGAAGGCCGCGCTCCTGCTCGTCCAGTGCCGCGCTTCAACCGGCGAAAGCTGGATTGCGCCGCGCCTGTTTCACGACACCGGGGCGGGTGACATCGGCCTTGTTGCTGACCAGATTGCCATCAAGCCGGGCGGCGGACTGTCGGCTGCAAGCACGGAAGCCACATGGCGGGCGGGAGCATTAGACAGGCCGAGCATGGTGGCGAGGGCGCGCCAACTTCTGCGAGCCATGGCGGACCCGTCACAATTCATGATTGTTGAGCATCCCGGCGGCTGGGGGGAAATCGTATGCTTGATTCACTGAAAAATGGCCCGCTGCCGCTGCTGTATCCGTGCGCCATGCCGGGGATGGTCGAGGCCGTCCAGAAGGCAGCCCGGATGGCATCTGCATCCCGCACATTCGACCGTGAGGCCGTGGGCAGGGTGCGGGGGACGGGGCGGACCCGGCATGAATGGCGGATTCCTGCCGGGTCCGGAGTGCTATATCTCGAAATCTGGGCTGACGATGTGATGTGCAGGCCGCACGCCATCGGTGTTCTGTTCCACCGCGATTCCGGTGATTGCGCTGTCAGCGTCGGCAAAGGCTGGCCGGGTGATGACCCTGAAGTCCTCCCCGCTCTGCTCACGATATCAGGCGGCGGTCAGGTCGAAATGAAGACACCCAAGTCCGTCAGGACAGCGGTCGAGCGGACAGCCCGCGACCTGATTGCGGACGTGCTGCGGGCTCTGGATGCAGTAGCGCGGGAAGAAGCTGGGGAAGACCTGCCGCCGGAAGATGGTGATTTTCCTGTGGAACTGGACGAACTGGCTGACCTGCTGTCGTAGGCTCAGGCGGTAGCGTTATCCCTGCATTCCAGCCCGCAAGGGCCGTAGCGAAGCGGAGCATATCCCCAGCGGCGGAAGGGCGGCTTCAGGGTCGAGCCAAGGAAGCCGCTGGGGATATGTGCGTATGCGGGGGTAACGCGGTCAATCTTTGCAGTTTCACTGCGGGCCAACAGGGCCAGACCGAAACCAGCCATTATCTAAAGATAGATTTTTTGGAATGTGCTCATTCGTCATTGCACATATGACGAAAAATATCTGCGGCTTATTGAACTGTAGAATTCCATAAAACCCGCCATCTACGGCATAGTATCTATAAAAAAACTGATTAGAAATATTATGGCCTGTCTGCTTTATTTCAGGTATACCGCTCAACCTAGAAATTATTCCATGAAATTTTTCTTCTCTAATGGCAGCATGAGGGAGCCTATTCGCGAACACCTCACCGCTGAACACTTGGTGATTGTGCTTAAAGTAGAGCGTCTGTCCGAACCAGACGCACATTTTGTTAAGCAGCCTCATGGCTTCTGGACCGAATTCGACAGCCTGCCACCCATTCATACCATTGGCCCAGACTGCATCTGAGCCGCCTAGCGCCTGCCTCAGAAAGCGTTTTGAGCGGGTGGGAGAAAGCGCCTCCAGTTCATGAAGAAGCTGCGGATGATTGTTTCGTGCCGCCCGTAAATGTCTTCGGAATTCTGAATTTTCGCCATCAACTTCCCAATCGAGCATACTAACCAGAAAGCCAAGGGCCTGCTCATCAGAGCTCTTGCCCGCATTACATGCAGAGCAAGCAGGATACATATAGCCTTCTGGGAACTGTCGTTTTAGGAAAAAATCCCGTGGCGGGAAGTGGTCTACTGTCAAAGACTCCGCACTGCCACAATAAACGCAGCGCTGGTTTTCGGGCAGAGCAAGAAACGCCTTCTTGCCCATCTGCGTGCGTTTGGCTTCACCCATGGTCTCGATTGTCCAATCGTAATGATGCACTAGAACGATATGGGATTATCTCAGGGGAGCAAACACTTGCTTCAGTTACTGCTTTCATTTTCTGCCGTCCCCCGGCGGGAGGGGCGGAAATGCTGGCAGATGTGCTGCGGACGCTGGATGCGGGGGTAACGCCGTCGGCGGGCATCTTAGAATCACCAGTTAATGCCATGTTAATATTTTTGTTGCAGGACTCGGATTTACATCAATATGTTGGGCCTGCCTGCGTGTTCAGGCACAACATATTGATTTATAGGTGATGGTTATGTCGAACAAAGATGACTTGTTTGTTGAACGCCGCCCTGAGGGCGATTTTGCTGTACGCCGCCCCAATTCCGAGAGAGCTAGTGTGGTCACGTCCTCACAAGGAGAAGCAATCGAATGGGCACAAGGTCATTCGAATGGTGGCACTGTCCACGTAGAGCGCGTGCGGCATACTGAGAACGGCTCGCCCGACAAATGGCGTAAACCGTGATATTCTGACCTCTAAATGGGTAGTATAGCTGCCGGGCGAAGGCCTAGTACAAAAGCCAGCCTTCGCCCCGCATCTATGAATTAATTATTCAAACTTTTTCTACCTAAAAAACTGTCTGCTCTTTTCCGGCTGTCTGGCTGCACTGGTAATAAAACAGGGCAATATCGTCCAAGGCGCGCTCCTGACTATCCAGATAGCGCCGGATTTCCACCTGCTCTGGTGTCGGCTCTGGGTCCGCGCTCAAGGACATAAGTTCGTCCAAGCCGATAGGGCGAATGGCATGATTCAGGGCCGCAAGGAACTCGGCATCGTCAAGGCCAAGTTTTTTCATCAGTTCGTCGTGCGCTCTAATTAGATTCACAATCACCCGGACCCGCCCCTCATCGGCCGCGTACTTACGGACAACCGGCGCAAAGTAAACACGTTCTGACCACACGACATAGTGCCTTGCGGCCAAAACATCCCTTGCGAACCAATCCGCCGGAACCTCTCCTTTAATAAGCCGGACGCGCCCGATACGTGCATCAAGGTTTGGCTTCACCTGCCTTTTCTGTTCAACCACCTTTTCTACTGGCTTTTCTCCTCTGCGGGCCTCCACTATTTTTTTCATCAGTTCGACCGCGTCCCTGACAGCCCGCTTGAACCTCCTTGTTTCCTCGCCCCTTGAGTTCAGGTCTTCGTAATACTCCTCGTGAATCTCAATGATGTTCCTCCCCCTTGCCGTGACGAATTTTCCGTCTGTCGTTTCGACAACCCGGATGGTTTGCGGCCTTCTCCACCGGCCGCCACCGGATGACGATGTTGATACAACTTGAATGATGTTTCCGTTGTCGAGTTTGCATGTTCCGTAGACCGTAGCCATTGGTGGCCTCCTGTGTTTATGATTTGTTCCGTGTGATTGCGTCAGGCTGCCTGCCGGGATTCCAGCGCCGCCATCATTTCATTCGCCCTCCGCAGGCGCTCCCGGTCTTCCGGCTTTTTGAAATCGAAATCATCCAGCACTGCCTCCCGGCCCGCCGCTGCTCTCTGAGCAACACCCCGGCTGACGTTAAAAAGCCGCTGGATTTCCGTGATGGATTTGCCCTCGACTTTCATCTGGCGCGCGTGCTCACGCTGGCGGCTGGTCAGTGTTGGTCGGCGACCACCACCGACGCCCTGACGCCCGGTCTGCTTGCGCTTCTCGCGTGCGTCTTCCAGCCCTGCCGCCTGCCGCTCGGCCCTGAGTTCAGTTTCCAGTTCCGCCACGGCGAGAAGTGCCGAGAACAGGAACCGGCCTTCGGTTGTCCGAGTGTCCACGCCGCCGGTTATCGTCGTGATGTGCGCGTCGTAGTCAGCCCGAAGCCTCGCGGCAATCTGGGCACATTCAAGGAACGACCGACCCAGACGGTCGACTTTCCAGCACGTCACCGTGTCGCCCGGCTGGATTGCGGACAGGAGCGCATTCAGGCCGGGCCGGTCCACAATGCGACCGGTCGATTTATCCTGAAAAATCCTGTCTTTCGGGATTCCTGCTGCACGCAGGGCTTTCACCTGCGGCGCAATATTTTGCCGGGGCGTCGAAACGCGGGCGTATCCGTAAACGGTCATCAGGCGACCTCCTGGAGAACGCGAAGGGAAGCGCCACGCAAGCCAACGGCCTGCCGGGCTTCATCACCGGCGCATTCATCGAAATCACACGCGACGTGATGGATGTCCGGGATGACAAGGATATCCCCCGGTTCCATCTGGCTGACCATGTTTGCCAGATGCGGCTCGCTCTCAATGTCGGTGGGTACGTCGTCGTCCGAAACAAAGGTGATGATGTCACAACCCTCGCGGCTCATCTCCTGATGAAGTTTCCATGCGCCTGCGCCCGCCATGCCGCGAACGTATCCGTAAATAGCCATATTGCCCCCTGAAGTTACGGTACAGAAAACGATACGCCAGACGACAATTTCCCTCTGACTTGATATCATTATACCAAATTCTATAGAAATTGGTACGATTACATCAAATTAGTACTGATATTTATTTTGACATTCATGAATTTTATTATTGAATCTTGCAAATTGATTGGTTCTATGAGTTATCCACATTTGGTCCATACCTATGTGGCTGGGAGACTTAGAGGGAACCAAGGTCTCTCCCTTTCTATGTTTTTCTGTTACAGGTAGCTCACGGCATACAGGAGCACTCATGCAAGCACATGAATACGCGATAATAAATACTAGCCGCACGGATGTGGGCTACCGGCTTGGTATACCAGTGACCGCGTTGACCGTGACGATATTTACAGTACTCGGTCTCTTGGAGCTTTTTCTCGACCCGATTTTCCCGAAGATTAGCCAAAATATCCAGCGCGCCGCAACATTAATTACAGCTGCTCTTATTTACTCAATAGTTAGCTGGATTTTCAGAAATTTTGCCTGGAAGTGGAAAAGGGTTCCGGGAATCCTAAAGATGGCAAATCTCAATGGACGATGGGAAGTAAAAGGCTCTGCCTTAAGCGAAAAAAATGAGGATTGGTCTGGAATTATTACAATAACTCAGGATTACGAAAAAATATCCATCGCACTGGAGGCAGGTAACAGCAATTCGTTTAGTAGCGCCGCATCGATGTTCCTGCTCCCGTCCGGACAATTGCGCTTACAGTATATTTACGAAAATACACCTAAGCCCGGAAGTGGCGAAATATATTATCATATTGGCTGTTGTGAATTGCTTTTCGACAAAGATATTCTGAATGCAAGCGGACATTACTTCACAAAAGAACGCGCGAGTTCGGGGGGGATGGTAGTGAAGAGGTTATTCCAATGAGTACCAACTATGCCAATAAACTACACAGCCTCCAAGCGCGTCGAACCGGTGGCACAGGTGGCGCCAGATTGCTTTCCAAACACATGGCAATGGATAGCAGGGTTTACGCAGATTCGGTGTCAACTCGTGACAGCCTTGCTACCGAAAGTTATCAAGTAAGAGCTGGAAACAAATCTGCGACCAGCTTTGCATTGGGGGCAATGCAGGAGGTTGAAAAACGATTTACAGATGCTGCGCTGGCCGAGGCCGACCGAGTAAAGCGATATCTCCAAGGGAAGCTCAGGAGTCGGTTAAAAGCAGAATTCGAGCTTCAAGGGTCGGTGCCAATGAACCTACATATAGAAGGCATCAGCGACGTAGACCTATTGTGCTTGCGAACCGATTATCGAACATACTCACCAAAAGGTGAGAGCGCAAAAGCCGGAAAGTATGGAAGTTGGCCAGCTGAACTCGAAGGCGTCGAACCTGCGGACTGGCTTTTAGAGCTTCGGGCTGATGCCGAGCGTCACCTCGTTGAATGCTACGGAGAAAGTAGCGTAAATACAAAATCAAATAAGTCGATTGGCTTATCAGGTCCTAGCTTTTCGGTTAAAGTAGATGTCGTCCCGGCTCACTGGTACCATGGCGTAGAGTACCAGAGGTCCAAAGATGAAAGCGATAAAGGGGTCAGCATTTACGTTCTAAATGAGCACAAGACCGTGACGAATTATCCATTTCGATATATGCGCGAAGTAAAATCCGTTGATGACCAATCAAATGGGGGCATTAAATCGTCAATTCGTCTTCTAAAAAACTTGCGGGCAGATTCAGATGCTAAAGGTGATATACGCTTGTTAAGCAGCTACGATATAGCCGCTCTGGTTTATCATCTTGACCCTCAGCAACTATTCCTCAACGAAGGCAGTGAGCTTCGTGTGATGGCCCGGCTGGAGCAGCGGCTAGCGGCCCTTTGCCACGATGAGGCTGCTCTTATGAAACTAAGAACGCCTGATGACACTCGCTACATCATCAACGCAAGAGAGAAAGTTGCCGAAATAAAAATAATTATACAGGAGCTAAAGGGCCTCAATGAAATGGTAGCAGAAGAAAATGACGCTTCATACGCGCGGAAATCGCATTTCGCGCAAGATGCGGGTGAGATTCTTACAAACACCCGCATCCCGCTCGTTTAACTGGTTGCTGCTGCTTTCTCAGGTCTCCTGAACGGCAATCCGGGACGCATATTCCGCTTTCTGGTCTTCGATTGCCTGTCTCCACGCGGCCTCTTCGTCCACCGGGTAGGCCTGCGGGGCTGGCTCCGGCGCGGACTTCGGGGGCCTTGGCGTCAGGGTCAGACGTGCGGACCGGGTGGCCTGGGCGGGTGCGGGCGGATTCAGCGTGTCGGCCAGTAGCCGGGCGGCCTGTGCTTGCCAGTCGGCCACCACTTCCGGTGGTAGTCCGCCATTGTCGCCGTCCTGTGGTGTGTCCAGACCACGGATGCGGCGGACAGATGACAGGAACCTGTGGGTCCGTCTTGCGCTCTCGATGACCTCCTTCATGACCAGTCTGACAGCTGTGGCCGTCATGGGGCGGTCTCTGATTACTCTGGTGACTCCGGGCAGGTATCCCATGGCTGTGTTCAGGGCTTCGGCGACCCTCTGGGTGTTAGTCTCCATCAGGTGAATGACGGCAGAGGGATGGATGACAGGAAGGTTTACGGAGATACCATAAGACGGTGTAGACGTGCCGAGGCCAGCCAGCCATTCAGCCAGTGCCTGCCGCGTGTCCTCATTCTGGCGGCGCAGGACCACCGCAAGGCCATCATCGGCAAGATACCGCGCCCGCCTGACATCTTCTGACAGGTCACATGACGCCAGAGCGTCGGGATTCAGGTTCACGCCGTCAGGGTGCGCAATAACGACATTTGTTCGTACCTCGAAACCATCCGAACGGTGATTCACGAGTGCGCGGGCATGAGGCTGATAGTCACCAGTCCGTGGGCCTCTGGTGCCTTTGGCGACCAGTTCGACGCCGTGCCCGACAAATTTTGACCTCTGGCCGCTGCGGCTCAGGTCAGCGCGAAACCGGCGGAAATCCCCGCGTGGATTGTAGAAATCACTCCCGACTGTCTGACGATGATATTCCGCCAGCGCATCGGGGTCGAGTTCGTCCGGCTCGCCGTCTTCCGCCTTCGTTTTTCCTGCTGCGTACCACGCCGCCCATTCGGCGTCTTCGTCGTCGTACTGGTCGAGTTCGGGGACGTAGATAGTGAAGCCACGGTCGATGAAGTGGCGTTCCAGCCGCTCCCGGACGAACTGCCAGTCTTCAACCGAAAGCCCGGCCCGGTTGATATCAATGCCGACGTGATAATGTCTTTTTACAGTCCAGCCGCTGTCCGCAAATACGTCATGAGTGCCGATATACAACGGAAGGATAATACCACGCAGGATTCTGATTCTGTGCTCTGCGTCGTACAGTGCCGCCGCCATGGCGCTGTAGACGCGCCTGCCATCCTCTCGCAAATCATAAACATCATGCACGCCCGATGGGTGTGTCCGGTGTCCCACCGCTGTCAGCCTGAGCATGATGTGCTGGTGATTTCGGCGCTCTGTTCGGCGCTCGGTCGTGTACGTTTTGAATTCCTTGCGCCAAAACGTTGCGTCCGTGTTCCTGACGGTCTGGAACAACCGGGAGCGCCTGAGCAATGCCGCCGCCGGGATTTTTGAAGGGCACATCGTAACGGATGCGATATCATGCAGGCTTGCCGGATTTCCGAACAAGTCGAGTTCCGTAGCCTGAAGAATCTTTGAGGCAAGCCCAACGTCCTGCTGCAATACCTCGTCCCGGCCCGCGACTGCCTCGGCGTCGGGCATGGGCAGACGGAGCCGTTCCCGGTCCTCCACGTCTTCCCAGAATTGCCGCCTGTCGCCAGTCATAAAAAAACACCCACCGTCTGCGATGAGTGTTGAAAACCGGGCCAGAGGCGGGGTAACTTAACTCATCGCGTGTCGTTGCGAACCAAGCCCGTTTCCCGGTCACTGCCTCTGCAAAAGGCTATCGGGGGCGGGCTTTTCTATATTGAACAGTTTCAGGATGGCGGATTTCAACGTTCCTGAACTGTTCCGCTGCTTTTTCCATGATTTCCGGGGTTGCATGGTCAGCCAGGGCGATTAGCCCTAGCCTGACCCTGCGGGCCAACATTGGGCCGCACTTGGTAGTCCCGGCCCATGCCAGATAATCAAAACCTCATTCGGCCTGCCGTTTTGGCCTTCCTCGCGATAGATTTCATTGTGGCGTATCGCGGGTCGGCAATGACGTTAAACTGTCTGCCTCGACTGTCCGTAACCAAAAACTCCCATGCGTGAATCTCACCCCTGCCGCTGCACCACACGGGGTCATTGACGATTGTGAAATTCATTCCGTCACAATCGAAATCGGCAAGGTCGCCTGCCCTTTTCCGGAGTTTCTCCATACCTGTCATGCTCGTTCCCCTTGGTTCGTTTGCGTTTTTTCTCTGTAGTGATTGCGTCAGGCGGCCGCACGCAAGCGGGCGGCTTGCTCGGCTTTCGTCGGGCGGCCACGGCGGCAGGAGGCGCGGGCACACCCGGACGCTGCGGCCATATCGTCAAGCCATTTTTCTAGGTCGGCAGGGCGATAGACGACGCGGCGTCCGATGCGCAAGAACGCCGGTCCGGGGGGGAGGGGCGTGTCCTTGGATGACCGGCGGCGGGGCCCGTTAATGCGCAGGCGATACAGGTAATCAGCGCTCAACCCGAGGCGGTCAGCGGCTTGCTTCTCATCAATGAGGATGGGGGCGTCTGTCATGTGTCACATCGTTTCTCGATACACCTCTCCCGTTGACGGAAAAGGCAGATTAAAGAAACGCGGCACAAGCCCGCAGCGTAGAGGCACGGCCCCACAAGGTCGGAGACGATGCGTCAACGCTGGCACAACTCGGTATAGGGTGTCAAGCGTGCAGGGCGGGGATGGAAACTCCCTCTATCTGTGCCATTCCTTGTGCCATTTTGTGCCAATCGAAGACCGGATTGTGCCAATTCTAACCGATTCATGCCACTGCATGCCGACAATAAGTCATTGATAATAAAAGAAATGGTAGTTTTCTGCGGGTAAAATCGCGGACTGTAAATCCGCTGGCGTACGCCTACGTTGGTTCGAATCCAACTCTCTCCACCAGGTCCCCTCATTTTTCTCATAAAAATCAATTACTTAGTGGTTGGAGCGTCGATCTGACCCATGTTGAAACCCACGTTAAAGTCTGGGTTTTAGAGAGATGTATGGGTACGTCTGGGAACAATCGACCGTTTTGTCGCAGAAAGTGTCCATGCCCAGATTGTAGGCAAAAATCTATTTTCTCTTTCTCAAATCGCCTTGGTAATCGCCAGAATGGCTTTGATCCTATCTAGGTTGAGTTGACAAAAGATCTATACGATCTGCCTGAGATCTGATTCACTTCCTGTCTGTGGGGTCAGGAGCAGAGAGAACAGGCATGGCACGAGGCGATCTGACGGATCATGAATGGGCGGTGATTGGCCCGCTTCTGCCTTCTGAGCGTGGACGTTGGGCCCGTCCAGCCGGAGACAACCGCCTGTTTCTCAATGGCATGCTGCATGTTCTGCGGACCGGCTGTCCCTGGCGTGACATGCATGAACGCTACG